>JBCBOS010000003.1:0-395656 GCA_039821145.1 Bacteroidota bacterium | reverse complement strand
AGTACTTAGTTGGAAAGCTGGGTGTCGACATTCCCATCTTTTCCACTGCAATGTATCCATCTGGGAAAGGAAAATGGAAGACAAAAAATGAATGGAAACCGAGGTGCACACTCAGGTTTCCATGTCAAAATTGAAGGATCGTCATTTAGTGTAAATGACGCCTTCGGTCGTCCCGGTCAGAAGGCAGTCGGAGAGTTGTCTCTGAAAAGGTTCTGCCTCCTAACTTGGTTACTCTCCTGTGGTGCCACCAAAGCAAGAAGTTGTATAGGTGCAGTAAGGAGATGGAATGATGTAGCAGTGGTTGTTTATTCTGGCTTCTTGTTCCATTTCTACCACCTTGTCTTGGCACTCCCAAAAAGAAAAAGTCAACTCGTTGCGGCCCACATAGCCCTCGTTGCACTCCTCGTCCAGTAGGATGGTGGCGATGTAGCACCCAAAGCGAGGGTTTGTGCCGGGATCGCCTCCCACTTGTGCATTGACTTTGTCGTCTTCAAGAGTGGTCTTGGCAGAGGCAGTGACTTGCTGTTGTTGGACAGTTTGTTCCAGCTCTGTAGAATCGGTTTTTTGGCAGGCAGTAAATAGACAAGCACACACCAATAAACCAAAGGTCCAGTTGATCAGATTTTTGACAATTTTCATTGTTTTAGATTTTGAATGGTGAAAAAATGTGAGAACCGGGAGTCAATTGCACACTACTTTCCAGCCTTGCAGAGTGTATCTGAAGGTTGATCGAAGCAATGCTCACCCATCTGTATTGGCAAACAATGCATACAGAAAAGCTGCCTTTGAGATGACAGAAGTCTACACAGTTTACTGGCACAGTGCAGATTCATTCACTCGCAAGGCGAAGTGCAACTTTATTGATTTTTACTGGTGTATTACTGATTGAGAAATGGTACTGAAAAAATAACGCGCTTCCATTTTTGAATCCCTCAGTAGGATGAGTTTTCAGCAATGGAATGTTTTTAGTAAGTCTTATAAAGGTTATCAACTCTTGTTACAAATAAAATGCATTTTGGAGCGATTTCGTGTCAAAAGTACCCATCTTTTTTTTCCATTCAGTTGTATTTGACAGCGGGGCGTCATATCGGTTCAATTACAAGAGTAACTGCTTGTAAGAAATGTGAAGGGATGAAATAAAAAATGGAAGTCAATTGATACAACTGACTTCCATTGAATCATGAGTTGATATTGGCTACATTACAACTGGGGTTTGTTTGCTCTTAGTTTCTCGTCTTGCGGCAGTTGGTCCGCACGCAAGCATTGGGGTCAGGCTGGACGCAATTGTTTCCAATGGCTTGTTGCGCTACAATCATTTCCTGCACCCTGTCCCAACAAGTTCCAAAAGTAAATGTTGTTTCGTTCTGGCCAGTTTCATAAGTACCATCGCAATCTGCATCAATGTTGATGGCCGCAATGTAGCAAAGGAAGGCTGGGGTGTTGGGAGGAATGGCAATTCGGGCTTGTAGTTCGTCGCTCGGTTCTAGTTGTTGCTTGTGCTCCATTTCAACACTTGTTTGAAGGCTGGTCTCCAATTCTGTGGAAGCGTCTTTCTGACAGGCCACAACGACAGAGCCAAAGACAGCAAAAATAAATGTCCACTTGATGATCTGTTTTACATTTTTCATGATGAATTCTTTTTGTAGGTTAAGAAAGTGAAAAGCCAAAATCAAGCTCGTACAGGTACACGACGGAAGCACGGCTTGGTGATCGTTCCGTCAGACAAACCAGCAGGACGGAAAGATGACAGGGGAACTGCTTTCGCAATTCCTTCTGCCATCAAATACGCTCAGGCAGACTCCGTCCAAAGGAAGAACAGTAATCTTCCTGGACAGCAATGAATAGCAGGACAAAGCCACCACAAGAGTGGCAGTGCCAAACTGTCTGATGCATCGATACTGATTTTTTTCCCCAAATCAATTTCTCAATTTGAGGAATTTGTATTCGAAAGGGAGCGGCAGAAATTGTCTGCGAAAAAAGATAGGCAACGAAATGCGATGTCGCAAACCAACGAAGGATTTACGAAAAAGCGAAAAAATAAATTATGTGATTTGGAATAACTTAGGCAGACTCAAATGTATAAATTAATCGGTACAAAAGCGAGAAATGAATTGCTTTTTTTGCAAGGAGGGAAAACAGATGAATGATTTGTCAAACCTTTTGCAAAAGACAATGAATTGGGTACATTGATGGACAGCATCTGCCTATACTCATTACAGAGTGGTATGGGCGAGTAAACCGAATTTATTTTGTTCCAAATCAAGGCTGAAAACGTAGGCGATGCCAAAGCATCGGCGAGGCTTTCAAACCCTGCCTACCGGAGGTAGGGCAGAGTTGGGACAAAAGAAAAAGATAGACGAAGTCCCAAACCACTTTGGATTGAGTATGGATGTCAACCCAAAACATGGGCAGGAAAATCACAACGACAGGTCACTGGCAGCATATCGGACATAGCCTCCTTTCATCGGCAAGCGTCTCTTGCGCTTCCAACAAGCCAATGCATCTTTGAAAACTTTGTCTGGATGATCGGCCAAAAAGTCGCGCACATATTGGGCGAGCATATTCTGCTTGGCGATGTCTCTTTGGAACGTCGGATCTTCTTTTCGCTTTTCCAACAGCTCCCACTGCACAACTGCTTCTCCAAGGGTGTGGCCCACACGGGCTTTGACCCAATCCATGAAGTCACTGTGGCAAACGAATCGCGATCCAATTTGCGTTGTCATGAATTTGCGAAAGTTGGGGCCAAAGCTGACATTGTCTGTAATGACGGTATCCAACGCCAATTCGGAACGGGCCCAGTTGAAACGAGATGTCTTGCGGGGCTGTTTGGCTGCGGGAAGCAAGGCCCCATCATTGTCCAGGGCATACATGATGCGATCTCGTAAATCAAATTTTCGGCCGTTGATCGGCAAACCTGCTTCCCGGCAAATGTCCACCATTTCGGACTTGAGCCAATACCATTGGTTGAATTCTTCTCCGCTGCGTATGTCGCTGAAATCAGGTCTTTCCATGCAAGTGAAGTTGTACGCCCAGTTTTATCCGGGTGCTAATCTAACCCTGATTCCATTGGATTGTTCACTGGCCCTCGGACGAATTCAGCCCACCGCAAGATCGCATCAATTCAGCAGTTGACCACTCAGTAGATACAAGCGAAGTTCTGCTTCCTTGATCTCATACTGATAGTTGTTGATTCTGTTTTGCAAGGCATTGAGCTGGACCTGGGCAGTGCGCACATCGGTATTGTTGGCCAGGCCGAGGAAAAAGTTGTCCTGCAAAAAGGCCAGGTTTTTTTCAAAGACAGGCAAATTGCTTCCCTCGATCCGAAGCTCCTCCAAGCTGTTTTGGTATTGGGCAAAGGTATTGTAGAGGTCCCGCATCAGCTCTTCCCGAATGCGCTCTTCTTCCAGTTTGCTCTTTTGCACTTCCATCAAGGCCGTCGAAGAGCGGATGCGGCGGGCTCCACCGTCGAAGATGGGATAGCGAAGTCGGACGCCCAAATTGGGGCCAATGGTACGGGTGGACTGCAGGAAGTTGGCATTGTCTTGCAAATACACAAAGTTCAGATTGCCGTAGGCGCTCAAGCTCGGTTTGAAAGCGGCTTGACTGATCTTGTGGGAGTATTCTGCCAATTGGATGTTTTTCTCCTGAAGTCGGATCAGACTGTTCTCCTGCCTCACTTTTTCTTCCAACTCGGCCAGGGAAAGTTGCTTGGCATAATTGAAGGAGGATTGGACAGAGAAATTGGTATTGGCATCTCGCCCCAAAAGCTGGTTGAAATTGCGCTTGAGTTGCCCGATGGCCAATTCCAATTGACGGAGTTTGGTGCTGTCGGCTTTCAGGTCTACACTGATCTGCAGGGCTTGCAAGCTGGTACTCGTCCCAAATCGGTTGTCTTCTTGGGTCCGCTTCAAGCGATCGCGGGTGAGTTGAAGGTTGTCTTCCAAAATGCCGCGAATGGATTCCTGCTGGGCAATGTTGAGGTAGAGAACGCTGAGTTGAAAAACGGTTTGTTCTACTGTCTGCCTAAGGGCCACCTCGCTGAGGGCGTGGGCTGTCTGCAACTGCTGCAGTCGGTACGTACTGGCCTTTCCGTCGAGCAAGAGCAGGCTGATTTCCGGGCTGATGATGACATCATTGGAAATGCCATCCAGATTGATTTCTTGGTTCTCACCCCCTCCCGGACCCAGCGGAAGGGTTTCGATGCTGGCATCGCTGTAGCCCAACTCATAACTCGCATTGATGTCGACACGGGCTTTTTTGCCGACCAAAGAAGGATGTGCTTCCTTTTGCCGAATGTCTGCGTCGAGTCGTTGCAGTTGGATTTGATGGTTGCTCTTCAAGGCAATTTCGATGGCTTCTTCCAGTGGCAACAATGGCTGCGCATGGGTTGAAAGAGGAAAAGCGGCACTGAAAAAGAGCAGGATGAAATAAGGAATTTGTTTCATGATAAGTGGCAATTGTCTTTGAAGGTTGGTCATCAATTGTTTTCTTCTTTGATCAAATAGCGCATGGACAGCACGGCTGGCTCTACCTCGGCAGCAGCTTTGCGTTGGCGGTATCGCAGTCGATGGAGGCCCTGTCGCAGGCCGTTGGTGAGGTGCAAGAGGGCGGGCAGCAGCAACAGGACATTGAAGAGTCCGAAACTCAGTCCATAGGCAATGGCCACGGCTGGTCCTTTGAGAAATTGTGCGCCCAAACTGTTGCTGGCAATCAATGGTGCCAAACCTGCGACGGTGGTGATGGTGGTCAACAAAATGGGGCGAAAACGGGTCTTGGCCGTTGCCAACAATGCCGATTGCCAGCCTTCTCCTTCTTGTAGCCGCTGGTTGAGCGACGAAATGAATACCAAGGAATTGTTGACAAATACACCAATCAACGCAATGGTCCCCACAAAGGAAAAGATGTTGAGTGCCATGCCTTGTATCCAGTGACCCAGGATGACGCCAATGGTCGCAAAGGGAAACAGCCCAAAAACGATGAAGGCCTGGGAAAAGGAATTGAAATTGAGCACGATCAGTCCAAAGATGAACAGGAGAATGATGGGACCGACAACGGCAATGGCTCCCGACATTTTGAAAGACGCTCGGTTTTGTCCCTCTACGGAATAGGACACACTTGGGTACTTTTCTGTGATGTTGACGAGGTCGGTTGCCTCAATGGCCGCGATCACACTGGGGGCCGCTACAGAGATGTCTGCCACGTTGGCTTCCACCCGAATTTCCTGGCGGCCTTCGAGATGGTTGATGGCCAAGGTGCCCTTCTTTTTCTCCACCCTCGCCAAATCCGACAACAGATAGCTATTGCCACGGCCATCGTTGATCCGCATTTGCATCAATTGATCCAGATTTTGTCGCCCGGTTCTGGGATAACGCACCCACACCTTGACCTCATCGGCTCCTCTTTGCAGGCTTTGGACTTCTTCTCCAAAAAAGCCAGCCCTGACCTGTGCCATGATTTGCCCCAGTCGCAAGCCCAACAATTCTGCCTTGGGCTTCAATTGCAGGTGAACTTCGTCGATGCCCAATTGGTCTGTATCCGAGATGTCCTTGAGGTCCGTCCGCTGGGCCATTTGCTCTTTCAATTCTTCCTTGGCCTGGCGCAATTCATCGATGTTGCGGGAAAACAAAGCGAAGGACACCGGCTTGCCAAAGACCGCCGTTGTGGCGCCAATTCCAAAGACAAGACTTTCTGCCTGTGGAATCTCTGGCGACAACTCTCGCATGGCATTGGACAAGTCGAAGGAGCTGACCCCTCTTTGTTCTCCTCCCAAAAAGGTGATCTTCAACTTGCCTTGGTTGGGACGCGGGCCAGTGATCTGCTCCACAAATTGGATGACCTGCTGTCCGTCGGTTCTCTCTTCTGAAAATTGCTCGTTGACCTTCCACACCGCCTCTTCGATGGTTGCCAGTTGTCGCTGGGTGACTTCCACCGCTGTGCCGGGCTTCATTTGCAACTCCACAAAAACACTGTCATCGTCTAGGTTGGGAAAAAAGGTAAAGCCCACCGTGCCACTGCCCACCAGTCCAAAGGCGCCAAATAGCCCACCAATGAACAAAGCAACTGTCAATCCAGACAACCAGCGGCTGCCGATGGACAGGCGTTGGTAGATGGGTAGATAGAGTTTGTCCTTGAGAAAGGTCAGGACCTTGTCAAACAGTCGCTCGACGGCAGAGGGTTTGTGGTCGGCGCGCAGGCCTTTGCTGTGGGCCAAGTGGGCGGGCAGGAAGAAAAAGCTTTCGATCATGGCGATCAGCAAAACGGCCACCACGACAAAGCCCATCTCCCCGAAGAATTCTCCTGACTGGGTGGGCAGGAAGAAAAACAGCGAGAAGGCCACGGCCGTTGTCGTCAGAGAAATGACCACGGGCACCAACATTTCCATGGTTCCTTCCAAAGCTGCTTTCATGGGGGGAACTCCCTTGTCCTTGGCCCATTGATAGATGTTTTCTCCGATGACGACCCCATCGTCCACCAGGATTCCCAGCACGAGGATGAAGCCAAAAAGGGACACCACATTGATGGTCATGTCCTGAATGCCTGCCAGCAAAAACATGCCGATGATGGCAATGGGAATTTTCAGGGAGACCCAAAAGGCGAGGTAACGGTCCAGAAACAAAGCCAAGACAATCAGTACCAAGAGAATCCCAGCCAGTCCATTGCTGGCCATGCTTTGGATGCGATCCTTGACATTGATGGTCCCATCTTCCAGTACGTGGAGCATCACATTTTCATGGCTCTGGTTGAATTGGTCCTTGTATTCCAGTGCGTGCTTGGCAACCGTTAAGATGTCTTCCGAATTGAGGGTGTAAGCGGTGATGGCAACGATCTTTTGGTTTTTCAGATAGCGGCCGGATGCCACTTCTGCAAACTGATCGCGGACATCTGCCACGTCGGAAAGCCTCACAATTTGTCCATCCGGTGCCGACTTGACGATGAGTTGTTGCAGCTCTCGGGCATAGTATCCCTTGTTGTCGGCCTTGATGGTGATGTTGCGCTCGTCCGTTTTGATTTCTCCTCCAAAACTCTCCAGATTGGCCTGCCGGACGGCATTGGCGACTTCTGAAAAGCTCAATTGGTATTGCAACAAATCATTTTCCCTCAGTTGGATGGCGATTTCCTCATCGGGAAGGCCGTCCAGCACCACGGTAGAGATGTCTCGTTTGGCCAGCAGATCATCCTTGATTTCCTCGGCATAATCCTTCAGGACCGAGAGGGGCATGTCTCCTTGTAGGCCTAGGGTGACCGCCACGTCTTTGATTTTGACCTTTTCAATGATCGGGGATTCGGCTCGATTGGGAAAGTTGTTGATTTTGTCAATGGCATTCTTAACTTCTGCGAGCAAGACATCCGGATCAGAGTTTTCGGTCAGTTCTACTTGAATGCGGGCGGCATTTTCTTCAGAGCTGGAACTCACCCGGTCAATTCCTTCGATTCCTTCCAGGTTTTCCTCGACCTTGATGGTGATGCCTTTTTCCACTTCACTTGGACTGGCACCGGGGTAGGGGACGACGACGGAAATGAATCGAATTCGTTGTTTGGGGAAGTTGGTCACTTGGGTTTGAAAGAGGCGCATGGCCCCGAGCCCTACGAGCAAGATCACACAAAGGTTGACGACAGTAGGGTGTTGTATGAAATATTTGATGATGGATCTCATGTTGTTTTAGGCATTGAGGTGAGAGCCGATAAGCGGCCAAAAGGAATTCATCGGGCGAGGGCGCGTTGGCCGGCAATGGGGCTGTCGATTTTTTCGATGATGACCAAATCACCTTCTGTCAACCCTTTCACGAAAATATCATCTTGGCGGTATTCGACCACTTCCACAGCACGGAGTTGTACCGTCGAATCCTCGATCAGTCGGACCTCTTGAGAACGGGTCAGGCTGTGATTGGGGAGTCGAACCACTTGTTGGTGGCCTCCTTGTTCGATGCTGCTTTCCAAAAACAACCCACTTCGGAGGCCCTTGCCTTGTATTCGGACGAAAACGGGCACGGCCTGGGTCGCAGGGTCGATGGTAGACCCGATGCGGTGAACCCTTCCTTTCCAATTCTTGCCCGTTCCTTTGTGGATCAGTTGCAGTTGTTGTCCCGGCTTGATCAAGTCAATGTCAGCCGCAGAGACAGAGCTCTTAAATTCATAGACATCTGTCCGACTGAACTGGCCCAGTGGGGTGCCCGGTGATACGACGGCGCCGGGCGACAGGCTCGCCTGGGTGAGAACACCCGGGAAAGGTGCCCTGACCTGGAATTTTTCCAACTGTTCTTCTCTGGCTTTGATCTGGTAAAAGGAGGCTGGAATGTTGTTGGCTGACAAAAAGTAAGACAGCGACTGACTGGTATCAGCAGGCAAATCCGCCAAGGGCTCTTTCTCGTCGAATCCGTTGAGGTATTGCTCCCAGGCAGGGTAGGCCTTGGGATGATCCAGCTTGATTTGAGACATCAGCCGGACGATGGCGGACTTGAATTGACTCTTTTGGGCCATCAACTCAATGACAAACTGCTCTTTGTCGATGTTGACCATGAGTTCCCCTTTTTGATAGCGGACTCCTTCGTTGAACAGCTGACCTGTTGGGAGGGCTCGTCCTTGGACTTCTGCTACGATGTTGATGGATTCAAGCGCTTGCAACCTGCCGGTCAGGCTGATGCTGCGGCCGACGTCTTCCGGCTTGGCTTTGATGGTTTGGTAAGTGGTGAGGACTTCTTTTTTGGCCACAGTTTGGGCCTCGGGAGCGTCAGGGGCCTCTTTGGCATTAGTGGTTTCCTCGGAAGAACTGCATTGCCAAAGCAGCATTGGGAAGCTGAGTAGAATAAATAGGGTTCTTGCGGACATGATTTGCCTTTTTGATTTGATCAAATGATTACATCCAGTGTTTGAATCACTGACTCAGTAAAAACGCTCCTTGAATCAATTAGTTTAATCAATTGATTAAAAAATAAAAAAAAGTTGGATTTTGCGATGAGAAGGGAAAGAAATGCAGGGCAATTGTAGGTGGTAAAACCTGGTAGAAACCAATGAATCAATTTGATAAGTCATTGAAAATGAGTGAAGAAGAGATGGGGTAGATTGGGCCTTGACCTACCTGCCGAAGCTGATGTAGCGGTTTTCTTTGTTGATGTCGATCAAGTTCTCCGGAGCGAGGTACCACTCCACAAATTTGTCGTAGGCCTCTCTGTTGTCTTGTAGCCAGGCATTGAAATCTGCTTGGTTGGGAATCTGAAAGAGGTAGTGATTGTAGGCGTCAAATACCCCTTTGTCAACCATATCCTGGTGGTATTGCAGCAAAACGTTGGGATGTTCCTCCATGTCATTTTGCACATAAATGTCGATGAAGTTTCTGCGGATCTGCGCCAGAGAAGACAGGCTGATGCTGTCGGGAGAGGCGACCGTGATGGCGATGAGCATGCTTTTGCCAAAAATCATGCAATAGGGGAGTTGGATTTCCTCTTTTTCCAAGCTTTCATCTGTAATGGCGATGACGGGCTCACAAAAGTCGAGCGACATGCTGTCTCCCATCAGTTGGATGGCCCCTTTGTAGGCCTCGTACAGCAGGCTGCTCATCTCTTGGGTTCGAGCTGTGGTGCGTTCCAGATTCATGAAGATTTCGCCGTAGATCAATCCGGGAACTTTGTTGGAGGAGCGCAGGAAGATCTTGGCCAGTTGGTAGTAATTGGATGGAAAGCTAGGGGCATTGAGTACGCCTTGCTCATAGCTTTTGATGGCGAGATTGTACTTTTCTGTTTGGGTGTAGACATTGCCTTTTTCCAGGTGTAAATTCCCCGCTTCGGGAAACTTTTCCAGCCCTTGCTCATAGCTTGTCAGTGCCTTGTCTTTGTCGCCCTTCATGCTGTAGCAATTGCCGAGCAACTGGTAGACCTGACTGGAGATGTTTTCGTCTGTCAAAATGGACTCCAGCTCATCGATGGCTGTCTGGTAATTTTTCAAATAGACATTGGCCAAGGCGATTTCGTAGGCATAGATGTAATTGGTCGAATCGAGCTTTTTGGACTCTTGTAGCAAGACAATGCTTTCCTCCAGTTGCCCATTGTCCATCAATTTGATGGCTTCGACGGCCTTTTGGCGAGCCAGTTCTTCATTGGTTTGTGCCTGTATCGACAAACCGGACAGCAGGAGCAGGAAGAAAAAGAGTGGTGTCGTTTTCATCAATTGTTGTTGGATTGGTCAGCGCTTTGCATCCTCATTCAGCCGGAGGCGTGTAGTACAAATCGTTGATGATCATTCGGGGGATCAACTTCTTGCGCTCCTCCAAAAATGCGTCGAAGGTCTCCTCATCTGTATGGGTTTCCAGGCAAGTGACTTTTTTGGCGATGAAAGGAAAAATGGTCATGCCCACCATGTTGGAGATGAAGTTGAACAGGCTCATGGGGCGGATGATGCCTTCCTTGCTGAGGTTGTCCAAATGCACCTGGATTTCCCTGTGGGCCTCGCTGTTGCTCATCATATCGAGCATCTTTTCAGAATTTTTTTCAGACTCTGTCACAATGAACAGTGGCAAAAAGGGATTGTCGCGAAAGAAGTCGATGTATTGCTCCACAAATTCCCGAATTTTGATGTGCAAGGGCTGTTTGTTGGAGAAAATGCGCTCGCGGATGGTGGAAAAACCCTGCATGGCTTCCTCTGCGACGAGCTGAAACAACTTGTCTTTGCTGCGAAAGTAGTAATGGAGGGATGCCACGTTGATTCCGGCCTCCTCTGCAATGTCCCTGGTCTTGGTATCATTGAATCCTTTTTGGGTAAAGAGGCGCAGGGCGGCGAGCTTGATTTTTTCTTCTGTCCCAATTTCCATGTCGGAAATGGCTGTTTTTGATTCTTTCATAGCATACAAAAATACAGCTTATTGATGATTTAATCAATTGATTGAATCAAAATAGCAAGAGAATCTCAAGGACTGCCTGGATGGCATCTCCCCATATGACATCGTTGCCATCATCGGGGCGGTAGACATAAAACTTGTTGGACTTGATGTTTTTGCGCTTTTTGAACTCCTCAAAATCCTTGCGCTTGTACTTTTTGATCCTGCCGACCCAGAATTCGTTTTCCACCACTCGTCGATCGGGGGTCAATCGCTGGAAGTAGGCAATTTTATTGGTGAAGCGAATGGGACTGTCTCTCTCCGTAAAGCGCACATAGCCCGGATCATTCTTGATGCGCTCCCAGCGCCAACTGATGGGAAAGCCTTCCAATTGATAGCTTTTGTAGGGCAGGACGTACACCACGGGCGGCAGGGGAATCGGGCGCAGGATTTCGTATTGTTGGCCCTTGTAAGTGGGATTGTAGTAGTCGATGCTCACCCCATTGACCTTGAAGGCACTTTTGGCCAGGTCCAAAAAGAGGGTATCCGCTGTGCGGTTGTGGATTTTGAAGACGGGAATGCCTCCCTCTGTCCAGTAATCGTAATAGATTTCCAGCTCGTCGTTTTCATACAAAAAGTAATCACCTGCCTCGGAGATGACTTCTTCGGAGTGGATGTCGAATACTTGAAAACGATGGGCACAGGAAGAGAGAAAGAGAACGGAAAGGAGTAGGGGAATGTATACTTTCTTCATATTTTGTCTCAGTTGTTCTACGCTCCTTCAATTTACAATATTTCTCGCTTTGAGTCCATCCATGACCACGTTAAAGGCGTGTTAAATCAGGTCCGAAAGATTGGATTCAATGCCTTGTAGGTCCTGCTCCAGTTGGGTCTGCAATTGTTCGATTCTGCCAATCTCTTTTTTCTCTCCTTCCAACAAATCGTCGAAGCTCAGAAAGTTGTTGTCAATGCGTTTTTTGATGTGTTGAATGTAGGTCTTGAGCTTGTCGCTGACCTCTGCCTCGATGCGCTGGCGTCCTTTGGCTGTCTCGCTCTGATAGCCAGTCATCACCTTTCGTTTTTGCAGCCCTACCGACACACCCGCAAAGAGCAGCCCCACTGCTGTGAGCACGCCACCTGTGATGTCGAAAACCAGTCCGTTTGTCAGGGCTGGGAGGATGACACCGATGACTGCAATGCCACTGCCCGCTGCCAAGTTTGGGGACAGTTTCGATGAAGATTGCAACAACTCTTCGTCTATAAAGTTGTCGGTGTTGTCCAGGAAATTGGCGAAGGTTTCGTGCAGGTCGCGCAGGACGTTGGCCCGCCGTTCGGCAATGTCGCTGAAGATGTCGTGGTTGTCCTTTAGGATGGTTTGGCTGCTTCGAATTTTCAAGTCGATCAACTTGCCCATCTGCTGGATGCTGTCGGCAATGTCGATGACGCCCTCGTTGAGCTTTTTTTGCAAGCTGTTGTTCATCTCCAATTCCATATTGCCCACCAATTGGTTGAGCCAGGTCTTGATGTCGTTCTTTTTGTCAAACAAAGCGGAAATGGACCGGCGCAGCAAGCTGAAAAAGGACAGCCCTTCGTTGAGTTCTTTTTCTTTGGCCAGTGTGATCCGGTCGTAGGCCGCCAGTAAATTTTCCACCAATACATCCACTTGCTTGGCCGATTTTTGCTCCTGCCGCGAAAGGCTCTCTTGGATGTCTTCCCGAAACTGTCGATCTGCCTCCCACTGCCTGCGCCGATCGTCCATTCCCTTGCGAATGCGCTGGTTGATGTTGCGCGAGGTCTGGATGCTGTTTTGCAATTTCAAAATGGGCGCCTTGCCCCCCGTGACGTTTTGAAAGATGAATTCCCGGACTGCCTGGAATCCACTTTGCTCGGTGCGTCCTTCAATTTCATCCTTGGCCGATACGGCAAATACCAGGGGCGAGTGGATGCCCTTTTTGTTGGCGTATTCCTTCACTCCGTTGATGTTGACTTGCAAATCCTCCTCCGGCATCAGGTCTTTTTGTTGGAGGACAAAGACGACTTTGCGTTGCCATTCTTTCTGGATGAAGTTGAAAAAGTCCCAGGCCGATTGGCGGTAGGGATTTTTGGCTTCGAAGACAAAAACGATCAAATCCGAAGCGGGCACAAAGCGCTCTGTGATTTCCTGGTGATGCTCGGCGATGGTGTTGGTGCCCGGTGTATCCACGATGGCAATTTCCTGCAAAATGTCCACGGGCTGGCGAATGCGTTTGATGTAGTCATTGACCATGACGCTTTCTTCCTTGTCGCCATAGACGATCTGCTGGATGGTGTCTGTCATGGGAGCGGGTGCCACCTTGCAGATTTCCTCTCCCGTTGCCAACAAGGCGTTGATGAAGCTGCTCTTGCCAGCCTTGACCTCGCCGACAATGACAAACATAAAGGGCTCGTCGATTCGATTTCGCAGGTCACTCACCGTCTTTTCCAACTCTTCGTGCCGAATGTCCAATGTCAATTCGTACAAGCCCTCCACGATGCGGGCAATTTGGGTGCGGTGCTGTTGAATGCTTTGGTCAATGAGTCGATTCATGTGGCTGTTTTTGTGGACGGTCTGGTAAAAGGGCGGCGTATTGCTCCAGGAAAAACAAGCTTTCGGGCCCTGTGCAAAAGAGCAGGTCGATCACAGAAAGGTTGGGTAAGAATCCAGTTTTCTCTTCAAAGACCTGTGGATACCTTTGGACGTTGAAGAGGGCCGCTAGGTCACCATGGGTTTGGCGGGGCAGGAGGGCCTGTCGCCAGTCTATTTGATCACTGGGAGGCTGCTTGTGGTAGTCGGTAGACAATTCCCACTTGATGTCCATCCCGATCCAGTCCATCAACTGGCGAAGCAACTGTAGGTTCAGGTCAAACAGATGGGTCGGCTGGCTGGCCAGAATGGCGTACAACTCATCGGCATAGTGCTCGAAGTAAGGAGATTTGTTGTAGACCGAGCGGATGCTGTGCCAGAGTTTGGGCAACCAGGGCGAGCCGTAGGAAAGGCGGACATCCCGAATGGGTTGGTTTTCGTTCTTCCCCTTGGACAGCGGGAGACTGAGCCGCAGAGGGCCGTTGGAATCGCCGATCAGACAGCGATTGCGGTAGCTGCGTTTGACATAGCTTTCCTGCGCCTCGAACACCACATGCCCATAACGTTGCAAGATCGCCATGAAGGCGAGGTTCGGGAGGAAGTGCAGTTCTATCAATGCTTTTGGTGTGGACATGGCAATCTCTTTGGCAGTCCCAAGATAGGCAACCCTCGCAAAGTGCAGGCATTTTGGAAGAAGAATTGTTTGGGAAGAGGGCATTTGACCAGCTTTCTGATGAGGCGAAAAAGAAAAAATGAAATTTTGTTCATCCGCTTCCATAGTTGGTATCAATTTTGCAAACTACAGAATCGAATAGTTGATACGATCCTTCTCCCATACATCCCCACTTTTTTCGACCATCTATTTCAGATTCCCCCTTTCCCATTTCTCGGATACAATGGTGCAAGATGCTCCCGGAAGGCATTTTGGACATCCATATATCGACATAGCAACATAACCATGAGAAAAACCAAGTCAATTCTTAAAAACATCATCATCAATTCATTTCCAGCCTTCGATTGGGTCGCCTCACCGGCGATGAAAACCTCTGGAATTTGGCTGGCGTCCGAACAGTGTAAGGACAGAAGACATCCCAAATCGTCATCCTACAATGAGTGACTAATCAACATCAACACAAGCGAAATTGTAACGCGATTTAATAGGATTCAATGAATTGGTTGAGGCTGTTCTGCAAAGGGCAGCCTTTTTTGCTATCTTGTGTCCAGACCTAATCTGCACAAGCCACCACCTATGAATCGCCTGTTTCTTCTCTGCTTTTCATTCCTTTGCTTTTCTTCCACCTTTGCCCAAACCAGCGCGCCCAAATGGCAGTCCATCAGCCTGGACTTTGAGGGACCTTACTTGAGCGAAACAACTTCCGACAATCCGTTTTTGGACTACAGACTCGAAGTGAGTTTTCGCTTGAACAATCGACTGATGCGCGTCCCCGGCTTTTTTGCAGCTGATGGAAAGGCCGCCGAATCTTCCGCGACTGAAGGCAACATCTGGCGGGTCCATTTCACACCCGATGAAGAAGGGGAATGGACCTATGAGGTTTCGTTTCGCAAAGGCAAAAACATTGCTGTCAGCGACGATGCCTACGAAGGAGAGCCCGTCGCAGAACTCGATGGCAAGAAAGGCAGCATCCGCTGTACTCCTCCCATGCCCGTTTCTACAGACATTCGCTCCAAGGGGCGCCTGTTGTACGACAATGGTCACTACTTTCGCTTTCAAAATGGAGACTACTTCCTCAAGGGCGGTGCCAACAGCCCAGAAAATTTTCTGGCTTGCATGGACATAGATGGCACCTATGGCTACGATCCTCAAAAGCAGTTTGTCAAATCCTGGGCCTACCACATCAAGGACTGGAAAAGTGGTGATCCACTCTGGCAGGGTCGCGCGGGTAAGGGCATCATTGGGGCCTTGAACTATTTGGCTTCCAAAAAGATGAACGTCGTCTATGCCTTGACCCTCAACATCGAAGGAGATGCTCGGGATGTCTGGCCTTTTTTGTCTCATGAAAGGCGTGATTTTCTTCGCTACGATGTCAGCAAACTGGCGCAGTGGGACATCGTTTTTTCCCATGCAGAACGCAAGGGGATCATCATGCATCTCATTACCCAAGAAAAAGAAAACGAACTCATCCTCGACGATGGACAGACGGATGTGACCCGCAAATTGTACTACCGGGAATTGATCGCTCGCTTTGCCCATCACAACAACCTCATTTGGAACATGGGAGAGGAAAACGGGCATGCTCCCTTCTGGCCACAAGGCCAAAATGACCAACAGCGCTTTGCGATGATTCGCTACCTCAAGGACCACGACCCCTACAAACACCCCATCGTGATCCATACCTTGCCCGACCAAAATGAGCGAAACGAAATCCTCGGACCACTGGAAAAATTTGATCGCTTGGATGGCATTTCCCTGCAAGTCTCCAACCGCTACTTGGTGCATCGCGATGTGCTCGAATTGGTGGAGCGTTCCCAAAAATCTGGACGGCCCTGGGTGGTGACCATGGATGAAATCGGCATGTGGCATACTGGGACGATGGCCGACATCAACAATCCGCGTCACGACACCCTGCGGCAGGAGGTACTTTGGGGTGCCCTGATGGCAGGAGCAGGCGGTGTGGAGTGGTACTTTGGATGGATTCAGCCTCCCCACGACCTCAACGCCGAGGATTGGCGCAGCCGCAACAACATGTGGGAACAAACCGCTCATGCCCTGGATTTTTTCCATTCCCTGCCTTTTTACGAGATGCAATCTGCCGATCAATTGCTCGACCAAAGCGATGCCTACTGTTTCAGAAAAGCGGGGGAGGTTTACGTTGTTTATCTGAAGAAAGGGAGAACCGTAGTCCTCGATCTGGAGGAAGCCAGTGGCAGTTTTGACTTGCAGTGGTACGATCCCTACGAGGGGGGAGCTTTGCAATCGTCGGATGTGCGCCAAGTGCAGGGGGGGCAAAAATGTGCCTTGGGTCAGCCTCCCTCCAAGCCAGAACAGGACTGGGTCATTTTGTTGCGGAAAAAATCCTAGGCGATGCCCAGTTATTTGGAAAAATACGCTTTGTTCCCCGCCCTCATCTCAGAAGCACCTTTGGCAGATGTGCGCCTGATGATTGTCATCCCTTCCTTTGATGAACCAGATTTGCAAAAGAGCTTGGAGGCTTTGATGCATTGCCAGTCCTTGGAGGAGGGGCGTGTGGAGGTGATCACGGTGATCAACCACAGTGAGCGGGCTGAGCAAGCGGTGAAAGAACGACATGCCGAGCAGCATCAGCAGTTGCGAGAATGGGCCAGCGAGGCCAAGCATCCATCCATGAGGCACCACATTTTGTACTGTCCAGATTTGCCTGCCAAGCGGGCGGGAGTTGGGATAGCCAGAAAGATTGGGATGGACGAGGCTGTGCGTCGCTTTGAACAACTGGGTCGGCCAGATGGAGTCATTGTTTGTTTTGATGCAGATTCTCTTTGTGCGGAAAATTATTTGAGGGACATCGACGCTTACTTTCGACAACATCCCGACTGTCCGGCGGTTTCCATTGGCTATGCCCATCCCTTGGAAGGGAGGGAGTTTTCAGATGACATTTACCAGGCCATCACCTCTTACGAATTGCATCTTCGCTATTTTCTACTGGCCAAGCGTTGGGCGGGCTTTCCGTTTGCCTACGAGACCATTGGGTCGGCCATGGCAGTGCGCAGTTGGGCCTACCAGGCGCAGGGAGGGATGAACAAGCGCAAGGCAGGGGAGGACTTCTATTTTCTCAACAAGTTTACTCCTTTGGATCATTTTGGGGAAATCCGACAGCCATTGGTCTTTCCGTCGCCTCGACAATCCCATCGGGTGCCCTTCGGAACGGGGCGGGCCGTCACCGAGGCATTGCAATCAGTTGATGAATACCAAACGTATTCTCTGGCTTCTTTCCGGGAGTTGAAAGGGTTTTTTGATGGACTTCCGCAGTGGTACGAACAGCCAGCCTTGTGCCTTACCAGTGCGAACGAGGGAACAGCCATTCGTCAATACCTACAGCGCATTGATGGTCCAAGCAGAATGGAAGACATCAAGCGACACACAAGTAGTTATGAAAGTTTTCGCAAGCGATTCTTTCGTTGGTTTGATGCCTTTCACATCATGAAGTTTGTCCACTTTGCACGGGATGAGGCCCATCCCAATGCAGCTGTCCAACAGGCCGCAGCCTCTCTGCTAACATTGGTGCAGGGGAGGAGCTTCGAATCGAACAGTGAGCGGGAATTGTTGGAACAATACCGTCTGCTCAGCCATGCTCCTAGTGCAGCGCCGAGCGAATTTCCAGAGAATTGATGATTTTCCCTTCCTCATCGACCCACCAGCGGAGGCGGTCGTAGACTTTGGTCTCGTCGAAGTAGTTGAGGGCCATTTTGACATAGATGTGGCCGTGCTTCGCCTCCGAGGTCCACAGCATTTTGTAAAAGCGTTTCAACTCAACATCCTCCAGCGCGTCGGCCACCATTTTGAAGCGTTCTGCTCCGCGTGTTTCCACCACCGATCCAATCAGCAATCGATCCAGAAAGCGTTCTTCAATGCCGGAATGCATTTTTTTGATCAAGCCCTTGATGTAGGGATCGCCGGGGATGGAATGGGCCAGTTGGATGCCTCTTTTTTCCATGATGGCGTAGACTTGTTGGAAGTGCTCCAATTCTTCGACGGCTGTATCGATCAGGGGAGGAATGATCTCCACCCGGTCCGGGTATTTGGCGACCAGGCTCATGGCGGTGGCAGAGGCTTTGCGTTCACAATCTGCATGGTCTTGCAAAAAGGAGTCAAAATCGTTCATCACGGCATCGATCCATTCTTGGGAGCTGGCCACGGAAATGTCTAGGTTGCGTTTCATGCTGTTTCGGTTGGTAAATTGGGTGGCAAAATACAAAATCTGCTAGGAAAAGTGGTGGGAAACAAGAACAAAGGCCGACAGAATTGCAATCCTGTCGGCCTTCTCTATGGCTGATGAAAAGAGAAGAACTACAAGCTGGAGAAGTGGATCAGCTGACCTTTGTATTTGAATTTGGTCTCTGTTTCTTTCTCGCCCAGTAGGGGCTTGGAAAATTCTCTTTTGACTTTCTTGATGTTGCGATCCAGGGTCTGCTCACCGATGCTGACCTCTTTGCCAGAACTGATGGCATCTGTGATGTAGCCGTGCAAGATGGCCTCATACTGCTTTTGGAACAAGTCTGGACTGTGGAAAATATCCGTTCCCAAAACAGTGGATCCGCTGACAAACATGGCGCCGATGGCATTGTCGTAGCCAGACATTTTGTGGCGAAAGAATTCCAGGTAGGCATTGCGCTGCTCGGTAAAATCTTTGGACTGCTCCAAGGCAGCATAGGTCCCCGTAGAGGTCTTGGCGTTGTTGAGAGAGGTCAGTTCTCCCACCTTGTCCCATACTTGCTGCTGGTTTTTGCTGTATTTGACCGTCTTGCGCAGGTCGTTGGAAGCCATGTGGTAGTAACCAGAGAAGGCATAGGCTTTTTGGTTGGTCAAGGCCATGTTGCGCTCTTGCTCTGTTCCTGTTGGCATCTCCGTTTTGTAGCTCCAGCGATGTGGTTCCACACAGAATACTGCTACATCAGTCAGGGTGCGCGGAGGCACAACCATGTCGTGGGCAATGACGCGGTCCTGCTTGCCACCCTGTACCACGTCTCCGGCCATGATGAAGACCGTGTCCTTGGATTTGTTGTGAATCGTCAGTGCGTTGACGCTGTTTCTGTCGTTGCGAGAGCCATAGGGCTTTTTCTCCGTGATGCGGAAGCCCTTGGTGTCGATGGCTTCTTTGAGGTTGATCAGATTGGTGAACTGGCTATTGGCTTCGAGGAAGGATTCGGCAGCCAGAATGGGGTAGATGCGCAGGTTTTCGAACGTCAGCTTTTCTCCCCCTTGGGTGCTCACTTCGAAAGCGGCATTTTCTTGGGCAGGAGTGGCGTCGGTTTGTGCATTGTCTTTTTCGTTGCTTTTGCAACCCACCAGAACTGCGAGGGATAGCAAGCAGATCAGGCTCCAATGATTAGTTTTCATCATTCTTCAAAGTATTTAGGTATGAAGCCAAAAAATAGGACATAAAAACTACAATATCAAGCCCAAAGCGGCAGAAAAATCATTGTGTTCGCCTGGTATTGGGAGGTGGGGCCGAAATTTTGTACGTTTGCGGCAGAATGCAAATCCTTTATTGTAGATGAATTGGAGTGTCAATTACAAGGTATTCATAGGGCTTTTGGCTGTAATATTTGTGGCCAATGTGCTGGTAATGAATGACTTGACAACTGTTTTGGAAGAGGGCGAAGCCGATTTGTTGTTGTATGCCCAAGGCGTGGAGGAGGTAGGGCAGGAGCTGCCCTTGTTGTTGGGCGGTTTTTACAAAGGCCTGTATCAACTGACGGGTTTGCAGCTCTTTTGGTTGCGGTTGCCGGCTGGTCTGTTCTTGACATTTTCCTTTGTCTTTTTCGTCTATTTCGGGCGCGAAATCTTCGGTCCTTCCCTGATTTCTTCCTTTATATTGGTTTCTTTAAGTACTTGGTTGTTAGGCAACTTACCCAAGTTTGCTTTGAGTGATGCTTGGTTGCTGGGAATACAGATGTTCAACCTCTTGGGCTTGTTGCTCGCCTTGAAAAAATCTTCGAACTCCTGGATGCTGTTGTTTTTCGGCAGCCTATTGCTGGGCCTGGCCCTTCAACCAGTACAGATGTTGTTGTTTTCCTCGCTGGCCTGGGGGCTGTTTTATGCGTTTCATCCACAGGGGCGGCAACTTCCCTTGGCCTATTTGTGGTTGGCCGCTCTGGTCTTTTTGGGAGTGGGCTTGCAGTTGTCTTGGTTTGGGATTGACAATGCTGCTTCCCTGGTACACGCTTCCCTATTTCAATTCAAAAACTATGGGCTTTTGATCTTGGTGGGGCTTTTCCCCTGGATGGGATTTGTCCCGGCAGCTTTGTGGGATGGCATTCAAAAGTGGCGCAAATCCGAAGAGATGGCCTTGATCTTGGGCATTTGCCTATTGGCCGCTCTGTTGTCCCAATCCCTGATGGTGGTACCTGTGCTCAGCTTGATGATTGCTCGGCAGCTCAATGCCTATTTGTTGGAGCGATATCCCTACAAAGATTGGGTACGGGCCGGCGTGTTGCTGACCATCGTGCTGTCGTTTTGCATCATCACGGTGGGCATGATCAACAGTTTTTATGGATTTCAGGCGGTGGGCTATCGGTCGGCCATGGCGGCGGGAGCCACTTTTTGGGTCTTTTCCTTCCTGGGGGCATTGGGGCTATTCAGCCAATACAGACAAATGATCCATGCGGGCTTTTCCATGGCAGGATTGCTGTTTTCCTTTCTGTTTTGGATTCAGCTCAATCCCATATTGGAGCAGCACCGGGCCATTCCCAGGGGCTTGGTATTGTTGATGGATTCTCTGCCCGAGGCGAAAAAGCCCATCGTTTGGGATTTGGAGGAGATCAAAATGGATCGGCGATTCAAGCTCTACCGGCAGGCTTCTCCCAAAGCAATGGCACATCCTTTACTCCTCGTGGATTCCATGAAGATGGACAGTACTTCAGCTGCTTATCGACTCCGACGCATACCGGCCATGGTGTACGACAAACCTTCGCCTCTCTTGGAAAAGGCATACAAAGCACGGCGATCTCTCCTGGGAGAAGAAATCTACATTCTCATCGACTGAAAAATGCACCGCCAAAGAAGGATCGGTGGTCTTCGAAAAAGTGTTGTTATTGACTGTATAAAAAGAACAACAAGACCAGCAGGACAGCCGTGGCAACGCCTACAACTGTAAAGAATTTCCTCGCATCTTTTTTCTCTTTCGCAGCGGCTCTGCGTTTGCGTTTTGATTTTGCCATGATCGAGTGCTTTGTGATTAGGGTCGATTGATGAAAAATGGTAAAGTATTTGCTCTTACAATCTGTGAGCGCCATCAAAAGAGAGCAAACGCGTTGAATCATTCTATTCTAATTCACATGATGAGCTAGGCTGCCATTGCGGTTGCCGCACTTTTCTCTCTTGGTGATTGCTTGAGAAAATTACTAAAACTGGCTCTTATTTCCAACTATACTCAGGCCAAAGTGAGACAGATGTTTGCACTTCTTGTCACGCTTGATTTGAGTTTTTGATGCCCCCGGCATTCTATACCTGCCTTGGCATCATTCCCTGAAAATGATGACTTGCCTCAGAGCAGTCTGTTTCGGGGGCCGTATCATCCCCAGCGTGAATGACTGTCAGTGTTTCTCCCCAATCAGCATGCTTCAGACTTTCAGTTGTTCGATTCGTTTGGGTTTTTTGGATGTTAAAAATCCTGCAAATGGGTAAAAGTTACCTTGGTTTGGCCGTCGTCCTGATGGCTTGTTTGCTTTCCTTTGAGACATTGTCTGCTCAATCGGGCAAAGATTGCAATGATCCTGTCGTGATCAACAACCTGCCATTTCACAGCCTCGGGCTGACCACAGATGGGGCAGGAGATGACTACAACACCAGTCCTTGCGACATCAACTACATCACTGGCAATGACTACGTACTCACCTACACGCCAGCTCAAACGGAGTACGTGACCATTCGTCTGGAAAATGTGGATGCTTGGACGGGCCTTCATCTGTTGGACGCCTGCCCGGATGTGGCGCTTACTTGTATTGGTTCCGACAACCAGTCGTCTGCTGGCATTCGGGAGATTGTGGACATTGAATTGGAGGGAGGGACGACCTACTTCATCGTCGTATCCTCTTTTGCCGCCCCACAATCGGTGGATTTTGACCTTCATGTCTTAGGGGGAACACCGCCGGCTGCGGGAACGAATTGTGCCAATCCAAAAGAAATAACGAGTCTTCCCTTCTCAGAAACTGGCGTCAATACGGAAGAGTTTGGCAATGTCTATTCTGGCACGGGGCCTTGTGCGGCAGAGGACGAGAATTACCTCAACGGAAATGAGATTGTGTACCTCTACACGGCCCAGGCCCATGAGTCAGTCAATTTGGAGATCAGAAATTTGTCTGGATTTTTTGCAGGGGTACAGATATTGGACGCTTGTCCGGATGCCTCGCCCAATTGCGTTGCCAGCGCCTTCAACGCGGTGCAGACCAATGACCTGATCATCGAAAATCTACTCTTGGAAAAGGCCCAGGACTACTACATCGTCGTATCCACTTGGGAAAACCCACCGACAGTGAGTTTCGACATCTCCTTGACCAGCAATCGGTCCTGCTTTGATCCGACCAACTTCAGTGCCACGCAGGTGACACAAACGTCTGCTTTGCTCGATTGGGAAGGAGAAGCCACCAACTGGAATATGCAAATCCTGCCTTCGGGCGCCAGTCCTGGCCCAAACGGGAGCAAGATTCTGCAAAAGCCACACCTCCAATCCAATTTGCAGGCCAATCGATTGTACGACGTTTATCTACAGTCCAATTGCAAGGCGGCCAATTTGATGATCACAGGGGTTTACGATGGGCCATTGTCTGGTGGCAATCCCAAAGGAGTGGAATTGTATGTGCTCAGCGACATCAGCGATTTGAGTGACTATGGCATTGGCTCGGCCAACAATGGAGAGGGATCGGATGGCATTGAATTCACCTTCCCGGCTGTCTCAGCTGCGGCAGGTACCTTTTTGTATTGGACCTCGGACATGGCATTGTTTGAACAATTCTTCGAAACCACAGCAGATTACGAAAGCGAGGATGCACTCATCAACGGAGATGATGCCGTCGAGTTGTATTTTCAAGGGGAATTGATCGACTTGTATGGCGACATCGATACAGATGGGACCGGGCAGCCCTGGGAATACAAAGATGGATGGGCTTATCGCCGTCCTGGCCAGGAAAACAACGATGGCCTCTTTGATCCCAGCAAATGGACCTACAGTGGGATTGACAATTTGGAAGGCAGTGCGCTCAACGCCACTTGTGACGAACCCTTTCCCATCGGAGGCTTTGATCCGCCACCGACACTGAGTTCCGATTGGGCTGGCCCTTTTACCTTCCATACTTTGCCTGATCCCGCCGAATGTGGTGGCAATTTTTACGATGATGGGGGAAGTGTGGCCGCTTATGGCCCTTCCCGACAAGATACCTTTGTCATCTGCCCGGATCAGCCTGGATTTGTGGTGGAAATAGACTTTGAAACCTTTGATGTAGAAGCCAATGAAAATGCCTGCATTGATGGCTTGAGCATTTACGATGGCGACAATACCGAAGCGCCTTTGATCAGTCCCAATGAGAGCAGCGACAGCTGGTGTTGGAGTACCAATGATGGGCAAGCAACTGGCAGCGGCAACTTGGCAGGCCAAAAGGTGCGTTCCAGTGGCCCGACAGGTTGTTTGACTTTTGTCTTTCAGTCCAATGACGAGGGAGATCATGCGGGATGGGAGGCATCTGTCTCTTGTGTGGCTGAGGAAGATTGTCCCGGCCCGGAAGAGTTGATGGTCAGCAACATCACCTCCAGCAGTGCGGATTTGACTTGGATCAACAAAGCCGATCGGGGAACGAGCAACAACATCGTATGGGGCTTGAGAGGCATCAGTCCACTCACGGGAACCCTGGTATCCGATGTCAGTGCACCTTATACATTGGAAGGCTTGGAGCCCAGCATGGCCTACAGCTTTTACGTCCAACAAGACTGTGATGCCTTTGGAAGCAGTGAATGGACTGGGCCGTATACCTTCATCAGTGGTTGTTCCTCCAGCATCGGGGACGAAATGGAAAATCCCATCCTGGTAGACGCTCTTCCGTTCAGCTCCAGCGGATCGACAATGGAATGCTACACCAACACCTTTGGGAATCCCTCTTCTGATGCCTTTTACGAAGTGCAAACAGAGGAGTGCATGACTTCGATTCGAATCAGCAGTTGCAGCGAAATCACCGACTTTGATACCTTCATTCGCCTACTGGATTCTTTGGGCAATGAGGTGGCATTCAATGACGATGCAGCCGCCTCGGACTGTGACAATCAACTCACAGACTTCAACCGACTGTCTGTTTTGGAGGCTCGGGTGAGTCCCAATAGCAAGTATTTTGTCATGATTGAAGGCTTTGGTCCCAAGGAAGGGTCTTTTGAAATTGAAATTGAAGAAGGGAACTTGCCGCCTCTGGAATTGGCCGTGCAGCAGCAAGATGTGAGCTGTCGAGGAGAGGCCGACGGGGCTCTGGAATTGGACATCATTGGAGGCGTTCCTCCCTACGAAGTGCTGTGGAGCCATGGCAAGGAGGACCGCGCATTGAGCAACCTAGTGGCTGGCATTTACCAAGTGACGGTATCAGACCTGTGTGGCTTTACCGATGAGCTGTCGGTTGAAATCACCGAGCCGGATGGCTTTGTCTTTTCGTCAGATGTTCGCCACGAGAGCAGTGTTGGGCAAGGGGATGGTTCCATCAGCTTGGACATAGAAGGGGGAGAGATGCCATTTACCTATGAGTGGAGCAATGGATCGACTTCTCGCAATCAGATCAATCTCTTGGGCGGGCAGTACTGTGTGACGGTGACAGATGGTTTGGGCTGCCAGCAGAACGAGTGTTTTACGGTCAACTCTGGATTGGTCCACGTAGAGGAATTGGACGAGTTGCGATACATTGAGATCCAACCCAATCCGAGTTCGGAGGAATCTCGCTTGCGGGTAGAATTCCAAGAGGCAGTAGATTTGGAAATCAGCATTCTCAACTCCCTTGGGCAATTGGTCTGGAAGGTGGAGGACGATCAGGTATTGAAAAAAACCTACCGATTTGACGTTCGCAGTTTTGCCAACGGGATTTACTTTGTCCAGTTGAATTACAAGAATTATGTCGTGTCTCACAAAATTGTCGTAGAGCATTAGACCAAACAATACTGGAATTGCAAAAAAAGCGTTTTGACCCTGTCGGCTGTGATCGACTGGGTCGGCGAGTTAAAAGCAATCCAATGATGAAAAAGTTGTTCCTACTCGGGCTGTTGCTCTTTCCACTTTTTGCCTGGGCAGATCAGTTTTGTGGACTGGTGGTGGCCCGCAATGGCCTCAATGTACGCGCCCAACCCAGCCTAAAGGGCGATGTTTTATACAAACTTCCCAAAGGAGCCACCTTCAAATACCATCCAGACAGCTACACAGGTGTTTTTGAAACCATCCAAGATGGCACAGAACGCATCAAGGGCCAATGGCTGAAAATCGATTTGTACAAGGGGCAAGCAAAGCGCGAAGGCTACCTTTTCCTGACGCCCTCTTATGCCATAGAACTGCACGATTGCCGCAGCTTTCGCCATCGGATGACCGAGGAAGAAATCTACCAGCCCGCCTACGAAACAGGGGAAAGTGCCAAGCAAATGGCCAGCAAACTCCAAAAACAAGTCTACATCCAATATTTTGACAGGGTAGTGTCTTCTTCCAATTCGAGGAAAGAGTCGGGTAAAATACTGTTTTCTCCATTGGGCATGCGCAAGGAAAAAGATACGGTTTTGTTGCGACTGGCAACGGGAAAGGACTTGGTGTTGGTCAGTCAGCCCCACGGTACAGCGGAGGCAGAAGAATTGGCGAGGGTGTACTTTCCGATCGGCTACTCTGAGCTGCTAAAGGCCTATCTCATCAGTGAAGACTACTGGGAGGGCAGCGATTACCACTTCATCAGCCAGGTAGATGGCAGCAAATCTCCACCACTTTTCCAAATCCCTACTGTCTCGCCCAACAGGCAGTACCTACTGGTTCTCGACTCAGATTCAGACGAGGGAAAGATGTACTTTGCTGTCTACAAATGGAACCAAGGACAAATCCGAGAACTCATCAGTTATTCCTTTGAGAATTGGTCGATGGATGGCGATCCGATTTGGGTTTCTGGCAGGACTTTTCTCTTGCCAGTCCGATCTCACGAAGATCAATACAATTGGGTAGACGAGGACGCAAACAATGACCCACAAGCCATTGCGGACCGGAAGAAAGCTCGCAAAACACACCTTCGCTTTGAGCTGAAATGATCCAGATTTACTGAATTTGAATTTGCAGTTTCTTTTGTTGCCCTTTGTCCTTTAGAATGAGGGTATAGTTGCCAGTGGGCAGAAACAAAGACTTTCTCTCATCTGCATTTTTCATCTCAATGACATCTACCGGAACGGCGTGCTGGACGTCTTCGCCTTGGGCATAGGCCAATACGAGGCAGGGATAGGACAGACCGTGTTTGTTTGGATTGAATGGATAAGGGTTGCGATCCAGGTAGGTGGCCAGCCAATTGGGGCGGCCTTGGTGGAGTTTGGTGGGCGGGTGTGCCACTTGTAGATCGTAGGGAGCGGCATCGGTATCTTGTCCAAGAACAAAGGTCTTGTTTCGCTGGCTGAGAACACTGGGTTGCTGGATGTTGAGCTTGGCATACAGAGGGTGTTGACTCTCTGCACAGGCCTCGCTGAGTGTTCGTTGGTCGATGGTAAAGGGGTTGGTATTGGAAAACTGTTGGAAGCGCTGGGCCATGCTTGGGCTGCCGTCTGCTTGCGTTGTTTCTCGGATGGAATCGTCATTGACCAAGACCAGTAATTTGGCAGCAGAATCCTTTTTGAACAATCGAATCAGGTTCATGGCCCTGGCCCACTGGCGGGCTTGCTCCAAGGCAGTGGCCGAGTTGGCATCCCCAATTTGCCCTTGTCGTTTGAGAATGTTCAAGGCCTTTTCCATCTCCTCCTTCTGAGGTTCAAAGGCCACCAGCTCGAAGCCCATTTGGAGGGCGCTGCGGATCAATTGTCCGTAGGTAGCCTCTTTGGTGGCGATGCCCGTATTGAGTACTGGATAGGCTCTGTTGGCCAGGTCCTTGTCTTGATGTCCCAATGCCTGCAGGCAGAGGTATTTGAAGCCTTCGTCGTAATAGGATTGGAGCAGAGAATGCAAAAAAGCCCTGCCTTGCGGATTGGCGGCAGACTCATTGAAAAAGACGGCTCGTTTGTTCTTGCTTTGGGCCAGGACGATTTCCTGGGCATCGGTGGCTTGGCAAGCTTGAAATTGCCTGCTTTGGGATGGGGTCACTTCAGCTGGCGGCGGCGGACAATTCCATTCTTTGCTGTAGTACCCATTGAAGGCTCTGGACAGGCGATCGTCGGGAGACAAGTCTTCTGAAAAGCGATAGACATATTCTGGGCCCAAGGCTGCTTGTCGGTTGCTCAAGGCACCACTGGCCACAAAATCCACCCGTCGGTTTTTCTGCCGTCCCAGATCGGTTTCATTGTCTGCGATGGGTTTGGAAAAGCCATAGCCTTTGGAGGTAAGTCTGTTGGGGTTGATGCCACCTTCTACGAGGTATTCATAGACAGTTTTGGCGCGATTGGCCGAGAGCGTGAGATTGTGGCTTTGTCCTCCCTCTGCGTCGGTATGGCCTTGGATGTTGAGTTGCAGGCCTGGATTTTTCTCCAGGATTCGCACCAGTTTCTTGAGTTCGTTGTAAGATTCTTCTTTCAATTCATACCGATCCGTTTCAAAGTAGATGTTGTCCATGATGACAGAAGCCACGCCATTTTCAATTTTGTAGTACCGACTGGGTTCGTAGTCAACGGCTTTGCTTTCGAATGCCTCTACGTAGATGTCATCCAGAAAAAAGTAGCCGATGGCCAATTCTTCGGTCTGGCCACTTTCCCAAAATTGCCCAACATACAAATGGGTGTGAGAGCTGTCTGCGACGAATGTCCCACTGACTTTTGTCCACTTTTCAGGTTCGACAAAGGTGCTGGTGCCCGCGGGTACCTGTGGTTTCCCGTTGAGGATTCGCTTGTCAAAATGGTACCTTTTGCGATCAAATCGCAGTCCAAAGTAATCGTTGAGGGCTTTGGCGACAGGCTTGCGGCGAGAGTAAAAACTGGGCATGGAAATCCAATACTCAATGTAATACTTTTGGCCGGGGACCAAGGGCGCCTTGAGTTTGATACCGACGTATTCCGACCAAAAATCACCATTGATGACGATGCCAGCCATGTTTTTGCCCGAATGTGCTTGGCAGGCATTCAGATTTCGACTTTGCAGGCGCGGGCTGATCAAATCGGTGGATGCTTCGTTGGGAACCACCCAGGTTTTGGCTGCTCGTTCAAAGTCCAAGCCGGTTTTACTCATCACAGTTGGCAGATGATTGCATGCCTCAAAACTCGCATTGGGAACGATGTTTTGGCCTTGGGACGGACCCACCATCCACAACATAAGCCCCATCAATGTCCAGCGAAAAACCCGAAATGGTCGAAATGAATCCATAAATCCAATTGCTCTTAGATGAAGGCAAACAGTTTGTTGAATCTACTACTTACCCAATTTGTACCCATTTACAAACGAAAAAAGGGCTTTTCTTCTTGTGCGGTTGCTCCATTGTGCTGCGTACTGCTCCATTGGCATCTTTTATTGGGGGACAAATGCCTCCGGATGCTGTAGGTGGAAATCGCTGTGTTGTTGGAGAAATTTTGCGAGCTGTACCACTTTCCCTTCCTCAAACAGCCTGCCGTTGATGGTGATGCTTGTGGGAGTGCCATTGGCAAATCCATTGGGCATGGTGATGCAGGGATGTCCGGTGAGGTTGGTGATGATGAGGTTGGAGCTGGCCCAGGAAGGACTCAGGTAGACATCGATTTGTTTTTCGTTGAGCACCCGGTCCATTTCCTCGATGAGTTGTGTGCGCAGGCGATTGGCCTGGATGTATTCGACTGCCGGGATGAAGCGGGCCGCCCGGAAGGTATTTGGCCATGCTTGTCGGATTTGGCGTACCAACAAATCATCGCGATTGCTTCGGGTGAGTTCGTCAAAGGCAGCAGCAGATTCGGCGGTGAGGATCAGTGTGAGGTCCTTGAGCTCGGGCAGTTGGATGGGAATGAGGTCAATGCCTTGGTCGCGCAAGATTTGCAAACTGGCACTGTCCTGTGCTTTGAAGGGGTAATTGCCAGAGAAGTCGCGTTCGAGATAAGCGATTTTTAGTTTTTTTACGTCTTGGGTCGCATCGTAATTGAGGGGAACATCTACCGTCGAGGGATCGGCTGCATCGGGTCCCTTGATGGCGTCCAATACAATGAAGCAGTCCTCTGCTGTGCGGCATATGGGACCGATTTTGTCCATCGACCAACTCAATGCCATGGCGCCATCTCTGCTGACTCTTCCAAAGGTGGGGCGCAAGCCCGTGGTCCCACAGACAGTGGAGGGCGATACGATGGACCCCAATGTCTCTGTCCCGATGGCAAAAGGCAACAGCCCTGCGGAGACTGCCGAAGCGGAGCCCGCTGATGATCCGCTGGAGCCCTGGCTGGTGTCCCATGGATTGCGGGTTTTGCCCCCGTACCACACATCTCCCCAGGCAAGTGCCCCCAAGGTGAGTTTGGCAGTGAGAATGGCTCCTGCTTCTTCCAGCAATTGGATGACCCGGGCATCTTTGTCGATGACTTGGTCTTTGTAGGGGGCCGCTCCCCAGGTGGTTTTGTATTTTTTGGTTGCCAATAGGTCTTTGGCTCCGTATGGAATGCCGTGGAGCATGCCCTTGTATTTGCCTGCGGCGATGTCCTCATCTGCCTTTTTGGCTTTTTCCATCGCTTCTTCTTCCAGCAGCGTGATGACACATTGCAAGCTTGGGTTGTATTTTTTGAGTCGGCCAAGGCAGATTTTGGTCAATTGTTCTGAGCTCAATTGTCGGGTGCGAATGAGTTCGGACAGTTCGCGAAGACTGTAGTAAGCCACTTTTTCAATGGGTGTTGGAAGACTGACCTTAGGTGGTGTCCCATACGAAATCCCGGATGGGGCGGGAGGGGAGAAGTTGCTGGGCATAGGGCGAAAGACCAGTGCGGGACTGATGCCGTTGTCGATGTTGGCACTTCGATTTTCTTGGTAACTTTCTTGGTAGTCTTGCAAATCGGGAAGCAGGGAATCGATTTCGGCAGGAGTAAATTCCATGTCCATGAGGATGGATGCTTGTTGAACACTTTGTCGATCGATGTCTTTATTGGTCCACCAAGAATGGGAAAAGCCGCCCAATAGGAAGCAGCAAATGGCAATACAGCTGCCGGTCAGAAAGGTTTTGCGTGTCATATCAGTTTGATTGTTGTTGCTTCAGCCAACGCTCTACATTGGCGTGAAATTGATCAATGGCTTTTTCGTGAAAATTTGGATAGAGCCGCTTGTCTCGAAATTTGGAGTCCCCTTTGAAATAGCTGTGGTGTCGGACTTCTGTAATTTGGGGGGTGATTTGGTGCAGGCTCATTTCTTGTGACCCCCTCGTTTTTCCACAGTCCAGATAGCAAAACCGAATGCGTTTCTGCAATGGGTCGATTTTGTCGATCCGATGGGCTACGGCAATGTTGACCATGCCCCAGATGCGCAAGTTGAGAAAGACCATTTGAGATTCTTCCAACAGGTCGATCTGGTCATCGGCATAGTATATCTGATTTTCTTGTGGGGCGTACAACAGGCCAAATGAAATGATTTTGCTTTTCCAGGCTGCGGCGGGATCGGCGGTCAGGTAAGCCGTCCAGAGGGAGTCGATGTTGGCTTGGATTCGATACGTCTTGGTGTGGAAGGTAAACTCACTGCTGTCTGGGGCGGAATGATGGCAAGTGGCCTGGAGGTCGTTGATGAATTGGCGACCAAGCTTCTGTTGTTGGGCTGCCATTTTTTCAAGCTTTTTAAATTGAACCCGTTCCCAATCGACATCCGATAGTTTTTTCTGAGCATGTCCGGTGGGCAGCAGTGCGATCCAGCAACAAAGGCAGAGGACTGAGAGGAAGAAATTTGGCATGGTGCATTCAACGATTTTCATGGATTGTTTGGCCTGACGAGATTTGATCTGCGATTTGTGGATGGGGCAGATCGTGTGAGGGAAGATAGGAAGATTTTGCGGGAACAAAGGAGGGATGATGGGAGAAAATGAGGCAGCGCAAAAGGGAAAAAGCAGTCGACTCCAAAAGCGAAGCAAAGAAATTGCAGAAGGAGAATTGGCAGCGGCGAGACGGTTGAGGGTGGGATTTTATTTTTTTTATAAAAAAAATGGCCCACCCACCTGGATAAGCATGCACCTATCCTCCTGCCAACCTATGGCTACACCCATGACACAACAGGTGTGTATGTATTACACGCAAGCGAAAATCTAGAACGGATATTGAATCAATGCTTCAAATATAACACAAATGTTTTTAAAATAAAATAAATTGTTTCAAAATTTGAAAAAGAATGCATTTCAGCCCAGCCCCCAAAACAGAAACTCTTGCCTCTCAGCCAAGTACAAATCAAATGAATCTCTCAAATCAAAAGCATCCGCCAGCAAATCCCACCTCCACCCAAGTTCAAAGACACAGCTGGCAGATTTTTTCCCAAATTCTTTCTATCTTCCTCCTTCTCAACGTAAAAAACAGAACCACCAACTCATTCTTTCCAAAGAGTGGGCCCATCGTTTTTCTGTCATTCTTCCATTATTCCCACCTGCAAGGTTGATCCGGTTCATGCAGCCCCGGCTGCACGCGCCCATGCATTCCTACTTCCCGTAGGGCACATTACCAAATCATCCACAACTCAAAATGCAATGAAAAAGAACCTATTATTCTGCCTCTTGTTTTTGGCGACCTTCAGCTCATCTGCCCAAACCGAACTCTACTTTCCGCCCACACAGATGGATTCCAGCAACTGGGAAACCATCGATCCGAGTGAATTGGGATGGTGCCAACAACAAATCGACAGCCTCCAGCAGTATCTGGAACACAACAATACGAGGGCCTTTCTGCTATTGAAGGATGGCAAAATTGTGCTTGAACAATATTATGAAAACCACACTTCTTTCCTAAGCTGGCCTTGGAATTCGACAGGGAAAACCCTTACTGCCTTCATGACGGGCCTGGCACAACAAAATGGGTTTCTGGACCTGTCCGACCCCACATCGACCTACCTGGGACCGGGTTGGACCATCGCGACTCGGGCCGAAGAAGAGAAAATCACCATCCGAGACCAGCTGGCGATGACATCTGGGCTGGACGACAGTGTGCCGGATGATTTTTGCACCTTGAAGACCTGCCTACAATACCAAACCGATGCCGGTAGCCGATGGGCCCATCACCAAGCCCCGGCCTTGCTATTGGACAAAGTGATCGAAGATGCCAGAGGCTGGGACTTCACGATTTATTACTCAATCGAATTGATCTTGCCCATTGGCGCCAATGGAACAGGTTTTTCCTTTGACCAATACGGCAATGTGACCATCAATGGCAGTGCAAGAGACCTGTCTCGTTTTGGCCTCCTGATGCTCAACGAAGGCAATTGGGATGGGAACCAGCTGTTGAGAGATTCCGAATTTTTCAAACAAATGATCACCCCCTCTCAAGACTTCAATAAATCTTATGGCTACCACTGGTGGCTCAACGGACAGGAAAGTTACCAGCTCCCACAATCGGAGACCATTTTTCCCGGCAATATTTTTCCCGATGCACCAGAAGATGCTTTTGCGGCCATGGGTGAGGGTGGCCAGTTCCTAAACGTCGTCCCTTCCCAAAACTTGGTCTGGATCAGAATGGGGTCAGCACCCGATGACAACCCGGGCACGGCCCAATTCAACAATGACATCTGGAAGCGCATCAATGCACTGGATTGCAATTTGGTGTCTGTCGAGGAAACTGAACAACATCTGAAGGCCATTTCTGTCTTCCCCAATCCCAGCAATGACAGAATCCATCTGCAATCGACCAAAAGCCTGGAAGGGACTTTTCGACTGTTCAATCAGCTTGGGCAATTGGTCAAAGAGGGGCAACTTCAGCCAATCATAGATGTCTCGGAGCTCTCGTCCGGCATTTATTACCTGTCTGTGTCAGATGGCCATGCGACGAATACCTGGAAAGTCGCAAAGGAGTAGAAGCAGGAGGGTCATTGGGCCAAAAAGGCAATCAACACCCCAGCTGCCACGGCGGATCCAATGACCCCACTGATGTTGCTGGACATGGCGTATTGCAGGATGTGGTTGCGCGGGTCGGCTTTCAGGGCCAGCTCGTTGGCTACCCTCGACGCCATGGGGACAGCACTCAGACCCGTGGCACCAATCAAAGGGTTGATCTTCTTTTTGGAAAACAGATTGTAGAGTTTGACGGCCATGATGCCACCCAGGATGGAGATCGCAAAGGCAATGAATCCTCCTGCCACAATGAGGAGGGTTTCGGAGTTGAGGAAAGTGGTCGCAGTCATGGTCGCTCCTACGGTCAATCCTAAAAAGACAGTGGCTGCATTCATGATCGTATCGGAGGCTGCCTTGAACAAGCGGTTGGTATCACTGCCGATTTCCTTGACCAAATTTCCGAACAACAGCATGCCGACCAGTGGGACAGAAGAGGGGACCAGCAAGGCAATGATGGTGCCCAGCAGGATGGGAAAAATGATCTTGACCGTCCGGATGTCGCGAATCTTGACTCTGTTGGGGTAGAGCTTGTCTTGCTCCTTCATGTTGATTTTCAGCTCCTTTTGACTCACGGTTAGTCGGACCACAAAGGGAATGATGACAGGGACCAAGGCCATGTAAGAATAGGCGGCGATGGCAATGGGGCCCAACAAGTGTGGCGCCAATACGATGGAGGTGTAAATGGCGGTCGGCCCATCAGCTCCCCCGATGATGCCCAAGGCACCCGCTTCCTGTAGAGTGAATCCCATCCAAACGGCGGCAATCAGGACGGAAAAGATGCCAATCTGGGCGGCGGCTCCAAAGAAGGCGAGTCTCAAGTTGCGGAGCATGGGACCAAAGTCCGTCATCGCACCCACACCCATGAAGATCAAGGGAGGCAGCAATCCCGTTTTGATCAATGCGTAATACAGCAAATTCATGATGCCGTATTGCTTGGCAATTTCGAGCATTCCCAAGTGTTCAATGTTGTTTTCCGCATTGGAAGGGACCACATTCATGGCCCCGCCTGGAAAATTGGCCAGTAGGAGGCCAAAGGCGATGGGGACCAGCAGCAAGGGTTCGTATCGCTTTTTGATGCCCAAATACAAGAGCAAAAAGGCCAAGGCAATCATGAGCAAGGTGCCAGGAGAGTCTGCCAATTCTCCGAAGGCCGTCATTTCATATATTTTCTCCAGTATATCCAAGAGGGCGAGTGTTTTGGTTCAGCAAATGGGTTTCGTTGATGTGACCCATGAGTCATTGCAAACGGATGATGACGTCGTCTTCTTCGATGTCTTCTCCATGGGTGGCCATGATCTCCACCACTGTCCCTGCTTGGTCGGCAGTAATGGCATTGATCACTTTCATGGATTCGATGTACGCGACTGTATCGCCGATGGATATGTTGTCACCCACCTTGATGGGGATTTCAGAGTTTTCTCTGGTGAGGTAAAACTTCCCTTCCAAAGGGGCCAAGATGGTCTTGTAGTTGCCGTTGCCATTGGAGCTTGGTGGCTTGGGCGCAGTGGTCGATGGTTGGTTGCTGGTCTGGGGCGCATCGCTGGTGGCAGTGGCCATTTGGTCGTAAGCAATTTGGATTTTGAAGGCTTCTCCATTGACATTGACGGTCATTTCCTTGGGCAGTGGAGCGGCGGCAGTGGAAGGAGGCGTTGCAGCAACAGGAGCGGAGGCAGAAGCACTTGCTTTGGCCTTGCGTCTTTCCTCCAAATCAGCCAAAAATCGCGTCTTTGCCTTGCCCGAACGGAAGTCTTCATACTGGGTCGGGTGCATGGCGTATTCCATCAATTCTTCGTCGTCTTCTCCATAATCCCAGCCTTTTTCGTCCATCTTGGCAGCAAACAGTTCCAGTTCGTCTGGATAGAGGTCCTGTGGTTTGCCCGTGTAGTATTCGCGTTTTTGTTGAATGGCGAGGCCTTTGATGTCGTCGCCCAAAGGGCCTGGCAGTTGTCCGGAGCGGCCCAGGATCATGCCCCAGGTATTCTCGTCGATCATCGACCAACGTTCTTTGCCCTTGATCATTTGGATGACATTCATCAAGGAAACGTTTTTGACATACTGGCTGAATGGCGTGACGAGGGGGGGATAGCCCAATTGTGGCCAGGAGTATTTGACCTCCTCAAACAAGCGAATCAACAGCTCGTCTTGCACCATTGGTTTTTTGCTGCGCTTGCCAAGCCATTTGTTCAGGCTCTTCAAGTTGTTTTCCAAATCTGCCATCAAACTGCCCATCATCCCGCCGGGTAGGCCCGGACCGATCAACAGAGAGTTCATGGATCGATTGCGGGGATTGATGTAGTAGCCCAAAAAGTCATCGACAAATTCTTGGGTCAGTCGCCTCACTTCCATGTAGGCTTTCATATTGATGGGAGGGAGTTGGAAGCCAGCATCTTCCAGCATCGCGTGGATGGTCAACAAATCTGCATGGCCTGTTCCCCAAGAAAGTGGCTCCATTCCCACATCGATGATGTCGGCCCCATTGCGGGCTGCTTCTAGGCTGGAGGCCACCGAAAATCCGGGGGTGGAATGGCCGTGGTATTGAATCAATATGTCTGGATGGCGTTCCCTGATTCCCTTTACGATTTTGCCAATGGAGACAGGACGACCGATGCCTGCCATGTCCTTGATGCAGATTTCTTGGGCGCCAATGTCGATGTAGCGATCGGCGAGGTCTACATAATAGTCTACTGTATGGACAGGGGAATAGGTCAAACTCAGTGCTCCCTGGGCAATCATGCCAGCTGCCTTGGCAAACTGGAAGGAATTTTCTAGGTTTTGTGGGTTGTTGAGGCCGTCAAAGGAACGGGAAATATCGGTGCCTTGTTGCTTTTTTACCTTGAACATCAGCCGTCTCACATCTGCTGGAACGGGTTTCATTCGCAAGCCATTCAGGCCGCGTTCGAGCATCTGGGTTTGGATGCCCGCATCGTTGAAAGCTTGGGTCCATTGGCGGACCGCAACATTGGGGTTTTCGCCGAATAGGAGATTGATTTGTTCAAATCCTCCGCCATTGGTTTCTACGCGGGCAAAACAGCCCATGTCCACGATGGCAGGTGCTACTTTGACCAATTGGTCGACTCTGGGCACATACTTGCCAGATGATTGCCACATATCTCGATATACGAGGCACAATTTAACAGATCGGGCCATAGGCTCTCGTCGTTTTGATTTGGTTAGAACTTTTCAATTTTCTGAATGGTACCCTTGCCGTGAGTGACGGTTTCTACCACTGCTGCCAATGCGGCGATGGTCGCCGGGCGAATCTTGGGAGCTTCCTGTTTGGGGACTGCCCTTCTGGCAGCGGGAGTGGCGGGGACTTCTGCAGCTGAAAAGTGATTGACGATGCGGATGAGGGTATTGCCTCCGATGACAACCAGGGACAAGATGGCAAAAACGGTAATCATACCGACTGCCAGGACCAGGAGAGCTGTAGATAGATCGTTTGACATGGTTAAGGGTAACGGATTCTTATAATGCACAAATTAGGGGATTTTCCGAAAAATCATAAAGTACGCTAAGAAAATCTACCCTATATTTGCCACCCGCTTCACACAACACGTCTATGGAGAATCAGATCAGCGTTTTCAAATTTGGTGGTGCATCGGTCAAGGATGCCGAAAGCATTCGGAATCTCATCCCCATCCTGCAAGACTACAAAGGTCAATCGCTGGCCATTGTCATATCGGCCATGGGAAAGACCACCAATGCATTGGAGAAAGTCGTCGAGGCTTATGTGGCAGAGGATGGACAAGCCAATTCGCTGCTGGATGAAGTAAAGCAACACCATTTTCAAGTCCTTCAAGACTTGTTTGAAGAGACATCACACCCGATTTTTGCCGACATCAACGATGCCTTCGTAGAGATAGACTGGGTGCTGGAAGAACCTCCTGTCGATGAGTTTGACTACATCTACGATCAGGTTGTTTCGGTGGGAGAGGTCTTATCTACCAAAATCATTGCCGCCTTTTTGTCCAGCCAGGGACTACCCACGCATTGGCTGGATGCCAGGGATGTGATCCGGACAGACAATTTGTATCGTGAGGCATGGGTTCAATGGCCCGAAACCATCGAGCGGGCCCAACAACATCTTCGCCCCCTCCTGGGGCCAGAGCAGTTTGTACTGACACAGGGCTTCATCGGTTGTTCTTCCGAAAATTTCACCACGACCTTGGGACGGGAAGGCTCTGATTACACCGCTGCCATCTTGGCCTATTGCCTGGATGCGGAGATCATGACCATTTGGAAGGATGTTCCGGGGGTGTTGACTGCCGACCCACGCCTGTTTGACAATGTCAGCAAATTGGATCGCCTTTCCTATCGAGAGGCCATTGAGATGACGTATTATGGGGCAAAAGTCATTCATCCAAAGACCATCAAACCATTGCAAAACAAGAACATACCGCTTCTGATTAAATCTTTTGTTGACCCAAGTGGTTCGGGAACGCGCGTTTCTGAATTGGCGGAGGAAAACTACCCGCCGATGGTGGCCGTAGAGGGCAATCAGGCCTTGCTCCACATCTCTACGAAGGACTTCTCATTCGTGGCAGAGCATCACCTGAGCTTTTTGTTCAAAGAAATAGCTGCACACAGATTGCAAGTCAACATCATGCAAAATACCGCCATCAGCTTTGCGGTCTGCGTCAATGATGTCGATGGCCGGGTCGATGCCTTTGCCAAGAGCATTGAAACAGACTTTAAGGTGGACATTGAGAGAGGCCTCAAACTCATCACAGTCCGGCATTCTCGTCAGGATGTGGTCGATGATTTGGTCAAAAACAAGGTGGTGTTGTTTGAGGAGCGCATTCGCAAAACCCAGCAAATGGTGGTCAAGGATGTTCCTGCCATGCGTTGGAAAAAGGAAGTACAACTGTAGCGGATCATCCCACAAAGACTGCCAATTCATCCATCAAGGAATCTCTTTCTCCATGCTCTTTTCTCAAGTAGGATACCAAACGAGCCGCCAGTTTTGGAGCTGCAATTTCGTGTAGGTGTTGGATGAGTCTTCTGGCCCTTTGCGAGCTGAGTCGGCCAATGTGGCTGTTGATGTAGTGTTGGAGAAGCTCTAGATGCAAGTCTTCCACTTTCTCGCGATCCCAATTGAGCAGATAGCGGCCGTGGCGAATCAATAGATCGAGAGAGCGGATGCGGCTGATGTAGTCGTACAAGGCCTGGGGTTGTTCTTCCTCCTTGTACAAATCTGACAAGCCATCCCGTTTTTCCATGCTGAACGGCTGGGCTTCCACTTGTTGGAGAAGCTTTTTCCACGCCTTGGGCCAGCTGGTCTTGCGAAAGGTCTCCTTGTACTGGCGGAAATACTCCAATTGGTAGCTGTGCAAAAACAGCCATTCGGCAATTCGGGCAATTTCTTTCTTGTCCTTTTCCCGACTCGCTACCACCAGCAAAGCCTCGTGCAAGGCCCGTTGGATCTCAAAGTTGTTGTAATCGGCTAATCCTCTGGCCACCAAGGCTTGTACCTGGCTGTATTGTTCCTGCCGGAGGGCCTTGTCGATGGCGTGCAAGAGGACATTGGGCTCGGTGATGTATTCTTCGATCAAGGCTTCCTGTTCTTCGGAGCGACCCAACAATTCGAGCAATTGCATTTTGTTGACCAGCAGGTGAAGTTGGATGCGTTTGCTGAGTTGCATGCCAGTCAGGGCGATGTCCAACTGATCCAGGATCTGCTGCCGTTCTGCCATGGAAGAATGGTCGCTGCAGCCATAGCCGATCAATTCGCTCGACAATTCTTTTTCCAAAAAGGTGGGCGTGAAGCACAAGTCGATCAGGTAGGCAAAGATTTTTTCTTTGAGGGCGGGAGCGGCCTGGGCGCGTAGGATTTGCAAGAGAAGTTTCAAAAAAGCTTCAAACTGCTCACTGAATGCATCTTCTCCATCGGAAGGCCAGCGCAGAATGGCCCCGGCCTTGTCCAGAGCGGCCCTGGATATGGCAAATGCCTCTTGTGGGTTGTTGGTCTCTAGGTTGGCGGTGGCCTGGCTGTCCAGTTCTTCGAGCAAACGATAGAGCTGCTGGCGGGTCTTGGCTGGCATTTTTCGCTTCTTGGCGGTGCCCGGTTTGACGAGGGCATCCATGATCTGCTCGTATTTGCTGTGGCTGTCGATGGTACTCACCTGAGAAGCAAAGCGGGCCTTGAGGGCGAGGGCAAAATCTTTGTTGATGCGGGCGTATTGGCGGACGAAATTGCGCAGTTCTGTCTCGCTGGCGTTGCGGAGTATCAAGGGGATGGTCAGCTTGGCAGCTTTGAGCGGTTGGGCAGCCGCTTTTTCTTGCTTTTCTTCCTTTCGGCGCTCCATCTCTTTGCGCAAAAACAACAAACCTGCCGTGACATGGGCACAGATGCCAAAGCTCTTGTAATCGCTGCAATCACAGGTGTAGGCTTTTACCTTGGAAGGAGTGATTTGTATTTCGATTTCGTGATCTCCCATGACACCGACCCACAAGTGGCGCTCAATCTCCTGCAGTCGCTGGCCAGGATGTGCCTCGATCAGGGCTTCTGCCTGTTCGATCCACACATCGTCTATGTGCAATTCCAGTTCTTTGAGTGCAAAATTCATCGGACTGCGTATTAGCTCATTCGGTGATGGATGGGCCCATCTTGCCTTGTATTTGTTCTGTATTTACCTGTTGAAGCACGAGACCATTGCCTTGGAATTCCTTAAACCAACAAATCTAATAAAGAAATTCGTAACTTGCCGGAGAATGGAGACAACATTGAGATGAAAACAGTTTTCTTTATAAGACACGCCAAATCGAGCTGGGCAGATGCCTCGCTGTCTGACATTGATCGGCCTCTCAACAAGCGTGGACTGAGGGATGCCCCCTTTATGTCCCAACTGCTCAAGGGCAAGGGAGTGACCGTTGACAAGATCATTTCCAGCCCCGCCAACAGGGCATACACCACGGCTACTTATTTTGCCGATGCCTTCGAGATCGCCAAGCAAGACATTTTGGTGCGCCGCGAGATTTACGAAGCCTGGACGGAGGATGTCTTGGGCTTGGTCCGAGGCCTGGATCAGGAGTGGAACAGTGTGCTGATCTTTGGGCACAATCCCTGTTTCACCAGTTTGGCCAACCTATTTTCTTCTTCCTACATCCCCAATGTCCCTACCTGTGGCATTTCTCAGGTAGTGGCAGAGGTGGACAATTGGGCGGAGCTGACTGAAAATACGGGGCGGCTTCATGCGTTTTATTATCCGAAACAATACTTTGATTGATGAAACGCATCTTTTACTGGACCATGGGACTCATTTGCCTTTTGGGCTGCAAGGAAAAAGTGGAGTTGAGCATTGACAAGGACAAATTTGCTGTCGTGCTGAGAGACATCCACATCGCAGAGGCTGCAGCCAATGACATTCCAGATACCAAACTGAAAGACAGTGTCCTACAGGTGTTCTACCAGCAGGTATACGACATGCACGGGGTGGACTCGACCCTCATCCATGACAACATCAATTTGATGCGAACAGACCCTGTGCTGTCCCGAGAGGTATACACCAAAGTGCTGGACGAATTGAATTCCTTGAGTTTCGAGGAAAAAAAATAAGTAGAGTTTCCGAAGAAGACTCTACTTAGACTTATGAGAGAATAATTAAAAGGCTTACTACAAATGTAAGATGTTTGGCTAATATATGCACGCTATTATTGGTTTTTTTATCCTCATATGAGCGTAAGTAAATTGCCGAAATAAAAAATCAAAAACCGCATGTCCAACTCAACTGCAAAAATATTAATCGTCGACGATGAAGATGATATTCTGGAATTCCTGAGTTACAACTTGCGGAACGAAGGCTACGATGTGCTGACTGCCAAGAGTGGCAAACTGGCCATCGAAAAGGCCAAAAAGGACAAACCCGATCTCATCTTGCTGGACATCATGATGCCGGAGCTGGATGGGGTAGAAGTGTGTAGAATGTTGCGGGAACACGAGCAATTCGACACCACCCTGATTGCCTTTTTGACGGCCCGCAATGAGGATTTCACCCTGATTGCCGCTCTGGATGCTGGTGGAGACGATTTCATCACCAAACCTGTGCGCCCGCGCGTCCTGGTGAGCCGCATCAAGGCACTGCTGCGTAGGCCCGCCCGCGTGGCGCAAAGCAATGCCAAACAAGTGCTTCAATTTGGAGATTTATTGATAGATCACGAGAAATTTTTGGTAGAATTGCAGGGCAAAAAAATCAACCTGGCCCGCAAGGAGTTTGAATTGCTTTTTTTGCTGGCCTCCAAGCCCGGTAAAGTCTTCAATCGAGACGAAATATTCCGCCGGGTCTGGGGAGCAGATGTCATCGTTGGCAATCGGACCATCGATGTACACATCAGGAAATTGAGAGAAAAAATGGGAGATACTTTCATCAAAACGGTCAAAGGGATCGGCTACAAGTTTGAATTTTAAGAACTTTTCCAGAACCATTCCCCCAAGCAGTGGCAACAAAAGTCACTGCATCCTAGTGTGGGGAGCAACAACTGATCCTCTGGTATGAAAAATTCTACACCTCAACAGATTGCTCTGTACACCAGCAGTGCCATCGCCGGATTGCTGGCGGTCCTCTTGCTGTTCACCTACCTGGTGAGTTCTGCCCCCTTGGACTGGTGGGTACCCCTCATCCTGGTGGTATTTGCATTTGGCACGTCCTACTACCTCATTCTGTATTCCCTCAAAAATTACATCTATCGCAAGATCAAGCTCATCTACAAGAGCATTCACCGCTTCAAAGTCTCGGCAGCCGACAAAAGTCGCGACATCGATGTCAATACCGACATCATCGGAGACGTAGAAAAGGAGGTGTCCGAGTGGGTGGAGGACAAGCAAAAGGAAATCACCACCCTCAAGGAATTGGAGGCCTACAGGCGCAACTTCATGGGCGACATTTCCCACGAGCTGAAAACACCACTTTTTTCCATCCAAGGCTACATCCATACCTTGCTGGACGGTGGTTTGTACGACGAGCAAATCAACCGTCGCTATCTGCAAAAGGCGGCGAGCAATGTGGAGCGTTTGCAAACCATTGTCCTGGACTTGGAGGCCATCTCGCGTTTGGAAGCGGGGGAATTGATGCTGGAGATGCAGGACTTCGACATTTTTGAATTGGCCATGGAAATCTTTGAGGACTTGGAGCTGGTGGCCAAAGAAAATGGCGTTAAGCTGTTGATCAAAAACGGTGCCTCTGATCATTTTCGCGTCAAAGCCGACCGGGAAAACATCCGACAGGTATTGACCAATTTGCTGACCAATTCCATCAAGTACGGGCGGGAAGATGGGCACACCAAGGTGGCCTTTTACGACATGGACAAAAACATCCTTGTGGAAGTGGCCGACAATGGGATTGGCATTTCGGAAGAACACCTCAATCGGGTCTTTGATCGCTTTTACCGGGTGGACAAGAGTCGGTCCAGGACACAGGGAGGGTCCGGACTGGGGCTTTCCATTGTCAAACACATCATCGAGGCCCACAAGCAAACCGTCAACGTCCGCTCGGCTCCAGGTGTCGGCTCCACCTTTGGCTTTACCTTGTCCAAGGCTGGCTGAGTATAGGGCCATGGGCCAATCATCGTTTATTTTTGTTTTTGATGCAGTCTTGAATAATGGGGATGATCTGCTCCAGATGCTCCAGAAATGCCTGCTCAATCCGTTGGACTTTGACCTTTTCAAACTGACTTTCCAAATAGCCGGGAACGGCGATGCTTTTGTGCTGAATGGCCTCGCTGCAACAGCACGGCTTGTCATTGACGAGGATTTCCAGTGGTCCTTGTGGTAAAATGTAAAACTGGCCTTTTTCAGTCATCTGTAAAGCCTCCTGTCCTTGTTTGCTGTCGATGCGGATTTTCAACTTGGAACGACTGCTATGGCGTCGATTCAGTCTCTTGGCCAGTGTTTCTCTCAAAAATCCTGATGGGTAGCTTCCTTTTAGATGAAAGGTGGGCAATGGGGTTGTTGGTCTGTCTGTAGAAAGATCTGTGGAAGGAGATGATTTGGTCTCCTTATTAGGATTGGGAGGTGGATTTATCACCGAACTGCTGTCACGAGGGCCTTCTTGCCTTTCAGTGGACTGCGAATTCTCAACAGTGGATGGAACAAATGGAAGGGCCAGGAACAACATCAAAATCAACAATAAAACGAGTCCAAATGACGAACTGATTCTTCCTTGGAAAGAAAATAAGCTCAGCAGGCCCAGCAGGAAGACCCAAAGTGGCCACAGCATTTCCACAACTTGTACGACATTCATTGGCAACGCAATTGTGTGATGTAATTTGCTTACCTCTGATTTTGTCAACAAGTTCGCTGCAAGATAGGCCAATTTTTTGGTTGTCGCCATCCAAAACCAGCACCGTCATCGCTGCAATGAATCGTAGATGGCTTGGTGCAGGTCGGGGCGGAGATTGAGCTGGTACAATTTGCGGTTGGAGCGATGGGGATGGACTCTGTTGGTCAAGAGGACCACCAGCAGTTGGTGTTCTGGATCGGCCCAGACAAAAGTGCCTGTGAAGCCAGAATGTCCAAAACTCGACGGGCTGGCATCTTTGGCAATGTAGGCGGCCCGGGCATTGTATTGTAGCAAGGGCTTGTCGAATCCCAGGCCACGGCGGTTGTCATTGTCGGCATAATGGCGGCGGGTAAATGTATCGACGGCAGCCGCGGGAATGAGCTGCTGGCCATTGTGTTGGCCTTTGTTGAGGTACAATTGGAACAGTTTCGCGAGATCTTCTGCTGTGCCGAACAGCCCTGCATTGCAAGATACGCCCCCCAGCATGGCCGCTGCTTCGTCGTGTACCTGTCCGTGAACCAGTTGGTGGCGAAAAAAGGTATCCCGCTCGGTGGGCACAATCTGTGTGAGTGGGTAGCGCAGACTGGGCCGAAAACACAGCGAATTGGCCCCGATGGGATCGAAGATCTCTTGTTGGAGATAGGTCTCGAAGTCTGCTGCTGTGAGGCCTTCGATGAGTTGGGGAAGCAATTGGAAAAACAGCCCAGAGTAGCGGTATTTTTTCTCAGTCGAAAGCGGAGATTTTTTGATGGCTTGGCGGATTTTTCGTGGGTATTTGCGGCGGAGGTACAATTGATCGGCCAGGTAAATGTTGTGGGAGCGGGTGGGGCGTTTGCGAAAATACCCCCATTTTGCTCGTCCGTTTTTCCGAAAGCAATCCTGCCAATACACGATGTAGGGCTGCATGCCTGCTTGGTGGCTGAGCAGTTCCCGGAGGCGGAGAGGAGCTTTGTCAGAGTTTTTGAAATAGGGCAAGCATTCCCCCAGTGATTTGTCCAAAGACAACTTGCCTTCGCCGTACAATTTCATCAAAATGGGCAGTCCCGTCGATACCTTGGTGATGGAGGCGAGGTCGTACAGGTCGGTTCGCTGGACCGGGCGTTGTCGGGCGTAGGTGTGGTGGCCGTAGGCTTTTGACAAAAGGATGTGTCCGCCCCTGGCGACGAGCAATTGTGCCCCCGGAAAAGCCAGGCTGTCCAATCCCTTTTGGATGATGGAGTCCACGACTTGCTCCATTCGGTTCAGGTCGATGTATTGAGCCCTTGATGGAATGGGGCAAAGAAAGAGGAAGATCAGCAGCAGTCCGAAAGAAACAAATCGAATCATAGGTAGGCACTTGCTTGGTACAACTTCAAAGGTAGTGCAAATATCTACACAAAGGGGGGGTGTTAATTTTTTGATATTGACTGCCAGTATTTGGTTACGTTTTGCTAACTTCAGGACATAAAGCTATGTAACCATGTTTTTGTTTGCTGATCGGGCGACCTGCCATCCTCAATGTTTGCTGCTTATGAATAGAGTTTACTCATTCCTTTGGCTGCTGGTCTTTTTGACCTTGGGTGTCCCGCTGCGTGCGGAAAGTGTGGTCAATGTACAGATCAACAGCAACATCTTTTCCTCTGGGGTTCTGCAGCTGTTTCCCACCGAATTTGGGGTAGATGGCCTGACAATTTCTGATACTTCTTCCATGGGCAATTTTTCCTTTGCTTTGTCGTCTCCCCGGGCCGTACCTGCGATTTTTTACATGGGTGATGTAAGCTTGTTCCTATTTGTCATCCCCGATCAAGGCCTGAACATTGAGTTGGTCAACCAGGTCAATGGCCGTCTGGATGCGACTTTTACCGGAGAAGCAGGCCCGGAGAATTTGTTCTATCAACAGTACCAGCAGTTTGTCGTCGAGGAAACCCAAAAGAGGATGAATTTGTCGATGCGCAAGATGAAGCCCCGAAAGTTTCTCAAGATCATGCTGGAAGAGAAGAAGGCCAAGGAGTTTTTTTTGTACAAAGAAGGACGAGCGATGGACAAGCGCCTGCTCGAATGGCTGCAAATTGACATCGACTACGATTACGGTTGCGCCTTGCTGGATTTTCCCTCTGCCAAAGGCATGGCCCGCAATCCTTCGACGAAATACTACCAGTTTTTGGAAGACCTTCCCCTCAACAAAGATGGCGCCATCCTACATCAAAGCTACCGGGACTTTCTGGTGAAGTTCATGCAATACAAACTGGCCAAACCCAACAATTGGGGATTGGTGACAACTGTTGAACGGCAGTACAAATACGTAAAGCGTTTCTTTTTTGGCCTTGCCCTGCAGTACGTGCGTTATTATCTGCTGTCTGGAAGTGTGAAGTACGAATTTGCATCGACTTTTTTCCTGGATGTTTTTGATGATTACCTCGATTCCGATGCGCCCGAAGTCCTCAAGGAGCGACTGATCCAATCTTACAACAATGCCCCATACAGAGCATTGGGAGCAGCGGTTCCAACGAACTGGTTCAAGGGTGTCGATTTGAGTGCGTTGTCGCCCGATTTTTTCCAAGGTGATGCGACCTTTTTGTATTTGTCCAATGAGATCGATTCGTCTACCGAGTGGCATTTGCTTCAGAAATTGTCGATTGAAAACCGATCTGAGAAGAACGTTCAATTTGTCCAGGCCTATGTGGGATCCAAACAGAGTGCTTGGAAGGCTTACATGGACAAACAGCCCGAGCGAAGTTTTCCCAATCTGAAGTACATTTGTACCGATTATCGATCGATTCGTCGGTTGCCAGGATTTCAGGACTACGAGCGCTTCCCGTGCGTCATGGTGTTGGATAGAAAAGGCAGAATCTTTGACTTTTTCCCATTGACTACCAATTGGGCTGGAGAAATTCAGCAGGCGCTGTACCTCATGTTGAATTTCTTCTGAGGCGATGTTTTTTTTGCGTGAACGCCTGACTTTATATGAGTATTTACTATATTTAAGGATAGAACGAATTATCCTTCCCAAATTCAGACGAGCATTTTTCAGTCCTGCTACCACATTTTAGGATGATGAGAAACTTCTCTTGGAGTGTCTCCTTTTCCAATACACAATTATATCAAAACACAATTCTTCCAACCAAAAATATGTGGCAAAATGAAAAAAATGTACCCCTTCCTGCTGTTCTGTTTCTTGATCAGCAGTGAGCTTCTCGCACAGGACCATCCTTGTGGCACAGACCTCGTACGGGACGCAGATCTAGAGCAATTGCGTTTGCTGGATGTCAAATGGCAACAAGTCCGGCACCAACAATTTCGGGCTGGCCGAAGCATGACTTTTGTCCCCATCCAATTGCACACCATCCGTCGATCCAATGGAACTGATGGCATTTCAGATGCGGACTATTTGGATGCTTTCAAGCTGGTCAACGACTTGTATAAAGAGGCCAACATCCACTTTTACCAATGCAGCGGCATCAACTACATCGATGATGACGACTTTTTTGACTACGACAAGACAGAGATGTCGGCCTTGGATGCCGCTCATGGTGTGCCCAATGTCATCAACATTTACTCTACGGAGAATGTCCTGAGTGGAACGTCCCGGATTTGTGGTCATGCCCAATTTCCCGGCGGACTGGACTTCGTCATGCTGGCCAACTCTTGTACGCGCAACGGAAGTACCTTTGCGCACGAATTGGGTCATTATTTCGACCTCTACCACACCCATACGACTGCCTTTGGACGAGAAGCTGCTGACGGCAGTGATTGTGAAACACAAGGAGATATGCTTTGTGACACACCTGCCGACCCGCGCCTGTCTGGTGTGGTCAACAATGGGTGTCAATACAATGGAACCTATTCTGATGAAAACGGCGATGACTACAATCCCGATCCCACCAACATCATGTCGTACGCCATCAAAGAGTGTCGGACCTACTTCTCGCCCGGCCAATTGGATCGGATGGCGTTTGCCCTGGTCAATTCTCGCAGCTATCTGACTTGTGGAAATGCCATTCCACTGGAGGCAGACTTTTATGTGGAGTACGACAAGACTTGCGACAATGAACTCACGGTCAATTTCAGCGATGCCACCCAAGCGGAGGCCACTGCCTGGGAGTGGGATTTTGGCGATGGGACCATGTCGACTTTGCAGTCTCCTTCGCATACGTACAATACGCCAGGTGTCTATGATGTCCGCCTCAAGGTGTGGAAGGGCATGGACACGGATGAGGTCACCAAATTGCGTCAAGTCAAAGTGGGTGTCAAGTGGGTCCCTTTTGCGGCCAATTTTGATGACCTGAGCAATGGGTTGAACGACTTTTGGATCACCACCCAGCTAAAGAACTTCGTCTCTGTCAATACAGATGCTGCCAAGGATGGCAATGGAGGGGCGATGATGGAAGGCTTTTTCACCTCCCGAAGCCCCAGTTTCCGCACGCCCACGCCCGACAACGCTTTTGAATCGCTCCGGAATCAATTCTACAAAACCTCCCTCAACGTCTGCATCGATGCTCGTTTGGCAAATGACCTGTTTTTGGAATTTGACCTCAAGCAGCTCTACGGATTCAACACCAACTATTCCAATCTGAGGGTCTTGGTCGATGGTGTTCAGGTGGGCGACATTTACCAGCCTTTCGACGGAACGGATGTAGACGAAAGCTGGCGTTTCATCAGCCTGGATCTGACCTCTGTGGCTGCGCGCCGCATTTTCGTACTGACTTTTGAAGGCAGTCACAAATACGATTACCAATACCAAACGGAGAATGGCAACGCCTCTTTCATCGACAACATCTCCGTGACGACTTCGACGCCATTGCCAGTGGAAATGACGGATTTCAGGGCCTACAAATACGAAGCCGAGCGGGCGGTTGGTCTGCAATGGCAAACGGCTGCGGAGATTGACAATGATTACTTCGAGATCGAAAAGAGCCGCGACGGACAAAATTGGTTTGCCATCGGTACCCAAAAAGGCCAGGGAACGACCTACGAGACGAGTCAGTATCGCTTCAAAGATACCAAGCCTTTTCATGGTGTCAACTATTACCGTCTGCGCCAAGTGGACTACAATGGTGCTTTTGAGCATTCAGATATTCGCGCGGTGGACTACAACCAACCAGATGCCACCTTTGACCTGTATCCCAATCCCGCCAAATCTGAGGTGTGGTTGCGCTCAGATCAACCCATAGAGACTGTTGAATTTTACGATTTGCGCGGTCGTTTGCTGTCCTTGAGCAGCCGTGCCGTCAACAATGGCTTGGCCTTTGACTTGACGGTTCTGCCGGCTGGTTTGTATTGGATAAAAGTGAATGAGGGTACGCCTGTCAAGTTGATCGTAGAGTAAAAAACGAACCAAGATATTCTTCAAAAAGGCCGACAATCGAAATCCGATCTGTCGGCCTTTTCTGTGCCCACAAAAAACCGGATTCTCCACTGAGGGAAAATCCGGTACACCATTGTTGGGTTTATGAGATTGGCGATCTATGACGTGTTTTTCGATGGTTTATTTGGTATACTTAAAGTTGCACCAGGCACTGACTTTTCCTGCTTTGCCGTTGCGGTTGACAGCTCTCACTCTCCAGCGGCCCGGCTGTGCTCCTACGAAATTGAAGCTGTAGGAAGTCCCTCTGACGGTCTCTTTTTTCCAAGTCTTACCAGTCTCGCTGCACCATTTGCCACTCTTGCAGCAGTGGTAGCAATCGACTTCGACGATGTACTTGACGGCTCCTCTGACTGGTCTCCACTGCAGTTTGGTTTTGCGAGGGAAGTGGTTGTAGGTGGCGCCACATCGACCCATGGGTCTAGGGGCCGCCAATACAGTACTTGGGCGGGTGGTGGTGGTCCGGCGGAAGTAGTTGATGGCGGTGTAGTCGCTGCGGTTGGATCCATCCTTGAAGCGGGTCAAGGAGCGAACGGCGATTCGGTTGCTGTTGATGGGGGTAACGATCAAGTAGGTTGTGGCATGTCCTTGCTTGTAGATGAATTGGACCGCTTCTGTATTGGCGGTTACTTTCTGGCTGACGCTGTTGGCCATGGGCGTGCCTTTGACTTTCCCCCAATCACAATCTGATGGAGAGCAGGAGCCAAATGTCCGGGCCTGGATGCTGGAGCCAGCGACCATCAATTGGATTTTGGTGATTCCCCTGGTATTGCTGTTTTCGTTTTTGAAGTTTCCTTTGAACTTGTGAAGGGGCATGCCGGCGAAGGCTGTGAAGGTCATGCTAAGCAAGAGGCACAATGTCAGGCTAAGATTTTGGAAGGTTTTCATTTTTCTAGTTTTAAGAGTATGGTTTGTGATGTTGGTGGTATCCGTTGTTTTGATGTAGATGTTTTCGGATACATGTCGCCCTAATGTGTCTGGCCTTGACAGGGGCGTACCCAGCCAAAGAGAAAAAAATGAAAAAAAAATTTTGGGTCTTAGGAGAGCCAGAGTTTTTGGAAGAGTGTGCTGGCGGGAATGGGACGAAGTTCTCCCAGTTCCATGTCACCCAGTTCTAGGTCGACAATGGCGTGGCGCAGCAAGCGAAGGGTGGGGTGGCCGACTTTGGCACACATGCGGCGCACTTGTCGGTTTTTGCCTTCTGTGAGGACCAATTCGATCCAGGTGGTGGGAATGTTGGCTCGAAAGCGAACAGGCGGGTCGCGCTCGGGCAGGGCAGGGGCGGCTTCCATTCGGCGGGCTTTTGCCGGGGCGGTGCGGTGTGTTTTTTTGTTGATGCGAATGTCCACTCCTTGCCGGAGGGCACGAATGGCGTCTTCATTGGGATGACCTTCGACTTGTACCCAATAGGTGCGCGGATGTCGAAAGTTGGGATTGAGGAGTTTGTGATTGAGTTGTCTGTCGTTGGTCAGCAGCAGGAGTCCTTCACTGTCCTTGTCAAGTCGGCCGACCGGATACACATCTTTGGGCAAATTGGGACAGAGATCGGCGAGGCATCGTTGTCCCTCCAGTTCGCGGGTGAACTGACTGAGGTATCCATAAGGTTTGAAAAGCAGATAATAGGTGAAGGACATGGAACGAGCCAATTTGGTCATGCAAAAACGCAAATCTACTACAAATCCTGTGATAATGGGCCTTCCATCTTGGGCAAGACAAGGGCTTATGCCAAGCACTGCCCCCTGGCAGATTGATTTGTGCGCCAATTTCAACAGATGGGCTACAAGCATTGAATTTCCCAGCAGGAATGTGTATTTTCCCTACAACAATCAACTTCCAAGCGCCATGACAACAAAGGAGCACTGCAAACACATCCGTCATTTGATCGGCAGAGGTGACCTGGCAACTGCCATCGAGCAACTGCAGCGCCTGCTGGAAGGCAGCCCCCAATTGGATGAGGCGGTCCTTCAGTCGGCCCGCTACCGAGACATCACCTGAGAGAATCGCCTGGGAACGGTCATCTACGAGCAGGCGAGTCGGACGAAGAATCAGATTTCTTTGAGCATTCTCAGTCTTTTGGCAGAGTTGGAGGCAGAGGGAGGGGGTGTTTCCGGGCCAGAGACACCACCAACAACGGGGAACAACATCATCATCAAGGACAGCAAGAACATTTTGATCAATAGTAGTTTACAGGCTGGGGGGGGAGATTTTGTTTGGGGATGGGGATGGGAGTGGGGCGAAGGATGAGCAAGATAATACTTGACGAGTTGCATTGCTAGATGCATTCGTTTCGATAGGCTGCTTGGTTTGAGCAGTTTGGAAATAAAAAGACGGACGAGTGTTTATACATTAAACCGAAAATGCATCACATCCCCATCTACCACCAAATACTCCTTGCCCTCTACCCCCATCTTCCCAGCTTCCTTCACCGCTTGCTCTGACCCCAAATCCACATAATCACTGTACTTGATGACCTCGGCGCGAATGAAACCCTTCTCAAAGTCTGTGTGAATGACCCCTGCAGCTTGCGGGGCCAAGGTCCCATCTTCAATCGTCCAAGCGCGAACTTCTTTTTCGCCAGCGGTGAAATAAGTGATTAGATTGAGCAACTTGTAACAGGCGCGGATGAGCTTGTTGACACCGGGTTCTTGCAGGCCCATGTCTTCCAAGAATTCCAGTCGTTCTTCTATGGTGTCCAGTTCGGCAATGTCGGCTTCGATGCCTGCGGAGATGAGGATGACTTCGGCATTTTCATTGGCGACGGCCTGGGTGAAGGTTGTGGTGTGCTCGTTGCCTTCGAGTACGGAACCTTCGTCGACATTGCAGACGTACAGGATAGGCTTTGCGGTTAGCAAGTACAAGTCTTGGAGCAGATCGCTTTCTTCTTCCGTTTCTGTGGCAAAGCTTCGGGCAGGTTGCTCAGATTCGAGGTGTTTGAGGATGCGCTCGGCAATGCCTACCTTCTTTTGGTCTTCTTTTTTGCCACTTTTGGCCTGTTTGCGGAACTTCTCCATGCGCTTTTCGACCGTTTCCATGTCTTTGAGCAGCAGCTCCATGTCGATGGTCTCCTTGTCGCGGACTGGGTCTACACCGCCGTCGACGTGTATGACATTGCCATTTTCAAAGCAGCGGACCACGTGTACAATGGCGTCTACTTCGCGGATGTTGGCCAGGAATTGGTTGCCGAGTCCTTCTCCCTTGCTGGCCCCTTTGATCAAACCAGCAATGTCGACGATTTCGATGGTCGTCGGTTGGGTCTTTTTGGGTTGAACCAGTTCTGTGAGCTTGTCCAAACGGGGATCAGGGACTGTGATCATGCCAACGTTGGGGTCCTTGGTTGCAAATGGGTAATTGGCCGCCAGTGCTTTGGCAGATGTCAGTGCATTGAAGAGGGTAGATTTGCCCACATTTGGCAGGCCTACGATGCCACATTTCAGAGCCATAATTGTACTTTCGTTTAGAACTTAGCTGCCAACTTTTGCGATGGGTTGGCTGTTTATGAAATAAGCTTTTTTTGGCGGTGCAAATATAGAATTTTTACTCAAGCCTATCAATATAGCCTATGAATTTTCTGGCACATCTGTTTTTGTCTTGTGAAAGTGAGGAGTTGGTCATTGGAAACATGATTGCCGATTTCATCCGCAACAAGGATTTGGGGGATTACAGCCCGGACATTCAGAAAGGAGTGTTCCTTCATCGGCAAATTGATTCGTTTACAGATCAGCACCCCGTTGTCCTGCAAGGAGTACACAGACTGCAAAAGCGACATCGCAAGTACGCCCCCGTGGTCATCGACATTTTGTACGATTATGTGTTGTCTCAGAATTGGGATCGGTACAGTGGGCGCAGCTTGGAGGAGTTTACCCAGTGGATTTACCAGATTTTGGAGAAGCATTTGTCCGTCCTGCCCGAACCGCTTCGACATCGGATCAAAGGGATGATTCAAGGCAATTGGCTGATGGGGTATGGGACCAAGAATGGCTTGCTCTACACCTTGGAACGAATGGACGAGCGGACTCGGTTTCCATCCAATTTTGTCGGAGCTTGGGAGGATTTACATCTGCATTATGAGGACTTTGACCGGGAGTTCAATGCATTTTTTCCGGATGTGGTGGCATTTGTGCAGGAACAGTGTCGGTGTTAGGTGGGGAGAAGGGGCAAAAAGCTGTCTGGTGGATGAAATGGTTGGTCGGACTGAATTGGCTTGAAGGGAAGGAGATTTGTGCTTGGGAGTCTGATGGTGGAAATTTGGCTGGGGGCATAATTTGGGGCTCTGGGTGGGAACCCACCCTCAAGGCAACCCCAAAAGCCGCCTCCTTTTTGGAACCGCACCCAAGCACAGCTCCGCCAACCCAAACCTGGGCAGATATGCCCATATGGAATTTTTACATCTCGAAAAACCCTCGCCGCGGGCCAAAGGTTTTTCCATTTTGTCCGGTAATAGGACACGGCACCCACCCAAATTCCATAAATTTTGAGCACCTTTTTTCAAAGATTTTTTACTATACTATGTATAAGGCTGGTTGTGAGGAGGTTGGCAGACATTTATATTGCGAGTTTAAATATGGGATAATTATTTATTTGTCCACAAAAACAGCAATTTTCAACCCTCACCTGACAACTGCAAGAGAACAAAGCGCTCCATTCGACAATTCAAACGCCTTATCCTTCAAAGTGAAGTGAAATCGTAAAGGCCCTGGACAATATCTTTTCCACCACATTGGATTGTTCCAATTGCTGGTTGAAGATCAAGATGTTGTTCAGACCGTGTGAAATCTTGAATTCTGGTGAGAAAATGAAGTAAGGGAAGAAAAATTGCACCCCGGCACCGTATTCAAAGGCAAAATCGGTGGGTGAAATCTTGACGCGCTCATTGGCTTGGCGGGCGCGCGAATCACTAGCCACATCAAAGCTGTACTTCACACCTCCGATGACAAACAGGCGCATGTCGTTGTAAGGGGCCGACTTGTAGCGAATGTGAAATGGCAACTCTACAAAAACGGATTCTGTCTTTTGCTGATAAGTGGGTCGATTTTCGTCGGGAGAGGTAAAACCAATGTTGCGCTCGGCAAACGACAGGGTAGGGAGGAAGCGAAAGTCAAAGTACTGACCGATCTTCAGATTGGAGACAATGCCCAAGTTGAAGCCCGGGCCGCTCACAGATTGGGCCGTGCTGATGCTGTCGTTGAGAATGAAACGCTTCGAATGAAAGACCTTGTAATCGGAAGTGTTGTAGCCCAATGTGATCCCAAAGTAATATGGCTTGGACTGGAAATCCAGAAAGTTGTAATTGCCTCGGGCCGTCTGGGCTTCCAAAAGCGAGGAGCCACAGATCAGCAAAACGAGCAAAAGACTTACTTCTTGCCAACGTAGATGGAACAGATTCCTAAACTGAGTCGCGTGCATTGGTTTGATTTATATCCGGTTTTTTCTAAAATCTTCACAAACTGGTCACCCTCCGGGAATCGCTGCACTGATTCGTATAGGTAGCGATATGCTTTGGGATCTTTGGAGGTCAACCGCCCGATGAGCGGCAAAATGTATTTGAAGTAGCCATTGAAAATTTGGCGGAATGGGAATATGCTGGGACGGGAGAATTCCAATACGACCAACTGGCCTCCACTGCGCAAAACGCGAAACATCTCCTCCAATCCCTTTTCCAGATTTTCAAAATTCCTTACTCCAAAAGCAACGGTGATGGCGTCAAAGGTATTGTCTTCGTAGGGAAGATTCTCCGAATCTCCTTCCTGCAAAACAATGGTATCACTCAAGCCCTTTTTGGCAATCTTGCTTCGACCAATGTCCAGCATTTCGTTGGAAATGTCGATGCCAGTGATCTTTTCTACCTGCAACTGACGTGCCGCTTCCAAGGCCACATCCGCCGTTCCGGTTGCCACATCTAGTATATAACGGTGTGGACCAGTTTTGAGTCTCGCAATGGCTTTCTTTCTCCAAATGGTATCTACGCCCAGGGAAAGAAGACGGTTTAGGAGATCGTAGTATGGCGCAATCTTGTTGAACATCCTCGACACCTGGCTCTTCTTGCCATCTTTCTCTCCTTCGTAAGGCTTTACCGGTTGTGTACGCATGTGCTTTGCTGATTTGTTGCCACGCTGCTGTTGCTTTGGCGGGGCAAAGATAAGACAATGTGTTGCAAGTTGCGACGTCTGAATAGCCTTAGCGATCATTTTTAGGTAAAATCAAGGGAATTCCCCTCTCTTTTGCCTTCCAATGTGCAATAGCTGGCTGACTGGAACCTGCAGTCCTGAAATTTTCGGTTGATTATTTGCTTATGATGGTGCTACCAAAAGCGCGGGACCAATGCGTTGGTCTTGGCTTTGTAAGCTTCGTACGCCTGATTGCCTTTGTATTTGGCTTCCAACATGGGGACACCAGAGACGCGCATCAGTAAAAAGGTAATGGTAATTGGACTGAGGATCGTCATCCAGGCATTTTCCCAGGGCAAGACGAACAAGTAAATGCCCCACCACAAAAGGATTTCCCCAAAATAGTTGGGATGCCTGGAATAGGCCCACAGACCTGTCATCATCAGTTTTCCTTTGTTGGATGGATCTTTTTTGAATTGACTCAATTGCCAATCCGACACTGCTTCCCATACAAATCCCACCAGCCACATCGCAGCACCAAGGTATTGAATCCACTGTAGGGGCATGCCTTCTTTGGGAGAGGCCATGAACAAAGGCAGAGCGATGATCCACAGCAAGGCCGATTGCAGCAAAAACACCTGACCGTAGGCCCACCAAAAGGCGTTTTGGCCCCATTTTTGTCTCATCTCTACATACCTCCAATCTTCTGCTTTGCTCATATTTCTAATAAAAATATGTGTGGCCAATCTCAGCCCCCAAATTGTCACAAATAGAGTAAGCAAGCCCCGCTGTCCTCCCACATCTTCACGTAGCATATACACGCCCAATAGGACAAATCCAAGCCCCCAGGCCACGTCCGCAATGCTGTTGTTTTTCAGCCACTGTGCTATGGCAAACCAAAGCGTTGCATAGCAAAATAGCAAAAGAACAGTTTGTGGAAATGCCAATAACATGATTTGCTTCAATTGTTTCCTCCTTTTAACAGTCGAATAAATGATAAAGTTGTTTCTGTTGATTTAAGATGTCACAGAAGCAGAGATTTCGGTAAAAACCAAGCGCTGGGCCGCCTTACATTGGTGCCAAGCGACTGAGGTCATCTCATATAACCGGTAGGAAAGACAGACCTGGTAGACCGCAATCTTCTAAAACATAAAACAAAACTATGATGCAGAAGTAGTCTGGCAGGTCTGCTTCTTTCTTTTTCAGACTAAGCGACAACAAATTCTAAAAATCTGATATACCATGAGAATGACTCAACAGTTTTGGCTACTCTTTGCCTGTTTTCTCTTCACTGCATCGACAAGTTTTGCCAAGAAAGGCGACAAGGTCCCTGGTTACATCATCGACAATGATGGCGAAAGGATCGAGGGGACTGTCCAGATGGGCTCCATTACCGACAATGAAGTGAAGGTGCAGTTCATCCATCAAGGCAAATCCAGGAAAACCACTTACAAACCCAACCAGCTTCAGGGCTATGGAATGCAGGTGGAAGAAATCGACGAAATCGGACGCAAGAACAAGCGGTGGATTCACTTCGAAAGACAAAAGGTAGACTATCCGCCGAAGCCTTTTGGACCGACCACCGTATTCATGGAAAAGGAATCCGAAGGGGACTTGACCTTGTATTGCTACTACATCGAGGTGCGCAACAACCCAAAAAAGCCCTACAAGTACCACTACTACATCAAGGACACCAAGGGCAAATTCAACAAGATTACTCGCGACAAGTTTACCAAAGACGCCAGATCCATCTTCAAGGACTACACGGCTCTTTCCAAGCGCATCGGCAGCAAAAAGTTTGAATACCGAAATCTGGACCGGATGGTGAGAGATTACAACTACTGGACAGTGGCCAAACACGATGCCAACGAATACAAGGTGGCTATGAAAGACTACTAAAGACATTGTAGACGGACGCCGGGGATTGATTCCTCATTGTCCGGATGTGGCAGCGGTCCGATGATCGCATTCCACGGCGGTAATACCTGCAGGAGAGGTATTACCGCATTTTGTTTTTTACAAAAATCTCCTCTCTCTTCTTCCTTCCAAATCCCATCGCAAGCCAACCATCTCCGCTTTCCAAATTGGCCCCAAAACATGTGATTTGTTGATTATAAATACTCCTCCGTTTTTTGTATATTTGCCCCGCAAATTTATCAAGGTATCAAAGAACAAACTTAAATGGCTTCAGATCAACGGATTATCCCAATCAACATTGAGGATGAAATGAAATCCGCCTACATTGACTATTCAATGTCGGTGATCGTTTCCCGTGCCTTGCCCGATGTGAGAGACGGTTTCAAACCAGTACACAGAAGGGTTTTGTTTGGCATGTCCGAACTCGGGCTCACCTACAACAAGGCGCACAAAAAATCGGCTCGTATTGTCGGGGAAGTACTCGGTAAGTACCACCCACACGGCGATCAGTCTGTCTACGATTCCATGGTGCGCATGGCCCAAGATTGGTCCCTCCGCTACCCATTGGTTGATGGACAAGGGAACTTCGGCTCCATGGATGGCGATAGTCCGGCTGCCATGAGATATACTGAGGCCCGCCTGCGCCGCATTTCTGACGAGATTCTATCCGACATTGGCAAGGATACCGTCGATTTTGACTTCAACTTCGACGATTCCCTCAAAGAACCTACCGTTCTGCCTGCCAAAGTTCCCAATCTGCTGATCAATGGAGCTTCCGGCATCGCAGTCGGGATGGCCACCAATATGCTGCCGCACAACCTGAGCGAGGTCATCCAAGGGGTCATCGAAACGATCAACAATCCCGAGATCACCATCGATGATCTGATGCAATTCATCAAAGCACCCGATTTTCCAACCGGAGGCATCATCTATGGATACCAAGGGGTAAAGGATGCCCTTCACACCGGACGTGGCCGCATCGTGGTCAGAGGACGGGCAGAGATTCAGACCACCAAATCCGGTCGCGAGCGAATCATCATCACCGAAATCCCCTATCAGGTCAACAAGGCGCAAATGATCGTCAAAATGGCCGATTTGGTCAACGACAAGAAGATCAGTGGTGTTTCTGCCATTCGGGATGAGTCGGATCGCAATGGCCTGCGCGTGGTGGTGGAGGTGAAAAAGGATGCCATCGCCAATGTGGTGCTGAGCAGTTTGTACAAATACACGCCACTACAAACTTCTTATGGAGTAAACAATGTGGCCCTGGTCAACGGTCGCCCGATGATCCTCAATCTCAAGGACCTGATCGAGGAATTCGTCAAATTCCGCCTGGAAGTGGTGGTTCGCCGCACCCAGTACGATCTGCGAAAGGCCGAAGAAAGAGCCCACATCCTACAAGGCTTGCTCATCGCACTTGACAACCTGGATGAGGTCATCGCCCTGATCCGGAAGTCCAAAACAGTGGAAGAGGCTCGCAATGGCTTGATGGAGACTTTTGAGTTGTCGGAGCTACAGGCCAGAGCCATCTTGGACATGCGCCTGCAAAAGCTCACCGGATTGGAGCGCGACAAAGTGAAGATGGAGTACGAGGAGTTGCAGCAGAAAATCGCTCGCTACAAGGAAATTCTGGGCAATGAGCGCCTGCAAAGAGACATCATCATTGACGAGTTGACCGATCTCAACGAACGCTTTGGAGACGATCGCCGCACCGAGATCAGCTATGCCGATGGCGAAATCAGCATCGAAGACATGATCGCCGACGAGGAAGTCATCGTCACCATTTCTCAACTTGGCTACATCAAACGGACCAAGAGTTCCGAGTATCGCAAGCAAAGTCGCGGTGGCAAAGGATCCCGAGGGGCCAAAACCCGCAATGAGGACATCGTCGAGCACTTGTTCGTCGCAACCACCCACAATTATTTGCTGCTGTTCAGCGAAAAAGGACGTTGCCATTGGTTGCGGGTATACGAAATCCCGGAAGCATCCAAAACCTCGAGCGGCCGGGTCATTCAAAACATTGTCAATCTTCCCAAAGACGACAAGGTCAAGGCCTACATCATCATCAAAGACCTCAACGACCAAGAGTTCATCAACAACAACAACATCATCTTCTGCACTCGGAAGGGATTGATCAAAAAGACGGTGGTAGAGGCGTTTTCTCGTCCAAGAGTCAACGGCATCAACGCCATCACCATCAACGAAGGTGACCAATTGTTGGAGGCGCGCCTGACCAATGGAACCAATGAAATCCTGATCGCCAACAAGAGTGGTCGTGCCATTCGATTCCCCGAATCCAAAGTCCGTCCCATGGGGCGCACCGCTGCGGGTGTTCGAGGCATCACCTTATTACAAGAAGACGATGCCGTGGTCGGTATGATTTGCGTCGATCCAGAAGATGAAAATACGGCCATCCTGGTCATTTCTGACAAAGGCATGGGCAAGCGCTCCAAATTGGAAGACTATCGCATCACCAACCGAGGTGGCAAGGGAGTCAAGACGATGAACATTACCGAAAAGACCGGAGCCCTTGTGACCATCAAGAACGTACAGGAAGAGGATGACCTCTTGATTACCAACAAATCGGGCATCATCATCCGAATTGCCGTTTCTGACCTTCGAATTCAAGGCCGGGCAACGCAAGGTGTACGGGTCATTACGCTCAAAGGAGGGGACGAAATTGCAGATGTGGCCGTTATTCCTTCAGATGATTCCGAGGAAGAAGAAAACGGGACAGCCGCCTCAGATGCCACTGATGCAGAGGACACTCCAGCCCAAGAGTCATCGGCAGAGACTGCGGAAGGAAATGAGGACGATGCATAATCGTTCCCAAAGGGCGGTTCGATCCATCTGAAAGCCACTTCTCGATGGCAAAAACCAAATTCCGGGGCTGGTCTTAACAGAATTTAACAAAAACTACCTTATTTTTAACAGACAATAAAGAGTCTGAAAGCATTCGGGCTCGTCCTATTAGCGAATCAAATTTTGAATAACAAGTAAAAACCCATTCGGTTCCTAAAACTTGAAACAATGAAAAAAGTAATATTACCTATTCTTGCACTGTTTTTGGTTGCCTCCGGCCTCTACGGCCAAGCTGCCAAAGACGCTTTCAAGTCGGCCAAGAAAGATTATTTCAAGGCGGTTAGTATGACAGACAACGACTCCAAGGCATCCAAGTTGATGGAGGCAAGAGAGCAAGCCGATGTAGCCATGGCAGGCATTGGTGATTTCGATGCCAAATCAACTGCCAAAGTGTATGTCAAGTCTGGTGAGATCAACAATGAACTGGCTGGTATCGACTTCAACCTGATCACTTTGGGCCAGCAGACAACTCTCAAATACCCAGATGCCCCCATGAAGGCCTTCGACGCGTTCAAAATGGCCATCGAAGCCGCTGGAACAGATAAGAAAATGAAGCGCGACAAAAACGATGCAGTTGCTGGTTTGATGAGTACTTTCAACTACCTGGACAACGCCGGTCGCATCGCCTACGGAGAGAAAGACTTCGCCAAGGCTGCCAAGGCCTTCCAAGCCAATATCGAGGCTCGCAACATCATCAACGCCAACAGTGGCAAAGACAAGCAGCTGCTGAAGACCGACAAAGAGTACAATGACTACCTCTACTTGGTGGGTCTGTCTGCTTACCAGGCACAAATGGAAAAGGAAGCTCTCGAAGTCTTCACCACACTCCGCCAAGCCAACTATGAGGATGCTGCCGTGTACGATGCCTTGTACACCATCACTTCCAAGCAAGACAAAGAAGGGGCCCTGGTCATTCTCAATGAAGGAAGAGAAAAATTCCCAACGGATGAAAACCTTCGCGTGAAGGAAATCAACTACTACCTTGGGGCAGGAAAATTAGACGTACTAACTGGAAAACTGGAATCTGCCATCGCGGCAACTCCTGACAACCTCTCTCTCTACCTCACATTGGGCCACGTATACGACAACCTCTTCCAACGCGAATTGGAGGCTTCCAACATGGAAAAATCCAATCAACACTTCGAAAGTGCCCTCAAGTATTACAACGTAGCACTGGAAAAGGATGGCAAAAACATCTCCGCCATCTACAACATCGGCGCTCTGTACTACAACAAAGCGGCTACCATGACCAAAGAATTGATCGCCCTGGAAGGTGACTATTCCAAAGCTGGTCTGAAGAAGTACGACGAGAAAAAGAAGCAAGTCTTTGCTGCCTTCGACGAGGCCCTGCCATACTTCAAAAAGGCGGAATCCATGGACCCCAATGACTTGGGAACCCTGACTGCCCTGAAGGAAATCTTTGCCAAGCAAGATGACCTGGAAAAATACAACGAGTTCAAAACTCGCCTGGAAAAAGTCCAAGGAGGAGGAGAAAATGCCGCTTCCTTCTTCCAGGGAGAAAAGTAAGAGCTTGTTCAAATTTAGTTTTTCAGCTAATATGAAATATGACTGAACGATCACCAGAGTGAAGGAACCGCAAAGCGGATGGGCAGCCATAAGCCAGACGAAGCTCATTTTGAGGTGCATAGCCGGAGGCTACGTGCCGAAATACCCGTCTGCCGGCGAGGCAGGTAGCTGAAGGATGGTGAAGAAAGACGCTCATATTAGCGAAAAGATTAACTTTAGACAAGCTCTAAATCCACCAATATAGCTGCGATCCAATCGCAAACCAACTTTAGACAATCCCGGGTCTCTCCACAGACTCGGGATTGTTTTTTTGGCCAAAGAAATGTTTGATTTTTACAATAAATTGTTTTACGTTTGAAATGTATGACATAATTTGTTGGTAAATCATTCAGCCATGACATCCAATAGCCGCTATTTAAAAGGACGTGGAGCTCAGATCAATCCCCCCAGCCGATTTGAAAAATACCTCTACGATGCCGATCCCTTTTCTTACCTGCTGGAAGAGGAGGATGCACAAATGCGGACCAAGATCATCCCCGTCCATCCCAAGACCATCCTCAACAAGGTCGACAGCCCCGACATTCCCTTCCCCTACTCGATGAATCCTTACCAAGGCTGTGAGCATGGCTGCATCTATTGCTATGCCCGAAACACCCATCCGTATTGGGGTTACAGTGCTGGTCTGGAATTCGAGCAAAAGATATTGGTCAAACAGGGAGCGGCAGAGCTGTTGGAAGAGAAGATGAAAAGCCCGCGTTGGAAGGCAGCACCCATCATGCTGTCCGGCAACACAGATTGTTACCAGCCCGTTGAGCGCAAACTGAAAGTCACTCGATCCCTGCTGGACGTACTCTGGCGCTACCGCCACCCGGTGGGGATCATCACCAAAAACAGCCTCATTTTGCGAGATTTGGACCTTCTGCAGCAGCTCAGTGAACACAATCTCGTCAGGGTGTGCATCTCTTTGACCACTTTGGACGATCACCTCCGGCAATTCATGGAGCCGCGGACTGCCTCCGTTCGCGCACGGCTCAAGACCATCAAAATTCTGTCTGACCATGGCATTCCGGTAACGGTCATGATGGCGCCCGTCATCCCTGGCTTGACAGATCATGAAATCTTCGACCTTCTACAAGCTGCAGCAGAGGCTGGAGCAGAAAGTGCCAGCTATGGCATTGTCCGGCTCAATGGAGATGTGGCAAGCATTTTTGAGGATTGGATTCGCAAAAATTACCCGGATCGCTCCGACAAGATCATCCACAAAATTCAGGATTGCCACGGCGGGTCAACAGAGGATCATCGCTTTGGGACGCGCATGAAAGGGGAGGGGCACATCGCTCGAATCATCGGTCAGCAGTTTCGACTGGCCAAAAAGAAGTTTTTTCCTTCCAACAACCGTCCGCCGCTGGACACCACCCTACACCAAAGCTTCAAAACACCGCAGCTCAGTTTGTTTTAGCCACCCTCACTGGCAACCATTTGTTGACTTCAAGTGTTGGTTCAATAATTGCACAACAACTCTTTGTGTGTATTTAAATTTTGACAATTTGCCTTTGAGACATTTTTCCATCGGCGAATGGATGTTTTGCAAAACAAATTCCAGCCTCCCTGACCAATTGCATGCAATAATCTAATTTACTATCTTTGTTACATATGGAAGCAAATAACAAACCTGAAGCAGCCAACAAAAGCGTCATGGATGAAGCGTTGGTAGAAAAGTTGGATCGAATTGCCTACATCCTCAAGACAGTTGCACATCCGCTGCGACTGGGCATTGTCCACTTGCTCGAACAACATCCAAGGCTGTCCGTATCCCAGATTTGTGAAATGCTGGAATCCGAACAGTCCCTGACCTCCCATCACCTGCAGAACATGCGCCTCAAAGGCATCCTAAGTGTCAAGCGCGAGGGAAGAAGCATGATGTACTCGCTCAAAGAACGCGATGTGTCTCTCATCATCGAATGCTTGGACAGCTGTCAGTGTAACATGTAAAGTCTCCGACCTTTTATGAAGATTAGAATCAAAGGAAATTCTCTCAGATTGCGATTGTCTCAGGGGGACATTGCTCATTTGCAGTTGCACCAACAGGTGGAAGACCGCATTCAATTCGGACCAGGTCTTGAATTGGTCTATGGGGTAGAAATCTCTGGCTTTGCCACGGCCATAGAAGCCAAAATGGAAGACCAGCGCATCCGCGTCATTGTACCCGGTGAGATGGCCTTTACCTGGTGTACAACCGATCTGGTTGGGCTTGAAAATCGACAGTTCATCTCCCTGGAAGCAGGCTCTTTGTCCATATTGATCGAAAAGGATTTTCAATGTCTGATGCCCCGAGCTGGCGAGAATGAAAGCGATTTGTTTCCAAATCCAAATAATCAATCCATGAATCTCTGAATGCCAGTTCAACTGGTGTCCAATCACAAGGAAACACCCTTATGGAACAACCAAAAGACATCTCCTGCAAAACACCTCGTTGGTTCTTTCTCAAAGCCCAACTCAACAACTTATCACCCAAAGACTTCCAAAAGGCATGGCAAGAGTCAGAAGATGCCGTTTTGATCGATGTCCGTACAGCTGAGGAGTTCGACATCGAGCACCTACCCAATGCCCTCAACATCAGCTATTTCGACGAAAGCCTTTGGGATCAGATGGAACAAATGGATCGCTCAAAGTCCTATTTCATCTACTGCCGAACAGGGCGCCGAAGCATTCGCGTCTGTACCCTGATGCGCAATGGTGGTTTTGACAACGACCGCCTCTTCAATCTCGATGGCGGCATGGTGGCCTGGCACGAACAACTGTCAGATTAGCGTGTAAACTTTCTCCATATGCTATTTAGTGAGTCTTGCAATTGGGTGGCTTGGGCATGGAAGGAATGGCCTGGATCAGCCTGAATCTTTGCGAGCAATTCATCGCGTTCTGAGCTGTCTTGTCCCAATTCCAGCAGGGCCAATACGAGATGCCATTCTCCTTTTTCGTTGATCCGACTGTCCGGACTTTGCGACAGTTGCCGGAACAAATCAGCAGCCTTGCTGGCTTCTCGATTTCTCAAATAACTGTGTCCCAACAGGTAGAGGGCATCATTGGATGGATCACTGATGTTGCTCAGTTGGCTGATGGCAAGGGAAAAGTCGCCATTGCGAAAGGCAGTCGCAGCGGCATTGTATGCCTCTGTAGCCGTGGGAGAGCCACTTCGGTTGGTCGACAAATCGGGAGAGCTGTACAGGGCCAGGGCCAAGGCTTCGTTGGTGTAGTGATTGTTGCTGTGATTAAGAGCAACGGTTCCCAACAGCAACAGGACGCAGGCAGCGGCAGCAATGGACAGGATGCGGCGCCGCAGTGATACCACCTTCAAGGGAGATGCTTTGGAGGTACTGTCTTCCGCCTGCCACTCTTTCATCTGACTCCTCAGATCGTTTTCGATCTCCACTTCGATGGCCTCTTGGCTGAACTGAAACAAATCCAAGGCCTGTTGGAGTTCGGGGTTTTGGCGGCTGTCCTGATCAAATTGGGTTCTTTCCTCTTCCGACATATTTCCCGAGAGGTAATGCTCGATTCGGTCGTAGTATTTTTCGGGATTCATTTTCTAAGGTTTTCTAATTGTTGGGCAATTCCAGGGTGTGCCTGAATGAGCTTCATCAGAGATTGATGGCAACGATACTTGGCCTTGCGGGCCTGGGTGTCGTTGGCCAGCCCCATTTCCGTGGCAATCTCCGACATGGAATAGGACAGTTGCCACATTTTCAAAATCCTACGGCAGCGGTCCTCCATCCGATTCAATACAAGTTGCAGCAATTTTTTTCGTTCGGTCTCAAAGTAGGCGGATTCCGGGGTAAATTCACTCTTGCCATCGAAGGTGGTGCTTTCGCTGGTCAAGGTGGTCTTGGCTTGCTTTCGGGCCTGGTTCATCCAGAGAAATCGACAAATGGAGTACAGATACCCCTTCAAACTGGTCTCTTCTCGGAACTTGCCCTCCCGAATGTTGCGGTCCAAGACGATGATGCCCTCCTGGTACATGTCCTGGCCGTCGGCTGCATTGCCGCCATGGGTTCGGACGTAGTGAATGACTTTCGACCGGAGCTCCTTGTCGTCGTAAATCATTCGGATGGCTCGTTGTCGATCGCTGCCACCACTTTTGATGGCCTTGATCAACGCCTTTTCATTGGTCGGAATCACATTCATCCTTATGTGTTTTTGATTGTATGACCGTACCCCTATGAGGGGCAATTTTCTTAATTTTTTCTTAATGCTACCCGCGCTAAGGAGGCAATGCCTGTGCGCACCGGGCAGCTGGAGGCGGACTTGTGTGTCTCTGTCGCTTTGCTTGGTTCGTACAAATATAACAGCTTGTTCGGATTTTGCTATATTGCAAAGCCATGATGACGAGGACAATCTTCTTGACCCATATCTTTGCACTGCATTCCGTCATAGGCCGACTGAGGCTGGCCATCCAAAAAAATGCATGGCCCCTAGCAATGGCCTTGGCGAGCATTTGCACGGCCCAGGCCCAGCCCAACAAGCTGTCGCAAGCCCGCCTTGATTGGCAGGAGGCACATCGTTTGTTGGAAGCTGCCGATTTTGTCGGTTGTGAAAAACAGTTGGCAAAAAGCAGAGTGGTCTTTGCACAGCTCCAAGCACAAAATGGACTGGACAGTTGTGATCTGTTGCTGGCAGATTTGGCCTATGAACAAGGGGAATGGCAAGAAGCCGAGCAGTTTTATCGCCTTTTGCTGGACCGACGAAAGACCAAAGCCGACCGCCTGTCTGCTCAGTTGTACAACAACATCGCTGCTTGCCTGTACCGCAATGGTCGATATGCACAGGCGACCGATTGGCACCGCAAGGCCTTGCAGTTTCGACAAGCACTCTTTCCTGAAGGCCATCCCGATGTCGCAGATTCCCACAGCAATCTTGCCAATTGTTTCTTTGGAGAGGGTCAACTGGAAAAGGCAGTAGATGGTCACCAAAAGGCATTGGAGATGCGCCGTCATCTCTTGTCAGACAATCATCCGGACGTAGCCATCAGCCTTGTCAATACGGGAAATTGTCTGTTTCGCCTGAAAAAGTATGCACAATCCCTCGACCTTCATCGACAAGCTCTTGCCATTCGACAAACGCACTTTGGTCCCAAACATCCATTGACCGCCTCCGCTCTGCAAGCACTTTCCAAAGATTTGGCAGCCCTCGGCCGCTTGACGCAGGCGATCGACATTGCTCTGGAAGTTCGGGACATTCAGGAGGAACTTTTGGGCAAAAGCCACCACAGAACGGCAAGGACTTACGAACTCTTGGGCGACCTCTACAGTCAAAAAGGAGAAGACGCCATTGCCAACAGCTACCATCGCCAGAGCTTGGCGGTGCAAACTCAACTCTTCGGAGCGCACCCCAGCTTGGCAGCTTTGGTCGACAAACTGGCCCTGTCTTACCAAGCCTTGGCCGATGTCCCCAATGCCCGCCAATACCACCAACTGGCCATCCAATGGCTGAACTCCACCACACAGCCCGATCCTGTGATCCTGGCCGGCGCCTACAACAACCTGGGCAACACCTACCTCAAACAGAGAGAATTTCAAGCCGCCAAGCAATACTACCAGCAGGCATTGACCACTTGTCAGCTCGTGACTTCGACGACAGTGGCCGTACAAGCCATTGCCGCCAACAACCTAGGACTTTGCGAGTATTCTCTCGGTAAGCCGTCTGCCGCCATCCCGCTCTTTCAGCAGGCCATTGAATTGGACTCTTCCCATCTGATGTATCACAAAAATTTGGCTTTGGCCCTTTGGGACTTTCAAAAAGAGGATCAGGCCAAAGAGCAGTTGACAACAAGCCTACGGCTGGCAAGGCAAAAGCAAGCGATGAGGGGACAAAAGAGGGAGTTGTGGTTGATTGAATTGTTGTGCCTATCTGCCAAATGGATGCCCGCTTCGGCGGAGGCAGCCTACGAAGAAGGACTACAGCTTGCCGACTCTCTGCGGATGCGCTGGATGGGGCAGGGAGAGGTGCGCACCGCCTGGCGAGGGGTGTTGTACGACTTGTACCGGGATGCGACGGCTCATTATGCCCGGCTGGCAGCGACTGGCCAAGAGAGTGCAGCGGCAAAAGCGTTTTTGATCAGTGAAAAAAATCGTTCCTTTGATTTGTTGGGGGCTGTGATCGAAGCGGATGCCAAGTCTTTTGCTGGCATACCGGACAGTCTTTTGGCCCGAGAAGAAAGCCTGTATGGTCAGATCAGAAGTCTGGAAGACCGACTGCTTCACGCCTCAGGGGACGAAAGGGAGCGTTTGGATGCAGACTTATTTGCATTGTACCGGACCAGAAGTCAGTTCATCGAACAGCTCGAAAGTCGGTATCCAGCGTATCACCAACTCAAATATGCGCCTGCCTCTCTTCAGTTTTCCGATCTCCAGCAGCGATTGCGCGAGGAAAACAAACAACTCTTGGCCTACTATCAATTGGACAGCAGCCTATTGGCCTTTCTGCTCGACGGGCAACGCATCCTTGTTCGCTCGCTCGATGGAACCGATGACCTGCAATCCTCCGTCGAGTCGCTGCTGCGCAATCTTCGCCATTATCCACAGGCCAAAGCAGAAGAGATGCAAGCTGTCCATCAACAATTTGCCCGCCAGTCCCATGGTCTATACACCCAATTGATGGCCAAAATGGTTGATGAGATGGACCCCGACAAGTCCCTGACCATACTACCCGACGGTGCCTTGTATTTTCTGCCGTTCGAATTGCTGTTGACCGAACCACCAGATCGCCCCTCGCGCTACAAACAACATGCGTACTTACTTAGGCAGTTCCCCATCAGCTACCAGCATTCGGCTGCACTGTATCTGGCCGAGCGCAAAGCAAGGACAAACCGCCTCAAAGGAGCGCCTCTGTTGGCTTTTGCCCCCGATTTTTCGGAAAATTCCTATGGATTGGCTAACTTACAATACAATGTTGCCGAAGCAAAAGCGGTAGCCGACCTATACGGTGGCCTTTTGGTCACAGGCAAAGCTGCCACCCGCACACAATTTCTACAAAAAGCGCCTCTCCACAACATCCTTTTACTGGCAACACATGCAGAGGCCAACGCACGCTCAGGGGAATATTCCTGGATGGCTTTCAGCGAGCTTTCAGATACAATAGAAGATGGGCTTTTATTTGCCAAAGACCTCTATGGTTTGCACCTGCCTTCCGAATTGGTGGTGTTGAGTGCTTGTGAGACGGGCATTGGCGAATACCAGAGAGGAGAGGGGGTGATGAGTTTGTCCCGAGGCTTTTTCTATGCGGGTGCTCAGAGCCTTGTCAATACACTTTGGAGTGTAGACGATGCCAAAAATTCTGATCTGATCCAGCTGTTTTTTCAGGAATTGAGAGATGGGGTATCCAAAGATGTGGCTTTGCAACAAGCCAAGTTGAAGTATTTGGACCAACATACACAGGACGAGTCTCATCCCTTGTACTGGGCAGCTCCCGTATTGTTGGGGAAAACAGATCCATTGACCGTCACCAGGACAGCCGGACATTGGTATTTGGCCTTGGCGCTGGTCATCGCTTTGTTGGTCGGAGGATGGTTGGCAAAACGCTACCAATGAGCTCACCTCGTTCCCTGCATTGATCTTCCCCATCGTGCGCACCTGTCCCATCGCCATTGAATGCTTTGAGAAAAAAATGATTTTTTTGGGGCGAACGGATGACATTTTCCAATCTCAAGACACAAGTGTATACAAAACAAGATCTTTTGACATGAAATCTTACCACTGCGTACTCACTTCCATTCACCTACTGCTGGCCCTGGCGTTGGCCTTTCCCTCTCTGTCGCAGACCATGACACAGACCTGGGAGCAATCGGTCGAGGGCAAGGGAAATGAACAAATCAACCACATCATCGAAGCGACGAATGGCCATTTGATGGCCGTTGGCAAGAGTTCGACCCAGAGCGCGGGAGGAGAGGATGGCTTATTGGTCAAATTAGATTTCAGTACTGGAAGCATCATCGAGCGAAAGCAATTTGGTGGCAAAAAAGGGGAGGAGTTCAAGTCCATCGTGCAGACCTTCGATGGCGGCTTTCTATTGGCTGGCTTTACGGAGACCAATGCCAAAGGGAAGAAGGATGCCTGGTTGGTGGCGGTCGATGAGCATGGCGAATTGCTGTGGGAGCAAGCCTCTGGCGGGAAGGAAAACGACAGTTGGGAATGCATCGATTTGCTGCCCGATGGCAGTTTGGTGCTGGCTGGATACAAAGACGGAGTCGTTTGTGTGGCCAAAATGCTGGAGCGAAAGCTGGTCTGGGAAACGATCATTGGAAAGGGGCGCTACGACAACATCACGGGAATGGCCATTGGGGCAGATGGGGGTGTGGTACTGACGGGAAACACCCGGAAATCCTCTGCCCGCCGGGCTGGCGATATTTGGCTGGCCAAGGTGGATGCAGCAGGCCGCAGTCAGTGGGAGCGATTCTTTGGGGAGAAAGGCTGGGAGGAAGCAACCGATGTCATTTACACCCAAGACGGAGGCTATGCCATCAGTGGACTGACGCGTTCCAAAGGGGCTGGAGATCTCGACGCCTGGGTGGTAAAAGTGGGACGGGACGGTTTTCGGCAATGGGAAAAGACCTTTGGCGGCAAAGATGCTGACTTGGCCAATGGCTTGGCACAGACGGACGATGGGGGCTTTTTGATCGTGGGGTCTACCAAGTCACACCGCAAAGGGGCTCGCCATCCTCGCATTCTCGTGGTCAAGACAGATGCTGGGGGGTATCGGCAGTGGGAACAAAACTTTGGCAGCGACAAGAAAGATGTTGGCAAATCGGTCTGTCGTCTATTTGATGGCAGCATGGTGGCAGCAGGGACCATCAGTGGCTCTGGCGACGATGGCTGGCTGGCGCGCTTTTCTGATCCCTACAATGGCAACTCGGCCTTGGCAGGGGCGCGGGAAGTGCTGCAGGTATCGGCTGGACAGGTGACCTTGCACACCAATGATGGCCAACTCAAGCCCTCGGAGCGAACGTATTTGTCCTTCCAACTAGAAAACAAAAGCAGCATCGACATTTCCAACGTGCAAGTCAGCGCCAATAAGACCACGGCTTCTTCTGACTTTGCTCTGTGGACCAGCAATTACATCGGTCGGCTCAAGGCGGGTGAAAGTCGCGTGGTGCGCATTCCGGTGCAGGGAGGAAGCCAACTGAATTCTGCCGAACACACTGTCGCTTTGAGTGTCTTTTCCGGCAGCAAACAATTGCAAAACTTTCAAACCGTGATCCAGTCCAAGTCGCCCAAACCAGCGAATTTGGAATTGGGAGATTTTCGATTTGTGGACAGCAAAAATTCTGATGACATTCAATTGGTGGTCAAAGTGGACAACACCGGAGATTTTCCCACCCAAAAAGTCAACATACACTTCATCCATCCCGATCAACTCACGGCCAAAAGCCCTGCCATCCAAAGCTTGGGAGGCATTCTTCCCTTGTCCAGCAAAGAGTCGACTTTCGCCTTTCGACCCTCCGCCCAAACAGACAAAAAACTGGGGATCGTTTGTGTGATCAGTGAAAATGGCCAGGAGAAGGTCCGCAAAACCATCAACTGGTCTGCCGCGGGAGGCAGCAATCCACTGGCTGGTGGCCCCATCATGATTTGGACCGATCCAGCCCCGCACGAATTGGGCACCAATAAGATCAACCGCTCGGAAGACCAAATCGAGTTCAAAATGACGGTGGTTTCCGGCTCGCCCTTGCAACCCGAAGATTTTCGCCTGCGCGTCAACGGCAGTGACATGGAGGGCAGCAAATTTGATGAAGAGGATTTGTCGCCTCCCAAGAAGAGCGATCAGCAGTACACCTATACCTATCGCAACAAAGTCCCCCTCAAGCGAGGTGTCAACCAGTTGCAAGTTGCCGTTAGTGGCCAATTGTCTCAAACCCTGGAAGTCAATTTTGAGCCTCGCAAAGGCAATTTACACCTGCTCACCATCGGCCCCAACCATCCCGACCTCAAGTACACCTCCAAGGATGCCGCCGACATTGCCGAGGCCTTCCGACAACAGTCCGGACCAGACAAGCTCTTCGCCAATGTATTTACCCGCAAGCTGAATCTACCAGAGCAGACCACCCTGACGAGCATTCAACAGTCGGTCTACGACTTGGTCTACCAATACAAAGATCAACTGATCACTGACAATGATGTGCTTTTGGTATTCATTTCTTCCCATGGAAAAGTCTCTCAGAATCGCTTCAAGATTTTGCAAAGCAACTACAACTCCAAATACGAGCACATCTCCATCGACTTCAAAACCGACATCATCGACCCATTGGCACAAATTGACTGCAAAAAGATTGTCTTCCTGGATGCCTGCCACAGTGGGGCGGCCAGTTCCAAAAGCGATTTTGCCAACCTCTCCCAGGCGGTCATCGACCTGGCCAAGGCACAACCCGGACTGGCAACCCTGACCTCCTGCCGGAGCACGGAATTGTCCTATGAAGACCAGGCCTGGGAAAATGGAGCCTTCACAGAGGCCTTGCTGGAAGCCTTCTCCAACAAGCTTTGTACGGACGAAAATGGGAGCTTCCAGGCCGATACCAACAAAGACGGCATCATTCGCCTACAAGAGGTGTATTCCTTTTTGCAAAGACGGGTGCCCAATCTGGTCAAGAGCCAATTGCCCAACGCTCCGACCACCCAAGTGCCCTACATGCCTGAAAACCAGTTCGACAGAGATATTCCCCTTTACAGATTAGATTAATCCCAGAATTCCCCTAAGACCATGAGATTGAAGACGACAAAAAACAAATTCATTCGACGAAAAAACTGGCTGCTCCTCCTGCTCTGCCTGTTCACAACGGCATTGTCGGCACAGAATTTTCCCGTTACCATCGAGCAAACCAATGTCAGTTGTTTTGATGCCAATGACGGGCGGGCCGCAGTGGTGCCACAGGGTGGGACAGGACCGTACAATTTTTTCTGGCCCATGCTGAACGCCACGGACTCCATTTTGACCAATTTGGGACCGGGGACCTATCGAGTCCAGGTGTTTGATCGCTTGCAAAATCAAGGAAGTGCATCCGTGACCATTACGCAGCCATTCCCCTTGGAGTTCGATTTGACGACTACCAATGTCAGTTGCTTTGGCGCCATGGATGGGAGAGCCACAGCAAGCCCGCTGGGGGGAACACCTCCCTACAGATACAATTGGTCCAACGGAGGGATGGATGCCTCCATCGCCAATCTCGCTCCAGGAAGCTATGGCGTTACAGTAACGGATGCCAATGGCTGTAACATAGAGGACTTTTTCCGCATTCTGAGCCCTCCTGAGTTGATTCTGCAGGTCAGTCCCTTCAATGGGAATTGCTTTGGGACCAACGAGGGGGGAGCGGTGGCGCGTGCCATTGGTGGGGTTTTGCCTTATAATTTTGTCTGGTCCAACGGCGTTACCGGGAATTCGGTCAATGGACTGGCGCCAGGTATTTATTCGGTTACCCTAACGGATGGCATTCAGTGTCAACAGGTGGAATCCTTTGTCATTTCAGAGCCAGATTCTCTGGAGTTCATTTTCGTTGTCAATGATGTCAGTTGCAGCAATCAAGCAGATGGCTCCGCAACGGCCATCGTGACTGGTGGCACGGCTCCCTACACCTTTTTTTGGTCTGATGGAACGACTGGACCGATCAACAGCGGCCTGAGTGCTGGTTCGTATGGGGTGACAGTTTTTGATGCCCTCCAATGCTTCAACGCCAGCAGCATTACCATCAGTGAGCCAGATCCTTTGGTAGTGACCTTAGTTAAGCAGGACATCAGTTGCAATGGGGCTGACGATGGCCGGATCGATGCGGTGGTAGAGGGAGGAACGCCCCCTTATTCCTTTATTTGGACACATGGTCCCACCGATTCGTTGATCACCGATTTGGAGCCAGGCCTGTACACAGTGGAAGTGATAGATGCCAATGGCTGTGAAACCGATGTCGAGATCAATATTGACGAGCCGGATGCCATCGACATAGACATTCAATTGGACAATCCATTTTGTTTTGGAGACAGCAGCGGACAGATTACCGTTCGACCCATTGGCGGGCAACGGCCTTTTCGCTTTCTTTGGTCTACCGGCGCCACAACTTCTACCATTGACAACCTGGCGGCGGGTCGATACGAGTTGACGATCACAGATGACAACGATTGCAGCCTAACGGAAAACTTCGAGCTGGTTCAGCCGGCCCAATTGCTCTCTAATGCCACTGCGACGGCAGAAACGGATGTGGATGCCAATGATGGAACGGCCAGTGTTGCGCCCAGTGGGGGAACGACGCCATACCTCGTTTTTTGGTCTACCGGTCAACGGAATCGACAGATCACCGGCTTGGCACCGGGAGATTACATCGTGAGTGTCAGTGATGCCAATGATTGTTTGATAGTGGACACAGTGACGGTCAATCCGTTTGGCTGCCAATTGCAGATTGAAATTGATTCGACACAGATTGATTCTCTATTGTGCTTTGGGGACGCCAATGGTCGGATTCAAATTCAGACGAGCGGGCAGGTAGATACCGTTTTCTACGAATGGAATACAGGGGACAGCACGGCCAGCATTGAAAACTTGGTCGCAGGAACTTACACCCTCATTGTCTCTGACAGCGCCAGTTGTCGGGATACCTTGGTCATTGTATTGCCAGAGCCACCACAGCTGCAAGCCGATCCAATCGCTACGCCCGAGACAGGCTTCAATGCCAATGATGGCACCATCGCTGCCAATCCCTCCGGTGGAACGCCACCCTATGCCTATTTGTGGTCCACTGGTGCGACAGACAGCATCATCACCAACCTGGTCCCAGGTATTTACTCTCTCACCCTCACAGATGCCAACGATTGTTCGGTGACCACTCGGGCCAGGGTTGCTTCTTTTGGATGTGGGTTGGTGATTGCAGACATCAGTGGCAGGGATTTGTTGTGCAATGGAGACCAAAGTGGCCTGGTACAAGTCACTCCAACAGGGGGACTGCCCCCCTACAGCTATCTGTGGAACAATGGTGCTCAGACCGATCTTCAGACAGGACTGTCAGCAGGAACCTATGTGGTTACGGTGAGCGATGTAACAGGTTGCCTTGCCATTGATTCGGTTCAAATTTCCCAACCTGATCCTCTGCTGGCCAATCTCGGTACGACAGATGAGAGCTTTCCGACTGCCAATGATGGCTCGGCTATGGTCATGCCCAGTGGTGGCACTCCGCCTTACAACATTTTTTGGTCAACAGGAGCCACGGGCACGAGTATTTCGGGACTGTCTCCGGGTAGTTACAGTGTGACCATCTTCGACGCCAATGATTGCCGAGAGGAGGAGCGCTTTCTCATAGATGCAGGAGACTTTGGAAATTGTGATTTCGACGCCGAAGCAATCGTCCGGAACATCCGCTGTGCTGGTGGAAATGACGGCCTGATTCAGATCAGCGTCAATGGCACTTTTCCGCCATTTCGCTTTCAGTGGAATACAGGAGCCACCAGGGATGTTCTGATGGGCCTTGCCGCGGGTACCTATGTGGTCAGCATTACCGATCAGCAAAATTGTGTCGATACCCTACAGTTGACCTTGCTTGATCCCCCTATGCTATTGGCCAATGCCAGTGCGACCGATGAGACCAGTCCAGGCGCAAATGATGGAACGGCAACAACAGCAGCAAGTGGCGGAACTCCCCCCTATAACGTCCTTTGGTCAACGGGAGCCACCAGTACTGCGATCAATGGATTGACACCTGGGCTCTACACCGTCACCGTCACAGATGGCAACAATTGTACGGTGAGTGAAGAAGTGGAAGTCCGAGCGGCGGGGCAGGGCAATTGTACCTTGGAAATCTTTGAGACCAGTCAGTCGAATGTCAGTTGTTTTGATGGATCAGATGGTCGTGCGACGGCCTTTGTCCGGGGTGGAACACCGCCTTTTCAATACCGCTGGAGCAATGGCGGCAATACGGCTTCGGTCAGTGCTTTGCCGGCAGGCATCTATGGGGTGACAGTGAATGACGGCGCGGGTTGTCTGGACTCTGCCGAACTGGAAATTCTCCAGCCTAACGAATTGTTGCCCAACCTGAGCAGCACAAATGAAAGTCAACCCAACGCAGCAGATGGAAGTGCCACTGTGGCGCCAAGCGGTGGGACTCCTCCGTATGGCATTCTTTGGTCAACGGGAGCTACCAGTACTTCGATCAATGGATTAACACCTGGGATTTACACCGTTACAATTACAGATGCCAACGATTGTACTGTGAGTGAAGAAGTGGAAATCCAAGCGGCGGGGCAGGGCAATTGTACCTTGGAAATCTTTGAGACCAGTGAATCGAATGTCAGTTGTTTTGGTGGATCAGATGGTCGTGCGACGGCCTTTGTCCGGGGCGGAACGCCTCCTTTTCAATACAGCTGGAGCAATGGCGGCAATACGGCTGCGCTCAATGCTTTGCCCGCAGGCACATATGGGGTGACAGTGAATGATGGTGCAGGCTGTCGAGACTCTGCCGAGCTGGAAATTCTGCAGCCCACTGAATTGTTGGTCAATTTAAACAGCACCAATGAAAGCCAGCCCAATGCGGCAGATGGCAGTGCCAGTGTTGCACCAAGTGGTGGTACTCCTCCTTATACAGTACTTTGGTCGACGGGAGGCAATCAATTGTCAATCAGCAATCTGACTCCCAATACCTATGGTGTTACTGTAAGTGATGCCAACGACTGCTCAGCATCCAGGACATTCGAGATCGAAGAAGCTGTTTGCAATTTGGAAAAGGTGAGAGAGGAAAGCATTGCCGTGAGCTGTTTTGGTGAATCGGATGGAAGTGCTTTTGTAGAGGTTCGAAATGGATTTCCTCCCTATGAGTACAATTGGAGCGATGGACAAGACGGAGCCATTGCCAGTAATTTGCGAGCAGCTACCTATACTTTGACGGTCACGGACCAAGCCGGTTGCCGCATTTTGGATACTGTTGTTGTGGGCTCTCCTCCTGCTTTGATCGTATTGATCCAGGTGGAGTCAGAAAGTGAGGTCGGAGCCGGAGATGGCAGCGCCAGTGCCAACGTCATTGGAGGAACACCTCCTTACGACATCCAATGGTTTGATGGAAGCGAAGATGCCCAGATCACAGGCTTGAGCAATGGCACCTACAGTTTGACGGTCACGGATGCCAATGGCTGTCAACAGATGGAAGAGTTCGAGTTATTGGGGCCCTTGAATTGCCAGACCCGTTCGGGGCAAATGGACACGAGTCAGGTCTTTTTTGTCTGTGGGCGTTCAGAGGTGCGGGCCACCTTATTGGGAGGAGTGGTCTTGGACAATGACGATGTGTTGGAATTTGTCTTGCACGATCGAAACGATGGAGAATTGGGCCGCGTTTTTGCTCGATCGAGTGATCCGGTGTTTCGCTACCAATCCAATTTGCAATTCGGGCAAAGCTATTTCATCGCCGCCCTTGCTGGCAATGACAATGGAAGTGGCCAAGCAGATGAAAATGATCCTTGCTTGTCGGTATCGACAGGGGTGGAGGTGAGTTTTGGAAAAGAGCCCGTCTCTCCCTATGCGGTACAAGGGCCGGAGATCGTCTGTGGAAATGAGTCTTTTGAACTGGAAGTAACAGATTTGTATCCAGATTCCAGTGTTGATTATCGCTGGATTCTTCCCACCGGCGATACGCTATTTACAGAAGACCGCTTTTTGACCATCACTGCCACATCTACGGCCTTTACAGGAGACTATTTTGCCATCCGGGATTCGGCTGGTTGTACGTCCAGTTTGTCACCACCGCTGTTCATCGAGGTATTGAGTTTGGCCATTGAAGAAATTGATGCGGGGGCAGATCGCGTCGTTTGCTCTGATGATGCCATCAGCCTGAGTGCCTTGGAACCGTCGGTAGGATCGGGATTTTGGTCCACCACTTCTTCTGCCATTCTGAGTACACCGGGCATGAGTACCACCCAGGCCAGGGATTTGCAGGGGGGAGAGAATGTATTTGTGTGGACAGTGGTGGTGGACGAATGCCCACAAGCGGCCATGGATACGGTGATCGTGACCCGAGAAGCCCGGCCCATAGCCCGCGACGATGCCTTTGTAGTGCAGCGCATCTCAGAGGAAATTGTCCTGGAAGTGATCCTCAACGACGGCATTGAGGCCCTGCCCGATACGACCTTGGTCTTGCTTTCCGAGCCTGAATTTGGCCGATTGGAGTACATAGAAGAAGAAAAAGCCTATCGCTACTTCATCGATGAAAACCGCCGGGGGACGGTCGAGTTTACCTATGCCATTTGCCCACAGGATTCCCGCTGCAATCTGCCTTGCGACAGTGCCAGGGTCCAGATCGATATCCTGGGTGCCCCCAACGTGCCCGAAGGCCTGACGCTCAACAATGATGGGGTCAACGACGATTTGCAAATCAAAGGAATCGGCGGTTTTTCTCGAGTGGAAATTCTCATCACCAACCGATGGGGCAATGTGGTCTATCAAAGCAAGCAATACGACAACAGCGATCCTTGGCGTGGAACCTATGGGAATTCCGGCCAGCCCTTGCCCCAGGGTGCCTATTACTACCTTCTCAAGGCCTTTGAAAATGGTCAGATGGTCGGGGAGCCACAAACGGGCATCATTCACTTATTTACCAACTGATGCCTCCAAAAAACAAAACAATGAAACGACTGATCCTTTTCCTTGTCTGCATATCCAGTTTGTCCATTGGACAGCTAGCGGCCCAACAGTTGCCACTGTACAACATCTACCGGGACCATTGGAATGTGCTCAACCCAGCCGCCATTTCCAACAACTTTTTGATCAATGAGTGGTCGCAAAGTGTAGGCCTGTCCTATCGGCACCAATGGTTTGGAATTGAGGATGCTCCCCGCACCCAGGTGGTCAATTACGAATTTGTCCGCGATGATCTCAACTCTGTCTTTGGCGGCCATTTGATCAACGACCGCACCGGGAAGATTTCTCAGACTGGCGCCTATGCCCAATACGCCTATCGCGTCAATTTTGGGCAACGGGTGGATCAAGCCTTGGTGGTGGGACTGAACGCGGGATTGGTGCAGTACAGAGCCAAGTTGAGTCAAATCCAGTTTGCCCAGCAGGAAGAACAGCCTATGATGGACGACAATGTGATTTATCCCGATTTTGGCTTGGGGGTATTTTACCACTACTCCGATCGCTACTATGCAGGGCTGTCCGTGCCGCAGACCTTGGGCTTGGATACGCGCTTTCAGGCGGGAGAAGACCTGGGAGAATTCCCTGTGGAGCGTGTCCAACACGTCTATGCCATTGTAGGTGGGTATTTTCAAGTCACCTGGTTTGGCAACGAAACTTCCTTTGTGGAGCCTTCTGCCTGGGTCAAATACGTGCCGAATGCCCCCCTTCAGTGGGACATCAATGCTCGCTATCAGATCAGTGAATTGGTATGGGTGGGAGCTGGTACAGGGTCTGGCTTTGGAGATGAGTTTTCCATGAGTCTGCACTTGGAGAGTGGCTTGATCCTGGGAGAGCAATCTGGTTTTTACAATGGCCAGCTCAAAATTGGGACAGGCTTTGATTTGTTGCTGCTGGGTGGTTATGGGGCCGATTTCAAAAGCGCCATTGAGATCAATGCGATTTACTCTTTTGGAGAGTAGAAGTTTGCTTGAAATTGTCTATATTTCACACTGTTTCCGTTGCGACATCGGCTTGTCAAGCGTTCCCAATCACAAAGCCAACATATGATTTCCATACCACGCCCTCCAAAGCCCGAGGATTTTCCCGATCAGCGAACCGTAGAGCTGAAAAAAGATGCGGAAGAATTTTACCAACAAAAGACCCTGCGTAGTCAAAAGCGGTACAAGGGCCGCGTCATCCAAAAGAAAAGTAAGAAAAACATAGAGGACGAGCTTCGCCCATTGCTGCTGGAGGCCTTTCAGAAGAAGTGTGTGTATTGCGAACAGCGGGTTGGTTCTTACGAGACTTTTGCGCTTGTAGACCGCTTCCGCCCCCGAAGAGGTGCCCTGAGTATGGACAATGTCGAGTCGCAGGACCACTACTATTGGCTGGCCTTTGAATGGGAGAATTTGTATTTGTGCTGTCCGGAATGCAATCACCACAAGGGATCGTTTTTCCCTGTAAAAGGCGAACGCGCACCCATAGAATGCTCCATTGAGGAGATCAATGACAAGGAAGAGTATCAACTGTTGGATGTCTGTCGCGATCAACCGGAGAAGCACATTGGCTTTCGGACTGATGGTCGATTGGTTGGCAAAACGCCGAGGGGAAAACGGGTCATTGATTTGATCAACCTCAATAGGAAGTCTTTGGTCAATCGGCGAGCAGAGGCAGGCGAGGTGTTCAGAGACAAATTTGACCGCCTGGCAGAAGAGACAACGCCAATCAGTGCGATACAGACAATTCTCCTCGAATTGAAGGAGTTTACCGAAGAAGAATTTCTGGGATTCAAGCGATACCTACTTCGTCAGGCCATCAGCGGGCAATCACAGAGCGAGCTTGCAGAATTGAAAAAAGGCATTTCAAAAGAGATTGCAGAGGAATTGCCGGACGAGCCAGTGGCCATGCCCGATGAAACGGAGGTGGCAGATGAACCAGATTCCCGTTCTTTCCCGACCACTGGGAATCCTGTGGATGGCATGCCACCAAACTTGGAGGATGTGGATTCATTGGGGCCTCCGGAGAGCAGTGAGATGACGAAGCCAGAGCGGATCAATCTCAGCAAGATCAGCATCAAGAACTTCCGCAACATTACGGAATTGGAGGTGAGCATCGACGGGGTAAAGGTGAAGGAAGATACGGGGGAGACCCTGTCGCCTTGGTTGTTTTTGCTGGGGGAGAATGGGTCGGGGAAAAGCTCCATTATGATGGCCATTGCCTTGGCGCTGGCGGGCCAGGAGGTGCGGGAGGCCTTGTCCCTGGAACCAGAACACATCTTGCAATATGGCAAAGAGGAAGGGCGTGTGCGCGTGGAAACGATGGAGGGGACCCTCTATGAATTGACATTGAGCAAGGACCGCTTGATGGGGACAGCCCAAGGGGCGGATGCCTATTTTTTGGCTTATGGGGCGACCCGATTGATGGCAGATGGTGAGAACATCAAGGAGATGAGTGAGTCTGGTAAAATTAGGATTCAGAACCTCTTCAGCCCTTTTGTGGGCCTTGTCAATGCCAGCAAATGGTTGTTGACCTTGTCCGATGAAGAATTCGACCGAGTGGCCATTGTCCTCAAAGACTTGTTGAGCATCGATACTTCTTCCGGAGGAGATTTGGTACGGCAGGATGGTCAAGTATTTTTGGAAAGGGGAGACAATAAATTGGTGCGTTTCAGGGCATTGAGTGATGGCTACAAAATCATCATTGCAATGGCCTGCGACATCATGAAGGCAGTTAAGAAGAGTGGACAAATGGACTATGAGTTTGTCGATGCCCTCGTGATGATCGACGAATTGGGGACGCACTTGCATCCTCGTTGGAAAATGCGCATTGTCAACTCCCTGCGCACGGCCTTTCCCCGGATTCAATTCATTGTGACCAGCCACGAGCCACTTTGCCTGCGCGGTACCTTGCAAGGAGAAGTGCGGGTGGTGCGCTATGACCTCAAGGCCGAAGATGTGGTCTTGTTGGACAATTTGCCCGATCCCAGCACCTACCGCATTGATCAGTTGCTGACATCTCCCTTCTTCGGCCTGCATTCGGTCATAGAACCTGAGAAAGAAATCTTCTTCAATCGATACTACGAATTGCTGCAAATGGCTCCGGAGGACCAGACCAGCGAGGAGAAAGAGGAGCTGAAGGCCCTGTCGCGCCAGGTCAAAGAATACAACCATCTGGGGGACAGTTTACGGGAAGAATTGGTCTACTTTGCGGTAGACAAGCTGTTGGCCAAGAAAGAGCAACATGGCTCCAATCACCTGAAATGGGACCAACTCAAGTCGGAAACGCTGAGTTCCATCCAAGAGCTTTGGACCAAATTTGACATCAAAGACAAAGACGCATGATCAAGATCAAACGCAGCCCTGCCCCCGACGGCCTTTCCAAAGCCAATGTGTTGAGAGAAACAGCCTTGGCCAAGGAGTTGTTTGTGCCCAGCAGAGATGGGGAAGATGGCATCGAAGAAGCGCGCAAGGCAGTCAAATTTGACAAATATGGAGCCGCTGGTGTCAAGGAGGCCCTGATCGAGATGTGCAATTCCAAATGTGCCTATTGTGAGAGCGTCTTTTTGCATGTGTACTATGGCGACATTGAGCACTTTCGACCCAAAAAGGAAATCAAATTCCAACTGGGAGAGGAACTGATCAAGATCAAGCCGGGCTATTACTGGCTGGCCAATGATTGGAACAATTTGCTGTTGTCCTGCCTGTTTTGCAACCAAGCCAAAAAGCAAAAGGTCAGGCGGAGGGGTGATGATGGGGAGTGGCAGATCGACAAGATTACGATTGGCAAGCAGAATAAGTTTCCCTTGTTGGACCTGGACTTGTTTCGGGCAGATCGCGACCACCGCGACTGGGACAATGGCGGTCGGGAAGAAGATGAAGAAAATCGGCTGATCATCGATCCTTGTGTGGACGAGCCGGAAGCATTTTTTACCTACACCACCGAAGGCGTCATTCGCCCCAAGCCAGCAGATGGCAAGGAAAAACTCATGGCCGAAAACTCGATTCGCGTCTTTGCGCTGCAGCGCTTGTACTTGGTTCAGGAACGGGAAAAGAAGCTCATCGAAATTTTGGCCCAAATCAATCGCATCCGGCAGGCTGTGGAAGAACTCAACAAAATCATTGATGACAACTTCCCGGTGGTCACGACCTTTTATCAAGAGCGAATCGAAAAGGAAGTGCGCAAGCTGCTCGGCTACACGCGCAAGGAGGAAGCCTACGCAGGCATGGCCCGTCAGTATGCCTATGAGTTTCTAAGAGGTGAAATGCAGATGACACAAGAACAATTGGATCAGCTGATCGAAGAGGTCCACCATCCTTCCCCTGAAGATTGAATTTCTTGCTCGGCGATTAGTTTACCTCCAACAAGCGAATGTCGAATACCAGGACCGCATCTCGGCCGATGGTGCTGCTGGGCGGATTGCGTCGGTAGGCCAAGCAAGATGGAATGATCAAAATTCCGGAGCCACCTTTGCGGAGTAGGGGAATGCCCAATTGCCAGCCTTCGATGACGCCCGTCAGGGAAAAAGAAGTTGATTGTCCTCTGTCATAAGAAGAATCGAATTTGGTCCCATCGAGTTTGGTTCCTATGTAGTGTACTGTAACCCGGCTGGTGGAGGTGGGAGCGGGGCCATCGCCTTCCTGAGTAATGACGTAGTGAATGCCATCCTCTGTGACCTGCACACCCGTCAATCCAACTGAGTCGATGTAGCGATTGATCAAGGCTTCGTCAACTTTGTTTTGTTCGATGCAGTAATCCTCATCAGAGCAAGAAAATACCAGCAAGAGCGCAAATGCAGGAAGGAGTAGCCACAAATTCTTCATATCAAGAGCAAATTTCAGTTGTTAAGGATTGGTCTGGTCAAAATTATGGTAATTTTGCCAATTCGAAGCAATAATACGAACGAATGTCAGATCAATTCACCTCTTTGCCGACACCATCGGATGAGAAAGTCATTTTGCAGACGCAGTGCTGGGTAGAGCGTTTTGTCATCGGCCACCAAATCTGTCCATTTGCGGCCCGGTCTTTTGATGGTGATCGCATTCGCTATAAGGTAGAACGTTCGCCAGACTGGGAAAGCTGTCTGCAAAACTTGATCTTGGAATGCCAATTGCTGGAGACCCAAACCAGCATTGATACCTCTTTGCTCATTTACGTAGACGTGTTTGCAGATTTTGAAGACTACCTGGATTTCCTGTACATGGCAGAAGAACTGTTGGGGCTTCAGGGCTATGAGGGGACGTTTCAGTTGGCGAGCTTTCACCCCGATTATTGCTTTGCGGACAGCACAGTCGACGATGCTGCCAACTACAGCAATCGCTCACCTTTTCCGATGCTGCATCTGTTGCGGGAATCGCAGGTGGGCCAGGCGGTGACTGCCCATGGGAAGACCGAGCAGATTCCCGTTCGCAATGAGGCGTATTTGCGTCAAGCAGGGGCAGATTCTTGGAAGCAGTTGTTGGCGAGATGTCAGGACAAAGGGGGCGAGTGAAAGCAGAACAGCGCTGTCCTTCGGGGGAGAAAGACAGGCTGTTCCAAGGCGATTCAACCAATGGGAATTGGTTTCGTGTTGTTTTTAGGATCTGGTGTTGATGCAAGGATCAACCATGTAGTTTCTGGTCAGTCGCGAATCTCGTGAATGTCGATTTGGTAGATTGTAGTGGGGTCGATGTTGGGATCGGGGAACTGAGGTTGAAGGGTATTTTCTCGAAATACCGCAGAAAAGGTCACTTCCTTTCCAACTTCTTCAAACTTTTTGGCCATTTGATCTGGGATGCCGATGGCGATTTGATCCGGTACGCTGGGATGTGCCGTTGTGATGGCAAAGCGGTCAAAGCATTCCGCCCTCATGATGGTACCTTGTACATTTTCGACACTGAAGAGGCAGTTGGTCCCACAGATGAGTTCTTCTTCTTTCTCTTTGCTGCAAGAGGTGATCAAAAGGCTCATGCTCAGTATACCGATGAAGAATATGCATTTTTTCATAGCAAGCGAGTTTAGCGGTTGATGAATCTGTTGTTGTCAGGATGACTCCGTTTTCTTTACTCAGATAGACCTGGGTGGGGCAGTCTTTGGTTGGGTGCTCGATTGTTAAAATTTGTTGTGCTTTTGGTTGTTGAATCAAAGAGAGGTGCAATATTTGGGCAATTCGCCTACCTTTGCGGCCATGAAAGAAGCACTGGGAAATGGCCGCAAAGTGGCCTATGCCGCCGGGATGTTGGGATATTCCATTTTGGTCAACATCATCTCGGTCATGTTGATTTATGTCTACGTTCCCCCTGAAAATTCTGGTCTGATTGCTTTGGTACCGCAGCTGACGGTCTTGGGTGTATTGACAGTCTTGTCCTTGGTGGTGGCCAGCGGGAGGCTTTTCGATGCGGTCACCGATCCATTGATTGCCTTTTTGAGCGATCGGTCGACCAATCGTTGGGGGCGGCGGGTTCCCTTCATGGCTTTGGCCTTGGTTCCATCTGCTTTGTTCTGCGTATTGCTATTCGTTCCCTGGCAATACGGATCGAGTACGAGCAATTTTTGGTGGTTGGCCTTGACGCAATTGCTGTTTTACTTCTCGTTGACTGTTTACATTGTCCCGTACAATGCCTTGCTGCCAGAGCTTGCCTGGACGGCAGAGGAAAAGGTGCAGTTGTCCGCCTATTTGTCGGTCGGCTATGTGGGGGGGATCATCTTTTCGTCTCAAACCCCACAAATTGCCGATTGGTTGGCGGATTGGTCCTACATTCAGAGTCGCAACCAAGCCATTCAATGGGCCATTGGCATTTTGGCGGTGGTCGCCATGCTGTTTATGGCCAGTCCACTCTTTGCGATTCGGGAGAGTCGACACTGCAAGGCCGTTCCCATTGTCATTCCTCTGTGGCAATCCATTCGGCAAACCCTTTCCAACCGGAACTTCATCCTCTTTGTCTTTGCAGAAGCCTTCTACTTCATTGCCATTACGATTGTCGTCAGTGGTTTGCTGTACTACTTGCGGGTATTGCTGGAGTTGGAGGAAAGCTTGGGAGGCTATGTCATGGCGACCATGGTATTGGTGTCTTTGGTCTTTTATCCATTCGTCGGATGGGCTTCCAAGCGGTTTGGCAATCGGCGCATCATTTTGTTCTGCTTTGGCTATTTGGGTGTGTTGCTCGGTGGGGTATTTTTCATGGGACGACTGCCCTTGCCTCCAAAGGTTCAGATCTTTGGCTTTGCCATCCTTTCCTCTCTTCCCCTGGCCTTTTTGGGCATTTTGCCATATGCCATCATTGCAGATTTGGCAGAGCGGGATGGGAAGGAGAGTGGGCAACAAAAGGAGGCGATGTTTTTTGCAGTTCGCAATTTGGCCAACAAATTTGGGCAGACCTTGGGCATCATGATCTTTGCCATTCTCACCATCTTCGGCAAGGACCCAGGCGATGATTTGGGCATTCGCATGTCGGGGCTGTTGGGCTTCGGCCTGTGTTTGACGGCCATGGTGGTTTTTGGGCGGTGGCAGGAAAAGCTCTGATTTTTCATATAATACTTTACTCATTTGAAATTTTCTTTACTCTTCCTTATGATTTTTGAATGCGTGCCCTCAAAGTTGTTGATGAAAATGATGCTTCTGCTTTCGTTGTTGTTGCCTGGTGTTTGGGCATCTGGACAACAAGAGACCATTCCGTGGGAAGGAATGGAAGGGGAGATCAATCTGTTGCTCGAACGCTATCAAGCTGTGGGCCTGTCAGTTGCTGTGGTCAAGGGGGAGGACGTCCTCTATTCTGTGGGTTTTGGGCATCGGGATTCGGATCGGAAGCTGCCCGTTACTGCCAATACGGTATTTCCCATTGGGTCCATTACAAAATCATTTACGGGCACATTGCTGGGGATTGCGGAGTCTGAGCAACGCCTTTCGCTCAAAGACAAGCCAGCTTTGTACCTGCCTCAATTCCAGTTTTACAATGACAATATGAATGATTTGATTGCCATTGAGGATTTGTTGAGTCATCGAAGTGGCATTGGCAATCAGGGAACGTCTGAAGTCTTTTTTCCCAATGATGACAAGCTGACCGTGGTCCAGCGCCTCCGGTACTTGCCACCACAGGATGAGGTGAAGAACAGTTTTTCTTACAGCAACATGGGTTACACACTGGCTGGTGCTGTATTGGAGCAGTGCAGCAAGCAAAGCTGGGAGCAGAATCTGGAAGAGCGATTGATCGGTCCACTCCAGATGTCGAACACCTTTACTTCATTGGACAAAACGAAGGCCACGGAGAATTTTGCGCTTGGGTATGGCATTCATCAGGGGGCTGTGGAAAAGACAGCGTATCAGCGATTTTACTCGCAGGCACCTGCTGGAGCCATCAAGAGCTCTGTGAATGATCTGTCGCACTGGATGATTGCGTGGTTGAACCAGGGACAATTTGCAGGGCGGCAGGTAATCCCAGAGGCCTACATTCGAAAGGCCACCAGTTTACAGAATGTGAAGGAGGAGAGTTACGAGAAGGACAGTTTCCTCAATGGAGAGGGTTTTGGGTGGCGTTTGCGTGCCTCTTATGGTCATTTCAGGGTCGGACATGGCGGGAATACCACTGGCTTTAGCAGCATCACCTATTTGTTTCCCTTTGAAAAGCTTGGCATTGTGGTGTTGTGCAATCAGGACAATTCCTACCTACCTTACATGGTGGCCGATTTGATCGTTCGGAAAATGCTTGGGCAGGCACCGATGGCTGAGTATCCAGTTGTGGTAAACGATCTGTACAGACCTGATCCGGAAAGTAGCGGATACAACGAGGCGAAAATGCCAACCCATGCTCCTGAGGCATTTGTTGGTGCGTATGAGGCCGAGGGGTATGGGAGCATTGAGGTTGTTGAGGAGGGTGAGGCGCTGTTTGCGGTTTTCCCGACTTATCGCCTCCGATTGGAGCATCGGCATTACAACCAGTTTTATTTGGAGGGAACCAAGGATTTTGACAATACATTTGACCCTGGGTTTGCAGTGGAGTTTGTGGTGGACAGGGAGGGAAAGATCGAGGCATTGGAGATTCATTCGCAGCGGGAGCCTGTGGTGTTTGAAAGGCGAGAGTAGGAGGGGGCGCTGCTTTGGGCTGATTGGCAGGGGAGAAAGGTGTGAGGCATGATTTGGGGCTCTGGGTGGGAGCCCACCCTCAAGGCAAGCCCCAAAAGCCGCCTCCTTTTTGGAACCGCACCAACGCACAGCTCCGCCAACCCAAACCTGGGCTTGTGTGCCCAAATGTGACCATTTTGTCATTGCAACAAATCGCCTCCATGGACCGACAATTTGTTTTTTGTCTATAATAGGACACGGCACCTACCCAAATTCCATAAATTTTTATGATATTTTTATTTGACTAATTAGAGTTGTTCTGCTATGACAATCAATGAGTTAAGATAAAATTCCATAATCCTGCACAGATGCCAGCGATTTGATTGTAGCGGATCATAGATCGCATTCTTAATCGATCAGCTAAAATCCGAATTAAAGTAGAGCATTCCATTGGTGGATTAAAAAGGTATCGAATTTTAGCTGATCGATTAAGAATGCGATCTATGATACGCTACAATCAAATCGCTGGCATCTGTGCAGGATTATGGAATTTTATCTTAACTCATTGATTATCATAGCAGAACAACTCTAATGGCACTTCTGGTTCTATTCCGTCACCTTTTTTTGGCTTGAATAGCTTTATATCAAGTGATTTTGAAAGTGGAAATTACCAGCTTACGGTAACAGATGCAAACGGGTGTTCCGATTCTCGTAGTATTAATATTTACAGTGACCTAATCGGTATAGAAGGAGAAGTGAATACATCTTGTCAATTGGATGGTGCCTCTATTTCCTTGATGATAAATTCATCAACATTAAATCCAAATTTCACCTATGAATGGAGTGATGGCATAACACAAAAAGACAGGGACCAGCTTACCCCAGGACAGTACTGTGTAACAGTGACGAATCAATCCGGGTGTTCAGCGTACAGATGCTTTACTGTCAGTAATGGAAATGATGGTTTAAATGTAAACATTACAGATATTACCAATAACTCATATTGTGCTTCTGATAATCACCCATTTTGTGATGGTCAAATAAGAGTTTCAGCATCCAACGGACATCCGCCATACAATTACATTTGGAGCAATGGAAAAACTGGAATGAGTATCAGTGAGCTTTGCCCTGGGAATTATACAGTTACTGTATCAGATCAAAATGGATGTACAGGTACATTGACCAATACCATCTGCTGTTGCAATCAAGAATCTGGTATCCTTGATTATGCTTGTACGCCTGGTAGCACTTCCACAGTATCACCCGTTTCTATTTCCTCTTTCTTCTCTAGACACCCGACAGGCCCCAATCAAAAGGATGGATCAATTGACATAAAGGTGACTGGAGGATCAGGTCGTTATGCTTATAATTGGAATGGTCCATCTAGTTTTCAATCAAATAACCAAGATTTATGGAACATCGACTATGGGGTCTACTGTGTAACCATAACTGATGGATGTACAGAAGATAATCGCTGCTTCACTTTAAAAGACTGTGAGAGCCAGGAATGGTCCGTTACAGCATCCATAGGGGTTGCATGTAGCGGATATGATGTAGGAAGCATAGAAATTGAAAGCATATCTGGAGCTCCGGGGCCTTACACATTTAGGTGGAGTAATGGAAAACGTTCACGATCCATTTACGACTTATCCACAGGTAGTTACTGTGTCACTATATCTGATAAGGATCAGTGTAAAACTACGAAGTGTTGGTACGTACCTACTGAAGAAATAAAAGAATTATGGCAAGGATGTACCTTTGTTTCCAAATGTGGCGAAGAAGTGATTGAAGAAGTAGAGTATCCTACTTTTGAAAGGACTGACCCCAATAACTGTAACTTCGTACAAATTATATGTCGAGGGAACAATGAGATCGTTGGAAGTAGAAATGTTGGAGTTTACTATAGTCTTATCTCTGACTGTAGACTGGGCAGATACAATAATGAAACCCATGAACGCTGCGGTGTTTACAATGGATTCCGCAAAACTTTTAGAACAAGCGGGTGCAGGTATTGCCCCAATGGAGCCTATTGTGGTAGAGTTCAGGTGTGTGATTTTAACACGCCAGATGGCCCATACAGGAACATCATCCAATATACAGATTTATTGATAGTAGGATATATTGGAGTATTTCAGTCTTGCCAACAGATTAACTCTTGCCGTGGAGGTGGAGAGCTATGTAGATGTAATGTCTCAGGAATATACTGTCAAGGTAATGTAGTTGGGGAGGAATCTAATGCTCAAAAGAGGTACTCCATGTGTGATCAACTAGAATTGGATAAAAATTTCAATAACATCATCCCCTTTTTTGAAGATGTACTGAAGAACGAGTCTATTACAAATGGAAAGGACTTTGAACTGATATATGATGATGTGATTGTAGTTGATTCCTTGAATGATGTATCATACTCCAATGAGGGAATGGCACCTCTGCAGCTCCGATCAGAAATCCACTATCCATCTTCCACTGAGGAAGGGGACATAAGAATATATCCTAACCCTACCAATGGTCATCTTTACATTGAGGCAATGAGTAAAGCTTTAAAGTCAGAAGACATTCGTATCGAGCTATTTGATTTACAAGGCAGGCTACTGCTGAATAAACCCTGGAATTTAAATAATCAAAAGAAGTTAAAAATTGATTTAAGCGCCATAAATACAACTGGAATTTACATACTACATATTACTGGATCAGAAATCAATAAATCTGTAAAAATCACAAAGATCAATGACTAATATCGTAAGGAAAATAATATATTTTTCCATTGCAATCATATGTATCTCTTCTTGTGGAAATAGGGATGATAGATGTCTTTCTGGGGATGCCAAACAAATTCCTGGAATATGGACATTGACATATGAAGAGTATCATCACAATCTTGATTTGGGGACAGAAGTACTCACACATACCGATTCAGGTACAGCATCCATGGAAGCTGACGGAAGTGGCCAAATTTATATAGAAAATGAGTTGAGTAATGTAACATACTTTTTCTACGATAAACATCCTGGAATGAGTATCATTTTTCTAGATACAGAAAACAAGGCCAATAGGCTACGGAGCAGGTATTATCTAATTGAATCAATGACTGCTGATAAAATCACTTTGTCTAATACACTGAGATATAACACCATTGATAATGAATCATTGGCAGTAATCTACAAATATACATTTCAAAAATGAAAATACTCATTTCATTCATACTCTCACTAAGCATTGTTACACTCGTTTCTTGCAAAAAAGACAACTGTAATCAAAACCACACAACTTCTTCTCAAAGCAATAATATGTTTACAGGAGATTGGGAAGTTGCCATCATTGTCGAAAAATGGAAAGGTGGAGAAATCATCAATGTAGACAAGAGTAGTCAAGATGTTAGTTTCTATGCAAATCAGACGGGCTTATTCAGCAATCAAGCGGGCCTATCAGGAAATCTTTTATATAGTTACAATAAGTCAACCAATATATTTGAAGTCCATAGCTTCTTTGAGGAAGCAATTATTCATACTAACTACACTAGTAGGTATTTCAAATTAATCGAGGCAAATCATAATCACATTGTCTTAGAAGTAGAAGAAAAAGACTTCAACGACAATATTCTGATCAAACGCTGGAACTTGGATCGCAACTAATCTATCGAAAAAATCTAAAGCAATATGAAACTACTTTATTCTTTAATCATTATAGGCTTTTCAGTTATTAGTCTACACGCTCAGGAAACAATAGATGTAGACTTTGTAAGAGCTAGTCAAGAGTTGGAAGAAGTTTCTTTTGAAGAGGAAGATTCGTCATATGATATAATCATTGCATCGGATCAAACAGATTTTTATTTCCCACCTCAGTGGAAAAAAGATACAAGGAAGCCTGTAGCTTATGTAAGTGGTAGAAGACCTAAAATCACTGCAAAATTCAAAAATTGTGAAGCAACATTTTGGGTAAAAGGCATGCGGGACGGTATCTTGTATCTGCCTCCACTTGAGGTTATACTCAATGGAAGTACTGCCATCTATGGCCCAGCCATCGCTAATCAAGCATTTGAACCAAGCAAGGTTCAATACTTCCAGAACTTTGATATAGAGTGGAAAATTTGCAACACAAACTCTTCAAATGAAGAAGATTGGGAACTTATAGAGACCAGTTACAATAATTTATACGTTACCCATGATATTCCTGCATCAGAACAGGGGCTCTTTGGACCAACATCTGTTTATCATACATCACTACACTTGGGATGTGTAAATGCCAATGGCCTTTCTGGGGAATCAGAGATTGTTTCAAATATGTATACACCATTTCTGGAATTTGACGTTCGTAGAACAAGTGACAATTTATTACTAACCTATTATTCAAACAGAGCAACCGTAACGCGGTGTAATACCTTACAGCTACTTCTTGAATCAGTCGATGGGGATGGAAGATGTGGAGCATTTGCAATGCTATTTGATGATATGATAAAAGTACAAGGTATATCGGGAAGCAGATGCAGAGGAATGACAGTAGCAGGACCAGTCGGTATCAATGGATTTGTAGCATTATCATCTGCTGCCTTGGATAAGATTCGCGTTAATGCCGAGACCTTTTTTGGAATAAATGATGTAATGATAGACTATGAACTATACCATTTTCTGGTCAAAGAGTGGGATAATACTACAGAGGGAACTTTTATCCCTCTTTCTGGTGATTCGTATGAGTCTGCAAAATCTGATCCTGGAGCTCTTGGGGTCAGAGGCCAAGGTAATGTGGATGATCCAAGGTCCATATTCCTGAATCATGCCATCGTAACCTATGATAATGAATTATTTGATCCTTCCTATGGAAAAAAATACAACCACCAGGATTTGGCACTATACGAAGACGAGGCTATTACAGTTGTCAGTGGCACTATCATTCATAGAGTTATTAATGGAGAAATGAACTATTTCTTTTGGGTCGATAAAGAAAATACCATAAATTTAAAAGAGCTGCAATTTTATGATTAGATCAAGAAAATTCTTTTTGAATACGGTCATCATTTATTACAAAATCTTTGCATTAGCATTTTTACGTGTCATACCAATTACATCCTTCTTTCAAAGACTCTAGCTCACAAATAACTTTTACATATAAAACAATGAAATACCTACTGATATTACTTACCATAACGGTCTCTCAACTTGCATTTGCCCAGCTTCAATTGAATGTTGATGAATTTACATATAATGACAGTACAAAATCCTATGAATTGGATTTGAGACAACAAGATATTCCCATCACCATATCATCAAATGTCAAACCAATAGAAATCAATGCAAAATATTTTGATGACAACTTTCTAAATTTCGTTTTTCTGGACCAACATGGGGCACATCGTCTTTATGGATATTACAAGGACAATGACGGTACTTGGAAAAAAGACTACTTCGAGGTTGGAATGACCCTGATTTCGGGAACTTCATCATCAAGAATCACCAAGGCTGATTTCTTAGATCACTCAACGCTCATATTTTCAGTTGAGCATTCCTTATTGAACAGAAAAAAGGTTGTAGAACACTTTATTTGGCGAATTCGCGAAGATGGTATTTACGAGTTTCCCCTTAAAAGAAAAGTCAGGAGTGGATACAGATTTGATAGTAAAAATCCCAAAAGGCCCAAGTACAAGTAACCAATTACCGGCCCCAGATGGGCTAGGTTACTCTCCTATTGACAAATATCAAGATATTGTCTTTTGATGGTTGCCAAGAATGATCCATTCTTTTATACAGCTCCAACCAGCAGAAGGTCAAACGACACTCACCCCCCAATCGTCGACATCGACTCGGTCGCCGGAAATCCCAAGGTCCGATTCTTCTCCGCCTCAAACCCGTCCTTCGCCCGATGGCCCAAGGCATTGACAAATGCCTCCCGGACTTGCGCATTGCTGGCCCCGGCCCGCATCAGTTTCTTGATGTTGAAGACCCCATCGTCGTACAAGCAGGTTTTCAGCAAGCCCTTTGGGGTGATTCGGATGCGATTGCAACTGCCGCAAAAAGACCGACTGTAGGCTGCGATGATGCCCACGGTCCCCTTGTGACCTAGGATTTGGTAATTGGCAGAAGTAGAATGTGGTGGGTCTGGAATCTTCTCCAGCTTGGGGAACTGCTTTTTGAGGTGGGACAAAATGTGCCGATGGTTCCACTTGAGCTGCTCGTAATGCTTCCCGGCTCCGTTGAACGGCATTTCTTCGATGAAGCGCACACTTACGGGATGTTCTTTGGTCAGTGCTGCCATGGGGATCAGGTCATCGATGTTTTTTCCCTCCATGACAACTGCATTGATTTTGGTGGGGATGTCGTGGGCGAGCAATGCCAGGAAGGTGTTCCAAACGGCTGGAAACTTGTCCCTCCGGGTGATGTCAAAAAATCGTTGGCGGTCCAGGGAATCCAGGCTGAGGTTAACCGAGGCAATCCCGATGCGCTTCAGCTCTGGGATCAATTTGGTGGTCATGGTGCCATTGGTGGTTAAATGGATCTGCCGAATGCCTTCGATGCGGCTGACGCGCTCCATGAAGTCAAACATCCCCCGGCGCACAAAGGGCTCTCCCCCGGTGATGCGCACCTTTGTGATGCCCAAGCTGGTCAAGACGCCCAGCATTCGCTCCATCTCCTCATAGCTCATCAACTCCCCGCGGTCTACATACTCGATGCCTTCCTCTGGCATGCAGTAAAAACAGCGCAGATTGCATCGATCTGTTACGGCCAATCGAACGTAATTGATCAGCCGACCGTGGTTGTCGAATATTTGTTTGCTGTTGCTCATTGTATTGTCAGTCAAAGTCCCAAAATAAGAACAGATCAATTTGTCAGGGGGTTCGAATTTGTCAGCCCTCCCGATGACATTAGGCAAACTCATTTTTCACACGAATGATTTCGGCCAGGATGCTCAGGGCAATCTCCCCCGCTGTCTTGGCCCGAATGTCCAAGCCAATGGGGCCGTGAATCCGGTCGATTTCCGCTTCTGTAAAGCCCGCTTCCAGGAGGCGCGCTTTCCGCTTGGCCTGCGTTTTTCGACTGCCCAGCCCCCCGATGTAGGCCACTTGTGAGCGCAACAACAGCTGGAAGGCTGGATCATCTATTTTTGGATCGTGCGACAAGACGGCAGCGTAGGTATGAGCATCCAAGTCGAAAGCGGGCAGGGCGTCGTCTGGATACTGACCAATCAACTGATCTGGTGGCACGGGAAAAACTGTTTTGTTTAGAAAGGCCTTCCTCGGGTCGATCACAATCGTCTCGAAATCATACAGTTGTGCCAATCGAACCAAGTCCACACTGACATGGGCCGCTCCGATGATCAACAATTGGCTTCTTCGAGGCAAAATGCGAACAAACCACCGCTCTGACGCCACTTCCACGATTTGGTTCTTCCGCTCCTGATAAGATTGCAAGGCGAGTTCTTTCAAGCGGTCACTGGCTCTCTCTCCGAGCATTCTTCCATCTGGATGCACCAGTACATGCTCCCCTTCCCCTTCTGCCAAACGAGTCAGCCAAATACAGGCAAGGTCATTGGCCAGGCATCTCCACAGGCTTGCCCAAACGGTTCGTTCACTCTCTGAACCAGCATTGACAGCCACCTGCTCCACGAACACTTCTACCTTTCCGCCACAACTCAAGCCCACCGACCAGGCATCCTCATTGGTGACCCCGTAGGCCAATTGACGAGACAATCCATCGGCCATCACCTCCATTGCCTCTGTCACCACCGCGCCCTCGATGCACCCGCCACTCACCGATCCCAACATGTCCATCTGCCCACTGATGGCCATGACAGAGCCAATGGGCCGAGGCGATGACCCCCAGGTATGGGTGACGGTGGCCAATGCAAAAGGTGTCCCTTCCTTCACCCAATCCAAAACAGCAGGCAACAATTCCTTCATGTCAATGATTTTTCCTCTGAATTTCTCAGCTGCCAAAATAATCAAATTTTGCATTTGTTCCTCGACCAAAAACAGGACATGTTACTGCCCATCAAGACGCCTTGCTGTACAATATTCCCCCTCTACAAGAGAGCTTTTCATTGATTTGGGAAGATTTTCGCCTTATATTGAAAAAAATCCTAACCTCTTTGCCAAGATATTTGCATTTTTGCGGCTCGAAAGTGACCTGATAGCCTCTCGGCCAAAAGAGGGCGCCAGCAAGACGGAACAACATCCCGACGCGCCTCGATGAGCCTGGCTGATCAGAAGATTGACCGAATTTGATTTTCGCACTGAAACTACAACAAGCATTCTCCCGATTTGTGTCCATCCTGCTGCGCCCTGTGCGGCAGGAAAAAACGGCAGCATTATTGCATGACCAAGGGAAGACAACCGGATTGATTCTACCAATCCCTTCCCTTCCAGGGACCTCCCTTCGGTAGCACAAAGAAAGAATACCATCGCTTGTTTTCCCCTTTTCAGTATCCGAATACTCAAAATCAGCTGAGTCTCAATCCGAACAAAAACCGGGCTGTTTTTTGAGTCTGTAAACAAAAGGAGCCGTGCAGTCCTTTAGTACGAACTGACAACCATGGACATATGAAAAAGTCATTGTTACTCACATGCCTCTCCTTGCTGGTACACCTTTGTACTGCGCAAACCAGCCAGGATTTCTTCGAAACCAACAACGCCAAAAAATCCCTTCGCCACGCCCAACAGCTGATCAATGGCAAAAAGTACAAGCAAGCCATCCGACAGCTCAAGCACACCATCAAAATCAAAGACAACTTTGCGGTCGCCTACAGAGAACTGGGGCGGGTGATGCTGGAGGTGGAAGATCTGGCAGGGACCATCGAAGCCCTGGAGAAGTCCTTTGACCTGGACGACAAACTGTCTCGCGCTGCGTTTTTTGAATGTGGCGAGGCCTATTTTCAGCTGAGCGACATGGAGAAGGCCAAGTATTACTACCAACGCTACCGCGAAATGAAGGGCCAGAGCTACGTCAACCGCTCCAAGGAATCGGGCATGGAGACGGGCTACGACATTTTGCTCCAGCAGCGAGAGGAAAACATTGCGTTCATTGAAAAAATGGATACTTCCGGGGTCTATGCCTACCCCATACACCTGTCGGACGCTGTCAATTCTGTCCACGATGATTACCTGCCGACCATCACCAGCGATGGTGCCCAGCTGGTTTTCACGCGACAGGGCAAGGCCGAGGACGAAAATGTCATGATCAGCCTGCTCAAGAAGGACCAATGGCAAAAGGCTCGCTCTTTTGGAAAGTCCATCAATACCCAGAAAAACGAAGGGATGGCCAAATTTGAAGCCCACGGAAAGTCTTTTTACTTCGCTGGCTGCATGCGGGCCGATACAGAGGGAGGTTGCGACATTTACCAAGCCACCCTCTCCAATGGAGAAGTGGAAGAAGTCCGCCGACTGGAAGGTTCTCTCAACTCCCATTTTTGGGACTCTCAACCCGCCATCACTTGCGATGGGCAGATGTTGTTTTTCAGCAGCAGCCGAGATGGTGGCCTGGGAGGAGCCGACATTTGGGTGAGTCGATTGGACAAAAACGGAGAATGGAGCAGCCCGCAAAACCTGGGCGCACAAATCAATACGCCAGGAGACGAAGAAGCTCCTTTCATTTCCAGCGATGGCAAAACGCTGTATTTCTCCTCTACCACCTTGCCTGGACAAGGAGATGGCGACCTGTTCATGAGTCGTTTTGAGGGGGGAAAATGGAGTCAACCAATCAATTTGGGCTTTCCCATCAATTCGCCAGCCAAGGAATTGGGTTTTTACGTGCAGGGAGATGGTAAGACAGCCTATTTTTCTTCTGCCCGCAAAGATGGCGAAGGTGGACTCGACATTTACCAGATCGAGCTGCCCGAATCGCTCCGCCCCGATCCCATCGTCCATTTGCAAGGCCATGTGGTGGAGAGTTTGACCTTTGAGCCATTGACAGCTCAGATCACCATTGGGCGGGAGGGGCAAAAATGGCAGGTGCAGACCGATGAGAAAGGATGGTTTTTCTTGTGCCTGCCTGGTAATAAAGGCTACTCTTTCCAAATCGAAAAAGATGGTTACGAGTACTATGTGGGGGCACAATACCTGGAAGCACAAGACAATGCTGTTCCGGCAGATGTCATCATAGAATTGATTCCCGTTGCAGGCGCCCGACCAGAGTTTGTGGCCAAAGGAGTGGGAGAAATCACCGAGAAAAGAGTCCAATTCTTCTTTGACTTTGACTCCCATTTCATCAACGAACGCACGGCCAGTGACCTCCGAGCCTTGGTGGGCTTGTTGCAGGAGGAAGAGGACTGGAAGGTGGAAATCGTTGGGTATGCAGACCAATCGGGCGATGTGACCTACAACCAGGCCTTGTCGGAAAAACGGGCACGCGCCATCTCCAATTACCTCAAGCGCAATGGCATTACGATCAACAAAGTCATTCGCAACGAGGGAATGGGCTCCATCGGAGACAGCACCAATCAGGACGATGCCCAGCAATTCAGACGAGTCGACGTGATTCTTCGAAAATAGATCTTGCTCACAAAAGGCACATCCTTTGTACGGTTAAACATTATCGGACAGCAAATGTTAAATTGCCGTCTTGTTGATTGTTTATCAAAAGACATTCCCTACATTTGGATTGCAAAATTTTCCCCGGTACAACAGATGAACCCATGTCCATAGCCGCAATTGTTTGATGCAATTGATGGCCATCTATATTTGTACCGGAGCAAACTTTCTAAAAACAACAAAACGCAGTGAGTACAGAGAAACCCTTCTACAAAAATCGGTTGAACACACCTGAGAAAACACCCTACTTCCAACTTGGATTGCTCATTTTTTGCCTGGCTGCCGTCGCATTGGCGTACCTGTCTACCAGTCAACCGGATGGACGCCTTGCCGCTTCCTCCCGCACCCCACAGGCACCTCATGGTGCCTTCGATCTAATCGAGCCAACGCTCCAATATGGATTTGCGCTGGACACCTTCCAAGTCCACAGAGCGACCATTGCCAACAATGAGTTTCTCTCAGACATCCTGACCAGACACAAGGTAGAATACCAAAAGATCGACCAACTCGCTCGCAACTCCAAGGGCATCTTCGATGTGCGCAATCTACGCGCCGGACGCCCCTACACCATACTGAGCCGCGACACCAGCCAAGGAGCTGACTATTTTGTGTACGAACCCAGCGTCTTCAAATACATCACCTACGATCTCAACAATGGCACGGCCACAGAGACCAGCTATCCCATTGAAACTCAGATCAAAACGGCTTCCGGCATCATTTACTCTTCTCTTTGGAATACCATGACGGACAATGGTCTGAGCTACGAACTGACGGCCCTGATGGAGGATGTATTTGCTTGGTCAATTGACTTTCACCACATCCAAAACCAAGACAAGTTCAAGCTCGTTTACGAAGAACAACTGATCGATGGCAAGCCCGTTGGCGTTGGGAAGATACAGGCTGCCTATTTTCAGAATGCAGGCAAAGATTTCTATGCATTTCACTTTGAAAACACCAAACATGCTGGCTTTTTCGATTTGGAAGCCCGGCCCATGAAGAAAGCATTTTTGAAATCTCCTGTCAAATATTCCCGCATTTCATCTCGCTACAACCTCACCCGCTTCCACCCCGTGCTGAGAAGACGCAAGGCGCACTTGGGGACGGATTATGCAGCGCCGAGAGGGACCCCCATTTTTGCGGTGGCCGATGGCGTGGTGACCAAAGCCAGCAGAACGCGGGGCAACGGCAATTATGTCAAAATCAAGCACGACAAGGTCTACCAGACCCAATACCTCCACATGCAAGCATTTGCCAAGGGGATTCGCCCAGGCGTCCATGTGCGGCAGGGAGAGACCATCGGTTATGTAGGCTCTACGGGGCTGGCGACAGGCCCACACGTTTGCTTCCGCTTTTGGAAACACGGCCGACAAGTCAACCACCTGCGCGAGAACCTTCCCCCACCCGATCCCATGCCAGAGGGAGATGTTCCGGCTTTCGAAAAGGTTCGGGATGCCTTCAAAGCACAACTGGACGCCACCCGTTTTCCGGATAACGCCCAGTTGGTGGTAGACAAGGTAGATGCCGAGTCTACTCAAGAGGACATGAGTGCGAGTGGACGTTGATCCAGCTTAGAAGCCAAGATTGCCCATACCACCCATTTGCTTTTTGAACTCCTCGGCGGACATTTCTTTGTAACCTTCTGGAATGTCGAAGCTGCCGTCTGGTAGGCTGCCGCTCACTTCAGTTGCACTGTACACCATGGTAATGCCCTGGTTTTTGATTCTGTATTCCAATGGAAATCCATCCAAGCCAGGGAACACCTCGTCGAAGTAAGAAGCAGTAGGCTGGATTTTGTCGGTGTAGTAAATCTCCATTTTGTCTCCGTTGGCAGTGGTGACGATGGCCTTTTGGCACTTGTATCCGGCAATTTCTTTGGAAGCCCCTTTGACCGCATCCACTTTCATGTTTTCGACCTTGTTTTGGACGGCATCTTCCTTGTCTTGCTTGACCATGGTCTTGTTGCCCATCATGTCGGTCAGGACCGTACCTGGGTCTTCCTTGCTCATTTTGAACACTTGCATGGCCATCATGCCGTTCATGAAGTTCATGGACACTTTTTGCTTGTCTCCTTTGAAGTACACGTCGAGTTTACTTCCTTTCATCATACCGACCTGTGGGGGCAAGTTGTCTCCCTTGATGTCGGCCAGCTCGTACTTGACGAAGCCATCGCTGATTTTCTTTTGGGCCTGTGCCGGCAATGTCAGCAGTACAGCTGCAGTCATGAAAAAGAGTGGTAACAAAATTTTTTTCATCTTAGAAGTCGTATTTTTTGAATGAAAAATAAAATTTGGTCCGATGCCTAGTCGATTCGCCATTCACCAAAGTGTTTTTTGAAAATGCGAGCCAGGTTTTCTGCATCGGAAATGCCTCTGTGGTGGATGCCCTCGAATTCCATGCCTTCGCGTTTGACCGCATTTTTCAGCCCACAGGGCCGATGCAGGCGCATCATTCGCTGGTAGCGTTGCTTTAAATTAACGTGTGGCTCCACCCAATCGTATTCCAAACGATGCAATTTGCAGTCAGTAATGAGAATATTCCGATCAAAGCTCCCCCAAGAACACAAGAAATAGTCTTCTTCATACAAGCCGATCCAGTCTTGAAACTCTTCGATGACCTTGTTGAAGGTTTCTGCCCGATCGACATCCTCTTGGGCAATGCTTGTCAAATCCTTGCAAAAGGGCGACAAATACGGATTGAGAATGGGCCTTACAAAACGATTGTAACTGCCTGTCTCTTCGGCATATTCGTTGATCCGAATGGCACCTATTTCGATGATCTCCTGCACCAGGCCGGGCGGACTGCCCTCCCAGCAAGTGGCTTCTAGATCATAAATTATATAGTTCAAGGATGTGAAATTTCAGGTAAAAAACTCAAATTATCATTTCTTGGCACCCCAACGGGTACCCGGCAACCCATACCGGCTGCCTACCATCGCCTTAGAGCTTGTCTAAAGTTAATCTTTTCGCTAATATGAACGTCTTTCTTCACCATCCTTCAGCTATCTTTCGGCACGTAGCCTCCGGCTATGCACCTCAAAATGAGCTTCGTCTGGCTGTGAAATCCATTTCATATTAGCTGAAAAACTAAATTTGAACAAGCTCTTAGATTGAAGAGGGAAAAGCGTGCAGTCATTTGACGCTCAACACACTTTAGATACAAATGTAACATTTGTGTGCCAATTTCTGTTTTCGGACCGCCCAGATCATTTTTTTCTTGCCCATTTTAAACCCTGGCCACTTTTGGCAGTCATAGGATTGACAATTTTAGTACATCCGGAACCTGTTTCGAATCTGACAGACAAAAAATCAAAAAAGGGATCATTCCCAACCAATGGGCTCGTCTCTGTGAACCGGTAGCAGAACACCCATCAACATGATTGACAATCCGAACAAGTTTCAAAAACTTTTTTTGACATATGAAAAATAATCAATTGATCAGATTGCTTTGTGGCTCTGCCCTTGTGCTTTGTTTTGCCATTACCAGCTTTGCACAGCCAGCTCGCAAACACAAACATCGAACGCTGCCACAAATTGAAAAGTTCAAAGAAGAACTCAATCTCGACGAAGACCAACTGCAACAGCTCCAGGACATCAAATCGGAGATGCGGTCCGAATTCCGGGCATTGCGCCAGGAGGGAGAAGCACCCGATCGCGAGACCATGACCACCCTCAAGGAAGAATACAAGGTCAAAATAGAAGCCATCTTGACTCCCGAACAACAAAGTCAACTCAAAGAGCTCGTTGCCGAACAAAAGGAAAAAGGCAAAGCCCGAAGGGAAGGCATGAAAGCCATGTCCAAGGAACTGAAGGCCTACCAAAAGGAAAACATCCGCCCTGTCATGCTGGAGCAACGACAGAAATTGGAGCAGGAAATGAGCCCGGAGGACATTGCCGCTGTGGAAAAATTGCGCACCGCCCTCAAACAGTACAAAGCTGAACACAAAGGGAAGGCACAAGCCAGAAGGGCGGACCGCCAAGGAGATGCTGAGCAGTCAATGGCCAGAAAATCCCATGGCCCCAAAGGTCGCAAACACCGCAAGGCGGGTCTGATGGGCTTCCTCAAATCCAACACTGAGTACCAAAGCTTGGCCAACGAACTCATCGACACCTACAGCGATGACATCGAACGCATCAATGGCGAAATAGAAGACCAAGTCGCCCAATGGGAGGTCGATAAAAAAGCCATCGTAGACAAGCACATGGGTCAAATGGACGAGGAGCTCAGTGGCAAGTTTCACCGGAAGCGGGGACAGAAGAAGGAGGAATTCAAAACCGATCGAGATCGGATGAAAAAACTTGGCTTCCTGCTGATGCGGGCAGATGGTCCCGAAGAGACTGCAAGGGCGTCGCGACAGGCGGATCGCCCCATGAAAATCTACCCCAACCCCTCAGCCACCAACCAAACCCTGGAGTTTGAAACCAGCCAAGCAGGCATTGTGACGGTCGACATCATCGATAAAAATGGACAAGTGGTCCGGCAGCTATTCAACGGACAGCTGGAGGCAGGCTCCCACCAATTGGAAGTGGATGTGCAAGACCTGAGCGGCTTTGTCCACTACTACAGAATCACGGATGCCAACGGACAAAGCACCAAAAAGACATTGATCACAAGAGAATGATCTCTGAACAGTCAGAACAATAGTACACGCCTTACGACTTTTTCGGGCTGAGGTATTTACGCCCATCGGAGCGATTGGCTTTGGTGAGTAGACAATACCTCAGCTTTTTTCTTTGAGCAATAGCTCCTTGATCTCGGCAATCTGATTTTGCAGCTTGCCAATCTCCTTTTCCAATTCCTGGTTGTTGTCCAAGGTCATCTCGTCGACAAAAATGGCGTTGGCCAGGGACATGCCGAATATCCCACCCAACAAGACCACCAGAATGAAGTAAAAGCGAGACACGCCAATGATGAGATGACCATATGGCATGTTGGCAGCCTCGGCAGCCTCGGCCACCACCTTGGGGATTTCATTCCAGCCCTCGATGGTAAACATCTGAAAAATGTAATAACTGGCAATCAAGGGGTCGCCAAAGTACTCCGGCACCAATTCTCCGTAGAAGTGACAGGTGAAGATGGCCAGCATGAAATTGAAAAACACAAGCACCAACAAGACGAAAATGGATGCCCGCAAGGCCCGAAACAGGCCCTTCATGATCATTTCCATATTGGGAATGATGTACAAAAACTGAATGAGGCGGAAAAGGCGGATCAGACGGAGCAGCTTGAACAAAGAGGTGTGTACAATGCCAAAGCCGGGAATGAGGTGAAGCAAGGAGGGCAAGCTGAATACCACCACCCAAAAGTCGAGTTGGTTCCAACCACTCTTGAAATACTTGCTTGGCTTTTGATGATACAGCTTTACAACGGCTTCGATCAAAAAGAACAGCACAAACAACAAATCGATGTACTCCAACCACCAGAAAAGCTGCGGATGATTGGCCTGAATCTGTGGAAAATACAATAAGAAAATGATGATCGCATTGAGCAAAATGGCGATGATCATGTTCCGTTCCGACTCAAAAAAAGCTTTTAACATAGGGGGCTAAGTTCAGTTTTCGTCTATTGACCCATCAGCACCTGCGGCTGGTCAACGGCGGCGGAAGAACCATCGTCGAGTCCCTTCCACTGGATGACCTTCTCCAAGTGGTAATTTTCCAATCGATTGTGGTAGTAGTACAACAACTTGAAGTCTTGACTCACCAACTGTCCCGATTTGCTGAAGTGAAGCGGCTTGGTTGGATGAAAGATGCCCAAATTGCGCATGCCGTGGCGAATCAACTCCTCCACATCCCCCTGAATTTGCCGCGACAACTTGATCTGCCCATTTTTTTCCATCCCCAGAAGGTGGTCCCGCAATTGGGAGACGACCTTTTTCAAGACATCAAAATTGAAAATGTACTCTTCCTCTGGCAAGCGAAGCAAACCATACAGATCGAGGTTGGGATTGGTGTGGCGCAAGATGTTGAAGGCGCTGAAGGCAACCAGATGGCTGCTGAGCACGACATTGTCGCGATGGTAGCGCCGCACGATCCGCTTGGCCAATATGCGGGTATATTCTTGTTCTCTTTGCAAGTCTGTCCTGATCTCTCCATCGCTCACAAAGTAATCGGCAATCTCCACCTTGTGCCCATGTCTGTCAAAGCTCTCCCCTTCTTCGTTGACAAAATTGCCCAACACATCCATTGGCTTCCCAAAGGACAGGGTGATCTTGGAAGAGGCAGAGAACAGTCGCCACATAAAACTCAAGACCTTTCTGCGACTGTAAGAGTAATCAATGTACTGCTCCTTGCCAGTCCGCTTCAAGTGCTGATCAATGAGGTATTTGGCCTCCAGCACCGAGTGGTAGCACAAAATGAGCGGCACGATGATCAATTTGTTGTCCTCTCCCCTCTCGCAAATGGCTCGCTGCGCCTCCACAACTGTCCCCAACATCCCCATTTTGAGCTTGTTTTCAATGTTGCCAGACCGACAACGGGTGCCTCCCGGAAAAAACAAACTGTTGGTTCCCCGCTGAATGGAGAGATTGGACATTCCTTTGAGGGTTTCCAGGTAAATGGGGTTCTTTTTGCGTCTGTCGATCCGATAGGCCCCCAGACGATTCATGAAATAAGCTGTGTAGCCCGTATTGTACAAGTTGAGGCCAGCGCCATAGGAAAAGGATGGAAAGCCCATCAAGTCCAACACATAGCCGATCATGATTGAATCGAGGTTGCTGGAGTGGGTGGGCACGACGACGAGGGTGCCTTTGGTGGCCAATTTGCGAAGCTGGTCAATGTCGCCAACCACGTTGAAGCGTTCGGATACGCGGTGGCGGGTGCTCCAGATGCGGCTTAGGTTGCGGCTGGCGGCTGTGTTGAGCAGGCGGTTGAAGAAGAGGGTGAGAAAGCGACGGGCAAAGCGGAAGGTGGGAATTTTGAAGGTACCGACAATCTCTTCGCTGTAGCGATTGACGATGCGTCGAAGGATTTCCTCCGTTTGCATCCGGGATTCTTCATCGTTCTTGTCCAAGGACCGCCGCACCATGTGCTTTCGAATGCGTCCCCAAAACTGCCGTTCATTGGGTGGGTCCACTTTCCAGGGCTCCTCCTTGATGCGAATGCGCTCCAGATAGATCGTTTTGACAATGATGTCTTGCAGCTGTTCATTGCTCAGTTGCATGAGTCGATCCACGGTAAATTCATCAATTTGCTGAACAAAGGCCTCTCGGTCTTCGCTGAGCCGGTAGATGGGCCAGTCTTCGATGCGTTCAATGACGGGTTTGGTAGGGCCGGATAATTTACTCATGTATCAGTTTCGCATTGGTCTGTTCAATAAAAGTAAGCATTTCCGACCTTCCGCTGTGCAAAACAGAAGAAGTTTCGAAGACGGGCGGCAATTCTTCCCAGTTTTCGAGCAGGGCCTTTTTGAACTCGGCAATGTTGACCTCAACGTCCAGGCCCTTCTTTTTTCGGTCTGTTTTGGTAAACACCAGGGCAAAGGGCACGTGCATCTCCCCCATCCAGTTGATGAACTCCAGGTCGATTTGCTGTGGCTTCACATTGGAATCGATCAGCACGAAGGCACACACGAGGGTTTGTCGCTTTTTCAGATAGCTCTGGATCATCTTTTCCCATTCGCGCCGCTTGGTTTTGGAGATGCGGGCATAGCCGTAGCCCGGCAAGTCGACGATGTACCAGCTTTTGTTGATCTCGAAAAAGTTGAGAAGCTGCGTCTTTCCCGGCGTCCCAGATACCTTGGCCAGTCCCTTGCGATCGCACAACATGTTGATCAGGGAGGATTTGCCCACGTTGGACCGTCCGATGAAGGCGTATTCCGGAAGAGAATTTTTGGGACATTTGGATTCTGTCGGATAGCTTCCTGTATAGTAAGCGCTTTCTATTAGCATAAGTCGTTGCTCAATTTTGTACAAAGGTACTGAACTTGAGGCGAATTGCGCAGCCTGTGGCAAGGCCTAGATTTTATCAAAATCCTAAAATCGCCCCTGGATCGGTTAATATAACGTTAAGGATGAGGCCGATAGCACCCGAGCCATTTTTTGCATCGTTCTACCACAAAACCAAAATAAACAACCATGAAGAAGCTGATGTTATTTGCCGTATGTTTGATGAGCCTTCAAATGGCCCAGGCCCAGTTCAAATTCGGAGTTCGTGGTGGTATTACGACCGCAGATGTGAATCCCGGAGAATTGCTCATCACCAACCGAGAGAATTTTCAGGACCTCAAGCTGTCCGTTTCTGAAGCCAATTATGGAATCCACTTCGGATTGTTTACCCAGATTCAAATGGGGAAGTTCTTCATCCAACCCGAAGCCATCTTCAATTCCAACAGTGTGGATTTCCGCGCCGAAGACCTCAACAACGTGTCTGATATTCTGACAGAAAAATACCAGTATCTCGACATCCCCTTCATGATGGGAATCAAGATGGGGCCTCTTCGCCTACAAGGCGGACCAGTCGGCCACCTCTTTGTCAACTCCAAGTCGGACCTGTTTGACATCCAGGGCTACGACCAAAACTTCGACCGCATGACCTATGGCTGGCAGGCTGGTGTGGGACTGGACATTTGGAAATTTGTACTGGACTTCAAGTACGAAGGCAATTTCAACAACTTTGGCGACCACATCGTTTTCAACGACCGCCCCTATGCCTTCGACGATACACCGGGCCGGATGGTCTTCTCCCTCGGAGTCGCCTTCTGATGCACAAAAGGGTCTGCTGACTCAACATTCTACAAACACAACAACTGCTTTACCCTAATAAAACTGCCCCCAAACCGCTTGCAAGAGCATTTTTATGGAAAAAAATCAAAGCAATGGCACTAATTACAGATAAAAACTGTTATTTATGTGTCGTTGCTTTGCACTTCCCCTCAAACCGAGCCCAACAACCCATCGATTTCTTAGCATACAATTCCACAAACCGAACCATCAAGGCTTCCAATCTTGAGAAGGGTCATCCCAAACAAATTGAGAAGAGGCCATCCTAACCGATTTTATCTTCCTCCTTTGTAGTGGGTGGATTGTGGCGATTTTCATAATCTCCGATCAATCTGTTCAACTCAATTGCCTGCTCCTCGTTGATCCGACCGATCTGCTCGGCCACCAGGATGTTGTCGACGATGCTGTCGTATTCGTAGATGTTTGCGATTCTTCCTCTTTTGAGAACGGCTTGGATGCTGTCCCTTTTTTCAAAATCCAGCCCGTTTTTGTGTAGCTCCAACCAAAATTTGTCCACAGCCCTACCAGTCGATTCATTCCAATAGGTCAAAAAGTCCCGCTCCAAGTGTTTGATGCTGGCCACCTTTTTGAAGGCCAGTTCTGGATGCAGGGCCAATTGCTTTATCTGCTGGCAAAAGTCGATCATTGGCTGCTTGAGATCATCGTTGAAGTGCTCCGATTCTTGGACGATCTTGACAGCGATGTCAATGGCCTTTGCGAGTCGCTCCGCTCTTTGTTGGTAGGTGAGTCGTTGTTTGCTCATGGGTGTTTGATTAATGCTCTTTTGGAAATGACTCATCTCTTTTGGGCTCTCCCTTTTGCAGTTCGTTTACCCAAGCCCAGTCATCTTTTGCAAGGATGTTTTTGGACCTCAAGATTTCCTTGACCAAGGTCCATTCTCCCTTGTCCAACCTCCACTCATTTTCGTACAGGCCATCCAGTAAGGTCTCAAAGCCGAGGAACCATTCGTTGTATTGCAAAAACTCCCTTGTCTCTTTGAAGAAACTGCGGACTTCTTCTCGTTCTTCTGCGGACAATCCACTTGTCGGAGTCAACAGGCGATTTTCCACTTTTTCTACCAGCTTCACCGTCTTTCGCTTTCCAGGGATGTCCAGGTCCAATTCGCGCCAAATGTCGAACAGCTTCATGTCTTTCTTCTTTACCTCTGGCTCAAAGCCATTTCGCAAGCCGTAGAGAATGGTTTCTCTGACCAAGTAAGAACTCATCTCAAAATGTTTGCTGTACATCTCCCCTGCTTCATTTTTGGTCTCAAAACCAAACTGGGCAATGATCTTTTGCCCCTCGCCGGATTCAGCCTGAATGACGATGTCAAACCAGCCGTCATTGGCATTGACAATCCAGTAGTAGGTCTGCTGGTGGACCACGATTTTTCTTCTCCTATTTTTGGGCAGTGCCATGATGCATTGGTTTGAATGACTTCCGAGTCGTTGCGTTGCAGTTGCGCACGATCGACAATCAAAAATAAAATCATTGAAGCAAATTTGTAAAATATGAAACAATTCGTACTTTTAAGTTCCTGTCTAGATCATCAGCACTTTTACCGACCCAATGTTCTGTTGGGTTGCTTCACCTTTCCTAAATCATAAACCATGAAATGCAATATTTTCTTTGCCTGTTGCCTTTTGCTCATCAGCTGCAACGGAGACAAATCCACTGCTGAAGATCCAAGTCAAGACTTGACAATCATCGACCAAAATTATACCGAGGCGCTGAGCGTTGCGTCCAAAGAAAACAAACTACTGCTGATCGATTTTTACACGACTTGGTGCATGCCTTGCAAAGAGTTGGACAAGTGGGTTTTTCAAAATGACTCCATCCAGCAATTGCTTGAAAAAGACTTTGTCTTGTTGAAATACGATGCCGAGAAAGATACAACTTTTCACCTGTCCAAAAAACACCATGTGGGCAGCTACCCAACAGGGCTCGTGCTGAACAAGGAAGGCTATGTGGTCAATAGAAAGTATGGCTTCCCCGGTTCGGACTCCCTTACGCTGCAAAAAAACGTCATGGAATTTACACAGGAAAGCATCGCATTGAACAAAGAGAACAAGATACTGACTGGATACTCCAATGAAATCTCTCCCTCCAACTATCCCAAGTTTTATGCTGATTTTGTGAATCGAACCAATACCAAGATCGACGATGCGGAACTGAGCACTTACTTTACCGACACAGAGGACAAATTCTCAGAGCATTATTTTTCAACGCTCCTGTATTTTGGACGCAGCGCTCCCGCCAGCATTTCCGATTTCGTACTGTCGAACAAGCAAAAGTACCTAGACCTCTATGGCAATACAGATGTCGAAATACTCTTGTATCATTTGGTCTCTGCAAAGTTTAAGGTTGCCATTTCCAAGCTTGACCGAGGGGAATACGACAAGGCCGTTGAATTTGCAAAAACCACCTTGAGCCCCCGCTGGACCAATGACATCCTACCAGGATTTGAAGAAGACTATTTGATGGCCCAAAACAAATGGGACGAAGTATTTGAAATCAACAAGAAGCGAAAAGACAATGGCGAGTTTGACAATGGCTACATCAACCACTTTAGTTGGACCATGTATAAAAAATGCGATGATCAAGAGGTTGTCAAAAAATGCATCGAATGGATGAAGGAGGTGACCGACCAAGAGCCAAGCTATGCCTACCTGGACACCTATGCCCATCTCTTGCACAAAGCGGGGAACAAAGCAAAAACAAAGGAAATCGCCAAGCTGGCCATCGAAGCGGCCAAAAAGGAAAACCAAAGTACCAAAGCCCTGGAAGACTTGATGGCAAAGTTGTGAGCAAACAAGCTCAGTGTCTCACTTCACCACCGTGCGAGGGTCCAACAGGGCATACAAAATGTCCACCAAAATATTGAGAAATACGAAAAAGGCTGCCACACACAAAACGGCTCCTAAGACCAAGGGAATGTCGAAGGTCAACAAGGCGTCTACCGTCAATTTGCCCAGCCCCTTGTAGCCAAAGACATTCTCTACAAAAAAGGCCCCGGCCAACAGAGCAGCAAACCAACCGGAGATGGCCGTCACCACCGGGTTGAGGGCATTGCGCAGGGCGTGCTTGAAGACCACCCGATAATGGGACAGCCCCTTTGCCTGGGCGGTGCGGATGAAATCCTGGGACAACACATCCAGCATCGATGAACGGGTCAATTGGGTAATGATGGCCACCGGGCGGATGCCCAAGGCAATGGCTGGCAAAATGAGGTTTTTCCAAACGATGCGCTCCTCGCCAAAGTCGTCCAAGACCAACAGACTCCCCTGTATGTTGAGTCCCGTGTAGTCTTGCAAGTAAAAGCCAAAGATCAAGGCCAAGATCATGGCCGAAACATAACTGGGCAAGGAAATGCCCATCACAGAGACCACCATGGCCAGATTGTCAAACCAAGAACGGGGCCGAAGAGCCGCCACGATGCCCAGCAAAATTCCCAACACGCTGGCCAGCAAAATGGCAGCAATGGCCAGCGCAATGGTGTAGGGCACAGCCTCAGCAATCATTTGACTCACCTTGCGACCATACTGAAACGACTCGCGCAAGTAAGGCCATTTGCAGACCAAGGCAGACTCTCCAACTGACAGCAAGCGAAAATAAGCATACTTCTCCTGTACCTCCTCACTGTGCCGATGAATGGAGAGTGGGGACAAATCATTGAGATACCAAAGCAACTGCTGGTACAAGGGCGCATCCAAGCCCAATTCCTTTTGTTTGGAAGCAACCGTCGCAGCATCGGCCCGTTGCCCAAAGGTGAGACGGGTGGGATCTACAGGAGCCAGATAGATGATGGAGGAGACGATGGTACTCACCGCCACCAATACCAACAAGCCATAGGCCAAGCGCCGAAAAATGAATGCCATCATAACAATTGCGTTCTATCGTAAGTCATGCAACAGTTTGCCATTTCTCAGCGGACGTTGACCAATACCCCTTGCGATGCCACCATCCGACCAATCACAGGCATGGATAAGTCTTGTGATGCACAAAAGTCTTCAAATTCTTGTTGATGGGCTGGGTCTACGGCGACGAGCAATCCACCGCTGGTCTGGGGATCGCAAAGCAAATGGCGTTGGTATTCGCTGATGTCTCCGATTTTGTGTCCGTAGCTGTCCCAATTGCGTCGCGTACCGCCGGGTACACAGCCCTCGGCCAGGTAGCCGTCCAAGGCTTCTTTGTCCAAGAAAGGTATTTTGTCAAAATCAAGCTCCGCACTGCAGTCGCTGGCTTCACACATTTCCGACAAATGCCCCAATAAGCCAAAGCCCGTTACATCTGTCATGGCATGGACAAAGGAGTGTTTGCCCAATAAGCTCCCCACCCGATTGAGGGTCGTCATGCTGTTGCGGGCCAGTTGGCGATGGGCGGGCTGTAGCTTTCCTTTTTTCTGAGCTGTTGACAAAATGCCAACTCCCAATCCTTTGCTCAGGTACAACAAGTCACCCAACTTTGCCCCACCATTTTTCTTGAGCTGATCAATGGACACTCGCCCGGTCACTGCCAGCCCAAAGATCGGCTCGGGACTGTCGATGCTGTGGCCGCCCGCCAGGGGAATGCCCGCATCCTTGCAAGCCTGTCGCCCGCCCTCAATCACGGCATTGGCAACCGACGGAGGAATCTCGTTGATCGGCCAGCCCAATATGGCAATGGCCATCAAAGGAGTCGCACCCATGGCATAGATGTCGCTGATGGCATTGACCGATGCAATGCGCCCAAAGTCAAAGGGATCGTCGACGATGGGCATGAAAAAGTCCGTGGTGCTGACAATGGCCGTGCCATCTCCCAGGTCCATCACAGCGGCATCATCCCGCTCTTCATTGCCCACCAACAAGCCCGGAAAAGACATCGGGACATCGGATTTGCGCAAGATGCGGTCGAGGACTGCCGGTGCGATTTTGCAACCACAACCAGCTCCGTGGCTGTACTGGGTCAATTGCCAGGATTGTTGCGTTTCCTTGTTGTTCATAGATGATTGGAATTTGTAGAATTCGTAAAATTTTGCTCTCTCCACAAGTCGATCAATGCCATTGCTGTTTGGCGAGGTTGGTGTTCCTCTACCGGGAAAGAAATCAGCTGGTCAACCTGGCTTCGCTCGACGAAGTAGCGATAGGATTTGTCGTAATAGCGAAGAGCTATCTGGGCGGCAGTCCGAAAATCTTGTTCCTGGAGGGCTTCCAGAGCTGCTTTGAGATGCTGCCCACCGAGGCGCTTTTGGATGCGCTCAAAGGCCTCTTGCAACTGTCCGGGAGGATAATTGGCATAAGAAGCCACCAAGACGTCCAATCTTTTCTCAAAGGGCAAAACCAATTGGACCAAAGGAGCTTTTTTCATGCTGTGCCAAAGCCCTTCTGGTAGATACACCCTGCCTATGCTTCTGCTTTCATTTTCGACCCAAATGGCTCTGTTGGGATCGAGCAGGCGGATGACTTCGTAAAGGTCGTTTTCGAACTGCTCCACCGTTGGCTGGGACTTTTCTCCCAAGGCCCCAAAAGATGATCCCTTGTGGCAGGCGATTTTTTCCAAATCGATGATCTGCTCTCCCGCTGCTTTGATCTCCCGCAATACTTCTGTCTTGCCACTCCCCGTCAGTCCCCCCAAAACCACCATGGAGTCGATGGCTTTGTCGAAGGCCGCGTGAATGCTGCGCCGATATGCCTTGTAGCCTCCTTGCAGCAACTGAACATCGAATCCTGCATTGGACAACAACCAAGCTACGCTGGCACTCCGTTGCCCACCCCGCCAACAGTGGATCAGCAGCTTTTTGCTGGGCACCAACAGCTCCGTCTGTCGAACAATATTGGCCATTTTGGGTCCCACAAATTCCAATCCCCTCAAGAAAGCTTCTCTCGGCGATACGCGTTTGTAAAGGGTGCCAATCTCGGCCCGCTCGGCATTGTCAAACAACGGCATGCTCAAGGCATCCGGTATGTGTCCACGCTCGTATTCTGCCGGCGTTCGCACATCCAGCAGTACCCGACCTTTTTTTGACTCCCACAATAGTTCAGCGCCTATCTTATGCACTTGCATTCATTTTGTGATGCTCCGCGAGTTACTTCTCCCAACCCATGGAGCGTTTGACGGCCTTTTGCCAGCCTTTGTACAGTTTGTTCCTCTGTTTCTTGTCCATTTCCGGCTCAAAGGTCCGGTCGATTCGCCAGTTCTTGCTGATCTCTGTTTTCTTCCAATACTTCACTGCCAGGCCCGCCAGGTAGGCAGCACCCAAAGCAGTCGTCTCAATGACTTGCGGACGCTGTACACTGACACCCAAGATGTCGGACTGGAATTGCATCAACAGATTGTTGGCACAAGCGCCTCCATCGACTCGCAAAGAACTCAGTGGCACCTTGGCATCTTTTTGCATGGCGTGGAGCACATCCTGGGTCTGATAGGCCAGAGATTCTAAGGTGGCCCGGACCAAGTGGGATTTGTTGGTGCCGCGGGTGAGACCAAAGATGGCTCCTCGTGCATACATGTCCCAATAAGGAGCACCCAAACCTGCAAAAGCAGGAACCACGTAGACCCCATCTGTGCTTTCGACCTTCATGGCGTAAAACTCAGAGTCAGGCGACTCGTCTATGATTTTCAGCCCATCTCTCAACCATTGGATGGCTGCACCTGCGATGAAGACACTTCCCTCCAAGGCGTAGGTGACTTTTCCGTCCAACCCCCAGGCGATGGTTGTCAGGAGTCCACTTCGTGAAAAAACGGGGGTTTCCCCTGTGTTCATCAACATGAAGCAGCCCGTTCCATAGGTATTCTTGGCCATCCCCTTTTCGTAGCAAGCTTGTCCAAAGAGGGCCGCTTGCTGGTCTCCGGCAATGCCAGCGATGGGAATTTCGCCACCAAACAGAGCCGCATCGGTCTGGCCATACACTTCACTGGAAGAGCGAACCTCCGGCAGCACACTTTCGGGTATGTTGAGGACTTTGAGCATTTTTGCATCCCAGGCCAATTTGCGGATGTTGAACAGCAGGGTACGAGAGGCATTGGTGTAGTCGGTAATGTGAGACTTGCCACCAGTCAACTTCCACACCAGCCAAGTATCCATCGTCCCGAAAATCAAATCTCCCTTGGCAGCCCTTTTGCGAGCCCCTTTGACATTGTCGAGCAACCATTTGATTTTGGTCCCCGAAAAGTAGGCATCCACCACCAGGCCCGTGTTTTTGCGGATGTAACTGGTATGCCCAGCCTTGGTCAGCTTGTCGCAAATGGGAGCGGTCCGGCGGTCTTGCCAAACGATGGCATTGTGGATTGGCTCCCCGGTATGACGGTCCCATACGAGGGTGGTCTCCCGCTGATTGGTAATGCCAATGGCAGCAATTTGAGAGGCAGAAACATTGTTGTTTTTCAGGACATTTTGAGCAACTGTCAACTGGGTCTGCCAGATTTCATTGGCGTCGTGTTCGACCCATCCAGGCTTTGGATAGATCTGGGTAAACTCTTGTTGCTCAACGGCAATGATATTGGACTTTTTGTCGAACAATATGGCTCTGGAGCTTGTTGTTCCTTGGTCCAAGGCTAAGATGTATTGGCTCATGTGTGCGAATGTTTGATCAGCCAAATATAGAAAATTAATCCTTGATTGATACCTTTATGTCTTCATCCAATTATTCAATTACCAACAGCCCGGTTTCGACAGTTGCCGATCCGATCCAAAATATGAGAATACACCGCATCCCCTTTGCCGACATCCCCCAGCTTTCTCAAAGAGACATTGCATACAACGACGGCAATGACCAGTTGACATCCTTCTACAAATATCCTGTCACGCTGGAGGCATTCGCCGATGTCATGGCCGACAAACAACTCTCCACCGAGCAGCGCCAATTGCTGGTCAAGGTACTGAGCAAACAGTATGAAGCCTTTGACACAAGTGAACTTGTCCAAGAGCAGATCGAAAAACTGGGAGAGGACAATACCTACACCGTCATCACGGCACACCAGCCAAGTCTGTTTACCGGACCTCTGTATTTTGTCTACAAAATCATCTCGGCCATTCATCTGTCTCGGACGCTCAACGAACGCTACCCAGACAAGCAGATCGTGCCACTTTTCATCACAGGAGGAGAAGACCACGACTTCGAGGAGGTCAACCACCTGCAGCTCTTTGGCCAACGCATTGAGTGGCAAAGTGGGGAGGCAGGCTCTGTGGGAATGATGAAAACCAGCAGCTTGGGACCTGTACTGGAAGACTTGGCCGACAAGTTGGGCGGTTCGGAAAACGCCAAGGCCATCTACCAACTCATCGAGGAGGCACACCGCAGCCACGAGCGCTATTCGAAGGCCGTCATCCACCTGGTCAATTCCCTTTTTGGCAAACACGGGCTGGTGGTACTGGACATGAATCAGGCGGATCTCAAGCGGGCCTTCATTCCGGTGGTGCGAGAGGAATTGATCAATCGTCCATCCGAAGACTTGGTCAATCGAGAAGCGGAACGGCTGGTCCAGGCTGGCTTCAAACAACAGGCGATGCCACGAGAAATCAATTTTTTCTACTTGAAGGAGCAATTGAGAGAGCGCATTGTTTGGGAGGAGGATCAGTACAAGGTATTGAATACAGATTTGCGTTTCAGCGAGGCGGAGATGTTAGAGGAATTGGAAAAGCATCCGGAGCGATTCAGTCCCAATGTTGTCACCCGCCCCTTGTACCAGGAATTCAGCTTGCCCAATCTGGCCTACATTGGCGGAGGTGGAGAATTGGCCTACTGGATGGAGCGGCAGCCGCAGTTCGCCCATTTTGGCATCAACTTTCCCATGCTGATCCGCCGCAATTCCGTCCTGTGGTTGGACAAGGGCAGCAACAAAAAACGCTTGAAATTCGACATCAGCATTCCGGATTTGTTTCAGGATACGGACAGTCTCATCCGCGCCTTTGTCCACAACAATGCCAGTGAAGAATTGGTGTTTGAGGAAGAAAGCAAGCAGTTTACAGCGGTATACGACAGCCTGGCGCAGACAGCCAAGCGCATCGACCCTACCCTATCCAAGGCCATCTTGGCCGAACAGAGCCGGGCATTCAAGTCCTTGGAACAGTTGCAAAATCGAATTGTCCGTGCCGAAAAGCAAAAGCACGAAACCGCCCTCAATCAAATCCGAAAACTAAAGGATCGACTGTACCCAAATCTGGGCTTACAAGAGCGTCATGACAATTTCATGGAGTTGTACCTGAAATATGGAGAAACCTTCTTTGACCTATTGCTACAGCATCTCAATCCACTGAAAAAAGGCTTCGTCGTGGTAGAAGACAATGGCTGAACAGGCCACCTCAGAAGAAGGACAATAGATCGGCGATGCGAGCCTTGAGGTCTTTGCGATCTACGATGAAATCCAAAAATCCATGTTCCAAAAGGAATTCAGAGGTTTGGAAACCCTCTGGCAGGTCTCTTTTGATGGTCTCCTTGATGACGCGAGGCCCAGCAAAGCCGATGAGGGCTTCGGGTTCGGCAAAGTTGATGTCACCCAGCATGGCAAAGGAGGCGGTCACCCCACCAGTGGTCGGATCCGTCATCAACGAGAAATAAGGAACCTTTTCTTTTGCCAATTGTGAGAGCTTGGCAGATGTTTTGGCCATTTGCATGAGGGAAAAGGCAGACTCCATCATGCGAGCGCCTCCCGACTTGGAAATGATCAGCAATGGCGTACGGGTCTCCCGGCAATGGTCGATGGCCATCGCAATCTTTTCGCCAACCACAGAGCCCATGGAACCACCAATGAAGCTGAAGTCCATGGCCGCAATGACCAGAGGTCTTTTGTTTACCTTGCCCGAGGCCACAGAGATGGCATCTTCCAATCCGGTCTTGTCGCGCGCAGCAACCAAGCGGTCGGAATAGGCTTTTAGGTCTGTAAAATTCAGAAAGTCTTTTCCCTGCAAATCTGTGAAATGCTCTTCGTACTTTCCGTCAAAAATGTGGTCGAAATAATCGTGCGAGCCAATGCGAACATGGTAGTTGCATTTGGGGCATTTGTGGAAGTTTTCCTTGAGCTCCTTCATGGTGCTGGCAGCCTTGCAACGAGTGCATTTGTACCACAGGCCATCTGGAGCCTCTTTTTTATCTTTGGTTGACGTAATAATTCCGTCTTTCAATCTTTTGAACCATCCCATGTGTAGTACACCTTAAGTTTGTTAGTAGCCTTTCTGTGATTAGGGCTGATAAAGGTAAGAATCTCTCTTAAAAATTAATAGTCCTCAGTAAAATCTCACACAGCTAAAATCCAATAAGCATTTGACAATCAAACCAATACATGATTCTAACAATGTGGATTTATTTTTCTTTCCCCTCAGCTATAGGAAAAAGACTTGACCGTATCAACAAAACGCCGGACATTGTCCAGTGGGGTATCCGGATAGACGCCATGCCCCAAGTTGGCAATGTGTGCCCCTCCAAAGTTTTGCAGCATGTCAAGGGTTTGCTTTTCCACCGATTCCGGAGCGGCGTACAAGGCACAGGGGTCTAGATTGCCCTGTAGGCGCTTGTCTGTTCTGATCTGAGACTTTGCATAGGCGACCGAGGTATTCCAATCCAATCCAATGACCTGACAATCCAACTGCCCCAACTCCTGCAGGGCAAACCAAGCATTCTTTGAGAAAACCGTCACAGGGGTATCGGGAAAGGCTTGGCAAATGCGCTGCAAGTAAGGAATGGCAAACGTTCGGTACTGCTCCGGCCCCAAAATGCCCGCCCAGCTGTCGAACAATTGCAAGAGATCTGCCCCGTTTTGCACCTTCAGGCGCAGATAGGCAATGATGGTATCGGCCAATTTGTCCAACAAGCGGTGGGCGGCGTCTGGATGTTGGTACAAAAAGCGCTTGGCCTTGGAAAAGGTTTTGCTTCCACTGCCCTCGATCATGTAGGCAGCCAGGGTCCAGGGAGCGCCAGAAAATCCAATGAGCGGGAGGCGATTGTTGATGGCCGCCTTGGTTTGGCGCAAGCCTTCGAAGACATACTGCAGCCGATTGGCAGCCTCTTCCCCACTGGCCAGCGAGTCGATGTCTGTGGGTTGTTGGATGGTGGTGGGAAAGAGCGGTCCTTTTTTCTCCACCATGTCGTAATCGAGGCCCATGGCTTCCGGTATCACCAGGATGTCGGAAAAGATGATGGCGGCATCCACGCCCAGTTCATCCACAGGTTGCAAGGTGGCCTCTGCCACAGCATGAGGTGTTTTGATGAATTCTTTGAAGCCACTGAAGGTGGAACGCAACTTCCGGTATTGGGGAAGGATTCGCCCGGCTTGTCGCATCAGCCATACTGGTGGGCGGTGGGATGGCTCTCCATTGGCCACTCTCAGTAAAAGGTCGTTTTGAATCATAGGGCAAAAGTAAGGACTTAAATCTGTAGACCAACTGCCATGCGTTGCAAAATGACGATCCAATGACAAAGACAAAATAAAATACCGTTAGCAGGTCTTGATGCGTGCTAACGGTACATGGCCGAAAAGGCGAAGTCTGTTACTTACTGTCTGTGATCATGATCCATCAGAAAGAATCCTAAGCTTTTGTCTTTCTGCGAATGATGTTGATCTTTCCATCCTCACCGTAGAGTTCTCTGGACTTTTTGTTGTAGGCCAGGGCTGCTTCTTCGGCGGTGGCAAACATACCGATGTGGACACTTTTTCGGTTGATCGAAATCACTGCCCGGTAGCGGTTGTTTTCCTTGTAGACACCAGTGTATCCAACTTTGGAGCTGGTCTTCCTCTGGCGGCTGGCCACGGATCTGGAGCGCCATACGAGGTTTTCCAAGCGACAATCTAGTTTGTTGCCATTTTTGGCACCGACCAGGTTGCGAACTTTGCTTCTTTGGTCACCTAAGAATTTTTCAGCGATGAGTTTGTGTAAATAGATCGTTTCGGTTTTGTATCCTCCACTGGCTTTGGGCCAAGTTTTTTGGAAGACAGCACAACCACTGGAGTGCCGTCTTAAGTTCTTAATGAAATCGACTTTTACGAGATAAGGGTCCGTCGTCAGATAGTCATAAACGCGATCATCCAGCATTACGTCCTCATCAACATTTTTGAGTTTGATTTTGTATAACACGCTCTCTCAGTTTATGAAATGAATGAATAATTTTACGCAAGCTAAGTAGCCTTAGAGTGTGTATTGTTTGGGATTTAAAAAATGTTTTGATAAATGTTATCTGTATGTTGAAAAGAGCATTTAGAGAAATATCATTCGGAGAAGTCTGCTGTTCCAAAGATAAGATTTTTTTCCAAAAACAAAAACGGGAAGTAGTAAAATACTCACGTCGATTTTTGGAAAGGTTAAACCCACGACATATGCAAAAACCACTACTCGATTTTCAGATTTTGTCTATCTTACTGGACCATAGGATTTTATACACTCAAGTTGTTAGCGAAGGTTAATCTACAGCCCTAAAACAAACGGTATGTCTACTGATGAGGTTTTTATGCAGCGTTGCTTTGAGCTGGCCAGACTGGGCGCCGGCCCCACTTCTCCCAACCCCATGGTGGGTGCAGTGATCGTCTTCAAGGGGCGCATTATCGGAGAGGGCTACCACCGCAAACACGGCCAGGCCCACGCCGAAGTCAATGCAGTAGCCAGCCTTTCAGAACAAGATCGCAAACTGCTGCCTCAGTCGACCATTTACGTGTCGCTGGAGCCTTGTTCCATCCACGGCCGCACCCCTCCTTGTGTAGACTTGATCAAACGAGAGCGCATCCCCAGAGTGGTCATTTCCTATTTGGATCATACGGAAGGCGTTAACGGACAAGGCGTTCGCCGACTGCGAGAAGCGGGGGTAGACGTGAAGCTCAATGTTCTCCAATCCAAAGGCAAACGACTGAGCAGCATCCGCAATACTTTCGTGTCTCACCAACGCCCCTATGTGGTGCTCAAGTGGGCACAGTCCGCCGACGGTTTCCTCGGTCGCCACGATCGACCAGTGGCCATCAGCAATGCCGTCAGCAAAAGGCTGCTGCACAGGTGGCGAGCCGAGTTGGATGCCATCATGGTGGGGACACAGACTGCTGTCACAGATAACCCTCGTTTGACCAATCGGCTGTATTTCGGTAGTTCTCCCCTTCGCATCGTACCCGATTTCGGCCAGCGCATACCGTCGACTCATCATCTTTTGGCAGACCAGCTGCCCACCATGGTGTTGGGACCAAAGCGCTTTGCCGACAAAGAATGGCTGCAATTTGAAGAAGAAATGAGCCGAGAAGAATGGCTGCCAAAGCTGCTGTCCAGACTCTACCAGCACAAAATCACCTCGCTTTTGGTGGAAGGAGGAGCGAGTTTGTTGCAACATTTCATCGACTCAGCTTGTTGGGACGAGGCGAGAATCTTTTACAGTCCCACCGCCATCGGAGAGGGCGTGAAGGCCCCCATTTGGACGCAAACTGCTGATGAGAGCCATCAAATCCTCAACGACCGATTGGACGTTTTCTTTGCTTCCTGATCAATCGCTTATCGCAATGAGATGTGACCTGTCACATTTTAGGACTCGTTAATCTTTTATTAAAGTAGGGTGCTTACACCTTATGGCTATTGTATTTTTTGTTTAATAGTTACTAAATTTGCTACGTACTACACGAATCAACTAAGATGAAAAAAAGGCTTATTCTCTGTATCGGACTGCTGGCCTTTCTCCTGGCCGCCTCCGCTTTCCATGCCGGAAGCAATACAGCCCCGTCCAATCCAGCCTCTGACATCAATTGGATGAGTTGGGAAGAAGTCATTGAGCAAATGACCTTCAAAAAGGAAAAGAAAATCTTTGTCAGCATTTATCGGGACCATTGTGGTTGGTGCAAAAAGATGGAGAATACCACCTTCAAAGACCCCGTCATCGTACAGTACATCAACGAAAATTTCCTCCCCGTCAAACTGAACTTGGAACATCCCGATCCCATCATTTTTGGTGACAAAACCTACAAATCGACCAAGGCAGACGGCAAAATTTACCACGAACTAGCCGCTTACCTCACCATGGGCAACTTGGGTGCTCCCACAAGTGTATTCTTGTCAGAGGACGGCAAGGTACTCCAGCCACTGCCCGGCTTCAAAGACCCCATCATGTTCGAGGTCATCATGACCTATTACGGCAACAACCACCACGTCAACACTCCTTGGTCCATGTACAAGGAAAGCTACGTTCCCTTCGCCAAGAAGCAGTTGATCTCCGTTGATTGATTCCTAAAACCAACTGGATTTGCGACTGCGAGAGGACGAGCGCAGCCCTAAGGCTCCGAGAATGCCACGGGTCAATTCGCGCACCACTGTCCGCCCCACTGAGCTGTTCAAGGCCTTTTCCACCGTACTCTTTTCCCTTCTTCTGGAAGAACTCTTGCGCCCTTTTTCCCGTTGCTTTTTGAGTTTTTGCTGGTGCTCCTCTTCCCTGGCCTGCTCTATCTTTTCGCCCAATATTTCATAGGCACTTTCTCTGTCGATCTCTTCATTGTATTTGCGGATGAGACTGGAGCGGTCGATGATGTCCTGAATCTCCTTCCGGGTCAAGACATCCATGCGGGACTGAGGCGCGCGAAGCATCGTGTGGGCCAAGGGCGTCGGGATTCCCTTTTCGTTGAGGGAGGTCACCAAGGCCTCCCCAATTCCCAAGGCCGTCAGCAACTGATCGGTCTCGTAATAGTCTGTCAAAGGATAATTCTGGGCTGTCAGGCGGATGGCCTTGCGATCCTTGGCCGTGAAGGCTCTCAAGGCATGTTGAATTTTCAAACCCAACTGACTCAAGACATCATCGGGCACATCGGTAGGGTTCTGGGTGATGAAAAACAAGCCAACCCCCTTGGAACGAATGAGCTTGATGATGGATTCGATCTGGTCCATCAGTGCATCGGAGGCTTTGTCAAAAATCAAATGAGCCTCATCGATGAATATGACCAATTTGGGCGCTTCCAAGTCCCCTTCTTCTGGGAAAGTGGCATAAACCTCTGCCAGCATCTGCAGCATGAAGGTGGAAAAGAGCTTTGGCTTGTCTTGGATGTCGGTCAGGCGAAGGATGGACACCATTCCCCTGCCCTCCTCATCAATTCGGCACAGATCATCGACCTCGAAGGAACGCTCGCCAAAGAAACGCTCTGCTCCCTGCTGTTCTAGCTCCACCACCCGACGCAGAATGGCGCCTGTAGAAGCAGTCGAAATGCGGCCATAGGCATCTTCAAATTCTTGTTTGCCCTCTCCTGTCGCATATTGTAAGACCTTTTTGAAGTCCTTCAAATCGAGCAGCTTCAAGGCATTGTCATCGCAATATTTGAACACCACCGATACGATGCTGGACTGGGTCTCGTTAAGGTCGAGGATTTTAGAAAAAAGCACCGGACCAAATTCTGTCACCGTGGCCCTGAGGCGAGCCCCCTCTTCGTCGGACAAACTGAGGAATTCCACCGGGCTGCCAGCTGCTTCGAAGGCAAAGCCAATTTTCTCATGCCGTTCATCGATCTTGGGATGCCCGTCGCTGGGAACCGCAATGCCACTCAAGTCGCCCTTGACATCCATCAGGAGGACGGGGACAGAGCGAGAAGAGAGCTGTTCGGCCAAGATCTGCAGGGTCTTCGTCTTTCCAGAACCAGTTGCCCCGGCGATCAGACCGTGTCGGTTCATCATCTTCAGCGGGAGTCGCACCAGGGTATCGGTCATGACCTCACCATCGAGCATGGCAGCGCCCAAGTTGATGAATTTGCCTTTGAAGTCGTATCCTTTGGTGATTTCGGCGATGAATGCTTCTTTGTTTGACATCTGTTAGGTGATTTTGCGAAAGCACGGGCTTTCCTGTTTGGGAGAATGAACACTAGCGCCTCTTGTTCCATTCCTTGACGCGAATGTCGAATTTCTTTTGATTCATGGGCCACAGCGATACATCGTATTCTCCTTCCAAAACTGCTTGGTCCTCTTTGGTCAGCAGTTGGTGAAAAAAGTCGATCCCCGTGATGTCCTCTACCTCATCTATGCTCACCGCATACTTTTCGAGGGGCTGGAAACTCAGCTCGTTGGGAATCACGAAGGCAATGGCCTTGTATTCTGGTTCGTCTGCATCCAATAAGACCTTGAAATAGGCTTCGGGGACAGATACTTGGTTGTTGCCGATCTGCTCGCGGACATTTTCGTTGAGGATCGGGCCCGTGACAATATAAAGATGTTTGAATTTTTTCACCCATGAGCGAGTGGTTTCTTCCAATTCTCGCCAGATTCCCCCATTGAAATTGCGAATTTGGGGGCTGATGTTGCTCATGAAAAAGGTCTCCGACATGGCTTTTTTGTCAAAGTTCATATCGCCTGCAGGCACCAAATGGCCTCTGTCGTAGCCCGTGCCTTTGTAGTCGCGGGTAGAGGCACTGGCCTTTCGCACCTTTGGATCTGGGCGAAAATTGTCCGTTCGCTCCACAAAGGGCGGATACATTTGCTCTTTGAACAGTTCGTAGGCCACCCACTCCGCTTGTTCGTGTTCCTCGGAATAAGAGAGTCCGTAATAGGTGTGTTTGATGACCTGACCTGTGGTGCTGGTGGGAAAGATGGTCTCGTCTACCAATGGGATGACCGACTGGCCTGGGCCCTTGTCGACAAGGATTTCCGTGCGGCCATCCGAGTTGCCTCCCTCCTCCTCGGCACTCTTCCCTCCCATGAATTGATTGAATCCCCAGAAGAGAGCCCCCAGGATGGTTGCAAAAAGGCCAACCCTGACGACCATGCCGTTGCTTGCCTCTCCTTTGTTGTGGTTCTGTTTAAATTTTGCCATAGTGTTTCGAATCTGTTTGATGTCTTGCGACGAACGATCCCAAAATTACAAAAATAAGTTTTGTAGAATAAGTCATCCTTCAAAAGAAGCCTTCTAAAATTCCTTGGCATTTGCGCCACAAAACACAATGTCACCAGCCTGCTCCCAAAGGTTAAGTCTCGATGAATTCCCTGGCGGAAGTTTGTGAATCGGCAAAAAGGCCCTAATTTCAGCCACTGAATGCAAACGCTCAGAATGAGGATACTATCGATTTGTCTACTCTTGTGCTGGCTGGGAACGCCTCTGGCTGCCCAATACTCTGGTGATGCCCGCTCCCTGGCCATGGGTGGAAGCAGTGCTGGCCTGCAAGGCTTGCGGGCTGTGCTGGCCAATCCGGCTGGGATGGCCTTTGATTCGGAAACGGGCGTGCTGTTATTTGCAGAAAATCGCTTTGGCTTGGCAGATTTGAAAGGCGTGGCTGCGGCCGCTTCGATCTCTTCTGGCTATGGTCAATTTGGCCTTCAAGTTCACTACTTTGGCTTCCAGGGCTTCAACCGGCAGTCGGCCAGTCTCGCCTATGCCCGCCGATTGATGGACCGACTGAGCATCGGAGGAAAATTTGATCTCATCCAAACCCGCATTCCGGAATACGGAAGTGAGTCCACGATTGGTTTCCAGCTTGGGTTTCACGCCCGCCTACTCAAAAAACTACACTGGGCAGGACACATCATCCACCCGGTCCAATCCGACCGAGAAGGAGCCCAGGCCCTGACAAACATCATCCGAACAGCTGTCACCTGGGAGGCAAGTCCCCAAATCATGCTGACTGCGGAGGCCGAGAAAAACATTGACTGGCCCATGCGGGTGCGAGTTGGTATGGAATACGCCTTTCTCCGGCAGGCCTTTTTTCGCCTTGGGTTCAGCTCAGAGCCCTCTGTGTTTTCCTTTGGACTGGGCTATCGAAAAAACCGCCAATTGGGGGTCGACTTGGGCATGAGCTATCATTCCATTTTGGGTCCCTCCCCTGCTTTCAGCCTTTTGTACAGCTTTTCGAAGCAAGATTCCAAATCCTAGCCAAGCTCCCTCTCATGCGATTATTGATTGTCAGCGCCACCAAATTTGAATTGGCTCCCCTGAATCACTTCCTGGGGCAACATTTCCAATTGAATGAAGAAGGATTTGTCTCCAAAGAAGGACTGGAGATCAGACTCCTCTACACCGGAGTCGGCATGATGCATACGGCCTATGCAATGGGCAAGACTTTGGGCCAGACTCCCTATGATTTGGTCATCAACGCAGGCATCGCGGGTGCTTTTCCAGAACGGGGATTGTCCATTGGGGATGTAGTCAATGTTGGCACAGAGCGCTTCGGTGATCTGGGAGCGGAACAGGCTGATGGCAGTTTCGCAGATGTACACGAGATGGAACTGATCGCAGCAGACCAATTTCCCTTTCAAAACGGCCGTCTCGTCAATCCAGGAGCAGAAAACCAAAGCTTCCTGCCCTTGGCCCACGGATTGACCATCAACAAGGTCCACGGACATGCCAAAAGCATCGAAAACATCCGCGCCAAATACGATGTGGACATTGAGACCATGGAAGGGGCTGCCTTCTTCTTTGCTTGCCTACAAGAGCAACAGGCCTTTCTGGAAATCCGAGCCATTTCCAACCATGTAGAATCCCGCAACAAGGACAATTGGGACATCCCTCTATCTATTAACAATTTGAACACTACCCTTCTGCAAATGGTCGAGAGCTTTTTGTAGTTCATCCCTCAATTCCTGAAGTTGAGCCCCGGGGCAGTAGATTTATCAGCAAATGCTTTGAATAATACCGATCGATTTGTATTTTCAGTAACGCAAATGTACTTGGGCTATCTATTGCAAAGAAATCATACTCTTACCCTAAACAGAAAAACATGCTGACCTATCTCAGTCCATCGACGGCGGAGGACCAACTCATACAAGGCTGTTTGGATGGCCGACGGTCCTATCAAAAGGTATTGTACGAGCATTTTGCCCCCAAAATGTTTGTCATCTGCCAGCGATATGCCGGACGCAGTTCTCAGGCCGAAGACATTCTCCAGGAAGGCTTCATCAAGGTCTTCAACAACTTGCACCTCTACCGCGGCGATGGCTCCTTCGAGGGATGGATCAAACGAATTTTCATCAATACCTCCATCGAATACCATCGCAAAGCCATTCGCAAACATTTCTACCAGGAATTGGGCCCCTTGCAAGACCCGGGCGTCGAAGCCAAAGCCTTGCAAAACCTCGCCTGGTGCGATTTGCTCGACTTCATCCAACAACTGCCCGCTGGCTACCGGACCGTCTTCAATTTGTACGTCATCGAAGGCTTTTCACATGCTGAGATCAGTGAACTGCTGGGCATCAGCTGCGGTACCTCCAAATCACAGCTGGCCCGCGCCCGCTACATGCTGCAAAGTCTCATCAAAGCCAACAACAATCAATGACGCCCCCCAATCCTTTCGACCAACAAATCAAAAAACAACTTGACGGACGGGAGATGAATCCTCCTTCTGCAAACTGGGACCGCATCAGCAAAAGACTCCCCTTGCACCCGCTTCTGCGCAGGCTCGCCCTGACACTTGCTCCAATCGCTGCCCTGATGGCATTCGCAGTGATGATGAACTGGTGGTATCTCCTTCCGATCAAAACACCAAAGCCCATGGCCCAACAGGCCTACCTCTCCAGTACAGACTTTGTCCTCGATGTCAGTGCCCAAGAGGAGGAAGAGCGAATCAAGCAGTTGTTGCAAGAATCAAGAGAGCCATCTTCTCTTCCATTGCCTACAGCAGAACAAATGCACGAGCCGCAGGAAAAAAGAAGGGGCGAAAGTCCATCCAATTCCCCCCAACTCACCCAAAACCAGCCAAAAGCTGCCTCGACAAGTGACCTGCGCATTCACATTCCCCTCAAATTGATGTCGGACGACGAACTCCAGCAGCTCCTCCAAAGGGAAGGCCCCTAACGCCTTCCAAAATTCCATTGCATTTGTTCCTCAAAACTTAAATGCCGATGCGTTGTTGTAAGCTGTATTACACAATAGCCCCGACCTATGTCTATAGAAACCCAAACTGACTTATTGGCCATCCAGGAAGCTGGCAAAGCCGTCGCCATCACCCTCCGCAAGATGCGGGAATATGCCAAGGTGGGCATGTCGACCAAAGAACTCGACGAATATGGCTATGCCATTCTCCAATCTTTTGGAGCGGAAGCTGCTCCGAAGAAGGATTACAACTTTCCCGGCTATACTTGCATCAGCATCAATGACGAAGTCTGCCATGGCATTCCCTCCAAGGACCGCCTGTTGCAAGATGGCGACCTGGTCAACATCGATGTATCGGCTGAACTCAATGGCTACTATGGCGACAATGGGAGTTCCTTCATCCTGGGCAACGACCGCCAACAACTCCAACCCCTGGTAGATGCCTCCAAGGCCATCCTTAGAGCTGCCATCCAGACGATCAAAAGCAAAATGCGGATTTCGGAATTGGGCGGCTACATCGAAGCAGAAGCCAACAAGCGCGGCTTCAAAGTCATCCGCAACCTCTGTGGACATGGCATTGGCCGGAAGCTGCACGAAGCTCCGGCTGAAATCCCCTGTTTCAAAGACAATTACAACAGAATGCGTTTTCGCAAGAATTCGGTCATTGCCGTGGAGACTTTCATTTCCACCCAAGCAGAGTACGCCTTCGAAACAGAGGATGGCTGGACGATGAAAACGCCGGATCGAAGCTTTGTGGCCCAACACGAACACACCCTGATCGTGACGGATGAAGCACCCATCATCTTGACGATGGAGAATGGGATTTGACATTTCCCCCTCCGCTGCACAATATTTTGCCTGTCCAAAGCCTTAATACTGCCAGACAAGACAAAACAGTATTACATGCACAGCATCCGGATTTGGCTTCTCCTGCTGTATTTTCCACTTGGAATGGCAGCCCAGGATCTTTCCACTACCAACTCACCTTATGATCTACACTGGAAAAAAGAAGTTCCCCTTCTCAGTTTTGGCCTGGGAAGCACCATCGGTGGCGTACTGATTGTCAAAAATGTAGAACCTTATGCTTTTACCAATGCCCAACTGCTTCCACCTACGCCCATTGGGTCCTTTGATGAATCGGCCCGAAGCAACTGGTCACACGACTACGACAAGGCCAGCGATGTGTTGATGTACGGAAGCATCCTCTTGCCCCTGAGCTTGGGATTGGACAAAGAGATTCGAAGGGATTACATGAAAATTGGAATGCTCTTCAGCCAAACTTTTACCATTACGCAAGGATTGACAGCCATGACCAAGGGATTGGTCAAACGCGACCGCCCTTACCTGTTCAACCCAGATGCCCCCTTGTCGGAAAAGCAATCCCGCTCGGCCCGGCTCTCCTTCTTCTCTGGCCATACAGCCACCGTTTCCTCCCTGTCTTTCTTCAGTGCCAAGGTTTGGACCGATTACCACCCGGATTCCAAGTGGAAGCCCCTTGTGTGGTCAGTTGCGGCAGTCCTCCCGGCTGCTACTGGATATTTCCGTTACAAGGCTGGCAAGCACTATCCTTCTGATGTCATCACAGGCTATGCAGTGGGCGCGCTGGTGGGCTTTGTCGTTCCCCATCTGCACAAAAAGCGCAAGGGCAAAAAATATACCTTTCGAACCAATCAATTCAACGGCCAAGGCTTCCAATTGGTGTATCTGCAAAAATTCTGAGAAAAAGCGGGGGCAACGAATGGGTCTCTGTCCGCTGGGAAATGACCCTTTCTCCAGAGGCAGATGGAGTTTGAACTTCAAGAACCGCTGGGGTATGAACGGGTGCAAATCGGCGCCACAGCCAATCCCACCCCACATGAAGTAGAAATGCTGATCGACAATTTTCGACTGGCCATTGAGTAATCAATCCGCATCGTGTTGGCCCTGAAGGGACGGCAAGACCTCCGCTACCACAAAAATACTTCCCCCAACATAGATCAAGTCATCCTCCTTGGCAGCCGAGCGGGCCGCAGCCAAAGCGTCTGCCACCGATGGATAAGCCTTTCCCTGGCGTCCCAAAGCTTGTGCTTGTGCGCGCAATTCCTCCCCATCCTTGCCACGAGGGATGTTCGCCTTGGCAAAATAATAGCTCGCCTGGGCAGGAAAAAGCGACAGCACTTTGTCGACCTCCTTGTCGTTGACCATGCCGAATACAATGTGCCAATGGGGAAAAGAAGATTTCCCTAAGTCAGTCATGGCCATGCGAATGCCCGCTTCGTTGTGGGCACTGTCGCACAGGATGAGCGGCTGTTGTCCAATCACCTGCCAACGCCCCATGAAAGCAGCCAAAGATTTGACATTGGCCAAGCCCTTCCGGATGCTGCTTTCGGACAATCGCCCAAAGAAAGTCTGTTGCCGCAAACACTCCAATGCTTGCAGAGCCGTACGCACATTGAACTGCTGATAGGCCCCACCCACATCCAAGTGTAGGTCTTTCAAATACAGCTTTCCATTTTTCCACACATCTGCATGCAGCCCTGTCCAACTGCTTGCCAGATTCCGAAGCTCAAACTGTTGGGAGGCAAAAACAATGGGCGCTCGCCGCTCTGCTGCCGTTTGTACAAATACGTCTTTGCTCTCCGCCTGCTCCTCTCCCACCACAACTGGGACATTTTCCTTGATGATGCCTGCCTTTTCTCCGGCAATGGCGTCCAAGGTATTGCCCAGAAATTGTTGGTGGTCAAAACTGATGTTGGTAATGACACACAACTCTGGCAAAATGACATTGGTGGAGTCCAGTCGGCCACCCAGTCCCGTTTCGATCACGGCCACATCCACTTGTTGATCTGCGAAGTAACAAAAGGCCATGGCCACGGTGATCTCAAAAAAGGAAGGCCGGATTTGCTCAAAGAGCGAAGAATGCCGGGAGACAAAATTTCGGACAAACTCCTTGGAGACAAACTTGCCGTCCATTTTGATCCGCTCCCGAAAGTCGATGTAATGCGGTGAGGTGTACAAGCCTGTTTTGTAGCCCGATGCCTGCAGACAGGCACTCAGCATGTGGGCCACGGAGCCCTTGCCATTGGTGCCTGCCAGGTGAATGCTTTTGAAGGCCTTTTCGGGATGGCCCAGCGCAGCGCAGAGTCGCTTGATGTTGGTCAAGTCCTTCTTGAAGGCGGCTTGGCCAACTCTTTGGAACATTGGCAACTGGGTGTAGAGAAAGTCGAGGCTTTGCTCGTAGGTAAGGGAATTGTCTTGCATGGTCTACCAATAAAAAAGAGGGACAGATTGCTCTGTCCCTACTCGATATTATACTTTAACAACATTTTTCTATTTGCGGAAGCGGAACTTGATCTTGACCGTACCACACTGGCGGTCCATGTTGCTCTTCTCGAAGCGATAGCCCCGCGCAGCTCTTTCCGCCTTCTTCACCAAGCCGGGATCACTGGTGGTGGACCCTCGGATGGTGGAACTGGCAGAGATGACCTTTCCATTGCCATCCACACAGATTTTCACCACCACATCTCCGGTCTTCTGCGAATTGTCGGTGATCCTGGGTTTGGATGTCACGCCTCGACCACTCAAACCGCCTCCCACTTCTCCGGTACCTGTGCTCAGACCTTCCAGTGCTTTGCCGTTGGGATCACCATCGGGATCACCCGCGTTGCCAGGCGTACCGGAATTGCCTTGGCTTTTGCTCTTTCCAAAAGCACCACTGATTCCTTCCTTCAACTTGGCGGCCTCTCTTTCCTTGGCCTCTCTTGCTTCTCGTTCTTTTCGTTCCTTTTCTCTCTTGATCCGTTCCTTGCGTTCGCGCTCTTTTCGTTCCTTTTCTATCTTTTCCCGTTCCTTGCGCTCTTTTTCTTTTTTCAATTTGTTTTCGCGCTCCTTTCGCTCTTTTTCTTCCTTTCGCTTGAGGGCCAATTCCTTCGAGCGCTCGTCTTCCAATATCTTTTTGTTGTCCACCGGTTCGGGCTCTGGTTCGGGTTCAACCTCCGGCTCTGGCTCGGGTGGGACAGGTTCTGGTTCTGGCTCCTCTTCGGGAGAATCCACCGCAGGTGCCTCTGCTGGCGCGGGTTCTTCCTCTCCTTGGCCCACATCGGGCTCATCCCCAAAGTTGACCAAGACACCCAATTGACCGGGAGGTGGATCTGGATATTTCAAAACCGATAGGAATAATACCAGCAACAGCAATGAGTGCATGATGATGCTTGCGATCATGCCCCATCGCCTATTTTTTTGTTCCGAATTGCTTATTATGGTAGACATAGGCAAATGGATTTTGTTAGTTTTTGAACGAAGGCATTCTCAGGATGATTCTACATTCTGGACAATTTGTAAAACTTTAACACCCAAAAGCCATCATTCGACATCCGTGGCCAGGATCGCGTTGATCTTGTAGCGCATGGCGATGTCCATGACTTGTACCACATGCTCCACTGCGACCCCCTTGGTCGGCGAAATCGTAATGCTGGCGTCTTTGCCTTCGCGCCTTGCCAGCGACTTGAGAGCCGATTCCAGACGAGAGGAAGACACCGTTTTGCCGTCCAATTGGAATCTACCGCTTCGGGTGATGGTCACATCGCTCAGCTTGCTCGTGCTGCTGGGTCGGTTGGAAGAAGAGCCCGGCAATTTCAAGTTGAGTGCGTTGGGTGCCACCAGACTGGAGGTCAGCATGAAGAAAATCAGCAACAAAAAGATGATGTCAGTCAAAGACGACATGCTGAATTCTGCACTGGTTTTGTTTCTTTTCTTAAGGCCCATAAGCTGCTATTCTTTTGCCTGTGTTAACAGAATGACTTTGAGACGCAGGGATTTGGCGACATTCATGACGTTGACCACCCTACTGAAAGGCGTTCCTACCTCAGCTGCCACTGAAATGGTCGCATTGTCCTTGTTTTCGGATTTGCTCACCTCCAGGCGCAAAGCTCCCTTGAGCTTGGTCAGGGGCATCTTTTTGCCATTGAGGCTGTATTTTCCATCTTTGCTGATGGAGACCGCAATGTCCGTTGGAGCAATGGTCTTGGCATCTGACTTGGGCAATTCGTAGGGATCGATCCGGACAAAATTGGCCGTCAGCATAAAAAAGATCAGCAAGAGGAAAATGATGTCAGTCAGGGACGACATGCTGAATTCCGCGCTGGTTTTGTTTCTTTTTTTGAGCCCCATGATGGAATAATTTGATGGACAAAAGGCAGATTACACAAAGGAGTTGGGCTAAGCAGGATCTTGCAAAAGGTCCATGAACTCAACCGTGCTTCGCTCCATTTCGAAGACAACCTTTTCGATATTGGCTACCAAGAGGTTGTATCCAACAAAGGCAAAAATACCAATGGCCAGTCCAAATGCAGTGGTCAAGAGAGCCTGGTAAATACCGCCTGCCAACACATCGGGGGTTACATTTTGTTGGGTAGCCATTTCGTAGAAGGCCATGATCATCCCCGTTACGGTACCGAAAAAGCCAATCATGGGGGCTGCACCCGCGATGCTGGCCAGACGAGAGAGGTTCTTTTCCAACTTGAAAACCTCCAGGTTGCCCACGTTTTCAATGGCGGCGTCAATGTCGCGCAACGGCTTACCGATTCGAAGCAATCCCTTTTCGACCATGCGGGCCACAGGCGTATCTGTATTGCGACACAATGCCTTGGCAGCCTCGATGTTGCCAGCCGATACATTGGCGCGAATATTATTGATGAACTGGTCGTCGATGCGGGCTGCCCGGTTGATGGTCAGGTAGCGTTCGACGAAGATGTACAAGGCAATCATGGACAGCAGCAGCAAGATGGAAATGATGGCGACACCAAGTGGTCCTCCGGAGAGAATGAGGTCCAATAGGGACTGGGTAGCCTCCCCTGCTTCTGCATCGCCTTCTGTATTTTGAAAAAGCAAAAGTGTGTTCCAGGTCATAAAAAAAGAGTTTAGATTTTTCAGTCTTGTTCGAGTGGTATGCCTATAAACGTTTGTAATGGGCGCAAATTATCAATTGGGAGACGAAATTTAAAGTTTTCACGCAACAAATAAGACTTTCATAGCATATTTATTAAGGAGCTGTTAAGGTCTTGCCACAAGGCAATGAGAATATGTTCTTTATTTTTTGTAAGTTTGCCGACAGCGAAAATTCGCTAATCAATTTCTCCACATAAATATACATAGATGAATGTTTCAACCGATTCCGATGCTGTAGTCCAGTCTGCAGATCGCTCATCCGGCGCGATGCCTCGGCGCATCACCAAAGCAGCCGTTCTGGGTTCGGGCGTAATGGGATCAGGCATCGCCTGCCATTTTGCCAACATCGGCCTGGAAGTGGTTTTGCTAGACATTGTCCCCTTCGACTTGAAGGAGGAAGAAAAAGACAACAAACGCGCCCGCAACCGCTTGGCCGACTCAGCACTCAAGGCTGCGCTCAAAGCCAAATTCAACCCACTGTATGACAAGAGCTTTGTCAATCGCATCACTACCGGCAATTTCGACGACGACATGGACAAGATTGCCGATTGTGATTGGGTAATCGAAGTCGTTGTGGAGCGACTCGACATCAAAAAGCAGGTTTTTGAAAAAGTGGAACAATTCCGCAAGCCTGGTTCTTTGATCACCTCCAATACCTCGGGCATTCCCATTCATCTGATGCTGGAGGGCAGAAGTGAGGATTTCTGCAGAAATTTCTGTGGAACGCACTTTTTCAACCCACCGCGCTACATGCGCCTACTGGAGATCATCCCCACCCCACAAACTGATCCGGCGGTCACGGACTTCCTCATGGAATACGGCAGCCGCTTTCTCGGCAAGCAGACCGTACTGGCCAAGGACACGCCAGCTTTCATCGCCAACCGGGTGGGGGTTTACGCCATGGCCAAAATCTTCCAACTGACCGAAGAGTTGGAGCTGCGCATCGAATCGGTGGACAAATTGACTGGTCCCGCCATCGGACGTCCCAAAACGGGTACATTCCGCCTCGGAGACTTGGTCGGACACGATACTTCTGTGAAGGTCATCCAGGGCATCAAGCAAAATTGTCCCGATGACGAGCAGGCGGGAACTTTCGTCATTCCTCCCTATCTGAACTTCCTCATCGAAAACAAATTCCTGGGCAACAAGACCAAAAAAGGCTTTTACGAGAAGACCAAAGAGCGGGACGAGAAAGGCCGCCCCGTGATTCTGGGACTCGACCTGAAGACCTTGGAATACACCCCCAATCCAAAGGAAAACATCCCAAGTCTGGCATCTGCCAAGCAAATCGAGTCGCTGCCCAAGCGCATTCAGATGTTTATGAAGGCAGAGGACAAGGGAGGAGAATTGGTTCGCCGCTCCTTGCTGGGCCTTTTCGCCTATGTATCCAATCGCATTCCCGAAATTTCTGACAACGTCTACAGCATAGACGACGCCATCCGCACAGGCTTTGGCTGGGATGTTGGACCATTTGAATACTGGGACATGGTCGGCATTCAAAAGGGCATCGAAATGGCAGAAGCACAAGGAGAAAGCATTTCAGCTTGGGTCAAAGAAATGGCAGCAGCGGGCAACGACAGCTTCTACATCAGCGAAGGTGGCCAGCGCAAGGTATTCGATGTGGCCAGCAAGTCCTACCAAAGCATCCCTGGTACGGAAGGCTTCATCGTCCTGGACAACTACCGCCAGCAGGCCCCTGTCTACAAAAACAGCGAGGTCATCCTACACGACATTGGAGACGGCGTCCTTTGCCTCGAATTTACCAGCAAAATGAACGCCATTGGAGAGGGCATTTTGCGCGGCATCAACGAGAGCATTCGCATCGCAGAGGAAGGCCAGTGGAAAGGATTGGTCATTGGCAACAACGCCAAGAACTTCACCGTGGGCGCCAACCTGATGATGATCGGAATGTTTGCCTTCCAGCAAGAATGGGACGAACTCAACATGGCCGTCAACCTGTTCCAACAAACGACCATGCGCTGTCGGTACTCCAGCATCCCAGTGGTGGCCGCTACCCAAGGCTACGTATTCGGTGGAGGTTGCGAAACCATCATGCATTGCGATGCCTCCATGTGCGCCGCTGAATCCTACATCGGATTGGTAGAAGTGGGCGTGGGCCTCATCCCCGGCGGTGGTGGCACCAAAGAATTTGCCCTGCGCGCCTCCGATTCCTTCTTCGAGGGAGACGTTCAAATCCCTACTTTGATCGACAAGTTCAAGACCATTGCCATGGCGTCTGTGGCCACTTCCGCAGTGGAAGGATTCAAGCACGGCTACCTGCTGCCACACAAAGATTTTGTTGTCAACAATACCGATAACAACATCGCCGAGGCCAAGAAGAAAGTCCTCGAATTGGCAGACAACTACGTCCAACCCATCCAGCGCAAAGACGTCACGGTCTTGGGCCGCGGCGGACTGGCCGCCCTTTATGCAGCCGCCAACGAACTCAAATTGGGACAATACGCCTCTGAGCACGACATCAAGATCGCCCACAAGGTGGCCTGGGTTCTTTGCGGCGGCGACCTGACGGGAACGCAGAAAGTCTCCGAGCAGTACCTACTCGATATAGAGCGGGAGGCCTTCCTCAGCTTGGCTGGTGAGCAAAAGACCATGGAGCGCGTCCAGCACATGTTGCAAACCAACAAGCCCCTGAGAAACTAATTCAATCATCCATCGACTTAAATCATCCATTCATGGAAGCATATATTGTAAAAGCTTATCGTTCTGCAGTTGGCAAAGCCAAAAAAGGAGGTTTTCGCCACTATCGCTCAGACGACCTGGCCGTAGATGTGGTTCAACACCTATTCAATGATCTACCCAACTTTGATCCCAAATTGGTAGATGATGTCATCGTCGGTTGTGCCAACCCGGAAGGGGAACAAGGCCTTCAAATCGGCCGACAAATTTCCTTGCGCGCATTGGGCAAATCCGTACCGGGCATGACTGTCAACCGCTATTGTGCCTCTGGGCTCGAAACCATTTCCATTGCCGTGGCCAAGATTCGCGCCGGCATGGGCGAGTGCTACGTAGCGGGAGGAGCAGAAAGCATGAGCATGATCCCCATGACGGGCTACAAACTGGCTCCCTCTTACAAGGTGACCAGCAGCACCCCCAACTACGTGGCCAGCATGGGCGCAACCGCCGAGGCCGTGGCTGCCAAGTATGGCATCACCCGGGAGCAGGCAGATGAATTTTCCTACAACTCTCACCTCAAGGCTGCCAAAGCCATTGATGAGGGCAAGTTCAAGGACGAAATCGTCCCTGTCAATGTAGAGCAAGTCTGGGTAGAAAACGACAAGATCCAGCGCAAGGAGTACACAGTGGATACAGATGAAGGCGTGCGCAGAAGCACCACTGTGGAAGCATTGGGCAGGCTGCGGGCCGTCTTCAAGAAGGGCGGAATTGTCACGGCGGGCAACTCGTCTCAGACCTCAGATGGGGCCTCTTTCACCTTGGTCGTCAGCGAGCGACTGGTGAAGGAGTACAACCTCACTCCCATCGCGCGTTTGGTCTCTTGTTCGGTGGCCGGAGTCGACCCCATCATCATGGGCATCGGTCCTTGCGCAGCCATTCCAAGGGCATTGCAACAGGCCAACTTGAAGCTGTCAGACATTCAGCAAATTGAGCTCAACGAAGCCTTTGCGGCCCAATCTCTGGCTGTCATTCAGGAAGCAGGCCTCGACCCATCCATCGTCAATGTCAATGGTGGAGCCATCGCATTGGGACACCCACTGGGATGCACGGGCGCCAAATTGTCTACGCAATTGCTCAACGAAATGCGCCGCAGAGGCCAAAAGTACGGCATGGTAACCGCCTGTGTCGGAGGTGGCCAAGGCATTGCAGGCATTTACGAGTTGTTGAACTGATTTATCCAAACGAAATTCACAAAGCGACCGATGAGTTTGGCTTGTCGGTCGCTTTCCCATTTGATGACAACTCCTTCCCTTTCCCAACAAAAACAGAGGCTCTTTGACCACTGCCTGTCACTGGTCGACCAACGCATCGACAGTGCCAAACAGGCCATGGAAGCGGCCGAAGAAGCCATGCAGGAAGAAACCAAGAGCAGCGTGGGAGACAAGTACGAGACCGGGCGGTCCATGATGCAAATCGAACGCGAAAAGTACAAACTCCAGCTGATCAAAGCCATGCAATTGCGCAGAGAACTCCAATCGGCCAAGGCTGCACCAACAGAAACTGCCGCCATCGGTCATCTGATCGAAACCAATAGCGGCAGTTATTTCTTGTCTGTCGGTTTGGGCAAGGTATCGGTAGAGGACAAGTTGTATTATGTCGTATCGCCCTCTTCTCCCATTGGTCGCCAGCTCATTGGGCGAAAAGTCGGGGAAAGCATCCAACTCAATGGCCGAAGCATTCAGCTCACAGCCATTGGCTAGTCAACTCATCGGACCAGGGTCACATCTCCTTGGAAGACCATCACTTCTCCATCCTTGAACACCAATTCGCAGGAGTAAACATAAACGCCGGGGTCCATCAACTGTCCCTTGTACATGCCATTCCAGCCGTGCGTTTCATTGGCCGGGTCCATGTTTTGGATTTCGTACATTCTGGCCCCCCATCGATTGAATACCTGAAACTTTCGCACCGCGGCCACTCCAATGCCTGGAAATACCGTGAAGACGTCGTTCCGGCCATCGTTGTTGGGCGTAAAAACATTGGGAATGAAGACTTTGCGTTCTTTCTGAACCGTGATGCGAATCTCATCCGTTGCCGTACAGCCACTGACGGCATCCGTGACCGTCACTTGATAGACAGAACTGAACAGTGGGGCGACTTCTATGGAAGAACAGTCCTGACAGCTCGTCGAGTCGGGCGTTGACCATTGGTAAATGGGTTGATCGCTGTCCGTTTGAGCATTGAGGACAGTCGTTTCTCCCAGATCAATGGGTCGATCGGTTCCCAAACTGACAATGATGTAATCGGGATCATTGACAACTGCAGAGAAGGATTTGACACAGCCCAAGGCATCGCGCACATGCACTTCGTAGCCACCAGAAGGCAGCCTGGCAAAGACCTCAAGATCGCCGTAGTTTTGCCCGTCCAGGGAAAACACATAAGGCGCTTCTCCCCCACTGACCGCATCAATTTGAATCAGGCCACTCAATTCGCCACCACTGCAGGTGACATCTTCTGTACTGATGGACAAATCCAATGGCGTTGGATCAGACAAGTCAAAGACAGCCTCTGTGGTACATCCTTTGTCATCGGTGATGCTGACGGTGTACGTTCCTGCCGTCAAGTCTTCTGCCAAGGCGGCCGTACTGCCATTGCTCCACAAATAGCGCAAGCCCTGTCCACCACTGGCCTGCACCTCCAACACTCCCTCCGCACCTCCTGGGCAGCGAATGGGCTGGCGCAATTCTACCAGGGCCGAAAGCGGTACCAGAGGCTCCCCAATTGAAATGTTGGCGGTCACTGTACAACCATCCTGATCGGTAACCGTAACGCTGTGGAACCCACCTTCCAGGCCATTCACTGTGGCTCCGGTAGTGCCATTGTCCCACAGATAGGTCGCTCCTACGGCATTGGTCTGTACCCTTGCCTGACCGTCGGCCCCACCAAAACAACTCACCGGACTCAATTCCTCTATCTGCGCCGTCAACTGCTCTGGCTGGCCAATTTGGAAACTCAACTCAGCTGTACAAGCATTTTGATCGGTAACAATCAATCGGTAGGTGGTATCTCCTTTGAACGTATTGTCGATGTCGAAGGTGGCACCAATGGGATTGGACAGGTAAAAATAAGGGGCAGTCCCTCCTTGAATGCGGGCCGAGATGGACCCGTCGGCAAATCCAAAGCATTGCGGTTCTGCACTCGACAACAGCTCTACTTCCAAGGGCTCCGGCTGCCAAACTTCCATGCTGTGGATGCCCTCGCCCCATTGGTCACTGATGGTCACCGAGTATTGATCGGCAGGCAAATCGGTCAACAGCACAGTCCCATTCTCGGTCTGTATGTCCCCCGAGCCTGTCAGCCCAGTATTCAAACCCTCCCAAGTGTATTGATAAGGAGGCTGGCCATTGAATGCGGAAAAGCTCAACAAACCATCGTCTCCCCCAAAGCAGTCCAAGGAATCGTTTTGGACATCGGAGCGGATGTCCACCGGAAAGAGCATCACAATGCAATCGGATGCAGAGCAACCAATTTCGTCGGTTACGACCACACAGTAGGTTTGTCCTCCTGTCAAATTGGTGGCCGTCGAAGTGATCTGGCCATTGGACCACAAATAGGTATAACTGCCACTCCCTCCACTGGGCGCCACCCTTGCAACGCCATTGGCGGCATTCAGGGCCGAGGCCTCCGCCACCAAGCTCGTCTGCACCGTCAATGGACTTTGCACAATCAATTCTGTGTAAACGGTACTGTCACAACCATTGGCTGCCCTGTACACATCTGTATAGCTGCCGCTTTGGGCATAGACGGAAGAGCCAACCGTGATGAATTCGCCTGCACAAACCGCCGTATCCAAGCGGGAAAACACCTCATTCCGAATGAAGACATCTCCTCGGACGATGCTGTCACAACCGTTGGCCGCTTGCAGACTTTCGAATATGGGACCGCTTTGCGAATAGGTGGTCGAGCCCACCTGTAGGTTTTCCCCAAAGCACAGCGTCTCGTCCAGTATGGTTTCATTCAAGGGCAGAACGACCAGCGTCCCCACCACTGTACTGTCACATCCCTTGGCAGAGGTCAGCACCGTATTGATTTGGCCATTGGCGTCATAGGTATCAGTGCCCACTTGGATGGATTCTCCAAAGCAGAGTGTCGTATCCAATTGGGTAATGATGGGCTCCGGGTCCAAAACTTCTCCCACCACGGCAGCAAAGCCAAAGCCATCCGAGATGGTGAAGCTGTAGGTACCAGTAGGCAAGCCATTGACAGTGGAACTGCCCCCTTCCGTTTGCACCGTTCCACTGCCAGACAGGGTGCCATCTCCATTTTCCCAATCGTAATCATACGGCCAAGCCCCGTTGGAAATGCTGATGCTCAAGCTTCCGTCCACATCCCCGATGCAGTCCAGGGTATCGCTGATGACAGTAGACAAGATGTTGCTTGGAAAGAGGATCAACACGCAATCTTCTGCCGTGCAGCCTTGGCCGTCGGTGACCGTCACGCAGTAATCTCGCCCTCCCAATAAGTTGAAGGCAATGGCCCCCGTCTGTCCATCCGACCATTCGTAGGTGAAATTTCCTGCCCCACCGCTGGCGGTTACATTCGCAGTTCCATCAGGTTCCAGGTAGCCCGTTGCCTCTTGTGCTTGGTTGGCATTGACGAGGATGGGGTCCAGTACCAATAGGTTGAAATTGATCGTGCTGTCACAGCCATTGTCTGCTTGCAATACGGGGGCATAGCTGCCTGAGATGGTAAAAACATCTGTTCCAATGGTCACTGATGCCCCTGCACAAACAATGGAGTCTAAACTTGTGCTGATCTCCGGAGAATAACTCACCGAACCAGTGATCAAACTGTCACAACCATCTGCGGCTCGGACAATCTCATCGACCTGCCCCGCTCGGGTGTAGGTACTGTCGCCAATCTGCAACGATTCTCCAAAGCAAATGAGTTCGTCGATGAAGGTGGTATATTTTGGCGGCACTGGGCCGTCGTCTGATATGCGGATGTCAAAAATTCCTGTTGTTTTATTGCCTGCTCCATCCACCAGCACCCAATAGCGGCGGCCGGGGTCCAGACAAGTCAACTCCAATTGCTCGTCGAAAGAATTGGCCCGGTAGCGACTGCCAACCTCTTCCAAATTGCCGGTGCAAGTGTCGTCATCGGAGCGAAAGACCGCCAATTGTGTATTGATGGGGTCTCCTTGGACAGCATCGGTAAAAGCCTCAATCAATACGTGGCCAGTAGCAGGTGCAAGAAAGGAAAACCACACATTCTTTTGGGCGACAAATGCGCTGGGTTGGGGATCGTTGAGATCGGTTGCACAAATGTTGCTTCGCTTGGTCAGTTCTGCAAAGCCATTGGGCGGAATGGCCCCCATATCGGTGGCATCACAGATGAAATCCGGTCCTTCCTCGGTGTCAAAATTGCGGATGGACAGGCCAAAATAGCCTTGGTCATCTGTGTTGAGATCAAATCCTCCATCGACCATCAGCCAGTAGCGTCGGCCGGGGTCTGCACATTTGACCCGCCAGACTTTGTCGCGGATGTTGTTGGTCTCCGTGGCCTGCAAGAGGGTGTAATTGCCTGTGCAAGAGTCGTTGGAGGATTCGTAAAGGGCCAGTTGCAAATTGATGTCGGCACCCAATTGCTGAGGATCGCTGTTGGCCACAATTTCCAGCAAGGGGCTGAAAGTCGTTGGCGTGGTAAAGGTAAACCACACAGAGTGATCGTTGCGAAAAAAGCCCTCCAATTCCGGATCGGGTTCATTGACATTGGTGGCGCAAAAGTTATTGTAGTTGCTGAGGCTGGCGTCACCCACCGTCGTGGCTCTTGCGATGAGTCCCAGGTCAAATGCGGTACAGGGAATGTCGTTGAGGCCGCCTGCAAATCCAAGACCTGTCTCGATGGTAAAGGTCACAGAACCGCCGGAGCTGAGCCCAGTGGGCAGTTCCAGGGTGTGTTCCACTGAATTGCCGGGCAGGGAAATGGGAAAACTGGCACAAATCTGTTCTTCGCAACGCTCGGCAGGATTGCAAAAAAAGCCGTCGTCTTCAAAGACTCGAAGGCAGACTTCCAATTGCAAAGGTACATCGGTCGGACAGTTGAATAGACTGTCGTATTGAACGAAGGGCGGGTCAGTGAAACAGCCCCCAGCCGAAGGATAAACAACCCACTCCTCTCCTTCTACCTGCACAGCCCATTGGGGATCAGGTGCAGAGAAGAGATCGTTGCAGGTCGTGGTGGCATCACCGCCAGTCACGGTCAAGACCACACTGCCTTGGGCAAATGCGGAAGGTGGCAAGAAACAGCAAAAGCAATACAGGAACAACAAGCCAAAAAGGCGTGGGATGAAGTGCGCTACAGGATTCATGTGTAAAGGGGGTCTTGTTTTCTCGATAACAAATGAATTAAAGAACCCAGACAAACTGGCAATTGCCAGGCTGAATTCGATTGAATACCAATAGCTGTGAACCAAAACAATGGCCGAATACACTTTCGGATCGCTCCATTCGGCCAATTATATTAAGGCTTTTGGCGATGTAATTATTGTATCGGATGGGATCAGGGGCGTTAAAGTATCGTTAAGAGCGTTCAGCCCCACAAGACTTTTCCTCGCCTCCTACAATAAGATGACATGGGACTCGACTATGTGACAAAGCTATGCAAATTTTGACAGGCTCCCCCCCAGAGAAGCCGTCAATAAATGGTGCGCATCAACCAAAGATCAAAGAGATTTCACCTCGTTGACCAGCTTTTGGATGGAAGCTTTTGCATCCCCAAAGAGCATTCGGCTGCGCTCGTGGAAAAAGAGTGGGTTTTGAATGCCCGCATAGCCCGGACGCATGCTTCGCTTTAGGATGATGACATTTTTGGCTTCCCAGACATTGAGTACAGGCATGCCATAGATGGGACTGGAAGAATCGTCCAAAGCCGAGGGGTTGACCACATCATTGGCCCCTACCACCACCACCATGTCCGTCGAAGGCAGGGCGTCGTTGGCTTCGTCCAAATCGATCAGCTTGGGATAGGGAACGTCGGCCTCGGCCAGCAGGACATTCATGTGGCCAGGCATGCGACCCGCTACCGGGTGGATGGCATAGCGAACAGATACCCCATTGCTTTCCAGCAAATCATCCAATTCCTTGCAAATCTTTTGCGCCTGCGCAACAGCCAAGCCATAACCCGGCACAAAGATCACAGACTGGGCATAAAACAGCTGAATGGCAGCATCTGTAATGGTCACTTCTTTGGCCACCAGATCACCGTCCTGAGCTTTGGCAGCTCCACCACCACCTCCAAAATTGCCGACCAATACATTGAGCAAGGAGCGATTCATTGCCTGGCACATCAAGACTGTCAGGATGGTCCCCGAGGCGCCAACCAAAATCCCTCCGACCAGCATGATCTGGCTGTCGTAAATCAGTCCAGCCGCTGCAGCTGAAAGTCCGGTAAAAGAGTTGAGCAAAGAGATGACCACAGGCATATCGGCCCCACCAATGGGAGCCACGAAGGAAAAACCATAAATCAAGGAGAGGATCATCACCGCAATGCCCAATCCCATGCCTCCCACCACTCCTTGGCTGTAGAGATAAACACTGGCAGCCAGGGTAGCGATCAGCAAAACCATATTGAGGATGTTGTGGCCGTTGAAGGTGATTTTTCGGTCGTTGACCAGGCCTTCCAACTTGCCAAAGGCCAGCAAACTGCCCGTAAAAGAGACCCCTCCGATCAGCAAAGCCAGCAATACGATGACCAATTGTCCACCCGTCCAGGTGACACTCTGGCTGTAGTAATTGTTCAGCTCCACCATGGCCAGTACCAAGGCACAGGCCCCTCCCAAGCCATTGAAAATGGATACCATTTGAGGCATGGATGTCATCTGGATGCGACGAGCAGCAATCAATCCGACGATGCCTCCCAAGGCAATGCCTCCCACGATCCACAAATAGTTGTTGTGTCCTCTGGCCAATGGGACGAAAAAGGTAGCGATGATGGCCAGCCCCATTCCCACGGCCGCCAGCATGTTGCCTCTGCGCGCGGTATCGGGTGAGCTGAGCCGACGAAGCCCCACCACAAAAAAGAGGGCACCGATCAAGTAGGCGAAATTGAGAACTGCAGTCATGAGCGTGTTTTTTTCTTCTTGAACATTTCCAGCATGCGATCTGTCACCGCATAGCCTCCCACCACGTTGATCATGCCCAGCACGACGGCCATGCTGCCCAAAATCAAGCTGAAGTAATCGTCGGCCTCGGCCTGTCGGATCAGTAAAATGGCGCCGATGATGACAACGCCACTGATGGCATTGGCACCCGACATCAGAGGCGTGTGCAAAACAGTGGGCACCTTCGAAATGAGTTCGAAACCCAAAATGACCGTAAAGATCAGTAGGTAAATCAACAGGAGATTTTCCTCAAAAAATTGTAAAGCTGCTTCCATGAGCAAAGGGTATTTTAGCGCTAGTGTGTGTTATTCGACTGCTTCTTCTGCCTGACGAGTGATCCATGCCGAGCGAACGATCTCGTTGTCGGCATCTGCGACCAGCTTGCCATCCTGAAAGAGCAGTTTCATGAAATTGTATAGATTATTGGAAAACAAAACGCTGGCATCTTGAGCCATGTCAGCAGCCAAATGGGAGTTGCCGATGATGGTCACGCCATTGTGCTGAATGATTTTGTCGTCTTGGGTCAATTCGCAATTGCCACCCGTAGAGGCTGCCAGGTCGACAACCACAGAGCCGGGTTTCATCTGCCCGATTGTTTGGGCCGTTACCAAAATGGGTGCCTTTCGCCCGCGCACTTGAGCGGTGGTGATGAGGATGTCGGCTTTGGCAGCACGAGCCTGTACCTCCGCCTTTTGTCGTTTGATGAATTCCTCACTCTGCTCCACTGCGTAGCCACCGGCGGCACTGTCGTCCTTGGCTCCTTCCACTTCCACAAACTTGGCTCCCAAACTTTCCACCTCTTCCCTGGCGGCCTTGCGCACGTCAAAGGCTTCTACCACTGCCCCGAGTCGCCGGGCCGTCGCGATGGCCTGCAAGCCAGCAACGCCTGCTCCCAAGACCAATACCTTGGCCGGGCGGATGCTGCCTGCAGCGGTGATCATCATGGGCAGGTAGCGAGGCAAGTGTTGAGCAGCGGACAGAACGGCGCGATAGCCTGCAATGGAAGCCATGGAAGACAGCACATCCATGGACTGGGCCAGGGTCGTCCGCGGGATCATGTCGAGGCTAAAAGCTTCAAAGCCCTGCTTTTGCAAGTCCCCTGCGATCTGGTCGTCATTGTATGGTTGAAAGAGAGAAATGAGGTGAGTTCCTTTGCCCAACAGCTGCAGATCGGCAGCAGGCAATGGATGAACGCTGCAGAGCAATTCTGCCTGTTTGAGCACTTCTTCGCGGGTCCCCAACTTGACCCCTTCATAGGCCGAATCGGGAAAAGAAGCAGTGAGGCCAGCACCTTTTTCCAGCCAGACCTCCCCTCCCAAGTCTTTGTGAATTTTCTGAATGGTGGCCGGGATGAGCGCAATGCGTTTGTCAGTGGTTTCTTTGACGATGCCTATTTTCATACTGTGTGTTCTTGTGCTGTTGCAAAGAATATTGCCGTTGTTCTGGGATTGGCTAGACTTGTTCGTGGGATTCAACAAGCGATGAGCAACAAGACATGGGTGTACTTGTGTCTGTTGATCGTTGGCAGAAGGTGGTGGCGAAAAGTAGATTGGTTGTCTCCCTTAGTATGCCTTTTTCCATGCTGTGATCCAATGCTTGTTTTTTGACACTTACTGACAGCAAGTTTCAAACGCTCCTCTCGACGCGTAAGATGCTGCAGATCCATGGATGGAATGTCCACAGAAGGATGTACCCGGCTTATTTGAATGTTCCTCTACCCAACAGCACAAAGGATGTATTGTTTAGCCTGCACTGATGAATTTACCCAATTATTAGATGCTGATGACATAAGCCAGCAGCAGCAAAACCACATATCCACCGTACCAAAGCAGGGGGATGTATTGACCTGGCCGAATACCGTGTCGAAAATAAAGATAGAGAATCATCACCAGTTTTTCGAACAAAAAGGCGACTACTGTGGCCAAAGCAATGCCTTCCAGGCCATAACTGTCGATCCACCAGAGACTCAAAGCGATGTTGATCGAGAGTTCCAAAATGGAAATTGACAGGATGACCTTGGTCTGCTTGAGGCCCATCAACAAGCTGTACGGCATCAATACCCGACTGGCGACCAAGAGCAAATAAAGGTTGAAAATGCGGGCACTCGGGGCAAATTCTGGAGAGTATACCCATGGGTACAAATAAGGACTGGTCAGCATCAATACAATGGAAAAAGGGAACAGCCAATGGTAAATCCGCAGGCTCTTGGCCCGGACCATGTCCAGCGATCCCCGCAGGTTTTTGCTGACTTCGGGAATCAAAGCAGCAGACAGACCTCCCGCCAAAGCCGTCGCCAAGGGCAACTCCCTCGCGCCGTAGCGAAAAATGGCAAAGGGTTCGCGTTCCTCAAAATACCAGCCCACCAACCACTGGTCAAACATCTGCGCAAAGCCTGCCAAAAAAGAGTACAATACCAATGGAGCCCCCAAAACGAGATAGGCTTTCATGCTTGGCCCTTGCCAAGACCAGTGTTTCCAGGGAGCTGTCAGATGACTCAACCAAAGGAAGCGCAGCAAGCCCACAATCACCATCCCTTGAATGGCTCCTTCCAGGCCCCAACCCAGCCAAACTGCTGTCACCACCGCCACAAAGTAACTGCCAAAGGAAACCGCACCATAGCCCACAATTTGGGGAGAACGCTCCTCCAACAAATAGAGGTATTCAACCAAAGAAGTCGGTAGGTTGACAAGCAATAACAACAAATACCAATGAAAATAGGGAAGCTCCTCCTGCCCCGTCAGCAAGGTGGTCCAAAAAGACGGAGCGATGTACAACATGCTCACCAACAACAAGCTCAAGAGGCAAAAAAGGCCATAGACATTGGACAGAAATGGCTTGCGAAGGGTTTTTTCCAATTGAGGATACATGGGCAGCAAGGCCTGTAGCAAGGCATTGACCCAAAAGAAGCTCACGAAAGCTCCCATGTACAAAAGCCATTCATAAACGGCAATGTCCCCCACCGCCAAAGAGCTTTTGGCCAGTACAATGCTGATGAGGATGGCTGTACCAGAGCGAAACAGTTGGAAAAATTGGAAGGCATTGACCGTATTGATCCAACGCCCCAGCCAATCGGTCCATCGGGAGAGAGAATCAGGCAACAGTCTCGGCTTCGCGGAATACCACATCGTATTCCTCTAGTTCATCCAAGACGGGATTGTATACTTCCCGCATGACTGGAATGTTGACCCCGGTGGCCTGTACTTGGCCGAGCATGACCATTTTGACCAAAATCCCCATCGGTATGCCCACCAAGCGAGACATGGCAGTATCCACCGCATTTTCTCCTTTCATGACCAAGGTAGAGGTCAACTCGCGTTTTTGGCCTTCCAGCTCGTACTCAAATTCGTGCTGCATGACAATCATGTCTTTGTCTTCGGGCTGCATGTTCCACTTTTCGAGGAGTAGGTTTTCCAGGATCAGCGCGGGCGTGGCCTGCTTCATGTGGATGCGGCGCTTGCGGAACAGCCCCAGCCAATCGAGCTTTTTCATGACGGAGGAGTCGACATCTTCTCCCAAAAAGGTCGCTGTGCGTTCCTTGACCGAGCCATTGCTGGGTAGATTGCTGCTCAGATAGGCATCCATCAGGGAGTGATAGGTCAGTTTGTTGGTTTCCAATATGGGGAAGGAACCATCTGTTAGACCAATTTCGACCAAGGCATTCCAAGCCTTGCAAAAGCCGGGATAGCGCAGGGTTCCCCGCAGGAGGTTGGGGATGTCTTGCAAGCCATAGATTTCTCGGTAGAGCAATGAATCTCGGTTGGCATACATTTCCAGGGGACCAAAGCCTTCTACGTTGACTTTTTTGACTTCCTTGAACAGTCGGTTGTAGGGAATGTACTTGTATCGGCCATTCTGAAGGTATTGAGCGGTGCCCTGTCCTGCCAGGACCACATTTCGGGGGTTCCAGGTAAATTTGTAGTGCCAGGGATTGTCGTCGCTTTCGGGAGCAATCAGTCCACCAGTATAGGATCGAAAAGAGGTCAGGGTGCCTCCTTTTTCTTTGATTTCGTCAATCTTCCGCATGGCAGACATGTGATCGATGCCTGGGTCCAGTCCCATCTCGCCCATGAAGATCAGCTCCCGGTTGCGGGCCTCATCTCCCAATCGGTACATCTCCTGAGACACATAAGAAGCGGTGATGAGGTGTTTGTTGAGCTTGATGCAGTCGTGGGCTACTTCGAGGTGAAGATGAGCCGGCAGCAAAGATACCACCACGTCGGCCCGCTCGATGAGGGCTTTGCGATCGTTGACCTTCATCACATCCAGCCAGGTGGCCCGCCCATTCGGATGGTCTCCTACTTTTTGCTGGGCCGAGTCAAAATCGGTATCGGCTACCATGACAAACCAGCCATAGTCTTTGGCCTTGTTGAGCAAATACTGGATCAATGCGGTGGCAGAACGACCTGCTCCGATGACAAGAATGCTTTTCAGTGGGTTCACGTCTTAACTAGTTTTGTTTGTCTCCTTAAAATCCCAAATTTAGTACATTGTCGACGAAGATGACCTATAATTGACAAGCAGAATTTACACATTCCACTCATCCGATGCCCTTGACTTTTCCGTGCTGTATCAAGAAATTCACGCCAAAGAAGTCATCGGCCAAAGTAGGCATTTCCGAAATATTGGAAAAAATGTACTACTTTCAATAGATGATCATTTTCAAAAAAATATGAAAGAACGACTTCACGTCCTCCGCTTTGAGGTGTACGATGATCCAAGCGAAATGGATTCGTCTACTGCCACATTAGTCCAACAAGCCACACAGGCATTGGAACATTCCTATTCGCCTTATTCCCGCTTTCAGGTCGCTGCGGCTCTACGCCTGGCCAATGGAGAGATTGTCAGTGGCAGCAACCAAGAAAATGCCTCCTACCCCCTGTGTCTTTGCGCCGAACGGGTGGCCTTATTCGCCGCTGCGGCCCGCTTTCCAGGCGTCGCCGTGCAAGCCATTTTCGTGACCTCTCGCCAGGATGGCTCCACGGAGGAGCAAGCCGTCACTCCTTGTGGTGCTTGCCGACAAGTCATGGTGGAAACAGAAATGCGGCAGGGCAGTCCTTTGCAAGTGTACTTGAGGGGGCAGGAAGATCAAATTTTTGCCTTCAAAAAGGCAGCCGACTTGTTACCGCTGAACTTTGATGGGACTCATTTGCGATGAACGCTGGTGTGTAGCCTGCGCTTGTTTTGACGCCGATCTTCAAAATAGGTTTCGAGGGTGAAGATGGAAGACGTAAAGGCGATGTCCTCCCAGGGAATGTCTTTTTCCAAAAACATATCTACCTCCAGGCTTTCGACCCCTGCCTCGTAGTCCAGGCTGGTCAATGTCCCCAAATAGTGCATGTAGACCTGATTGATTTGGGGGATGTCGTACAAGCTGTGCAAACCGATGATCTCCGCCTTGGCACAAGCTTCTTCCCACAACTCCCGCAGGGCCCCTTCCTCCACCGTTTCCCCATTTTCCATGTAGCCAGCCGGAACATTCCAATATCCCCTTCGCGGCTCAATGGCCCGCCGACAGAGCAAGACCTTGTCCTCCCAAATGGGCAGACAACCCGTTACAATTTTGGGGTTTTGGTAGTGAATGGTTCCACAGGCATCACAGGCATAACGGGGCAGGTGATCGCCCGGAACCGCTTTGAGTTGAATGGGGTGCCCACAATTGCTGCAGAAGTTCATACTTTTAGCTTGTGTTGGTGAATCCAGCTTTCGGCTTGTCGCACATCTTCGGGATGGTCGATGCTGATGGTTTCCGTTTCGGTCAGTCCAATTCCGATGGCATAACCATGTTCCAGCCAACGAAGTTGTTCGAGAGATTCGGCCGTTTCCAATTCCGTCGGCGCCAATTGTCCCAAATCGAGGAGCACATGCCGCCGAAAAGCGTAGATGCCAAGGTGCTGATACCGCTTCACGCCGCCACTTTGGGCTCTGTCATACGGCAGTACACTCCGGCTGAAATACAGCGCCCGTTGCTGCCGATCAAAGACCACCTTGACCACATTGGGATTGCTGATGGCATCCAATTCCCGCAAAGGGCGAGCCAGGGTCGCGATCTCAAACTGTTGTTCTCTCCGCATCAGGTCCACCAGCGAGTCGATCTGACTGGCGGCAACGAAGGGTTCGTCTCCCTGGATGTTGACCACAATTTGGACATCAGTCAATTGGCGGGCCAGCTCGGCGCATCGGTCTGTACCAGTGGGATGGGTCCGACTGGTCATGGCGACCTTGCCTCCAAAGGCAGTCACAGCTTCGTAAATCTGGCGATCGTCCGTGGCCACCACCAAGTCCGACAAGCTACTGGCTTGGCAAGCGTTTTTGTAAACCCACTCGATCATGGGCTTGCCTGCGATGCGCGCCAGGGGCTTGCCAGGGAAGCGAGAAGAGGCCCATCGGGCCGGAATGATCCCCACGGCCCGGCTGTCGGTGAGATTTGGCATATGAATGGCTTGTTTTATGATACCACAGGATGGAATTGCAAGAATGATAACAATCAAATCCCTCTCGTGCGTCTTATTTTGTTATTTTTGTCACAACCTCCTATCATAGACTGGAAAACGCCAAGGCCTATGAAACGTACTATGAAACTGTCATTTCTCTTTCTCTTACTGTACTTTGTTCAGTCACCGACGGTCTGTGCCACGGGCGACAGCAGTCAGTACCTGACCCTCAAAGATACCATATTTCTGAGACTAGGCCCGATGAAAGAAAAGTTCTTCTTTCACAACATCGCTCCCAAGCAAACCCTGTACTCCATGGCCAGGTTTTATGGCATGGACCTCAAAGAATTGTATTACAACAATCCAGGGCTGGGCGATCAGACATTGACCATTGGGCATCCCATCAAGATTCCCATCCCCAATCGGGCCATTCTCCGCTACCAAAACGAGGATTTTGACTCGCTGAAAAACATCCCAATCTGCTATGTGGTCCAACGGGGAGACAATCTCTTTGCCATTGCCAAGCGAGTCTTTCGAATGCCAGTGGATACCATCGTGGCCAGAAATGAGCTGACCGACTACAATTTGCACATCGGACAGGTGCTTTTGTTGGGTTGGATGAGCATCGATGGCATCCCCCGAAAGACGCGGGCCAAGTCCATTCCGCCCGAATGGCGCCGGAGTTATCAGCTCCAGCAGCGCTTTATGGCCCAAAGCATGAACAAAAAGATCTGGAAAGAGCAAGGAGTTGCATTTTGGAATAAAAATTCCAAGGCAAATACCGATCTTTACGCCCTGCATAGGCAAGCCCCTATCAATTCCATCATAGGCGTGACTAATCCGATGAACAATCGAACGGTTTTTGTCAAAGTCATCGGCCGCGTCCCGTCCAATGTGTACACGGAAAATGTCAAAGTGGTGCTTTCGTCGCGAGCTGTCAAGCTATTGGGAGCCCGGGACACCCGCTTTTTCATCCGATTGGAATATCTCAAATAGGCCAACTGGCTACAAAAACTGCACGAATGGCTTTCTGAGAAACCCCAGGGCTGGTCTGGCCGTTATACTGTCATAGGCAAATTTCCATATAGCCAATAAAACTTATCCTTTTCATGTACTACAACAACATCCTGGAGACCATCGGCAACACGCCTCTCGTCAAAATCAACAAGGTTTGCGCCGATGTCCCTGCTCTGGTGCTTTGCAAGGTCGAGACCTTCAATCCCGGACATTCCATCAAAGACAGAATGGCGCTGAAGATGTTGGAGGATGCCGAGAAGAGTGGCAAAATCCAAAGCGGAGGGACCATCATTGAATGCACCTCCGGCAACACCGGAATGGGGCTGGCCATCGCCGCTGCGGTCAAGGGCTACAAATGCATTTTCACCACCACTGACAAGCAGTCCAAAGAAAAAATCGATCTGCTCAAGGCCGTTGGTGCCGAAGTCATCGTCTGCCCGACCAATGTGGAACCGGACGACCCTCGCTCCTACTACTCGGTGGCCGAGCGACTGAGCAAAGAAATGCCCAACTCTTATTGGTGCAATCAATACGATAACCTCTCCAACCGCCAGGCACATTACGAGTCTACCGGCCCCGAAATCTGGGAACAAACCGAGGGCAAGATCACACACATGGTGGTGGGTGTCGGCACAGGAGGCACTGTCTCCGGTACAGGTCTCTACCTCAAGGAGAAAAACCCCGACATCAAAATCTGGGGCATCGATACCTATGGATCGGTCTTCAAAAAGTACCACGAAACGGGGGTCTTCGACGAAAAAGAGATCTATCCTTACATCACCGAGGGCATTGGGGAGGACATTCTTCCCAAAAACGTCAATTTCGATGTGATCGATCGTTTTGAGAAGGTCTCAGACAAGGATGGAGCCGTCATGGCCCGCCGACTGGCCAAGGAAGAGGGCATTCTGCTGGGGTACTCTGCTGGTTCTGCCTTTGCAGGTGTCAATCAGCTCAAAGACCATCTCACCGAAGATGATGTGGTGGTGGTGGTCATCCACGATCACGGAAGCCGATATGTGGGCAAAATCTTCAACGACGATTGGATGCGGGAAAGAGGCTTTTTGGAGGAAGAACTGCGGGTAAAGGACCTGATCCAGATGAAGCATGGAGAAAAATTCATCTCCGTTGACCAAAAGGACTCGCTCAAGAGAGTTTTCCAAATCATGAAGGACAAGAACATTTCCCAGCTCCCGGTCACCAATACCGAGGGGATTGTGGGCTCCATTACGGAAAGTGCCGTTTTGTCCAGCTTGTTGGAGAATCCCCTCGTGAATGCTGAGCGAGAAGTGTCTTCCATCATGGGACAAGCCTTCCCCATCGTTGCCGAAGACCTGACTTGCAAGCAGCTGACTCGATACATCAATAAGAAAATTCCGGCTGTCATTGCAAAAGACAAGGCAGGAACGCTGCACATTTTGACTCAGTACGACATCATACAGGCAGTCTAAGACACAAAAAAGCCATCTTCGAAAGAAGATGGCTTTTTTGTGCTCTTATTTTTTGGCTTTGGCCTTGGCTTTCGGTTTGGCCTTGGCTTTGCTCTTTGTGGTTTTCTTCTTCTTGCTGGTAAAGGCATCCGGAATCTCTGCGATGATGATCTGCTTGACTTCCTCCAAGGTCAAATCCTTGGCTTCCTCTGAGGTCCACCGCTTTCCTTTTTCCTTTGGCGGAATCTTGATGCTCTTCTTTTTGAAGCGAATGAAAGGCCCCCATCGACCATTTTCCACGGCGACTCCTTCGTCGTTCCACTGGTGGATGTAGCGATTGGCCTCCTTTTCAACCTTTGCGGCAATCAACTCGTGCATGTCTTCCAAGCTGAGATCCTCTGGATCGAATCGGCGAGGAATGTTGACGTATAGGCTGTTCCACTTGAGGAAAGGACCAAAGCGGCCTTTTCCCTTGGTGATGGGTTTGTCTTCGTACATGCCAACCGGAGCATCGGCCTTGCGCTTTTCTTCGATCAACTCGATGGCTTGATCGTAGTTGACTTCCAGCGGATCAAGGCCTCTGGGTAAGGACACAAAGGCGTCTCCGTGCTTGACAAAGGGACCATATCGACCGATGCCAACACTGACTTCGAGGTCTTCGTAAGTTCCCAAGGTCTTAGGCAATTGGAACAGCTCCAGGGCATCCTCAAAGTTGAGGTCTTCCATGGACTGACCGGGGCGCAAGTTGGCGTATTTCGGCTTTTCGTCCTCGGCCAATTCATCTGCCTTTCCAATTTGGACAACTGGACGGCCCAGGCGCGACATGCGAACCAGCATGGTCCGGCCCGTTTCCGGATCTTTGCCCAGGATGCGCTCTCCAGAGGCTCTCTCGGCATTTTCCAAGGCATCGGTGACTTCGGCATGGAAGGGTTTGTAAAACTCATCCATCATGCCCTGCCATGGCATCTGGCCCGTGGCAATGTCGTCGAACTGCTTTTCAATATCTGCCGTAAAGCTGTAGTTCATCACACCCTCGAAGTGCTCGCTCAAAAAGTCGCTTACCAGCATGCCCATATCACTGGGCACCAAACGATTTTTGATCGCACCCGTCATTTCGGTCTTGCTCTCCTCGACAATCTGCCCTTCCTTGAGAGAAAGAACCCTGTAGGATCGCTCGTTTCCATCGGTATTGCCCTTGAAAACATAGCCGCGGCTGGCTTCCATGATGCGACTGATGGTCGGCGCATAGGTAGACGGACGGCCAATTCCCAACTCCTCCAACTTTTTCACCAATCCTGCCTCCGTGAATCGGGCGGGCGGACGGGTAAAGCGCTCGGTGGACTTCATATTGTCCAAGGCCAGGGACTGTCCGAGCTTGAGAGGCGGCAGCATGTTCTTGGTATCGTCATTGTCGTCGTCCTCATCGTCTTTGGTTTCCAAGTAGACTTTGAGGAATCCGTCGAATTTCAAGACTTCTCCCACCGCTTGGAGTCTGTCCTGTGCGCGGGTGGAAATGCCAATTTTGACGGTGGTTTTTTCCAGCTCTGCATCTGACATCTGAGAGGCAATGGTGCGCTTCCAAATGAGTTCGTACAGACGTTGCTGGTCTCTGTCACCAGTGGCATTTTTCTTTTGAATGTATGTGGGTCGAATGGCTTCGTGCGCTTCTTGAGCCAGGGCCTTTTTGCTTTTGTAGCGACGCACTTGTAGGTAGCGATCGCCAAAAGCCTGTTCGATTTCGTCGCTGATCTGTTGAAGTGCCACCTCACTGAGGCTGGTCGAGTCGGTACGCATGTAGGTAATGTGACCTGCTTCGTACAACTTTTGGGCATTGATCATGGTCCGCTTGACGGAGAAGCCCAATTTGCGACTGGCTTCCTGTTGCAAGGTAGAAGTGGTAAAAGGAGCAGTCGGACGGCGCTTGAGAGGTTTTACCTCGATGTTTTTGATGTCGTAACTGGCCGTTTTGCAATCCTCCAAAAAGCCCATTGCATCTTCGACGGCTTGGAAACGGCTGGGCAATTCGGCCTTCAGGGTGGCCATTCGTCCCTGCTCGTTGCGCACGTTGAAGTATGCTTCCAGTTTGAAGTAGGGTTCGGGCTTGAACTGACGGATGGACCTTTCGCGGTCCACGATCAATTTGACGGCCACAGACTGGACGCGTCCTGCGGACAACTTCCCTTTGACCTTTTTCCACAGCAGGCCAGAAAGTTCAAATCCCACCAAACGGTCGAGCACCCGGCGCGCCTGTTGGGCATTGACCAAGTTGAGGTCTACCTTTCGGGGCATGGAGATGGCCTTTTGGATGGCGGGTTTGGTAATTTCTCGGAAGACGATGCGTTTGGTTTCGGTCTCGTCCAATCCCAGAACCTTGCACAGGTGCCAGGAGATGGCCTCCCCTTCTCGGTCCTCATCCGTTGCCAGCCATACTTCATCTACCTTTTTGACCCAGTCTTTGAGGTCTTTGACAACTTTGCGTTTGTCTTCGGTGACCTCGTATTTTGGGGCAAATCCATTGTCGACATCCACCGCATCATTGCCTTTTTTCAGGTCGCGGACGTGGCCGAAACTGGATTTCACAGTAAAATCTTTTCCCAGTATTTTCTCAATCGTCTTTGCCTTGGCAGGCGACTCTACGATCAGGAGATTCTTCGCCATAACGCTGTAAATTAAAGGTGTAAACACTCAAATGGAAAAGCCGAAACAAGCTGTTGAAATTCCATTGAGCTACTTATTAATGGAATGCTGATTCATCTCTGTTTGCTCTTTGTATACAAAGATGCTGACATCAGCGCGAATTGTTTTCTATCGCGGTTTGGGCAGCTGCATTGCCTCGTGTTGGCAGGACTTGCGAATGTCCATAACTACTGTTGTAGAAAAGTCCTTGAAAATGCCGTTTTGATAGAAAGGCCCTTTATATCCTTCAGAACAATGAGCTGTGGCAAAAGTTATTAAATTGATCATTTATCTCTCTTGGCAAAGTCAGTTAATCAGCTCATGTCGGCAGATAGCGGACTGCAAATGTATAAATTATTGATCAGCTACAAAACCCGAATGCTGGAAAAGCTGGTCAGCCTGCCTCTTTCGGGCCTGCCCTTTCCTCAGACAAAAAGGCCAAAACAACTTTTCTCCTAGGGTACAATCAGCGTGCCACTGTCATGCGTAAGACATTGCCATGAGCTTGTGGTGAGCAAAATGTAGTGTGCGTTACACTTGCACGTAAGATTCTGGAATCCAAGCAAATGCACCCATATATTTGTGTCACTATTAACTGCTAAAGCGGTACAAGGCAATTTACATTTACCGCTTAGATAATGATTATAGGGTATAGTTTTGTCTGGTATGAAAGGCCACTTTCTCAGGAAGGTGGCTTTTTTTGTGGGCATGGATGGATGGATTGGCAGATTGGATCACTTGCCAGGACAGCGTTTGCAGTACTTCCCCTTCTTTTTGAATTTCTGACAGCACTTTTTCTTGAGCTTTTTGCCTTGGATGGTTGGAAGGGCGAAGGGCAGCGCCAGTTCGACGGGCTGCATAGGGGGCTTTGTGGGACAATTGTTGGTGCGAGTACTCATCTCTTACATGTTTACTTGTAAGCAAACATAAAGATTTAATTAGACTTAGTCAAAATAAAAACAAAAAAAGTCCAACTCCCCTGCTTTTACTGCTTGCTGCGCTGGCGGGTGGACTCGTGGATGACTTTTCCCTTGAGCAAACGCTCCTTATTGCGCTTGTCTCTCTTGTCGAGGATGTAGGTCAGCAAGTCCTTGACGTCGAGTTTCTTCTTGTTGAGATTGCGGTGGTAGGTCAACATGACAAACAAGGCCATGTCTTCGGGATGGTGCAGGCCAAGACCTTTGAGGAAGTGAGACAGGCGGGAGCCGCCGTAGAATCCCCAATTGCGAATGATCCATCGCCCGAAGCTGAAGAAAATTTTGTATTCAACATCCTTTTCCGACATCAAGCGGAATTTCTGGCGGGCATCGGCTTCCAGCAATTTGTTGAGATTGACAAACGCATCGGTGAGGTCTCGGGGGATGTAGACCGGAGGGTAAAACAAATACTCCTTTCGAATTCGCTTTTCGTATTGCTCCTCGAACTCTTTGTCGTTGTTGGGAATGGTCTGGGCAGAGCTGATTTGAAAAATCATCAGCCAGCATCCAAGCAGTACTATTTTGGGCATAAGTTCAGATACGGTATTTTGATGCAGATTCTGTGGTCATCTACTAAACGCGGGCGAAAGGCCATTAGTATTTTTTGGAAACCCAATGTAAGTCATTGGCCCAAAAAAGACGTTGCACTTTCCATAGCCCGCTTAGAAAACATTGTGCCAGTCGTACACAGAATCTGCATCAAGCCACCTTGTGGTTATTTGATCTTCACCAATCTCCGACTCAGGGCATAGCGACCATCTACATAGAAATTGAGATAGTAAACCCCCTCGGACAAAGACTGTGTACTGATGCTCAGCCGCTCCTGACTCATCGGACGCTGCTGGTCTTCCCACACAGGCCGTCCCAACACATCGGTCATGACCATGCGAAGCTGCCGCTGTTGTGCAAATTCAATGGAGATCGTCAACATCGACTCCACCGGATTGGGGAATACGTTGATTTGCTGCTCCAATTCTGCCACAAACTCATTACTGGTAACCAATCGAAGCACTTCCTGTTGTCTGGTGAATACATCCGTACATCCATCTTCGTTTTCTACTGTCAAGCTGATCAGATAGACACCCTCTTCACTGTACTGATGCGTTGGCGTTTGCTCTGTGCTGGTGTTGCCGTCGCCAAAATCCCAGAACCAACTCACTGCGTTGGTAGAAGCATCGACAACCTCCAAGGGCTCCCCGGTGAAAAATTGGATGGTATCAGATTCGATGGTAAACGCGGCTTCTACAGGGGTTTGCGACAACAAAGGTTCAATGTCTATGCTGCTTGCTCCACACAGATATTCGTATTCAAATTGCAGGTCGTAGAAGAAGCGGTATTCGCTGGTGAGAGGGACATTGTTTCGGCCGAGAGAGCCGTTGATGGTGACGGCCCCTTCCGTATATGGAAAGTCTATATTCGTCCGATGGTAATCCAAGTCGCGACTGCTGTCCAACACCAAGTAGTAGGTGCCCGCAGGGATGACGAAGTTGAGATCAATTTCATTCTCTCCAGCACTGCGCAGCAAAACCGTCCGACTTTGAAGCTGATCACCCGCCGTCGACAACAATTTCACACTGCGAGATCCTCTGGTATCGGAATACACTTTGACGGTGGTCAGCCTTGCCTCCTGCGACAGGGTAATGGAAAGGCCTCCCTCGTTGGTTGACCGGATGTTTCCTTCCGGCGCGATGGGCCCAATGTCGGGTGTTTCAACCACCTCCAAACGATAGGTCGTCGGGCTGTTGATGATCGGCGTTTGAAAATAAGGGCCTTCAGCCAACAGATTGACACCAAGTCGATCGTACCACTCAATGCGTCCTTCTCCCTCATAATCGCTGAACAACAGGGCTGCATTGCCTCGACAAGGCTGATTGTCCAAGTCGCCGACCATGTCGATGGAAAGGGTTTCGCCCGCCAATATGTTGATTCTTCTTCTCTGGCCGTTGTTTGTCAACAGCTCATCCTCTCCCCCATTGGGCTGTACGGCACGAACCATGATGGTATGGCGTCCAGCTCCCAACAAATCAATGGGCAAATCGATCCATCTGCGCTGACCTGGTGCAAGACTTTCCGTCATGTCCATGACTCTGACGGGATTTCTCATGTCATCGACATACAATTCGATTTTCGCAGAAGTGATGGTCTCGCTGCCATTGTTTTCAAGTAATGCTCTGCCCGATGGATTTTCATTGCGGCACAAAACGTCGGGCAATTCCATGCCTGCCATCAGGATGTCCATGCTCGGAATCTCTGGTGGAACGGGAGTATTGCCTTGGGCAACCAAATAGTCATAGGCGGCCTTGACATCGATGATGCCCATGCCGTAGTCGTTGTCCTCTCCCGGCTCGCCCAGGTCTCTCGCGCTGAAGTACAGGGCCAGTTTCAGTTCTTCGCCCGTCAGATCGGGAAAGGCTTCTTTGAGGAGCAAAATGGCACCTGCTGCGTGAGGGGCTGCCATGGAGGTCCCGTTCCAAGAGGCGTAGGACCCATCTGGCAAGGCAGAACGCACCTGTGTGCCCGGAGCACTGACTTCTGGCTTGATGTACAGAGAGCTGTCCAAGCCACAGATGGAAGGACCCCGGCTGGAAGAGTTGTTGATGGCCAAGTTGTCTGATGCATTCAAGTTGCCGACACAAAATACATTGACCAAGGAAGAGTTGATGTTTTTGGGCGAGGTGATGGTGCTCACGTCGGGGCCGCTATTTCCGGCGGAGAATACGATGGCGATTCCAGCCGCTTCCAGGGCATCAAAGGTTGCCCGAAATGTCCCGTTGCACTGGTTGTTTTCGCCCCAGCGCCAAGAGTTGTTGACCACATCTGGCATGTCATCCGTCGTGTTGGGATTGCCATCTGGATCAAGAGCCCATTCAAAAGAGCGAATCACATAGCCAAAGCCACCGCCACAACCAGAGTAGATGGCCGAGCCGAGCAGGCCTGCGTTGAAGGCCATCCCGATGGTATCGTTGCGCATGCGGTCGAGCCCCAACAGGGTACCAGCTACGTGTGTGCCATGCTCTCCACAATCCGAGGCTTCTACCTCGTTGTTCAACCAGGCCACGTCATCCGTTTGGCTGTTTCCAATGTATTGGGTGCTGATGGCCGGAGTGGTAGGCTCCACCCCTGAGTCGATGACCAAGGCTTTTTGGCCTCTACCAGTATATCCCATGCGCCACATGGCCGGGGCATTGACGACGCGCAGTCCCAATTCTGTCCCGTTGGGTGCCGGAGGAGCATTCCATTCTACAACCTCGTATTCCTCTGCCTCGAAGATGCCTTGATAGCCGATGTGGACAATGTCGTCCCGCAGGCTGAGCGCAGCGATGAGTTCTGGACGAGCTTCCAGGCAAATGGTATTGGAGACCCAGAATGCGTTGAGGCTTTCTTCGATGAATTCCTCTGGGCGGGAATCGATGAAGGCCCTGACCTGTGGTTGGCTGGCTTCCTGTTGTTGTTTGAGAAGATTCACGACCTCTTTGGCACGCTCCTTGGCGGGAATGCGCGCAGTGGCAAAGCGTTGGCGGAAGTCTTCCAGACTCAATTGCTGGTCCATTTCGATGAATATGGGGAGGAAGTCTTCCTCGGTCTGCTCGATGCGTTCAATCAATCCTGAAGCAAGTTTGCTGTAATCAATGTTTGTCTGTGCAAACAAAGAGGTGGAGAGTCCACAAACGAGACATGCAATTTGTAAGAGTTTTTTCATGAATCCTTTTAATTTCAGTCAAATAACCAATACGTTTGGGTAAATACGGAAAGGAAGTTAGCGGAAACGAAAGAAAAGCGGAAAAGTGAGGCTCATCAAGGGAAATGAGATCATGGGAAAACCAACCGTACTTACATTCGCGACAAATATAACCAAATCAAAGATCAACTGTTTAACCACCCCCTTATGAAATTGTTTGGTGTGCGACCTTTGGAGATTTTCCTTTTGCAATTTGTCTTGTACCTGTTGCTTTGGTTGTGGAGTGACTACATCGGGATGCTTCTCAACCTGGCATTTGCCATCATTTTTTTGGCCGTTTTGCTGATCTCCTGCATCGTTGAGTGGATCGAACCCTCCAAAGTACCACGCGCCTATTTTGTCTTCATGCTGGTCTCCGTCTGCGCTCCCCTGGCGGCTAGCCTTTGTTTTTGGCTGTTTTTCGGGGAATTGTCCTGGTTGGAGTGACTATTGCGAGCGGAGAATCATCAGTTTTTTGGCCCATGTCCTCCCCTGCTGCACCCATCGCACATAATACACCCCGCTTGTTTGGGCAGCTGTCTGCCATTGGATGGATGTGGCCGAACGGCCTGCTGTTTTTCTGTCCACAACCCGACCGTTGAGATCCAACAGTTCAAAGGTGACTTCCTCGGCGAGGGGCTGATCAAAATGGATGTTGAGTACACCGGGGCTTGGATTGGGAGAAATGTGCAGCTTTTGATCGGGACTTTCGCTCAGGGACACAAAAATTTTGTAGTCAACCGTATCGCTGATGCCCAAGCTGAGGTGATAATAGCTTCCGCTGGGAGATTGTTCCAGTTTGACAGCTTTCAGGAGGTAGGTGGCAGTTGCATCGCCCATTCCTGCAAGGCCATTGTCTATGTAGGACGTATCGGAAATCCAATCGGCAGTCAGGAGGTTGAATGGCTCCCTCGGGGAGGTGCTTCGATAAATGTAATAGCCCAAAACCTCTGGATCGGGAGAAGGCCGCCAATTGAGCTGGACCTCCTGCTGGCGTTGCTCTGCCTGAAGGTCGTGGCCATTTGGATAGGCATACAGTCTCAGGCTTGGATCGCCCATGAGTGCGGTATGGACCAGTTGTGGACCGGGTTGATAAACGGCTCCCTGGCTGTTTTGGGTCCGCAAGAGGGAATAGGCGATGGGAAAGCCCATGGCCATGTGGTGAAAAGCATAGGGAGGGTTGCCCGCCCAGCAGTTGGTCAGGATGTGACCGGAGGCCAAGGGAGCGCGCAAGAAGTTGTTTTCGTTGTCCCAATCGCCAAATTGGCTGCCGAAGAGCATGGAAAAAATCCCTTGGAGCGAATCTCTGGCAAAATCAGCGGTGGTCCCAATGCCCTCGGCACTGATGTGGCTGCCTCCTCCACAGCCGTAGGCCCACAAGAAGGGCTCTTCTGAGAGGGTGGTGAAATAATCCTGTTCGTAGATGTTGTCCTTGCCCACCAGGGGGCCAAAGTTTCGCCACCCACTGGCTGCCGGAGCTGCAAAGGCCTGCCGGAAATTGTCGTCGATCAAGGCTTTTCGCACATAAGGCAGTTGTCCGACTTTGTACAAATGACTTTTGCGCAGATAGGCGCGCAACAACTCTACTTCACTTTGGGCAAAGGCAGGCATATTGAAAAAATCGACCCTGCCCACTGCCAATTCCATGGCCGACGGAATGCTGTCCTGGTCGAAGCGGCCATCGCCAGGCACATTGTGGTTGTAAGCAAACTGGGCGGTGGCTCGATTGGCGATGGTGTCGGTCCAATTGCCATCCATTTCCCCATAATAAGTATCGGCTGCCCAGGCTCCTCTGTGCTCTGTGTGGGTATCGGGGTAGATGTCACCCGAGTAGGGAACCGGAACATGACCAATGAGATAAACCACTTCCAAATCCCCTTGTACATCATACACTTCCTTGATGCGATCTCGAACCACTGCCACCGACTCATCGGCTTCCGCCAATTGGATGGCAACCGTCCAGCCGTCCATGTGCAGGTCCTGGCAAAGCTGCTCCAATTCTGGTTGCAACTCTTGATCGACAGAAGATTCCACAACCAATAAGATGCTGCCGCGGTCGTGGACAGCTGGCAATTCATGGCCTGCATAGATGTAGCCGTAGGCAGGGCGAGCTTGGACGAAAGTACCCTCTGCTCCGGAACTGGCCAACAATTCATTGGTCTGGTCATCGTACAAGCGCCAGGAAGTGCTGTTGGGAAACATATCGGGCTGCAGCTCAATGACGAGCTTTTCGCAAGAATCAGGTCCTTGGCACAATTCGAATTGATGAATCTGCGAGGTCCCAAAATCCGATCCTTCGAAAAGCACTTGTCCGCATCCCTCAATTCGGTAATAGCCAAATCCAAAGCTGCAACAAAGGCCAATGTTGTACATGTCTTTGATCTCGAAGCGCAATTGGCTACCAGCAGCTACGCAAAAGGTATCTCGAACGGGGCCAAACTCCTCTTTGAACAAAGCATACTCATAGCCTGTACCCGAAGCCACACCTGGGTCTGTGTAGCTAGAGTCGGAGGAAGACAGCGTGGCCAAGAGCGGTCCCCAGTCTTCGTCGGCCAATGCTTTGCGGTACAGGCGGTAGCTGCGGGCTGTCGAATCGGGCAACCACTGTAGTTCAATGGCAGATTGATCCACATCGTAGGAAGCCTCCAATACGACAGAGCGTTGAAAGGCAGAAGGCTGGGCAGCTAGGGCAATGGGAGCGAAAAGGAGCAAAAAAACAATTCGATACATGGCAAACAGGGTTCAGCAAACAACTACTGGGTGAAAATGACGGGCCATCAGCGGGCCTTCCAAAAGCAATGATAGAGATCGGTTGGTGTTGGGAAAAGGTGTAACTAAAGGTAAGCAAATAATCCAAATCGGTTCAAAAAAAGGGACTCTTGGCCTGTAAAAGACAGAATCAAAATCGGTGCTCAGCAGGAAGAGGGCTGCCCAAAACGCAATCTAGAAAAGATACGATATTTGGGTAGATACAAAACCTGAGTTACTTTATTTTGTTATATCTACAAATCAAAATGCTAAACAAAGGTGCTTGTGATGGGAAAAAAATAAAATTCACAGAGCGAATCCTTTGAATTATGCATGATAGTTTTTAATTTTCCTTAACATTTGGAGCTAACTACAGCATAAAGACACATTATACTATTCTTTCATACTTCAAAAATTCTTGCATTATATGAATATTACCTTCAAAGAATTAAGAAGAATCAAACACAGCTTGCCCACTGGAAGTGTCAAGCGCATTGCACAGGAACTAGAACTGGAAGAACAAACCGTTCGAAATTACTTTGGAGCCCAAAAACTCGCTCCCGGTAGACTTACTGGCCGCCACGTACAGCCAGGATCCGACGGAGCCATCGTTAGCCTTACCGATCCCACAATTCTGAACACCGCCCTGAGAATCATTTCCGAAGCAAAGGGAAACGCAGTTGCCCAGTAGGCACCAGCCAGAAAAGGGAAGCAAACACGGTTTGTTTCCCTTTTTTAGCGACATGCTTCAGCCCTGACCCAATAAGAACAAGAAGAACGACGACTTTACGCACTTACAGAGACACATGCCCTTTGAGAGTTGCCCATTTCGCAGCTCTCAAAGGTTTCCCACAACATCAGGAGATCAAAAGTGTAAATAGAAATCAGCCGTTAGGCTTCGATAGGCCTCCGTAAATTGTTCTGGATTGTTGCGGATGCAGAGACTCTCCTGACTGGATTCTACCGGTTCTTTTACAAATTCCAACAACAACCGATTGGCTGTTTTTCCCTCAATTGGGATGACTTCTGTCTGCCTGCTACAATGAATGTTGTAGTGATGGGCCATTTCCACAAATCGCAATCCCTCCAGATATGGCAGGATGACGCAGAACCGACCGTCCTGCGCCAGCAGCCCGCGTACACTCCGCAGCAAGTCGCCGTGGGGCAGCTTTACTGTGTGGCGAACCGAACTGCGGTCTTGGTCAATCGACAGTACGCCGCCGCTGAAGAAGGGCGGATTGCTCACAATCAGATCAAAAGAGGTCGACTCCTGGCTGGCATAGGCCTGTATGGGAGACAAAACAGCTTGTAAGTGATCTGCGAAAGGGCTGGCCGCCATGTTGGCTGCCGCTTGCTCACAGGCTTGCTCATCGATTTCTACCCCGATGACATCAGCCCCCTGCTGCCGCTGGGCCAGCATGATGGCAATGACACCCGAACCAGTGCCAATGTCCAAAATCCGACGAGCCTTCCCCACCGAGGCCCAAGCCCCGAGCAGGACCCCATCTGTCCCGACCTTCATGGCACAGCGATCGTGTGCAATGGTGAATTGTTTGAAGCGAAAAGTTTTACTCTTGTCGCGCGTAGCGTTTGATTGCATAAGCTTTGAGTAGCTATTTTGGCGAAAATACGAGCTTCTGTTTGTTTCCTTGCATCTGAACGCCATTCAAATTGGAAATGTTTAAAATATCTGCACTTCTGTGGCAAATTGACCCAGCATTCCCCCTTTCTGTATCTCCATTGTCAAAATAGCTGCTTGAGCAAATCACAGTTGTGAAAACTTCAAATGAGTAAAAAATGTTTCTACTTTTTGATCGATAAAACTCATTATTGAAACATTTGATTTTAAGATGCAGAGTGTTTATATTTGCTGTGGATAGCAAACCTGGGATACCAACAGTCCTCGCCCAGGTACTCACGAGATCGAAACACTTGTCCAGATGAAAAAGCAAACCACCAACCGAAAGTACAACTTCCCCGATGCCGACCTATATGTGCGCTGCAAAGAGGCCATCAAATACGCATCGAGAGACATCAAGTACATCACCAATTATGGCTACAGCAAAGAACGACTGGAAGCCTTCAAAAACAATTGCGCCAAGTTCCGTGGCCTGCCCGATGATGATGAACTGGTGGGCGACCAGATGCTGACCACGGAAAAGAAATACACCGCTGCCGAAAAACTCAAGACAGCCATCCGGAGCATCATGACGAGGGTGGCCATCAAGTACAGCAATCGCTCGGGGCGCTATCGCAAATTTGGGACAGCCAAATTAGGGGACATGACAGATGCCCAGTTGCTGTTCTGCGGACGACGGGTGGCCAGGGTCGCTAGGGCACAAATCGATTTTCTTGCAGAAGTCGGCGTCAACGAAAACAACATCAAACGCGTAATGGATGCCTGCCAGAAATTCGAACAGGCCCTCAACATCCAACAAGACAAGGTGGCCGATCGAGACATTGCCGTGGAGAGGCGCACAGAAAAGGGCAATAAGATTTACGAGGAATTGGTGGTGCTCTGCAACATTGGCAAGGACTATTGGGTAGAAGTAGACCCCGTCAAATACGAGCAGTACACCATCTACGAAAGCAACAACGAACAAAAGAAGGCCCGCAAGGTCCGCCAATCTGCCGGCTTGAAAAAGCGCACCTGAGCATCGACGCATGAAGACAGCACTTTGGGTCATCGGCAAGACGAGCTTTTCCTACCTTGATGAAGGCATGGCTCTGTATCAAAAACGCTTGAGACGCTATCTCCCCTTTCAATTGGAGATCATTCCCGACATCAAGAACGCCAAAAATCTGCCATCGGCACAGCTCAAACTCAAAGAAGGCCAGGCGGTGCTCTCGCGGCTCAAGGATGGCGATCATCTGGTATTGCTCGACGAACAGGGCCAGATGAAAAGTTCGGAAGCTTTTGCCCGTTTCATGGACCAACAAATGATGCAATCCCGAAAGAGACTCATCTTTTTGGTGGGAGGTGCCTACGGCTTTGACGAGGCGATCTATCAACGGGCCAATGCCAAGCTCTCCCTTTCGAAGATGACCTTTTCCCATCAAATGGTCCGGCTTTTCTTCATCGAGCAACTCTACCGCGCCATGACCATCTTGCGCAACGAGCCCTATCACAACTCATAGGCCCAATCCACTGACAGGGCTTGTTGCAATCTGCAAAAATTGATTATTTTCGGCCAGTCAATCACGGGCCAGACAAGGCTCCACAAATACTGATTCTTATGGCATCTGGCATTTCCATCTCTTTGACCCTCATTCTGGTCGTCATGACCGGGATCATCTCCTACCAGGCATTCAACAATCCACAGATCAAAGCCAAGCTCTTGTTTCGGCCAGCATCGGTCAAGGAATTTGGAGAATGGTATCGCTTTCTGACCCACAGCTTTGTCCATGGCGATTTCACCCACTTGCTGATCAATCTGTTTGTGCTCTACACCTTCGGAGAGATCATTGAGACCTTTTTCATCAGCCTATTTGGAGATTTGCTCGGACGTCTGTTTTTTCTGCTGGTCTATTTTGGTGCCATCGTCACAGCAGCCATTCCTTCCTACATCAAGCACAAAGACAATGGCTACTATTCTGCTTTGGGTGCCTCCGGAGGGACATCGGGCATCGTGTTCGCCTTCGTGCTGTTTTTTCCCTGGAATTGGTTCGACTTCCCTCCCCTACCCGGCATATTGTTTGCCGTGGCCTATCTGTGGTATTCGTCGTACATGGCCAAGCAAGGACGCGACAACATCGGTCATGACGCACACTTTTGGGGGGCGGTCTTTGGTTTTTTTGCCACCATTGCACTGATCTTGATCTTCCGCCCCGATGCCATCAACATCATCATCGACCGCTACAAGGACTTGGAACCCCTGCTGGCTGGCCCCAGTTGGGCAAGAAGTTACTAAGAGCTTGTCTAAAGTTAATCTTTTCGCTAATATGAACGTCTTTCTTCACCATCCTTCAGCTACCTGCCTCGCCGGCAGGCGGGTTTTTCGGCACGTAGCCTCCGGCTATGCACCTCAAGATGAGCTTCGTCTGGTTGTGAAATCCATTTCATATTAGCTGAAAAACTAAATTTGAACAAGCTCTAGCATATGTTTTTCATCCTCTCCAAAGTACTCATCATCCTCATTCAGCCCCTCAACTGGATTGTGGGCTTGTTGATTTTCAGTTTGCTGAGTAAAAAAGCAAAGCGAAAGAAGCGTTCGCTCCTGATTGCGACCCTTTTGCTGGTCTTTTTCACCAACCATTTTACCTTCAACCAATTTGTCCGCTGGTGGGAGCCGGAAAGCATTCGCACCGACCAGATCGCGGAGGCTTACGACATCGGCATCCTACTGGGCGGCTATTCCAACTTCTTTGTGCGCCCCAACCAGGACCGCCACAATTTCAACAAAGCAGCCGACCGCTTCACCCAGACTTTTGATCTGTACCGACAAGGAAAGATTCGAAAAATATTGCTGACAGGAGGGTCGGGAGAAATCCTGGGATATGCCGTACCAGAAGCTGAACAAATGCGCCAACTCCTGATTCGCTGGGGCGTCCCCGATTCCTGCATCATCGTGGAAAACGAATCGAGAAATACGCATGAAAATGCCGTTTTTACCAAAAGCATCCTTCAACAGAAATACCCCGGCCAAAGCTGCTTGCTGATCACATCGGCCTTTCACATGCCCCGGGCCAGCCGCTGTTTTGACAAAGTCGGCTTGGAATACATGCCTTTCTGTGTCGACTACATGAGCGAATACACCAGTTTCCGGCCCGCCTCCATTCTCTTTCCCAATCGAGATTGCCTCCATCGATGGGAGGTGATGATCAAGGAAATGGTCGGCATGGCGGCCTATTGGCTCAAGGGTTACATTTGAGCTGGACACCGACAGAAACGCCCCTCTCCCACTCCTATGGCATTAGGCCCAAAAGTCATTTTCGCAAATAATCCCAAATTCTGAAAAAGCTCTTACATCAGTAAAACGGCTAACTAATTCAGTGATCCAGATAAGTTTGACAATGGCAGCACAAGTACCTTTACAACATCATTTTTCTCTAAAACAGATGTTATGTTCGGAAAAGCCATCTCAAACTTGATGATCAAACCAGGGCAGTCCCCTGTCTTTGAAACACCAGACAGCTACGGTCTGGAATACCAGGATGTCACCTTCAAAACCAGTGATCACATTCAGCTTTCTGGCTGGTTGATCAAGGGAGGAAAAGACAAGGTAATCGTTCAATCTCATTTTGGAGTGCAATGCTCTCGATGTGGATTCACTCAGGAGGGGAAAGGCATCATGAAAAATGCTTTGTGGACAAGTGACATTCCCTTTTTGAAGCATGCCAAATACCTTGTCAAAAAGGGATATTCAGTATTGATGTACGACATGAGAAATCACGGGAACAGCGAACAGAACGGATGGGTCTCCTGGGGACTAGAGGAACGCAGGGACGTGGTTGCTGCCATCAAATTCCTATTGGACCACCAAGACTACGGCAATGCCGACATTGGACTGCTCTCGATTTGTATGGGGCAAGGGGCCAGTACGTTTGCATTTGGCATGGAAGAAAAGATGAAAAAATTCACAAATTTGAAGACCATGATTTCCATCCAGCCATTGACCTATGATTACTTTGTCAAAGCGATGGGCCTGCCAAATTTCCTCATCAATGCCGGCAATAAATACAACAAAGAGAAAAGAAATACTGACTTGACCGGAGACTCTTTCCTGCCCTATGTCAAAGACATCTCTGTACCGACCCTGGTCATCCAAAACCAGAATGATCCCATGACAAATCTGGAAATGGTCAAACGGTATTACAATGATCTGACCGTAGAAAAAGAGATGCTTTGGCTGGATTTGGAAAAGAAAAGAGGCGCAGCCTATGCCTGGCTGGGAGAACATCCAGATAAGATCGCGGATTGGTTTGATCAGCACATGAACCAGAATTAATTTGAATCTCCACCATTGGCATTCCCATAAAATGACATACAATTCTTCAATGATTTATCTAGCAATATTTGCCCTGGTATTGGTGGTTTTGTACCTCCTGGGCAACAAATCGGTCCATACCGAAATTTTGATTGACAAAAGTCCCGACACAGTTTGGGAAGTCTTGGTACAGACAGATGCCTACAAAGATTGGAACCCTGTCATGGAGTTGCTGGAAGGCAAGCTGAAACAAGGAAATCAGGTAAAGTATCGTTTTACCCAAGACAAAGACAATGTCAGCTACATCTCTTCCACTGTCAAAACAGTCATTCCCCATGAATTGCTGCACCAAGGTGGGGGCTTGGCATTTGTGATTACCTTTGATCACAAGTACATACTAGAGGCAAAAGGGAATATGACAAAACTGAGTATTCACGAACAGTACAAGGGAATCTACGTAAACTTTTGGAACCCCAAGCCAGTAGAATTGGCCTATCAGAGATTGAATGAAGCCATCAAAAATAGAGTTGAATCTTTGTAATTTTGTACAATGAAAAAAATCGTCCATGTAAACTCCATCAGTGAAGTCCATGACTTTTTTGGATTCCCAAAACCGAAGCACCCACTTGTTTCTGTTTTGCCCATTGATGAGCAAATGACAAATTTTGACTATGGCCAACTCAACTATACCTTTGGATTCTACCAAATCAGCCTAAAAGTAGGAATCACAGGCGCATTGGTGTATGGAAGAAATTCCTATGACTTTACCGACGGGACCATTACCTTCATCAAACCAAATCAATTGATCAAGGTGGAAAATCCGGCCAACTACCAAGAAGCAAGTGGATGGACACTGATCTTTCACCCGGATTTGATTCGGAAATCTGAATTGGGAAGGACCATAGAGAACTACTCCTTTTTCAACTACGAAGTCAACGAGGCGCTGCACCTATCCAAGGATGAAAACAATACCCTGACCGATTTGGCAGACAGAATCGCAAAAGAATACCAACAAAACATCGACAGGCATAGCCAAGAAATCATCATTGCCAACATCGAGATGATCCTGAAATACTGCAAGAGGTACTACGATCGACAATTTTACACGAGAACAAATCTACATCAGGACGTCATTTCAAGGTTTGAAAGCCTCGTCAGGCAATATTACTCTTCCAATATGCCATCAGACAACGGCATTCTGTCTGTAAAATATTGTGCAGAAAAATTGGCGATGTCTCCCAATTATTTTGGCGACCTGGTCAAGAATGAAACGGGCAAGAGTGCCAGAGAATACATCCAAGAATACGTCATCGAAAAGGCGAAAACAAAAATCATTGGAACCAATCAGTCCATCAGCGAAATCGCCTATGACTTGGGATTTGAATATCCACAAGGACTGAACAGATTGTTCAAGGCAAAAACAGGAATGAGCCCCAAAGAATATAGAAATGTAAACTAAGAGCTTGTCTCAAGTTATTTTTTTCGTTAATATGAGCGACCAAATTTGAACAAGCGCTCAATGAAAAAGAACCCCTGGACCACCCTCAACATCCAAACCGCCTACGAAAATCCCTGGATCAAAGTCACCCACCGGGATGTACTCACCCCCAGCAATACGGAGGGAATTTACGGCCTCGTACACTTCAAGAATTTGGCCATTGGCATCATCCCCTTAGATGACGAATACAACACCTGGCTGGTTGGGCAGTACCGCTATACCCTGGAGGAATACAGCTGGGAAATACCGGAAGGAGGCTGCCCGCTGGGGACGGCCCCGCTGGACTCTGCCAAACGGGAGCTGCTGGAAGAAACGGGCATCCAAGCGGAGCGATGGACCAAAATACTGGACATGACCACTTCCAATTCCGTGACAGACGAAAGGGGAATGACCTTCATCGCTCAGGGGCTTCACTTTGGCCAAGCCATGCCAGAGGATACGGAAGAGCTGGAGATTCGAAAGTTGCCATTTGCAGAAGCGCTGGACATGGTCATGCGGGGAGAAATCACCGACAGTCTGTCCATGGTCTCCCTCCTCAAGACCCAATTGCTCATCCAACAGGGCAGCATCTGATCAATTGTCCAGACGGTACAGTTGTTCTGATTTGATCCCCAATACCCCCAATCCGTTGTTGACATTGCTGAACACAGAAACGGGATCGGCAAAGGTGCCCAGATCGCGGGCGTCCAATTGATTCAAGACGGACTTGGAATACAGAAAGGAGCTTTCGCTGACACTGCGCCAGATCAGATAGATGTCCTCCGAAAAGTCGAGGGTGTTGGCCGACAGGCGAAATTGGTATTCTCTGCCATCAAAGGTATCATCATTCAACAGGTTGTATTCATAATTGACCCCATCCCGGATGTTTGGGTCGGTGAAAAAGGTGTAGACCTGATTGAAATATACCCGTCCACTGCTCAGTGTGTCGGTGAAAACGAGGGCAAATTCATAAAAATTCCTCTCCCCTCCTGGGTCTACGAAGGTGATGTCTACCACATCCGAGCGTTCGCCAAACTCGTCCAAAATGGCATCTTTGGTAAACTCCATTTTGGTGATGGGCACGTGTTTGGGCATGGTCGCCTGCGCAGTTGCCGTGCCGAGGGTGGGATGTTCGACCCGAATTTCAAATTCCGATCCATTCTGGCCCTTGGTGGCGTCGGTGATGATGCCGTAATTGTAGGGGCGAAATTCATCGCTCAAAGCGTCCAAATCACCAACTTTTTCTCCATCGCGAAAGAGGCTGACTTTGGCGTCGGTGATGTAGTCTTGGTCTTCCTTGATGTCCTCCAATAAGGCAAAACTGCGGGTGACACTGGCCAGGACAATGCTGTCGGTATCAGACAAAAAGGCGTGCAAGACAAGCTGATCTTCGTGATCGGGTGGGTCCACTTTGAGGGTGGTCGAGAAAAAGTTTTGACAGCCCGTTCCCAAAAAGGCCAGGGCCAGGATCCAAATCCATTGACGATTGCGATGCATATGATAAAGAGAATTGAATGGCATGTTTGATTGTTGTTTGAAAGCGAATAAAATTGTTACCGACTCCGTTTCCACTTGTCTCAATACTCAAATCGGTAACTGATCGAGGGAATGAAGGGAAAGAGATTGATTTGCTTGAGCACGCGCTCCGATTCTACCACGGTCCCATTGCGAACCGTACGCTCTGTATCCACCGTGATGAAATATGGATTGCGACGGTTGTAGGCATTGTAGGCCCCAAAAACCCAGGTTCCCGTAAAGTTCCGCTTCTTTTTCACGATCTCTATGCCCACATCCAAGCGATGATAGGCCCGCATGCGGAAGTTGTTTCGATCTGCATAAAACTCTGCCTCGAAATCGTTCCAAGGCGACAGACGACCATTGTATTCCAAATCCACGTTGGGATAGGTGCCCGAGTAGCGAGAGTTGGCCAGGGTCACAGCATTGCCCGTGCCATAGACCCAAGTGGCTGACAAATTGATTCGCTCGGTCAGTTTGTAACTGGCTACGATGGATACATCATGTCGGCGGTCGTATTTGAAGGGGTAGCGTTTGCCAAAGTTGAGGTCATCAAATTCTCTCCAGGCCCATGCCAGGGTATAGCCAAGCCAGCCCGTGAAGCGCCCTTTTTTCTTTTGCAAAAATACCTCAATGCCATAAGCATCCCCATCGCCCTGCGTCACCCGATCCTGCCAATCATTCAGCTCAAACAAACTGGAGCCTTCGCGATAGGCCAAGAGGGTAGACATTTTTTTGTAATAGCCCTCGATGCTCAACTCGTATTTTTTGTCAAAGGTTTTGGCCAAGCCCAAAGCGGCCTGCCAGGCATCCTGTGGTTTGACCCGCTTGGTGGTCGGCAGCCAGAGATCGGTCGGAAAGCCCACCCCTTCGTTGGTCAGCAGTTGGACGTATTGGCGCATGGTGGCAAAAGAAGCCTTGAGCGCCACATTTCTGGGAAGCAAATACCGCAGTCCCAAGCGCGGCTGGAAGGAGTAGTAAAATTTGCCACTGACGTTGAAGCCCGATACGTGAAGGCCTGCATTGACCTTGAGTTGGGAACCGATCCGCATGTCGTCCTCTACATACAAGGCAAATTCCTGCGCATTGACATTGGACTGGCCAAGGATGGTGTCGAGTACATAATTGTCGCTCGGCCCCTCGCTGCGAATTTCCAGATCGAAAGACCCAGGCTTGAAGGTATGTTGGATGACATTGGCACCAAAGCGGATGTAGTGGTTGGGATTGGGGAAGTAGTCAAAATCAATGCGGCCTGCCCAATCATTGATCCCAGAGGTATATTCCAGGCCAACCTTGTCCTTTTGGACCCCATCGCTCTCCCGGTACTCGTCAAATTCCGAGAAGCCAGTGTCAAATTGGTAGCGGCTGTAGGTGGCGGTGACATTGCTGAACAGCTTGTTGTTCCAAAGGTGATTCCAGCGCATGGCCGAGGTCAAATTCCCCCAACCGAGTTTGAAATCCGCCTTTGACACATCTCCATCTTCGCTGTCTTCTTCCCGAAAAAAGAATTTGTCTTTTCCCGTGTAGACACTGAAGTAGACCCGGTCTTTTTCCGAGAACTTGTGATTGACCTTTGCATTGAAATCGTGAAAAAAGTAACCTGCGTTGCCTTCCGTTCCATTGCTGCGAAACCCTGCCTTGATCAATGGCCGGGCCAGCAAGTCGATGTAGGTCCGTCGTGCAGAGACAATCATGGAAGTTTTGTCTTTTTTGATGGGCCCCTCGAAAGTAAACTTGGAGGCGATGATGCCCACCGTCCCCGAGCTGTGCCACTCCTTCATGTCTCCTTCCTTCATTCCAATTTCTATGACCGACGACAAACGACCACCATAACGAGCCGGAAATCCCCCCTTGGTCAATTTGACATCCTTGATCGCATCGGCATTGAAAACCGAAAAGAACCCAAATAAGTGGGACGCATTGTAGACCGGGACACCATCCAAAAGCACCAGGTTCTGGTCGGGACTTCCCCCCCGAACATACAAGCCACTCTGGCCTTCCCCACCCGATTGAACACCAGGCAGCAATTGCAAGGCCTTGAAGACATCAACCTCTCCGAGAAGGGCCGGAATTTTTTTGATTTGCTCCACCGGAACATCCACCGTACTCATTTCGGTCCGCTGCTCAATGGTCTCCAACTCATCGGCCACCACCTCGACGGTCTCCAATTCTATGGCTGCATTGAGCCGAATGTTGAGGGTCACATCCTTGTCGAGATACAAGCGAAAGTACTCCGTCTGATAGCCCACATAAGAGACCGACAAAACCACCGAGTCCTTGGGCAAGGTAAGGCTGTAAAACCCATAGGTATTGGTGATTCCCCCCGCTTGGCTTTTGAGGTCAAATACATTGACTGCCAACAATTTTTCACCAGAGTCACTGTCTTCGATGTAACCGCTGATGGTGTATTTTTGCTGTGCTGCCAGAGGAGAGAGGAAAAGAATGGAAAAAAGAAATAGCAAACTGCTGTACGCGTACACACCTTGTTTCATAAAAAGTTGATTTATTGAACGATACGTTTCGACAAAAAGCAGGTTTCGGTATCCACTGCCAATTACATGGATACAACGGGAGATGAAAATATCTCACTACCCGTCTGCGAAATTTTAACACTTTTTTAGCAGGAAAATCTCCAGAAATCTCTCTGAGCACTTGAGCGATGACAACAAGATGCAAGCCCTTGACAATGTGATCATTAACAAGGCTCACCAAGCACAAGGCATTGGCAATGATTCCAATTTTTTAGTCGAGACTATATGGTATTAATAGCGTAGCAGTTGTCCCGCTGCGGCAGGCAATCAAACAGAGATTGCCCGCACCATTGATGAGGCTGAAATTGGTACAAAACGACTCAATCCACTCAGCCTCTTACTCTTCATCTGACTGCAGGAAAGGATACCTGTAGTCTGTTGGTGGATTCAAATTTTCTTTGATGGTCCGCGGCGACAGCCAACGGTACAAGTTCAGAACAGACCCAGCCTTGTCATTGGTTCCCGAAGCGCGGGCACCGCCGAAAGGTTGTTGTCCAACGACAGCCCCAGTGGGTTTGTCATTGATGTAGAAATTGCCCGCAGCATTGCGCAGCTTGTTGAAAGCCAAGTTGACCGCTTCCCTGTCTTTGGCAAAGACCGCCCCTGTCAAGGCATAAGGCGAGGTTTTGTCGACCAATTCCAGGGTCTTTTCATAAGATCGGCTTTCGTAGGTATGGATGGTCAAAACCGGGCCGAAAATTTCCTCTTCCATCGTTGTGTACTTTGGATCAGAGGTCAGGATGACGGTGGGCTCGATGAAGTAGCCTTCCTTCTTGCTGTAATTTCCGCCGGCGATGATTTCTGCTTTCCGAGATTTTTTGGCCTCGGCGATGTAGTTGGTGATCTTGTCAAAGGCACGCTCGTCGATGACTGCGTTGACAAAGTGGGTAAAGTCTTCCGGGCTTCCCACCGTGATGGTCGCCAAATCCTCCAGCATGTACTTTTTCACTTCGCGCCACAAGCCCTTGGGAATGTAAGCTCTGGAAGCGGCGGAACACTTTTGCCCCTGAAATTCAAAGGCACCTCTGACCAGTGCAGTGGCCACCTGCTTGGCGTCGGCAGAGCTGTGAACGACAACAAAATCCTTGCCTCCTGTCTCTCCAACGATGCGGGGATACGAGCGGTACTTGCTGATGTTTTGGCCAATGGTGCGCCACAGATTGCGGAACACCCCTGTGCTGCCAGTGAAGTGCAAGCCTGCAAAATCGGGATGATCGAAGATGTAACTGCCCGCAACAGGACCGTCGGCGTAGACCAGATTGATCACGCCCGCTGGCAAGCCCGCTGCTTCGAAGATTTCCATGATGACACTGGCGGAAAAAATCTGTGTCTCCGCAGGTTTCCAAACCACGGTGTTGCCCAACATGGCGGGAGCTGCTGGCAAGTTGCCTGCAATGGAGGTAAAGTTGAATGGTGTGATGGCAAAGACAAAGCCCTCCAACGGACGGTACTCCATGCGATTCCAGGTAGCCGCAGGGCTCTCTGGCTGATCGGTATAAATCTGGGTCATGTACTGTGCATTGAAGCGGAAGAAGTCACACATTTCTGCCACACAGTCAATTTCTGCCTGAAATACGTTTTTGGACTGCCCCAGCATGGTGGCTGCATTCATGCGGGCGCGGAATGGGCCTGCCAACAGATCGGCAGCTTTGAGAAAGATGGCAGCGCGGTCTTGCCACGGCATGTTTTCCCAGGCTGGCTTGGCTTTGAGGGCCGCGGCAACGGCGCTTTTCACATGGGTGGAATTGCCCTTGTAGAAAAACCCTAGTTTGCGCTTGATTTCGTGGGGAGGCCGAATGGTTATTTTCTCCTTTGTCTTGACATGCTTCCCACCGATGTACATTGGAATCTCTACCGGATTGGCTTTGAATTCTTCGATGGCTGCTTTGACGGCAGCTCTTTCGGGAGAACCAGGTGCATAACTCAAGACCACCTCATTGATGGCCACAGGCACTTCGTAGTATGCATTAGACATAGGAAACTGTTGTTAATTGAAGTAATAAAATTTGCGCAAATGTACGATTTTCATCCGCCCTTGCAAACATTCGAAAGACCGAAATTCCCCCCTTACACCTTTACCTCTGATGGAATGAAGCGGGAAGCATCTCCTCCCCCCTTGATGATCTCCCGAACGATGGTAGAACTGATGTGGGAAAATTCTGGTTTGCTGATCAAAAAGAGCGTTTCCAAGTCCTCGTTGATGGCACTGTTGAGCTGGGAAATGGTCTTCTCATAATCGAAATCCGACGCCTGCCGCAAGCCTCGAATCAGGTACTTGGCCCCCACCTGCTCACAGTAATTGGCGGTGAGCCCCTTGAAGGAGTCGACTCGGATTTGAGGATGATCGGCAAAGACTTCCTCCAACCATTGGATTCTTTGCTCCAGAGAGAACAAGTAATTTTTTTGGGAATTGACGCCGATGGCCACAATGATTTCATCAAAAAGAGGCATGGCGCGTCGGACAAGGTCGACATGACCGACAGTGATGGGATCGAAGGATCCGGGAAAGACGGCTTTATTCATGTTACAGGGTTGATCTCAAGATGAGCAAAAAAAGATGATATTTTCCGTTTTTCCAAAATTCATCGAAAAATCATTGCTCAACTGTCCTCCACAAGAGATTCGTTGGAAACGCCCAACCCCAAATCACTCCTTTTCCAGCAGCTCAAATGAATCAAAAAACTTGTCCATCGATGGGTTGAGACTTCGATCCTTGACAGTAATGGCCTGGAGTGAGTAGAACCGATGTCCCACCAAATAGCACTTTGACTTGATGATGGCCTCCCCGTCGTTGTAATCAATGCGCCAAAGTCGGCCCGGATAATCTCGCAGCTCGATGGGGGTGGTGTAGCGCAGCTCTCCTTCTACGCTGGATACAGCCGTCTCAACAGTGGTCTCAAAAAAATCGCTCAGCAAGTCGGTCGAATCAGAGTGTACAGCCCCCTTTGGGTAATCGCAATAACTCACCATATATACCAGGTTGTCGGATGCGTCTTCGTCGGGCTGCAAGACAAAGGTGTGGTACGAAATCTCTCCGATGGCCGTTTCGATTTGCTTGCTTCGCAATTCCAACTCCCCTGGAACACTCACCCGAAATTTTCCATCATAGGAAACAAATTCCTTCCACTCCCCTCCTGCCCAAAGGCTGAAGAAAAATCCAAGAGCGATCAGTGTATATTTTGGCATCATTGTCTATTTGATTGTGCAAAAAAGAAAACCATTTGTCAGGACAAGTAGAAAACGCAGCCCATCGCTGGACTATTGCGAACCAAGGCCGACAAACACTTGTGTAGCACAAAACTTGCGCTTGTCAGAAAAAAGACTTAGTTTTGATTTTAAACTAAGTAATCATGACCACTGATTTCATCCCGCAAATATACAAGCAAAAGCTCGCATTGCTGACAGATCTGTACCAAATGACAATGGCCTATGGGTATTGGAAGTCGGGTCGCTACGATCGCGAGGCCGTTTTTCACCTCTTTTACCGAAAGCAACCCTTTGGTGGGCCACTGACCATCAGCTGTGGCTTGCAATTGGCGGTGGAATATCTGAGGGATTTGAGTTTTGACACAGAGGATGTCCACTACCTGGCCCAACTTCGAGGCAATGACGACCGTCCCCTATTCGACGAGAGCTTCCTCAATTACCTCCAACGCTTCCGCTTCCAATGCGATGTGGATGCCATTCCAGAAGGAACAGTGGTCTTTCCCTCCGAGCCATTGCTGCGGGTCAAAGGACCACTGCTGCAAGCCCAGTTGGTGGAAACTGCCTTGCTCAATCTCGTCAACTTTTCGACCTTGATTGCCACCAAAGCGGCGCGAGTTTGCGAAGCAGCAGCAGGAGATACGGTGCTGGATTTTGGACTGCGACGCGCCCAAGGGGTCGATGGCTCCCTCAGTGCCAGCCGTGCCTGTTACATTGGAGGCTGCGATGCCACCAGCAACTTACTGGCCGCCAAGACATTGGGCATTCCCGCCCGCGGTACCCACGCCCACTCTTGGGTCATGGCCTTCGACAGCGAGCAAGAAGCTTTTGATACCTATTCTCAGACCATGCCCAACAACTGCATCCTCTTGGTGGATACCTATGATACGACAGAGGGCGTCAAAAATGCCATCCGCACGGGGCGCCAGCTGCAAGAGCGGGGACATCGACTGGGGGGAATTCGACTGGACAGTGGTGACCTGGCCAGGCTGAGCATCGAAGCGCGGGCTCTTTTGGATGAGGCAGATATGAGGGATGCGCGCATTTTTGCAAGTGACAGCCTGGATGAACATGCCATCCGGGAGTTGAAGGAGCGCGGTGCGCGCATTGATGGCTGGGGTGTTGGTACGCAGATGATTACGGGTGCCGATCAGGTGTCGTTGGGAGGGGTGTACAAATTGGCAGCCATTCAGGATGAGAACGGGAAATGGCAGCAGCGGGTGAAACTTTCCGAAAACCCCATCAAAACATCCATCCCCGGCATACAGCAGGTCCGACGCGCCTTCACAGACGGCCAGCCAAGTGGCGATGTGATCTACAATTTGCTCGACAATGGACAAGAAAGCCTGTCCGAAGGGGAAGATTTGTTGGTTCCCATTTTTAGAAAGGGCCAACAAGTATACGAATTGCCATCTATTCACGATATTCGCCGGAGAACAAAAAGTCAATTGCATTCATTCAGGACGCTTGCAAGCCAAAATTATGCACTGTCGCTGTCCCCTTCGCTGGAAGCCAGCCGCAATGCATTGATCGAAGCCCACCAGCTCAATGTGCTGAACGAATCAAAATCCTAATAGACTCACATGCCGTATACCTACGAATACCCCAGACCGTCTGTCTCTGTTGACTGTGTCATTTTCGGTCTGGACGAGAGCCACATCCTAAAGGTCTTGCTGATTCAGCGGGCCAATGAACCGCACAAGGATCGCTGGGCCCTACCAGGTGGTTTTGTGGAGATGACAGAAGGGCTGCAGACCGCAGCGCTGCGCGAGTTGGAAGAAGAAACGGGGATGAAGGATGTATTCATCGAACAGCTCTACACCTTTGGACAGCCCGACCGCGATCCCAGGGGAAGGGTCATTTCGGTGGCATACTACGCCTTGGTGAATTTGGAAGAGCATCCCGTGGAGGCCTCCTCCGATGCCCGCAATGTGCAGTGGTTTCCCATAGAAGACACCCCTGCCCTTGCCTTTGACCATGGAGAAATCCTACAGATCGCCATCAATCGCCTGCGGGCCAAGGTGCGCTATCAGCCCATTGGCTTCGAATTGTTGCCGGAAAAGTTTACCCTCACCCAATTGCAACAGCTATACGAGACCATCCTTGGCGTGGAACTCAACAAGCGAAACTTCCGCAAGCGCATTCTCAAAACCGAGATGCTCCGACAGGTCGAACGCCAACAAAATGTGCCACACAGACCTGCCTATTTGTATGCCTTCGACAAGGCCAAATACGAGCAATTGTTGCAGGAGCGCTCCGACGACATCATCAAAAGAGGATTTGATTTCGAGATATGAAAACGAACAACCGCCTGTACCACCTTTGCCTTTGGATCTGCCTCCTCTGTCTCACAGCTTGCCAACAGGAAACGTCCAGCAATGGCCCCCAAACAGACAGTGCAGAAAGCACCTCTGTCATGGAGAGCCCCCAAAGTGATTATCCAAGTACGGACGGCAAGTGGGGGTTTGTCAACAAAGGAGGCCGCGTAGTGGTAAAACCCACCTTCGACGATGCCCGCAATTTCAGTGAGGGCATGGCCGTGGTGCGCAAGGGCGACAAGTGGGGCTACATTGACAAAAAGGGCAAGATCAGCATTGCTTGCCAATTCAAAGCAGCTTGGTCGTTTGCCGAAAAACTGGCGCGGGTCCAAACCTTTGACGACAAGATGGGCTTCATCGACCAACAAGGTCAATGGGTGGTCCCGGCTGAATACGAGGATTTGCAGGACTTTGCAGAGGGCTTGGCGCGCTTTCAAAAAGAAGGCACCTACGGCTATCTGGATGCAAAAGGAAACATCGCCATCCCCTCTTCCTTTCAGGGAGCTAGCGATTTTGTCAATGGCAAGGCAGTGGTCAAGGTCAAAAGTGGCTATGGCCTGATCAATTCCAAAGGGCAGTTTCAATTGGACCCGAGCTATGACAAGATTGGTCAATTTGCCAATGGGCTGGCCAAGGTGCGCAAAGGCGATCTGTTTGGATACATCGACTTGGAGGGAAAGCTCGCCATCCCGCTTGCCTTTGATGCGGCCAAAGATTTTCAGGGCAACAGCAGCTCCGTCAAGGTCAAAGAAAAATACGGCTTGATCGACGGACGGGGGCGCTACATCATCGAACCCAAGTACGACCAATTGTGGGCGGCGGGCAACGACCGATGGGCTGCCAAATTGTTCAACAAATACGGCTTGATCGATGGGGAAGGCAAGTCCGTTACTCCCATCAAATTTGACCAACTCTACCGATTCTCAGAGGGCTTGGCGGGCTACAAAATCGGCAATTTATGGGGCTACTTGAATGTGGCCGGCAAAGAAATCACGCCCCCACAATATGGACTGGTATGGGATTTTAAGGAAGGCTTTGCGCGGGTGGCTTTTTACGAAGGCATCGGCTTCATCGACAAAAGTGGCGAGCTGGCCCTGAGTCCCCAATTCATCGACGTCCGCGATTTTTCAGAAGGGCTGGCCCGGGTGCTGGTCCGTTGACCCCCTGCCAATTACTGACATTCACAACACAAACCACTGACAGATATGAAAGCTTTGTTGCTCATCGACTTACAGATCGATTTTTGCCCGGGAGGGGCTTTGGAAGTACCACAAGGAGATCAGGTCATCGACTTGGCCAATCAATTGATGGATCAGTTTGAACTGGTGGTGGCCACCAAAGATTGGCACCCCGCCGACCACGAGAGCTTTGCAGCCAATCACCTCTGGCGCCGTCCCGGAGATGTCATAGAACTCCATGGCCTCGAACAAATCCTGTGGGTCATGCACTGCGTGCAAGACAGCTTCGGCTCCCAATTTCACCCCCAACTCCAAACAGACAAAATCAACCACATCGTCTACAAAGGCACCGACAAGGAAATCGACAGCTACAGCGGATTTTTTGACAATGGCCACCGCCAAGCAACAGGCCTGGAGGCATACCTGCGCGACAAGGGTGTCACCGAGCTGTACATCATGGGGCTGGCAACGGATTATTGCGTCAAGTTCTCCGTTCTCGACGCCCTGAGCTGTGGTTTTGAGACCTACCTGATCGAAGATGGCTGTCGGGGGATCGATCTGACACCGGGCGATGTGCAAGCAGCCATGGATGCCATGGTTCAAAAAGGGGCTGTGGTGATGCAATCAGAAGAGTTGTTGGTGGGCTGACAACGACGACTTCTCTCTCACTTCAGGGCATCGGGATAGAGATTCGGATCGAATTGCCAAAGTATCGCCAGGACAAAGTACACAAAGCAGCTGAGCAGCAAAATGGACAGCACATTCATCCAGATGCCTGTTTTTACCATGTCTGAAATTTTCAAATACCCAGACCCAAATACGACTGCATTGGGAGGAGTGGCGACCGGGAGCATGAAAGCGCAAGAGGCCGCAACAGTGGCAGAGATCAACAAGATGTAGGGGTGTATGTTCAAGGACAGGGCCATGGGAGCAAGGATGGGCAGCAACATCGCAGTGGTGGCCAGGTTGGAGGTAATTTCCGTCAGAAAGTTGACAGCTGTGATCAGCAAAACGATCAGCAACAAGAGCGGCAAGCCTTTGAGTAAGTTAAACTGCATGCCGATCCAGTCGGCCAAACCACTTTCCTGAAAGGCACTGGCAATGGCCATTCCTCCGCCGAATAAGATGATGATTCCCCAGGGCATTTTGACGGCCTCCTGCCAACGCAAGATGGTCTCCCCTTTTTCAGAAGCGGGCAAGATGAACAAGAGAAAGCCAACAAAGATCGCAATGATGGAATCGTCCAAAGGGGGAATGAAATTTTGCAGATGGGAACGGGTGATCCACAAAATGACTGCCACAAAGAATACCAACAACACCACTTTCTCTTCGTAGCTCCATTTGCCCAAGTCTGTGATCAGCCGTCTGATCTCCTGCCGCCCTCCCGGGAAGGCTTCCATCTTGAATTTGAAGGCCACTTTGGTGAGGTAAAGCCAACAAATCACTAAGAGAGTGATGGAGATTGGCAAGCCAAATTTGAACCATTTTGCAAAAGAAATTTCCACCCCATAAATCTCCTGAACCACTCCTGCCAACACCAGATTGGGAGGGGTTCCAATCAAAGTGGCCATGCCGCCAATGGAGGCGCTGTAGGCAATGGCGAGCATCAGGGCCTTTCCAAAAATCGCATTCTCATTTTCCGGCGTATCGGGATGGTCCTTGAGTTGGTGGATGATCGCCATTCCGATGGGTAACATCATAACGGAAGTGGCCGTGTTGGAAATCCACATGGACATGAAAGCAGTCGCAATCATAAAGCCGAGTATGATCTTTGAAATGCCCGTGCCAAGGACCTTGATGATGTTCAAAGCAATCCGCTTGTGCAAATTCCACTTTTCGATGGCGATGGCCAGGATGAAGCCCCCCATGTATAGGAAGATGTATTTGTGGCCGTAGGAAGCCGTCACCGCCTTCAATTCCAAAGCTCCTGACAGGGGAAAAATGATGATGGGCAGCAGAGCGGTCACACTGATGTGGGTCACCTCAAAGATCCACCATACGGCGATCCAAAGCGTACAGGCCAATACCGCATTGGCAGCGGAGTTCATGCCTTCTGGCTGAAAAAACGTCAGGATCAGCACAAACAGCGTGGGGCCCAGGATGCCGGGGATCAACTTTGGGGTACTTCTCATTGCAACAACATATCAATTAGAAAGAGGAATGGGATGGAAAGGGGAATGCCAATGGCTGGCATACTCATCGCCAATTTGGGTTGGAGTCCCATTTGAGCAGCCAATATGGAGATGGCGTTCATCGACCCGACGGCCGCTCCCAAGATACAAATCTTTCCCACCAGATCGGTGATGCCTAGAAACTGCCAGACCAGTAGGTAGATCATGATTGGTGCGACAATCAGTTTGTGCAGTTGTCCAACCAGCATGGCACTCAAAAATGTTTTGTCAAAGGAAAATTCCACTTGCATCCCAATTGCCAGCAAGGCCAACACAGAAAAAGGCGCAGACAAATTTTTCAGCGTGCTGTCCAGCAAAAGTGGGTACTCGATGTCAAAAACATTGACCCCCAAAGCGATCAAAAAGGCCACGAAAGAGGGAAACCGAATCATTTTTCTCAAAATCTGTAGACCAGAAAAGTTGGTCTTTGCAGCGTAGCGGATTCCGGTGTACAGTCCAAGCGTATTGAACACGACGAAGGTCCCCGCCAAGCTGAGAATGACCCCATACGACAAGCCCTCTTCCCCATACAACAACTCAAAAATCGGAAAGCCGACAAAGGAAATGCTTCCAATCCCGGAACACATGATCAGAGCCCCTTCCGTTTGTCGATCCATTTGCTGAAACAAAGCAATCCATTTGACAAAAATAAAGCTGGACAGGTAAACGATGAATGGGGTGATGCCCAGCCAGATGAGGGAAGGTTCAAATTGTATTTTCGGGATGTGGTACAGGGTAAGAACGGGAATGAAAAAATAAACCAACAACTTGTTGATGAGCACAGGAGTATTTTGATTGACAAGTGTCGTTCTTCTCAAAATGACTCCTCCAATCAGGCAAACCATAAGCAAGAGAAAGCGTTCCAATAGAATCTGCTGTTTTGAGTTGGTCCAAAATGTCAGGAAATCGGAAAGAGGAATCCCTCCAAATTCACTGTGCCGACATGATTGCATGCAACTTTCTGCCTTTAGAAGTTCATGACCCCAGTAAGATAGACATACCTGCCGTTGAAACCAAACCATCAAACCATTCCTCCCTATTTGGACTCTTTGAATTATTGGGAAGACGAATCAATGTGGTCGACAGCATGTTGACAAAGCCAGTCCAGTGACAAATTTGATTTTAATCCTTATATTTGTAACAAATTTACAAAATACAGACTTGAATGGTATTAGAGATCAAATTGAGTAATTTCTTTTCCATTGGCGAAGAGGTCATATTGGACCTCAGAGCGGGCAAGATCAATACGGCAAAGTCGAGGCTTCTGAGCGACAATATTTTTCAATTCGAAGACACGGAGGTTCTAAAAACCGCTGCCATTTACGGGGCGAATGCTTCGGGCAAGTCAAACCTGATCAAAGCCATCAGATTTTGCATTGCCATGGTTTGTCAGTCGCACAATCACAATGAAGACTCCGTTTTCAATTTTGTCCCTTTCAAATTTGGTTCTTTCAGAAAACAAGCCAGTACCTTCTCCATTCGATTTGTCCATGAGGCGATTGAATATGAGTACTCTTTTTCACTGACCCAGACTGAAATTCTAACGGAAAGCCTTTATCACTACCCTCATGGCAGGAGGGCCAAGGTATTTGCGCGAGACGAATCTGCTGGCGATTCCAAAAAGGAAAAGTACTCCTTTGGAACATCCGTCATTCGAAGGCCATTGGATGTCGCAGAAAGTACCTCCCGGAAAACACTTTTTGTCTCTCGGGCAAGCCAGATGGACAGAGAGATTCCAAAGAGAATCTTTCGATTTTTCAGTCAGTCAGTCATCGGTGGGAATCCGAGCTACAGCATTGCCGACATCTCAAAATTGATCAACCTTTACAAGGCCCCACTCCTCAAGGCTCTCCAAATGGCGGACAGTGACATCATCGATTTCAAACAGAAGGTGAAGGCAGAAAAAGGCAAGAACATCAGGGCCAATATGGAAACGCAAGAAGCCTTTTTTGAAGATGCCATTTTTGCAAGCATCGAGATCAAAACCTACCACAGATATGCATCGAAAGTTCCTTTTGACTTTATGACAGAAGAATCCAAAGGGACCAAACAGCTTTTCTTTCTGATGCTCATCGTCTTGGATGTCCTCAAGAACAACAAAACCATATTCCTCGACGAGATTGAGGACAGCTTGCATCCCAAAATCATTGACTACTTGATCAAATTGTTCCACGCCAGTCCGGGAGCCCAGCTGATTTTTTCTACCCACAACACCAATTTATTGGATTTGAACAAATTCAGGAAAGATCAGATTTGGTTTGTCAATAAAACAGATCGCGGAAACTCTGATTTGTATTCCCTTTACGATTATGCCGACTTCAGGGATACAATGGATTTGGAGAAAGCCTATCTGCAAGGTCGATTCGATTCCATTCCCATCATTGACGATTCCGCCAACAGCATACAATCCATCATTTTATCATAAAAATGGGCAGACAAAGAAGACAACCCAGAGGCAAGAAGATCAACCCTACCCTATTCGTCTTTTGTGAGGGGCAAACGGAAGAGGCATACATCAACTTCCTGAAATCCCACTATCGCTTGCCATCCATCATCGTTCATTCAAAAGTCAGTGGCAACAACATCGACCGGAGGTTCATAGACAGCTATAAGAAAGACAAACCAACCCATGAGAAGGACATCGACTATTTAATGTATGACATTGATGTGGCAGGGGTTTTGGAAAGATTGCAGAATATCGAAAATTGCACCTTGCTGCTCTCCAATCCGTACATCGAACTGTGGTTTTTATTACATTACAAAAACCAGACTTGTCATATAAACAGCGAATACTGCTGTAAAGAGATCAACAACAGAACCAAATCGACTTACAAAAAGGGAGAAATCTGCAAAAAACTAAAAGAGCGGCTGATGGAGAAAAAAGACACGGCCATCGAGAGAGCCATGGCCCTGGAAGAGTACAACAACCCGAGTTCAAGCATTCATCAGTTTCTCAAAAAATTGGAAGAATTGAAAAATGGATGAGAATGATTTGTCCCCTTTCCTCGGGAAAATCCTTGATCCATCTTCAAAAACAGTCAAAAAATAAAGCAATGAACAACCCATGGTTCCTCGCCAACCTTCTGGTCTTCGGCCTGTCAATCGGCATCTGTCTATTGGAAAAATACTACAAACACATCTCCTTCGGATGGGGATTGGGAGATCTTCTCTGGCACATGCTGCTTCACATCGCCATGGCCATCCAAGTCGTCTTGACCATTGTGTATTGGAACCGTGGAGATGTGTACCACAAATACATCGCCCTTTCGTTCTTTGCCTTTCTCGTCCTCCTCGCCCTAAAAGCCACCATATGGCGGGGAAGTGAATACCCCTGGAATGGCCGCATCTTTTATGACTACGGCAAAGATCGATGACTGACTACTACCTCTAGCATCAAATCAAGCAAACAACAACATCCACAAATCCAGATGGTCCCCCATCTACAAAACAACAACATGAAATCATCATTCATCGCTGTGATCGCCCTGGCCACTGTGGCCGCTTTGAGTGCTTGCTCGGGAACCAAAAACAGCAGCAGTTCCATGAGCAATTTGGTCGCTACCCTGCAAATTGACGAGCCCATCGAAGGGCTGTGTGACCCGTCAAATGTCATCGCCATTCTGCCCATTCCCGGCAATGGCCAAGTAGAAGCCAAAGCCCCCCTGTCGGAGGAAGAAATTGCCAAACAAGTCAATGCCAGTGCCCCCTTCCTACAAGCCAATCCCAATTACAAGGACAAAGGGATGATCGGCCTGATCGTCAACTGCAAGGGCAAACTGGTCAAATGCGAAATGGACAACAAAACCAAAAGTCCCGAACTGGACCAACAAATCGTCGATGTCTTTTCCAAGCTGGAAAACTGGGAGGCTGGCTCCCTCGCTGGCAAGCCCATAGACACCTCTGTGCTGTACAGTTTCCAAATCAAGAACGGGACCTTTTCTTTTGAGCAGTAAGACTTGACATGGCAGCGCTAAATTGGGCCTGCGGTAGATACTTCGCCACAGCTTTTGTAATTTTGCCATACAAGAAGAACTGTCTTGATGGCCGATTGCACAAAATACATGCTGGGGCTTTTTCTCCTGCTCATCTCCTGGATCGGATTTGGGCAGGACTACACCTTCATCGCCAGAGAGATACAGGCTGGCGGAAAGCTGGACAACATCCGGATCACCTCGGTTTGTGAAGACCCCGATGGCTTCATGTGGATGACCACCTTGGAAGGAGTCGTCCGCTACGATGGCTACCAAGTCAAATGGTTTACCCATGCCAACAGCGCGCTGAGAAACATCCCCAAACAGCGCAGAATGGCCTTGGATGATGAGGGCTATTTGTGGCTGGTCAAAAACGGCCAACTCGATCTGCTGCACCACCGCACCTTTGAGATTGTCAGGGGCGAGGAAAAATTTATTGCCAATTTCCCAGATGGCTTGCAAGTATCGGACTTGTACCAAGCCCCAAAAGGACATGTCGTCTTCCGGGCCCACATAGAAGACAAACCAACATTCTTCCTCTACCACTCCGACAAAGGCTTTCAAGAGCTCTCTTTCCCGGGGGGCAGCACAAATCTATTGATCAAAGAACACAGCATTTGGGCATCGAACAATGGCTTTGAATTTACCGAATACGATACAAAGACAGCCAAGATTCTCAACCGAATCAGCTTTCCTGAAAACAACAATGCACCTTCCCCCTGCCTGATCGACCTACCTGACAAAGGCGATTGGTTCGGCGCCTACGACCCACGAGCACAAGAAGCACAGATCATTCGATTTTTGGATGGACGCAGTCAACGCATGGCAACAATCAAGGTCGAAAATAAGAACATCATTACCGAGCGAATCTTTTGGTACCACCCTCATAGCCAGCTGATCCTTTTGGATTTCAACAAGAAAAACGGCCAGGGCATTCAGGCCCTTGATCTCCAGCTACAGCCCATCGAGTTGAGCAATCGCCAAGCAGCCGACATCGAAGGCCGAATCATCCATTGCGATCGCCAAGGGATTCTGTGGACATCCAGCTGGGGAAAATGTACCCTGGAGCAAATCAAGCGATCCACCATCGTCCAATACGGCAACAAATCTTTTCGCGGCCTTTGGACAAAGGACAGCATCTTGCTGGCTCAAAACTTGTTGTTCAATCGCTCAACATTTGACAATGGCCGCAGCATCGGGAAATTGTTCGAATTCATTTGCTTCGATCACACAAACTCGGAGGAATGTTGGGTCGGAGGCAGAAATGGCATTTTTCAATTTGACCTGGAAAAGGAGGAACTCAAAAACCACATCACTTACAAGTACAAAGACCGCATTCAATTCACCCCCACACTTTGGAGCATCCTCAAAGACAGTGAGGGCAGATGGTGGGGGGGAACTGTGGGACATGGACTGAGGACCACTCGGTCAACCGAAGAGGACAGCCTCTACCTCTACCAGCAATACAATGAGTTTACAGATTTGCAATCGAATGACATCATCCACCTATTGGAAGATGGAAACTACATCTGGGCTTCTGCCAACACCGGCTTGTACCTGATCGACAAGGCCAAAGGAGTCGTGCAAAAATACGCATCTGACCAAGCCCCTCCCTTCCATTTGCCCCAGACCGATGTCTACTTTTTGCACCTCGACAAAGATGGGACGTACTGGGTGGGAACCAATACCGATGGCCTGATCAAATTTCAGCTCGATGCGCACATGCAAATCAGCAGCTACCAACAATACGACAAAGCCCACGGCCTCCCGTCCTCGGTCATTTATGCCATCATCGAAGACGACCAACAACGACTTTGGTTGAGTACCAACAACGGCATTTCCTATTTTGACAAACAAAAACAAGTCTTTCAAAACTTTGCCCTGGAGGAAGGCTTGACCCAACTCGAATTCAATCGCATCTCCTACCATCACGCAGCGGACGGCCAGATCTTCTTCGGCTCCTTGAAAGGCTCCTTTGGCTTTTATCCGGATGACATCGTCAAATCAAGTCCATACAACAAGCCTGTTTTGCTGACCAATTACCTGGTGTACAAAGACGAACAAATTGTGGACCTGACGGCAGACTTGCTGGCCAACAACAAAATTGTCCTCCAACCTTCCGACCAACTCTTCCGGATCAACATCGCCTTGCTCGATTTTTTCAATGCCCCCAACATCCGCTATGCCTACAAGATCGAAGGCCTGTTTGAGGAGTTTCAAAACATAGACGGCAACACCATCGAAATCGGCGGCTTGCCCTACGGCGACTACCAGCTCCGCATCCAGGGCAAGGGGCCCGATGGAAGAATCTCCCAACAGGAACTGCTGCTCGACTTGGAAGTTGTCCGCCCGTTCTACCTTCGCTGGTGGTTTCTGCTTTTGGCCAGCGCCTTGGTAGTGCTCAGTGCCGCACAGCTGTACTACTGGCGCATCAGGAAGTTGACCGAAAGAAGACGCGAGCTGGAACTGATGGTCAAACAGCGCACAGCACAAATCGAAAAGGACAAAGCAGTCATCGAAACCCAGGCGACTCAGTTGAAGGAATTGGACGAGCTGCGATCAAAATTCTTTGCCAACATCTCCCACGAATTGCGAACGCCACTGACCTTGCTACTGGCACCGATGGAAAGCATCATCAAAAGCAAAGAACTGTCCAATAAGAACTTCACCTATTTGCAATTGATGCGGCAAAACGGCCACAAGCTCCTCAAACGCATCAATGAATTGCTGGACCTTTCCCGACTGGATGCCAATCGACTGGAGGTCAAAGAACGTCCAACCTTTTTGTATCCCTTTTTCAAAACCCTGCTGTCAAGCTTCGAAAGTGCTGCCAATCTGAAAGGCATTCAATTGCTGTTGAAATACTCCGCAGATGAAAACCTACAAGTCAATTTGGACGAAGACAAGGTGGAAAAAATCGTGTCCAACTTCCTGAGCAATGCCGTCAAGTTCACGCCCATTGATGGGAGCATTCGCTGTGAGGTATCCAAAAAATCCGACCGTCTTCTGGTCTGTGTCAGCGACACGGGCATCGGGATTCCAGCTGCCGAACGCATCAAAATATTCGACCGCTTTTATCAGTCCAAAAGCGATCAACAACAAGAAGGAACGGGAATCGGCTTGTCGCTCTGTCGGGAACTGGCCAAGGTACTGGGTGGAAAAGTATGGGCCGTCAGTGAAGTCGGCAAGGGCAGTAGCTTTTATCTGGAACTCCCCATCACAGAGAGTTTTGCCATCGTGCCTCCCCCCGTGGAGCAGGAGATTGTCCCAGCCCTCTCCTCCACTTCCGTTGCTACGAGCACTGCTCAAAAATTTCGCCCCCACATTTTGGTGGTAGAGGACAATGCGGACTTGCGCCACTACATTTCCATGGTCTTGGAGTCGGACTACGAAGTCGAAACTGCCGCCAATGGACAACTGGCCATCGAGCGGGTCCACAAGGCCAATACCCCCAGGCCCCAACTGATCATATCGGACATCATGATGCCTGTTATGGATGGCATTGAATTGCTCAAAAACATCAAACAGCACGAGCAATGGCACAGCATTCCCGTCATCATGCTCACGGCCCGCCAAAGCAGCGACGTCAAACTGGAGGCCCTGCGAATAGGAGTCGATGATTACCTCACCAAGCCATTTGTAGAAGAAGAGTTGAAGGTCCGGGTGGCCAATTTGATCAAAAACAGCCAAAACAGAGGGTCGGAAATGAGCACAGCAAATCCCACATCCTCCAAGCCTTTGGCGGCCGCCGATCTAGAGTGGCTCAAACAACTGGAATCCATCCTCTTGCAAGGCATCGCTGACAAGGAGTTCAAACTGTCCGATGCCGCCGCCGAGCTAAACATCTCCTACCGACGCCTGCAACAAAAGCTCAAAGCCATTACCGGGCTCACCCCCAAGCAATACCAACGAAGCATCAAGTTGGCCAAGGCTCGCCAACTGCTCAAGAGCGGAAAGGTCGCAACCTTACAAGAAGTGATGAATGCCCTGGGGATGGACAACTACACCTACTTTACCAAACTCTATGTCGAAGAATTCGGCATCAAGCCCATTGAGGAATTGAAATAGCCACAAGTCCTTTCAAATTTCCCTCATCACAAAGCCGAAATTTCACTTTTCTGCTGGTAAAAAATCACATTTTTTCGCCTTTCTGCTGATTTTCTACGCGTTTCTGCTGCTCCGATCCAGCTATCATTGCAGTGTGATAATTAATACGCAACATGTGATGAAGGACGAAGACCAGTTGCAAAACAATGCCATACACGAGTTTGAACTGGTCCTCAATTCCATGCAATTGGCCGCTGACAAAGCATTCAATTTCTATGGCATCCTGCTACTGCCCACATTGATGGGAGGCGTCCTGATGTACTTTGGACTGGGACTCAGAGCAGAATATTTGGCAATTGCCATGTTGATGCTGCTGATTGGATTGGTCAACGTCTACTTTTTCAAGCAAAAACAGCTGACGCGGGACAAACACCTTCGCCTTTTGATCGATGAAAGATTCATCCAAATCCTCAACAGCCAAAGGGTGTATCTCCATCAGCCGATCAAAGAGCTGATCGTCGTTCATCGACATGTACAACAATACCCAACCCTCGAAATCAGAGAGCAAAATCTGGCAAGCGTTTGCATCAGCCTCTACCAGACCGACAAATCTGCTCCGCTGGAAAAACAACTGCGGCAACCCGACTACTGGATCAAAAGCAGGACCGACTGGAACAGGCTCTGCCGACTGATGTAAGCAGCCGCCAAGGATTGGCCGCACACTTGGAGGAAACCAACACAAAGCACTTATTCATCACGATAAAACCACCAATTCATGAAAATGACAATTCATGTCACTCTTATCCTATGCCTGAGTCTGGGTTTCAGCAATCTGGGCATCGGCCAAATGGCCATCAACAGCGATGGCTCTCAACCCGACTCCTCGGCCATGCTCGATGTAAGCAGCATCGACAAGGGTGTCCTCATCCCCCGCATGACCTCTTCCCAGCGAAACAACATCAACAATCCTGCAACTGGCCTGATGGTGTACGATACCGACCAAAACAGCTTTTGGTATTTCGATGGCACAGCCTGGGGACCGATGGACGAGCAGAGTCCATTCAATGTCAACGGCGGCGTCATCCGGGCCAACAACTTCAACCACGACTTCCTGGTGGGAGACAACAGCACAGAGTACAGCAGCGGTAGCGGCACCAAACAAAAAATGTTTTTTGACAAGAGCAAAGGGGCTTTCCGCGCTGGAGAGGTCAACACGGATGTGTGGAATGACAGCTCGCGGGGAGATATGTCCTTTGCAGCAGGGCGCAATACGAAAGCCTCTGGCTATTCCTCTGTTGCGATGGGTCGGAAAAGTACGGCAAGCGGTTCTTACAGCCTGGCAATTGGAAGAGAGCCTCAAGCCCCGGCCAGTGATGCCATTGCCATTGGCAACAATGCTGTGGCCTCAGGCAGTGATGCAGTGGCCCTTGGAGGCGGCAATACAGCCTCCGGATATGCCTCAACAGCTTTAGGATCTGGAACTACTGCAAACGGTAGCTACTCCATCACGAGTGGTTTTCGATCCACTACCAGTGGAACCTCTTCTGTGGCTATGGGCTATCGCGCCAATGCGAATGGCAAGTTTTCGATAGCCTTGGGGCGATATGTCAATGCAGGTTCCTATGGAGAAGTTGCCCTGGGCCTATTCAATACAGAAGACCCAAGTGGCAATCCAAACAGTTTCGTCCTTACTGACAGGCTATTCGTTCTCGGCAATGGCACCAGTATCAGCAATCGTTCCGATGCCATGATCATCTACAAAAATGGTAATGCCAAAATCAATGGGGAGCTGGAAGTCAACAGCCTAAAAATCCTCAATGGCTACAGCAACTTCAGGGTCAACAATGAGCTTACCGTCGGCCCATCTGGCAGGCTGAAACTGGACGAAGGCTCCTGGCAAACTGGCAACATCAAACTCACAGGTGGAGGTGGCACCTTTGGATTTTATGGCACGGGCAGCGACAAACTCCATCTGAGAACCGACGGCAACCTGACCGTAGATGGCGCACTCAAAGTCGGCAATGGAACGGCCATCAACAAAATCAAAACAGGTAGATTCTTAGTGGGAAATCACTCAGGCAGTGGCCCCAAAACAGTCACCATCAACTTTGGCGACAACTTCAGCTCCAACCCCAAAGTCATCGTCACGCCAGTAGAAGCAGCCGGAGGATACAACGACATCTTTGCCGTCACCATCAAATCGGTCAGCAACTCCTCCGTCACGGTAAATATTTACCGCATCGACGCCCTAGGGGCAGGATGGGGGCAGGGATTGTATGTGGACTGGATGGCCACCAACTAGCAAGACCTCAATCATTGAACGATTACAAAATCACAAGGAATGAAAACCACCACATCTCTCATATTCACATTTTGTCTCGCGATTTTTGCCATCACGCCCCTACAGGCCCAATTGGCCATCAACAGCGATGGCTCCTTGCCAGACTCCTCCGCCATGCTCGACATCAGCAGCACCGACAAGGGATTTTTGATCCCCCGCCTGACAACTACCCAGCGAAACAACATCAGCAATCCAGCAAGCGGATTATTGGTGTACGACAGCAACCAACAAAGCTTTTGGTACTTCAATGGAACAGACTGGAAAAGTGTGGTCGCAGCCCCCATCTTCCTTGCAGAAAACAATACCACCAAAGCCAATGGCAATGACAACGACTGGATTGTGGGGGCCAACAATTTGGATTACAATGGAACCAACGACCGCAAGATGTTCTTTGACAAAAGCCTGGGAGCCTTCCGCGTAGGTCGGGCCTATCCATCGACTTGGGACGAAAGTTTCAGGGGAAGACAGTCATTTGCCTCCAATTTCTGGACCACTGCCTCCGGCCAATTCTCTGTCGCCATGGGAACAGGAGGTATTGCCAGTGGAAATTATTCTGTCAAATTTGGGCAAGGGGCAGAAGCCACAGAAGATAATGACATTGCATTCGGGGTGCAAGCCAGGGCCAAAGGACCAAATGCCGTGTCCATCGGCGCCTATTCAGATGCCACAAATGTCAATTCAGTAGCAATCGGACTATTTGCAAATGCATCTGGCAGAGATGCCACTTCCTTTCTTCGTTATACAAAATCCACCAATTCGGCCACTGTGGCCATTGGATATCACACTGAGGCCCATGGAAAATACGCCGTTTCCATGGGCAGATATTCACAGGCATCCTCCTATGGTGAGCTTGCAATCGGCAATGCCAATACCATCGACACAGCAGCCAAGGCCGATGCATACGTCAGTAGCGATCGCTTATTTGTCGTCGGCAATAGCCACAGCAATTTCGTGCGCTCCGATGCCATGATCGTCTACAAAAATGGCAATACCAAAATCAATGGAGACTTGGAGGTCAATGAGTTGAAAGGAAGTCATGTTCTTACCAACCTCAACGTATCCAACCAATTGCAATTCGGCAGTTCGGACAAGTTCAAGCTGGACGAAGGCTCCTGGCAAACGGGCAACATCGCCTTGACCAGCGGCAGTGGCACCTTTGGCTTTTACAGCCCAGGAATCCATCAACTCCACCTGAGAACCGATGGCAATGCAACGGTCGATGGCTCCATCCAGGTAGGGGCCGGCACCACCATCCGTCAACTGCAAAGTGGCCAACACCACGTAGGGACTTATTCCAGTGGCAGTGGCGCAAAAACCGTGACCATCAATTTTGGCCACGCCTTCAGTTCTACCCCCATGATTCTGGTCACTCCCCAAGAAGTCAATGGCGGCTACAATGACGTCTTCATCACCACCATCAAATCCATCAGTCCAACCTCCGTCACACTGAATGTTTACAGAATCGATTCGCCGGGCATTGGCTGGGGGCAGCAGTTGAAGCTCAACTGGATGGCTTGGAATTGAGAATCCATAAAAAATCAAAAAAATGAAACGCAAATACATTTCATTCTTCTTGTCCCTCCTCAGCATGGCGTTGACAGCCCAAACGCAGGTGACCATCAGCGGCCAGCAAGTTGTCCAAAGCGGAGGATACATCGTATTGACCAATGCAGACTTTGTCAACCACGGCAGCTTTACAGCAAGGGCTGGTGAAGTGGTCCTTTCAGGGGATCATCCATCCAACATCCAAGGGACATCCCCTACCCGCTTTCACAATCTCAGCATCGACAAAAGCGATGCACAAGTCAGCCTGGGCCAAGCAATCCACATAGCCAATGCCCTACACCTGACAGCAGGTCTTTTGGACATTGGCGATCACGAGCTGACCATTGAGCCAAGTGGCAGCATCGCTGAATACAGCGAAAATGAATACATCAAAACCTCTGGCCTCGGCAGTCTCCATCAGACCGTTGGAGCAGAGGCTGTCGACTTTCCCATTGGTGGCGAAAGCTACAAAGCTGTGTCCATTCAAAATACAGGAGAGATGGATGTGTTCAACATCAGGGTCGAAGAAAAGGTCCAGCCAGATCAATCATCGGGCATCACCCAAGACCAGAATGCTGTTGATGCCTCATGGCACATCGGCGAGGGCGTCGAGGGAGGCTCTGATGCTCGACTTTCTTTTCGCTGGGACGGTGGGGACGAGCTCCCCGGCTTCGACCGCAGGCAGTGCAAGGTCAAGCAATCCAACAGAGGCATCCACAGAAGTTTTGCCGAGGATGCTGCCAAGGGTGGTGAGGCTTACTGGCGCAGCCAGCCTTCCGTCACAAGCTTCGGCACCTTTACGATCAGCAGTGAGACTCGCAGCGGCCATCCTCCAATAGAGATGTCATCGGTGGGACTTGCAGAACCTACTTTTCGCATCTTCCCCAATCCAACAACGGATTACGTCATCATCGAAAATGTCCAAGAAGAGAGACAAGGACAATTGCTCAGTACACATGGCCAAGTCGTCGGAGAATTCCAACTCTCGTCAACCCATCAAAAACTCTCCCTCCTCAATCTTCCCAAAGGCTCCTACTTCCTCAAGATAGGGACCTCTGTACGCCCATTGGTCATCCAATGATTGGCAGGACAGGGTAGGCAGTCCCCCATCTGGAGTGGTTCTGCCTATCCTTGTCCACCTTCTCCATTCTCGGTAAAACACTTTACCAAGGGCAATGGTCCTCACAATTTTTCAAAGTCAAATTAAGTAAAACTTCCGTTCCAATGAATCACGCCATCATCCAGTCAGAAAATGTACAAAGAGCCATCAACCTAATCATTCAAGCCACCTTGGTTCTCATCCTGATCTTCGGCTACGGCATAGATGCTGCCATTCCCCTAAAATTCATCGTCTGGCAAGGCATCCACTTTTTTCTCATTGCCCTTTGCGATTTTTATTTTGACGATTATCAACACAAAACACCAGCAATGACGGCGGCGCTCTACGCCTGCTTTCCACTCTTCATCCTGTACAGCATTGGGATTGGTGCCTTTGACCAATTGTACATCCGCATCCACATCATCATTTTGATCATCGGAAGCTTGGTCGGCAACAAGTTGGACAACTTCTTTTGGAAGATTCTGACGCTGCTTTACGTGCTCATCATTGTCGCTTTTGAAATCCATCATGGCGACATCTATCCCAATCTCACGACAGTCGTTTTGTACACCATCGGCTCCATCCTCTTGGTGGCCATCAGCGAAAGGCTGTCTGAGATCAACAGAAATCTGTGGATGTTCCACGTCGCGATTTTGTTTTTCTGGATCATCTTTGAAGGGCCTTTCTATGAGCAGTCCTACATCTATCTGGTCGCAGGCGTTTCCTATGAGTCGAGCAAAATATTGTTCAACAACTTTTTCCTGCTGAAGAAAAAGATGTTGATGAACGAGTAGATGTGGGAAATTGAATGGGAATGCGGCGAAAATTCCGATATTAGAGGGACAATTCAAAACCCCCTGCATGCCACCCCCATCCAGCCACAAGTCATCCATCGCCGTTCTTCCCTTCAAGAACATCAGCAATGACCCGGAAATGGATTTTTTCAGTGATGGCGTCACCGAAGAGATCATCCTTGCGCTGGCCAAAATTGAACAGCTCAAGGTGATCTCCCGAACATCGAGCTTCTTTTTCAAAGCCCATCCCGCACCCATCGAAGAGATTGGGAAAAAACTGGATGTCAACATCATTTTGGAAGGCAGCATCAGGCTGCGTGGAGACATGCTCCGCATCTCGGCACAACTCATCGAGGTGGACCAAGATTCCCACCTTTGGTCAGAGACCTGGAATCGAAAATTGGAAAATCTCTTCGACATACAAGACGAAATCAGTCTGTTGATCGCAGACAAAATCCGGGAGCACAGCGGACATCTGAGCTTTTCTGATCGCTTGGTCAAGCAGCAAACCAAAGACCTGAATGCCTATCAACACTACCTGAAAGGACGATTTCATTTTCACAAGTGGAACCCCGAAGACAACAACATCGCCATCAAAGAATTTGAAAAAGCAGCCGCCATAGACGATCAAATGATCGAAGCGCAGATTGGACTGGCAGATGCCTACAGTTTCATGGCCGTTGCGGGTTTTGCGCCCCGAGAAAGCGCCTGGGGCAAAGCCATCGCCGCCATGGACGCAGCCAAACGACTCGATGAGAACAATCCGGGACTCAATTACATGATGGCCAATCAGGCCTTTTTCACAGATGCCGATTATGACAAGGCCAGGAGATTGGTTTTGAAATCGCTGGAGCACGCCCCCACCTTTGAAAAGTCTCACCGATTCCTCTCCTTTCTCTACGTCCTCAACAGCGACTACAAACAAGCCAAAAAGCACCTCTTTTTCGCCAAATCCATCGACCCCCTCAATCCGGAAACGTCCTTTTACGAAGCCTTCTTTTACCATCGCACCGGGGAGCACGCCCTTGCCGAAGACATTCTGGACAAGCTCCTCACTGCCAACCAAATGAACCTCCCCGGCTTGGTCATCAGCATTTACCTCAAGATCAAGGAGAAAAAATGGCGGGAGGCCCTGCAGCAAATCGAACAAGCACCAAAGGCCCTATTTACCCCCGATGAGCGACTGGGCATGCTCTGTTTGGTAGAAGTAACAAAGGGAAATACAGACTCTCCCCTTCTCACCGAACTCTTGCAAAACGCCAAAGACCCCGCCGCTCACCACGCCCATTCCTATGCCTTTATCCTCCACTCCATGCTCGGTCAGTTCGAACAAGCCTATGCCATGCTCCAAAACCTATTTGACCACAAATCCTCCATCTTGCTGCTGAGCTTCAGCAATCCCCTGAGCCAAAACATCCAATCGACCCCCGCCTACCAGACGTATCACCGCAAGCTCTACCCGCCCCTGACAGCCCCCAAGGCTGCCAAACCCAATAAGGCACCCAAAGCCGACGAAGCAAGCACCCGCCAGGACCTGGCCCAACTCCAGCAGCGGATGACTGTCGAACAAGCCTTTCTCAACCCAGCCCTCTCCCTCCGCAGCCTGGCCAACAGCCTGGGCATTCACCCCAATCAACTGTCTTGGCTGCTGAACCAAGTACTGGGCAAAAATTTCAACGAATACGTCAACCAACACAGAGTGGCACACTTCAAAAAATTGGTCGTAGACCCCGCCAATGCCCACATCTCCCTCATCGGTCTGGCCTATGAAAGTGGCTTCAAATCCAAAACGGTCTTCCATACAGCCTTCAAAAAAGAAACAGGGATGACCCCGAAAGAATACCAAAAGTCCCAACAAGCCTAGAAATCCGTTCGCATTTACAATTCCGAACGCCTTGCTTGAAATGTGGAACGCCCGGCAAGCCTGGTCGGTCTACTTTTGTCTTGAACAAAAACGCAGAAATCATGACAGAAGAAACAATGAAAGCAATGGTCGCCTCCGCCTATGGAGATGCCGACGTGCTACAACTCCAACAAGTCCACAGACCACAAATCGCAGCCGACGAACTATTGGTCAAAGTGATGACCTCCGCAGCCACCAGGGCAGATGCCATGATGCTCTCTGGCAAGCCCTATTTCGCAAGGCTCTTTCTGGGGCTGACCAAACCCAAAAGTCCCATCCCAGGCACTGGCTTTGCGGGCCTTGTGGAAGCGGTCGGCAGCCAGGTGACAAAGTTCCGAGTTGGAGACCGCGTCTTTGGCGAAACCACCTTTGGCTTCAGTGCCAATGCCGACTACCTCAAGGTTGCCGAAAGCGGAGTGGTCCTTCCCCTTCCCGAAAATCTCAGCTTTGCCAATGCCGCCAATTTTTGTGATGGCCACCTGACTTCCTTTAATTTTCTCAAAGAAATTGCCAATGTCCAAATCGGCCAAAAAGTGTTGATCATCGGAGCATCTGGTGCCTTGGGAACCTCTGGGGTACAGATTGCCAAGTACCTAGGTGCGTCTGTCCATGGCGTTTGCAGCAGCAAAAATGCAGGCTTGGTCCTGTCACTGGGGGCAGAAAAGGTGATTGACTACAAGACAGAAGACTACACCAAACCCACCGTGCAATACGACTTCATCTACGATGCCGTTGGAAAGAGTTCGTTCCGCAGCTGCAAACCCATCTTGAAAGACAATGGCGTTTACCTCTCTCCGGTACTCAACCTTTCTCTCTTGCTTCAGATGATGATAAGTTCTATTTTCGGAGGGAAAAAAGCACAGTTTGCAGCCACTGGTGTCAATACCGATGACAAACTACGAGCACTGCTTACCGAGGTAGTCAACATCTTCAAAGAGGGCCGACTGAAAATGGTCATCGACCGACAATACCCTTTGGAAAAATTGGCAGAGGCCCATCGCTACATCATGACCGGACGCAAAAAGGGCAACATCGTCATCCACCACACTTGAAGCAGCGACATCACATCTCCATTTGCAAACTCAATGAAAACCAATAACATGAAATCACTATTCAAGACAGACGAGGGGCGCAAAGAAATACTGGCCCTGTACGACCAAAAGCTCAGAGAACTCAAAATCGATTTTGAATACCTGAGCATCAACAGCAGCTTTGGGTACACCAACATCATTGCCAGCGGAGACCCCACGGCCCCGCCCATGATCATCCTACATGGGGCCAACGGTTGTGCCCCCGTCGCCCTGGAGACCTACCCCAATCTGAACAAGGTCTACCGGGTATACGCCATCGACCTGCTCGCCCAACCCAACAAAAGCGAAGGGAAGAGACTGAGTATGAAAGACGACTCCTACGGCCGGTGGATCAATGAAATCATCGACAAGCTCGAACTCGACAATGTCAGCATGGCGGGCTTTTCCCTGGGAGGGCTGGCCATCTTGAAAACGCTCGAATTCGACGAGAGCAAAATCAAGGAAGTTTTCCTATCCGCCCCAGCCTACATCGCCAATGGCAACCCGCTCAAAGCACTCTTCCGCGTCTTCATCCCGATGAGGCGATTCATCCGGACCCAAAGGCGCAAACATGTCGAAAGATTTTTGGCAGAGTTGTTTACAGATCGCGACGAATTTGCCCTCACCTTTTTGTCCAAGGTCATCGTCCACTTTTCAATGGATTTCAATTCGGTACCGATCATCCGCCAGAGCAAAGCGGCTGCCATCAGCACGCCCATTACCCTATTTGCCGCCAAGGATGATCTGCTTTTTCCCGGAGCAAAAATGATCGAAAGAGCTTCCAAGATCTTTCCGTCACTGAAGAAGGCTGTCTTGTTTGAAGATGCAAAACACGTCTTGGGCAAGACGCACAACAAAGCCGTTGAGAAGGTCATCCTGCATTCCCAGAATCACTCGGCGGTGCTTGAAGGCTGAGAAGGGAACTTCGCATAAATGTCCAAACTGATGAACGCACCATCCTTGTATTCACAGTCGACCATGGTTCCTTCGTGGACAAAGTTCAGCTTGGCCAGGGCCCGTTTGCAGTTTTGATTGCTGGACTCCACGAAGCCCTCTATGCGGTGCAGGTTCATCCGGTCGAAGGCATAAGAACAGATCAACGGCATGCCCTCCGACATGATGCCGCGGCCCCAATGATCTGGCAGCAACCAAAAACCCACTTCGGCCTTCCGATGCTCCTGCTGCCAGTTGTTGAAGCCGCCACCGCCGTAAAAAGTAGAACCGTCGCGCGAGCAAATGGCCCACCAAAGCCCGGTGCGTTCCTTTTCCAGATTGGCGTACCAGTCCAGTTGCTCCTGGGTGGCTTCGAGGCTGTCGAAACTGATGCCGTAGTAGCGGATCACATCGGGATGTGACAATCCAGAGAAAACATTCTGCAAATCAGTCGATTGAAATTGACGCAACAGCAGTCGATCGGTAGTGAGTTGAGGAAACATTCAAGGGTGGTTTTGTACAGCAAGTGCCCCAAAATACGACAAATTCCAAGCTGCTGTCAAGTTTCAAGCCAGATGCCCTGGTCCCGACTGCTTGTCAGACAATTTCACAAGGACATTTGTAGTTTAGGAGAATTGAACATACTTTGCAGGCCACTCACAAAAGATTGTCATCCATGAATTCAAAAACCTTTTGGGGAGATTTCCTGACTTCCGTACTCCTTCTCGCATCGTTTTGCGTTTTGTGCCCATCCTGTGACTCGGGCCCATCCGATCCCTTTGCCGATTGCCGCTACGGAAAGCCAACCGCCATTTTCAACGATTCTCTACCAGCCATTCAACAGCACCAATTCGAACTGCAGGGAAAAACGGGTTTTGAAAGAATCAGCTTCCAAAATGGTCTCCAACTGGAACTCTACCAATCGGGCTGCGACAACATCCAGCAAGAATTCCGATTCAGCCTTCCCGGACAGCCGCCCCAGGACACTCCTGAGTTTTGGTTCAAACAAGCTGTGAGCTTGCTCAACTACCTCGGTGGACTTTCCAAAAAGCAACAAGCCCTGCTGATGTGGAGCAACATGATCCGACAAAAATCCACCCCCGCAAAATTGGGACAAGCCGTCGAACTCGAACCAGGTGCATTTGCCAAAATTGACCACATCAAGGGAACAGAGCAAAACCTGATCATCATCGAACTCTCCAGCCGATGACAACCCCATCACAAATAACAGATAATCAACAACTTACCAGAAAAAATCAGATGATCTGACTTTGCTAATAATGCCGTCGACAGACCAAATTTAGCAGAAAAAAATATCTATCAGATTCCCAACCTTTTATTTGCGTGCCCAAAGTCTATTGCCTATCTTTGGTTCATTCACAGCGTTTTCCGTAGCCTGTAAGCAAGTATCCCAGAACTTTTGTCAACGTACATCCACTGTGGGCAACAAGCCTTCAGATTCATCCGTGGATGCAGGCCATTGCGATACAAAATACAGGTACGCCCATTGCCAAGTGTTTGGTTTTTTTAGAAAATGTTTGAAGCACTTGCTGGGAACAAAACAGGAAATAATACTATGAGAAAAATGATGGTGCCACTGGTGGCGATTGCGCTGATCGCCTGGATACTAGGAGGTAGTTGGTGGTATGGTCAAGTCTGGGTGCCCAATCGGATGCCCAACAACTTTGCCGGCGAACAGTCGCCCCAAACTCCCATTCGCATTTCTCACAGTCTATTTCCCACTATGTTAGATGAAGTATTTGCCTTCCCCCGTTCGGAGGCTAGATTTGAGGTGGACAGCCTAACCAAAAGTTGTCTGCGGACAATGGCCAATCGGCTCACAGATGATGCAGAGCTTTTGCTACAAGGCGTCTATCTGGAAGCGGAAGCCGCCCCAGGTGAAAATCTGGGACTCCAACGAGCCGCCTTTGTCAGAGATTTGTTGATCCAACAGGGGGTGCAATCCAATAAAATCCGCATCGAAGGGCAAAAAGTTGCCCAATTGCTGCAAAGAGATGAGGAGTTGCTGAATGCCGTGCGCTTTGAGTTTCGGCCAGTCGAAAGACCTTCCGAGGCCCCCGAAGTCCAATGGGTGGATTTGATGCGCCCTCTGAATTTGTACTTTCCGGAAAAGCAGTACAACATCGAGCTCAATTCTCAACTGGAAAGCTACTGTCAGCAACTGCAAACGCAATTGAAGCAAGACCAAGGGGCAAAAATCCATGTGACGGGCTACAGCACGCGCCGGAAAGCAGCCAGTGACAGTCGCAAGAGGGCCACAGCCGTCTATCAATTGCTTCGCCAGCAGGGCATTGACAAGGATCGATTGCTCGTACAATACGAAAAGACCACTGCGGCCTCCAAAGGCAGTCCCCCATCGGACCAAGACAATCGACGAGTGGAAGTAAGGATTCTAAAGCCAGCAAGATGAATTGGATGACCGTAGTGCCGATCTTGATCCTGATGACAGGAGCCGCTGTATTGGGCTTTTTGTTGGCCCGAGCCCTGGTGATGGGCCGAAGAGAAGAAGTGGACATGCACCGCCGCCAGCTAATGGCTGATGTGCAGGACCTCAAACAACAAAATACAGAATTGATCCAACATCTGCACGGCATTCAGGACGAACGGCACCTGATGGAAAACAATGCCACTCGACGCAAGGATGAAATCCAGTCGTTGCGCCAGAAAATCGAGCAGATGGAACGAGAAAAGGCCTTCATCATCCGAGAGTTTCACCAGCTCAAATCGGAAATGCAACCAGGCGAAAATGCCGCCGGGGAAAGCTGGCAGAAGGAGAAGGCAGAGAAAGAAGAGTTCATCGAAGAATTGAAGAAAACCATCGTGTTGCTCAACAACGAGCTGAACATGATCAAAGATAAAACCACCATCAATCCCCTGGATTCCTCGACGGGGCAGGATGGATTGGAAAAATTTAAGTAGAAGTAGTATCAGTAATGTTTAACCCCACTCCAGCAACTGTTGTGGGGTTATTTTTTGTTCGGACAAAAAGAGAAAAGCAACTGAATACCTGGAAGGCGCGCAGCTCCTTTTGTCCGAACTTCAAAAGTTTGTTCTGTCAATTTTCCAGGCTTACCACTTATACCCTATATTTGCGGCGGCAAAAAGAACCTGCCAGCCCCTGAGGGGTTTTATCAATAGCTATACAGTAAGATACATTACGACACATCCAAAAATTACATCATATGAATTACGATCTGATTGTCATCGGAACTGGCCCTGGCGGATATGTTGCAGCCATTCGCGCATCCCAATTGGGGATGAAAGTAGCGGTGGTAGAACGGGAATCGCTGGGTGGCATTTGCCTCAACTGGGGCTGTATTCCCACCAAGGCATTGCTCAAGAGTGCCCAGGTCTTCGATTACATCAATCACGCCAGTGACTACGGCATAGAAGTAGGCTCTGCCAAAGCTGACTTCGGCGCCATCATCAAAAGAAGCCGCTCCGTGGCCGACGGCATGAGCAAAGGCATCAGCTTTTTGATGCGCAAAAACAAGATCGATGTCATCATGGGAACTGGTAAATTGGCCCGTGGCAAAAAGGTGGAAGTGACTGATGCAGAAGGAAAAACCACTTCCTACGAGGCCAAAAACATCATCATCGCCACAGGCGGCCGGGCACGCGCCTTGCCCAACCTGCCCATCGACGACAAAAAGATCATCGAATACCGCCGGGCCATGTCCATGGAAAAGCAACCCAAGAAAATGGTGGTAGTCGGCGCAGGAGCCATCGGATGTGAATTTGCCTACTTCTACAACTCCCTGGGCACAGACGTGACCATTGTCGAGTTTCTGGAACAAGGGCTATTGCCACGCGAAGATGCAGATGTCTCCAAGGAATTGGGCAAAATCTTCAAAAAGGCTGGCATCAACATACTGGCCAATACGTCTGTGGAATCTGTCGATACCAAAGGACGTGGCTGCACGGTCAAGATCAAGAGCAGAAAGACGGGCAAAGAGGAGGAAATCAAGTGCGATGTGGTTCTCTCCGCTGTCGGTGTGGCTCCCAATACAGAAAACATCGGCCTGGAAGCCCTCGGCATCAAAACCGAACGCGGCCTGATCCAGGTGGACCAATTTTACAAAACCAATGTGGACGGCATTTACGCCATCGGAGATGTGACGGATGGAGCGGCCCTGGCACACGTGGCCAGTGCGGAAGGCATCATCTGCGTCGAGAAGATGGCCGGCATGAATGTGGAGCCCATAGATTACAACAATATTCCTTCTTGTACCTACTGCGTGCCCGAGGTTTCTTCTGTCGGTTACACAGAAAAGGCAGCCAAAGAAGCTGGCTATGAGATCAAGGTTGGCAAGTTTCCCTTCTCTGCCTCTGGAAAGGCCAGTGCAGCTGGTGCCAAAGGCGGTTTTGTCAAGGTAATCTTCGACGCCAAGTACGGCGAGTGGCTGGGCGCGCACATGATCGGCAACAATGTCACCGAGATGATCGCAGAAGTGGTGGCCGCCCGCAAATTGGAAACCACCGGACACGAAATCATCAAAACGGTACACCCTCACCCAACCATGAGTGAGGCCGTGATGGAGGCAGCTGCTGCCGCCTACGGAGAGGTGATCCACCTGTAATTCGACCCCATCCCCATTTCCACCGAATGCACGCCACAGGCCACTCTTCGGTGGAAATGTCTCCCTTCTTTTCTCTTCCCATCAATGGCAAAAGACCCACTTCTCAGTCAATGACCAAGAAGATGGGTCCAACATTGCTCTCATCTCTGAGCAATAAACTTGGCATTTGCCCTTGGCGCGGGCAACAATCCGTCGGATCGGCTGTTGAATAGGTCAAACTTTCCAGTCCATGCCTCTTTCCAAGCTCCTCCTCTCCTATGTGCTCATCAGCCTGGTCTTTTTCGCCATCGACATCGTTTGGCTCGGCTTCATCGGCAAAAATCTCTATCAAAAACAGCTGGGCCACCTCCTTCGCGCTGATGTCAACTGGACCGCCGCCTTTGTCTTTTACGCCCTCTACATCGTCGGCATCATGGTCTTTTGCATCCTGCCTGCCGCCGAACAATCCTCCCTCTGGTATGCCGTCACCTATGGCGCCTTCTTTGGCTTCATCACCTATGCCACTTACGATCTGACCAACTTGGCTACCCTCGAAGGCTGGCCACTGCCCATCGTATTCATCGACATCACCTGGGGAACCTTCTTGGGCTGTCTGGTCTCCACGGCGGGCTATTTCATCGTCGACTGGCTCACATAGTCCATCCGATTGTCGTCAATGCCCCTGTCAATCAACTTGTTGTACAAATCAATGCCCACCTCCGTAGGCAAGTCCGGTACCTCGATGCGCAGGCGGTTGTGAATCCGATCGATGCGATGTTTTTTCAAATACAGCAACTTTGGTTTGCCTTGCTCATCGCCCCCACCCAGCACACCAATGTCGATGTAGTCAGCAAGTGGTAGAGAATACAAACTGTCGCGAGAATCTGCCTCCAACACCCCAAGCGCCTCTCCCGCCTGGTCTTCGTAACGGGGCTTTCCATCCGCTCCCATTCGATATTTTTGTACCCGAAAATCGAGGATCACCTCATAGGCCCCATTTGGCAAGGGCTCCACTTCTACCTTCTGCATTTGGTTGTCGTACAGGGTGACACTTTCAAACAAGTCGCGAACCAGATAAGACAGGGAGTCCGGTACAATGGGACGAATCTCATTCAACAAATCCAACGAACTCGGAAAGGGTGCCTCTCCAAAGCGGTGCTTGAGCAAAAATTTCCGCAAGACGGCATTCAGCTTGTCCTCTCCCAAATAGTCACTCAGCGCATAAAAGACCAAGGCTCCCTTTTGATAAGCAATGTACTCCTCATCGGGATGGCAGTACAACAAGGGCGATTCCGGGCGGCTGGACGTCCCCCGGCCTTTGAGGTAGATGTCCAAGTCATAGCGCAAAAATTTCCGCATCTGCTCCTTCCCGTGCGTCCGTTCCAACACCTTGAGGGCCACATACTCCGCCAGGCTTTCCGCCAACATCTTTCCCCCCTGTACATTGGCGGGATTGACTTGTATGCCCCACCATTGATGCGCCATTTCGTGGGCCGAGACATAGAATGGAAAATCAATGGCATCGGGATCATCTTCTTCTACCTTGGCGATGAAATACAGCTCTGAATACGGCATGCAATTGCCAGACAGCGTGGCAAAGGTTCCCTGGGATTTGGCATATTCCGCAATGCGAACCTCCTTGTGCTGAAAAGGAGCAAACTGCTCGCTGCAATAGGCCATGGAGGCCTTGAGACCGTCGACCAGGCTTTCCAAATTGTAGGTATGACTGGGATGGTGATGCACCTCCAGCGCCACATCTTTCCATTGATCCCGATGCACATGATAGTGCCCCGAGTGAAAGGAAAACGCCAATTCAATGGGGTGACTGCTTTTGTAATGCGCGTACCGACGCCCCTTGGATTCCCATGTCCGCTGAAAGTCCCCACTGCTGACCGGTACCTGGTCGGCATTCGTACTGACGATGGCTTCAAAATCAATCATGCCGGAATCATTACCGGAATACTCATATCCCAATGAGGAGGAGTCCGATGGAAGGGGCAAATCCTCCGTCCGTTTGGGCAAGCCGTATTTCTTGCGTTTGGCAGCAGACCGCAACGCTACGTCCTTGTAGCCCAGCAGGGGAAAAGCAGAGCGACCGATGAAACAACCGTTGGGCAGGGCCTTTGAGTAGTTGCGCATCAGGGAAGAAGGCTCGTTGTTCAATTCAAAGTGAAGATGCAAACTGTCTCCTGGCAAAAGTGGTTTGGAGAGTGCATATTGATCCAAGCGCAATTGGGTATCTCTCTGGAGGCTGTGGTGTGGCCAATCAATCCGATGAGTACAGTGCTCATTGTAGCTGTAGTTGATCAAAAGGGTATCGATGGGCCGTTGGCAAAGATTGCGCAGCAGGTAGCGTCCCTTCGCCTGAAAATTGCGGGCCCTGGGATAGATGTCCATTTCTACGTAGACGGAGGAAATCCGAGGTTGTGGCATGTATTCAAAGGCACCATATTTGCGCTCGTAAGACGCTCGAAGGGCATCCTGATCTGCCTGGCTGTTGATTCGTTGGTACAAGACGTTGTTTTCATAGAAAATTCCAGCGCCCATGCCCAGGAATCCCAGCAGCAACAGCCCAAATGTCCAGGCAATGCGCCCCCGGAAGGCCTGCCGTGCCAAGCGGACCCTTTGCCGCCAATTCGTTTCATACCCCCTGGCCCAAAACAGACGCGCCAGCATCAGCAAGCACAAGCCTCCCAGCAACCAATAGCTTTTGTAAATGAAATAACTAGACAACAAGGTTTCATAGCCCGCCAGATCTGAATAGGCAAATCCGGCAACATTGCCTGGGGTTTGGTTGTAGCGAAAAACGGCCTGTTCCAAAAAGTCCAAACCCACCGGTGGCCCGAGCTGACCAATTGTGATCATTCCGGCAGGCACCAACAGCAGCAAAAAGACGCCCACGTACAAATTCTGCAAGAGACTGTGGACAAAAATCGCCATCAAGGCCCATAGGAGATAATGCCAAAGGTTGAGGACATACAAATCGAAAAAGTAATGCCCCAACTGGAAGTCGTAAAATCCCTGAGACCATTGCACAATCACTCCCCCCAACAACAAAAAGGACAGCAACAAAACCTGCATCAACACCAGGGCCAGCAGTTTGGAGAGGACAAATAAGGCCGTGGGAGCCGCCGTTGCATCCACCAACTGATTCATGCCGGCCGTCTTTTCACGATGGACCAGCACACCTGCATACAAAAAGGTCAACATATTGATCAAACCCGCATAGACAAAAGTCGGCACTTCCAACATTTTCCAGGTGACCGGACGAAGGCCAAAGTCGTACTCCGGATTCATCTCTGCCTGCTGAAAAAAGACGAAGAGAAAGCCAGCCAGCAAGATGCTAATGAAGGCCCAACTGCTCACAATCGACCGAAAATACCACACGGCCATGGACCAGGTATTGGCCAATTGCTGAGGCCATGAAAAGTCCAGAGATGCAGCGGGAATGTTCACCCTCCTGATGTCAGACACCACATTGGTCCACCCTCTGGTATCTTCTGCCTTGCCCTTCGAACGACCAGCCCAGTAGGACAGTTGGCGAAAGTCAAAATAGCGATAGGCCCACACCGCCATCCCAGCCGCCACTCCCAGCCACAGCAAGCGATTGTAGGCAATCACGCCCGTCATGGGCAACAATTGCTCATTGCGCTCGGCCAGCGTCCAATAGCGAATCTCATACTTGATCGCCTCCAACCCAAAGGGGTCCAACAAGGCCTGCCAATACCCATCGGCCCAGCCCGCCAGCAAACTCCCCCCCAGTCCCTGGACAACGATCAGGACCAAGACCGTGATGAAGCCTGCATAGACATTGCGACTGAAACTCACCACGGCAAAGACCAAGGCAGAAAACAGACACAGATTGGGCAGCAAAAATAAGCCATACAACTGGACATAGGCCTGCCAGCGAAACGGCCCCAAACGAAGCGGATCGGTGCCGGGCAGAAAGGTGGCCAGCAAAAATCCCAAGCCGATCAAAGCCGCGATGCCCAAGACCACGACAAAGGCACTCCCAAACTTGGCAGCCAAGTAACTGCTTTTCTGGATGGGAAAAGAATACAACAAGCGATGTGCCTCGTGACGAAAATCCCGATAAATGGACCGCCCAATGAAAGAAGGCAGCAAAAAGACCAGCAAGATGCTGAATAGATTTGCCATTCGAAGCAGTTGCCAGGACGAATTGACCCACTGTTCTTGTCCACTGTCTCCTCCTTCGGATGCCATTCCCCACATGGTCAAAAAGGACACGGCAAAAAAGATGCTCGCACTGAGGTACGTCATGGGCTGCCGGAGCCAAAAGCGCCATTCGAACTGAAAGATGTTGGAAAACATAGCAAGGAGGTTTTTAGGCAGTGGTGGAATGATGAGACAAGTCGGTTTGCGACTGCAGAAGGCTGAGGAAATAGACGTCTTCCAGTTGTGGGTCCGTCGGTTCAAACTCATCGGTGGGTGCCTGGAGGGACCACACGCGGATTTGAAGCGAGTTGTCGAGATTGTAGGCCGATGACAGGACAGTGAAGTCTTGTTGTGCCTGTGCCAATTGCTCTCTGTCGATTTTCCGGGTCCACACTTGGCCGTTCAGTTGTTGCAGGGCGGCATCGGGCTGTGATTTGAGCAGCAGGCGTCCTTTGTTGATGATGGCCAGGTCTTGGCAGAGGTTGCGGACATCTTCGACGATGTGGGTCGAAAAAATGACGGTGCTTTGGGTGCCAATCTCCCGCAGGATGTTGAGGAAGCGAACGCGCTCGGCAGGGTCCAGTCCAGCCGTTGGCTCGTCTACGATGATCAGGCGTGGGCGGTTGAGGAGCAATTGGGCAATGCCAAAACGCTGTTTCATTCCCCCGGAATAGCTGCTGACATGCTTGCGGCGAACATCCTGCAAATTGGTGATGGCCAACACCTCGTCGATGAGCAAGCCGCGCTCCTTGCGAGAGGCCACTCCCTTGAGGCGGGCAAAATAGTCCAACAATCGCTCTGCCGATACCTTGGGATACACGCCAAATTCCTGCGGTAAATAGCCCAGTATTTTGCGCAGCGCCATTTTGTCTTCCAGCAAATTGATGCCTTCAAAAAAGAGCTGACCACTGTCTGGTCGCTGCAAGGTGGCAATGGTTCGCATCAGGCTCGACTTGCCTGCGCCATTGGGCCCCAGCAGGCCAAACATGCCTCTGCCGATTTCCAAGCTGAGGTCATCCAGTGCCCGCACGCCATTGGGATAAACTTTGCTGAGGTGAGAAATTTGAAGTGTCATAAAACAGTGGATTGGTTGGTGATGATGTCGTACAGTTACAAATGTAGGATCACCCCTTCTGCCAACCAATTCTCTTTGATGAAAGGGCAAAAGGCCGTGTTGAAACGCCCAAAGCCTCCTTTTTGGACGATGATCACGTTTCTGTGCCTCTTCATCAAGTAATGTGACCCACGGCAGGCATTTTTTGTATTTTGCCGCCATGAGATCAATGGTGCAACGCATGGAGACTTTCTTGCTCACCCACAGCTCCTGGGCCTTCCTGAGCGTCCTGCTGGTGGTGGCCTTGTCCATTGCCGCCAAGAGTGCGCAGCATTCATGGGGACATTTTTTGACCCTCCTGTTCTCTCTCGTTCTACTGTTCATTCCCGTTTTGCTGTACAGCCATTACAGAGCTGTCCGCTCCGAGGAGCAAGCGACCTACCGGGACCAATTCTTTTGGGCATATGCTTTTGTCTTGCACCCCCTCCTGCTCCTTGCCGGGCGCCACTTTCTCTTCGACGGCTTGCTGTGGCTTCCCTCCCATCCCAGCAATTCCCTTCAGGCGGACACCTACTTGCTGATGAGCATTGGTGGGTCCTTGCTGCTGGTGGAATGCCTGCTGTGGGCCAATCAATTCCTCTTGCAAAAGGGGCGCAATTTGCAATGGATGAGTTTCGTCCGACTGGAACCAGCCATTTTATTGGGCATGCTGTTGCTGTCGACCTTTGCTGTCTTTGCAACCAACAAATTTCAACAGGGCGGTGAGGAGTTGTCCTCTTGGGCACGAGGGCTTCAGTTTGTGTCCTATGTGCTGCAGTATTTTTTGTTGTTGCTGCCGTACTATGGCCTGTATTGGATCAACCACTACTTGTTGATTTCGAAAGTCCTCCGGCGCAAAGGCTTCCTGTATTATCTGCTGTCTCTGCTGGCATTGTTGTTTGTGAGCTATCCGCTGATCGCCCAGTACATCTACTTTTTGCCCATCGTCCACGAGCTGAAAGTCTATCCGCTTCTGGACGGACGCATTTTCAAAGACATCCATTTCATCACGCCAGCATTGGGTTTACTTGCGACCATCCCCTTCATCCTGGCCTACCAATGGTTTCAAAAAAACAGCAAGATCGCCGCCTTGGAACAAGAAAAAACAGCGACAGAATTGCGATTGCTCAAGCAGCAAATCAACCCACATTTTTTCTTCAACACCCTCAACAACCTCTACGCCCTGAGCATTCGGCAGGCAGCAGAAACGCCGCAAGTTTTGTTGCAATTGTCCCAACTGATGCGCTATGTGATCTACAAAGGACAAAAGGAAAGTGTGGCGCTCAAGGAGGAAATCAAATACCTCAACGACTACATCCAATTGCAACAAATCCGCCTGCACAAAAGCTTGGACCTTCGCTTCGAACACAGCCTGGAAGACGAGCAATTGCAAGTTCCGCCTCTGCTGTTCATCGTATTGGTAGAAAATGCCTTCAAGCACGGCATCGAACCAGCAGAAAAGGATTGCCACTTGCACATCCAGATGAAAACGGAGGGACAATCCCTGGAATTCCACTGCGAAAACTCTTTCGAAGAAGCATCTGAGCTGCCGGGAGGAGTCGGACTGGACAACCTCCGCCGCCGCTTGGCCCTCCTCTTCCCCGATCGACACGAGCTGATCTTGTCCTCCACCGAAAACACCTTCACAGCCATCGCAAAACTGCAACTATGAGCCCTTCTCTCAAATGCCTGATCGTAGACGACGAACCCCTGGCCCACGAAGTCATCCTGGCCTTTGCTGCCGATGTCCCTTTTGTCGACATTGTCGGTCAGTGCCACCTGGCCACCGAGGCCCTTCGACAGTTGAACGAACAGCCCATCGATCTCCTCTTTTTGGACATCCAAATGCCCAAGCTCAAAGGATTGGATTTCTTGCGAACCCTCCACAAAAAGCCCCTCGTCATCATCACCTCTGCCTACGAAGAGTATGCACTGGAAGGCTATGAATTGGAGGTCTGTGACTATCTGCTCAAGCCATTTGGATTCGACCGTTTTCTCAAGGCCGTCAACAAAGCCTACCAATTGTTTCAACTGCAACAGGCGGCCACTGTTCCAGCTCCACAAGCGGCCACTCCTACTTCCACATCCAATACACAGCAACTGTTCATCAAATCCGACAAGCGACTCATCCAAATCGACCTGGCTGATGTATACTACTTGGAAAGCTATGGCAATTATGTCAAGGTATGGCTGGAAAACGAATTTCACCTCACCTTCCGAACCCTGTCCAGTTTTGCATCCCAACTACCAGAGGAGGCCTTTTTCAAGACCCACAAATCTTTCATCCTTCACAAAAAATACATCGCCTATGTGGAGGGCAATTCCGTGTGGATGAAAAACCAAAAAAGGATTCCTCTGGGAAAAAACAATCGACAAGAATTTTTGCGCTTCCTGGGCGGGCCTACACCTTGAACTGCACAACTGTTTCCGTCACATAGCGGCGGCCATTCTCCAAGGACCAAATCGACTCTGGAGCAGGCAACATTTCCTCGACCTTCAAAAAGGCAGGGACTCGTTTGACGAGGCGTTCCCAGAGGGCCACATGGGCTGGGCTGGCAAAATCCATGTACTGCGGCTTGTAATCATCGGCTTTCAACCCACTGAGGTCGGCACCGGGTTCGGAGACATTGGTGGCGTGCAAGGTGACAAAGCAATGCTGAGGAAGTTGGTGGGCCGTTCGCCATTGGTGCAAGCGCCAGAAATAGGCGCTTTCTGATTCTGCCCCTTCCCGAAGTGGAAGCAGCGAGACTGGAACATACCACTGCCTGCGTTGCAAAATGAGGCAATCATCGGCCGATATGCGCGGCAATTGGATGATGCCAGACGCAGCAACCGATTCGTATTTCTGGTTGAGTTGGGTGACGAGATCGTCCTTGAGGGGGCGGGGATTTGCGAAGGCCATCAGCAGGCGATACATGGGCGAGCGGGAATCCAAGGCTTCCAAGCCAAGGTCTGTTGCCACCACTTCTTTTTGCAAGGAGCGAGCGTAGAGCCGCAAGCGATCTCCCGCAAGTTGCACCTCCAAGTCCAGCAGCCCGATCTGTTGTTTGGGGGGCAATTGCTGTTGGCTTCCGGCGGTCCACAATTCCCAATCGGTCATGGGGGGGTGCAGATTGGCGTTGAAGCAGGAAGCGTCTCGGTTGGCCAATAGGATGGTCTCCTCGCTGGTCTGGTTCCACTGGCGAACTGCCTCGGTCAGGGAAGGAGGAAACAAGTGCAAGAAGCGTCCAAAGAGTTTACCATTGCCTTCGATGAGTGAATCGACGTAGGCTTGCGCTGGTTTTGTGTGGGCCAACAATTGGATCATGGCACCACTGCGGAAAGCCTGTTCTCTTTGGATCGGAAGAGCATGCAGTTGCAACTGTACACTCCCATCCTTTTGCTGGATACATTCTTTGCAAGCTTGTTGGATCCAATCCACATCGGGATCGGGCGGGGCCATGCGGCTGGCTGGGGAGCGATGGTACGCCTCGTACACTTGGATGAGTGGCACCGAGGAGCGATTGCCATACTGTTGGCGATAAAAGGGAAGCAAGCGCCGCTGGGTTGATTGCGCGGGCGAGGGCTTCAGGTGATGGGCCAATCGCTGAAGGGCTTGGTGGATGCGGTGCCAATGGTCGGGAGAAATCTGGGGAAGTTCATTGGTTGCTGCATCTTCGTAGAGCCATTGTTCGGTTCTGATGCGCAGGCTGGGCAACTGAATGCGTTGGAAGACGGTGGATTCTTCGTCCTGGTCTGTGGAAGCAGCATCTGTGAGCTGACTGTGGGTTTGCAATTGTTGCTGAATGGCGGGCAGGTCTTTCCAGGAAGCGGTTGCGGCCAATTGGGCAAGTTCTTGAATGGATTGCAGGCGCTGGATGAATTCCTCCCTGCCCACAAACGGCTCCATCTTTTGCAGCAGGATCGTCAAGCGATGCGGCCAGTCCACATCCGTTCCAGACAAGGGCCAGAGCCATTCCAGGCAGCCAATGTTTTCCAATTGTTGCAAATAGGCCTCCAATGCCAAGCGATCGGCCTCCACTTGTTCGAGCAATGCATCCACCAATCGACTCATCTGTTGGCCCTCCGCCTGATCCCAAAGCAGTTGACACAGCAGTTGCAAAAAGTCATTCTGTTCCAATTCCTGCAGCGACTCGGCATTTCTGCTGTTGAGCAAAAAGTGAAAGCTGCCATCTACGAGGCGAATAGAGGGATTGAGGCGAAGGGGCAACTGCCGGCGAAAGTCTGCCAACTCCAACAAAGCATGCTGAAAATATTGCAGCAAATACTGATTGAGGCGATGGGAACGCGGCGCCACGGCAGACAACACGCTGGCATCCGATGTGTCTTGTACCGCCAAGTTTGTGAAGGTGCTGAAGGGAGAGGTCTTGGCCGTCATCCGCCCCAGATACTGCAACAAGGTCCGTTCGCTTTGAAATTCTTTTTTGCGAAAATCCTTGGCCGCCTTGCGGGCGTAGGACAGGCTGCGATCCAGGAAGGAATGGCTGGAAAAACACAGTCCGCGCAACAACAAAGGCTCCTGTGCAAATTGCTGAAGGGCCGCTCGATTGTTGGCCTGCTGTTCTTGAATTTTTTGCTCAAATACTCGCCACCACCCTGCCCTCTCCTGCCAAGTATGGACATAGGACTCAGCCACTGCCACCTCAGCTGCCCACAAGCTGGCATCGATGGGAAACAATTTGTCCTTGCGAAATGCTTTTTGACAAGAGCGGAAATATCGGCTTGCCTCCTCAGAAATGGCGGCTTGTCTTTTCGAATTCAACAGAGGAGCCAAGGCATTTCGGGCCTCTGCATGGAGGGCTTCGAGCCGTTCGCCCTCGGCCAATTCTTCGGGAATCAACTGGGAAAAAGCGGCCAGTACATCAAAGGGAAGTCCGCCCACGCGAAACAAGGCAAAGGGAAACAAATCGGAGGGAGTGGATGACATCATGCTTGGTGACTTGATGGGCAGCGTACCTCAAATCTCCGAATAATCTTCAAACAAAGCGATGAATTTCTCAAAAATTCGCTCGATGAAGCGCCGATCTTCCGTTACGATCTCGGCCATGCCCTGCATTTCCTGGTCGAAATCCAACTGTTCGCTGTGAGAGGTGAGGATTTTGCCTCCTTGCAAGGCATCCAAGGATACGACCACCAGGTATTCATTGCCCTTGGGCAACAGGGATTTGTCTTCCACATAGCCCACCAAAATGCCGTATTCCTGATAGGGATAACTGTCAAATTTGATGATCACCTTTTGGCCGGTGCGCACCTTTCCCGAGCCAGGGATGGGCAGGCGTACCTTGCCCACGATGTCATCGGCTCGCTCGGGAACGATGGCCATGACCTCCTCTCCTTCCTTGACAAAGCGCACCTTCCGACCAATTTCCGGGAAGGACACCATTCCGGGGAGGGAGGCGTAGATCAAGTGCTTTTGCTTCCACAGCTCGATGCCGCTCTTGAGGCGTTTGATGCTTTGCTTGAGGCGGACAAACTGGTTTTTGTTGGATTCGGTGCTGCGCTGCTGGATGTCCAAAATCTGTTCGCCAATGCGCTGGATTTGCACCTGCAAGTTGAGGATTTCCGCATCGTGGACCTTGATCTCGCGTTGCTTGCTGACCACCTCTGCCCTGGCATCTTCCAATTGCTGCTTGGTGGACACCTTCTTGCTGTAGAGGCTTTGGATGCGCCAAAACGTCTTTTCCTTCAACTCCAACTCCTCCTTGGCTGCTTCCAAACGAGATTCTTCCAGCCGGATGTTTTGCTCCAGCTTTCGAATCTGGTCCTGCAACTGATTGATCGTTTTGACCTCAAAGCCATTTTCGACATTGAATATGTAGGTTTCCAGGTCTGTTACAAATGACGAATAGTCGATCTGCACAGCTCCCAACATCAGGCTGCGATCTGCTGAGAAGGTCAGAATCTCCATCTCATTCATGTCCTGCAGCAGTTCTACCTGTTCTTCCAGTTTTTCGATGTCGCCATGCTTGGCGGGGCTTTGCATGATGGCCACCAATTGGCCTTGGGAAACGATTTCGCGATCCTCTACCAGTATTTCATCTAACTGTCCACTCATGCGGGCATTGACCGCCTCGGGAGGAATGGAGGTTGTGATGACGATCTGTGCGCGGATGATGTCGGGATAGCGGATGATGTAGCTGCAAATCAACAAAAAGCTGATGCAGAAAAAGACCACCGTGGTGCCCCAGCGGACAATCCAGCGAGGAGGAGTACCGAGAATTTCCTGGACTTCCTCGGACCGAAGCTCTATTCTTTCGTGTTCTTCCATATCAGGCTCCGAGTTCTAATTGATTTTTGACCAAATAATAGTACGCTCCCTTGAGGGCTGTCAATTCATCATGTGTTCCTTGTTCGATGACCTCCCCTTTTTCCAGTACGATGATGTTGTCCGCATTTTTGACTGTGCTGAGGCGGTGTGCGACCACCAGGACCGTGCGCCCGATGAAAAACTCTTCGAGATTGTCCATGATGATCATCTCGTTGTAGGCATCCAGGGCATTGGTGGCCTCATCGAAGAAGATGTATTCCGGGTCTTTGTAGACGGCGCGGGCAATCAGGATGCGTTGTCGTTGCCCCTGACTCAGGCCCACCCCGTCTTCGCCGACCTTGGTGTTGTAGCCCAGTGGGAGCCCTTCTATGAAGGATTGGATGTTGGCCACTTTGACGGCCTTGAGCAGCTTGCGCTTGTCAATCACTTCATCTCCCAGGGCGATGTTTTTCGCAATGGATTCTGAAAAAATGTATCCATCCTGCATCACGACTCCGCACTTGGTCCGCCAGATTCGGTTTTGCAAGTTGCTCAGGTTGATGTCGCCCAGGCGAATGCTGCCTTGGGTGGGTCGATAAAAGTTGAGCAGGAGTTTGAGGATGGTGGTTTTGCCACTGCCACTGGTCCCGACGATGGCCGTTGTCTTGCCTTCGGGAAAGTGCAGGTTGAGATTTTTGAGGATCATGGGCGAATGTGGCCCGCCGTATTGGAAGGACACATCGCTGAGTTGCAAATCGCGGTCTTCCGGCAGGATGCTGATCATTTCTCCTGCCACCTCTTCGTCGTCCCGCGAATGGATTTCGTTCATGCGCTCCAGGCTGATCTTGGCATCTTGGTAGGAGCGAACAAAGGTCACCAGTTGTTCGATGGGGCCATTGAGCTGACCGATGATGTACTGGATGGCCAACATTTCGCCCAAAGACAACACCCCATCAATGACCGCTTTGGCGGCGATGAAAGAAATGACGATGTTTTTGGACTCATTGATGAAAGACGCCCCGGAGCGTTGCCACTGATCGACGGCCAGGTAATCGATGCTGACCCGAAACAGCTTGGCCTGTATGCGCTCCCACTGCCAGCGTTTTTGCTTCTCGGCATTGTGCAATTTGATCTCTTTCATGCCACCGATGAGCTGGATGAGATTGCTCTGGTTTTCGGCCATTTGATCGAAGCGGCGGTAATCGAGTGCTTTTCTCCTCCGCAAAAAGTAGATGATCCAAAGAATGTATATGGCCGTGGCAATGAAGAAGATGCCGAAGATGCGCATGTCGTAATACGCCAGTACAAAGCCGAAGATGGCAAAGTTGAGCAGCGAAAACATGGTGATGAGCGAGGCAGACGTCAGGAAACTCTCGACCCGTTGGTTGTCGTAGATTCGCTGAAGCAGATCGCCCGTCATCTTGGTGTCGAAGAATCGAATGGGCAGCCGCATCATTTTGATCAAAAAGTCGGAAATCAAATTGATGTTGACCCTCACCCCGATGTGGAGCAGAATCCAACCCCGGATGAATTCCACCGCTGTTTGGCTGACAAACAAGATCAGCTGAGCCACCAGAACGAGGACGACAAAATTGATGTTTTGGTTGACAATCCCAATGTCTACAATGGCTTGCATGAGAAAGGGAAAGACCAATTGCAGCAAACTGCCAATGGCCAGGCCGAGAAAAAGTTGGCCCAGCAATTTTTTGTACTTGGTGACATAGGACAGCAAAAAGCGGATGCCCGAGCGATCGACCTTGTCGCCATCTCTTTCGAAAAAGGCGGGGGTGGTTTCGAGCAGCAATAGAACGCCTACGTCCTCCCCTTCATCTACATCGCTGATCCATCCTTCGAGAAATTCCTCCCTGGTAATTTTGAACTTCCCCGCAGCGGGATCGGCCACCCAAACGTGGGTTTTGCTGATCTTGTAAATGCAAATGAAGTGATTCTGTCGCCAGTGGGCAATGCAAGGGAGGGGAATGTCGTCGGAAAGTCTGTCGTAGGAGATTTTGACGGCTAGGGTGTGCATGCCAATGGTCTCGGCAGCGTCGCTGATGCCCATGAGGGAGACCCCTTCGCGATCCAGGTGGGTGAGTTCGCGCAAGTGATCCAGCGAGTAGTAGCGGCCGTAGAAGCGTGCGATCATTCGCAGGCAAGTGGCACCGCAGTCCATCGCATCCAGTTGCTTATAAAATGGAAATTTCCTCGGCATGAAAAAATTTTTCCTTCTTGGTTATGAACATTTTCATTGGTTAAGGGGCTGCTGACAATTGCCAACAATGACCCATCGATCAAGCGATGCAAGCATCGTGATCCGGGATGTTCTCAACCTGTACGTGGACATATTTTGTTGCACCAACAATTGTACCGACAAGACCTCCGTGCAAAGAACGGTGCGCCAAGGACAGTAAACGGTCGTTTTGGCTTAGAATATGATTTTTGATCATGTGTTTTCTTTCTCGTCGCAAGCGGTCCGACACAACTTTGGAAGTAGTTTGTTGAAAAACCATTTTCCGACCCTTTGACAAATGCTGACATTCCTAACTGTACTGATTACGGCAGTACTCCTGGATGGTGACATCCAATTGGATGCGCAAGATATAAAATAAAGAACACATACTTTTTTAAAAACATATGAAATCACAGAGATGTCATTTTTTGCCAGACCAGGGTCTGGAAAGTCCCAGCAGTCGACAATAATTGGGCTGAATCCGTATCTTTGGCGCAAAACAAACACCTAGTGTCTATGAAATATCTTCCCATTTCCCTGCTGTTCCTTCTCAGTGCGTTGATGGCCTGCCAGTCGGGCGGCGAACAGACTGCTTCCAAGCCCAGAGTCATCAAGGAAAAAACTGATCGTCCTACCACGCAAGAAGACAATGCCACAGATGAGCAGGCAGAACAAGCGCCTGCAACCCAAGAAGTTCTGGACAAGTACGTGACAGAAATGCCCAGTTCCTGGAACGGAAAAGCCGATCAGAGCTTGGAAATCGGTACCAAGCCCGGCATGAAATACGACAAGGAGTTGCTGATCGTACAAGCGGGTGCCAGGGTACAGCTGACCATGAACAACACAGATGCCATGATGCACAACTTGGCCATCACCCTGCCTGGGCAAGCCGACAAGGTGGGAGAAGCGGCCATGAAGATGGGATTGGACGGCGCGGCCAAGAACTACATACCGGATGACATGCCGGAGATTCTATGCCACACCAAGATGATACAGCCACAGGAGAGCGAAACCATTTACTTCGTTGCGCCCAGCAAGCCCGGACGCTATCAGTACGTTTGTACATTTCCAGGGCACCACATCATCATGCGGGGCGACCTGGTCGTTCGGAAGGGTTGAATCGCGATTAGGAACGCAGTCGATTTCCTTTTTTGTAACGGACCACTTTGGCGTCTGGATAGCGAGCCAGCATGATGCTGTTGAGGAATTTGTTGGCATCCCGCCAATTGTCAAACTGGCCCAAGAAATAAGAAAAATTGCCCTCTTTGTTTTGATCGAAGAGCACCTCCCCGTGATTGCTGAAAATCTCATGGCTGGCGGGCAGCTCATAGGGTGAGGCGTAAAACTCGACAACATATCCCGTAAATTTATCGACCAGGCGCTTGGGGCCTTTGGCGTAGCGTTGGACGGCCAAGGCCTCCTCCTTCACCATTCCACCCCCTTGTCCAATCTCGTCGTCCTCTCCGAAACGTTCCTCTCCCTCCTCCACAACAGCAGTCAAAGGCTCATCTCTGGAATCAAGGGGGAGAGAATCCGCACTAGGCTGAGCCTGCCGTTTCAGTTTTGGCGCGGGAAAGCTTTCAGAAGACTGTGCAGTGGAACCTCCCACAGGATCACTTTTGCCGATGACCCTTCTCCGGGCCTCCATCTCCGCCACCGTTGCCTGCTGGTTTTTTTGCGGAGCGTCCGGCTTCTTGTCAACATTGGCACTTTGGTCGGGTGTATTGCTCAGCTCCTCCGGGGCAGGATCACTTTCGCTGGGAGCTACCGGCTTGGGAGCTTGTGCAGAGGGAGCTTGGGTATCTTTTTTGGCTGCCTCTTTGCTCTTTGCCTCCTGTTCTTCAATTTGTTTGCGAATCTCCTCTGGCAATTCTCCATCTGCCGGAATCCGCACAACTTCTTGATCTTGCAACTGGGCAAGTGTCTTTTCAAATTCCTCGGCGGCGATGATATCTGCCAGACTCTTGCGTTCGTCTTCCTTCATGCGCATGTAGCCCGTAATCTTGATCTCTGTGCGGCGGTTGCGTTGGTGCTTGCGCTCCGGACAGTCCACATCATTGCCACAGCTGTTGACCAATTTGCTTTCGCCATAGCCCTTGGCAGTGATTCTGTATTCCTTGATCCCACCAGCTACGATGTATTTGACGGCGGATTCGGCTCGCTTTTGGGACAAACGCTGGTTGAAGCGACTGTCTCCACGCGCATCCGTATGCGATCCCAATTCGACGAGAACCGAAGGATTGTCTTGCATCATCTGCACAACTTTGTCCAATTCTTCGGCCGCATCCGGGCGGATGTCTGCTTTGTTTTTGTCGTAATAGATTTTCTCCAGTCGAATGCTTTTGTTGACCTTGATGGGCTCCAATTCTACATTTGCCAAGAGGGTGCCCATGGTGTGGCCCTCGGTCAGTACATCCGACACACCAGGTTTGACCGTCCCCACCCCATCGAAGCAGAGGATGCAACCCTTCACATTGACATAAGCCTCCATGCGCTTGTTGAAAAAACCCTTTTTGCGGATGAGAAGGGTGTAGTGGTTGCCATTTTCGAAAGTGACTTTGAAGTTGGGATGGGGATAATCCTTGAGGACCAAGACCTCCTTGCTGGTCGTGTTGTTGTACACCTCGATCAATGCCCCTGCGATGGCATCGGTGGGCGCATCTTTCCCCTTTCGCTTTTCGGCCACGGTCACATCGAACAAATAACCGGGTTTGCGCTTCATCTCCATTTTCAGGAACAACTTTTCCCCCGCTTTGCGATCCTTGGTATCGGTGGTCACCTCCATTTTTTCAAACAAGTCTTTTTCCGCCGTGATTCGGAACGCTCCGTCCAGAGGCAGTTCTGCAGAAAAAATACCTTCCATATTTGATTCTGTCCGATGAATCAGGGCATTGGTTTGTGCATTGTAGATGTTGATGCGCACCATATTGAGATAGCCCCGGTTGTTGGCCTCGAAGACGTAGCCCTGTAGGTCAACTGTCTGGCCCCAGGCACTGCCGCAAAGTGCCATCAAGGCCAGGAGCAGGATATTGCATTTTCTCATGTCTGTTCAGATGTTTGTATTCAAAATCGTTTCACCCAATTGTCTTGACGATGAAAACAAAAATAGTAACATATTGCCCATCCTCCAAGTAGATCAAAGAGGAATGCAGCAACTGATGGTGGACGAGAAATGGCGGCAAAATGGCCGTCCAAAAATCCCCACCTTGAAAACCGGATGGTGATGACTATTCTGCTTTTTTGTCAAATTGCCACTTGCACGGACAGTTTTTGACAGCAGCTTCTCCTAAGGTATTGAATTTATTGCTGGTTTAATTTGTTTTTTGCCTGATTATTTGATTTATTTCAGCCTTTTCAGATCAAAGCCAAAGAGTTTACTATGCGGATCATATTCATGGGAACACCGGACTTCGCCGTCCCTGCACTGGACCTACTCGTACAAAACAATTATCACATTGTGGGCGTCATCACCGCAACGGATAAATACGGGGGACGAGGGGGCAAAAAGCTGATTGAATCCGCTGTGAAGAAGTACGCCAAAGAAGAGGGTCTGCACATTTTGCAACCCAAAAATCTCAAGGCGCCAGACTTCCTCGAAAGCCTGCGCGAACTGCGGGCCGATCTGCAAATCGTGGTTGCCTTCCGCATGCTGCCAGAAGTGGTTTGGAGTATGCCCAGCAAAGGGACTTTCAACCTCCACGGCTCCCTTTTGCCCGCCTATCGGGGCGCAGCGCCCATCAATTGGGCCATCATCAATGGAGAAAAGGAAACGGGTGCGACGACTTTTTTCCTGAAACACGAAATCGATACCGGGGACATGTTGTACCAAGAGCACATTCCCATTTACCAGTCTGACAATGCCGGAGATGTCCACGACCGCATGATGTTGGTCGGGGCCAAACTGGTCCTCAAAACAGTACAGGCTGTCGAACGGGGCGATTACCAACTGCAGGCACAAGACAGCAGCAAAGTGTCCAAAGCGCCCAAGATTTTCCGCGAAACTTGCCAGATCAATTTTGACCAAGCAAGCAAAAAGGTCTACGACTTCATCCGGGGCCTCAGTCCCTTCCCGACCGCTTGGTTCCTCTTCGAAGGGGTCGAAATGAAAGTATATGCCTCCAAAATGGAGCTGGAAGAGCACGACCATCCCAGCGGCGGCATGCATACCGATGGCAAAAACCACCTCAAATTTGCCACCACCGATGGCTACATCCAGTTGACAGAAGTAAAGCTACAAGGACGCAAGAAAATGGACATCAAATCGTTTTTGAATGGTTATCAATTCACACAAGACAATCATTGATGCGATTTTGCGTTTGGCTGTTGTTCATCGCTTGTAGCCTGCTGGCAAAGGCACAACAAGACTCCGCTCGGCTCGACTTTGGAGACTTCGGCGGCATCGTCTACCTAGATTCACTCGTGGTCAGTGCCTCCCGAACGGGCTTTCAGGTGGATGATTTCATCCAGATGGTGCGCAAAGACGAATCCTTTTTCAACGCCTTTCACAACCTGCGAGGACTCTCCTACCAATCGACCAATGACTTTGTCTTTTTCAACAAAAAAGGCAAGCAAAAGGCCGCTTATCACTCCTTGATTCAGCAACGCTCGGATGGGGACTGCCGCCGGATGAAGGTGTTGGAGGAAACGCACAGTGGCAATTTTTTCAAATCCAAGGGCCGCTATCGCTACTACACCGCCAAGATGTTTGATCGCATCTTCCTGACCCACGGCAAAATCTGCGAATCCCAAGTCGTGATCCCAGAGCGTCCCAAGGGAATACAAAAACACGTAGAGGAACTCAAAAAACTCATTTTTCAGCCCGGTGAGCCGGTAGACGTTCCTCTGATTTCTCAAAAGATGGTCATCTTTGAAGCTGACATGGCCAAGTACTACGACTTTTCCATCAGTCGCCAATTGTACCAGGATCAAACAGATTGCTATGTCTTCACCGCCGCTGTCAAACCAGCCTTCCAGCAAAAGAAAAAGGGGAAAACAGTGATCAAACTGTTGCAAACCTTTTTTCACGCAGACAACTTCCAGGTTGTGGCGCGCAACTACCAACTGACCTACAAAAGCCCCCTCTTCGATTTCGATGTCCACATGCAGATAGAACTGGAGCGATTTGGCCAATACTACATTCCCACCACGATCCACTACGATGGCAATTGGGACATCCCAGCCAAGAAGCCCGAAATTGCCCGCTTCACCCTGCAATTCTTTTCCTTCGACGGCAAACCAATGGCCGTTGGTACGGAAACGACCAAACAAAATTGACCGCTTTTTGCCCCAAACGACGGCAAGCTGCCGCATCTTGATTATCTTCATACTCCAGAAATGCATCCTTGGAAACTTTCAAGGGTCAATTCTTCACTTAGTGTCCTGAATACACTACCTTTGGAGGTATTGGAGAATCTAAACTACATCCTATGATAGTCGTTGTTGACAGTGGTTCGACAAAAGCAGATTGGCAATTTCTCACCTCAGAGGGAAAGGCAGAGCTTCTGAATACCAGAGGATTCAATCCATTTTTGCACCCGACAGAAGAAATCTATCAGGCGGTCATGGAAGCCTTCATTGGAGAGGTAGAATTCCATGAGATCAGCGAAGTACATTACTACGGGGCTGGGTGCAGTGACGCCTACCGCTGCAGCATCGTTGAAAAAGCCCTTGTGCAAGCCTTTCCCAAGGCCAAAGTACTCGTCGAACACGATTTGCTGGCCGCTGCCAGAGCCACCTTGGCCAACCAACCTGGCATCGCCTGTATCCTGGGTACGGGGTCCAACTCCTGTTCTTATGATGGAACCAATGTGCTGGACAATGTGACCAACCTGGGGCACATCCTGGGAGATGAGGGCAGTGGATGCCACCTGGGCAAGGCCCTCGTAACGAGCTATTTCTACCGGGAGCTTCCCGCTGAGTTGGTGGAAAAATTTGAAGAAGCTTACACGAGCAACAAACGGACCATCCTCAACAACATCTACAGCGAAAAGCCCAACGTATACCTGGCTTCTTTCTCCCGATTCATGGGCGAAAACAAAGAGCATCCATTCATCAGAAACCTGGTACACAAGTCCTTCAAAGAGTTCATCAGCCGCCACGTCCTCAAATACGAAGGCTTTACCCAATATTCCGTCTCTTTCGTGGGCTCCATTGCGCACCATTTTGCAGCGGAGTTGGGAGAGGAATTGGAAGCACATGGGCTGACATTGGGCGCCGTTGTCCAACGCCCCATCGACAAACTGTCCGCCTTTCACCTCAACAGTGAAAACCAGCCTTCCCTCGGCGATCAATAGTCCAAAATACCTGTAGAATTTATGCCTCAAGACATCAAACGCCTGGCAATCTTCACCTCCGGAGGGGATGCACCAGGGATGAACGCGGCCATCAGAGCCGTTGTCCGCACCGCCACTTACCACGATTTGCACATCTATGGCATCAATCGGGGATACGAAGGAATGATCGATGGTGACATCCGACGGCTCGAACGCAAAGACGTTGGCAACATCATACACCGGGGGGGCACCATCCTCAAAACGGCCCGAAGCAAGCGCTTCATGACCAAGGAAGGACGGCAAATGGCCTATGAGTCACTGCAGGCACACGACATCGACGCCTGCATCGCCATCGGTGGAAATGGAACCCTGACTGGGGCCAGCATTTTTACCAAAGAATTCAAAATGCCCTTCATCGGCCTGCCAGGCACCATCGACAATGACCTGTATGGGACCGACTACACCATCGGCTACGATACGGCCATCAACACGGCAATCGAGGCCGTCGACAAAATCCGGGATACGGCCGACTCCCACGACCGCATCTTCTTCGTGGAGGTGATGGGAAGGCATTCCGGCTTCATTGCCTTGTATACTGGCATTGGCAGTGGTGCCGGAGATGTCCTCATTCCGGAGACCAATTCCAACCTCAAGGATCTGATCGATCAATTCAAAAAAGGCATCCGACGCAAGAAATTGTTCAGCTTGGTCATCGTAGCAGAGGGAAACCAGCATGGGTCTGCGTCTGACATTGCCAAAAAGGTCCAAAAAGAGCTTCCCAATCACGACATCCGGGTCACCATCATCGGTCACTTGCAAAGAGGTGGGTCCCCCACTTGTTTCGACCGGGTATTGTCCAGCCGCCTGGGTTTTGCCGCTGTAGAGGGCTTGCTCGCCGGAAAATCCAACGTCATGGTAGGTCTGATCAACAACAAAGTTGCCTACACCAAGTTCAAAGATGCCATTACCAAAAAGAAGGAACCAGACGCAGAGTTGATCAAAATGGCGGAGATTCTAGCGATGTAGAAGATCAGAAGGCGATGAATGCCTTGACCAGGTCGCGCATGGCTTCTTTGGTGGCTTCATCCTGGATTTGGTCCTGATCGTCCAACAGCTTTCCGATGCCAGAGATCGGCAACATCTTGGGCATGACCAGGGTTCCGACGTGGTGCAGTACACCAGTCAAGTGATCGATGCCCCTCAAATTGCCCGCCCGTCCGGAAGCGATGCCCGCCAAGCCAGCTTTTTTCCCCTTGAAAGTAGGACCGTATTCCCGAATGGATATGGCGTCGAGGAACAGCTTGAGCATGCCCGGAAAGCTTCCATTGTACTCAGGATAGACGAAGAAAAACTTGTGGGCAGGAATGATGGCCTCATCCTGCAGACGCCCCAGGGCGGGAGATTGCCCGGCGGGGCTGTACATTTCCTGGCGAAGAATGTCCACCATGGCGGGCTCTGCTAAGTCGATGTAGCGAATCTCTTCTTCGGCCAATTCTTCAAACAATTGCTTGAAATGCTGCGCAAACACCGCTGTTTTGCTATTTGGGCGGTTGGTACCGGAAATTAGGGTGATCATGTAGTCGTTTTTAAGAAGAGCAAATATAGTTCAACTTGTGAGGAAAGGGAGGAATTCCCGGACAATTTCTCTGACCTTCCGCCAACAAACCCCCGATCAGATGGGCCATATGTTGCCAAAAGAAGCTATCTTTGAGCGCAAATTCCAATAACACACAGCATCATGAAAGTGACTTATTATGGCCACGCCAGTTTTCTGATAGAGTTCGGAGGGAAAAGGCTACTCTTCGACCCCTTTATCAGTCCAAACGAAAAAGCCAGTCACATCGACGTATCGAGCATAGAGGCGGATTACATTCTGCTCACGCACGGGCATCAAGACCATGTGGCAGATGCAGAGGCCATTGCCCGACGCTGTGGTGCAACGGTTGTTGGGGCATTTGAAGTTGTCAGCTGGTATGGAGAAAAGGGCATCAGTGGCCATCCGATGAACCTCGGCGGCAAGTGGACCTTCGATTTCGGAACCGTCAAAATGGTCAATGCCGTGCATTCGAGCGTCTTGCCCGACGGAACCTATGGTGCCAACCCGGCAGGCTATGTGGTCTGGAATGAGAACAGCTGCTTCTACGTGGCTGGCGATACAGCCCTGACCATGGACATGAAGCTCATCCCCATGACCTGCCCCAAACTGGACTTTGCCATCCTTCCCATCGGCGACAATTTCACGATGGGCTACGAGGATGCGGTCAAAGCGGCCCAATTTGTCGAATGCTCCAAGGTCATCGCTTGTCATTATGATACCTTTGGGTATATTGCGATTGACCACCAAAAGGCAGAAGACGCCTTTCAACAGGCCGATGTGTCACTGATATTGCCGGAAATCGGAGCGGAATTTCAGCCGTAATCGATCGGCGCTCAAACGTTTACTAACGCCATCAATGTACAATCTATGGGAAAAGTTGTAGCGATAGCCAATCAAAAGGGAGGAGTTGGAAAGACAACGACAGCCATCAACCTGGCAGCCTGCCTGGCGATCCTTGAAAAGAAAGTATTGTTGATCGATGCCGATCCGCAGGCCAATGCCACCAGCGGCGTGGGTGTCGACGTAGACGAAGTGGAAGTCAACATCTACGATTGCATGATCAACGGGGGCGACCCCAAAGAGGCCATCGTAGAAACTGGCACCCCCAATTTATACCTCATCCCCTCCTCCATCGACCTGGTGGGCGCCGAGGTGGAGCTGATCAATCGCTGGCATCGCGAATACGTACTCAAAGAAATCATCGACAAGGTAAAAGACGATTTTGACTATGTATTCATCGACTGTCTGCCCTCTCTCGGGCTGGTCACCATCAATGCACTCTCCGCCGCCAATTCTGTCCTCATCCCTGTCCAATGCGAGTTTTTTGCCTTGGAAGGTCTGGGCAAACTGATGAACACCATCAAGTTGGTCAACAAACAACTCAACAAAGGACTGGAAGTGGAAGGCATCCTGCTGTCGATGTACGACAAACGCCTCCGCTTGGCCAACGAAGTGGTCCGACAGGTCAGAGAGTACTTCAAAGATGTGGTCTTCGAAACCATTATCCACCGAAACTCCAAAATCGGAGAGGCACCCAACTTGCATGTCCCAGTGGTGCTCTACGATGCCGCCAGCAAAGGAACGGTCAACTTTTTGAACTTGGCCCGCGAATTTTTGCAAAAAAACAAAGACTCTCTCCTCAGCAAAAAGGGAGGAGGCAAATCCAATAAAAAGAAGAAAGCAATATAACCTATGGCAAAGAAAGTGAGACGCAAGGAAATCGGAAAAGGAATTGGTGCCCTGCTCAGCTCCATGAGTCAAGAGCCCGAGGAGGAGCAAAAAGAGGAGATTGTCAAAGAATTGAGCCATACGGTTGCCGATATCCCAACCGATTCCATCGAGGTCAACCCATTTCAGCCTCGAACGGAATTTGATCCGGAAGCCCTCGAAGAATTGGCCCAATCTCTCCGCACACATGGCTTGATCCAGCCCATCACCGTGCGCCGCATGAGCCAGGGGAGCTATCAGCTGATTTCGGGAGAGCGCAGGCTGCGCGCCAGCAAACTGGCAGGTCTCACTTCCCTGCCCGCCTACATCCGCCTGGCCGACGATCAGGAAATGCTCGAAATGGCACTGCTCGAAAACATCCAGCGCCAGAATCTCAATGCCATCGAAGTGGCCATCACTTACCAGCGCCTCATCGACGAATGCCAACTGACCCACGAATCGCTGGCAGAGCGCATGGGCAAAAAACGGAGTTCTGTCTCCAACTACCTGCGCCTGCTCAAGCTGCCTCCCACTGTTCAAACCGAACTCAAACGAGGAAACATCAGCATGGGCCACGCCAGAGCCCTGGTGGGTGTGGAAGATGCCGTCTTGCAACTCCGACTGCTCACCGAGACCGTCCAAAAGGACTTGTCCGTGCGGGCCTTGGAAAAACTGATCCATTCCTACGTCAACGGTGTGGCCGCGCCCAAAGCATCCAAGCCCCTGACTGCTGAGTACGAAGCGGTCCGCAGCAACCTCCAATCCCAACTCGACACGAGGGTAGATTTCAAAATGAAAGGAAAAAACAAGGGACAGATTGTCATCAATTTCGACTCTGTCAAGACCCTCAACCGAATTCTTGGGATAATCGAGGACTGATGTGCCGACAATACCACTCGGAATCTGCCGTTTTCCATAGGATGAAGCATTGCATTCTTTTCCTCTGCCTCTGCCTTGGCCTCCAAGTCAGTGCCCAACTGCCCGACTCGCTCCGGCAGTCTCCTTCTCCCGGCACAGCAGACAGCATTGCGCCCACTTCCATCGAGAAAAAACTCACCCTGTCCTTGCCCGATTCCAGCCAGGTGGCTACAGCCGATGAGAAGCGAAAGTTGATCCGCATGCCGTGGCTCAAAAACTTTTTTGACAAAAGCGACTATCCCAATCCCAAGAAAGCCTTCATCATGTCTGCCATCATTCCGGGGGCAGGCCAGATGTACAACAAAAAACTCTGGTACATCAAAGTGCCCGTCATCTATGGCGGGACAGCTTCCTTTGTGAGCCTGATTGTCTACAACAGTCGCTTGGCAAAACGCCTGGAAACGGCCAATCGAATCCGCTTTGACGAAGAGTCCATGGAGGAAGACGAATTTGTGGGCATTCTCGATGACCTGAGCCTTCGGCGAGAGTGGAATGCCGTGCGCAAAGACCTCGACCTGAGCTATGTGGGGCTGGTGGTGTTTCATTTTTTGCAATCTGCCGAGGCATTTGTCCAGGCCCATTTGCTGGAATTTGATGTGAGTGATGACCTCAGTTTGCGATTGGAGCCGCATTTTGACCAAACCCAGTGGATGGGCATGCAAACAGGGCTTGGCCTCAACCTTCGCTTTAAGGCAAAGCCCAAGGTGCAGCCCTCCCCCTTCCTGACGCCTTAGCCACATGAAAAAGGCCATTTTCCTCTTTTCTTGTCTTCTCTTGACCATGCTGTTGCTGCGCTGGTACGGCCGCCAACCCAATGGCGCCCTTTTGCTATCCACCCTGTCTCATGTCGACCAACAAGATTCCGTGCTCTGCCTCACCTTTGACGATGGCCCCTCTGCCCACCTCACCCCTCCCTTGCTGGAGCTGTTGGCACAACTGGAGGTACCAGCCGTCTTTTTTGTCAATGGCAACAAAGTCGAAGCCCATGCCGACATTGCCAGGGACATTCTCCGCCAGGGTCATCAATTGGCCAATCACAGCTACCAACACGATCGAATGGTGTGGAAATGGCCTGCAGACATCGAGGCAGATCTCAGCCGGACCGATCAATTGATCCGCCAGGCAGGCAGTGAAGACAGTCGCTTTTTTCGGCCTCCCTATGGGGACAGTTTCCTCAGTCTCCCCATCGTCCTCCACCGCATGCGCAAGCAATACGTGGGTTGGAGCATCGAGGCCAAAGCCCAGTACGACAGCCCTTTTTCCACCCAAAAAGTTGTTGACCAAACCATCTCACAACTACAGCCTGGAGGGATCATCCTACTGCACGATGGATGGCATCGGGAAACGACCGAATTTCTACAAGCCGTTCGGCAGATCGTCGAGCAAAGTCGACAAGAGGGCTATCACTTTGTTCCCCTCAGCATCCCCCACTAAAAAGGCCAGCACAAACGAGTCATGCCAGCCGATCTACTCTGCTATTCAACTAGTTTGGCGATGACCAATGGCATCACCATCTGTATTTTCCAATCCATGTGGTCAAAACGACCGAAGTACCTCTTAATGATCAATTGAAAAAAAAGGTAACCATCCTTCTCCCACTTTTTTGCAGAAATGACTCGCTGCTCGCTGGTGCAGATTGTCCGACAGCCAACAAATTGCTCGACCAGGCAAACAAATGATGACTGGATTTGTAGTGTAAGTAGATCAATATAGACTTGGCAAAAAAAATTGATACATCCAATGAAGTACTTCCTCCACCTTTCCCTGCTGGCCACCCTGGCAATGCTGACTACGGCTTGTGGCCCCGAATCCGACGCCAGCTCCAATGGCGATGCCAAGGCGACCACTGTTGCCCTGTCCGATGGCCAAGATTCTTTCAAAGAGTATTGGTACAATGGAAAAGCTGAAATCAACTCCTACCGATTGGAGCAGGCCCGTTATGGTGAGATGCGACAGGGGGAGGCCGTCCTCATTTTTGTCACAGAACCCTTTTCGCGTTCCAAACAAGTCAAGCTGGACAATGGCTCGGCCAATCCCAAAGACAATGTGAGTGTGCTCAAGTGCAATGCCACCCGCAACTTCATCACAGGCATCTACCCCTACTCCACCATGCAGTCCATCTTTACGCCGGTGGAACTCAAGCAATATCCAAACAGTCTAAAGACGGCTACTTCCCTACAGGAATGGTGTGGCCACACCTACTTGCAACTCAATCTGGACAACAACAAGTACAAGGTGTCCGGGCATTCTTATTTCGAATCGGAAGGAGATGAAGCGTACAAATTGCCCAAGGCCATGTTGGAGGACGAAGTCTTCAACCGCATCCGCATCAACCCAAAATCCCTTCCGACTGGCAGTGTTGACATGATCCCTTCTACCCTCTTTACCCGACTGAAACACACTCCTTTCCAATCCTTTCCCGCCAACGCCAGCATGAAAGAAGAGGACAAAGAAATGATGGTCTACACGGTGGACTACCCCAAGTTGCGCAGGCAACTGAAGGTGCGCTTCAACAAAGATTTTCCGCACGACATCTTGTCCTGGGAGGAAACCTATCCGAGTGGCTATGGGGGAGCTTTGATGACCACCAAGGCCACGCGCAAAGAGAAAACCATGTTGGATTACTGGCAGAAAAACAGCACCGCGGATGAGAATTGGCGGATAAAATTGCGGCTGTAAAAGAAGTGTCAACTTGTTTTCGTTAAAAAGTAGGAAGACTCTGTATGAATCCCCCTACCACTAACGAAACTTCAAAATGTAGTTGTTCTCGACCATTTCTTTGAGCAAAAACAGAGATGTCGAGCGAAAGAACTGCCTTTCCGAAGCAAGCGGCCGTCGCCACTGCCTGTGAAAAAGCTGACAGATCAGCCTGCAGGTCATTTTGCAACTGGATAGATGGTCGGTGAACAACTCCAACGTATGAAACATTCATCTAATGCTCATACAATAAGAACAGACAAGATTCGAGTGCTAGGGTTGCATTGAGGGTTCCGATCAACTGGGTTCCGTCAGGCGGAGCGTACAGCCATCTTCGGTAAAGACGACCTCCAATCGATCGCGATTTTTCAACCACTCGATGAAGGACAGGCCCAAAAAATTCTTCCGCCAAGTCGTCTCCAGTCGATCGTCCATGTATTCGAGATCAGATTTCATTTTTTTGAACTCCGTCCGGTTGAGTACCAGGTCGTGGGCCAGCTGTTGTTGCTGGCATTTGTATTTGATGAGGAGGTACAAGATTTCCAGGATGGTATCATCCAGTTGGCCATCCGTCTCCGTCTGTGGAATGCGCGACAAGATTTCTCGTTCTTCCTCACTGACAGATTCTTCGTACAACTTTCGGAAGGTGTGCCACTTGCTTTGGATGATGTGGTCGGGAATGCGTCGGTGATTCTTGAGGGCATTTTTTCCCGATCCAATGTGGCGGACAATGGGAGCGATGTATTTGTTGGCCAAGATCATCTCCTTGGAATAGTTTTTCCGCTCGGCTTCCTTGCGCCTCCAGGCATACAAGCGAAGGAGGAAGGCTTGCTCTTTGAGATGAAGATTGGTGATGATGTTGTTGTGAAGTGCCTCCTTGTGGGGGTCAATTTGATAGTGTTCTTCCCGTTCCAACAGCTTCATTTCATCTGCCGCCCATTGGCTGCGCCCCATTACCTCCAACTTTCCCAAAATGGAATGCCAAATGCGCTCCAGGTAGATCACATCGTTGAGGGCATACTGAATTTGCTTTTTGTTCATCGGCCGGGCCTCCCAGTCAGAAACGGTGTAGCCCTTGCCCACGCGCACACCGATCTCTCGCTCGGCCAGCTTTTGGAAAGAAATGGGAAAGCGATGCCCAATGAATCCAGCCGCAATTTGAATGTCAAAGACGTTGGACGGCACAATTCGGTACAATTGGTACATCAGTCGGTAGTCATTCTCTCCGGCATGGGTCAGTTTGATGATGTTGGCATCCTCCAGCAAGAGCAGAAAGGGCTTGATGTTTTTGACCTTGAGGGTATCGATCAGATAAAAGCCATGGACCGTTGCCACCTGGATCAGACAAAGAAGGGTAAAAAACCGTTTCTCTCCGATGAATTCCGTGTCGAAGCCCATCCACTCGATGCCCCTGTTCTCCTCCACCATCTGTACCAGTGCGTTTTCGTCTTCGATGATTGTGTATTGCTGCAATTCAGTAGTTTTCATTCATAATTGTTGATAAGCAGTATGCTTGAAAAATGGAAAAATAAGAAAAATAACTAATATTTGTAGCCATCCGGGGGCCTAGCATTCGGATTATCTCCACATGGGAGGAGGGGATGGGAAAATGATGGACAAGTGTACAGGCAACTTTCCAGGATTTTGGGCCTCTTTTACATGAGAGATGGACTGCAAAACGTTTGTCTCTACAAGGGTATAATAAATACAGACCGATAGAACATCCACAGATGCTTTTCGTTCTATGAATGACCTTGCGTCTGGATGCAAACCTCAAAATCAACCCAATCCAAAACTGCGTTTTTTATGGCACTTTCCAAGACTTTCAAAAAATTACTCACTGGCTTTTTGGTCGTCTTCGGCCTTTTGATTGTAGCCCTCATTGCCATCCCCTACTTTTTCAAAGACCAAATTCTCGAAAGGGTCAAGGCTGACATCAACAATGCCGTAGATGCCAAGGTGGACTTCGGCGAGGTAGACCTGTCGCTCCTCAGCTCCTTTCCCGACTTCAACTTCAACATCCAATCCCTGGAAGTCATCGGAATCAACGAGTTTGACGGCATTCCCCTGGTCAGTGCCAATGAAGTGGATCTGTCCCTGGACCTCATGTCCGTCATCAGCTCAGACCAACCCATCGCCATCAACAACGTCTTTTTGGACCAGCCCGTCATCAACATCATCACCTTGGCCGACGGACGCTCCAATTACGACATCGCAGCAACGGATACTACGGCGACCACCTCTGAGGAGCCCTACAGCTTTTTGATCCAACTGCAGGAGTACAGCATCCAAAATGGCTACGTCAAGTACGACGACCGATTGGGCAATATGATGGTCGAACTCAAAGAACTCAATCACAGTGGAAGCGGCGATTTTACCCAAGATGTTTTTGACTTGGTGACCCAAACCAAAATTGGCAGTTTTACCACCGTCTTCGAAGGCATCAGCTACCTCAACCAAGTGGCGACAGACCTGGACATGACCTTGACAGCAGACATCAAAAACAGCAAATACACCCTCAAGGATAATGAGTTGCGCCTGAATGCACTCACATTGAAGGCCGATGGCTTTGTACAACCACTGGCGGACAAAGTCGACATGGACCTGACCTTCAGCAGTCCGATGAATCAGTTCAAAAACCTCTTGTCTCTCATCCCCAACGCCTTTACCAAAGACTTCCAGGCGGTCAAGGCCAACGGCTTGTTTACCTTCAATGGCTCTGTCAAAGGAACCTATGACATGGTCAAGGGAACCTACCCGCCCTTCCGCTTCGATCTGGGCATTGACAAAGGCGACTTCCAATATCCTGACTTGCCCATGGCCATCAATGGGATCAATGCCAAGATCAACATCAACAGCCCAAGCAGTGATTTGAACCAAATGATCATTGACATTCCCTTGTTCAAAATGCAAATGGGCAACAATCCTTTCGAGGCGAGAATGAATCTAAAAACTCCGATCTCTGACCCCAATGTGGATACCAAAATCAAGGGGGTCATCGACCTGGCAGACCTGTCGAAGGCCTTCCCCATGGAGGATGTCAAGGAATTGAGTGGGGTCATCGAAGCAGACGTGCTGGCCAAGGCGCGCATGTCGGACATCGATCGCCAGGACTACGAGGCAGTGGACATGCAGGGCGAAATGCAAATCAGCGGCATCAACTACACAGCAACCGGCCTTCCTCCTGTCAAGATCAAAAGCATGAAGCTGGGCTTGTCGCCGCAAAAGGCCCGCCTCGACGAATTCGACGCCCTATTGGGCAGCAGTGACCTGAAAGCCAAAGGAACCATTGACAACATCTTGGCCTATCTCTCCCCCGAAAAAACAATGACGGGCAACATCAGCGTTCGCTCCGAGTACTTCAACGCCGACGAATGGATGCCAGCCGAGGAAGAAAGCACGGCAGGTGCCCAGGCAGAAGTGGAAGCCGAACCCGTCGAGGTATTTGACCGATTCGATTTCCAGATGGATGCCAAAGTCGGCAAGATCAAATACGACATCTACGAACTGACTGGCAATTCTTTTGTGGGTCAGATGAATTCCAACGAACTCAGCATCAAAGACTTCCGCACCAATATTGGAGACAGTGACCTCAGGGGCAAAGGCAAGCTGACCAATGTGATGAATTACGTCTTCCAAAACGAAACCCTCCACGGCGATCTCAAGCTGTTTTCCGACTACTTTGACTTGAACCAATTCATGGTGGAAAGCGAAAGCGACGAAGCATCTGCCATCAATACTGCCGATACAGAGGAATTGGAGCCCATCGTCGTTCCCGATAAAATTGACCTAACATTGGACGCCAACTTTGGCAAACTCAACTATACCAACTTCGACCTCAAGAACATCAATGGCGAATTGGTGGTCAAAGACCAAGCAGTGACCATCAAAGATACCAAGGCCGACGCCTTCGGTGGTCGAATCAACATGAACGGAGGCTACAACACCCAAGACCCGAAAAAGCCACTGTTTGACCTGGACTACGACATTGAAAAATTTCAATTCCAAGAGGTCTTCAACAAACTCAACACCTTCCAAATCCTGGCCCCCATCGGCAAGTTTCTGGAGGGCCGCTTCGATACCAAAATGTCTTTCAAAGGGGTATTGGGCAACGACATGATGCCCGACCTGAGTACGCTCTCTGCTGCTGGATTTTTGCACACTTTCGAAAGTGTCCTGCGAAATTTCAAGCCCGTGGAAAAGATGAGCGCCCTGCTCGACATCAAGGCCCTCAAGTCCATGCAGATCAAGGATACCAAAAATTGGTTTGAAATCAAGGACGGCAAAATCGTCATCAAAGAATTTGACTACAGTTACCAAGGCATCGACATGCGCATCGGTGGCGCCCACGGCATAGAGCAGGACATGGCGTACAACATCTTGGCCAAAATCCCGATGGAAATGCTCAAGGGCAACGCAGTGGGCAATGCCGCCAGCAAGGGCTTCCAACTCCTCAACAAGGAAGCCTCCAAGGTGGGCATGAAAATCAACGAGGCAGAGTTTGTCAACGTCAACATCGGCCTGACTGGTTCGCTGACCGACCCAAAGGTATCCGTCAAGCCCATTGGCACCGATGGACAGAGTCTGAAAGACCAAGCCGTTGAAAGCCTCAAAGAAGTCAAAAAGCAAGCGATCGACACAGTCACCTCGGTGGTCAACGAGACCAAGGAAGAACTCAAAAAGGAGGTCAAAGAAGAAAAGGACAAATTGGTGGGTGGTGTCAAGGATGCGGGCAAGAAGGCCGTCGATTCCCTGGTCAGCAATCCGGGTGGGGCCAAAGAGACGCTCAAGGATGCGGTGAACAATGCTTCCAATCCCGATTCCTTGAAAAACACCATCAAAGACAAAGGCAAGGATCTGAAAGAAAATGCCAAGGAAGGGGTTGGCAAATTGAAAAAACTCTTTGGTAAGAAGAAGAAAAACTAATTCTGGTCTAATATCTATGGGCCTTTTTCGGCGAATTCTCTATCTTACTCGATATGTTTCCGACGATAGACGATTGGCTCAGCAGGTTCATTTCCGATCCGCAAGTTGCTTCCCGAAAGCAAATTGCCCGCTCCATGCAGGCCCGCTTCAAAGCCCGAAAGAAATTTGACAATGAAAATGCCATCCTGCGCAGTTGCGAGCTGTTTGTAGGGAAAAAAGGCAAGCGACTCGTGTCGGTCATACGGCCGCCGTCAACCGTCGCCCCAAAAGTCCGTTTTCGCATCTACGACTACCTGTACTATGGCGACCTGGGCAAGAAGCAAACCACCGTTTTGGAATTCTTCAAAGGAGACATCGACCTGTCGCCTTTCATCATCCGCCCCAGGAAATTTGTCGATGCCGTCAGAGACATCTTTGTCCAACCGCCCAGCCGACTTTTTGCCACCACCCCCGAATTTGACGATCACTACCAATTGGAGGCCATCGCGCCAGAAGAAATCAAATTTGATCTCAACGAAGATTTTTTGGACGACATCGGCGATGTGCCCGATTGGACCTACGAAGGCAAGGCAAACTTCCTGATCGCCTACCAGCCTGGCAAACGCCTGTCGGATGCAGATGTCCTTGGAGAATGGCCCCGCTTCGAGCTGATTTGCGAAAAACTCATCAAAGGACAAAGCAAAGCCTCCTTTGTATAAGAACCTGTTTGGGATTTAATGAATCACCTCTGCTATGTCGCATAGTTTCACTACTTTTGTCGCCAGTCAAAATCAATGAAACATGCTAAGTGCCATCTCTCCGGTCGACGGACGTTATCACGGGAAAACCAAAGAATTGGGCGAATACTTTTCTGAATATGCGCTCATCAAATACCGCATTTTTGTCGAAATCCAATACTTCATCGCGCTGTGCCAACACCCTTTGCCGCAGTTGGAAAGCTTCGATCTCGACAAGGTAGAAGCCCTCAATGAGGTATTTGAAAACTTCTCACTGCCGGATGCACTCAATATTAAAAACATCGAGAAAACCACCAATCACGATGTCAAAGCCGTCGAGTATTTTCTGAAGCAAAAGTTCGATGCTCTTGGTATCGAGGCCTACAAAGAGTTCATCCACTTCAGTCTCACCTCCCAGGATGTCAACAACACGGCCATGCCCTTGCTGACCAAGCTGGCGATGGAGAAAGTGTACATTCCCCTGTTCAAAAAGCTGCGCAACGCCATCGAGGCATTGGCTGCCGAATGGGCCAGTGTTCCCATGTTGGCGCGCACCCACGGACAGCCCGCCTCTCCCACCCTGCTGGGCAAGGAATTCAGGGTCTTCGTCGAGCGCATGGACGCACAGCTTTGGTTGCTCAAGCAAATCCCATATGTCGCCAAATTTGGTGGTGCCACTGGCAATTTCAATGCTCATGTCGTCGCCTATCCGGCCATCGACTGGCGCCGCTTTGGCGACCACTTCGTCAGCGAATACCTCGGCTTGACCCGCCTGCAAAATACCACCCAAATTGCCCATTACGACAATGAGGGAGCGCTCTACCACAACCTGATGCGCATCAACACCATCCTGATCGATCTGTGCCGCGATGTGTGGACTTATGTGTCGATGGAGTACTTCCGCCAAAAAACCGTGGAAGGAGAAATCGGCTCCTCTGCCATGCCACACAAGGTCAATCCCATCGACTTTGAAAATGCGGAAGGCAACCTGGGCATCGCCAATGCGCTCTTTGGTCACCTGGCCGGAAAACTGCCAATTTCCCGCCTCCAACGCGACCTGACAGACAGCACCGTCATGCGCAACATCGGCGTCCCCTTTGCCCACACCATCATCGCCTTCAAATCCATGCTCAAAGGCCTGGACAAGTTGCTGCTCAACGAACAAAAACTCCAAAGCGATCTGGAAGGCAACTGGATGGTGGTCGCCGAAGCCATTCAAAACATCTTGCGGCGCGAAGGATTCCCCAAACCCTACGAAGCCCTCCTCAGACTGACCAGAGGCAAGGCCGAAGTCGGACAAGAGGACATTCACCGCTTCGTCGAGTCCTTGGACATTCCCGATGCCGTGAAGGAAGAACTCAAGCAAATCAGTCCGCACAACTACGTCGGCAATGGCTAAGCCACGCATCTGAACTTATTGTTTGCCAAAATTGTACTGACAAGGTTGGACATGATCGTCCATTTCACAACTCATACTCATTACATGGTGGTTTGGGCGAGTATAAAATCTAGGCAACATGAGTTACATAATGGTAGACATTGAATCCGATGGCCCCATTCCGGGAGATTATTCCATGATTTGTTTTGGCGCCATCTTGGTCGATCAAAAGTTGGACAGAAGCTTTTATGGGCAATTGCGTCCCATCTCCGACCAGTATGTAGAAGAGGCCCTACAAGTTTCTGGATTCTCCCGACAGCAATGCCTTCAATTCGACGATCCCGCCACCGTCATGCTCCGCTTTGAGGAGTGGATCAAAGAAAACTCCAAAGGAAGGCCGTTTTTCATCAGCGACAACAACGGCTTTGACTGGATGTTTGTCTGCTGGTATTTCCACCATTTCTTGGGCCGAAATCCATTTGGTCATTCTTCTCAAAATTTGGGGAGCCTGTACAAGGGCATGGTCAAGGACACCTTCCAAAACTTCAAACACCTGCGCAAAACCACACACACCCATCACCCGGTAGATGATGCCAGAGGGAATGCGGAAGCCTTGCTATATATGAAGGCAGAAATGGGTTTGAAGATTCCGACGAAGTGAGGTCGAATCCAATCAACTGCACTGCAACAGACATAGAGCCATTGCAGTGCAGCCAAGGGTTTGTCAGTAGGGAATTTCAGGTGTTTGCAACTCTGCCAGGGAAGCCTGAATTTCTTCGGCCGTCACTTCGTGCTTGACAATCTTGCCTGCAAAGTAATCTTCGTAGGCCTTCATGTCGAAATTGCCATGTCCACACATATTGAACAGGATGGTCTTGGAGACGCCCTCCTCTTTGCACTTGTTGGCCTCTGCGATGGCCGTGGCAATGCCATGGGTGGCTTCCGGAGCGGGAATGATTCCCTCGGCTCTGGCAAACAAAACCCCTGCCTCAAAGACCTCGACATTGTCGTGGGCGACTGCCTCGATGAGCTTGTCTTTCAACAACTGGCTGACGATGACGCCTGCGCCGTGGTATCTCAAGCCTCCGGCGTGAATGGGAGCCGGGACAAAATTGTGTCCAAGGGTGTACATCGGCAAGAGTGGTGTCATGCCTACGGTATCGCCAAAGTCGTATCTGAAGACACCTCGGGTCAGTTTGGGACAGGAAGTGGGTTCGCTGGCAATGCAGCGGATGTTCCGGCCTTCGTCAAAGTTGAGGCGCAGAAAGGGGAAGGACAGCCCTGCAAAGTTGGACCCACCGCCAAATGGCGCGATGACGATGTCTGGCATGTCTCCTGCCTTGGCCATCTGGGCCACTGCTTCCTGACCGACGATGGTTTGGTGCAATTTGACATGGTTGAGCACACTGCCCAAGGCGTATTTTGTGTCCTCGTTGGTGGCCGCTCTTTCCACGGCTTCGGAAATGGCAATTCCCAGAGAACCCGTGGTATCGGGATGGGCTGCCAGGATTTTTCTGCCGGCTTCTGTGGCTTCAGAGGGCGACGGGAAGACCTTGGCGCCCCAGGTATTCATCATGATTTTCCGATAGGGCTTGTGGTGGTAGGACAATTTCACCATGTACACCTCACACTCCAAGTCGAAATGGTTGCAGGCAAAGGCCAGGGCGCTCCCCCATTGTCCGGCACCCGTTTCTGTGGTGATGCGTTTGATGCCTTCCTGTTTGTTGTAATATGCTTGGGCAACCGCTGTATTGGGTTTGTGCGATCCAGACGGGCTGACACCCTCGTATTTGTAGTAGATCTTGGCCGGGGTATCCAATGCCTTTTCCAAGCCATAGGCGCGATACAGGGGCGTTGGTCGCCAGATGGAGTAGATGTTGCGGACTTCATCTGGGATGTCGATCCATTTTTCGGTACTGACTTCCTGCTTGATGAGTTCCATGGGAAACAAGGGGGCCAGGGCCTCCGGTCCGATGGGCTGCTTGGTGCCTGGGTGCAGGGGTGGCAATGGCTTATTGGGCATGTCAGCCGTGATGTTGTACCACTTCTCTGGAATTTCACTTTCGCTTAAGGTGATCTTGCGGTTTTTCATAAATTATCGTTTGGTGTTACAAAGTCGGTGTTGCGGGCAGGGAGCCTTGGGGAATTAAAAGTAATCAATTTTGCCGTTAGGCACCAGACTTATTCTCAAAATGACTAAAGCAATACAAGAGGATGCTATGATTTCACAGACATTGTCGCAGTCAGTTTTTCTCTGTATCCCTTCTGAAGTGCTGCGATGGCTTCTTCTTTGTGGTTCTTCATGAATTCAAGCTCCTCGCTTTGTCGCATGATTGGATTGAATTCTCGCAGCGTTTTGTCGCTCCATATTGCCAACTCCACCACAACAGGCGAGAGTGACAATCCTTTTTCGGTCAGATGATACAACTTCGTTTTCTTATTGGTCGGATGATTCTTTCTCTCAATCAGTCCGTATTGCTCCAAGCATTTGAGCTTCAAAGTGAGAATGCTGGTAGAGATGGCTTCATCGCTTTCTGTAAAGTCTTTGAAGGTTTCCATCCCCTGGATCAGCATCTGCTTGACGATGATCAGCATCCACTTGTCTCCCAATATGTCAATGGCTGAAGTAATTGGGCAGTCGCATCTAAATTGTTGCTTCATAATACGCAAGGTTGACATCCAAAAGGAAAGTTTTTTAAAAATCACTTCGAATTCCAAAGTAATTTTGTATTTTTACTTCGAAATCAAAAGTAATAAATATTCAGCGAGATACAGTATGAGCGAAATTCAAATTTCAACATTGGGACTTGTTTTGTCCATCATCCCCGTTACCCTTCACGGAATTGAAGTATTGTTTCCCATGCAAGCCCGACTGATTGTCAACTGGGTTTTGCCTTTTTTTGGACTCCAATCACCAAGTGGAAGGATGGCCCTGACGAAAAATGAACAACTCAGCATGCTTGATGCTGCCTTGCGTGCTGCTCCAACAGAGAAAACCACCAACGCAAAGGACTACATCTTTCTTTTGCTTTTTGAACAACGCCAAGGAGCCATTGGTTTTGCTGCCGTAGCGGTGGGTGCTGTCTATGGAATGGGCCTTGAACTCGCTGCGCGACAGCCCTTGCATCTTCTACTTGGAGTTGTAGCAATTTTGATGATGCTGGTCAATGCCAATCAAGCAGGTTTTTTGCCGTTTATTGGCAACCATCCAAAGGTCTCAAAACACGGTAGAAATGTAGGAATTGTATTTACGCCATTTTGGTTGGTCGTTGCAGTGTTGAACGGCTTGGCCTTTTCTTATGTGATGTCTTAGCCTTCCGTAGGCTCTGTGGGCGGCAAATTGTTGATGGCCATCTTCATTGCAGCTCTCCATTGGATTTTAGAAAGTCAAAGATCTTTTGATCAACTTTTGATACGCGGTCTCTGTCTACGTACTGTAGCCACTTGACTTCTTCAATTTCACTACTGGCTTTGGGCGTTCCGCTGAAACTTGCGTTGTAACATGTCATCTTGACGGTCGTCCGTTTTTTGTAGCCATCTGCCTGCGCGGTAAAGGTCCCCACATAATTCACAGATTCTGGAACAATTCTCACCATTAGCTCCTCCCAAATTTCTCTTGCCAATGTCTGCTCATCTGTCTCCTGATCTTCTCGCTTTCCGCCGGGGATGTAGTACTTATCTTTGCCGAATGATCTCGTGCTCAAGATCTTTCCATCTTTGATGCTGATCAATGCAATCTTATCGATTTCTTTGGCTTCCATTTCATCTGTTTTCAGAAGATCCAGCTGACGCAACAATTCTGTTGGAGTGGATGCAAATGCCAGTTTTGACTTGCTTTCTTGCTTGAGAAATTGATTGTCTACCATATTGTCCAACAGCTTTTTGAGGCCGTCGTAGTAACCATCGGTATTTAGTATCCCAGAAGGTTTATCGACAAAGCCAATTTTCTGCAGTGTATAGGTTTCAATGATCTCATCCAGCGTTCCAACGCCTCCGGGAAGTGCAATGAATGCATCGCTCAGTTCAATCATCTTTGATTTTCTGTGATGCATGGAGTCTGTTTCGATCAGCGTTTGTAGGTTTTCGTGGGCATCCTCATCTTCAATGAGTTTTTTGGGCCTCACACCTATGACCTCTTTGCCACTGCGAAGAAATTGATCTGCGATGATTCCCATCAATCCAGTTTTTCCTCCTCCATATACCAAGTCAAAATCGAGTTTGATCAGCAAATCGCACAATTCTATGGTATGATCAATGATTTTGCTTGAGATGCCAGTATTTGCGCCACAAAAGATACAGACCCTTTTCTTCATCATCGTCTATTTTTCCATATTGTAGGCCTACGCCCAAAGTACCCAAGGCTGTCCAACCAGATGTCCGAATTTATAGGAGAAAATCCATCTTATGAATTGTATTCAAAAACACCATGCGGGCTTTCGATGCGCACCTGCTCCCCTTCCATTTGCTCTACATAACCAATCTGCTGGGCCTCGATGCCGAATTCCTTGGCCATGTCAATGACTTCTTTGGCGGCTGCTTCCGGAAGGTAGATCTCAAGTCGATGGCCCATGTTGAACACCTGATACATCTCTCGCCAGGAAGTCCCGGCCTCTTCGTGGATCAGCTGAAAGAGAGGGGGGATCGCCAGTAGATTGTTCTTGACCACTCTTCGGTTTTGGATGAATTTCAAGACCTTGGCCTGGGCCCCTCCTGTGCAGTGGATCATGCCGTGGATTTGAGAGCGCATCTTGTCGAGCAGTGGCTTGAGCAAGGGCAGATAGGTCCGCGTTGGAGACAAGATCAATCGCCCAACGTCTAGGGAATGTCCATCCACTTCGACGGGATCGGTCAAACGTTTGCTGCCAATGTAGACAACTTCCTTGGGCAAAGAAGGATCGAAACTTTCGGGGAAGGCCCCTGCGTAGTGGTGATCCAGGACGTCATGGCGGGCCGACGTCAATCCATTGCTGCCCATGCCTCCATTGTACGTCGTCTCATAAGTGGCCTGCCCATAACTGGACAATCCCACGATAACATCTCCCGGCTGGACATCATTGATGATGAGCTGGTCCCTCCGCATGCGGGCAAAGGCCGTGTAACCAACATCAATCGTCCGAACAATGTCACCGACATCGGCCGTCTCTCCGCCAGCGTGATGGATGCGAATGCCAAAAGACGCCATGCGATCGATGAAATCATGTGCATGTCGGATGATGGTTGCGATGACCTCGCCTGGAATTTGGTTTTTGTTGCGGCCAATGGTAGAAGACAAGATGATGTCGTCGATGCAGCCCACACAGGCCATGTCGTCCAAATTCATCACGATGGAGTCCTCCACAATGCCTTTCCAAACGTCCAGGTTGCCAGTTTCCTTCCAATATAGGTATGCCAGACTCGTTTTGGTACCAGCCGTATCGGCATGCATGAGGTTGCAATAGGCCGGATCAGCTCCGGCAACATCTGGGAGAATTTTGCAAAAGGCAGAAGGATACAGGCCTTTGTCCAAGCCCTTGATGGCTGCGTGTACTTCATCTTTGGTAGCAGATACCCCTCTGAGGTCGTATTTGTATTTCTCTGACATAAGATTCTCGTTCGTGCTGATTTGGTTTTTGCGAAGGTACAATCTTTGGAAGAGTAGCCCACATTTGTCTGCAATAAAGTGTCTCAAAAGTGAAGTGGGCATGTCCTCCTTCAGACAGAATCAAAATCCAATCTCCAATTTTCATTTCCTTATCTAAACAAATTCTAAGTAAGTTTGATTATATACATAGCAGCTAGTATATTCGTCTCTAGATATTAGACTATGCCGACTACATCGATCATATTGGCCGATACACACTTTTTGATTAGGAGGGGATTGAATCATCTGCTTTCCAATGTAGATGAATTCGAGGTCATCGGTGAGTCGACCAATGAGAAGGCCCTGATGGAATCTGTCCGCCAAAACAAGCCCCAAGTGGTCATCATGGACCATGCCCAAGGGGAAGATTTCTCCATCGAAACCGTCCGGCAGGTCCGCCAGCAATCCCCCGGCACCAATGTGATGATCGTCTCCGCCGACAACAACCAGCAAACCATCTTCGAGGTCATCAACGGAGGAGCCTGCAGCTTTCTGACAAAGCACTGTGGGCAGGACGAAATCATCAATGGGGTCAAGGCTGCTGCCAAAGGAGAAAAATTCTTTTGTGGCAAGGTGCTCAACCTCTTGCTGGAGCGTTCCTTTGGCCCAACGGAAGACGATGACAAGCCTGTTCCCCTGTCGAGCCGTGAAATTGAAATTGTCCGACTGATCGCCCAGGGAAAAATTGCCAAAGAGATTGCCAGCGAACTCCACCTGAGCACACACACCATCTACACTCATCGCAAAAACATCATGAAAAAGCTTCGGTTGCGCTCGACTTCCGAGCTGGTCGTCTACGCCATCCAAAACGGCATCATCACCCCCGATGCACCCAACTGATCCCTACCCCATCGCCTTCTTCTCAAAAGCAAGTGTGAGCAGCTCTTGAGAAGCTCTGCAAGAATTAGCCAGATTCCCCATTTGTAAGCAACTCACTCCCAACTCCTAATCCATTAGGCTAATTTAATGATTATGAATACTTTAGATGTGTTTACCTTTGTTATTTTTGGAAGGGTTTTGGTAAAGAATAGTATTGGTAAATTTGCATAAGCGCCATAATTGACCTACTTTGGTCAGATAAGGTCACCACCATTAAAGCAATTTATGTCCTTACAACATCCATTTGCCGCTGCCACTGCGCAGGACAAATACGTATAGGGCATCAACGTGAAAGAACTTTTTGCTTTTTGAAACACAAAATTTTCCAGAATGAAAGCGTTAAAATTTATGCTCCTTCTGATGGGCATATGCCTTGGGACCTTAGCCTATTCTGAGACGATCTTCATACAATATGACGAAAACTGCATGGATCGTTACGAATACCGGTACAACGGAGCCGGCCACGGTCACATCGCCTACCACATCAGAAAAAATGACCGGGAAAAAGTCATCCTGGAGGTAGGCATCGAAAGCAAGGTCATCCGCCCGGATCGCCCGACCAATGTCAAAACCTGCCGCCAAGTTGCCATCAATGAAAAACTCGTCAGAGGAATCAACAATGGAGATGTACAAGTGTACTTCGTGCGCCGCATGGAAGGTGGATACAATGTATCGCCTGTCGGTATTGCCACTTACACACAGATTTCTCCCACCTTTGTTGGATTCACATCGGTCGATCACAAATTTGTCTACAACTTTGCCCAACCTGCTGGCGATCAAAACCTGGCGCTGAACAACTCAGAGTCACAGGTATTCTACAGAGGTGCCATGTCGCACAACTGCCCACGCAAATACCAATTTGAACGTCTCAAAAAACGAGCGGGAAGAAGCTATGCCGAAATGGTGGTCATCCCCGAAATTGGAATCATCGAAGAAAAGATCGGTTTCAACAAGACGGATGCAGACAACAACCGATTGGTGTTGGTAGCCATCAACGGCGTGCCTGTCGATCAATACATCGGCGACTTTTGCGGCCAACAAAGTTTCGACAATGCCTACAGCGGTACGTTCTACTCTACAAGACGATATGCCACCGGTTCTCCTTCTTCCAATGGAGGCAGCATCGTGGACCTGGAAAACGGCAAACGCCCGTCCACTTCCACACCGACCAAGCGTCCAAATGGCAATGATGCAAATGGAAACAATGGAAATTCGACTGTCCAAAACGATGGCAACTACCAGTTCAAGTGCAACAACATCTACAAAGACATCGACAAAAATCTATACTACGACCGCAGCACTGGGCAGCCAGCCAATACCAGCTGTGGTGGGGTCACCTACCGCAACGGACAACGGGCAGCGCAAGGAACTGTCGTGGTCAATGAGCCACCTGCCAATCCAAGTACAGGTGGCGTAACAGTCCCCGATTCTGCTCCTGCCACCAACAACGGAGGTGTGGCAGCTACAGGGGACGCACGACCTGGCCCCTGTGGTGAGTTTTCTGGCAATGGCTACCACATCGTTCAAAACAACGAGACCTTGTACGGAATCTCTCAACTCTACGGCCTGTCGCTGAGAGACCTCAAAAACTGGAACGCACTGAACTCCAACCTCATCAAACCTTGCATGAAGTTGTACGTTCGTCCCAGAGGCTCCAACAGCCCGAACGCCATGCCAGGTGCCGACGGTGATGTGCTGGTGAGCAAAGGAGAAAACAGTGGATACCACGTGGTACAGCCCAATGAAACACTCTATGGCATTGCCAAAAAGTATGGCTACACCACTGCCAAAATCCGCCAAATGAACGGATTGGGCCCCAACGATCTGATCTTCGTCAACCAACGTCTGAAGACATCAGATTGCAACTGCCCCTCTCCTGCCGTCGCCAACAACAACAGACCGTCTCCGTCCAACATTCCGGTGGCAGCTGAGTTTGTGGCAGACAAGAGCATCCCTGCGGAGTTCAACTCCGACGGAAAGCGCAAAGTACACGTTGTCAAAGACGATGAGACCATCTACAGCATTGCCAGAGCCTACAACATGACGGCCTCTCGCTTGCGCCAGATCAACCAACTGGAAGAGAACGAAATCATCATTCCCTACCAGCGTTTGTACGTAGAATAAGCAAGTGTTCTTCACCAACAAAAAAGCCGCCCGAGTCATCAGGCGGCTTTTTTGTTTTTCCTTTATTCGTACAACAACTCTCGACCCACTCGATTGGGCAAGGGTCCGAAATGCCCCAGTTTGAGTTCGGCCAGGGAGCGTCCAGCAAAAGCCCGTTCCTTGAGCGATTTCCCATCGAGCCAAGCAGTCAAATAACCCGACCAAAACGCATCTCCCGCTCCTGTCGTATCCTTGACCTCCACCGCACGGGCCTCTACAAAATGGCGCTCTGCCTCCCGAGCCACCCAGCAACCATCTCCCCCGAGGGTCACACATACCTCGGCCGCCCCCAATTGCAAAAAGTGATCGAGCACCTCCCCTGCCTCTCGCAGCGGCTGGCCATACAATCGCTCCCAATCCACCTCGCTGATTTTGACCAATGCTCCCATGCTGCAGTAGTGCGCCAGCAAGCGCTGAGCTTCCGCCCGATTCGGCCAAATCTTGGCGGCATAATTGGCATCCACGCTGAGCTGCCCACCGTACTGGTGGACCTTCTCTGCAGCAGATACAATCGCCGATTGGGCTGGCTGACGACTCATGGCAAAACAGGTGGTGTGAAACAAACGAGTCGTGGACAACAGCTCGTCCGAAAAGTGTTGTTCCTCCAAACAAGCATCTGCCGATCGATAGGCTTCAAAATTGGACACCTCTTGGGAACGAGTGACCAAAATCAAGGTCGTGGGGATGCCCTCCAAGCGATGAATGTGCTCTGCGGGCAGCCCCAAGTCGGAGCAGTAGGATTGTAGGAAACGGCCCATGTCATCTTCTCCCACACAAGCCACCAAAAGGGCGCGATTGCCCAGGCGGGCCATATTCATGCATAGATTGGCGGGGCTCCCTCCAGGCAAGCGCTTGAACTGACTCACCTGGCTGAGGTCTTCCACAAACTCATTGCTGATGAAATCGATCAACAATTCTCCTGTCGAAAGGATGTCTATTGTCTTATCTGCTGTCATGTCGAAAGTGTATTTGCAATCCGTTCTTGGGCTTTCGTAATGGCTCCCAAAACCAATTGGCATTGCTTGCTGTAAAGAAGGAGAAATGCCAACCGAGCATCTCTTAACACAAAAATAAAATTCCCTTTCATTGCAAGACATTTTTTTGCCCTAGATTTGATGCGTTTTCGCCAACAAACCAAACCACCACTCCATGCGCACAGTCATTTGTCTCCTGCTAACTTGTTTGACAGTCTTGGGCTGCAAAGGTCTACAGACAACATTTGGAAAAAAGGGACTGGCATCTCCCAAAGCCATCGACGAAGGCAAAGTCCTTCAGCGAATCGCCTTCGGTTCTTGTAGCCACCAATACGACCCACAACCCATCTGGACACCCATCGTTGCCAATCAACCCGATCTGTGGATTTGGTTGGGAGATGTGGTCTATGCAGATACAGAAAACATGAAGGTGATGCGCCAGAAATATCGCCAGCAGCGAGAACATCCCGATTACCAAAAGTTGTTGGATCATTGTCCCATCATCGGCACCTGGGACGATCACGATTACGGCGCCAACAACAGCGGCAAACACTATCCCAAAAAAGAGGGCAGCGAAAAAATATTCGAGGAGTTTTTCAGCAGTGGCAAGGACCATCCGGCTTCTTCTTACCCTGGCGTTTATCACTCTTTCACTTTTGGAGAAGTTCCCCGCCAGACAAAGGTCATTCTACTGGATTGTCGCTATTTTCGGGACGATCGCCCTACAGACAATGATCAACAAGCCAGGCAAACAGCCGACATTCTCGGAGAGGCACAATGGCAATGGTTGGAAAAAGAATTGAAAAACAGCCAGGCACAAATCCACATCATTGCCAGTGGCATACAAGTGGTGCCGGAAGAACATCGCTTTGAGAAATGGGCCAATTTTCCCACAGCCCGCCAGCGATTGTTTGATTTGTTGGTGCAATACGAAGTCAAAAATGGCTTGCTGATCAGCGGCGATCGCCACATTGGGGAGATCTCTCAGTACGATCTGACAAATGGAGACCAAATCACGGAAATTACCTCCAGTGGTCTCACCCACTCTTACGAAAAGGCCAAGAACGAGCCAAATCGCTACAGAAAGGGAAATCTGGTCAACCAATTGAATTTTGGCCTGCTGGAAATCGACTGGCAAGACAAACAACCTACCCTCAAGGCATCCATCAAAGGCATGGACAATGTGTTGTATGAGGAAATCGTCCTTTCCCTCTGATCAGGAAGAAGGAAACCACAATTCCTCTCCTTTGAGGCTCGCATCGAGCAATATCCAACCCGCTGCCGACCAGGTACACAGCCGCGTTCCGTGTACCTGCCCTGTTTGCCCGTGCAGACATTCGTAGAAGCCATTGTCGCCAAGTGCATTGGCCTGCCCGATCCCCGCCAACAAGTCCTCCGCCCGCTCTCGCTCGCCTGCCTTGACCAAGGCCATGCCCCACCAAGCATTGAATACAGGCCAAATGCCTCCATTCTGAAACTCGTATACCTCGTTTCGGAAGTGGTATTTGTAGTTGGCTTGCAGCAAATCCCAATCGGCTGTTCCCTTCCGGATGGGCTCCCAAAAACTTGGCAACAAGCCCAAAGGCATCTTCCCGGACAGGTCTGCAGTGTAGGCCAATACGTCTGAACGTTGCTGGGCTGTTCCAATGTCCAACAAGATCGCCAAGGCATTGGCCAACAGATCAAAATAGCGAATGTATCCTCCCGGCCCAAAGGCAGCCTCCCAATGGCGAGAAGGTCCCGATTGGGCATGGGCCAATTCGTAGGCATGTTGGTGATACAAGCTGTCATCGGCATGGGCATCAATCCAATAATTGTTGTCCAACAAGCTCGTCAAAGTCACCGCTTGCTCTTTCCAGTCGGGGCGATCAAAAACCACAGCAGCCGTTCGAAGGGCCCACAAGCGCAGCAACTGATCAAACAAAACATAGCCACGAAGGATGTACTCATCCGCCCAATTGCCAGACTGAGGGACGTACACCAATCCCTTGCCATTGAACTCCCAGGCCGTCAGCAAGTCCAGGCCCTTTTCTACTTTGGAAGCCAGGGAATCCCGCAATGCCTCGTCTGGCTGACGGTGCAACAATTGGCAAATCCCAACAATCCACCACGAGATGGTGTCGACCCGGCCACAAAGCCCTCCGAAGCTCAACTGTTGCAGCTGTCCTTGCTCGTCCAGTTGTACATTGGAGGGCAATTGTCCCTGGGGGCCTTGGTGCCGACTCAAGGACAGAATGGATTGTTTGAGTCCTTCCCGGACCTGCTCCTCCTTGGCCAGCAAACCAGCCAAGCCACAAATGACACCATCGCGCGACCAGATGCGCCGATAGTTGGTTTCGTCTCGGACACTGGCCAAGATTCCATAAGCTGTCGTCGCTTGTCGCAACAGTGACATTGCACTTTCAATCATGCCTTTGAATGCTAGAATTAGAAGTAAAAATTTAATACCTTGCAAATGCGAAAATTCGGACCAGCGGTCCCAATCGCGCGTTTTCCTAACCAAAGAAAATCCTCATTGCTCGACGGCATGGCCAAAAGCCCTGCCCACTTCGTGTGATCCCTGTCAAAAGGCTTGCAGCAATGCGCAACTATTTGCAGTTCCCTGGGTTCATTACAAGGAGCCATCAGGTTCTTTTCTCCTCTTTTTTCGGACGCGCTAAAGATACAATAAACCATGAATTCTACTTCCTCTTTGCAACGCAATCACACCATCGACCAGATGGAGAGACAATCCTTTGATTTGATCGTCATCGGCGGTGGAATCACCGGCGCAGGCATCGCACTGGACGCCGCTTCCAGGGGTATGAAGGTTGGGTTGATTGAAAAAGAAGACTTCGCCTCTGGCACCAGCAGCCGTTCCACCAAATTGATCCACGGTGGACTTCGCTATCTCAAACAATTTGAAATTGCCCTGGTCCGGGAGGTGGGTCGCGAACGGGCCATCGTTCACGAGCTTGCCCCTCACCTGGTACTGGCCGAAAAGATGTTGTTGCCCCTGGTAGAGGGAGGCACCTTTGGAAAGTTGGCCACCTCTTTTGGATTGAAAGTATACGATTTTCTGGCTGGCGTCGAGGGAGATGACCAACGCGTGATGCTCAACAAGCCAGAGACCATGCAAAAGGAACCCTTGCTGAAAGAAGAAGGTCTCTTGGGCAGTGGATTTTATGCCGAGTATCGGACGGATGACGCTCGCCTGACCATAGAGTTGATCAAAATGGCCGCCCAAAAGCAAGCCTTGAGCCTCAACTATGTCGAAGCCACTTCTTTTCTCTACGATGATGATCAGAAAGTGATCGGCGTTCGATGCCGCGATTTGGAGGGCCAACGCGATTTTGACATGACGTCAGCCTACATCGTCAGTGCCGCCGGCCCTTGGGTCGACAACTTGCGCAAAAAGGACAACTCTTTTGAAGGCAAACGCCTCTTTCTGAGCAAGGGCGTCCACCTGGTGGTATCCCGCAAACGCTTCCCCATCAACCATTCTGTCTACTTCGATGTATCCGACGGTCGGATGATCTTTGCCATTCCCCGTCAGGAAATCACGTACATTGGCACGACGGATACTCCATATGACGGCGACATCAACCACGTCTTGACCAACAGCGAGGACGAAACTTATTTGCTCAACGCAGTCAATGAGATGTTTCCAGACATCCATCTGCGCAGCGAAGATGTGATTTCCAGTTGGGCGGGGCTTCGTCCGCTGATCTACGAAGAAGGCAAGTCCGCTTCGGAAATGTCTCGCAAAGACGAGATTTTTGAATCTGATACAGGCCTGATTTCCATTGCAGGTGGCAAGCTGACAGGCTACCGAAAAATGGCCCAGCGCATCGTCGATTTGGTGGCAGAACGCTTTGAGAAAACCCAGGGCCGCAGCTTCCAGGAATGCCACACAGATGCCATCGCTTTTGGAGGAGGACCATTTCAGGGATCTGCCGGGGTCAACTCCTATTTGGAAGCCTTGAAAATGAAAATCCGCGAATCTCAACTGCCAGAGTTTTATGCCTCTTATCTGGTGTACAATTATGGTCGACAGTCGGATGCCATCCTTCAAAAAATGGCCCAATACAGCGATGCACCCGAAATCGCACTTGCTAGAGCAGAAGTTTGGTTCGGTGTAGAGAATGAACTAATTTTGCGACCCTTGGATTTTTTCAGCAGACGCTCGGGAAGGCTTTATTTCAACATAGAAACCATCTCCACTGTCCTGGATGCCGTACTAGACGATCTGAGCGATTGCTTCGACTGGTCGGTCCAAAAAAGGCAGGAGGAAAAAGAGCTTGTTCAGCAACATCTCCACGAGGCTGCTCACTTTGAATACTCTAAAACCTGACGATGGACAAACGCCTTGAAAAACTGATCGAAGAATATTGCGAAAAACGGCCGATCAGCATAGAGCAAATAGACCCCAGCTTTCGATATACTGATGTCTACACCGAGTATCGCCCCGATGAAGTTCACTATGCCGAAGTAGATGGGTCGCAGGTGCTCTTCCATTGCCGCAATGGCATCCAACTCAAAGTGGAGCTGATCTCCCCTCGCATCTTTCGACTTCGATATGCCCCCAAAGGCGTTTTCCAGGCGAATTTTTCTTATGCCATCGACCCTGACTTCACCCCTGCTGCTGATGCCCTGCAGTTGGATGAGACAGAAGATCACTACCTGCTTTCGACCCCTCAATTGCAATGCAAAGTGGTCAAGAAAGGCATGAAAGTCCACTTTCTCAACCCGGCAGGCGACATGATCTGCGAAGAGTCCAGCGGCTTCTACGCCCGCTCTACCATATTGAAAGGATGGACCGACATCAGCCTGAGCAAAAAGAACGATCAAAAAGACCATTACTTTGGCTTGGGAGACAAATCTTGTAAGCTGGATTTGCAAGGCAAAAAGTTCATCAACTGGAACACCGACTCCTTTGCCTACGACGCCAAAACCGACCCCTTGTACCGGGCCATTCCCTTTTACCACGGCCTGCACAACGGGCTGGGCTATGGCATTTTCTTGGACAACAGCTACCGCAGCCATTTCGATTTTGGCAAAAAAGAAGTTTCTACCACCACCTTTGGAGCGGAAGACGGCGAATTGAACTACTACTTCATCTACGGACCCGACTTGACGGATGTCTCTCGCCAGTACATGCAGCTGTGCGGAAAACCCGAGCTGCCTCCCATCTGGGCCCTGGGCTTCCACCAATGCCGCTGGTCGTACTTCCCCGAGCAAAGGGTGCGCGACATTGGAGAAGAATTCCGCAAGCGACAAATCCCCTGCGATGCCATCTATTTGGACATCGACTACATGGACGGCTATCGCTGTTTCACCTGGAACAAGGACTACTTCCCTCAACCCCTGAAAATGATCCGCTCTCTCCGCGAGCAGGGCTTCCAAACCGTCGTGATGATCGATCCGGGCATTCGCATCGATCCCAATTACGACGTATATACCGATGGCTTGGGAAAGGATGTGTACTGTCGACGGCCCAATGGCGAGATCATGAACGGCCCCGTTTGGCCACCCGATTGTGCCTGGCCCGACTTCACCGACCCAGCCGTCCGCCAATGGTGGGGCCCTCTCTACAAAGAACTCTATGTGGACCAGGAAGTCAGCGGTTTTTGGAACGACATGAACGAACCAGCCGTCTTTGGCATATTGCACAAAACCTTCCCCGATCAAGTCAATCACTTCTGTGATGGCAACCCAGGCGATCACCACAAAGCCCACAACATCTATGGCCTCAACATGTCAAAGGCCACCTATGACGGCTTGAAAAAACTCAAACCAGATGTGCGCCCCTTTGTGCTCACCCGCGCCTCCTATGCCGGAGGCCAGCGATATGCCTCTGTATGGACAGGCGACAATGTGGCCAGTTGGGAACACCTCAAAATAGCCAACAGGCAATGCCAACGACTGAGCATTTCCGGATTCTCCTTCGTGGGCACAGACATTGGAGGGTTCTTCGGAGAGCCCGACGGTGAATTGCTGGTGCGCTGGCTCCAATTGGGCATCTTCCACCCCTTTTACCGCATCCATTCTATCGGTAACAATGTCGACGGTTCTGCCGCCACCGATGATGATGCAGTGGGCGAAGAAATGACGCAAAACCGACTGGATCAAGAGCCTTGGTCCTATGGAGAAGAATATGCGCTGATGGCCAAAAAAGCCATCGAATTGCGCTATCGTTTGCTGGCTTATCTGTACACGGCATTTTACCTACACCTGGAAGATGGCCGCCCCATCCTGCGCCCACTCTCCCACGTAGACCAGCACGATCCGGAGTGTATCGCCAGAGAAAATGAATTCCTCTTCGGAGACCAAATCTTGGTGGCGCCCGTCGTCAAAGAGGCCCAACGCAGGCAAAAAGCTTATCTGCCCAAAGGCAATTGGTACCATTTCAGTACTGGCAAAAAATACCAAGGTGGCAAAAAGGCAAAAGTAGAGGCTCCATTGGATGACATTCCATTTTTCGTCAAGGCCGGAAGCATCCTGCCGCTCTACCCCGTCCGGCAGCACACAGGTGAAACCATCGGACAACTTTCCCTGCATGTTTACTGTGAGTCCGGTCATTTTCAGAGCCATTTGTACGAAGATGCAGGCCAAGGCTATGCCTATCAGCAAAAGGAATACGCTCTGCAGCAGTTCGATCTGAAGGTAGAAGAAGGAAAACTGAGTGTTGACAAGCGGCAAGAGGGGCAATTCCAAGCCTCTTACGAGCAGATCGACATCACATTTGTTGGACTGGACTTTTCGCCGACGACTTGTGTGGTGGATGGGCAAGCGATGGAGATTCGCAAGCAGAAAAAAGATTGGCTCGTCACCATACCTGCCCAATTCAACCACATAGAGCTTCAAGGCTGAATTCGGAATTCCAAACCCACAATTCATCTAGCATGAAATACCTCTGCCTATTTCTGATGCTGTCCCTTTTCGGGAGCGGACTCCAAGCCCAATCCTGGACAATCACGGAAAAAAGTCCCATGCCCGAGGCTGTCAGCAACAATGCAGTTTGCGAAGGTTTTGTCAATGGCGTTCCCTACGTCTATTCCTTTGGCGGCATCGACACGACAAAAATTTACACAGGCATTCACCTGAGAAGCTACCGCTACAATACCCAGACAGATGTGTGGGAAGGCATTCCGCCCCTGCCCGATACCCTTGGCAAGATCGCCGCAGCGGCCAGTCGAATCGGCGACATCATCTACATCATCGGAGGCTACCACGTATTTGCCAATTCTGAAGAGGCCAGCTCCAACCGGGTTCATCGCTACGATGTGGTCAACAACCGCTATTTGGAAGATGGCCAACCCATCCCAACTCCCATCGACGATCAAGTCCAACTCGTCTGGAAAGACAGCCTCATTTTTGTCATCACCGGATGGAGCAACACCAGAAATGTGCCCCTGGTGCAAATCTATAATCCCGCCACCGACCAATGGCAAAGCGGAACATCTACCCCCAACAGCAGCCGATACCGATCCTTTGGTGCGTCGGGTTCTCTGCTTGGCGATACCATTTATTACTTTGGTGGGGCCAGTGACATTGGCAGTTTTTCGGCCCAAGACGAGGTGCGCAAGGGCGTCATCAATCCCGATGATCCCACCCAAATTGACTGGTCCCGATTTGACTCCAGCCCGGAAAAAACCGCCTACAGAGCCAGTTCGACCACCATCGACAGCAGCGTATACTGGATTGGTGGCTCTGCCATCAGTTACAATTACAATGGCTTGGCCTACACCAACAACAATGGCGTGCCTCCCTCTCGCCAAATCCTGTCCTTGACGCCACCATCTGAAACCTTCCAGGAAGAAAACTACGATCTGTTGCCCATGGATTTGCGCGGCCTGGCCGTGACGGGCGAGCGAGAGCGGTACCTGGCAGGGGGCATGCAGGACGGACAAGAGGTGAGTAACCGCTGTTTTCAGTTGGAATGGCGAGGGATTTCGACTTCTGTTCAAACGCCCAAGCCCGATGTAGCTCTGCAGCTTTGGCCCAATCCAGCGACAGACTACATTTGGCTCGAAAGCTCAAAGGCGGCATCTTTTCCCCTGAATCTACAAGTGAGAGATGAAAACGGACGCTTGATTCGAGAGAAAGAAGGATGGCAGGCAGGCGACCGACTCTACATCGGCGATTTGGCCGAAGGGCGCTTTTTGATCATGACAGAGGATGCCCAAGGCAGGAGACAACACTTTGTACTGATCCATCTTCACAGACCCTAATCACTGTCGGATGGCATCGATGCGATTCCACTCCAAGCCATCAAAAAAGGTTTCCAACAACTGTTCAAACTTGCGCAGGCTGCGCGGGGCATCGTGATTGTTGACCGTCGTTTTGGAGCGGCCCTTGTGGTGTATGCTGCTGATGGTCGAAGGCAGGTCGGGAATGAGCTGACCGTAACGCGGAAAGGTATCGGGCAGGTTGAAGTAATCAATGAGGCGGGCTTGCTCAAATAAGATGCTGATCTTCTCACGAGTCGCAGTGGCTTCGAACTGCCCAATTTGATCGACATATTCTTTGCCAATGTAGACAGCTCGGCCATCGGAAAACAGGCGAGCTTCATAGACCGGACAACGACCGAAGCAAGGCTCCTTGCGGATGCTGGCCAATAAGAACACCTCCTTGTTGAGGCTGATCGACGTATCAATTTTTTGTCGTGGCACCTGGATGGTACTCCTCTCCGGCTCAATGCCTGCCGAAGCAGACTTGGTATCAGAGCTGACCTGGCTCGCCTTTCGATTGCAAGCCAATGCCAGAAGAATCACAGTCAACAACAACAAAAAACGGTGCGTGTGAATCACTTTTTCTTCTTCTTTTTGGGCTTGGCTTCTGAAGCGGTGGCTTGTTGTGCCTTTTGTTGCTCGCGCAAGGCGGCCTCCAAACGAGCCTGGAACCCATTTTTCTTTTTCGGCTTCTTTCGATACTCCTCCAATTCCTTTTTGATCTTGGCCTTGTCGATGATGTAGTCCTTCGTGATGATTGTTTGACCAATGTTGAACATATTGGAGAACAAGAGGTAGCAAGTCAGTCCAGACGCGAAATTGTTGAAGAAGAACAGGAACATGACTGGCATCAGATACTGCATGTATTTCATGGCAGGATTGACCGTCATTTCCATGTGTTTGGTATTGTAGTAGGTATAAATGACTGTGGTACCCGCCCAGAGCAAGGTAAACAAGCTCACGTGCGCACCATAGAAGGGAATCTCAAAGGGCAGTTGGGCAAAGACGTCGAAGGACGACAAATCATCGGCCCACAAGAAGCTGGCCTGGCGGAATTCGATGGAACCGGGGAAGAATCGGTACAGCGCAAACCAAATCGGCATTTGCAGGGCAATTGGCAAGCAACCACCCAGCGGACTGACCCCGAATTCCTGATACAATTTCATCGTCTCCATCTGCTGCTTTTGCTGGTCGTCGCCAAACTTTTCCTTCAATCCAGCCAATCTCGGCTTCAAGGCAGCCATTTTGGACTGCGAGTACAGCATTTTGTAGGTCAATGGGTACAACAGCAATTTGACAATCACTGTCAGCAACAAGATGACGAGGCCCGCACTTCCGATGAAGCTGGACAAAAACTGGAACAAGGGTCGGATGATCCAACGGTTGATGGTTCCAAAAATGCTCCATCCATAGGGAACGATGTCTTCCAAATCTGCATCATAGGCCTTCAATCGATTGAACTCGTTGGGACCCAGGTAAAAATCCATTTTGTAGGCAGCATCCGTCGCCTCTGCAATGGGAATTTGAATCTTGGAAGCAAGCTTTTTGAGATCGTCGGACTTTTCGTCGAGGATTTTGGTTTCCAACAAAGCAGACTGAAAAGGCGTCTCCGCTATCAGGGAAGTATTGAAGAACTGATTGGAAAAGGCCACCCAATTGACCCGCTGGCCATCAACGTCCTCCTGATCATCAGACGTACAAGAGCAATAGTCTGGGTCTTCATCGACTTGCTTGTAGTAGACGGAGGTATAATTGCGCTCGTACTGGGTATTGAGCTCCAATTTGTCGAGGTAATTGACCCAGTTGAGCTGCATTTTTTCTTCAGAACGCGTCAGATCGCCACTGAGTCCCACCAATTGGATGTCATAGTCCACATTGTAGGTCCCCTTTCGGACAGTGTAAGTCTGCTCGAAGTACTTGCCATTGCCAGCATAAGCCCGGAAGATGAGCGTGCTGTCTTTCTTTTCCGATTGGAAGTACAAATCGTTGGAACTCACAGAGCCAGAAGGCACATTGCCCATGGGGATGAGGTATTCAAAAATGTTCTTGTTGTCCTCCATCAGCTCGACAGGAACCTTGGTCCCTCCCTCGCTTACGCTATCGGGCAGTGTTTTGAAATAGTCCTTGAGAGTGACGTTCTTGATCTTCCCCCCTTTGTTGCTGAAGGTGATCTTGAACAAGTCGTTTTCCAGCACTTCTTCGGATTCCGTCCCCGTGGCACTGGCGGCGAAGGCCCCAAAGGTAGAGGCCAAGCGCAGGTTGCGAAGAGAATCGCTTTCTGTCTCGACTGCTGGAGCGGCATTGGCAGCCACCGCCGTAGAAGGGTTTTGAGAAGCAGTTTCCAAATTTGCCAGGCTGTCCAAGCGCATTTGCTCTTGCTTGATGGAGTCTTGCACGAATTGCTGACGCTCCAATTCCTCTTTGCTAGGAGAGTTCAACTGAGCCCAAAGGAAAAAAAGCCCAAAAATGAGAACCAATCCTATGACACTATTTCTATCCATCTTATCTTTTCAGTATGTTTAACGTAAGCAACTGATTCGACTTCCTCGTTTTAGCTTCTAACAGTCGAAATGGGAATCAGTTTGTTGTTTGTTCCAAAACGTCGCAAAGGTACAACTTTGTTTAGTGATAAATAAAGACAAATGGATGATTCTTCCTTCTGTTTAGACCAGACGGGGCTGCGATCCCACCAAAGTGCCCGATATCGATTCGATCCGCTGGGTTTTTTCTTCCAAATTGGACAAAAAAGCGAGGAGATGGACATCTTTTTGCTCGACAACCAAGCCGACCGCTGGCTTTGCCTCGTTTTGAAGGACTCTTCTGCCCACCAACAGCTTTCTTTGCCCCAATCGGGACGCTATTTTGGAGGATCCGTCGAAATGAATGGACAAAACGTTGCCTCTTCCCTACTTTTGCTGGACCTCTCCCCCACTGAGATGATCCCCTACGCCCAACATCCGGTCTGCATGGGAGCCATTCAAGGAGGATTTCAACAACTGCCGAGCTGGTTGTAGTCCAAAATACAGACTCTATGTTCAGAAAGATCCGAGCCCGAAGCAAGAAACGCAAAAAAGACATCATGGAATTGGCCACCCGCCTAGGTATGAACTATGCCCCCAAGGACGAATACGGCCTGAAAAAGCTATTGAAGGACTTCGACTTGTTTCGAACTGGCCATTCCCGCTCCATCATCAATTTGATCAGCCATCAAACGGGGATGGAATCAGAAACCTCTGTTTTTGACTACCGATACGTCATACAAGCGGGCAACACCCCCGTCAAGGTGGAACAAACGGTGGTCTTCATCCAATCCAAACGGCTCTCCCTGCCGTTCTTCCGCATCAAGCCCAAAAACCTCTTCCAACGAATTGGCAATTACTTCCGCAACAAACAGCCAGGACAATCCCAAAGCAGGGAACTGTTCGAAGACGATTACACGGTGCGCTTTCCCGACGAAGGCGAATGGCCGCAAATGGTGTCCGACAAACTCATGCAGCTGTTCAATGACAACAAGGGCATCAGAGTCGAGGGTGTGGGCTATTTTTTGATCTTGTACAGGCGCAAAAAGGTCCTTCCCCCTGAAGAATGGAAGCCATTTCACGATCTGGGTCAAGACATTTTTGATGAACTCCTTCGACAACAGCCTTCCTAGAACTTGTTCAGAATCACCGCTTCATCGCCTTGTCAATGCGTTGCACCAAATCGGCCAGGTGAAAACGACTCTCGCCACTTTTGTACTTTTTGAGCTTGGAGCGAATGGTCTTTTTGATGGCCACCAAAGCTGCTCTGGCCAGTGGCCCAACGTCGGAGCGCATCCCAGACTTGTCCTCCTCCATGGCCAGCTTGATCATTTTCTCCACAAAGGCTCTTTGAAGGTTTCGGCGATAGGCATCGATCTGCTCTTCGCCATTCAACTCCGAAAACAGTCCCCGGCGCACATCGTCGAACAAGTTGAGTGCCGTGTAGGCATTGGGATAGCGGGCTTCTGCTTCGATGAGGCGGCCCAGGCGGTTTTTCTCAAACAAGCGGTCCAAGGTCTGCTTCTGAAAATTGCGGACTCGTTCCACCGTACCTGCTGGCTCGATGCGTTGCAGGATGGCTGGGTCAATCAACCACTGGGGGGTGTCAAACAGGTGGGTGTGCAGGAATCGGATGGCCGACTGTTGTCTGTATTTGGGAACGGGTTCGAACACCACGCCTTCCTCATCTGAGGTCTTTCGGTATTCGTATACGCCCCCGATGTTGGTCGCCACATGTCGGGTGTAGCGCCCCATTTGACTGATGACCTGCTGATACAATTCCTTCAACTCGCCATATCCCTCTCCTTCTGCGGCTGTCCATTCGACCAAATTGGGAAGGATGCGCTTGAGGTTGGCCAGTCCCAATTCGCTGGCGTAGATGGGGTCGTCCCCCAAGTCTTCCGTTTGCGAAGTCGGATCGTGTGGATTGCCCCGCTGCTGGCCAAAGCGGTAAATCGGGTTGCCAGCCCGTTCCTTGACCCAGCCATTGAGAATCAGTCGCTCATCCTCGGCCGATTGGATGCCCCGATTGAGGCGATAGCCATATTGGATGGACCAGAAATCATATTGGCCAATTTGCGGATAAAAACGGGTGATGCCATCCTTGGGTTGGGCCACGTAGTTGAAGCGGGCATAGTCCATGATGGAGGGGGCAGTCCCGTGGGTGGCGGTGAAGGTGGGCGAGCGCAAGGAATCCACTGCAAAGGCCACACTGGAGCCCATGTTGTGAGGCAGGCCGAGGGTGTGCCCCACTTCGTGGGCAGCGACAAAGCGGATGAGTTGCCCCATGACCTCGGTTTTGAACTTGGGCGTCTGTGCCTCCTTGTTGACGGCAGCTGTTTGGATGAAAAACCAGTTGCGCAACAGCTTCATCACATTGTGGTACCAAAGGATGTCGCTTTCTAATATCTCTCCTGTGCGTGGATCGTGCACGTGCGGGCCTTGTGCGTTTTGAATGTCTGTACTGATGTAGCGAATTACAGAGAAGCGCACATCTTCCGGACTCCATTCGGGATTCTCCTCTTTGGAGGGCGCTTCCTTGGCCATGATGGCATTCTTGAAGCCAGCCGACTCAAAGGCATCCTTCCAATCATCTACTCCCTGTTTGAGATAAGGACGCCATTGGGGAGGGGTGGCAGGATCAATGTAAAAAACGATGGGCTTGACCGGTTCGACGACCTCTCCCCGGAAGTAGGCCTCCGGATCTTCCGGCTCCAACCGCCAGCGGGTGATGTAGCGGCGCGAAGCTGCCTTTTGCTCATCCAAGCCATAATCGGTCTGGGTCAGGCTGAAATACCCCACCCTGCCATCGTACAAGCGCGGGACCATCGGCTCGTCTGGCAATTTGATGAAAGACTGATTCATTTCAATGGACAGCGTAGCCGTCAAATTGTTGTCGGGCAGTTTTTTGCCTTTGTAGGTGAGGACATGGCGAACCTCGGTGTTCTTGGGATAGCTGTGCATGTGCTGGATCAAACTGCGTTTTTTGTCCAATCCCCCCACCTCAAAACGCTTGCGCTGCGCCTGGCGAAGGGCGCCAATCATGGGCACATCCGAGCTGAACAATTCGTTGACCTGTATGATGTAGGCCGTCGTATCGGCATTGTAGGCCTTGATGTCGAAGGTCATAATGATGGGCTCGAAGTTGTTGTTGCGCACCGACTGGTAGATCGGCTGCTCAAAGCTGGCAACGCTGTTGTAGGAGACCGAACGCAGCAGGAGTTTGTCGTCCAATTTCTGCCAGCGAATCACTTGTTGGGGACGAGATTTCATCCCTGCCCCGCCGAAGTTGAGGTTTTTCACAAAGCCCGAAATGCGACTGACCACCAAGATTTCCTTTTCCAAAACCTCCTCCGACAGCTCAAACCAGTATTGGCCTGCCTTTTTGTGTACGATGAATAGTCCGCTGTCTGTTTGAATCTCCTCGCTGAGAAAATCCTTGTAAGATTTGATTTTGGACTCTTTCTTTTTGCCTTTTTTGGCAGATTCAGGAGGGCTGTCTTGTGCCTGTACAAAGGTGCCAATAGAAAACAGCAACAGGGCCGACAACAGCAGGGATAGGTAATTTTGGTTCATGTGTAGTTTGATGTCTCTTCAAAAATGGGAGGAAAAATAGACAATTTTCAAAGAGAAAACCCTATTGCCACCAAATTGTTGTCGGTATTTGGCACAGCTTTGTATCTTAGCCGATGATCTTAAATCATTTTTTCAGGCCAAACAATCTAGTAAAAACCGCACATTGGTCAGACTAATTATTGTAGAGGACGAACAAATCATCATTGATGGACTCACTGCCCTGCTCAGTCAAAACGACTTGGTGGAAGTGGTCGGGGCTGCCAAAGACTACGGCTCTGCCAAATCGCTGATCGAATCGGCGAGCCCGGAAGTCATCTTGATGGATTTGCAATTTCCCGCTCCCAGTCCTGACGGCATCGAAATGACCTCCCGACTCCTCCGACAGTTTCCGCAAAGCCGGGTGCTGATGCTGACCAGTTACGATGACCTGATGCTCATCAAGGAGGCACTGCGCAAAGGAGCCATGGGATATGTGCTCAAAAATGCAGACAAAAAGGAGCTCATTCAGGCCATCCAAACTGTTGCCGACGGCAAACGCTATTTGGACAATCAGGTGCGCGACATCGTCATCAATGCCCTTTTGGAAGAAGGAGGCGAAACAGCACATGGCTCCTCCAGATCCGGCTCCCACCGCAACAAGCGAGAGGAACGGCCCCTTCCATTGACCGAACGAGAGCTGGAAATCGCCCGACTGATTGCCCAGGGAAAAAAGCGGAAAGAAATCGCCGAGGTTCTTTTCATCAGCACCAACACCGTAGATACCCACCTCAAAAATACATTTGGCAAGTTGGAGATCAAAAATGCGATCGAACTCACCAAATGGATGCAAAAGCGGGGCTTGCTCACCTATTAAACAGCAATTGGAAGCCCTCAAACAGCAACCAAACTCGTCGATTTGCGCTGCAGTACAACGGCCGAAATGAGTGCCACGATGAAGCCCACCAAAAAGACTGTGACAAACATCAGTGCTCCCTGTAGGAAAGGACTTTCCATGATGGGTCCGAGAGCTTCCATCTGAGCCAAGTACTGCTCGTATGCCTCGGGGGGCCCGTTTTTGAAGGACTCCTCCGCCCAGGCAGCGAACTCATCTCCCCACAATTGAAAAAAAATGGCTGCATAGGCAAACATAAAAAGGGCCGGAACCAAGGCGATGGCCAAGCCGAGTCGAAAGGCTTTGCCAAAGCCAATGACCCCATCCAATTCATTGTCGCGATAGTACTTGATGCCCAAAAAGACAGGACTCAAGGCGATGAGCATGCTGATGTAACCGACCACCTCTGAGGAGCGATAGTCCAGTGTATCGGACAATACAAACCAGGCAAAAAGGTTGAGAACGAGTAAAGTGATGCCGCCGTATAGGCCAAAACGCAAGATGGTATTTTTCATTTGTTGTTGATTTATGTGATTGAACAGATGCTCAAATCAAGGCAAAATCAGGCAAAGAATCATCCTACGAAAGTACCAATTGCCCCTTGCACAGGCAGAATCCTACGAAAGTACCATCAAAAATATGCCCTTTGGGATCCCTCACTTGGCCATAAACTGGCGAATGGCGGCAAAAAAGTCTGTTGGCTGTTCGATGAATGGAAAATGACCTGCCTTTTCGATCTCGACATAATCCGAGTTGTCAAAGGCTGCCTTGAGCATCGCACGGGACTCCAAGGCGGTCGATTCGTACTTTCCGTAGAGCAGCAGACAGGGTGCCTTCACCTTGGTAAGTGCCTGGTGGATGTTGTACTCTTTCAAATCGCGGCCCATGAAGCGATACAAGACCTGGCTGGATTTGTAAAAATTGTCCTGAAAGTTCATGTCCAAAGAATCGCTCAGGCTGGGATCGAAAAACTGGCTGCGAAAGCCAATGGTAAACAGTTGCTCAAAAGCAGAAGGCTCTTTGTTGACAAATGCCTCGGTGCCGCGCACAGCCATCATGGCCTTGCGGTCCTCGTCGTTGTCGCGTTGGCGAGCCAAATCCTCATCCCGCTTTTTCATCTGGGAGCTGCCACTGGTGGGACTGACCAAGAGGAGTCGCTTGATGCGCGTCGGATGGGTGTGGGCATAATTCATGGCCAGCAAGCCGCCCCAGGAATGTCCCAATAGGTTGAGCTGATCAATGCCCAGGTCCAAACGGAGCGCTTCTATGTCTTCGACCATTCCGGCAATGGAAATCTTAGCAGTATCAGAATTGAAGCCGGAGCGGCCACATCCCTGCTGGTCGTAAAAGATCAATTGGTGGTCCTTGGCCAGGTCCTGAAAATGAGGCAACAAATAGCTGTGGTTGAAGCCCGGTCCACCGTGTACGATGAGGATGGGCTCTCCCTTGCCAATCACCTTGGTGAATATCTTGGCATCATTGATCTGGCGGATGCTCTCTCCTTCTTCGATGACTTTGGGCACCGTGGGTTTGGAGTCCTCTGCCGGGGTCTCCGGTTTTGCCGTCGTGGCGTTACCACATCCCAGCCCAGCCAAAAGCAGCCCCATGCTGAGGAGGCTGTACAGAAGCGTATGTTTTGCTTGAATCATTGGGTATTTTATTGAGTATTTAAGTGTTACCTTGCAAGAACAATGCAAAAATGTGAATATGGGGTCAATCAATTGGTATGAGCCATGCATTTCCAAGCGCCTGCAGATGGGCCGACGGCCAGTCCTCTGTCTGGTGATCATTGTTCTTTTCCTTTCGGCCTGCAGCGACCCAGCCTCCAAATCCCCTCAACATTGCCACGATGCCAGCCTGAATTCCCCTCCCCTGCCAGAAAACGACTTCCTACTGGCCGTTGCCGCCATCACACCCGATTCCAGTCAGGTCCACAGCAGCGAGGGAATGACTTTGATCCCGGGTGACGTATTTGACATGGGCGGCGACAATGAGCAAGCAAGGCCAGATGAGTTTCCCAAACACAAAGTGCAAATCAATGACTTTTGGATGGACCAATACGAGGTGAGCAATGCCCAATTTGCAGCCTTTGTCCAAGCTACGGGCTACCAGACCATTGCGGAACGCCCCATCGACCTGGAAGCACTCATGAAGCAATTGCCTCCCGGTACGCCTCCCCCTCCCAAAGAAATGCTCCAGCCGGGCGCCTTGGTCTTTCACATTCCCAACAGCGAGAAAGCGGCTTACGATGTCTCTGACTGGTGGACCTTCACTGCTGGTGCCAATTGGCGCCATCCACAAGGACCAGACAGCTCCATCGAAGGAAAAGAAAACCAAGCTGTTGTACAAATTGCCTGGTACGATGCCTTGGCGTATGCCAAATGGGCGGGCAAGCGGCTGCCAACAGAGGCAGAGTGGGAATACGCAGCCAGGGGCGGGCAAGCCAATGAAGTCTACCCCTGGGGCAATCAGCCGATCGAGCAAGGAGCCGCCAAGGCCAATTATTGGCAAGGACGTTTTCCGACCAACAACTTGGTGGAGGATGGCCATGAGCGGGTGGCCCCGACGGGCTCCTTTGTACCCAACGGCTATGGACTGTACGACATGGCGGGCAATGTCTGGGAGTGGTGTGCAGACTGGTACCATGCCCAATACTACCGACAATTGGCGGGGCAAGAGGTAAATGACAACCCAAGCGGACCAGACCAAAGCCATGATCCCAGCATGCCGGGCATGCCCCAAAAAGTGGTCAGAGGTGGATCGTTTTTGTGCAACGACAGCTACTGCTCGGGCTATCGGGTGGCGGCGCGCATGAAGTCCAGCCCCGATACTGGTTTGGAACATACTGGCTTCCGCTGCGTGCGAGATGTGCGCTGATCAATTGGCCTTTCTTTTGAATGCAACCGTCTCGATTCGTTGACCGGAGGATGGCGCAAATTTTCTTTTCCGCTCAATGAGCAGTCGCTCCTCATCCAATGACAAGATGTTCCACTGCCGCTGGCCTGCCATTTTTGCTGGGTTGGTGAAAATCAGGATGTCGTTTCCCCGATTCCACTCCCAGGCGGTGGTATCACATCGGAATGCTTCGCATCGCTGCAATGCAGTGGTAGATATGTTGACCAACTCGGTCTGGTAAAAAATGGCCCCTTCCTCGACAGGCGGCGGCGGGATGGAATGGCCTTCCCGCTCCCACTCTCCCAGGATGGAGGACCTGGCAAATCCTTTTGAGCCGTCCAGCACCTTGAACATCACTTCCTTGTTTTGCCTTCCATACACTTTCGTTCTTATTCCGCTGGAAGAAAAGTCCAGGATGTGAAAGGAGGTGGTCAGCAAATCTTCGTTGAGGACCAAAAACAATTCGCCATCAAATTGATCCACCCCCCACAACTGCCTGCCACCTGCCCCGAAGAACAAATCATCAGACAAATAGGTACCATCGTCTCTGAATTCAATCTGAATCGAATCGCTCTGGAGGGCAAAACGCTCGGAAGTCAGCAAGCGTGAGAATTCCCCTTCCCGACTCCCCTGCCGATGTTTTTGCAATGCCTCAAAGACAAATTTTTCCGTGCTGTTCGATTGAACAGATACGACAAGGCTGTCTTCGGAGAGCGCCTGAAGGAACAAGTTTTCCTTGCCCACCAGCAATTGGCGGTCCTGCACAGTGTAGTCTTTGACGATCCGATCATTGCCCCCGTCCGAAGCATTGGAGGAAAGGCTCTTGAGTGTCAACTGAGTTTCACCAAGCTTTGCGACGATGGAAAGTGAAGGGCTCCCTGTCTTTTCGTTGTCCTCTTCAAATGAGTCGATGGAATATTTGCTGATCCAAGTTTTCTGAATCTTTTCTCTTTCTGGTCCCTCACAGGCGCACATCACCGCAAGCAACATGGCAATGGAAAACAGTCGCTTTGTATGTTTCATTGCCCCATTCTGCCGAGTTTCTCCACTTTTTCCAAGGATTTTCGTCTAAACGACTCTTTTGACAGTCTAAGCGGTCCGATTGTGGTAAAGCTCCCCTTCTTGACACCGACGAATTGCATGGTCAACTTCTTCCTGGCATGATGGCTGATGGCTGCCAATTCCGCACACGCAAAAAATATAGGGCCAGGATGCATCCATCCCGACCCTATGAGAACTGAACAAGGCAGTTTGACATTCAAAGAACATCAAGACGGCCAAGCTTCTATGAAATCAACGATCATAAGCTGGTAATTGCCTTCCCCACCTCCTCTGAAAAGCAAGCCACGAATCAAACTGTGAGAAAGATGTAAAAATGCTTAGCTATTTCCTTTAATAGTAAAACTATCTCAGAATGCAAATGTTCGACTGCCAAACACATTTTCTACTTGACTGTCTCAAAACATTCTACCAAATCTATAACAAGGATCTTACGAAAGGGAAACCGATACCCCATTGCCATTCCTGATTTTCCCCATGCTGGCTACCAAGTCGTTGGCATTGCCTTGCCCTTGGATGCCAATGGCTTTCGCGGAGCGGGGTTGTGCTGTGAGGGGAAGAACAGGGAGTGGATGGGACGGTCTTGTTTGCCCAATTGCAAAGTCAACGAAAGGATCGCAAAGATCAAAGGATGGATGTCGATCTATCTGCACTGCCCAATGGCATGTACCTGATCCACGTGGAAGGCCAAACTCAAAAGGTGATCAAGGGGAATTAGAGGCGACTCACCCGGTCCAAAACTGTTTCAATCAATCGATTGACTGCCTCAGCCGGGGTTGAGCTGAATTCCTTGGTTTCGCGATTGGCCAGTACAACGCTGCAGGACAAGGCCCGGTGGCCCAAAATTCGAGACAAACCGTAAATGCCTGCCGTTTCCATTTCCAAATTGCTGACCCGAAGCTGTCGGTATTCAAACTTTCGAAAGGCATCCATCAAGCCACTTTCTGCCAAGCCAGCCCGGATGCTTCGACCCTGGGGGGCATAAAAGCCAGCATTGGTCAAGGTAGCTCCCCGGAGCATGTCTTCTCCCACCTGAGCCAGCAACTCCTGGTCAGCCTGGACGAAGTAGGGTCGGATGGGAAACTGTACCTCTCGCCCGACCTGCTCCATGAATTCATGCTGAAACATGTACTCATCTGCATTGTTGTCCAATGGGTAGTAGTGCAACAATCCATCCATGCCAATGGCAAAAGCAGAGACCACAAACTCATTCAGGGGAGTGTCGGCATGTAAGGCTCCGGTGGTCCCGATGCGGATGATGGTCAGGGAGCGGAGGGTGGAGCGTTGGCGGCGGGCTTCCAGGTCGATGTTGACGAGGGCATCCAATTCGTTGAGAACAATGTCGATGTTGTCCGTTCCTACACCAGTGGAGACAACACTGATCCGCTTTCCCTTGTACTGACCCGTATGGGTGACAAACTCTCTTTTGCTGACCTTGTGTTCGATCTTGTCAAAGTGCTGGCTGATCTGGCCGACGCGCTCTGGGTCGCCAACTGTCAGCACCAAATCGGCCAACTGTTCGGGGCGCAAATTGAGGTGGTAAACACTTCCATCGAGGTTGAGGATCAATTCGGATTCGGGAATCATATTATTCACTGTCGTTGCTCTAATTTTGATCAAAGAAATGCGGAGATGTCGCCTTATTTTTTCAATTTCGCATCTTGAAAGGCAGACACATCTGGTCATCGCCCATTTGCTCCAACCTGTCTCGGTCCAAGGGCCTGCCTCCACGTACCGAGCGCAAAGATAACCAAAGCATGAGAAAGATTTACCACCTATCCAGTTGCAGCACCTGCAAGCGCATCATCAAAGAATTGAATGATGGAGAAGGATTTGAATTGCAGGACATCAAGACAGACAACATCCGTCCAGAGCAGTTAGAACAAATGGCCGAGAAGGTTGGTTCTTACGAAGCCCTCTTCAGTCGGCGTGCCATGAAATACCGCGCCATGGGCCTGCACGAGCAAAGCCTGGAAGAGTCGGACTACAAGAGGCTCATCCTCGAAGAATACACATTCCTCAAGCGCCCGGTCATCTTCATTGATGAGGACATCTTTGTGGGCAATTCCAAAAAGACTGTTGCAGCTGCCAAAAGCAAACTCCATGACTAAAGAACAAATTGCCGAATACTTTCGCGGGCTGCAAGACAGCATTTGCCAACAACTAGAAGCAGCAGATGGCGAAGGCCAATTCCAAGAAGATGCCTGGCAACGACCAGGTGGTGGCGGTGGCCGGAGTCGGGTGATCCTGGGCAAGCACATCGAAAAGGGAGGCGTCAACTTCTCAGCCGTTCACGGCGCCCTGCCCGACAAAATCGCCAAGGCACTCAAATTGGAGGCCAGCGAGTTTTTTGCCTCGGGTGTTTCCATCGTCTTGCACCCGCGCAATCCCTGGACGCCCATCATCCACATGAATGTGCGCTACTTCGAACTCAGCGCGGGCCAGTGGTGGTTTGGCGGCGGCATCGACCTGACCCCTCATTACATCGAGGAGGACGACATCTCCTTTTTCCACAAACAGCTCAAGGACGTCTGCGATCGCCACCATTCTGATTACTATCCCGAGTTCAGCCTTTGGGCCGACCGTTACTTTTACATCAAGCACCGCAAGGAGACCCGTGGCATCGGTGGCATTTTCTTCGACCGCTTGTCACAGACGGAAGACCAGAACAGAGAAAGCCGCTTTGCTTTTGTCAAGGATGTCGGTGAAATCTTCGCCCCTACCTATGTTTCGCTTTTGCACAAGCACAAAGACCGAGCTTACGGCGAACGGGAAAAGGCATGGCAAGCCATTCGGCGCGGGCGCTATGTGGAGTTCAATTTGGTGCTGGACAAGGGAACGAAATTTGGCCTGGATACCGATGGCCGCACGGAGTCCATCTTGATGAGCATGCCTCCGATGGCTGGTTGGAAATACAATCACCAGGTGGAGCGGGGAAGTTTGGAAGAAAAGACCTTGCAGTACCTTCGGCAAGCAGCAGAGAAGGCCAACGCGGGATTGGCCGGATGAGATCAAATGCTACAGCTGGATCAATCGCACTGCAGGAAGATCGGCGCCGATTGGATGACGTTGCTTAGGTTGCCAGCCCGGTCTTGCAGTTGAATTTCGTAGATCAAGGTATCGGATGGAAACTGTGGATAGAATTCGCAGGGGCGAAGGCCAATCGGTGGGATGCAGCAGATGGGAGCATTGGCACGCAATACCACAGAAACCTCTCCTGAGATGCCATTGCCAGCTCCTCGAACGGGAACCAGGGGCATGCTAAAGGTTATGAAAGAAGACCCATCGCGGGTATCGGTCAAAAACACATTTGCTAGATTCTCTGCATCGCCCAAATCGCCATCGCCATCGGTGAAGTTGAAGACCATCAACAGGGAATCTGTGCCTCCTTGGCGCATCACATTTTTGCTCAAACGCTCAAAGGTAATCACTGGTTCCTTGACATAATCTGGAGGCTGGACACAGGATTCTGTGCATAGAAGCACAAGTCCCAATAGGGCAAGAAGATTGTAGTAAGGTGTTTTCATAGCTTGTTTTGTGTTGTTCCTCAATCGCACTGTAGGAAGATCGGCGCCGATTGGATGACATTGCTCAGATTGCCAGCTCGGTCCTGCAATTGAATTTCGTAAATCAGGGTATCGGACGGAAACTGCGGATAGGATTCGCAGGGGCGAAGGCCAGCCGGGGGAATGCAACAGATTTGGAATTCAGCACTCAAGACCACGGAGATTTCTCCTGAGATGCCATTGTTGGCACCTTGGACAGGGACAAAAGGAACGCTATAGGTAATGAAAGAAGACCCATCGCGGGTATCGGTCAAAAAGACGTTGGCCGAGTTTTCTGCATCGCCCAAATCGCCATCGCCATCGGTGAAGCTGAAGACCATCAGCAGGGAGTCTTTGGCGCGCTGGCGAATCACATTCTTGCTCAACCTCTCAAAGGTGATCACAGGCTCGTCTGGATAATCGGGCGGCTTGGTGCAAGACTCCATCAAACAGAAGGCCAAGAGGAGAGAAAGAAAGATGGTATATTGGAGCGTTTTCATCCTTAGGTATTTGAATTTCAACGGAAAGTTAGTTTAATTTATTGGCATTTTTAACACATAAAACGCGAAGCATCCCAACCCATTCCCAACTCAAGAATCGCATCCTGACGGTTCAAGCAGACAATTTCGAGGCAGTGACCCTGGAAGTCTTCCACTACCAAGCGGAGCACAATGGCTTATACGCCCACTTCCTCGATTTGTTGGGCCGCTCCCCCGCTTCTGTCCAGTCTGTGGCTGACATCCCCTTTCTGCCCATCTCGTTCTTCAAAAACTACGACATTCAGAGCGGACAGGATTGGACGGCCGAAGCCATCTTCAGCAGCAGTGGCACCACAGGCCAAACGACCAGCCGCCACTTTGTGCGCTCCACCGACTGGTACGACCAAATTTGCCTGCAGGCCTTTGCCCACTTCTATGGCCCAGTCGAGCAATTTGCCATCCTTGCCCTGCTTCCCTCCTATCTCGAACGAAGCGATTCTTCCCTCGTCCACATGGCCGATCAATTCATCCGACAGTCCAAGCATTCGCAAAGTGGCTTCTTTTTGTACAACACAGGGGAGCTGCGAGAGGTTTTGGCCGATTGCCGCCGCAAGGACATTCCCTGCATTTTATTGGGCGTGAGCTTTGCTCTGCTGGACTTGGCAGAGGAAAACATCCGCTTACCCGAAGAGGTCGTCGTCATGGAAACCGGGGGGATGAAGGGTCGACGCAAGGAGATCATCCGGGAGGAATTGCACAAGCTGTTGACAAAAGGATTCGGACAAACGCACATCCATTCGGAATATGGCATGACGGAATTGCTGTCGCAGGCGTATTCCAAAGGAAAAGGCATTTTTCACTGTCCCCCCAGCATGCGCGTGCTCAGCCGAGAGCTGGGCGATCCCCTGAGCCTGGAAAAGCCAGGGCGCACGGGTGTTCTCAACATCATCGACCTGGCCAACATCGACTCTTGCAGCTTCCTTGCCACCGACGATTTAGGGCGGGTACACGAGGATGGCAGCTTCGAAGTACTGGGACGATTGGACAACAGCGATGTCCGGGGTTGTAACTTGATGGTCTGGTAAAATCAATCGGTAATCAAGATGAGCGAATCGGCTTTGGTCCGAGCCTTGAGCCAGCCTTCCAATTGGCGCAGTTCTGATTTCTTGGGTCGCTTGCGAAAATTGGCGTAGGCCAAATAAAGAGTATCCTGACTCAAACTGTCCAAATTGGAAATGATGGTCGGACTGACTGACAGCTCCCGCACGTTTTCATTGATGGCCTTGACCTCGTCCAAAATGTCCTTCACAGGTACCTCCCTGGCTTTGTAACGCAACAACTCGGCCTCCAGCAACGCAATCTGATCGTCCTTGGTTTTGAGCAATTCTTCATTGCGCTGATAGAGATTATCGATGAATTCGGCCCGCAACTGCTCATTGAGCTTTCGAACATCGGCCAAGTCAATTCCCTTGTTTTCCTCTACATTGAATCCCTGGCGAATGACCAACTCGGTTCCCTGCAAATTGTACATGTGCAACTTGCGGCGACACAATTCGATGATCTCTTCGTCGATCTTTTTGCCCAACAGGCGAATTTCGATCTTGTTTTCAGGATCGCGATAGGTGAATTTTCGACTGAGTATCTGACTTTCTTCAAACTGCAACTCCTGTCGCACAAAAGAGGCCGCATTGCGCTCAAAAACGGTCTTGCGAACCACCGTCACCGCCGTATATACACTCGGGATGATGGTCAACAATACGAAGATGGCAATATAGGTGCGCACCCGTTTTTCGCGCAGGGGATCGTCGTGGTCTTTGCGGGGAAAGTCCAAAAAGCGGACGATGAGGAAGGTGGACAAGCTGATGAAGACGCTGTTGATGAAAAAGAGGTAAAAGGCACCGATGAAGTAATTGAGCTGCCAGGTGGCCAACCCAAAGCCAGCCGTACACAGGGGAGGCATCAAGGCCGTGGCAATGGCAACCCCCGGAATGGCGTTGCTTTTTTCCCGACGAGAACCCGCCACAATGCCCGCCAAGCCTCCAAAAAAGGCAATCATCACGTCCCACAGAGTAGGCTGCGTGCGAGCCAACAACTCTGACTGGTCTTCCAAAGGAGGAGAAATGAGAAAGTACAAGGCAGACACCAAGACAGAAATGAAGACGGCCACCCCGAGATTGGTCAGGGCCTGCTTGATCATCTCAAAGCTGTTGATCCCGACCCCCATGCCCACCCCCATGATGGGGCCCATGAGCGGGGAGATCAACATGGCTCCAATCACGACGGCCGGACTGTTGACATTCAAACCAATGGAGCACACCATGATGGCAAACATCAAAATCCACAGGTTGGTGCCGCGGAAGGGAATGCCCTTTCTGATCTCCTCGATGGTCGCCCGCTCAGAGGCTTGGTCTTCCTCCAAGTTGAACAAGTAGCGAAGGTAGGCCCTGAAATCGTTGGCAAAATCGGGAACAGTCACTTTTTTTCGTCTTGTCATTGATCCTGCTTGGTTTTCCCTAAAGGTAGAGAATATTCTCAAAACTGCTGATGTCGGGATTTCTTCATTTTTCCACGCCAGGCCGGTCCCAAACATTTTTTTCTCCTTTTCAAAGTAACCTTTTGCCCTCAAACGTTACTATATAGATGTAGGCACGTTTTTCTGACCAATCCGTCAAGCACATGAACTCGAATACACATCAAGCATTTTTGGAGCAATACAAAGAAATTCACGAACCCTTCGTCCGCTACTGCAGCAGCCGGGCATACGGCATTTTGAGTACAGAAGACCTGGTGCAGGAAGCTGTTTTGGCTGCGCTGAAAGGCTTTGACCAACTGACAGAGCCTCGCAAACTCTTGTCCTACATGATTGGCACGGTCAACAACCTGCTTCGCAATCGGCGGCGGCGGGCTCACCGGCAAGGAGAATGGGACGAACAATTGCTGCAAAAACTGGAAAGCCAGACGCCCGATCCAGACATTGCCCTGGACATCCACTACCTACTCAAGGCCATGGATCAATTGGCTGATCGGCAAAAAGAAGCTCTATTGTTGTTTGAGATCAGTGGCTTTAGCATTCGGGAAATCAGCGAGTTACAATATAGCTCTGAAACTGCTACCAAAACCCGCATTCATCGCGCCCGCCAAAGACTCAAGGAGCTGATGGGCGAGAGAAGACCCAAGACGAGTTTGTCATCTGCCATGGCCAGCTTCCGGGCCATCCTGTTGTGACAGACAAGCTCTGACGACCATCTGATTGACTTGACTCCTTTCATCCAATGTAGACATGAAGACACCAAAACACTCCTTACAAGAACGCTTCGAGGCCATCCGCCAGCTTCCACTTGAGGTCAGCTTCCAACAGGTGGAGCAATGGGTGCGAGAGCAACACACCAAGCCCAGCTTGTGGAGTCAATTTTGGCGCCGCCTTCGAGACTTGAACTAATCCATACCAATACGAACTCAATCCAAAGTGGTTTGAGCATAGATTCTTTGTTTGTTGCCCCCGGGCGACCTGGGAATCTCATCTCCATTCACTGAAGTTGTCTAAAAATTGTTGCGTAGAGCGAAAAATAGAGATGCTGGGTTAGATCGAGGCTCTTTTTTGAATTCGTAGCCATAGCTACGGGCGAAGAAAAAGCCAAAGAGATCACTCTACAGATCATTTTGCAGCTACGCAAGTGGTTTTTAAACAACTTCAATTCATAAAAAAGCGCAATACAATGGACCATCAAAAAGAATTTCTCAACTACAGTCGCGGCCATCTGGGCATGTCCACTGCATCGGTAGAAGACTACATCCGCAAAAGCCACGGTCATCCTTGGCAGTTGCAGGCATTCACACCCTCTGTCATCGAAGAACGGCGAATGAACGTCGCCCAAATGGATGTTTTTTCCCGGCTCATGATGGATCGCATCATTTTCCTGGGCGTTCCCATCGACGATTATGTGGCCAATGTCATCCAAGCCCAACTCTTGTTCATGGACTCCCTCGACCCCAAACGAGATGTCCAAATCTACATCAACAGCCCCGGAGGCTCCGTCACGGCAGGCCTGGGCATTTACGACACCCTTCAATTCATCAGTCCCGATGTGGGCACCATTTGTACGGGCATTTCCGCCTCAATGGCCGCCGTACTGCTCAGCTCGGGCACCAAAGGCAAGCGCACCTGTCTGCGCCACAGCCGGGTGATGATCCACCAACCCTCAGGAGGCATGCAAGGTCAGGTGTCCGACATGGAAATCAACTACAAACTCTTCAAGGAAATGCAAGCCGAGTTGTACAACATCCTGGCGGCAAATACCGAACAGACCTACGAGAAAATCCAGACGGATTGTGACCGCGACCACTGGCTGAAGGCACAAGAAGCCAAGGCCTATGGATTGGTAGACGAGGTATTGCTCCGGCCGCAGACTGCCATTCCAGCATCATAACAAACGCAACAGAGGAAGCCCTCCGCTTGGGAAGGGCTTCCATCTTTCCCCTTTTCAGGCTCGTTCTCCCACTCACAAATGCCAACAAACTCTTATATTTAGGCCATCCTTCAAAAAACACTCGAACTTGAGAACGAACATGAACCTGCAATTTGACAGCCCCACCGATGACATTGCCGACTACCTGCTGGCCCACCATCTGCTGGACGAAAAACCGACAGACGCCACAACTGAAAAACCAGGCGAAGGCAATATGAATTTGTTGCTGCGATTTGCCTGGCCCAGCGGCAGCTACATCCTCAAACAGGCCAAGCCCTATGTCAACAAATATCCCGACATCCCAGCGCCTGTGGAAAGAATCGCTACCGAGGCGACCTACTACGACTACGCCAATCGGTCAGAAGCCCTTCAGTCCAGAAGTCCCAAAATTCATCTCTACGATGCAGGAAATCACCTGATCGTCATGGAAGACCTTGGCCAGAGCAAGGACTTTCTGCACCTCTACCAAAACGACCAAAAGCCCTCCGAGGAGCTCATCGTCCAACTGCTGGCCTACCTCAACGACTTGCACCACCTGCCATTGGATGAGGAGACTCGAAAGGCATTTCCCGAAAACAGAAAGCTGCGCGAACTCAATCACCAACACATCTTTGTCCTGCCTTTTCAGGCCGACAATGGATTTCCCCTCAACGATTTCCTACCGGGGCTGCAGCACTATGCGGAGGCCTACATGCAAGACATTGCCTTGACCCAAAAGATCAAAGCACTGGGAGACATTTACCTGTCGCCGGGACAAATACTCCTCCACGGCGACTTCTATCCCGGTTCGTGGATGCAGACAGAGAATGGACTTCGGATCATCGATCCCGAATTTGGCTTCATGGGCCGAGCAGAATTTGACATCGGGATCTTCCTGGCACATTTGGTCCTTTGCGGCCAAGACCTGCAAGAAGCCTTTGCCATCATCGACAAGCACTACAAGCGACCAGCCAATTTCCATCCAGCCCTGGTGCGACACTTCGCCGGAGCAGAAATCCTGCGTCGCCTCCTTGGGATAGCCCAGCTTCCCCTCGACAGTTTCATTGATCAGAGAGCACATCTCATGCGTTTGGCCCGCCAATTGGTTTTGTCTTGATGGGCTCGCTCTACAAATGCGCTGCGGGGCTGCTATTCTGCCTACTGGGGCTGTCTTGCCAAAACAGCACTACCTCCTTCCCCATCCCCACCACCAGTTCTCCAAAACTGGAGCGCAAAGGCTTTGAAGGCAGCAAAGATCAATTTTACGACAAAGTCCTTGGCTGCTTGGTCGGCTCTGCCATTGGAGATGCCATGGGTTCCCCTGTAGAGATGTGGACCCAGCAAGCCATCCGAGAGACCTATGGATTCATTGATCGCCCCATCGCCAACATTCGGCCCGCCAGCCCGGAAGGTCCTTGGCAAGGCAATCTGGCTGCCGGGACTACCACCGATGACACGCGTTGGAAATACCTCCTCGCCCAATACCTGCTCGACTTGCCCGCAGGACAGTTTCCCGATGATCTTTCCTTTGCCCAATTTGTCAGTCGCCAATACGACCTCATCAAGAAGGACATCATCCAACGGGATGGCTTCCGGGCCGAGGCCCTGGAGGAGAATGGTCGGTATCTGATCTGGCTTCAGGAATGGGTAAAAGTCGCCGATGCCTATCAGTCGGGCGATGTGCAGACCTATGCCACGGCAGCTTCCAAGTTTTATGGAGGAGAAATGTCCTGCGCTGGGATGCTGTACGCGCCTTTGTTGGGCATTCTCTATCCCAATCAGCCCCAATTGGCCTACGAACAAAGCTGGCCGCTGACATTTTTTGACCTGGGCTACGCCAAAGACATTAGTGCCATGACAGCCGCTTTGGTTGCCGCTGCCTTTCATCCAACTGCCTCTACCGACAGCCTGCTGGCCATCCACTCTTGGGTCGACCAACAGGCCTATGGCAAGAGTCGACTGATTGGCCGCATTGTCAACAACATCTACCAGGACGCCAACAACAACTACCAGCAAAGCCTCCAAGCTTCTAGCTCTCCCAATCCCAAACAATTGCCTGCCCATTTTCAAGGCGATGCCCAGCGCTATGCCCAACTCCAGAGTATGTACGGCCGCCTGCAACAACAGCTCAAAAGCATTCCTTTCCACGCCGATGAAATCTACCGAATTACCCTCAACAGTCTGTTGTATGCGGAAGGGGACTTCATGGATGCCATGTGTTTTCTGACCAATTTTGGAAGGGACAATGATACAGTCGGAGCAGTGGTTGGAGCCATCATGGGTGCTCAACTCGGGTATTCAGCCTTGCCAGAGGACATCCGGGAACAAGTCCTGCAAATCAACAAAGAGCAATTGCAAATCGATTTACAAGCCCTTGCCCAAGCCTTGGCAGATCGCTATCATCGGTGACGGGCCAACTCCTTGTCAATGAAGGCCAACAAATCGGCAGCTGCTTTTGTCCGGTCGCGCCACCAAAGGGTACTCCAGAGACGGTGAAAGACAAATCCCTCGCCTTCGAGAATGGATTTGCGGTGCAGGTCGTAGAGGTAGGCCTCCCGCTCCAAATGGGCCTTGGCTCCGTCACATTCTATGGCGATCCCTGGCCAGCCTGGCAAGCCCGGATCGAAGAGCACATCAATGACAAACCCACCAAAAGTTGCCTGCAACTGGACACTGTCTGGGCCATAGGTGCCTGTCAGTAGTTGGGCCAATTCGTTGGCAAAGACGGAGGCTGGAAGCTCTGGCTCTCCTGTGATGGCAACCGTTTGATTTGCAGCCAAGGCAGTCAGCACTTCCTGGCGGGCGGGCTCGTCAGCCTCTGAGGCAGCCCTGGCATAGGCCAAGTAGGCGAAAAAAACGGCCTTTCGGTGATTGCCCATTTCTGCCAAATGCGTCCGATAATCGAGGTAGATGTCCTCGGGAATGGATGTAAACAGATGGATTTGATCCCTTGCTCTGGTGATGATGACATTGAGCAATTGGTAGCCTTTTCGGTGGTTGAGCGGCCCAAAACGCTGGTAAAATCGCCCCTGTTTGTCTGGTCCGTAGGTGGTCGACAACAGCAGCACATCCCTTTCATCGCCCTGGATGTTTTCCAAGTTTTTGATGAACAGCCCTCCTGCCTCCAATTGGCGCATTTTCTCGTCAAAGTCTTTCCCATCCTTTCGTCGGCGATGGCGGGCCAGGGCGCGTTTGATGCGATTGCGCTGGCTGATGTTGAGGGTGGCGATGCCGACACTGGGATAGGTTCCATCGGCATTGGCTTGTATGTCGTGTTCCAGGGTGTGCAGGATGCGGTCTACCTCGGCCTCATTGGTGTGCTGGTCATAGGTGCCATTGACTTGGAAGAAGCGAATGGCCTGGCTTTGCTTGCGTTGTGGCAGGGGGCGCAAGCGTCCGTTGTAGAAGGCCTGGTTGGAAAAGTCGATGAGGTGGGGATGGCGGCTGCGGTAGTGAAAATCGAGGTATTGTTTGTCAAATTGGCATTCCTGCCCAAAGTCCAGCAGGGATTCACAGGAGAGCAATACATCATCGCGCTCATAGTGGAAGTCTTCCTCTTCCAGCTCCTCCTGATCGTTCAATTCCCCATCAAATAGTCGGCTGAAGTAATTGGAAGGAGGCATTTGGTGCTCATCGCCTGCAATGATTTTTTGCCGCCCCTTTAGCAGAGCTGGCAGGGTGTCTTCCAAGCGCAATTGACTGGACTCATCGAAAAGGACCAGGTCGAAAGAATTGATCTGCCCTCGAAATAGATTGCTGCAGGCATCTGGTGTGGTGAGCAGGATGGGAAAAAAGGTGCGGAACAGCTCCGGGGCCCACCGCACGATCAGGCGCAGCGACAGGCGACGGTGTTTGTGGCTCCTTCGTTTGTTGTACAAATTTTTCACCGACAGGCCCTCGGTCCGATCAAAGCCCCTGGCGGCAGCCATTTGGCGAGTGATCCAATACGCCCGAATGCAATTGAGTTGTTCTTCTTCCAAACTGGCCATTTCTTTGGTCAACAACTCATGGGCCTTTTCATCGGTGGGCAACTCAAAGTGCCCCTTTCGCTGCAGCAAGGCGTCTACATAGAATAGGAACAAAGCGTGCTCCCAATTGTCGTGACCTTGCACTTGAAACAACAAGCTTTGCTCTGCCTCAGACAGTCGATGGAGAAAGCGAAACCATTTGAAGAGTTTGGGAAAATCAGCCGATGAGGGCAACACATTGGCCTGCCGATCGAGCAAGGCAAGCCAGGATGCATCCCATTCTTGGAAGGTCCCTCCCGCTGGCCTTGGACGGCACCAATCGTCTGCTGCCAGTTGGCGGTCCAACGCTCGCATCTTTTGCTGCAATTGCCGAAGGTGTTCTGTCTGAAAGGAAGGTGCTATATTGTGTACATCCATTTCCTCCAGCTTTTTCCGAATCAAGTCATCCCAGTCATTTGACCAAGACGAAAATTCCTTTTGCCATTCCTCCAGCTCATCATAAGCGGTGCGCAAATCCCTGCCGCCGGAAAGAGCGGAAAGCCCTTGCTGCCGCCCAATCAATTGCTGCAATTTGCCAAAGAGTTGGCGGACCTCTTGCTGGGATCGAAGGCTTGCCTTGCGCTGGGCAGAAAACAGGACAGCCAAGCGAAACAGCCAATCACTTTTGTGGTTTTCTTCCAGAAAATCGGGATCGTACTGGTGCTGATCGTAAATCTGTCGGATGTTGTGAATGCAGCCTTTGATTTTTTGTTCCTCCCTGCGAAAGGCCTCCCTGCGCAATCGGTAGTATTCCGTCTTGTACTGGGCCATGTCCAGGCGAATGTCTTCCAACTGCTGCCGATAGTTGTCAAAGGCCTCTGTCAATTGCCGTTCGACCAAAAAGGGCTGTTCTCCTTGAAACTTATATCGCTGGTAGAAATCCATATCCGGACGGCTCCCGAAGTCTTTGTACAAGGCCTGCCCTTCGCGCGCCATCTGTCGGAGTCGATCCCATTCGGCATCTTTGAAGCGGAACCAGGCGGGATCAAATTGCAATCGGGGGGGCTCCTCCTCCCCTGCCAACTCGCGCAGCAACATCCCAACTGCCTCCGTCCAATTGTGGCCCATCAACTGGCGTTCCCCCACCCGTTGGTGCTGGGCATTGATGGTGGCGATGTGTCGGCGACAGGCTCGGAGGATGTATTCCAAGCCCTGGCGGGAATGAGTGGATCGATGGCGTTTGTTTTGGTACTGGTCCAGGCGATCCCGGACTGAATTGACCACCGTCGACCGATCCTTCGAACTGTCTTTGATCAACACACAATGTTCCCCCAAGCCCCTCTCCACCAATGCCTGATGCAATACCTCCAGGGCTGTCCGTTTTTCGCACACCACCAAACAGTGACGACCATTTTCCAAGGCATTGACCAATGTGGCTGTCAATATCTGGCTCTTTCCCGTGCCGGGCGGCCCCTGAATCAGCAGATTGTGGCCCGCCTCCAAGGCATGCAAGACCTTTTGCTGAGAAGGATCGGTGGGGACCGAGGAAATCGATTGAAAGCTGGGGGGCTCGGTCAGAGCAGCTGGTAATTCCAAGTCATCCATGGCCAGAAGGTCATCAAAATCGGAGATGATGCTTTGTTTTTGCAGCTCAAAGATCGACAACAAAGCACCTCGGTGGATGTAGGCCGATTCGGGATGGTCTTGTAGGATGGTTTCGTATTCTTCCTTAGGCCGGATGGGGTGCAGCTCTGTCAACTTCATCCGCAACAGATCGAAATGGGCCGCTTCAGTGTGTTGGTTGATGTTATTTAGCAATTCCTCAGATAGCTTCAGAACGTCCTCTTCTGACAAATACCCCTTCTCGGTCATCTCTTCGGGCATTCCCTGCAGGGAAAAACCACCATCGGCCCGCAGGTGATTGAGGAGGACTTCGTTGAACAAAATGGGGTCATCCTCTCGTCGTTGGAGGCGCCAGCTGGTAAAATCTCCACTTTGGCGAATGCGCAATGTCCAAATGAACAGCGGGGCGAGGATCAAGCGACCGTCCTTCCAATTGCGGCGCACCAAAAGCGGAAAGCCCAAACCGAGGCTTTGAATGCCTTTTTCCAATTCGATGGCTTCTGTCTGGTAGGCCAGATTTTCCAGAGAGCGCTGGAGTTGCAAAAGTTGTTGTTGCTGCTCGGGGGGACGTTGCAGGAAGTCTTTGGAGCGCTGGTTGATTTGCAAGGAAAATTGAAAGTCTGCCTTGCGGAGAAGGTCTTCGAGGAATTGCTGGCTGGATCCCGGGGCCAGGGCTTCCAGTCGGTGCAAGTCTAGTTTGTAGCGGGACCGACCTGGCAATGCATTGAGATGGGCACCTCTTCGATTCCCAATTTTCAGGCGGTTTTGCAAGCCTTTCAGCAGCTGGGGTGACAACTGCATCAGCTCACCTGCTTCAAGCCCAATTCGCGGCCTTTGCGGATCATGAAATTGTAGGCTTCGTCGTAATCATTGAGGATTTCTCCATCCAGGATGGCTTCCCGAATGGCCGTTTTGATGATGCCAACATCTTTGGACGGTTCGATTCCAAAGGTGGACATGATCATCTCACCAGTGATGGGTGGCTGCCAATTGCGGATGCGGTCTTTTTCCTCCACCTCATCAAGCTTGCTGCGCACCAATTCGTAATTTTCCAGGTAGCGCTTGACTTTTTTGGGATTTTTGGAGGTGATGTCTGCCTCGCAAAGTACCATGAGATCATCGATGTCTTCGCCTGCTTCAAAAAGCAATCTTCGGACAGCAGAATCGGTGATGTTTTCCTTGGTCAGGCTGATGGGACGAAGGTGGAGTCGCACCAATTTTTGGACGTACTTGAGTTTGTGGTCCATGGGCAGGCGCATGCGGCGGAAGATGCGGGGTAGCATGGTGGCGCCCAGTGCTTCGTGGCCGTGAAAGGTCCAGCCTTGTTTGGGGTGGAAGCGCTTGGTGGGTGGTTTGGCAATGTCGTGAAACAGGGCTGCCCAGCGCAGCCAGATGTTGTTGGTATTCTGACAGATGTTGTCGAGGACCTGCAAGGTGTGGTAAAAATTGTCTTTGTGCCCAATCCCTTGGCGAACTTCCACCCCTTGCAGGGCGACCAATTCGGGAAAGATGATCTTCAGCAGGCCCGTGTTGAACAAGAGCTTGAATCCCACCGACGGTCGATCTGTGAGCATGATTTTTTCCAACTCCTGGGTGATGCGCTCCTTGGAAATGATGTTGATCCGGTTGCGATACTTGGAGATGGCTCGCAGGGTCTCGTCTTGGATGCGAAAGCCGAGTTGGGTGGCAAAGCGAATGGCCCGCATCATGCGCAGGGGATCATCCGAAAAGGTTTTGCCTGGTTCCAATGGCGTTTTGATGAGCTTGATTTCCAGGTGGTGAAGTCCGTCAAATGGATCGATGATGAAGCCAAAATCAGCAGCGTTGAGGCTGACGGCCAGGGCGTTGATGGTGAAATCTCTTCGGTTTTGATCGTCTTCCAAACTACCCTCCTCTACGATGGGCTTGCGGGAGTCGGAGCGGTAGGACTCGCGCCGGGCCCCGACAAATTCGATTTCCAGTCCCTTGTGCTTGAGCATGGCCGTGCCGAATCGCTTGTAGACGACCACCCTTGGAATGGGTCGTAGGCGGCGAGCCAGTGCGTGGGCCAATTTGATGCCACTGCCTACACAGACGATGTCCATGTCTTTGGAGGGCCGTCCCAACAGTCGGTCGCGGACATAGCCTCCCACCACGTAGACAGGCATGCCGAGTTCGGTCGCTGCTTGCTCGATGAATGTAAAAATCTCCCTTTCGTGTGGCTGAATATCAAATACCAAAAGTGCAATTTTTAGAAAAACCGTTGGCAACGGCTTTCGATCAACAACAAAGTCATGCAGAAAGCATCAATCCACTGTATCGCTCTCTGATTTGTTCAAGGGTCGCAAATATTGCATCTGGCTCATCACAAGTCACCAGTTTGGTTCTATAAGGTCGAATGTGGGGAAATCCCCGGAAATAATTGGTGTAGTGGCGTCGGGTTTCCAAAACCCCCAGTTTCAAGCCTTTCCATTCGATGGAGTGCTGCAGGTGTCGACGGGCGGCCTCCACGCGTTCTTCGACGGTGGGAGGCGGCAAGATTTCTCCCGTTTTGAAGTAGTGCTTGATCTCACGAAAAATCCAAGGATAGCCAATGCTGGCCCGGCCAATCATGATGCCATCGACCCCATAGCGTTCCCGGTATTCTTTGGCCTTTTGCGGACTGTCGATGTCGCCATTGCCAAAAATGGGAATGTGAATCCTGGGATTTTCCTTGATCTTGCCAATCAGGGTCCAATCGGCAGAGCCTTTGTACATCTGCTTTCGGGTCCGACCGTGAATGGACAGTGCCTTGATCCCCACATCTTGCAAGCGCTCGGCAACCTCCTCGATGCGGATGCTGTTGTCGTCCCAGCCGAGGCGCGTCTTGACGGTCACAGGCAAATTGGTCGACTTTACAATGGCATCCGTCAGCTTGACCATTTGGTCGATGTCCCGCAAGATGCCAGCTCCCGCGTTTTTGCACACCACCTTCTTGACCGGACAACCAAAATTGATGTCCAATAGTTCAGGGCCTGCCTGTTCGACAATCTCGGCGGCACGGGTCATGGAGTCCAGGATGGCTCCAAAGATTTGAATGCCAACGGGGCGTTCTTCGGGATAGATGTCCAGTTTTTGGACGCTTTTGTGGGCATCGCGGATGAGTCCTTCCACGGAGATGAACTCCGAATACATCATGTCACAGCCCTGCTCTTTGCACAAAGCTCGGAAGGGAGGATCGCTCACATCTTCCATGGGTGCCAGTAGCAAAGGGAACTCTCCCAGATCAATCTCGCCGATTTTTACCATAATTTTGGATTGCTGCTTGTAAAGTGCTGCAAAAATAACTGGATTTCGGGTAAAATACTACCGTAAGAGAGGGAAAATTGCCATTATCAAATGAGCAGAAAAAAAATAAGACACCGGACAGAACAGCTGATCATAAAAATTTTAAATTTGTCCAGTCTTTTTAGAACCACTCTTCTATCACACACAAAACCAACTGATCGATGCTAGCCGGTATTATAGTCTGCTTCATTCTTGGATACCTCACCATTGTTTTCGAGCATCCGCTCAAACTCGACAAAACGGTTCCTGCCCTTATCATGGGTGCCCTTTGCTGGGCTCTGCTGGCCATCGGCTTCCAAAGTGGGGTGCTTGAGGTGATCGATACCCATGACCATTTGTTCTCCATGGGAGGCAGTGGAGATCATCACGATGCCGAACACGGATTTACCAATACCCTTCTCCACCACTTGGGCAAGACTGCCGAAATCCTGATCTTCCTCATCGGTGCGATGACCATTGTCGAAATCATTGACTTGCACAGAGGTTTTGAGATTCTCAAGAGCTGGGTACAAACTCGCAGTCGCAAGAGATTGCTTTGGATCGTGGGAATCCTGGGCTTCATTCTTTCTGCCATCATCGACAACCTGACAGCTACCATCGTTTTGGTCACCTTGCTGCGCAAATTGATCAGCGAGCGAGACGAACGAATGTGGTATGTGGCCATGATCGTGATTGCTGCCAATGCCGGGGGGGCCTGGTCTCCCATTGGTGATGTGACCACGACCATGCTGTGGATCGGCGAACGGGTCAGTACCTTTGGCCTGATCAAGATGCTGGTCATTCCATCGATCATTTGCTTTGCTGTTCCCTTCTTTGTGGCGACCTTCCTCAAACCCTTCCAAGGGGAAATTACCGTCAACAAAGACGAGGGATTTGAAACAGAGAAATTGCTCAGTTCTCGCACCATGCTCTTTTTGGGATTGGGCGGCATCATTTTCGTTCCCATTTTCAAGACAGTGACTCACCTGCCTCCCTACATGGGCATGATGCTCAGCTTGGGTGTTGTGTGGTTGGTGTCAGAATACATTCACCCGGAAGAAGACTTTACAGAGGAACGCAAGCACCTCTACTCTCCTCACAAGGCCCTTTCGCGCATCGAGATGTCCAGCATTCTCTTTTTCCTGGGCATTCTCATGGCCGTAGCAGCACTGGAATCCATGGTGGTCAATGGCGTGGGCTCACTGCGCTTCGTGGCCGAACAGCTCCAAACGGCCGTTCCCAATCAGGATGTGGTCATCATCATTCTGGGTTTCCTATCGGCCATCATCGACAATGTACCACTCGTCGCCGCGTCCATGGGGATGTACACCGAGCCCTTGGATTCAGAGCTTTGGCACTTCATCGCCTACTCTGCTGGAACTGGAGGAAGCATGCTCATCATCGGCTCTGCAGCTGGGGTGGCTGCCATGGGAATGGAGAAAATCGACTTCATTTGGTACCTCAAGAAAATTGCCTGGCTGGCTTTTTTGGGCTTTATCGTGGGGGCGGTTGTCTTCATTTTGCTGACTTAAAAGACTGAGCCGTACAGATAAGTTACAAAATTTTCCAATACATCTCTCTCCTGAATCGCTTCTGGTGGGTGTACATCTCTTCTTGAATGCACCCACCAGAAACCTGACTTATTCACAAAACTTGCTTGCCCAAATCTCCTCTCCGGTCGTACATTGGCTGCAGAATACATCACTAAAACCTACAGGCTATGACCCAAAGAATACTCTTCACCTTACTATTTTGCCACCTGATCGTTTTGGGATGGTCACAGGCTCTCCCTGCCAGTGTTACCATCAACACAAACAGAGTCAAAACAATCATTCGGGCCGATGGCGCCCTTTTTACAGATGGAACCAATGGACAGTTTTTGACCAATGGAGCCCAAAACAGCAGCATGCGCGTATCGGGGCTGTGGATTTCGGGTTTCGATCTGGCCGACAATCTGAAAGGCGCATTCCAATTGTACAACAAGGACAACAAAGCTGACTTTGCACATGTGCCCAAAATGAACAAGATCTGGAAGGTCACCCGACAAGACATTGAGGAACACCTGGCCGATTGGAAAGACAATGGCGTCATCGACCGCCCCATCGCCAACATCTATGGCTGGCCTGGACGAGGCAATGCCTTTTTCGACGACTACAATGCCGATGCCATCGAACTGGATCAGAGCACTGCCCCCTTCTTTGACCAAGATGGAGAGGCCCTTTACAATCCCGACCAAGGTGATTTCCCCATCCTGGACCTGCCAGGCTGCGATCCGAGCGAAGATGACCTCATCCAGCCCGACGAGATGTACTGGTTTGCCTACAATGACTTCGGTCCAAACTTTGAAGTCGAAGGAGCATCCATTGGCGCCGAAATTCAATGCATGGTATTTGTCTACAATTGCAGTGAAGAAACGCCGCTCAACAACAGCATCTTTGTCCATTACAGAATCATCAATAGAAGCCTGGAAATCGTTGACTCCATGTATGTGGGCACCTTCGCCGACTTCGACATTGGCAACCCAGCAGATGACTTCATCGGCTCCGATCCCAGCCGAAACATCCTCTTTGGATACAATGGAGATGCAACAGATGAAGATGGCTATGAAAGCAATCCTCCTGCGATGGTTGTCCAACGCATGCGAGGGCTGAGAGCAGATGATCTTCAAGAACTGCCCATCGCCCACGCCCTTCCGGTGGAAATAAAAGATGACGAAAGTCAATCCATTCTTGAATTTTACCGCCTGTTGTCGGGCAGTGAACGCAATGGCGATCCCCTTCCCAATGATGGTCAGCTGTTTACAGGCGATCCCAATGGCAACAACCTGGACAACGAGGTGGCGGCTGGCAATGTGCCGGGAGAGCGGAGTGGATTGATGAGTACAGGCCCCATCAGAATGATGCCAGGAGCTGTCCAACAGATGGTCGTGGGCTATACCTTCTACCAAAAAGAGGGCAATGACTACCTGCAAAATGTCACAGAGATTTACGCAGGCTCCGACCAAATCCAGTCTGGCTTTGACGCTTGTATGCTGCGGGGAGCGGGTTGCAATGCGATCACTTCAACTGTAGAATTGGAGCCAGCCAAGTTGGACATTTTTCCCAATCCCAGCTCTGCCCTGCTCAATATCCAGAGCCAGGAAGCAAACCTGATCAGCCTGCGACTCAGCGATGTCAGTGGCCGCATTCTAGTGGACAGCCAATTTGAACAGGCCCAACAAAACATCGAATTGTCTACCCATCATCTGGCCAATGGCCTGTACCTCATCGAAGGCCGTTTGGCAGATGGACGCCCATTTGGAGAAAAAATCATTGTTCAACACTAATGCCATATCCAACAAACAAACTTCCAATGAAAATTTGAGATCATCCACAACAACGAAAGAAGCTTTGGAAACAACACCCAGCCTTCTCCCGACGGTACAAGCGCCCAACGGCCTGCCCAAAGGAGAAGGCTTTTTTGTACATCGGCCAGTCGTTTGGTATGCAATTTGATTTATTTGGGTAGCTGCGTCGGCCAATGCGCGCGACCCACTGTTCTCCAAATTCCGCCCCCCTCTCGTACTCACAATCACTGGTTGCAAACCGGTGGGAAAACCATTACCATCATGATTACCTACGAGCAGGTCAAAATGGCGATGACCAATCCGCCAGCGGAAGAATTGATTGATCTTTTCAACGACATCAGCCAAAAGATCGCCAAGCATCCAGACAACATCGATGACGAAAATCCTTTTGACAAACTGTATGAGCAAGGGAAGTTCTGCATCTCGGCCACCAGCATCCAATCCAACTACATTGCCTTTGTACTTGGCAAGCATGTCAATACCGTCATCCCTGCCAATGTCATGCAGCTGTTTTACAATCTCGACTATTACTTCAAAATGCAGTTCACCAAGATCACAGGTCGCGAAATCGACGGCTACATGTATCTCATCCACACCGACAACCAAACCTACAACCTCAAAGAGGTATACGAAAACATCTACAGTTAGATTTTCCCAATACATCTATACGGCTTAATCGCCCCAAGCTATCAACATCATTTTTTGCACCCATCGCATTGCTTCGGTGGGTCACTCGTCGCTGCGCTCCTGTAGGCTGCAAAGAGCATCCATCCACACCAATTCATTGAAAAAATCAAAAGAAGAAGGCGAAGCTCGATGAGCTTCGCCTTTCTATGGGATTATAATATGTTGTATTGGGATATGTGCAAATTTCAATCCAATTGTGTGATCACCAGCGGATGGAAGCTCCGGTACCGCTTTGCGTTGAGCTTGAGAACGTACATTCCGGCCTGCAAATGCTCGAAATTTCGGCTCATCCGGGCCGCTGAAAAATTTGTCAAAATTTCTTCCCACACCAATCGGTTGTAGCTGTCGAAGAGCTGCATTCTCAACTGTCCTTCCAAATCCACTGGCAACTGGATGGACAGAGGGCCGTTGGTGGGATTGGGAAAAACCAGGGCTTTTCCATCTTCCCCTTCCAAAAATACCGAGGCAACTGCCGAGTAGGAAAACTGGCCGTCTACATCCACTTGCTTGAGTCGATAGTAGTTTGCCCCGTTTTGCGGACCGAAGTCCCAGCTTTCATATCTGCTTTCCACCTGGGCATTGCCCTGGCCCGGTACCACTTCCAGAGGGAAAAAGTCCACGCCATTGTGAGATCGCTCTACGAGAAAATAATCGTTGTTGACCTCACTGGCTGTCACCCACTCCAGACGGACCTTCTGCTGATCCACCAAAGTAGCACCAAAGGATTTGAATTCTACTGGTAAGGGAGCCAATGACTCGGAGCCTGCACTTCCACTGCTCAACTGGTCAACCACAAATTCAGCATAGGTATTTCCATCGTAGCTTCCAAGGGTCCATTCGCTGGTGGAGGCTTCGGTATTGTATTCCAAGGGAGTGTAGGTTCCATTGCTGCCAATGACATTGTTGGACAGGGGATCGGCACCACTGACGGTGAAAAAGCGCAGCTCGGTGGCGTCGGTCAAACGAGGCGTTCCGCTGGCGTCCAATGCCTTTTGGATGTCTTCAAAGTCGATGTCACTGAAGTAAAAACGCACTTTGAGATCTTGCTGAACAGATTTTGCATTCAAGACCTGCCAATACCGATTGAAGGTCATCCAACCATTCATGCCTCTGAGGTAATCGGCCGAGCTTCGGTTGAGACCTGCTTGTCCAAAGCTGGGCAGGGTCACGGTCTGCACCACAAAACCATCTTGGCCCAGCGTTCCCACGTCTTGTCCATCTTTGAAGACAGACAATACGAGTCGCTCAGGGTTGTCACAAGTGTAGTAGTGGGTCCAACCATCCGGAGCTGTCGTCTCTTGGGTGGCCACCACCTGAAGGGAGGCCTGGTTTGGGATGGGCAGCCCAATGGGATCGCCACTGAATTCATAGGCACCCAAGTCCAAAAAGTTGCCAATCATGCGGGGATTGCCATCCAGATCGGTCGGTGTCGGGAGATTGTAATTGGTGCCCTCGTCAATCAAGGGAGAGCAGGCCGAGATGTGCAAGTCGCCATTGGCCGGGTCGACAAAGCCGGGATCGCTGATGGAGGGAAAATCATTGTATTGACTGCTGTTTTCGATCAAACTGTTGTTGACCGTGATGGTATTGTCGCCAATGAGAAAGGAACAATTGCGGATGGCACTGCCGTTCCAGGCGATGATGTTGCCCATGAGGATGGAGCCATTGTCACCCACACACACAGCATCGCTGCCCGAACTGGCGTCGTTGCCGTATAGGGAGCAGTTGCGAGACAAAACGCTGAACTTGGATGAATTGTCGGCGATGTAAAATACGCCCCCGCTTCGAGCAGTATTGTTCCAAAATGTGCAGCCAATGTACTTGACGTTGCACTTGAACTGACTGATGATTTGCCCACTCAGGCCGTCATTGGCCGCCGCTCCCCCACTGTTGCTGGCATTGTTGCGCGAGAAGGCACAATTCTGATAGGCACACTCTATCTGGCTGTCGGTCGACTTGTAATTGGCAACCCCTCCCCCTTGGATGGCTTCGTTTTGATCGAAGGTACACTGCTCGATGATGAGGCTGTCGTGGACATCATTTTCTGCATAATTGCACATTCCTCCACCTCGCTTGGCATAGTTGCCAGAAAAAACAAGACCTGATATGCGGTAGTAGGCTGTCGCGCCTCCTGTGTTATCGTTGTAGTTCAAAAAACCGCCACCACAAGCAAACAGGCCACTTCCATCCGCTCTGCCATCCTGAATGTAGAATCCATCGATGGTGGTCTCCGGGTCGGTGATGTTGCGGGCCAACAAAACGTGATAGCTGTTGTCGGCATCTGTTGTGGCATCACCGATGTTGCCGCTGAGCACCACCTGATTGGCCTGGGGCTCTCTCTCGCTGCGCAGGCTCTCTGTGCCTTTGAATCCCCCATAGATGGCCACGCCCGGAACCAGCTCAAAGGAAGCAGCCCGATCTCCATTTTGACTTGGCAGATAGGTACCCGTGGCCACCCAAATCTCCGTCACAGAGGGGGTATTGCGAGCCTTGTCGAGGGCATCCTGGAGGTCGGTATAGGCATTGGTCCAACTTCTGCCATTGTCGCTGCCAGTAGCAGTGATGTCTACGTAAACAACAGTAGCCGAAAGTACACAAATGGTGGTGAAAAAGAAGGCAAACGATAGGAACAAACGGCTTGCCAAAGCCAGAGGGAATCGGTAATTGTTCATGGCCTTTGTTTCGGTTTTGGAATGCCAGAGCACAGACAAACTGCACCCTAGTACCACAATGATACTAAAACATTTGAGAAAACAGGTGAAATGTCGGTGACTTTTTGCCCCTCAGACAGCCACAAATGAATCCTTAGGACAGCAAAGCAACACCATCTCGGCGATGGTCTCCAACGGCCTCCCAGAAGCTGGCTGTCCGGCGCAACGCGTGAACCCCACCAAAGAACAGAGAGTAATCGGTCCACTCCTTCTTCTTGGGGTATACATCGGAGGCAAAATTGAGGTTGTTGGCCGCTTCGATGTTCAGTTCGCCATGTTCGAGATGGACGCGGGGCAGGTCAACCGATTTGTTGAGGCTGTAGTCGTATTGCAGCAGGTTGAGTAGGACTTGAAAAATGGCCGTTGGAATCCGGCTGGCACCTCCGCTTCCCATGACAACTTCCAGCAAGCCGCTTTTGTCGAGGACCATGCTCGGACTCATCATGGAGGAAAGTCGGTGGTCCGGGGTCCAGGAATGAAAGCCATTGGGCAGCAAGGCAGACTCCCCCAGCATATTGTTGAGTTGCACCCCTGTATGGCGCACAAAATAACCCGAGCCCTCTCCATTGGTCGACGTCAGGCTCACAGCCATGCCCTTTTCGTCAACGATGTTGAAGTGGGTGGTACTCCCCCATTTGCGGTCCTTGGGCAGACCAAATTGAAACTTGCCAAACTCGGGCAGGTTTTCTGTCAGCCAAGTCTGAAAAGCTTGGGGATGCTTTTTGAATCGATCCAATTGTTGAAGAACTTCTACCAATATGGCGACATGCTCTTTTTCGAAAATGTCGGCGGCATCGCCTCGCTCATCGTAGGCGTGAAAGGCCATCAGCAGGCTCATTCCTCCGGTGGATGGCAGTGGGTTGGTGAGAATTTGATTGTCCCGAAACCAAAATTGCAAAGGCTTGCGAAATACGGCCTCGTAAGTCTCAAAGTCATGTCGCCTCAAAAAGCCACCGCCTTCCAAATGGTCTTCACAAATGGTGCGGGCAATTTCTCCTTTGTAAAAAAAATCAGGGCCTTCTTTGCCCAAATACTCCAAAAAATCTGCCTGCTCTGGCATGAATTGGCGATCCCCCAGTTGGATGAATTCTCCATCGGGAAAGAAAATGGGAGCTGCTTTGGGGTCAACTTGCAGGATGTTGCGCAGCAGCACGAAGTCTTCATGCTGAAAATCGTTGACGATCACCCCTTCTTTGGCTAGGCGGATGGCAGGCTGAACAAGCTCGCTCATCGGCATCTTCCCCCAGCGGCGATGCATGGCAAAAATGCCTCCGATGGAACCAGGGACAGCGGTGGATCCCATGCCCACGTGAAAGACCTCCTTGACTTCTCCAAAATCGACCTCTATGGGATAGAAATCTGCTTTGCCACCATCAAACTTTTCCTTGGGGGTTTGACAGAAAAAATCGACAATCTGGACTTCCTGCCCTGGCTCGTACACCATGGCAAAACCACCACCGCCAGCCGACGACATGCAGGGCTCCACCACAAAAGTCGCCAGCAAAGCTGCCACAGCGGCATCCACTGCATTTCCTCCGGCTTCAAGTATCGTTTGGGCTACCTCGACAGTCGATTCATGCCCAGCAGATATGGCATACTGTGTTTTCATGTAGACTTGGGCTTGAGTTTATCTTGTACAGCACTGAATCCACTGACCTCTATGTTGATGGCTCCTTGAGATTGGACGCGGACTTGCAGGCCCTCCGACAGGATGTGAAAATCCTGAATGGACAATTCTTCCAATTCTCCTTTCAACAAAACTTCACTGGCCAACTCAAAGGACTCAAGGCGTTGGTTGAGCTGGGTCTTTACCATGTCGAGGCGCTCGGCAAGTGGAAAGCGAAGGTATTCTTCGATCTGTTCGAGGATGACTCCTTTGAGCAATCGACCGATGCCTCGCATGACAATGTTGGCACCAATCAATTGAAAATCAGTGGGATGAACCACCATCAACCCCTGCTCGCGTTGCAATTCTGGGCGGGCCTTGACCTCGATGTGTCCTTTGTAGGCCCCTTCCGTTGTCACATCCACTGCCAGGTGTTGGTCTCCTTCTGGACGGATGGTCAGTTGATCAACTTGGACCGTCTTACCAGGAGGACCAAAACTTCGCTTGGCAGCAAATTTCTGGGTCATCTGCGATGCATATTCATAATCCACCAAAACCTTGAGGTGAACAGCACAATCTTTTTCCGCCTCCTTGGTGAGTTGGTAGCTGGGCATGGCAGGCAGGGCAATGGACGAGGGTTGTACACCTGCCTTGACCTCCAATTGAGCAGAAACCGAAAGCGTAGAGTGAATCTTTTCTCCCTGGTTTTTGATGGGCGTCATTTGGATGGACTTGGGGAGGATGCGAAGCCAAAACGAGTGCTCGGCAGACAGCAGAATGGGATGTTGGAGCAATTGCCAAGCCTTGCGAACCCACAGGCGCAGGTTGAAATTTTGTTGGATTTTTTGGTCGATGCGATCTGCAATGCGCTGATAGCTTTTTTTGAGAATGCTGCTGGCGATGCGCTCGACGGGCATGTCGAAGAGTCCCAATTTGATGACGGGCTTCTTTTCCCACTCAAAGCCCTCCACCTTGGTCTGGCTGCTCACCCCCCAATCCTCTCCGATGTCGAATTGGGTAAAAAACCGCAAATTGATGTCTCCTTCCGCTTCGATGGAAGTGGGGCCGATCCCTTTTTTGATCCAGATTTTGAGCGGCACAAAATACTTGACCTCCTGGCCCTCCAACTGCACGTTGATGGTACCATTCTTTTCCACTTTGGCCATGAGCTTGTCTCCGCCATTGTCTTCCATGTCATTGTCCTCGTAAATGAGGCCTTTGAGCTGGTTGTTGATCAGTTCTTCTAAGTCGACCAAATCAATGGCAATGGGTACGTTGAGTATCGAAGTTGGGAGTGGTTGCATAGCGCAACAAAACTACGCAATGCAAAGCGATGAAACAAACCCGAATGGCAAATCTCAAAAAGCCATCCCGCTACGATTAGCCTCCAAACAACCGTATACCCTTCAAGGGCTGCGGGATGACAGATTCTTTGATCCTAGATCAGATCTCTCAATTTCTTTATTTGATGGGCCGCGACTTGCTGCGGGCTCATCCAGAAAGGAAGCGCTGATGAAGTTTGGTGTGGGTGACTTCCTGAAAGGGTGTTACTCAGAAAGTGTAAAGGAATGGGAAAATGTGCCTGTAGGCGCATACAAATGTATTAGAAAAACGTAAAAATTGATAAAACGCGGCTTTCAAATTGACAATTTTCCATCCAATCAGTTGAAAAGAAAAGTTTTTTTGAGACCAAGTACCAGCAGATACGCACACATATGATTCACAAAATTTTTCAAAATTTTGCCATATTTTTCAAACAAACACTTGCCTAAAAGCATTATACAAAATGTAAATATTATAATATAATAATTTTAATTGCAACTTATTTGGTTTTTTGTATTCGTTCAAACCAAAAAATAACCGGATCATTGTAATGTGATTAATGACAATCACCTCCGGCAATAGAGCCGGACATTATTTCGGATATGTTCATGGGATTATAATTTGTTACTAGTGAATCGGGTTGTTTCAGTGCAACCACTGGATCAACCCGATGCCACGGTGTTTTCCGAGATAATACCCGCGCTTTCGAGCGCCACCAACAAGATATTACATTGTTTTCGGATATGTTCATGGGATTATAATTTGTTGTAGTGAGTCGTGTTCCACAGAATGCGACTTTCTTTTTTTGCCCCCTCCCCATCCATCGTTTGTCTTCCTCTACAAAATCATCCTCCTCATCACAGCTGTCATCGGCGGCCACCAATGCAAATGGCCCGAAAATCCATGCGGGACTTTCGGGCCAAGAAAAAACGCCTCAAAGAATCATCTCCAAGGCGCTTCAAATGGTTTTCAACATATAATTCTTTATCAGGTCGAATTACCTTTGTACTCTTCTGTCATCAGTTGATGGCCAATCGATGGGAGGAGGACATCCGTTGGTAATACCACCCTTTATGGTCTTTAGTTTTAGTCTCTGGATCAGTTGTGCGTTGGAAATTTTGCTAGAAGTTTGGGCAAGGTTCATTTTCGAGTTTCTCATGACAATTTTTTTTAATGGTTACTAATTCTCTCTGCTTTTCCGTGATTATTTGTTTTTGTGTTTATCAACTAATCACATTACAAACATAAGATCATATGGAGCCCAAAAAAAGGACAGTTGAAACACTTTTTAGAACATCAAAAATTAGCCTTTCACTTTTTCAAAAATTCACTAAACATTGACAATCAATTATTTACCTCATCCACAAACCAACCAAAACCACTGCAATCACCTATTTATTGCACTTCAAACACTACACACACAGGCCAGCAAGAGGCTTTTTGAGGAAAAGAATCTGAAAAAAATTGAAAAGAAAATTGATCCTGAGCTATTGAATGGGGATGACAGACTCCTCTGCTACGACAAAAACCCTGTCTTCTGCCTTGATCTGAATGATTCCAAGGCCCGTAAATGTCCCAAAAGCTGGAATCAGCCCCTGATTTGGTCCAAACCAAAAACAAGGAAGCTTTACCCGCTGGCGGGCCAATCCCTTTAGAAAGACGCCCGGATGGATGTGACCAGCCAGATTGTAGCCATCCGCTGGGACATCTTCCATCGGGTGATGGGTGAAATAAAAAGGAGGGTAATGCAGAGGTTCCTGATAAACGTGCAGGCCTGCTCTCTGGTACAGCTCATCGGACAGACTGTCGTGGTTGCCTTGTACCAACTCGAAGCGACAATCTGGATAATTTTTCATCCATTCTACCAGATATTCCCAAGCCAAATTGTAATCAGAATGAAACAGATCGCCCAAAAACAGCACACCGCCCGGATCGAAATGAGCCATCAGCTTGCTCAGGCGGTCAAAATTGGCATCCATGACAGCATGGGAAACAGCGATGCCGTTCTTGCGAAAATGGGCGGCCTTGCCCAAATGTAAATCTCCAATGAGCAGCAGATTTTGCGTCTCCCAATACATGGCCTTCTCTGGATGCAAAACCAACTGCTGACCAAAAACCTCGACTCTCTGAATGGACATATTTGATGGCTTGGTGTGAATTCCCTAGTCTTTTTCCAGCAGAAGCGTCATCTTTTCAATGCGGTCCTTCAATTTTTCAGAGCTGAGCCTCTCGCGCAGCCGATCCACCATAATCGGAAAAGCAAAAGGGGTTGGCTTGTGAGGCTGTTGCAGAACGATTTTTTGCGACCCAATGCGTTTCAGTGCCTTGCGCAATCGGTCTTCCTCCAACTGAAAAGTTCGCGCTTCTTCGTGCGACTGCAAATATAGTAGATTCTCTGGCTCGTATTCATCAAATACCTGAAAGAGCAAATTGGAGGACGATTGCAAATGTCGATCGCGCTTTTCTCTGCCCGGATAGCCCCGAAACACCAAGCCGGCAATGCTCGCAATGTCTCGAAATTTGCGGCGGGCCAGCTCCGTGGCATTGATGCAGCGGGCAATATCGGCCCGCAATTCCGATGTATCAAACAAGTCCGCATTGATCAACTCGCCAACGGGAATCTCCTTGTCCGACAACAACTCCATCCCATAATCATTCATGGCAATGGAAAAAGAAATGGGCGTCAAAGCCGAAATCCGATAGGCCAAGAGCGATCCAAGTCCCTCGTGTACAAAGCGCCCCTCAAAGGGATACAACACCAAGTGGTAGCCTTCCCTGGTCTTGAAATACTCCACCAACAGCTCATCGGCACGCGGCAAGTGACTCCGCCGCCCCTGCAAGGCCGCCATGGGCTCGATGGCAGACAATTCCCGCTGATTGTCATAGGCCTGCCGCGCCAGTTTGTCCACCTGAATGCGAAGCAATTCCGACAACTGAGAAGACAAGGGCAAGCGACCACCCAACCAAGCAGGTACTTTGCTGTTTTTCTTTTTGCTGTTGCGCACCTGCACCGTCATGTCTCTCACCCGAACAAACTCCAGACTCCGCCCGGCAAACCAAAAGACATCGCCCGACTTGAGCCCTGAGATGAACCACTCCTCTACCGTCCCAATCTTGCGACCGGAGACATACTTGATCACCAGATTCGAATCGCTGGTAATGGTGCCAATGGACAGGCGGTGGCGCATGGCAATTCCTTTGTTCATCACTCGATACACTCCTCTGGGGTCAACCCCCACCTTTTGGTATTCATTGTAGGCCTCTAAGCTGTTTCCAGTGGTGATGAAACTCAAAATCCAACGCCACTCGTCGCGGCTCATGCTCTGGTAACAAAAGGTCCCCAACACCTCCTCAAAGATTTCTTGCTCGCGAAAGCCTTCACTGACCGACAAGGTCACCAAGTACTGCACCAAGACATCAAAACAACGGATGTATGGCATGCGACTTTCAAAAACGCCTTCTTCCACTGCCTCCCGCAAGGCCGCTGCTTCCACCAATTCCAATAGATGAGTAGGCACAAAATGAATCGAACTCAAGGCCCCCGGCTGATGCCCACTCCGGCCCGCCCGTTGTACGAAGCGCGACACTCCTTTGGGCCCGCCTATCTGCACAATGGTCTGCACAGGTCGAAAGTCCACCCCCAGGTCCAGGCTGGACGTACAAACCACCGCTTTGAGGCCTCCATCGTGCAAGGCCTGCTCCACCCAATCCCGCAATTCCCGGCTGATGGAACCGTGGTGCATGGCAATCTGTCCCGCCAGATCGGGTGCCGCTTCTAGAAGATTTTGGTACCAAATCTCGCATTGGGCCCGGGTATTGGTAAAGATCAGTGTGCTCTCGCTTTGTTGGATGATGGGCAGGACTTGCTGCATGAGCTTGATGCCCAAATGGCCCGCCCAAGGGAAGCGCTCGATCTCCTTGGGGATGACGGAGGATACGGCAATTTTCTTTTGGATGGAAGAGCGAATGATGCAATGTTTTCCCGCTGCCATCGAGCTGCCCAACAACACTTCCAAGGCTTCATCCATATTGCCAATGGTGGCTGAAATGCCCCATACCTTCAGCTTGGGCAAAAATCCTTTGAGCCGACTCAGGGCCAGTTCCATCTGTACCCCTCTTTTGGAACCGATCAATTCGTGCCATTCGTCGGTCACCACGGTTTTGAGGTGCTTGAAATAGTCGGGATAACCACGACTGGCCATCAGCAGATGTAAACTCTCCGGCGTGGTGATGAGCACGTGAGGAGCCTGCTGGCGAAGCTTTCGACGTTCCTTTTCCGGCGTATCTCCACTGCGGATGGCGATGTTCCAATCCAATCCAAGGCCTTCCGCAGCCCTTTGGGTAGCGGCTTTGATTTCTTTGGCCAGTGCCCGAATGGGGGTGATCCAGATGGCTTGTAATCCCGTCACCTTTTCCCCAGCAGCCTGAGCAGCCAGTGCTTCCAAAGCGATGGGAATGAAAAGGGAATAGGTCTTGCCACTTCCGGTAGGTGCATTGACAATGCCATGCATGCCCTCCAAATAAGCCTTCCACGCTTTTTTCTGGTAGGGAAAAGGCTTCCACCCCTTTGAGGCAAACCAATTGCTCGCCAAGCGGGTCAGTGACTTAGTCGTTTTGATCGTTTCCATACAATTTCAGTAAAGCTTTCAGATCGTCTAAGGTATTGGCTTCTTCTGTTGGCTTGTCCTCTCGCCAGCGCAGGATGCGAGGAAAGCGCAGGGCAACACCGGATTTGTGCCTGCTGCTCTTGTTGATGCCCTCAAAAGCCAGCTCAAAGACCAGCTCGGGTTTTACACTGCGCACAGGACCAAATCGCTCTTTGGTATTTCTCTTGACAAAGGCGTCGACTCTTCGGATCTCCGCGTCTGTCAGTCCGGAATATGCCTTCGCAAAGGGGACCAATTGCTCGCCTTCCCAAACGGCAAAGGTGTAATCGGTATACAGATTGGCTCGTCGACCATGCCCTCGTTGGGCGTAGATCATGACGGCATCAATGGTGAGCGGATCAACCTTCCACTTCCACCAATCCCCCTTCTTTCGACCAACCCGATAGGGAGAATTTTTGCGCTTGAGCATCAGGCCTTCACTTTGGAAGTTTCTGGACTCAGCCCTTGCCTGTCGCAGCTCGTCCCAGTTCTTTACCTGCAAACAATCCGACAGCATGAATACCGACGGCAAGTCTTCAGACGCCATCAGCTGTTCGAGCAATTGCCTGCGTTCACTCAATGGTCGCTCCCTCAAATCTTCTCCCCCAAACTCCAACAGATCGTAGGCCATGACGGCCACAGGAGCCGTTGACAAAATCTTTTTGCTGAGGTTTTTTCGACCAATCCGCGTTTGCAATAAGTTGAAACTGAGAATCTTACCATCTTTATAGGGAAGAATTTCTCCATCGATGACCGTCCCGTCGGGCAAGGCTCCCAACAAGGCCTGGTACTCCGGAAATTTGTCCGTCACCAACTCCTCCCCTCTCGACCAGACAAACAACTCTCCTCCCCGTACAATCAACTGCCCTCGGATGCCATCCCACTTTCGCTCTGCCTGCCACTCCTCTATTGCGCCCAACGCCTCCGGTTCTCCCTCCAGGGCATAGGCCAGGTAAAAAGGATATGGTTTGGACAGATCATCAGCCGGATTTTCGGAAAAGATCAATTCCTGAAAGTCATCTTCGCCGGGGTCCCAGTGTCCCATCAGTCGGTGAGTGAGCTTGTTTTCGTCCACCTTGGTATATTTGGACAGGGCGCGCACCATGAGCTTTTGAGAAACCCCCATCCGGAAGCCACCAGTGATGAGTTTGTTGAAGACAAAGCGCTCTGCATGGTCCATCATGCCCCAAGCATCCAGCAAATATTCCCTTTGCTCTTCCTCTGGCAAGTTCTTGAGTCCTTTGATGTAGTCGATCCAATAGGTGAGGCTGTATTCGTTTTCCCGATCTGCCGGGGGCAAAATGGAAGCGATGGTCTCGGCCAAATCACCGACGATGTGGTACGACTCCTCGAAAAGCCACAGGGGAATCTGACTGAGTTCGGCCGCCCATTGGCGCAACAGGCTCGTCTTGACCGTGCGAGAGGGGCGGCGATGAGAGAGGATGGCGATGGTCCAAAGCTTGTCTCTGTCGCTGACCTGTTCGAAATAGGCCGCCAAGGATTCTACCTTCAGGTTGATCTTGGTGGTTTGATCCAACTGTCGAAACAATTGTGCGAATTCCTTCATCTCTTATTCGGATTTCTCTGCTGCTTGAGTAGATTCATTGATTTCGTTGAGCTCCCCCTCAAATCGGGTTTCCACCACTTGGGCATCATAGCCTTGTTCATTGAGCCATTTGCTGAAGATGCTCGTGTAGCCATGGGTGACAAAGACGCGAGAGGCACCAGTGGCGGCAATGGCCTTGTTGAGGTCCGGCCAATCGGCGTGATCAGACAGCACAAATCCGCGATCGGCAGCCCGACGGCGGCGGGCACCCCGCAATCGCATCCAGCCCGAAGCAATGCCCAGAGAATGGGGCTGAAAACGCTTGATCCAGGGAGAATTCAAGGCAGCCGGGGGAGCGACGACAATGCCTCCGACAAAGTCTGGTTTTTTCATCTCGGGCCGCACCTGCTGAGTGACGGGAAGGTCATAGCCTTGTTGGCGAATGATGCGATTGATGTTTTCGACGGCAGTATGGGTAAAAATGGGGCCAAGGGAGGGATCGAGCCCGCGTAGGATTCGCTGTGCTTTTCCCAAAGAATACCCACTCAACACAGCCACTTTACCTGCAGCCTGACACTGTCGCCACCAATCGTTGATCTCTTCGAAGATGCTTTCCTGGTCCTGCCAGGTATAAACAGGTAGTCCAAAGGTCGATTCTGTGATGAAACTGTGGCAAGGAATGGGTTCAAAGGCTTCGGCCAGCCCATCCTGTTCCAATTTGTAGTCACCAGAGGCCACCCAAACTTCGCCCTTGTAGGCCACCCGTATTTGGGCAGAGCCTAGGATGTGTCCAGCCGGATGGAAAGAGAAGTCTACGCCATTGACCGTCACCTTTTTTCCAAAGGGAATGGTCTGTAGCTTGATGTCTCCCAATCGATGGCGAATCACTGGAGCAGCCGTTTCGGTACACAGATAATGTTTGTGTCCATAGCGAGCATGATCAGAATGTCCGTGGGTGATGAGTGCTCGTTCGACAGGCCGCCAGGGATCGATGTACAGGTCGGCTTGGGAGCAGTAAATCCCGTTTGGGTTGAAAGTGAGTAAATCCATACGCAATGGTAAACAGCGAGAAGGCGGAGTTGTTTATCTTTGTTTGGACCACAATTTTATGAGCAAAGTCACGCAGCATGTCAACGACCCAAAGCTTCTACAAAGACCTACCAACCAGCGCCCGTTTTGAGGAGGTTCTGCAGCCATCGGCCCATCGAGCATTGCCAGAAGACTGGTGGGTGGCCATCACCGATGTCGTCAATTCTACCCAAGCCATTGAGGAAGGCCGCTACAAGGATGTCAACACCGCTGGCGCGCTGGCAGCCATGGCCATTGCCAATGCGGACAAGAGCATGGACTTCCCGTTCATTTTTGGAGGAGATGGCATCACCTGCCTGGTCCCTGGTACCTCAAAAGAACTCGTTGCAGATGTTCTGTGCGATGTCAAGGAAAAGGTGCAAAGTTATTTTGACTTGATACTGCGGGTTGGAATGGTGCCAGTGGCCATGCTCTACCAGAGTGGGTATCCCTTGAAATTGAGCAAGCACCAACTTTCGCCCCTGTATCAGCAGGCAGTCATCAGCGGTCCCGGTCTCGCACATGCCGAGCGATTGATCAAGGAGGCAACAGCAGAGAGTCCCTATCTGCTTCAGGGGAAAAAACAAGTGGAGCGAGAAGCTGATTTCACAGGATTTACCTGCCGTTGGAAGGACATTCCCAGCCACCGGGGAGAAACCGTGGCCACCATCATCCAATTTCCCGGTCGAGAGCCTGATGCCGACCACCAGACACTGCTGGAGGTCTTGCAATTGATTGATGACTTATTTGGGCGAGAAGAAGAATACCATCCTGTGCAGCCAGAACAAATGGAATTGGTCCAAACGAGAAATGACATGCAACGAGAAGTCACTGCTCTGGCTGGCAAGGAACAGAGCTGGGCATTCAACTGGAAGATGTGGCAAATTCAAATGGAAGCATTTCTGGGTCGGCTGCTGATGGCCACGAATCTTCCCATCCCTTTCCTCAAAGAAATGAAGACACAATTGGTCTTGTCGACAGACTACAAAAAATACGATGGAAGCTTGAAATTGGTGGTCAGCCTGGACTCAGACAAGCGCAAAAGCTGGAAAGACGCCTTGGACAAACTGCATCGGCAAGGGAAGCTGTTTTACGGGATGCACATTTCCGACAGGGCCATTATGACTTGCCTTTTGCACGAAGGCAGCAACAAAGAGGTACACTTTATCGATGGAGCGGATGGTGGATATGCCTTGGCGGCCAAGGAATTGAAAAGACAGATAGAAAAAGCAAAAGTGCCGTGATCAGGCGACCATGTTGACACTGCGTTGGCGCTGAACTTCGTGGTTTTCTCGTCCCTGGCCAGGTGTATTCTGCTGGGCAATGGGGATGGAAATGAAGAAGGTACTTCCAGCTCCCAGTTCAGACTCTACCCAAATGCGCCCCTTGTGCTTGTCCACAATTTTGCGACAGGTCGACAAGCCAATGCCACTCCCTTCATACTCCTGGCGGCTGTGCAGCCGGCGGAACATCTCGAAGATCTTGCTTTTGTTCTCCGGTGAAATTCCGATTCCATTGTCTTGGATGGAAAAGACGAATTCATCTCCTTTTTGTTCACAAGCAATGCGCACGATGGGGTTGTCTTCCTTGGTAAACTTGATGGCGTTGGATACGAGGTTTTGGAACAATTGCACCAACTGGGTGCGCGCTCCCACAATCTGCGGCAACTGATCGCGTTCGACATCCATGGTCACTCGCTGCTCCTGGATTTTCAAGCGCAGGTTGGCCAGCACGATGTCGATGATGTCGCGGGACTGCATCAATTCATGTGGCTGTTGCTGGGTGTTGAGGCGTGAGTAGGTCAACAGGTCTGTCAGCAAGGTTTCCATCCGCCCGACGGCATCGGTGATGTAGCCCATGAACTCAGTGGCATTTTCGTCAAACATGTCATTGTAGCGTCGCTTCAGCAAGGAGGTGTAGGACCCGATCATGCGAAGCGGTTCTTTCAAGTCGTGCGAAGCCACATAGGCAAACTGCTTGAGGTCTTCGTTGGAATCTTCCAATTTTTCGTTTTGCGACTTGACCTTGTCGTTCATCTGTTCGAGCAAAACATTCTTCTCTTCCAGTAGCTTGTTGGTATCTGCCTGTTTTTGATTGGCCAATTCCAACTGTTCGTTTTGCAGTCGAATCTGATTGTTCTTTTCTTCCAGTAGTTGGTTGCTCTGTTTTTGAGCGGCATAGCGGCTGTAAAACATCAGCAAGAGTACGGACAAAAAGAGGGCAGCAATGATCAGAATGTACTTGTACATGTCTTGAATCTGCTGGTCCTTTTCGAGTAAGGCTTTCTCGTTTTTCAGTGTGTTGATCTCATGCTCTCTTTTCCGAATTTCGTAGTTGGACTTCTTCTCTCCCATTTCACGAAGCGTGATCTCGTTCATGAAATTGTTCTTTTCCGTCACGTAGTCCTCCAGATAGTCAGAAGCTTTCTTGTAGTCACCCAAGGCGCGGTAGGCCGACGCGTAGTAGCGATAAATTTCCAGTATCCGGCTCTTGGAGTTGATTTCTTTGGAAAACTCCAGGGCGCGGTCTAGGTAGGAAATGGCCTTGCGCGGCTTTTTGGAATGGATGTGCAGCATGGCCATGGTCCGCAAGGAAATGGCCTGTCCCCTGCTGTCGTTCAATTCTCTCTGTATTTTCAAGGCTTGGTCCAAGTAGTTGAAAGCCTTTTCGTAGTTGTTGGTCAACATGTAGGTCGACCCGATGTTGTGTGCTGCGTAGGCAATGCCTGCACGGTACTTCAGGTTGGAGGCCAGCTCCATTGACTTTACATTGTATTCCAACGATTCTTCGTACTTGCCCAAGTGCTCGTAAGAGCTGCCAATGGCGGCCAAGCAATTGAAGATGAGCAATTGCTGGTTGTTGAGCGCACGAGTAATTTCCAGCGATTGGATGTAGTTTTCCAATGCTGTGGGATAATTTCCCTGGTAAAAGAATATCGATCCGATGTCGTACAAAGACTTGGCGATCCCCACTGAGTCATTGATGACTTCCCGGATGTGCAAGGAGCGCAGCTGGTGATCAAATGCCAGTTTGTAATCGCCGGATGATTGATAGACCAATGATATGCGGGAAAAAATCTTGGCTCGCTTGATTTGAGCGAGGTCGGCAAATTCATCTGTGATCAATCTCAATAAGTACTCCAGGGCCTTGTCGTTGTCGTTGAGCTTGTAGTGGGCAATGCCGAGTTCGTAAATGCCATCGGCCATCTTTGCCTTGTCATCTTGTTCGGTAGCGTGATCCAGCGCCATCTGAAAGTACTCGATTGCCTTGAGCTTGTCTCCATCTTTGAAGTACTGCTTTCCAATCGACTTGGCCAAGTTGTATACTTCTTCACCCTTGGCATCTGCTGGCCGATTTTCCAGCAAAAACTGTAAACTATCCAAGTTTACTGCCTTTACAAGACCCAGGCTGCAGAGTAGACACAGTGAAAAAGATATGACTTTCTTGACTAACATTCAGTTTGTTTCTTTCGGATGAATCAGTGTGAAATACGTCTGTACAGTTGTTCGGACAATTTCTATGACAAGCGATCTTGTCCGGTCTTTTGTTTCAAGTAGGTGAAGTAGAACATTGCCAATCAATGAGATGGCAATGTTCTAATACTTCGGTCAGTAAGAGTTAGAGACCATCGTCGACCGGGGGTGGTGGTTCACCACCGCCATATGGTCCGCCAGCATTCGCTGAGCCTCCACCACTACCCTTACCTCCCTTCAAACGAAGTTGATCCTTCTCGGTCAGAACCTTGAAAGACCCGCTTTTCCGGAATTTGGCAAGCATCTTCATGGAAATATGAATTTAATTGGTTATAAAATCCGTAGTTGTGTGGGGGATTTTACGTCGGGGGGATAATCAGTAAATGATTTTTGAATCTAAGGGGGGAAGGGATTCATCAATTGTCACATTTGGACGCTTTTATATAGGCAAAGACCATACCGAAATGCTAAATATTGACGTTTGTGTTCTACTATATTGGCCAAAACTCTCTTCCAACAGTGGTTTCATGGGCTACAGACAACAAAAACAAGATCAGCCCGAGTCAAAATGAAACTGCGAATTTTCACCAGCTTGTCACAAGCCCCCAGCAATTGGCGATTGCCCCATTTGATGCTGGGAAAAACTTCTTTTGGTTGATTTGTGACAGGGAGGAAAGGACGGTGTGCTCCAAGAGGCTGGACAGTCAACGAAAAACGTAGTATTTGTGTAACACGAAGTTCCAGGCGATGCCAACGGTCAGGGAAATGATCACCTTAGACAAGACATAATTGATGCCGGAAAATTCTGTGATGAGGTAAACGCCCAAGGTATTGAGCAACAAACTCCCCAAGGCAACCCAAAAGTACCGGAAGGCTTGCTTTTTCATTTTCTGGCGAAGAGAGACAAAGGCCCAATATCGTCCCAGCAGAAAACTGACCACCGCACCGCAAAGGGCCCCCAATGCATTGGACAGCACATACCACATTCCGAGCCATTCCGTGAGAAGGATGACCAATCCAAAGTCTAGGGAGGTGGCAATGGCTGCCGCGATTTGAGAACGAAACAAGGACACAAAGGTGCGAGGCCGCAACCGCTCGTGGTAGCGATCCATGTCCAATGGCTGGGCAGAAGAGGATTCTATGGGTCTGTTTTTTGGCAAAGCTGATGGCCTACTATTATTGGTACTCAACGCAACGACTGTTGTTGATCAAACACCAAAATACAACAATAGATGCAAAACAAGACAGCTGTAGACGCCCGCTACGACATCGTCCATCATGATCCCCCACCCTCCCGGCAACTGCTCTGCTTTGGCAACATGCCAGGGCTTCCAAATATCGAAGAGTCGAAAGAGAAAAAAGGCGATCAGTAGATATTTCCATTCCAAGGGCACCCACAATAGACTGATCCACATGCCCACCACTTCGTCGATGACCACGCGGGAGGGGTCCTTGCCCCATTCCACTTCCAATCGATTGGATGTCCAGACGCCCAGTCCGGTGGTGACAAAGATGAGGATCAGGAGGATTTCCGGGCCGAGGCCAAGCGAAGGATTTGTCCATCGCAAAGCGACATCTGCACCCCAAACGGCCAACAGTCCCACCAATGCACCGGCGGTACCAGGTGCGAAGGGAGAATAACCAGCGCCCAAAGCGGTGGCGATTGCTTTATCCAAGACTTTTGTTGTGCTCAATGTTTCGATCCATCTTTTTGCCCAAGAAAATGATGCCCAGTATGATGCCAATCAAACCAGCAATCAAGCCGATTTCTGCCAACAAACTGTCTTCTGCATACAGACTGTAGATGACCACCAGGGCAACCCACAAGGCCATAATGGGCAAAGATAACAACAGCAAGAGAATGATCCACCAATTGCGTTTGCGCTTTTTCTCGTCCTTTCGGGCCGCACGGCGCTCTGCACGGATTTGTTTGCGCCATTGTTTGCGCAGCTGTCGAAACTCCTTTTTTCGCTCTCTCTTGAGCAGGCGTTGGTTGTCTTTGCTGTCCAAGACGGTGGCGTCCATCGCGACGGCGGACAAATTGGTGGGCAGGCTGCTGACCAGCCACATGATGGCAAATAGCAGAATTAGTCGCATAGCTTTCTATTGTAGAACCAAGCGCATGAGTCATCCCATAGGTAAGGATGACTCATGCATTTTATTGTCAATAGTAGTAGTCGAGTCCCAAGTGGGTGATCAAGTCCTCCCCTTCTATGTGTCGAAGGGTATTTTGCAACTTCATCAACTGCTTGAACAGATCGTGCTGTGGGTACAATCCTTTGGCAGTCTGTGGCGTCTTGAAGTAAAAGGACAACCATTCCTGAATGCCCTTCATGCCTGCGCGTTGAGACAGGTCAAGGAACAAGGCCAAGTCGAGTACAATGGGGGCCGCCAGGATGGAATCTCGGCAAAGAAAATCCACCTTGATTTGCATCGGATAGTTGAGCCAACCACGGATGTCGATGTGGTCCCAGCCCTCCTTGTTGTCACCCTTTGGTGGGTAGTAGTTGATGCGCACCTTGTGGTACATGTCTTTGTAGAGTTCGGGGTGGCGTTCGGGTTCGAGGATGTAGTCGAGTACGCCGAGTTTGGAGACCTCTTTGGTCTTGAAGCTTTCCGGATCATCCAGTACTTCTCCGTCGCGGTTGCCGAGGATGTTGGTAGAGAACCAGCCTTCCAAACCGAGGGAGCGTGCCTTGAGGCCGGGAGCGATGATGGTCTTCATCAGGGTCTGGCCTGTTTTGAAGTCCTTGCCAGCGATGGGCACTCTGTTTTTCTTGGCCAACTTGATCAATGCAGGGACATCGGCAGAGAGATTGGGTGCGCCGTTGGCATAAGGCACGCCGCATTTGATGGCAGCATAGGCATAGATCATACTCGGTGGAATGTCCGGGCTGTTGTCGCGCAATCCTTGTTCGAAGCTTTCGATGTTGCGGTGCACCTTGCTTTCCTTGAGGTAGACCTCTGTGGATCCACACCAGATCATGACCAGGCGCTCACATTTGTTGGTTTTGCGAAACTCCTCGATGTCTTTGATCAAGGCTTTGGCGAGGGCCATTTTGGACTTGTTGCGCTTGACGTGCTTGCCATCCAGTTTTTTGACATATTTTTTATCGAAGACCGCCTTCATGGGTTTGATTTTCTGAAGGTCGGACTTGATGCCGTCCAATAGATTGCGATCCAGTACTTCGGCTTTCAGAGCAGCCTTGTAGACATTGTCTTTGAAAATGTCCCAGCCACCAAAGACGATGTCATTCAAATTGGCCAGATCGGTAAATTCGCTGATTCTGGGGTTCCGATTTTCTGTCCGTTTTCCCAAACGGATGGTTCCCATCTGTGTCAAAGAACCAATGGGTGAGGCCATTCCTTTGCGGATGGCAATCACACCTGCGATGAAGGTGGTCGCAACAGCTCCCAGGCCAGGCATGAGTATTCCCAGCTTTCCTTTGGCAGGTTGTAATTTTGTTCTCTCTTTCATTGTTGATTTATTTAGATAGTTAGACGGACTGTTGTCGATTATTCTCCCGTCGCTTCACTTATAACCATTTGTGCTTGAGGTACCAGTTGGTGGTTTCGCTGATGCCTTTTTGCAAATCGTATTGAGGATGAAACCCCAGATCTGATTTGAGAGGGCGAATATCGCACTTCCAATTCAGACTTTCTAATTCTTTGACCTTTTCCAGATTGAGAGCTGGATGTGATCCCAGCAAAGAAGCCACCTTTTCGTTGCACCAAGCAATGACGCGCACAATACCCAATGGGACTTTCAGGCGCAGGCTTCTCTTTCCCAGATTTTGTCGGATGTACTGGCCCAACTGAAGGGCTGCATATGCCTGACCATCTGAGACGAAGTAGGATTTTTGCCGATGCTCGGACAGCAGGCCATCTACGATGACACGAACCAAGTCCAGGACATAGACAAAGGTCAACTGTTGGGTCTGAAAGCCAATGTATGGTTCAATCCCTTTGTTGATTAGGCTAAAGAAAGTGAAAATATCTTTTTCTCGCGGGCCGTATACAGCTGTGGGTCGGAAGACCAGCCAAGGAAAGTCACTGGTCGCATGAAGCAATTTTTCCGCCGCCAGCTTGCTCTCGCCATAGGAGGTGATGGGACGGGGCTCGTCTGCCTCCTTGACCTCATCAGCCCGCTGCTGGTCGGCCGGACCATAGGCAGCCAAGCTACTGATGAATACAAATTTTTTCAAATCAGGTATCCCCTCTTGCAATGCCTTGAGGATGTTGTCGCACAATTGGGTATTGACCTTGAACATGGCTTCCCGGCTCCCTTTGGTCAATCCGGCATTGTGAATGAAATAGTCAAATTGGTGTTGTCGAAAAAGCGCAGTCATCGCCTCTACATCTGCCAGGTTGACTTGCAGGCATTGGATGCGTTGGTCCTGAAGGTAGGTCAAATCACTGCTGGGGCGCACGGCTGCAAAGACTTCCAGTCCTCTTTTCAAACATTCCTCCACCAAAAAACCTCCCACAAAACCACTGGCGCCAGTAACTAAAACTTTTTTCATCAATCCCATTTGAATCAAAGAGTCGAGAGGACTTCTTTGGGTTGGCTGGCTTCGATTTTCTTTTCGTAGATGCGGTATTTCTTGTACGGCTCAGCATTGAGGTTGAGCAAGCCTTGGTTCATCATCTTGTTGTCGGCCAATATCCAGGAAGCTTCTGCCGCTACGTAATTTTTCTTTAGACCATTGGATATGATGCGGGAGTAAAAGATGGCTTCGATGCCCATTTTGCGGTACTCTTCCATGACGCCCAACAGGATGATTCGCAGGACGTTGATCTTTCGCTTGCCCAAAAGCAATTTGAAAATACCAAAAGGCAACAATCGACCTTTGGGCATTTTTTTGACCACTTGATTGAGATCGGGAAGGGCGAGGGCAAAGCCAATCGGCTCGCCATCTTTTTCAGCGATGATGACAAAGTCGGCATCAATGACCAGTTTGAGGCCTTCGGCCAGGTGGTCAAATTCTTCTGATGTCGGCGGCACAAACCCCCAATTTTTATCCCAGGCAGCTTGGTAGACCTTTTTGATCAACTGGGCTTCTTGCTTGAAGTTTTTGAGGTTGGGTGATCGGAAGGTGATTCCCTTTCTGTTGAGACGGCCTTCAAATGCCTCGGCCAGCCGGAGTGACTTGCGGTTGATGCTTTCCTTGGTCACCCAATAGGCCAATAGGTCCATCTTGCTTTTGTAGCCCAACTGTTCCAGGAAATCGGCATAGTAGGGCTTGTTGTAGGTCATCTGAAAGACGGGGGGCCGTTCAAATCCATCGACCAGAATCCCCTGTGTGTCATTGGACGTGGGATTGGTGGGGCCCATGATGTGATCCAGGCCCTGTTTGGCCACCCAATCGGAAGCGGTCTGCAACAGGGCTTCTGCCACCTCGATGTTTTCCACCAAATCGAAAAAGCCGAAGAAGCCTGTACTGCTGCTGGTATATTCGATGTAGTTGTTGTTGCGGATGGCGGCAATGCGGCCCAAGACCTCTCCCCCGGCGTCTACAGCCAAATACAACTGCAAATCAGAATGCCGGAAAAAGGGGTTTTTGGATCGGCTCAACAGTTCTTTCTGCGAGAGGTACAGCTCCGGAACGTAGTTGGGATCGGAGGCGTACAGTTTGTGCGGAAAGTCGATGAATTGTTTTCGTTGGCTCTTTGTTTGTACCTCGACGATTTTCATTGTACCGTCGTATTTTGCAATTTTGGTATTTCCAAGATTCTACTCACCTTCTCGATCTTCTCCAATGCCTGCTCGATCTGCTCGATGCTGTGCGTGGCCATGAGAGAAAAGCGAATCAGCGTATCTTCCGGTTTCACGGCAGGCGTGATGACTGGATTGACAAAGACACCTTCTTCCAACAACATGCGGGTCAGCTTGAATGTCTTGAAATTGTCTCTGACGTAGATCGGAATGATTGGCGTTTCGGTATGCCCCACATCAAATCCGAGGTTGCGCAGCTCTCTGACGGCGAAGTGGGTGTTTTCCCACAACTTTTTGATGCGCTCAGGCTCAGATTCGATCAACTCCAAGGCAGCGATGACACTGGCGGCATTGGCCGGAGCGATGCTGGCGCTGAAGATGAGCGAGCGAGCGTGGTGCTTGAGGAAGTTGATGGTGGCGTGATCGGCTGCGATGAAGCCACCGATGGATGCCAGGGATTTGCTAAAAGTTCCCATGATGAGATCTACCTCATCTGTCAAGCCGAAGTGGTTGGCCGTTCCCTTGCCAAACTCGCCAAGAACACCCAATCCGTGGGCGTCGTCCACCATGACGTTGGCGTCGTACTTGCGGGCCAGTTTGACGATTTCAGGCAGGCGAGCAATGTCTCCTTCCATGCTGAAGACCCCATCTACGGCGATCAGCTTAAGGCGGTCCTTTTCGATGCGTTGGAGGGCCTTTTCCAGAGATTCCATGTCGTTGTGCCGAAACTTTTGGGTCTTGGCAAAACTCAAACGGGCACCGTCAATGATGCAGGCGTGGTCCATTTCGTCGAGGAGGATTCTGTCCTGCCGATTGGTCAGAGAAGAAATCACCCCGAGGTTGACCTGATAGCCTGTGCTGAAAACGAGGGCCTCATCCTTTCCAACAAATTTGGCCAGCTTTTCTTCCAGCTCCAGGTGAAGATCCAGCGTGCCATTGAGAAAGCGAGAGCCTGCACAGCCAGAGCCGTACTTGTCGATTGCTTGCTTGGAGGCTTCCTTCAATTTGGGATGGTTGGTCAAGCCCAAATAGCTGTTGGATCCGAACATGAGAACCTTTTTGCCGTTGATGTACACTTCGGTGTCTTGTTCGGATTCGATGGTCCGGAAATAGGGATACACTCCCATTCGTTTTGCTTGTTGAGGTGCAGTGTATTGCACCATGCGTTCTTTTAGCCTATTCATGAAAATATATTTTCAGTCGCCTTTGATTTGTTGTTTGTCAACATCCGTCGGAGCTGACAAACTCCCCTTACATAATGCGACTGGTGTATTTTTCAATCCAATTTTTACAAATGTTTATCTTCATCATCGCCTCAAACCACAGGACGGCCAACACGGCACACAATCCACCCAAGAGAACATCGATGATGTAGTGGTGGTTGGTGTAGATGGCTGAAAACCAAATGCCCAAGGTAATGATACCAAATGCCAATGTCCCCCATTTCAATCCTTTTTTCCATCCAAAGTACGTCAAAATCACCGGGAATGCCGAGTGCAGCGAGGGAATGGCCGCAAAGACGTTGGCATTCTTGTCATACATATCTCGGAACATCGTAATGCCCATGATCTCGTCGAAATTCAGCAGGCCGGCTGCGTATCCCCTGGTATTGGCAATGAACTCAAACCCATATTGCTCCACGTACCAAGGCGGGGCAGCCGGGTAGAGGTAATAGCCAATGATCCCCAGGATGTTGACCAGCAGAAACACCATCGAAAAAGGGATGAGAAGTTCCTTTCCCCGAAAGTACAAATACACCATATAGCCAATCGGTACTGGAATCCAACAGAGGTAAAACAAAGCCGTCAGGACATCCAATCCCTTGTTGTGATGCAGTTGCATGTATTCATTGGGCGTCAGCACCTCTCCATTGGAAAGAATCCCAAATAGGCTCTTTTCCAATTCGTAAGGCTGAATGATGTGTACCTCGTTGAACAAGTAATTGGGGTACACCCTCATGGAATCGTACAACAACCAATAGATGGCCACTGGAATCAGAGCGATCAACACTTTTCGACTGTCTTCTGTGGCAAACCAAGCCGTCGTGATGATTCCGATCAGATACAAATGGTCTGTCCGAAGTCCCAAAACGAAGCCCGTCCATAGGAGATACAATCCAATGGATACAGCTGCAATAATCAAAGAACGAGTACCAAAGCGATCGAACGCAGTTTGTCCAACTGGCTCAGACAGCTTTGGAATGTATGTTTTGCTTTCTAGTACTTTTTCGTTCGCTTTCGGTCTTACTTTTTTCATTCCCTTTCCTAAAATTTGATCCGATGACATCATCCCAAAACGGCGTAGACACACCATATCCTTTATCTGGATCTTTGAAATGGTGTTTGAGGTGGTGTGCCTTCAAATTGTTCCACCACTTGCCCTTGAAATTTACGTGGTGAATGGCATAATGCAACATGTCGTATATCAAGTAGCCCAACACAAATCCTGCAAAGACCACGTACAAATAAGTGGCAGGCAGCAGGGCTTTGAATACATAATAAAAAAGGATGGCCAAGGGAATGCTCACCGAAGGCGGCATCACCAATCTTTTGGAATCGTTGGGATAGTCGTGATGAACACCGTGAAAGATGAAGTGCATTCGCAGTCCCCATGTTGATTTGGGAACATAGTGGAACACAAAACGGTGTAAAATGTATTCGGCAAATGACCACAGAACAACTCCACCGACAAAGGCCCCTATGGCAGCCAATGGTCCCAATTCTGGTTCGTTGGCAGCAAGATACAAACAGTATCCGATCAGCGGAATGTAGATGAACAAGGGCACGCTGAAATGCACTTTGGAAAATACTTCCAAAAAATCGCTCTTGAACATTCGTACGGATTCATCCTTGTTGCTAACGTATAGTTTTTTCATGCAACATGTCTGTTTTAAATGGTTTTAACTAACTGGCTTTTCCTAGTTTGGGCTTCACGCCTTTTACAGCAACCTCATTCTCTGGCAATGGACGACGCACCCTGGAATAGAGTGTGTACTCTGGGTTGAAAATGAATTCGAGCAACAACTTGGTCCAAGACTGATGAGCATTGAGCGTTTCGTAGTACTCAGGCGCCAATCGTTTGACCTCCGGCAGCCGATTCCAGGGAATGGCCGGAAAGTCGTGGTGCTCATTGTGGTAGCCCATATTCAAACAAAAGAAGTTGAGAGGACCGTAGTAGCTGTGTGTTTCCTGCTCTGCATCCAATGTGTAGTGCTCTTGAATCCATCTGGCCCCCAGAGGGTGAAGTCCCAAGGCAAACATCATCGATGCCAGCAAATAAAAGACAGTGCCAAAGCCAAAAAAGTACCACAGCACAGCATCGACAGCAAAGACAACGACGATGTTGATGACCATCCACTTGTTGAAAGTGGTCACATGAGTCATGCGGAAGGTCCGAATGATCTGAAAAACGGGGAACAACATCAGCCAAATGGCCTTGCGGACAGAGGAATTGCCCACCAGTCGGGCTTCCCAATGCGTTGCCAGGTCTGTATCGTTTTCGTATTCTCCCAAATGCGCGTGGTGCTTGAGGTGGTACGTATGGAATCCCATGGCACCAGGTACTGCGTTGGGCAAATCGGCAATGACGCCAGCCCAGCGATTCAGGGTACGATTCTTAAAAATCAAATTGTGAGTCGCCTCGTGAATGACAACATAGAGGCTGTGATTGGCAAAAGCGCCGACACAATAGGCAATGATGAGGGCCAACCACCAGTAGGACATGCCCAGGTAGCCCATCGAAATGGCGATGGTCATTTGAAGTCCAACCAAACCAGCGAGGATGAGACCTGTATAGGGGTTGCGGCCAATCAACTTTACAATTTCGGGATGTTTCTTGATGATCTCCCGACAGCGCTTTACGTGGGGTTGACGAAGGTCAGACGCCAACAAAAAGTCAGTAGACTTATCCATCATTGTGTAGTATCTTTTCCTTTTGTCCGGTGAAAAAATAGTCAATCACTTTCGTAAAATGGCAGCAAAAATACTGCTTTTCACGCATTTTTCCGTGCTTTGTCTTCGCTTCTTTCCATCAATACCTTGCGACTGAAATTTAGGCGACGAATCGCCGTAATATTGGCCATTACCGCCAAAATAGCGAGTGGAAAGGTGAACACTGATATGGTTTCGAATGCCGTATACGGATAAAAATCGATCTCCACTTTGATGTCACTGCCAACAAAGTAGGAAAACAGTCCGCACAGAATGGCCGATATGCCTACCAGCAATACCCGCTCCGGCCGTTGCATGATGCCAATGCTGCAAGAAACCCCAAGCCCTTCGGCCCGCGCTCTGGTATAGCTGACCATCATCGAACCGATCATGGCCACAAAGGCAAATATGGAACTCAGAAAATAATCATGGGATACGAGATAGTAGCAAATGCCCAAGAACATGATCAATTCGCTGTATCTATCGACCACCGAATCGTACAATGCGCCAAAGGGATGAGCCATGTTGCCCAAACGCGCCAGGCGTCCGTCGATCATGTCGAAAAGACCTGCAAACAAGATGACTGCCCCCGCCCAGCCAATGTAGGCATGCTCGTTGCGCGCGCCCAGCTCCGCCCCCAAGATGAAGATGACAGTGGCGAGCAGATTGAGGACAAATCCAATGGACGTAATGACATTGGGAGTGACGCGCAGCTTGATCAACAGCTTGATCAAGGGATTGATCAGCTCGTAAATCAGAAGTTGCCCCTGCTCCTTCAATATTATTTTGTCCTTTGCTTTGGTCATATTCAAACGGATGCTGTAAGATTCATTTGTACTGGATGAAGCGTCTACTTATCGCAAGGATAGACTCTTCCCCCCTAAAGAGGACAGTAGCGCGACTTTGGTTGTATCGGTAGGGAAATTATTTTTTTGCCTTAGAATTCTACCACCGCTCTTACCCGTAAGCCCAGTCCTGGTACTCCCCACAGCTCCGGCGTATTGGGCAGATCGTTGTAGGTCAAACGCTTGACCAAATCGAAGCGAAGGATCTTGAAAATGTTGGACAGTCCAACGCTGGCCTCCATATAGGGGCGCTCTTCCAAGGTGTAGGACAATTGCCGCCCATCGCCATCTACCGGGAATTGGATCAAGGAGGGGTCCATCATCGGGTTGTTGCCATTGCTCAGGCGACCGTACAAGCCCTTGAAGGTCACCACCTCCCGCAGCTTGAGCTTGCGCAACAACGGAATCTTGTTGAAAAAGAATCCCTGGAAGTAGTGGCGGATGTTGATGCTCACGTACTCGTCCGAGATGAATTCCAAATAATTCATCATGTTGTACGCCCGGTTTTGGTAGGAAAACGTCTGATTGGCCCGCGGCAACCACAGCAATACATAGGGAAGGTCGTTGCCAAAGATCTTTCCTCCTTCCAATTCCACATTGGTGTATCCGAGGATGGAGAGATAGAAGCGCTTGAAGATGTTCAATTTCAGACTGTGGTAGTTGTAATTGCCACCAATGCCATCTACTCCCAACTTGTAATCCAATTTGAAGACCGGATATTTGTTGACGATGTTGTAGCGGAAGTTCTTGCTGGCAAAGTACTTTGCATTCGGCGAAAAGCGAATGGTGGCTTTGAGCTCTGTGGTCGTAATCTCCGGTTGTATCTTGCGATCTGGCTCGAAGTACGAAAACTCCAATGATCCTCCCGGATGAGGCTCGATCTGTAGATTCTCAGCCCCAAACTGAAAGATCCAATTGCTTCGGGATTCATAGTAATAGTCAGCCCGGAGAGAGTTGAAAAACATCATGTTGTCCTGCCTCCCCCTCCGGAAGGACAGCAGGAAGTTGTCTTCGGTGATGTATTCCAAGATTTGTCCGGGGAATTTGGTCTCCCGCATGATGCTCGCTCGCACATAATGTCGGGGATGTTCCTCGAAGTTTTTGTTGAAGGAATACAAGATCGAACCGTAGTATTTGGGCAATTTGTCCTTGAAGCCGTAGGCACCATAGGCCTCTATCTGAATTTTTTCGTCAAACTTCAAATTGGTCCGTCCCCCCAAGCGCAGGCGGAAGCCTTCCACCGCATTGAAACTGTAAAAGGAACTGACCGGGCCAACCGCAATGGGTCCCACATCCGTATACCCCGTAAAGAGCAGCCCCAACAGCTTGACCGTTCGCCGAAAGGCGGGCACTCGCTGCAGAGTGTCGATCATCACATACACCCCTTGTTCTTCCTCGCTGAGTGTATCCAATCGATTCTGGTCCCAAAACGAAGCCTCTTTATTGTAGGCATCCTCTGCGATGATCACTTGTTCGGTCCCGCCGTAAATGTCCGATTTTCGTTTCTCGTCAAACGCGTAATTGTCATAGGTAACCGATCGTCGACCAAACATGCCCATCCCCTTCTTGGTGATGTTGTAATCGATCAACAAAAAGTCTTTGGACAGCACCCACTGGTCATTCACTTTGGAAAATTCCTGCTCGATTTTGACATCGCGGACAAAGTTGAGGTTGATTTCCTTGAGGACATTCATGTCGATCTTGACCACCTGATAGACAGAATCATCGGTGATGTACATATTGCCATTGAAGCCAAAATCCAGCTTGTTTCTGGGGATGAACGACAGGTCGATGACTCGCTGGCCATTGTAATCGATGGTGTCGTTGATGTAGAAACGGTAAAAATCTGGTGCGATCAAAGACAGCGGACTGACAAACTGGTAGGTCAGAAAGTCAATGTTGTTTTTGTAAATGTCGATGTCCTGGTACAGCTTGTTCATCACGGCACTCATCGACTTTTGGTCAAAGGCCCCCTCCAATTGGGTCAATTTGATCCCCTTTTGGTATTCCCGAGTGGTTTTGGGCGATTTCCGGTAGTACACGGTCGAGGAAGTCTCTTGGAGGTAAATGGGCAGGAAGGTTTTGCCATTGACATCGGAAGTGTCCACATAGTCAAAAATGAACTGAAACTTCCGGAAAGCCTTTCGTTTGCGAAACTTATCGGTGAGGTTGTTGAGGTCCATTTCGACCTTTTCATACTTGTCGTATTCGTAAAAGCTCTGATTGGTCAGGTTGTTTCGCTTTTTGTTGCGGATGACCTTTCGAATCAGCTCGACGGCTGGATTGTTGCGCTTGCGATATTTTCCCCTTTTGACAGACACCTCGACCACATCCAAGGTCAGGGCGGCAGAAGAAAGCTTGAAGGTGACGGTTTGTGTTTTGCCTACCTCGACGGAGAGGGTGTCGGATTCGTAGCTCAGGTATTGTGCCACCACCATGTTGGTTCCCTCATCGGATTCGAGGACAAAGTTGCCATCAAAATCAGTGGTCGTACCAACGGTCGTACCAGCGAAGTAAACACTGGCAAAGGGGACGGCTTCCTTGGTCTCAGCGTCGAAAACCTGGCCGCTCACCTTGGTCGTCTGCTGTGCGAATAGTGGTTGCAGAACAGCCATTGTCAGCAGGCAAAGCAGCCCGATACTTCGGATCATAGACTTTTGTAACATCAGATAAAGTTGTGCACTCGAAAGCATTTGGACAATATGATGAGGAAACAACTTGAGTGTTAAGGATGTTTCCACTCGAATGTTAAAATATTACGTCTAGCAAATTGTGACCATCAAAGCAATAAGTAAAACGGAAAGCCTTGAGTTGTATTGCCAGGGGGTTGAACCAGCAAAAAACCAGGCCCAGTTGTCCCCTTCGAAAGATTCCACTTTTGTTCAATAAGTTGTATGAGGCAGCAATTTTTTGTCATCTTTGTTGCGATCTAGTTGAATCTGTAAACTCTGAGCCAATGTTTTTCCAGCCCAGCTCTACCCTGTTGCTCCTTCGATTGCTCTGTCTGCTGCTCTGTGGCAGCATCTCCTCCCAACTGTCGGCCCAGGCCCCTTCTCCCCTGCTCAAACGAGTGTATTTGCTCGGCAACTTGGACCGCTTGTCAGACAATGCCCCTCTTTTCGACCAATTGAGTCAGCGCATTCAGCAAGACCCTCACAATGTATCGGTGCTCCTGCTCGGCGATCTCTACCCGGCCAAAAAAGACCAAACAGAACTCTTGGACCAAGAAAAGGCCCACATTCGCCGCTTGGTGGACGGACTTCGTCCCTCCCGAGGCAATCTCCACATCTTTGGAGGCGACAAGGACTGGAACAATTCCGGTGCCAAGGGCGACAAACACATCCGAAAACTCGAAAAATTCATCGAAAAAGACCTTCAACTCTACAAAGCTTTCATCCCTTCCAAAAGCTGTCCCGGCCCACAGATTGTGGAACTGGATGAATCGCTCAGTCTGATTGCCATCAATTCCCAATGGTTCATGCATCCCTACGACAGACCAGAGGCACCACAAACAGATTGCAAAATTCTCTCGGAGGCAGACTTCTGGGAGGAATTGGAAGAAGCCATCGAATCGGTCGAGGGCAAAAATGTCATCATCGCCGCCCATCATCCCGTCTATTCCAATGGTCCATACGCAGGCAAAAAGCTCGCCCGATGGCATCTTTTGCCTGTGCTGGGCACCTTTGTACTCAGCCATCGACAAAACATCGGTCGCCCATCCGACCTTGCCTATGAAGCATATGCTGCCTTTCGTTTTCGAATGCGCGAACTGCTCAGCAACTACCACTCGGTGATCTATGCCAGCGGCCACGAACACAATTTGGAGGTGTTGAAAAAGGGAGACAACTACTTTCTCAACAGCGGTGCCTTGCTCAAACAATCGAAAGCAGCCAAAGCCAAAAGCAGCCTCCTTTCGACTGCTCGCCGGGGGCTCCTTCGCCTCGACTACTACCAGGACGGCAAAGTGGAGGTCGTTCCCCTATGGGATGTGGAAAAAAAATTGACAGAAGGACCAAGCATTCCCTTGTTTGCCCCCGCCTGTGGCTCCACCTCTACCGATGAAGTCCCCCGAAACAGACAATACCCCGCCTGTCCATCTCCTCCTTTCGACGACTCGTCTGAGGATGGACTGGTGGTGGATCCACAGTCTGTGGTGGCAGGTCCCGAATACATCACAAATTCTTTCCGACGATGGTCCATGGGCGAACACTACCGATCCGAATGGACCCAGCCCATCGAAAGTCAGTTTCTGAACCTACAAGAGCAATACGGTGGCTTGATTCCCTATGCCAAGGGCGGAGGGCTACAGACCCATTCCCTCAAGTTCAAAGCCGGCAATGGCAAAGTATATGCATTCCGCTCGGTCAACAAAGACCCTGTGAAGGCCCTCACCGATTTGTCACGACAGACCATCTATCGACACATTGTCAAAGACCTCATTACGACCCAACATCCCTACGGCGGCCTCTTTGCCTCCCGTCTATTGGATGCAACCGACATCCTACATCCACAACCTTTGCTGTTTTTGATGCCGGATGATCCTCAGTTGGATGTCTATCGACAAGACTTCCGCTATCGGCTGGGGACATTGGAGATTCGCCCTCGCAAGGCCAGGAATGGCCAAAAGGGATTTGGTGGGTCGGATGACATCGACAGCAGCAACAAGATGTTTCGCACCTTTTACAAAGACCACGACAACCGCATCGACGCCCACAACTACGCCCGTGCCCGGGTCTTTGACATGTGGGTAGGCGATTGGGACCGACATGAGGACAATTGGAAGTGGGCAGCTTTTCGGGAGGGAAAAAGTTTGATTTACCGCCCCATCCCCCGCGACCGCGACCACGTCTTTTCCCAATGGGAGGGGCTCATTCCATCGATTGCCGACAAGGTGGTTCCCAATGCCGAGCACTTTGACTTTGAATTCAAAAATGTCAATCACCTCAACTGGAAGGCCCGCCATTTGGATCGACAATTGGCCAATGAACTGGATCGAGAAGACTGGATCAGTGCCGCCGACTATTTGGCAGAAAAGATGACAGATGGATTGCTGGATTCTGCCGTACTGACTCTGCCGGGAGGGATTCGCGATTTTCACGGGGATGAGATCGTCCAAAAGCTCCATTCCAGACGCAGTCAGCTGGAATATGCCGCCACAGAGCTGTACAAGCTGCTGGCCACGGAGGTAGATGTGGTGGGGTCCAATAAGCGAGAGATCTTTGAAGTGGACCGCCAGGCTGATGGCTCGGTATGGGTGCGGATGTACGACCGCAACAGCGCCGATGGGTCGAAGGGAAAACTCCTGTACGAAAGGCATTTTTTGCCGGAGGAGACCAATGAAATTCGACTGTTTGGCTTGGGCAAAGACGATGAGTTTTACATCGCGGGGCAGGCGGAGCGGAGCATCCTGGTGCGCATCATTGGGGGCAAGGGGCGCGACATCATCAAGGATCGGGGACAGGTCAGAAAGGGAAAATCCACTTGGGTGTACGACAGCCGATACAAGGATCAAATTTTGCTTGGCCAACGCACCCGCATTTTGCGTCCTGCCAATGAGGCGGTGTACAACAACAAGCAATTTGAGTTCAGCTACCTCTCTCCCCTCCCCAAATTCCGCATCAGCAGTGGCAACCGCTTTGGTTTGGAGCTGCAGATGACCTACTTCAAGCGAGAGTTCAACAAACCCGATTTTGGGTGGAAGCACCAGGCCAAGCTCATTTACTACACCGCTTTGCAGGCCCATCGGCTCGATTTGCGAAGCTGGCGAAAGCACGCCATTGGGTTGACCGACCTGAATTTTCACATTCGCTGGTCCAGTTTGTTTGACAAGTTTCCCTTCTTCTACGGCCTGGGCAACGACAGCGATCGGGAGGAGGATTTGGCCTTGGCAGATTTTTACCGCACGGACTTCAACCTGGCCCATGTCACCATGGCGTTTGAACGGCGATTCATGCGACAAAGCCTGTTTCGCTACGGTTTCAGATACGAATACAACAATGTCAGGCCCTTGGAGGAGGTTTCCAGCATCTTCCAACAAAGCGAATTTCAAACCATCAACGGGCTGGGACGGCAACACCAAATCGGCATCATCCAAAGCTTGGACCTCGATTTTCGGGACGATCCCCAATTCAGCCGAAAGGGCTCTCAACTGTTCGTCTCCCATCAGGGCTTTGTCAATGCCAGGGACCAACCACAGGTGTTTGGCCGCATTGAAGGCTACCTTGCCCACTACATGAGTGCCCGCCTGGGCCTTCCCGTGACCCTTGCCTTGCGAGTGGGTGGCTCCCAGACCTATGGAGATGTGCCCTTTTACCACCTCAGTACCTTGGGCAGCAATGCCTATTTGAGAACCTATGTCCGCAACCGTTTTCTGGGCAAGAGTGCAGCTTTTGGCAACTCAGAGTTGCGCTTCCACCTGGGCACCATCCGAACGCCGCTGGTTCCGATTCGATGGGGTGTCTATGGTTTTGCAGATGGGGGGCGGGTGTGGCAGGATGATTTGGATGCCAACAGCGATTGGCATGCGGGTTGGGGCGGGGGCTTGTATGTCGCTCCTTTCACCGAGCAATTCAACATCATTTTGGTCTTGGGCGAGAACCGGGATGGGGAGTTTTACTTCAGCATCAGTACGGGGTTTGATTTGCAGTAGGAGATGGATGAGAGGTCTAGCTTGCTTTTCTGAGTAAGTCCTCCAAACTATATTTCTGATAATTGCTTTTGTTTTCCTCTTTCATCCTGATCAACTCGTTCTTGCTTTGGATGTGGATCCACAATTCAGGCTTGACTGGGAATATTTTACCAAGTTTCAAAGCTACGTCAATGCTAATTTTTCGCCTTTCCTTAAATAGGGCACTTAGATTGGACTCTTTGTAGCCGATGTACTCAGCAAATATTTTGTGCTTTATCTTTGTCACCTTGATGAATTCCTTCAAAAACCATCCAACTTCTATCACTTCAACCACGTCACCGACAAGGTAAGATTCCATCTGAAATCTCAATGACAACAATCCATTGGTCAGTTTCTACTCTTTTGATTGTTTTTTTGATTCTTCAACGATCCTGGCTTGCAAAGCTTTGAACTCTTCGCTGTTGACATTTACAACGCCAACTCCTAGACCATTGATGCCTTCATCTTGGAATGTAGTACTCTTGTGCTTATCTATTTGTATTGATTGATCTGAGGAGTGAAAATGAATCAATTGTGCTCAATCAACCGCTGGATCATGGTAAAGCCTTTTTGGGCCTTTTGCTCCCAGGGCGTAGCATCTGAAGTGATGTTTTGGGTATCGAGGATGCGCATTTCTTTGTAGACCAAGCCAATGCCTTTGGCGTACTTTTCTACCGAATACCGCAATTCAATCAGGTTTTCACTGTCTGCTTGTACAATGGTAGCCACATTGTCGAAGGCGATGTCGCCGATGGTCTCGGCTACGTCTACTTGGTCGGCAAAGTAGGACCAGTCTTTGAACAATTCGACTGATTCTCCGGCGATGGTGATCAGGGTGGTTTCGTCTATGAAAAGATTGCCATTCCAACCCACGCCTTCGATCAAAGGAAAGACCAATTTGACATAGCGCAGGTTTTCCTCCACTCGTTCTGCCTGTCGATCGGTTCGCAGGGAGACCCAAATGTCACTGATCTGCCAGGGGTCGTCGCTGTTTCTCCGGTAGGAGCGCTCAATGCGATAGGCCAGACGTCCGCTGTTGTCCCGTAAAGTGTCCGTGATTTCCTCCCGTACAAAGGAAGAGGAAGGTGTTGCCACTACCCCACTGGCCAAAGTATCGTAGACCACACTGTCGACCGCATAAACGAAATACTTCCCAATTTCCAGGGGAAAATACTCGTACTTTTGATCGACCTCGAAATCATCGACATTGGTATTCTCGTTGCAGGATGTCAAGCCTAGAGCCAGGGCACAAGCGAGGAGAGGGATGGACAAGAGAAGCTTTTTCATAATCATCGGTTCACAGTTCCGAGCAGAAAAAGCCCGGTTTCTCAATGGTTCTTCAAAAAATACGCCACATCAGGACTGGCTGAAGCTCCCGTAAATGATTCCTCCCCCGATGAGGTCGTCTCCTTCGTAAAAGACAGCCGATTGTCCGGGAGCCACCCCTTTGACGTTGGCATAAAATTCAACAGATACCTGCTCGCCTTGGGCGCTCAACTTGCTCAGGGTTCCGGGATCGTTGTAGCGAATCTGCGTCGTGGCTTCCAGGCCCTCCGGCAATTGGGCGTACTTCATCATGTTGACCTGTGAGACGGTCATGCCATTGCGGATCAGGTCCTTGACGGTTCCCAAAACCACCGTATTGCTTTCCGGGCGAATTTCAGTCACGTACATGGGTTCACCCAAGGCAATGCCAAGCCCTTTGCGCTGGCCGATGGTGTAAAAAGGATAGCCTTTGTGCTGACCAAGTACTTTGCCTTGGCGATTGACAAAGTTGCCGCCATTGACCCGTTCTTCCAAGCCATCGACTCTGCGGCGAAGGAAGCCTCGGTAGTCATTGTCGGGAACAAAGCAAATTTCGTAGCTCTCCGCTTTCTTCGACAGTTCTGCATAGCCCCAGTCATGCGCCATTTGGCGGACTTCCGGTTTGGTGTACGGGCCGAGGGGGAATCGACTGCGGGACAGGCATTCCTGGCTGAGTCCCCAAAGGACATAGCTTTGGTCTTTGCGGTCGTCCTTGGCCTTGGTGACAAAGAGGCGATCGTCCTGTTCTGCAATTTTGGCATAATGCCCCGTGGCGATGAATTCGCAATCCAAGGCATCGGCCCGTTTGAGGAGGGCACTCCATTTGATGTGGGTATTGCAAAGGACACAAGGATTTGGCGTGCGTCCGGCCAGATATTCGTCCACGAAGTTTTCAATCACATAATCGCCAAACTCCTCGCGGATGTCGACGATGAAGTGGTGAAAACCCATATTTACTGCCACTTGGCGAGCATCATTGATGGAATCAAGACTGCAACAACCCGTCTCTTTTTTGGACCCACCGGAGTTGGCGTAGTCCCAGGTCTTCATGGTAATTCCGATTACCTCATAGCCTTGGTTGTGCAGCATCATGGCCGCTACTGTGCTATCGATCCCACCGCTCATGGCAACCAGTACCCTACCGTGCTTACTCATGGAAACAATTGGTTTAAAAATTGAATGAACAACAAAGGTACAAAAAAGCAGGGCCAAGAGTTCACGAATGCAGTGGAATTACGCGACACATTGGCTGGTCTGGGGGAGAAGACATCCCAGATTGTTGCGCAAACCTACAATATTCAATAATTTTAACTACCATTGTAGTGGCCATGCCGTTCATTCGAAAGGCAAAGTTGCTGACAATCGACCACAAAATGAAGGCCCATTGGGACAGTCGCCTCTTTTGATCAAAGCATTGATCCCAGTTCCCAAATTTGCGCCGATCCATCTCAAAATAATGTCTAAACCAATGAATATGAGATTCCTACTCGCTGTTATGATCACATTGATGACATGCCCCCTACTCTCTGCTCAGGAGGAATTCGGCATCGCTTCCTATTATTCCGACGCCTTTGATGGCAGAAAGACAGCCAGCGGAGAGGTGTACGACAAAACCAAGCTAACTGCTGCCCACAAAAAACTTCCCTTTGGCACCATCATCAAAGTGACCAGACTGGACAATCGCTCCTCGGTCAAGGTGCGCATCAACGACAATGGCCCCTACATCAAAGGACGGATCGTGGAATTGTCGAGAAAAGCAGCCGAGCGACTTGGCATCATCCGAGATGGCCACGCAAAGGTCAAAATTGAAGTGGTCGGCCAGGTGAGCACAGAGCCAAACCCTACAGAGCCTCCCCCTGCCCCTACGGCTGCCAGCCCAGCGGATGTGGAAGCAGTGGCATCGTCCTCTCGCCCCGAAGTAGAAGAATATTCCGAAGAATTGGTATTGAATGAAAAACCCGCCAATTTGGAGCCCATCAACATCGAAATTGGCCGGACCTCTTCTTCAGATGATGCCCCCCAAGCCAGCAGCGAGCCCGCAAAACCAAAGCCCAGCGCTCCCAAACCTGCTCCCAAGGCCGAAGAACCCACTCCAGAGATAGAAACCCCGCAGGCGACACCCGTGGCACAGCCCATTGCCGATGCCCCAAGCAAGCCCAGGGTAGCTGCCGCACCCATCGCCAAAGGCAGCACCTACCAAAATTACGATTTGTACCAAATCCAGCTTCTCCGCCCTGCCAAAACGGGATATGGCGTCCAGATTGCTTCCATGACCCAGTACGAAAACGTACTCAAGAGAGTGGCCGAATTACAAGAAAAATGGTTCAAAAACATCTTGCTGAGTGTGGAGAAGGGAACAGAGAAGGCGCCCATCTACAAGATCATCTTGGGCCCATTCGACGATCAGCAAAGCGCACAAGCGTATAAGAATCAGCTCAAAAAGAAGAAGAAAATCGATGGCTTTGTGGTGAGCCTGGGGGACATCCAGTATTAAGAGTTTGTTCAGATTTAAAATTTTGGGGCTACAAATGATTCTTTTGACATCATATTGCGCGAATTTTTCCAGCCATAGCTAGGCTATGCCTCTCAAAATATCACTTATCTGATACCAAAATCTTTCATTTTCGCAAATAATCCCAAATTCTGAACAACCTCTAAGAAAGCCCATTTGTACAGGCATCAGTGACCGATGATTTGAAGTAGGTGGCGGGACAAACCGCGCGCGACCTGCTGATCGGGCTTGTGTTCTTGATACGAGACTGATGCCTGTTCGTAAAAAGGCCGTCTTTCTGCCAATTTTTCCTCAATGTACCCCTGGAGCTCTTCCCTGGTCTTGCCTGCTACCAGTGGCCGTTTGGCTGCCCCCTTTTGCAATCGCATCAAGATCAAGCTGGGATGGGTGTCGAGAAAAATGGTAATGCCCTGGCGATTCATCCAATCCATGTTGTCAAAAAAACAAGGCGTTCCGCCGCCGCAGGCCACGACCAATGACTCCTCTTGCTGCTCTTTGAGGCAATCCCTTTCCAATTCGCGAAAGTAGGCCTCCCCTTCTGCCGCAAAAATCTCCGAGATGCTTTTGCCAGCCTTTTGTTGGATGTATTGATCCAGATCGACGAAGACGAAACCCAGGCTTTGGGCCAGGCGACGCCCAGTGTGAGATTTGCCTGCTCCCATGAAGCCTATCAGAAAAATTTGCATAAGAGATGTTTTTGTTGCCGGAGGCATTTGCAATGGCGCATCAACTGTCCATCCGAACAATTCGAGGACGAAAACTGCCAACGATGTCCACCAATTGTCCTTGGTGGCGCATGACCTCGTTGATGTCTTTGTAGGCCATGGGGGCTTCATCCAGTCCGCCGCCGATCAAATCGACATTGTGATCGCGAAGGTATTTCTTAAATTCTTTCCGTGTAATGGAATTTCGCGCTTTTGTCCTCGACAACTGTCTTCCAGCACCATGCGATGCGGAGTTGAGGGCATCGGTATGGCCCCTGCCTCTTACGATGTAACCAGTGGCACTCATGGAGCCGGGAATGATCCCCAACACGCCTTCCTGCGCGGGAGTAGCTCCTTTTCGATGTACAATGCAATTGCGCCCATCTGCCAATTGCTCTTTCCAGGCAAAATTGTGGTGGTTTTCGATGCAGGCCAAGGGCTCTGATCCCAGCGCACGGGTCATTCTCAAGTGGATGTGTCGATGGTTCGCAGAGGCATAATCACCCGCTAGATTCATGGCCAGCCAGTATTCCATTCCTTCTTCTGTATCCAAATCCAACCAGGCCAGGTGTTGGGCGATTTTGGGCAGTGGGCATTTTTCCATGGCCAGCTTGGTGTAGTGGCGAGCAATTTGGGCTCCCAAACCACGCGAACCGGAATGGGTCAGCAAGCCCAAGTATTTGCCAGGCGGAAGATCAAATTCGTTGTCCAAATCCGTGACCGTCACCACACCAAATTCGACAAAGTGATTGCCAGAACCTGAAGAACCAATTTGCTTACGAGCCTTGTCTTTGAGGCCCTTGAGCATGGGAATGCTGTGAAATTCGGGGCGATCCAAAACGGGATCATCCATCGGGCGGTCAAATCCGGCCCGGCCAAAGCGGCTGTGCTCGTTGAGGAAAGACTTGAGTTGTTTGCCATTCTCTTCGATGTACGTTGGCGCCATTTCGTAGATGGACAAAGCCATTCGACAGCCAATGTCCACCCCTACCCCGTATGGAATGACGGCATTCTCAGTGGCCAGTACTCCCCCAATGGGCAGGCCATAGCCGTAATGGGCATCTGGCATGAGGGCCCCTCCTACTGCTACCGGCAATTGCATGGCGACGTCCATTTGACCGATGGCACCTTCGTCGATCCCTTCTGGCCCGTATATGGGATACTCCTGCTTGTCCTTCCTCAAGCTGAATTCATCTGTTTTTTCGATTGGCTGCAGAATGTGGGCGGCGTCTGCCAGAAAGGGATGGGAAAGAAAGTCCTCCGGCTGTTCCCGCAATTGGGAAAACAATTCCAGCACGGCCTCTTTGCCTTCGTGTTTGAGATGTTTTTTGGCCAAGTCGATCAATTGGCCTACGATTGGACCTTCCGAAAAGCCCAAGCGAATCAATTCTTTGCCTCTGAGTTTTAGTTTTGCCATAATGGAAGTCTATCAAGTACTCTGTGTATACTGAAGCGCTTCCAAAAAAGTTCAATCCCCGGATGGTACGCCAGAAATTTTTCGCCTCTGGAATTTTCATCACAGGAGTTGGGACAAATCTCATCGTTGCACGAAAAACAAATTAACAGCACACATAAGTTACTATTTTTCAGTGGAATACAAAAAATAACATTGCCAAATATTTCTTTTGCCCAATCGCTTTGCCAATTTGTGCTGTTCCTCTCTCTGGCCATTTACCCCCCACAAAAACCGACTCAGCTATTTATTCCCGAATTGTGGGTCTGATTCAATTGATTTATGAGTGAATTTTCGTAACTTTGGGTAAATTGATATTGTGGCAGCAATAAGAATCTCTAAGCGACTGCCAAAAGCACTTCCGAAAATCGATTAAAGCACAATAACAAGGCAATCTATAACAGCAAAACAAATATCTGTGGCTTCTGCAGGTAGCTGTCCCAAAATCCTAGTATAAAGTCGGTCTACACAATCCCGAGTCAGGACGGTTTTACCCGTTCAAAACTGATCTAAGAAATTAAAAGCATTAAAAACATGCGGAGAACCTGATGGAACCTTCCATCTGTCTGCTGACTATTTTTGAAAAACAAAATTCTATGATTTCATGAGACAAATGAAATTTACCCTACAATCCAATCGACTTTTTACGTCCCTTGGAGAATGGATGCTACAGGCGGGCCTCGTGTTGCCTTTGGTGTGCTTTTTCCTTTTGGGTCATACATCGTCTCAAGCTCAGATTACGGCGGGTATTACCGTCAACTCCAATGTTCTCTGCACCGGCGGAAGCGATGGCTCTCTGACAGCACAGGGATTTGGTGGATGGCCTCCGTACACCTATACTTGGAGTACCGGAGATACCACCCAAACCATCAGTGGACTGTCTGCTGGCACTTACACAGTGACCGTGCAAGACATCGACTTGGCGCTTTTTGTTGTGTCAGCCACCATCTTTGAACCTCCTCCCCTGGGTGTCATCTTGCAACCCAGCGGCGGATGTGCCCCCAATAGTGGAACCATCAATACTGTCACCTTTCAAGGGACACCTCCCTACACTTATCTGTGGAGCGATGGCCAAACCACTGCCACTGCCGTCGGCCTCGATGCAGGAATGTACTCTGTGACCGTCACAGACGCCAATGGCTGTACCGTGTCCGAATCGACAACGGTGGTGACCTCCAATTCCTCCAACATCAGCCTGCTGACAACGGCCAGTTTTGAGACATGTGCCGGAAGTTCGGATGCAACCGCTACCGTAGTGGTGCAGTCAGGTGGTGTTCCTCCTTACACTTATTTGTGGAGTGATGGCCAAACCACTGATATTGCAGTAGGGCTTACCTCTGGACAATATTCTGTCACGGTTACAGATGCCAATGGCTGTACAGCAGAGGCGACGCAGATCGTAGAGCTCAGCCCGGAAGGCATTTGGCTGATGGTCACCTCTACCGATGCAGTTTGTGGAGAAGACAATGGAACGGCATACGTAGGCATCATGACGGGTGTACCTCCCTTTACCATTTTGTGGAGCAATGGCAATATGACCACCAACCCAACTGGATTGGCACCTGGTACCTACAGTGTCACAGTGACCGATTCCAATGGGTGTACCAATGCAGATTCTGTTGTTGTCAACGGCATCGATGCACCGGAGGCTGGTTTCATTCTGACATCTGACACGACCACCTTCTGCGTTACCGATGGCCAAGACGACATTGTAACTGTTACTGCCACAGGCGCTACAGGTGACAATTTCCGCTTTGTCGTAACAGACAGCGATGGCAAAATACTGGTGATCACAACTGACAATGTCTTCAACTTCGAAGGAGTGCCAGTGGGTGTTTGCCGCATTTATGGACTGACGTGGGATGACACCATCACAGGAGCCGAAGTCGACAACAATCTCAGTGACATCGAAGGTTGTTTTGCCTTGACAGATCCCATCGAAGTGGTTCGGGAAGATTGCAGCGATCCATGTATTGTGGATGCAGGGACCTTGACGGCCAATGTGGGAGACATTTGTCTGGAAAACGGAAGTGCGACCATCAGCGCCACTCCCGACGGCAATGCAGTTGTCCCAGCCGGATATGAAATCATCTATGTATTGACTTCTGGCTCGGATTTGGTCATCCAGGCCACCAACAGCAGTCCAAGCTTTACGGTCAACGCTGCCGGAATGTATACCATCCACACCCTGATATACGATCCAACGACATTGGATTTGAGCATCATTGTTCCTGGAATGACCACTGGTTTTGGTGTCAATTCATTGCTCATCCAAGGAGGTGGAGACATTTGTGCTTCTCTGGATGTGACAGGCGCTTCTTTCACAGTCTTCGCCGGCCCAGATGTCAGCATCAGCCCACAAGACACAGCAGTTTGCCAGGGAAGTTCTGTCAAGCTGACTGCCAACGCCACAGGAAATGGCCTGACCTACGACTGGCAAGCCAGCGGTGGAAGTTTTGACGATGCAACGGCCATGATGCCAACTTATACAATGATGATGCCTGGCACCTACACCATTACAGTGACTGTCACTGACGAAAATGGCTGTACCGGGGAAGCCAGCACCAGCGTTACCATCAACGCCAACCCAGAGGTCACCATCGATCCAACAGATGCAGAAATTTGCCCAGGTGGCACTGTCAAGCTCACAGCCAATGCCACAGGAAATGGCCTGACCTACAGCTGGACTGCCAACGGCGGCAGCCTCAGCGATCCAACGGCCATGATGACCGATTATACGATGATGATGCCAGGGACTTACACCATCTCTGTGGTAGTGACGGATGAAAATGGTTGTCAAGGAGAAGCTACGACGACAGTCACTGTCAATCCAAACCCAGAGGTGACCATCGATCCAACAAATCCTGCCATTTGCGCAGGGGAATCTGTGAAATTGACCGCCAATGCCACAGGAAATGGCTTGACCTACAGCTGGACTGCCAGCGGTGGGACACTCAGCGATCCGACGGCCATGATGACCGATTACACGATGATGATGCCCGGCACCTACACCATCACTGTCATGGTAACGGATGAGAACGGTTGTGTGGGAGAAGCCTCAACGGAGGTAACGGTCAATGCAAATCCAGAGGTCAGCATCGATCCGATGGCTGCTTCCATTTGCGTGGATCAAGACCTGCAACTCTCTGCCGTTTCCAGCACGAGCGGACTTACCTACAGCTGGACCGCAAGCGGCGGAACATTGGACGATCCAACTGCTGCCATGCCTGTCTTCACCAGCGATGCCGCAGGAACCTTCTTGGTCACGGTGAGCGTCACCGATGCCATCGGTTGCAGTGGTGATTCTGATACGGCTGTCATCACAGTTGTGGAGCCAAAGGCTGGTACGCTGACCATTGATGAGATGTTTGTCTGCCTGGAAGATGGAAAGGCCACCTTGTCTGCCACGCCCAACGGCGATGCCATGGTGCCTGCAGGCTACGAGACCATTTTTGTCTTGACATCTGGTACAGACTTGGTTATTCAGGCTACCAATAGCAATCCAATGTTTATGGTCAACAGCCTTGGAAAATACACCATTCATACACTGGTATACGATCCCAATACACTGGATTTGTCCATCGTTGTTCCCGGTACGACTACGGGCTTTGATGTCAATGCTTTGCTGGTACAGGGAGGTGGAGACATTTGTGCTTCTCTGGATGTAACTGGCGCAATGGCCGAAGTATTCATGCGCAAGATTGGAGACTTTGTTTGGTTGGATGAAAACCGCAACGGAATCTACGAGCCCGCTCTGGAAGCACCTTTCAGAGGAGGTGCAGAGGTCAGACTGTTTGACCTCGGTCCGGATAGCATCGCTTGCACAGCGGATGATGTCGAATTGGACATGGCCGTAACCGATAACCAAGGTTTGTATGAATTTGACTGTGTCAAGCCAGGCAAGTACTACATTTCCTTCGCTGTCAACGACAATCGCTACGTCTTCAGCCCCAAAGATCAGGGAGGAGATGACGAAAGAGATACCGATGCTGATCCTGCGACTGGAAAGACCGATGTCTTCATGATCATGCCTAGTGATGGAGATGATTTCAGCTTTGATGCGGGCATTCACCTGAAGTGTGACCAAGCAACCGTTGGTGGTACCATCGCCGAAAATCAAACCATCTGCAGCGGTACCATCCCTGCGACATTGACCAGTGTCACGCCTGCCAGCGGTGGAAATGGTGCGCTGGAATATCTGTGGATGTCTTCTACGGTACCAGGCGGCTTCGATCCTGCGACATGGACCCCAGCTCCTGGTGTCAACGACGAGGAAGAATACACGCCAATCTTCCCAGTAGATCAGACAACCTACTACGCCCGCTGTGCCCGTCGCGAGTGCTGCGATCGCTACATCGAGTCCAACATCTTGACCATCGAGGTATTTGACTGCAATACAGGCATTGTCAACTTCGACGTCAATATCATGGCCAATCAGACCGTCATGTTGAATTGGGAATCACACGTAGAAACTCAGGCATACAACTACTTTGTGGAGCGTTCTACGGATGGCTACAACTTCGAGCAGATCAGCATGATCAATGGCAAAGGAGACGAGGAGCAAATCAACCGCTACGACTACGAGGACAAAACGCCATTTGTAGGCCGCAACTACTACCGCATCAAGCAAGTGAGCTTGCATCAGACGACCTACAGCGATGTGGCCGACATTCTGGTGGGCAAAGGAAACATGACATCCGTCTTCCTCTACCCCAACCCCGTCAATAGCTTGGCCACCCTGGAAATGGTAGAAGACCTCAAGGCGGACGCTGTTCTGCAAATCGTCAATACCTCCGGACAGGTACTTTGGAGTCAAACCATTGGCAAGGATACCGAAAAACTGGATCTGGACATCGCCAGACTCAGTGCCGGAACGTACTTCATTCGCATCAAGGAGGAAGGATCCAAAGATGTGAGAACCATCAAGATGATCAAAGAAGAATAAGCCCTTCGACTGATCCAACCGGAAAGGCGGTTGTCAGGCATGTGCTTGGCAACCGCCTTTTTCTATGTCACAATTCGAGCAATCTTTCCTTGACTGCCCAAAGCCCCTGATCCACACAGAAAATACCCTCTTTGGGGTAGAAAGTGCAGGGATAACAAAAGAGAGGCCAAAAAAAAGTTGACATTTTTTTATTTCTCATAAAATCGTTTTTGCGTATGCATTACCTTCTGCTTGCCAGTACACTGAGCCAAAAATGGCTTTAACACAGCAAATACAGCCCATTACAAAACATTTTTATTCGTATGCTATTTTTTGTTACTTAATTGAATTCCCCCTATTTTTGTGATGTGGATGCAAAGCTTATGCTCCCCTTCATTCATCCCACTCCCCCCGCAGAGCCACCGCGCTCCAATCAACAACTTACGACCAAACTTTTATACAAACTTACGCCCCCCACCTGCAAGCTGACCAAGCTTGACGTGTCCCCAGGAAATGTTGACAACAAACTGTACGAATCTTACATCGATAACCAAACTTACAATCCATGAAACAAGCTGTACAAACGGACAACAGCCCCCTGTATGCCTACCTGAAATCGACCATCCGACTCATTTGTTTTATCATCATTTGTTTATTGGCCCAACGCGTGTCTGCTCAAAGCGAACTGTTCTCTCGCAGCGTGAGCAACACCATCCACTGCAACAACTCACAACAGTACGGTGTTTGGCTGGACTTGGATGGCTACAACAACTACTACAGAATCCACGATGCTTCCTTTGTGGAATTTGATGATGGAACGGCTCGGCTGACGGGGACGGCAAAAAACAATGGCAACAATCAGCTGCAGTTTGACGTGGATGTACGCTTTGGAGATCGTCAATTTCAAGCGCCCAGTGGCAGCCCAAAAAACAATTGGTGCGGCTCTACCGACGCATCAGATTGGTACTACTATACACAAACCAGTGGAACACTTACCGGAAAAGGAAAATTCGCGGGAGCCATCATCCACCTCGACCGCATGGGAGAAGCCTTCCAGGTGGGCATCGGTGCCAACGTGACGAGTGAATCTCACCTGTATGGCGCCAGTGGTTGGTTGACACTCGACATTCAATCCCAGCCGACCAATGGCAACTATCACATCAGCGGAACAGCCGGAGACATCAACATCATGCTCGGCGGAGAAGGATGCGACAACCTGACGGATGGCGGAGTGATCGGAGAGACAGAATGTTCTTCGACTCCATTTGATCCTGCACTGATCAACAACCTACAACTGCCAAGTGGTGGCAACAACCAGCCCATCGAATATGTATGGCTGCGTTCCACAAACCCAGAATTGCCCATCGAGCAGTGGGAAATGATTGCCAATTCCAACGCACCTACTTTCGATCCAGGCCTGATCAATGAGACGACCTACTACCTGAGATGCGCCAGAAGATTTCCTTGCGAAAAATTCCTTGGCGAGTCCAACATCATTGCCAAGATCGTTCAGCCCAACCCATTTACAGGCTCTTGCATCACTGGCATTGTAACAGAAGAGAAAGGAGTAGGCAAATACCAGCAGGCCAATCGCGGTGTCCAACACCCAGACAATCTGCTGGGGAACATCGACGGCATGGCGGCCCAATTTTACGACGAGGGAGACAAAATCATCGTAGAGCTGGACAAGACATTGACCACGGGCGAGACCTATACCATCAGCTGGAAATACAGACAGTATACCAGCTCCTTCAACAGCCCGGCCCAATTGCGGGTCTTCGAATCTGCGGATGGTGTCAATTTCACCTTTAACAGTGTACTGCAAACCAATACCAAGTCTTTCTTCGTTCACAGCAACCTGACAGCCAAGACGGATGCCCGTTTCATCCGCCTGGAAAACGGATTCAATACACCTGACTTCGATGTAGATGCCATCACCTTCAGCCGTCGCTTTTGCCAGCAGCCAACCATCTGCAAACTCAACGATCACGGCATTTCCGACCAAACAGCGGGAGAGACTCGCTTGGTTTGGATCAAATTTGAAGACGAAGGCATTCAGGAATATTCCGTTGTGGATGGCAGCTCCAAGTTTACGCAATTCCCTGATGGAACGGCACTTTTGACAGGGACCATCGAGAGATTGACGGACAATTGTTTCAAGTACAACTACTCTGTTCGCCTTGTCAACAGAAGCAACTGGACCAGCTGGTCGGCACAGGGAAAGACATTCAAGGGAGGGCCATTTGAAGATCACACCAACTGGATTTACTACGACATAGACGAAGCAAACAGTCAGTTTTACGGTGCGGGATGCCACATCGGCGAGTTGTTGGACGTGAGCCAACGGCCCGTGGATCGCAGCCTGGGTTTCCAGATCGGAAATGGAGCCAACCTGAAGAATGCTCAATTTGGGCTGTCGGGCTGGTTTGCCCTCTCCGGAGACCGCACAGCGGAGGCTGACTTCAACGGAAACATAGATGATTGTGTGGAGCAAGGAGCAGAAATTTTGCTGGGCGACAGAGTGTGGGAAGACCTCAATGCAAATGGCCTGCAAGACGATGGCGAGCCGGGCATTGATGGCGTCACTGCTACACTGATCGGTTTGACGTACAATGGCCAAGGTGTCATCCAAACCACATCCACACAAAATGGCGGTGCTTACCAATTTGGTCCACTTTTGCCAGGTCGCTACAAAGTCATTTTCAACAATGTCCCAGGTGGATTCTTTGCTACGGCTTTGAATCGCGGTCCGGACCTGTCAATCGACAGTGATGTAGACCCTGTGAATGGCATGACAGCCAGCAAAATCTACGGTGGTGCCGACAATGATTTTGGAATAGACGCTGGTTACTTCCGCTTTGCAGACATCGGGAATCTCGTATGGGAAGACCTCAATGGAAATGGTGTGCGGGAGGCCAATGAGCCAGGCATTGCAGGGGTGCAGATCAGCCTGAGTGGAACGGACGGCCTCGGCGAAGCAGTGAGTCGCAGCGGGCAAACAGATGCCATTGGCATTTACTTCTTCGACAGGCTCACACCTGGCAGTTACAAGGTAACCTTCTCCACTCCTGCCGGATTTACTGCTACGGCTCAAGACCAAGGAGGCGATGACACCAACGACAGTGATGCCGATCCGAATAATGGAATGACCATCTTCGAAACTTTGGAAAGTGGGGAGATGAACGATACCTACGATGCAGGATTTTTCCGCGCGGCCAGCCTTGGTGGCATTGTATTCATCGACCAGGACAATTCCGGTCTGAAGGATGCAGGCGATGCCGATCTGAAGGATGTCAAAGTGACCCTGTTGCGCCAAGACCCATTCACTCTGGGATTCAGCGTGTACGACATGACCACCAGCCAGGCAGATGGCAGCTACCGATTCGATGATGTGGCTCCGGGCAAATACCAAATCCTATTTGACGCCTTGACACTGCCCAACGACTTTTTCTTCACGGCCAAGCAAAATGTAGATGGCAACATCAGCGAATTGATCGACAGTGATGTAGATGCCGGGGGACTGATCGAAGGAATCATGGTGATGTCGGGACAGGCCGACGATCTGAGCTACGGAGCAGGTGTGGTCAACGATGCCATCCTACCGGTAGATCTGACGGTGTTCAACGCACAACTCATCAACGACAATGAGGTACAGCTCAATTGGGAAACTGCCTCTGAGCTCAACAACAACTTCTTTGTCATCGAGCGTTCTTCTGACGGGGAAAACTTCCAGGCATTGGGAAGTATACAGGGCAACGGAACTGCGGAAATCACCAACTACTACGACTACTTGGATGAATCTCCCTACTTCGGCCGCAACTACTACAGATTGAAGCAGGTAGATTTGGATGGTTCCTTCGAATTCTCTGAAGTCCGCCTGGTCATTGTACAGCAAGACGATCTACCCGACGCAATTGCCTACCCAAACCCCACCAAGGACTTCACCCTGGTGAGAGCCGTCAAGCCATTCGAGGCCGATGTGACCATCGAAGTGCTGGCCATCACAGGGGAATTGCTGCAACGCATTGAAGTATCAAAAGACATGAACAGCCAGGTGATTGACATGCGCGATCTCAAAGCTGGATTCTACTTTGTACAGATCCGCTACGACGAGTTCCGCAAGGTCGTTCACAAGGTATTGAAGATACAAGATTAATACAGTTGTTTATTGGATTGACTTCGTAAACAGTCACCGCAAAAGGAGGTGACTGTTTATTTATTTCACCCATTTGATCAACAGATGAAAAAAATTACCATTTATTGAAACGAAATGGAGTTACCTGACGTTGTAGCGGTTACATATCCGAATAATTGAGAATATTTATTGGGCCAAAGTGATACTCAGGGACACTTCCAACCCTTCCCTGGTCGAACTGTTTTAAAAAGAAAATTGTAATCCCCATGAGAAAAACATCCCTGATCATGCTGTGCATGGTCTCATTTTACCTTCTGTCCGACGCTCAAATCAAGCGCACTTACACTGACAATGTTTACAGCCAAACGACCGTGGCCGTCAAGGAAGACGGCGCCAGCGATGTAGAAGTACTCAACGAAGCATTTGACCTAGACGAATTTGGCATGGACCAGCAAATTCGCATCACAACAGAGCAGTTCCAAGCATTGCAAGCAGCAGATCAGACAAACAATGCATCTACTTCTTCCGAAGCACCCCAACAAACAATAACACAGGCACCCAAAGAAGCAAAGATTGTCGCCATTACTTCTTTTCCAAGGCCCTCCAACAATACATCTGTGGCCTCCAATCAGCGCATCCAACGCCCAGCCATGCGAGGACCAAGTCTGAGGAAAAACACTTCCTCCAAAAGAACTCAGACAAAAAAGACAGCAACTCCCACCCTTGACAAGCCACAAGCTCAACCCCAGGCAAGGACAGTTGAGCAAAGTCGTTCGCGGCGCACATCTAGTGGCTTGTATCCCGTTAAAAAGCACTCACTACCCAAAGGCAAAAAAGTCAAACTAAAGAAGAGAAAGAAGCGTTTCAAAAAGAGGAGATTCCTCTCTTGTTACAGCTTCTGACAAGACATGACTCAGTAGGATGTCCAACAGATGGTCGTCCTCCCAAAACGCTTATTCATACACTAATTCAGATAGTAGTCGCCTTTTGCAATTGTGGAAAGGGCGACTCTTTTTTTGGCAGGTCAGTGGCTCAAGGGAAGTAGTCGTATTGGTAGTCGACGATGGTAAAAATATTGCCGCCCATGTAAATTCGGTTGCGGATCAGTCGCCCATCTACATACACCATGACCGACCGCTTGTGGGGAAGATTTTCAATCCGTTGCCAGATTTTGCCATTCTTGTACTTGTACTCGGTGCTGCCGACGGTATTGTCGCGCAAAAACTGCAAATCGACACGAAGGATGCGGTTTTGGCCATCGTAGTGATAGGCGCGGATCATTCGGAGTTTTTTGTCAAAATCGTAGTACTTTTCCTGTAGTCGCAAGCCAGTGGCCGGATCGTACAAGTAGATCAGCTTTCGCTTTTGCGCCTCTCCTTTTCCCGGAATGGGATAGAAGTAATACGTCTCTCCTTGTAGGCTGTCTCTTTTGTTGTAGCTGTAAACCGTCCGGTCTTTGAGGAGGTATTTGTCGCCCAATTCCCCTCCTTTGACAAAGTTTTTCAACTCCACCAACTGGCCCTTTTTATAGTAACTCATGCTCTTGAGCACCTTGCCACGAAACCGTTCTTCCTTGATCTCCAAATCCTTTTTGTAGGCGTAAAAGGTCACCACCTCTGCCGAGTCGGTCCCCTGGCGTGACTCCGTCATTCGGCCCTTGGCATCGTAGGCATACAATTGGCGATAGTCGGGAGAGTCGTGCTGGTAATATTTGACCAAATTCCCACTGCGGTCGTACTCACTGATGCTGCTCTTGATGGATTTGTGTTTGAAATCGGGACGAACCCATTCGGTGATTCGACGGACATCCTTGGGCAGCTTGGGGGCCTTTTGGAACGGCTGGGCCCAGCTCATGACAGGACACAAAAATCCGATGAACAGACTCACTGACATCCAAAAAGGCAGGCCGTTGCGAGAAGAGGTTTGTAAAAGCATCGCGGTTTGTTTTGTGGTGGCTATTGTACTGCTTCACATCACTTTGCCATGAAGACAAAAGCTTGTGAGGGGGTGTCTGTCGCATGATTTGCGGAGCGAAGGTACAGTTTTGAGACGAATGGCGCCAATGAAATCGAAAATGTACTTACCTTGCCAGTGACGACAAACTGAAAACCAGGCTCCTCCCAAATGCAACACGACAACCAAGGCAACAGCATCTACAATGGTCACTTGCTGGCAGCAGGTCAGTTTCCCCCCTTATCGGCAGACAACCGGGCCTTTCGCTACGGAGATGGCTTATTCGAAAGCATTCGGATCCTCAATGGCCGTCCACATCTGATAGAGGAGCACTGGCAGCGATTGTGTCGGGGAATGGAGTTGTTGAAGCTTCAGCCACCGGCAGACTGGTCGGTTGATTTTTTTGGCAAACAAATCGAAAAGCTTTGCGGGACAAGTGGCCAATGGCGGGCGCGACTAACGGTGTTTCGCTCTTCAGAGGGATTGTACACGCCTACCAGCAACCAATGCGCCTTTTGGCTGGAAGCTGGTCCGTTGGAAGAATCTGAATTTGTCTTTCCCACAAAGGGCTTGGAAATTGGCATTTGTGAGAGCATTCAATTGCAACAACATCCTCTGTCCACTATCAAAAGCTTGAACAGCCTGCCCTACGTATTGGCGGGAATGGAAAGGCGAGACAAGGGCTGGGACGATGCCCTGTTATTGAATACAGCTGGGCGGGTGGCCGAGGCTTGCAGTTCCAATCTGTTCATCTGGAAGGGCGGAAAACTTTGGACCCCTCCCCTGTCGGAAGGCTGCCTGGATGGGGTCATGCGCCGCCACCTCCTTTGGCTGGCCAAGCAGCAGCACATTCCCGTCGACATTCAGCCCTTGACAGTGGCCGACGTACTGGAAGCAGAGGAAATCTTTCTCAGCAATGCTATTCAGGGAATAAAGTGGGTAAAACGGCTGAATCATTGTATATTCGGCCCGTCGGTGAGTCGACGTCTCCACCAATACCTTAACCAGTCTATCAAATGAAAAAAATACTCGTAGCCAACCGCGGAGAAATTGCCTTGAGGGTGATGCGAACTGCCCGAAAGATGGGCATCCAAACCGTCGCCATTTTTTCGGAAGTCGATCGAAATGCGCCCCATGTTCGCTTTGCAGACGAAGCCATCCTACTGGGACCTCCTCCCTCCAACCAGTCCTACTTATTGGGAGACAAAATCATAGCAGAGGCCTTGAAATTGGGCGTAGATGGCATTCACCCTGGCTATGGTTTTTTGAGTGAAAATGCAGGATTTGCAGCGGCGGTGGAAAAAGCGGGCATCACCTTCATCGGTCCCAAACCCCACGCCATAGAGGTCATGGGGAGCAAGCTGGCTGCCAAGGAGACGGTCAAGGCCTACGACATTCCCATGGTACCGGGTACAGATGAGGCCATCAGCGACATAGAAGCGGCCAAAGAAATTGCCGATGGCATTGGCTATCCCATCCTCATCAAAGCCTCAGCTGGAGGAGGAGGAAAGGGAATGCGAATTGTAGAAAATCGTGGAGAATTCACCTCCCAAATGGAACGGGCCATCAGCGAAGCAGAATCTGCTTTTGGGGACGGGTCTGTTTTCATCGAAAAGTACGTGGGTTCTCCCCGGCACATCGAAATCCAAATCATCGCCGACCAGCACGACAATGTCCTTCACCTGTTTGAACGGGAGTGCAGTGTGCAACGCCGTCACCAAAAAGTGGTGGAAGAAGCGCCCTCGGCTGTGTTGACCCCTGAGATTCGGGAGGCCATGGGGCAAGATGCGGTCAAGGTGGCCAGGAGCTGTGATTATGTGGGCGCTGGAACAGTGGAGTTTTTGCTGGACGAGAACATGAACTACTACTTTCTCGAAATGAATACCCGTTTGCAAGTAGAACATCCGGTGACAGAGCTGATTACAGGCCTGGACTTGGTGGAATTACAAATCCGGGTGGCTCGGGGTGAGAAGCTGCCCATCCAGCAGAGCGATCTGCGCATCCAGGGGCACGCCATTGAGCTGCGGGTATATGCCGAAGATCCCAACAACAACTTTTTGCCGAGCATTGGTTTGTTGGAGGGCTATCAAATCCCCAGTGGAGAAGGGGTGCGGGTGGACGATGGCTATGAAGAAGGCATGAACATTCCCATTTATTACGATCCGATGATTGCCAAGTTGATTGCCTATGGAGACAGCCGTTCAGAGGCCATTCTTCGCCTGCAAAAGGCCATCGCAGGCTACCACATCAAAGGCATCGCCACGACCCTGCCCTTCGGCCAGTTTGTCATGCAACACGAGGCGTTCCGAAGCGGGCAATTTGATACACATTTTGTCAAGAAGTATTTCCATCCAGATCAAGTCAATTCTCGGCAAGAAGAAGCCGGACTGGTGGCAGCTCAGCTTGCCTTGCACCTGATGCGGGAGCATTCCGAAGAAGTGAAGGTTCCAAAGGTGGCGGATTCCGATTGGACGCTGCGTTGAGGGAATTTGCTTATGGCATCAGGGTGCTGAAAGAATGGATGTGAATGGGGGTGCCCCACATGAATATGGACATTTCCTCTTCGATTTTGCGGGCTTTTATTTTGACGTCTGCCCCTTCGTACTTGAGCTGTTCGGGCATGTTGACCGGGCGCCACTCCTGTCCTTTGTCATCGACAATCCCCCAACAACCCGGTCCAATGTTTTGAAAGACAACTTTTCCTTTGATGGTCATGCTTTTTTTGACAGTAAATGTACAGTTTTGAGGGGAAAATCACTGGATAATCTGGATGAATGGGTGGGATTGGACGATGAAATGCCCCTTCAACTTCCCTTTAGTTTCTCTCCTTTGGAAGAGAGCAGTGCAATTTTTTCAATTCTGTTTTTGCGGGTCTTTTCCGTTTTGGCCAGTTTGATCCATCGAAGCACAAACCGCTTGCTGGAATCGTTGATGGCGTCGAAAAACTCGCGCGCGCCCTTGTATTGTGCCAAACTGGCGGAAAGATCGTCTGGAACAATGAGATTGTCGACATCGTCCATGAAATTCCAAAGACCATTTGCCTTGGACAATTCTATGGATGCCAATCCTGTGGGGTGCATTCGCCCCTCTTCCATCAATTTGGCAGCCCTGTCTTTGTACGTTTTGGCCCAATGCTGAGCTTTGCGTTTGCTGATGAGCTGCATGGTTTGGCGGGCGTCCAATTTCCGTCGGATGCCATCGATCCAACCGAAGCAAAGCAGTTCGTCGAGGATTTGGGAGGTCGACACATATTTGTCGGGCACCTCTTTTTTGAAAGTCACCAACCAGACGCTCTCCTCTTGTTGGTGATGGGTTTCCAGCCATTGTCTCAAATCGCTGGCAGAATCGATGAATACCTTTTCGAAATTCTCTGTCTTGATCATAAGTCAAAGCAAATGTTTTGGTTGCAGTCAGTATACATGTAATGCCATTTTCAAGGGATGGTTTACAGGAGAGAACAATTGGGCCGCTGCCTGGAGGACATGCAAGCTGTTGGTCAGGAAATTTGGCACATACGAATGGCATTACTTTTTGTCTTCCACAGGATTGACTCATCAGTCGCATTTATCATATGCCCCCAAAGATGCATGTGTGATTGATCAAAAAAACAGAATAATTTTGACCAATAATCTTATGGTAGCAATTTCAACACAAATCCATGATAATCAATAATTTACTACAAATACTCTAAGAATAAATCCACCAATAACAGTGGTAATCATCCAAAAATGTCTTTGACTGGGTCGTGACAGTTTTCGCATATTCACATCGTCAAAAGAAAGGAAGAAGTTGGACGCGGAGGTTTCGAAGACAATGATGGTTCATCACAGTTAATACACAACAATATGGCACAGGTCGTCAACTGGAGCTATGGCTCTCAGGATGGCTGACAATCGGCAGGTTTTGGATCGGCCTGGCGGATGCGTGCCCCACTCTATTGATCACTTTCCCAAACAAAAGGAGGAAGCCGAAAATCCTGTAAAGAGTAGGCACAACTCACGTTACAAAACCATTATGAAAATGAATTTTAAGGCACTATTTGCAATTTTGGTACTCTTTGTCGCCTATGCTGGCACTGCCGTTGCGCAAAATTTGGACGGAAAGGTATTCAGGATCAAGGCCATTTCTGAGAAGGCCAACGGAAGGTGTCTGGATGCAGATGCGGGCACTGTTGGCAAAAATGGCACAAGAATTCAACTGTGGGATTGCCACAGAGGTGGTGGCCCTACCCAAGATTGGAAATTTGAAAAGGTAAAGGACAACACCTACCTCATCAAGAGCCAAGTAAGCCCTACCAAGGTGGTGGCCCTGGATGCAGACGGTTACACCTTGAACAAAAATGGTGGCAAGGCACAGCTTTGGACGACTCACGGAGGCCCCAACCAGCAGTGGATTGTCACTCAAAACAAAAACGGTACCTACCGCATCTCCAGTGCCGAGCCAAAGGCCCAAAAAAGATCTCTCGATGCAGATAGCAGAAATGGCATGAATGGCACCAAGGTCCAACTGTGGTCTCAAAACGGCAATCCTGTACAGTCCTGGGCATTGGTGGAATCCAGAGGTGGCAAGCCAGTCAAACCCATCAAGAATGTCGCACAGGGCAAGAAGGCAACACAGGCCAGCACCGCCTACAACAGCCCTGCCGGCAATGCTGTCAACGGCAACACTTCCGGCCTCTACACCCGCGATGCTTCCAACGACATCACCCACACCAAAGACGCTAAAGACAACTGGTGGCAGGTGGATTTGGGCCAGATTTACGACATCGACAAGATTGTCATTTGGAACAGAACAGACTGCTGCCAAGATCGCCTGCAAAACTTCTACGTCACCGCCTGGGCAACCAACCCTGTTGCTGGCAACATCAAGAAAGGATTTGGCACCAGTGGTCCTCACTCCTTCAAGAAAGGCGATGGACCAAACAAGGTACTGACCGGAGAATTTGTTGGACGCTACATCCGCATCCATATGACCAACGGAACCAAGCCACTGAGCCTGGGCGAGGTACAGGTCTTTGGCGTGCCGATCAAATAAACGGAATTAGACAAAGGGAATAACCCCACTAGACAAACTGTGTTCGACAGTTCGACTTCATCAAAAGCCGTCAATTCATTGGCTGGTGTGTTGGAGTTGAACTGTTTTTTTTATGGGCCACTCAGATGGTGCATTGTTCCAAATCACCTTAGCTCCCCTGATTCAATTGATCCATCAAATTTTTGGAGAGCTCTTCCAATTGGAGTCTGTCTTTGTGAAAGGCCGATACATTGCTCAGCAAGATCAGGCCCCGTGACTCTGCGATGTTCAAAAGCATGTAGCCACTGAAGCCCTTGCTCCCCCCTCCATGCTTGTGTAGGCGAACGCCCCCCTCTTGGTCGCGAATGCCATAGCCCAATCCAATGTGGTAGTTCTCGGTAATGTCCCAGGTGGGTTGGGATTGCAAAACCGAATCTGGATTGTCGCGGTCCAACAAAACGTTCATAAATTTCAATAGATCAGAGGTGCTGGAGCGAATGCCAATGCAGCCGTTGAGAATGCCTCCCTCCCAATTGGGTGCCGGATGGCCGTCTTCGTCGATTCCCCCTGACTCAAGCGATGGATGGGCGTTGATCTGAAAAGAGCTGTGAAGCATGTCAAAGGGCGCAAAGATTCGTTGTTGGACAAGCTGTTCAAATGGCAGTTGGCCGGTGGCAGAGAGCAAAAACCCCAAAAGTCCATACCCCAGATTGGAGTATTCAAATTGCTGTCCGGACACGGCAGACCAGTCGGCCACATGTTGGAGGTAATTGCTCAGGCTCGACGCTGTATAGGCTTTGTAGGGGTTTTGCTCCTCGAAATGGGGAACATTGTAGAAGTCTTCGGGCAATCTTGGAAGTCCTGACGTGTGATTGGCCAGTTGTTGGAAGGTGATGGAAGTCTGCCGATTGAGTCCTTGGAGATGAGGACCAATTGGGTCGCTCAGATGGAACGTACCTTCGCTGATCATCTGACAAAGAATGTGGGCAGTGAAAATTTTGGTGATCGAGCCGATTTCAAAAATTGTGCGGCGGTTGTCGATCCATTCCATGCCATTGGCCTGTTTCCGACACCCCAGGAAGAACGGCTGGCCGCTGATCAGCACACCGATGGCCACTTGCGTTCCATCATAAAAAGAGTTGACGAGCGATTCTATTTGTGGCTTCCAAGTTGAGAGGTCCATAGACGAGATGGCATTGATGGGATGAGTGCAATGGGATGCACGGTGTTGAGAAAAGTCATTTTTTGTATCGGCTGAAGCGTTGAATCCATCCATCTTCCAGGAAAATTTCTCCTTGAAGGCCATCGCTCACATCTGCGATGTTTTCTCCATTTACCCGCAGGTCAATTCTTTGGTCCAAATCATTTTCCTCTTGCAAGGCAAACAAAAATGCGTGCAGGGCAGTCGTCAGAACATCCTCCACAATCTCCCCCGTCAACAACTGGTGCTCCTCACTGAGTTTGGCCAGGCGATGTTGCAAACCCTGGGCGCCCTCAGAACGGATACTTTGCTGCAACAGCCGTTCGTAGCGTTCCCTCCCCTCGTCAAACATGTTTTCAATGATGAATTTTCCGAAGACGTCAAGTGATTGGCTCATATTGTTATCATTTTCCGATCCCAAAACTATGAAAAAAGAAGAAATGACCTCCCAATCCCCAAATGATGTTTTCCAAATGAAATTGCAGCTCAAAATCGAACCTTCCTTTGGAAACGGAGTTATAATAGTATAGCTATCAAAAACAATAGCGAAGCCAAACAGGCCTTCATCTGCCATCGGTCCACCGACTCGATGAGCGGAGGAAAAACGCAAAGCTTATTTTTCTGCTACTTAAATCAGCTACTATGAAAAATACCCAATTCATCCTTGCAGGACTCGTACTTCTGTTGTCAAGTACGCTGTCATTTGGTCAAAACAGAATCTCGTCACCAGTAGAATTCAGCCAGGAAGCCATGCTTTCACACTTTCCGGCCATTGTCAATTTGGCAGAAGCAGGAGCGGCGGAGTTCACCCTCTTTTACATGGAGGAATATTCAATGACGGAGATGAGTGAATTCGATTTTGATTCTGCCGTATTCAGCGTTGAAATTTTTGTTGAAATGGTGTTTGCCAACGAACCACCCTCTGCCCAATGGGATGGATGGCCAGCCGCCCATCTCGCAACTGCCTACTTCCCCATATCTACCAATCCTGGCATCTTCCGCTTCATCTCCTCTGTCACCCCTGCCAATACACCAATGATCCGCCTACCAGCTCCCGCGTCCGGACTACACAATCTCCCAAGCCTTACCAGCAGGAATCATCCCTCCGTTTTGCCCTTGGACGACATGATGGTATGGATCGAATTGGATGACAGCCAATGGAACGTAAATCAGAAGATGAACTACAGGATTTTTACCACGTCTTTTGGAGATTGGCCCATCCGCATCGGGCCCGACGAGAAGAGCTATTATTTTGTACCGATGGTTTTTTGATTTCTCCAAAGACTGATTGAAATGTTGACCCCAAAAAGTATGTGAGCAAGTACAAACAGTCCCATCCCCAACAAGTAGCATCGACTTGCTTTTGTGTAAACACCAAGATTTATCACTCTCGGGCCGGCTGTCCCGAGAGTTTTGCTTTGCCACAGGAGAGTGATGGATAATAAGGTGAACAGAAAGACCACTCCCAAGACGTGTACCATCGTCATCCATGCAAAGAGTTTTTTGTTTCTCACCAACCAATAGATGGCACCACTCAACAGGCTGATGAACGACATCCAAAGGCCCACATGGTAGAGGCTGATGACGTAGTAGGTGTCGTGCATTTGAAGGTCCAGCGAGCGGGGCCCTGCAGCTGCGATCAGCAACAGCATGACCAGGGTGAAAATCCAGAGGATGTTGTGTACTTTACTTGGCGAGGCAGACATCAGCAATTTTTCTTTTTGTTCTTTTTGGACGATTGGGAATGGGCATTTTGAGGGGGGTGTTTTTTGGTTTTGTGCCATTGCCTGTGGGAGGCGGGCCGTTAAGACATCTGTGATTTTTTGTTGTTTTTGCAGAGGTCAAATTAGTGTATTTGTTGTTCATGTGCAAGAGGTGGCTTTTGGGGGCTGTCGGAGATGGGGTGTTGGAAGAGAACTGCTGGAGGGGCTAGGGGAATTGGGAATCTGGGGGGGAGATGTAGGAAGTGCCTTGTTGGGTGGGACCCACCCTCTAGGCGACCACCGCAGACCGCCCCTTTTTGGAACCGCACCCCAGGCACGACTCCGCCAACCCAAACCTGGGCTTTTTGGCCCAAATGGGAATGTATGGTAACTCCGACAAAACGCCTCCCAGGATCAACGTCTTGGCTTTTTCTCTATAATAGGACACGCCACCTACCCAAATTCCATAAATTTTCAACATATTTTTATTTCACTAAATTCATCAACCCCTCTCAATCTAATGATTCTCAACTACTTGCAATTCAATTTATGAAAAATAAAATATCTTGAGCAAGTATTTTTATTTTCGTCATGTTACAGCATTTTTCAGTTGTTTGCATCCTCCCTGTGGGCAAATCAATTGGACCAATTGTATACACAGTCCTCCACAAAATGGTCCAAGATGACTCATCGCCACTGACTCCTTCTGCTGGTAAAGTCAACAAGGTAGCATGCCTTCCCAAAGCAAGCCTGCCAAAATCCATGAGCAGTCGTCCAAAAACATTTGTGTCAATTTTTTGGGCTCAATACTCTCCTTTCTCTCCACTTTTGCTTACTATACCGAAAAGAGAGTCTGTTCCGAGTAGAATCCCTTCTTGCCTGCAGGCATGCTCATATACTATTTATATGGTCACAACACTTTTTAGGTGTTTCAAAATTTGTACAATGAAAAAAGTTCTTGAACTGTTTCAACGGATTACGGATGAGCTATTGATCGATGAGAAAGAACATCCAGTTGCCAGACACATTCCCTCTGCGGAATTGTACCAAAGTCTTGATCTTTCTCTGCAAAAAGAGCCTTTGAGCGAAGAGGAGTTCGAAAAAGTTGTCAAAGAGTTGGTGTTTGCCTCGCCCCGCACAGCAACCAATGGTTTTTTCAACCAGCTTTTTGGAGGCAGAAATGACAAGGCCATCTTGGGGGAGTTGCTGTCGGTGGTTCTCAACAACAGCATGTATACCTACAAAGCGGCAGGTCCCCAGATTGGAGTGGAGAAGACGATTTTGCGCGAGATTTGCGAGATGATTGGATGGGACAAGCAGTCAGATGGCACCCTGGCCCCAGGCGGATCGATGACCAACTTCATGTCCATGGTCATGGCAAGAGATGTAGCGGCACGCAAGACAAATGACCGGACCAAACAGCACAAAATGTTGGTCTATACGTCCAAAGAATCTCATTACAGCATTCCCAAGAATGCAGCCTTTTGTGGCATTGGACGGGAGAATGTACGCTACGTGCCCACCGACCAAGAAGGGAGGATCAATGTATCAGAGCTGGCGGCAATGGTCGAGCAGGACAAGCTGGACGGAGGGATTCCCATCATGGTCAATTTGACCGCAGGCACTACGGTGCTGGGTGCATTTGATCTGGTTCGGCCAGTCAGTGACATCTGTCGAAAATACGGGATGTGGCTGCACATCGACGGGGCCTATTGTGGGTCTGTGCTCTTCAGTAAAAAATACAGACACCTGATCGATGGCGTAGAGTTGGTGGATTCCTTCAGTGTCAATGCCCACAAGATGCTCGGTACGCCCCTTTCGTGTTCCGTCATCGTGGTGAGGGACAAAAACCATTTGTACAATTCTTTTTCCAATGATGCAAGTTATTTGTACCAAACAGATCACGATGAATTCAATCTGGGAAAAACCTCTTTGCAATGTGGCCGAAGAAATGATGCGCTGAAGTTTTGGACGCTCTGGAAAAGTGTGGGCAGTGAGGGCTTGGAAAAAATTGTCGACCACCAGTTTGCGCTGGCGGATACGGCCCGCGAGTATGTGCGTAGCAAAGAGGATTATACACTTTACAGCTTTGAAGAATCTGTCGCTGTTTGTTTCAACTACAAAGGCATTCCCGCTCGCGACATTTGTACCATGCTCTACGAACACTCCAAACTACTGGTGGGCTATGGCTCTTTCCAGGAGGATGAGTTCATTCGACTGGTCACCATCAATGCACAAAACGACCACCAAGACATTCTGGACTTCTTTGCCACCTTGGAGCAGTTTGTGGAAGAAAACGCCAGCTTGTTTGAGCAGCCCGTCGGCAGCTAAGGACTCCTCATTCCTTCACTCGTCAATCTACTTTATATGGACGTCTCCAAAATCGTTGCACTGGGCCTTTATGTACTCATCTTGTTTCTCATCGGATATTTTGCTTCTCGTCGGATCAAGAGCATGAGTGATTTTTATGTGGGGGGAAAAAACATGGGTTTTTGGGCCGTGGCCTTCTCTGCCAGGGCAACGGGAGAGTCGGGATGGTTGCTGATTGGATTGACGGGCATGGGGGCCATTTCTGGTTTGTCTACTTACTGGGTGGTGGTAGGAGAAGTCTTGGGGGTGGCCATTTCCTGGTGGTTCATGGCCAAACGATTCAAGCGAAAAACGGATGAATACCAGGCCATCACAGTGCCCGACTATCTGGAGAGTCATTTTCAGTCAAAAACCAAAACACTCCGCATCCTGGCTTCTACCATTCTCTCTGTCTTTGTGGTGATTTACGTCAGTTCCCAGATCGACGTGACGGGCAAGGCCTTCGAGTCCATGGTGGGCATCAACTACTATGCAGGAGCCGTCATCGGTTTTTGCATCGTACTGACCTACATCTTCATCGGTGGCTTTGTTGCAGCGGTTTGGTCGGATTTGTTTCAGGGACTGCTGATGTTTTTTGGCCTGCTGCTCCTGCCCATTGTCGTGTACTTTTCCATGGATGGCGGCACGGGGATTGTCGAGGGCTTGAACCGAATTGATCCGGCTTTGACCAATCCTTGGGGAACGAGCGAGGATGGGTGGATGAACCTCGCTACCATGCTTGGATTTGCCATGATTGGCCTTGGCTTTCTCGGATCGCCGCAGGTGTATGTCCGATTCATGTCCATCAAAGACGAAGTTGAAATCGACAAAGGAAAATGGGTGGCCATCATTTTTACGCTGCTAACGGATGCGGCGGCGGTGACCATTGGCGTTCTTGCCAGGGTGCTGTTCACCGAAAGTGGCCAAGACCCCGAAGCGATTCTCGGAAATGCAGGAGAAGATGTTTTGTCGATCATGACAGAAAACTTCTTGCCCTACTTGCTGGTTGCCATTTACGTGGCAGTGGTGCTGTCGGCCATCATGTCCACCATTGACTCCCTACTGGTCATTGCTTCGAGCGCCATTACCCGAGATTTTTACCAAAAAGTATTCAACCCCAGCATCCCCGATGAAGACCTGACCAGAATGTCGCGCATCGTCACCTTTGTCATGGCACTTCTTGCCTTGGGGATTGCCATGCTCATTGCAGTGAGCACCCCGGACCGAACCGTCTTTTGGATGGTCATATTTGGATGGTCAGGGATCGCAGCCTGCTTTTGCCCCGTCATCATCTTGTCGCTGTTTTGGGAAGATTATTCTGAGGCGGGTGCCATTGCCTCCATGCTCACGGGATTTTTGTGTGTCCCGTTTTTCAAATTCGTGGTGGTCAATATGGCTGGCATCGGTCCCTATTTTGAAAAGCTAGACGTCATGGCACCCTCCTTTTTGATTTCCATGATTGTGGGATACATCTTCTCGAAGGCGTTCCCAAAAACAGAATCCTTGGCACAAAAATCAACTGTCTAGAGTCATTGCTGCAGCACTCCCTTGAGCACCTCATAGTAGCGATCTGCGATGAACTTTGCACCGGCCTCATTGTAGTGGACATCGTCTGCAAGCAAGGAGTCGTTGAAGCCAGTGACCATGTCGACGGTGATCACTTGGGAACTGCTGGTGCTTTGCTCATTGGCAATCTTTGTGACTTCTTCCTGCATCAGATTGAAGTCGTTGGTCAATTCGGGCGTCATGATGCTGGACATTCCCGGCGCCAGGCGCTCTATGATGATGGTGACATTGGGGTTCTTGGCCTGCAGGATGTCGATGATTTCATTGATGTTGGAGATGGTCTGATCGTAGGGAGACAATCGATTGAGGATGTCATTGCCTCCTGGAGAACTGAATAGGACAATGTCTATCTCTCCATTGCTTTCCAACCAGCCCTCCAAGCCGTCCAAGATCTGTCCGGAAGTCCACCCTCCCCTGCCCTCGTGGTCTTTGTCGAAGGAAGAAGCCTGAAAGTCATCATAGTCTGAATTGTCTGTTTGCGTTCCGATGAAGTCAAACTCCCAACCGCCTTCGATCAAGAGCTTCCACAACTCGTATCGGTAGCTTTCAAAATCTGGTCTGGCTCCTTCTACGCGGGACGCCCCCAATGGCATGATCTTGTTGTTGAAATGACTGGGGGGCTTGGGTTGTGGCTCGTCATCGTCGCAAGCGATGAATGTGGTTCCCATGAGAATGGCGACGAAAAAGATTCCAATCGTTTGGAAAAACTGACTTTTCGGATGCGTGAATGGATTCATTGATGTAGATTTTGGTGAGTAGGAACAAATGTAGCCTCATCGGCTGCAAAAATCGAGTTTTCCCAGCAACCGCAGGTATGAAATTCTCATTCTTCTGACAAATCAGGACGACTTTCCCGCCTTTCGATAGGCTCCAGGGGGCTGTTGCACCACCTTTTTGAAAGCGGTGTAAAAGACACTCTTGGTCTTAAAGCCAGCCTCATAGCCAATGGCTTCGATGGAAAACAGGTCGAATTTTTCCTCCTCAAACATCCGAATGACCTCCTCCACGCGGTATTTGTTGACGTAGTCGTTGAAATTGGTTTCCAAGACATTTTTTAGGATTTCACTCAAGTAGCCTTCGCTGATGTCCAATCTTTTGGCGACCAACTTGCGGCTCAGGTCGGCTTGTAGGTAGAGACGTTCTGTGCGCATGATCGCGTCGAGCTTGTCCACCTTTTCCAGGGCCTTGCGAGAAGGATGGGTACTTTTTTTGCTGTCCGCCCCTGCCTCAGTAACAATCTTGGCTGGAGAAACTTCCAAGGCATACAGCTGCTTGATGTGTCTTCTTTGCTCCGCAATGTTGAGGTGATGAACGCCAAGGTAGGTGACCACAACGAGAAAGATGGCCAAGACAACCAGCAGGTATTCCCAAATGGCAATGCCCGACAGGTAGGCAAATGCATCGCTGAACAGCCAGCATAGCAAAAAGGCGAGAATGGCAAGGCTGTTGAACTGCAACCACTTTTTCTCTCCTGGATAGATGTTGTCAGCTCTTCGGATCGCCAGGTGGGAACCCCCAATGAGGGCAATGGAAAAGGGAAGAAAGCTGAACAGTCGGATTTCAATGAACAGCATCATTTGTTCTTCATCGCCACCGGCCAGCCAGTCGTAGAAATCGAAATCAAAGAAAAAGGAAATAATTTGCAGGAGGCTGAGCAGGATAAATGGGATGGCCAGTAGATGGATGGCTGCCCGATTGGCCAGAGGACTTTTGATGGCTTTGAGGACATACATCAAAAAAGAGAAGGGAAAGAGAAAGTCCCAACTGAGAATTTCCACAATGCCATTGGCCGGCATGTAGTGCCCAAACCAGGTGTACATCAGGCAGACATTCAGCGATGTGATGGTGATGGCAAAATACCAATGAACGTCGCTCCGAAAAGATTTTGAAAACAAAATGAGACATACCAAAAAGAAGCTGAGAACCAGTCCAAATAATACCACAATGTCCAATACGATGTCATGCATCAACGTTGTTTTTGACTGTTGTACGTGCAAGTATCCCCAGCTACTCGTCACTGGAATCTCCCTTCCAATGGTTGCGATGTTGTTCGGCCTTGGATCGAAACGGGAAGGCTCTCAAAACTCGCAGCCCTTCTTCCTCCAAGATCGGACCACTGATTGTTGTTTTTTCCTTTCCAACGTTGATCAATTCCCGACAAGAAGGCTTTTGCTTGCCCTTGCTCACAGATTGCAGGCTCTTTTGATTGACACCATAGACAAGCCTTGAAATCCTCGCCCAATGGATGGCTCCGCTGCACATGACACAAGGCTCTACATTGCAATACATGCTGTATCCTTCGAGACTGATGAGCTGGTGCTCGCGACAAAATTCGCTGATCAGTATCAGTTCGGCATGAGAGGTTGGGTCTGAATACTGAATGCATTTGTCCAGGGAGGCAGCGACCACTTTTCCGTCTTTGACCAGCAGGGCTGCAAAGGGAGCAAAGCCCTTTTGTGCGGATTGCAGGGCCAGCTCATTGACCTGCCTGATGAACATCTCGTCTTGCGCCCATTCATTCATCTGTGCCAATTTTTCGTTTCATTCTCCCAAGAAAGAACCGATGAGACCAAGATACACTTGTTTTTTCGAACTGGGAATGTCGTGGCCAGCTCCTTGGACGATTTCCAAATGGGCCTTGTCAAATAGATCCAGGTACTCCTTGGTGAACCCCCATTTCTGATTGTCGCACTGTCCTCTTAGGATCAGAATTGGGATGTCCAATTCTTGCAATTCGCTTCTTCTGTCCTCTACCTCATTCAAGCTTTTGACAGTCATGATGTGGCTGTAGTAGCCAACTCCTCCTTCGTACTCCTTGGGGGCCTCGGCTGTGCAATTGGTGGATTTACTGAGTTCTTGACTCAGGTAGGTGAAAAAATTGTCTGCCTCTTTGTCCGATGCCAGCTTCGACTGAAACATATGCGCCCAACGGTAAATGAGTCTGTCCCTCCAGGTGTACACTTTCTCATTTGCCTGCTGATTGGAATGGGCTGGTTCCTGCAATTCCAGGCTGTCTGGCGGCAGCTCATCCCTCATGGCTTGGTTGATGGGCAGAATGGGACCAGGGCCCGTCAAAATGATTTTCTCGATTTTGTCTTTGTTGTGTTGTAAGCAATTGATGGCCAGACAAGCGCCCCACGATTGGCCCAGCAAGATCACCTTGTCATCCGTGATGGCAGACATGATCTCCTGCAAATCTTTGCGATGTCTGGTGACAGAATATTCGCCGATGTCGCTCAATCTGTCCGAATGGCCACTGCCGATTTGGTCGTAAAAGTACAGATCGTGGCCCAATGCAGCCAAGGGTCGATGTGCCTCAATGATGTTGTTGGAAATCCGCCCTCCCGGTCCTCCATGCAAATACAAGATGGGGCTTTTCCGCTTTGCACCGCTGGCGGGCACTTTGGTGTAGCCAATTTTGGACCCCGTCTGCAACTCCCAGTATTCCGTGCCCTTTCGTTGTTGAAATGCCTTGACATCATACGATCGAGGGATCAAAATGAAGGCCAACAGAATCAGGCCGCCCAAGAGCAGGACGGCCAATGTCCATTTTATGATTTTCATGTAAGTTGTTTTCAATGATCCGGCAATGGTGGGACTTCATTGTCATTTGAACCGATCAGCAAACTCGGCCAGCTTGTCAAAAATCCCGTAATAGGCATTGCCACTTTCTTTGTTGTCTACATCGGTATTGACCAGCAGGATTCTGCCGATCAAGGGATTTCCCTAAGTCGTTGACATTGGTGATGAAGCCGCCATCGGAATAGGTGATGAGCGAGTAATATGGTCTCCCCCATCCACATCCGTCTTGAGAACGCACGAGCGATCCGAATAATTGTCAGTGCCGACAATTGTGGAAGTATGCGCAGCCAACAATCACTGCTTGACAATCTGATGGCGACTTCTCATCTGCCCATCCCGATCAAAAATGAGAACGTAGTACGTACCTGATGGCAACTGTGAGGCATCGATGACGACTGGCAATTCGGTCAAAATCGCTGCTTGTCGCTCTACCCCCACCCCGTCGTAAATCTTTACCATGGCATTGTCCAGTTTTCCTTCCACTCGGAATTCTCCCTTCACCAAGCTGGGATACAAACGGATGGGAGTCTGATTGGACAAAGGTACGGCAATCACAGCACTGTACGAAAACGTCCCATCTTGGTCGAGCATCTTCAAGCGATAGTACGCCAAGGCCCCCTCTGCCGTCGCATCCGTATAGGCATAGGCATGACCAGCCGCTGCGTTTCCTTTGCTGGGAAGAAAGTCGATCGACTTCCACTGGCCACTGCTCAGTCGCCGTTCCAGTTCAAAGCCGTGGACATGAATTTCGTTTTGGGTCTGCCAATTCAATTCCACCGAACGCCCTTCTCCGGCTTTACCAGTGAATGCCAGCAAATCCAACGGCAAGGGCAAGCTGACGACAGAGACGCGATGCTGCAAAGAGTTGTAGCCCGTAGCACTCTCCCAAGTTCCTTGATTGGCCAATTGGATGCTGTAGCGCGGGTCCGAACGCAGACGAGGTGAGGCGTCGGGAAAATGCAGATACAGATCATAGGCTCCGGTCTCTAGGTCTGATGGGATGGGAATGTCCACGGTCAGCGTATGCGATCCATTTTGGAGGTATCTCAAATCGAGTTGTGAGGTGATGTCAATGGAAAATTCGCTTTGCTGATTGGGAGTCCGAAAAATCAATTCACTCGTCCGGGGATTGTACAGACTGGCAAAGCCCACATTGTCCAATTCCAAGTTGATGCGAAGGCGCCCGTTTTGCTCCACCTCATTGTCGATGGTGGCCTCTCGCAGTTGGTAGCGATGGCCGAGTTGCAAGGTCAATTCGTCGTAGTATCCTTGGGCTTTCCAGTAATCGTACAAGTCCGTTCCTCCCTCGATGTTGGCATTCATGGCCAGGCTGTTGAATCGCAAAAAGGACAATTCGGGCATCGGATTGTTGCTCAGTCCAAAACTACTGGGCAAGGGCTCTCCACTGGTAACCACCCACTGCAGGTCTTCATCGGCATAATCCCGCTGTTGTGGGATGGAATCGTGGTGCCACATCCAGTCTGCGTCGAACATGATGGCATCGTTGTGGGTGCCGATTCGAGCGGCAACGCCTCCACCAAAGGCCATGCTCTGGGTCACGGGTCTGGTCTGTCCATGGTAGTTTTCCAGGTATTTCATCTTGTTGTGATAGTAATACCGAGTGGCCACCATTCTGCTTTGGGGGGTTGCTTTCAAAAGGGAATCGAGGATGGCATGCCCTCCCGGACGGACCGCCAAGGTGAAATTGTCAACGTGGTTTTCAGATGAATTGTGCCATTCCCCAAAGTGGCCGATGAATCCAGCTTCGACATGGGCAATGATGTCTTCATTGTTTGCCAAATACGGTCTCAATTGCTCCAGGTGTTGGTGCGCCCTGCTGACGGTGGGGTCCAGTTGGGGCAAGCCATAGCTCCAATTGTAGCTGAACCTCGGAATCAGTTTGAATCCAGCAGCGCGCAGGGCATCACAGTCCGACTGAAACTGATTCAGCAGTGATTGACTGATGGGGCCGTTCAAAAAATCATCCAACAAATAGTACCGTCTCACCAAGGTGATCTTGTCATTTCCACTGCGCATATTGGCAAGCTCAGCGGCGCTGGGAAAGGGTTGCAAGTCATTGTTGCTCCATGCACCAATGGAATAAAACCAGCCTCTTTCTGGATTGGCAATGGGCAGATTGCTGGTCTGGTAGGTGATGGTCGTCTGACTCTGAAGCAATTGACAGCAAAGAAAACACACAAACAATAGCAGGGGTCTCATAACAATGGGGGTTTTGTGAACTGTATCGAGCGGAAAGTGTTGGCCACTTACAAATTACAAATTTGCCCCATCAATACATCATCATTTCCCATAAAATTTGTTGTAACCAACCCGTATTTTTTCAAGCTCATTCCCCTCCTTGTTTGACAACCCGCTTGACCTCTGTAGTGCGGGCGCTCTGCACTTTCAAAAAGTACATCCCATCGGGCAGGTGAGACAAGTCCACCACTTCTTGCGGCCCCTCTCTGGCATAGAGTCGCGTCCCGTTGATGTCGAACAGAGAGATGCTGCGAATGTCAGATGATGCCGAAACATTGATTTTCCCACCACTGGGATTTGGAAAAATGGAAATGGATGCCTCTGATGCAGGAGAACTTGTCGAGGTGGTCCTTTCCAAAATTTCTAATTTGATCAATGACCCTCCACCAGGGAAGTAAATGTTCCCATTTTCATCGATGATGTTGTTGTTGCCCGCATCGTAAAATGGGTCATTCAGAAAGGTTCCTTCCGGCCCCAATAGGTATCTGAAATTCAATTCGCCGGTATCCCAATCCAATCCGTAGTAATAGTAATTGCAGTCTTCTTCTTTTCCGCTGCAGTACACCGTATTGGCCCCTTTGCTGTAAGTCAAAACTCCATTCATGTTGATCTCATCGTTGACCCAGGCCAGCTCCAATTTTCTGCTTTGAGGGTTCCATCTGATCTTTTGTACTCCTTTGAAGTTGTCGCAATCGTATCCCAAAAAGCCATTGTACTGGGCAATGGCAATGTCATAGCCATAGGCAGTTGGTGAGTTTTCGATGGATTGAAATAGATCGTCGAACGACCTAGCAGCAGGAAGCTGTATGGAGTCGGCAAAGTGGATGTCCATCCCCGGTACTCCCTGCCAGTCGCTTGGAAGTTCTCTCCAAAATGCCAATAGGTTGTTTTTTGCATGTCCGTCAGACATCACCACCAGCTTGTCCATGTCATCGCCCCAACCGATGAGTGTGGGGGTCGTACCACTGCCTTCCGCAAAGGTGCCCGTGGGGCCATCGTTGACAAAATCGTAGGGGGCCTCCCAGTCGATGGATAGATTTTGACCATCCCAATCAAACTTGATCAGTCTCTTATTGGTCGTAATGTAAAACGAATTGTTCTCGTCGATGGGAAAGGCATTGTGATTGGTAATTTCATCTGCCATGGTGGCAAATCGCAAGCTGTCCAACAATTCAAAGTCTTGTGAAATGATGCCCACCGTTCCAAACCCTTCCTCCTCATTGTTGTCGCTGTTGAAGACGATCTGGCCAGAATAGTTGATGCTGAAATGCTGGACTCGGTTGATTCCGACGGCACCAAAATCAAAGGTATCCAAGGTGATGATGTCAGAAAAAATATCTGTCGTATCGCGATCTGTCAGTTTGAAAAGCCTGGTGAATTGGCCATTGTCGGGATTGTACTTTGGGTCGTAGGTAAACCAGATTTTGTTTTTTGCCAACAGAAAATTCCATCCAAAACTCCGAACCGGATCAAAATCAATCCTGAGACTATCAGCGGTAACGATCTCCTCTCCTCGGTCCACCATTTTGAAAACATGGGTGGAATTGGAGTACAGCAAAGCCCTCTGTCCATTTGGATAGGGTTCTGACAGATAAACCCAGGGAGAGGTTCCCCCTTGTATTTCTCCTTTCAAAACCGTCCGGATGCGATCTCCATCGACAGGCCCTTTGAAGCAAGTCGACGATTGAGCGTAGTTGTTCCGGTGGTAGATCGGCCAAGGAGAGTCTGCCAGGAAAGGATTCACAGGGGGGTCGGACGGACAGACTTGGCCGCACAAGCCCTGCGCCCAAAGGAGGTACAAGAATAAGACATTGAGTTGCTTCATGATGGAATGGTGTTTTTGCCAGCCCTTCTCTCTGATGGCAATTGGGGCATTTCAATGGGAGGAATGGAATTCCACTTGGGAATGAGATGCATCAAGATAAAGACGGGTACCATCGATAAAACCCTATGCTGAAAAGCACATTTTACATTTTGGATTTGCTCACCTCTATCTGGTGATCACACAGTTTGCATTGCAGGACTTTTCCATCCTTTGGTACGAGTTCGTCGTCAAGAACATTTTTGGGTGGTTTGCTCTTGGGAGCTTTGCCCGAAAATTTCCATGTTTTCATCAGTCCCCCTCTCTGATGGCAGTTGGGACATTTCAAAAAGAGGAATAGAATTCCACTTCTTGGAATAAGATACATCAAGATGGAAAGAAGTACAACTGACAAAAATCCTATTTTGAATAACATGTCTCATTTTTTGATCCACTGGTTTTCCTCTTTGTACAGCTCTTGCAGGTTCCGACTGGTGATGCTCCAATTCAGGTGATCCTGGATGGCCTTGCTCGCATTGGCAGAAATTTCTTGGTAGTAGTTCTCATCTTTTGCCAGGGCCAAGACTTTGTCGGCAAAATCGCGGGGATTTTGTTCTGTAAAGACAAGGCCACAGTTGTATTTTTTGACCAGGTTTTCCTGACTCGTGCAATCACTCACCACGATCGGCTTGCCAAAGGCCATGTACTGAAATATTTTGTTGGCATAGGTCGTATCGTGGTGCAGATTTCTGTGGATGGGACAGATGCCGATGTCAGCAGCAGCGATGTAAGAGGGAAAGAGCGAAAAGTTTTGCCAGCCTTCAAAAGTGACGTATTTCTCGTGCTGATTTTCGGCCACATAACCTTTGAGGATGTGGCCTTCTTTGCTTTTTCCAACGACAACAATCTTGATATTTGGGATCTCCGGTACGAGGTATGGCAAGGCTTCGAAGACAGTGAGCAGCCCCCGGCGCAGACCGGTATCTCCCAGATACAGGACGGTAAATGAATCTTTGTACGCAGAAATGATCTTCTCATCCATCACATGATCTGTATAAAAAGATTTTCGCACCGTATTGGGGACAACGCAAAATTTGCTCATCGGCTCGGCGGTCTCTTGTGCGTAATACTGGGCCGCTTCTTCGGTAACGGTGATGACCCTGTCGGCCTTTTTGATGTATCCAAATTCAAACCGCTTCCAGGTCGCGGGACGGATCAAAAGCTTTCCCAGGCGGGTGTTGACATGCTGGTAGTATTTCATGATCTCCGGCCTGTTTTCGTGTAGGTCCAAAACGATGGGCAGGCCAAAAAAACGATTGACCCAAAAGACACTCCTGGCAACTTGTACATCGTGAATGTGCAGTCTATCAACTTGGTATTTTTTGAGGAATCGACGAATGTGAATGGACAAAATCAGGTGATAGATCGGCAGAGTGTAGGCCAGGGCAGAGATGGAATACAGGATTTTGGGCAGATGGACTCTGTGGACGTGGATGCCATTGATGACCTCCGTTTTTTTCTGTTTGTGGGTATAGTCGATGCAAAATAGGAACAGCTCGTGATTTTGTGTCATCAGGGACATCGCCTCATTTTCCACCCTTGGATCCGGCGGAAAACCATCGTCTAAAATCATTCCTATTCTCATGCGATCTTTTGTTGAAAATGGATTGGTGTTGGAGACTACAAAACACATCGTTCGAAAAGGCGGCTGAGCACACTTTCCGGATCGTGGCACAAACCCGGATGGGTTTTGGAGCTTTGAATGATCGTACTCCTAGAGGCCACCAACCAGCGAAAGCGAGAGGCCAATTCCAATTTCCCGATGCTTCCCCCCTTTGGATGTCCCTGACAAACCAACTCCCAGGCTTCCAGATATTGCCGAATCATGTCGACATCCACCTGACTGGCAAAGGCGCGGATTCTTTTCTCATCAATGTGAAAGCGAATGCCCAGGTATTTTTTTCGCTTGGAAAACAAAATCACCCCGACGTTCAGAAACTCTTCTCGCTCGACCTTCGGCACCAGTCTGATGACCGCGTATTCGTATGTGACCTTATCTTGCATCTGCCGCTTCTTTCACAAGTGCATCCATTCGATTCAACTTACTGCTCAGGAAGGCCACATAAGCCTCTCTTCTTTCGGTCGCCGTCATAGAGGTGGATTCTTCCACGAGCCAATCTTCGGGAATCAAAGAAACAATCTCGCCAATTTTTTCCTCATTGATGGATTGCCGGATGGCAGCGGCCGCTTCCTCCAATTGATCTGCTCGTTCCAACAAGACATGGTCCTTGACATTTGGGAAGGTGCGGGTCAGGTGAGATTCCCAGCTTTTCCAATTGTGGTGAAAATAGAGGCTGGCCCCGTGGTCGATGAGCCACAGCTCGCTGTTCCAATTGAGCAAGTTGGTGTTCTTGGCCGTTCTGTCGATGTTGGCAATCATGCTGTCCAGCAGCACGACTTTGGAAGCCGAGAAAGGGTCTGCGATGGAGACCAGCGGATCATAGGTGATGGCTCCGGACAGGAAATGCAGCCCCAGGTTGAGGCCCACGCTGAATTTCAACAGGTCCTGAATCTCTTCATCTGGCTCCGTTTTGCTGAAGGAATCATCCAAGTTCATGAAAACCAATTCGGGCACCTTGAGTCCCATTTCCTTGGCCAACAGTCCTCCGATGAGTTCGGCAATCAAGGCCTTTTTCCCCTGCCCCGCCCCTCTGAACTTGAGGACGTACAGAAAATCATCATCTGCCTGAACAATGGCTGGCAGCGATCCTCCTTCCCTCAAGGGCTTCAGGTATTGCACCACATCCACCGTGCGAATTTCTATTCTGCTCATGGCCCTCAAGGTACTAAGAGCTTGTTCAGATTTAAAATTTTGATGCTGCAATTGAATCTTTTGTCATCATATCGCGCGAATTTTTCAAGCCATAGCTAGGCTATGCCTTTCAAAATATCACTTATCTGATGCCAAAATCTTTCATTTTCGCAAATAATCCCAAATTCTGTACAACCTCTAAGAGCTGCTTCAGATGTAAAATTTTGGTGCGACAAATGCTCCCCCATTCCAAATAAGCTCCAAAAAAATTGATGAGCCACTGCTTCTGGGGACAGGCCTCAGCCTCCTTTTCGATATACGGGAAAGGGAATGTAGGTCTCATCGCCGGGTACTTTGGGAAACTGTCGGTTGGTCCACTCCTCCTTGGCCCGCTCTAGGCGCTCTTTGCTGTGAGAGACAAAATTCCACATCAAAAAGCGTTCTTCGGGCAAGGCTTCTCCGCCGAAAAGCAGGATTTGAGAGTCTTTGTCCAGGCAGATTTCACATTCATCATCTGTTTTGCTGACCAACATCTGGCCAGCCACCACCTTTTGGCCCTGGCTGTTGATGGAGCCTTTGACGATGACGAAGGCCACCTCGCCCTTGATTTGTCCTCTGAGGTCGAGGGTGGTTTCTTGTGTTGTGAGAATGTCGACCATGAACAAGGGAGAATGGCCCTGCAGGGGGGCGGACATGCCAAATGCGTTGCCAGCGACGAGCTTGATGTGGAGGGAGTCGAGTTTGCGAGACGGGATGTCGCTGTTTGGATAAAAGTCAAACTGAGGCGGCATTTCTTCCTTTTCCTTGGGCAAGGCCACCCAAATTTGGTAGCCATGCAGGAGAAATTCCTCTTCCGTTCTCCTATCCATTGGCGTGCGTTCTGTATGTGTTACGCCACGTCCAGAGGTCATAAAGCCCACATCACCAGGACTGATGACTTGGATGCTTCCAGTGCTGTCTCTGTGTTCAATTTGTCCAGAAAACAGATAGGTGAGCGTACTCAGGCCGATGTGAGGATGTTGGTCCACATCCATGTACTTGCCCTTGCCAATGGTGGCGGGCCCCATGTGGTCGATGAAGGTGAAAGGACCTACTTGTCTTTTTTTCCGAAACGGCAGCAGTCGGCCCACCATGAAGTTGCCAAGATCGGTCTGTCGTTCGTCGACGAGGAGTTTGTTGTTTGCCATGCTTCTTTTGTTTACAACTTTTGCCAGACCAGCACGCCTGTTGCACCAAGCCCTGATCTTGTCTCCAAAAGATAACGGATTTTTGCTGATCCGACTCACTTTTTCAGAGGAATATTGTGTGCTTGTTTTCTCCATCCCTATTCTCTGAAATCATGGCCACAGAAGTATCCTTCGGGGTAAGGTGTTGGGTTGTAGTTGGCGGGCAGGTCTCGGTTTTCCATCACTGCCTGTTCTTTGATTCTCAGCAGGTTGTATGGAAGTCGCAGTTTGTCGATCTCGGATGGATTTCGGAATTCTTTGAACTCCTTGGCCCTGTAGGCATTCCAGGTCCCGTACAGTTGCACCCGCCCATGGTGCCATACCTCTCTCCGATCGATGAACTGGGCCAGATTGCTTTTTTTGTACCCAAAGTTTTTGATTGCTTGGGTGAGAATGCCCTGTATGTCGGCATACATTTCTTCAGAATACATGGAGGCGTGTAGCAGGATCAGGTAGGCTCCTTGGCTGCCATCAAAGCCGTGTTGTTCCATGTCGGGATAGCCGTATTGGTCCATGAGGGCCTTCAGTCTCGTGTAATTGATGCTGTCCAATTGACGGAAAGTGGCCGGGTCTACTTCAATGAGTCGTCGAATGGTTTGGTCGCTTCCTCTGATGTCTTCCAATGCCAGGCGATACGTCCAGTGAATGTTTTTTTGAAATTCTCCTTGGAGAGAGTCCAATCGTTCCAGCAAGGCCTTCCAGTGGTTGCTTTGTCTCAGCGCTGCAAATTCTTCTCCCTCCAATGATTGCCGATCCCATCCTCTGGCCAAGGCCTCTTCCAAGTACTGGCAGGCCTGTTGGCTGTTTCCATTCAGCGCAGCCAGCTTGCCCAATTGGGAGCATTCATAGGCCGTCCACTTTGCTTTTTTCTTGTGACTCATTCCACTTTCCAATGCCTTCAGTGCCTTGCCCAGCTTTCCCTTTGCTTCGTAGTAGGCCGATAGATTGACCAATCTGTCATAGCAGTCACAATCTGTTTGACCAAATGAATTGCCTGAGATGGTTGCCAATAAAACAAGAAGTAAAAAGCTGTTTCTGCCAAGCTTGCTGCAGCGGTCTTTTGCTGCGTTGAGAGTGAATCGCATTTCTTTGTATTTTTCATTGTGTCCAATCAGCTCATTCCGTTTGCCCGAGAATGAAACGAAGTTTTTCAGACAAAAAAGAGGAAGAAAGATGGGAGCTAGGAAGAAGCCCGCTTGCTTTGTGCCCGGGCTTTGCGTTTTTGTTTGTAAAATGCTTTATCGGCCACGTAGATTTTCTTTTTCACTTCACAAAACACCTTGCTCTCCTCCTTGTTGGTGAGTCTTGTGGTCTTGACGATTTCGATTTCCTGTGCTTTGGCTACTTGCTGTTTGATGTCCGCCAGTTCTTGCTGCGAATACTCAAATGTCGCATACAAATCCTCCTTGGCGGGCCGCTTGAAGGAGACTTCTGCAGATTTGTCCCAGACCACAAAGTCGTCGCCGATGAGGTTGATCAGTTGCACCATGGGGATGGGGTCGACCGCCGAGAACATGCTGCCGCCGAATATGGAATTGACGTAATTTCTGTTTTTGTAGCTGATGGGCAATTTGATCCTCACTTGGAGGAGGTCATCGGATACGCTGATGATTTTGGCAGTGCTCCTCTTGTACATGGGCGAAAGGTTGAAGCCAAATTTGAACAGCGTTTTTTTTGCAAACAACTTCGAGCCGATGGTGGCAATTTGCTGGTAGATGGACATGATTCATTATTGCTTGGCAAAGGTCTTGCGAAATAGAAGTTCCTCGCCTTGGATGGTCAACAAGTACAATCCCTTGGGCAGGCCTGCTAGGTCGATCTGGACGTCTGTCTGTTTTTGTAAAATGACTGCTTGTGATTGCAGCAACTGGCCCGACACATCGTACAGCAGAACATCCACTGGGCCATCCACATTTTTGTCGCTTCTCAAATTGATGGAATTGCTCTGAACCGGATTGGGGAAAAGCTGGAAGTTCTTGGCATCGTCTTGAATCTTAACGGCAATCACATCGCTGTATTGAAAGGTACCATCCACATCCAATTGCTTGAGTCGATAGTACTGAATGAGACTTTTCAGCTGGTGGTCTTCGAAGCGATACACTGCCTGGTCCTGGCGATCGCCACTGCCGTCCAACTGACCGATGGATTCAAAAAAGACGCCATCACTGCTTTTCTCGATCTCGAAGCGATGAAAGTTGAATTCGGCTGCGGTGATCCAATGCAAGGCTACATACTGGCCCTCTTCTTTGTAGGTTCCGTCAAAGTGAATCAAGGAAACGGGCAGTGGTGCCAACTGGTATTCAAAGGCCCCCATGTCCACGATGCTGTTGACGGGTCGTGGATCATCGTTGAAATCTACGGGCGGAAACAATTGGTTGTCACCCGCATCAATGGCAGGAGAAACATCCCGAAGTTGGAAGTCCCCACCGTTGGCATCCACAAAAGCCGGATTGGCCAGGATGGGGCTCGACCCATTGATTTCAGACATGGGCGGATTGGGCCAGGAACGTCCCCTGTTGCCGTCGATGAGATTGTGACTTGCCTCCACCTTTGATTGGTTGGACAAATAGATGTGGACACCATTGTTGAAATTGTTGTCGGCAAAAATGTTGTTCCTAACGATGATGGTATCCGTATCTCCCTCAATCCACATGGCGCCCCCCTGGTTGTTGCCCCCCAAGGTATTTTGGAAGCCATTGGCGTAGACAGTGTTGTTGTACACCCAAACCCGGCGAATGTCATTGGGACTGCCATCGGTGGAAAAACCAGTGATCTTGATGCCGTCCGCTCCATTGTTGTACACCAGGTTATTGTACACGTAAATGTCGTCTACCGTCCCCCCCTGTTCGGCCCCAATGCTGATGCCGATGTCTTCACAGCCGAACACTTCGTTTTGATAGATTCGGATGTTGCGCGCAGAGCGTTCGTAGGCATCGACATAAATGCCGGCAGAGGAATTGTTCATGTCATAGACGACATTGCGATAAATCTCCCCATTGCGCACGCCATTTTTCGCGTCAATTCCGATGGGGCCACCGGGGATGGTGCCAATTCCGCCATTGAATACCCGATTGTTTCGAATCACAAAATTCTCCACCCCTTCCGTCAAAGAGATGCACTCTTCATAGCCACCCGGACTTCGACTGACCGCCAATTCGATGACATTGTCTTCGATCAAAATATTGTTGATGCCGTAGGCTCCGACTGCTGCCTGGCCATTGCCATAAATGCCACTTGCGCCCGTGTTGTAGGTGGAGCAGTTGCGGATGGTGATGTTGGACACATTGTTTCCAAAGACCAAGATGCCGATGTACTGAGAGTTTTGTACGCGAATGTTGTCCACCGTTACGTTGGAACAATTTCTCAATTCGAAAAGGCCGTCATAGGGCCCAAACAAGCTAATTCCACTTCCGTCGATGATGGCAGGGCCGTTGTAAGAGGTGATGGTAACGGCTTGGCTGTTGAGAGAAAACAGTCGCACTCTTTCGTTGTAGACACCTCCTTCGATGAACAAGGTCTCCAGATTGCTGCCCGCCGTGTTGACGGCATGCTGGATGGTGAGAAATGGCAAGCTCTGTGTACCGGGATTGGAATCGCTGCCAGTGGTGCTGACGTAATAATTGGCAGCGCTGAGTCCCAGGGAAACAAGGGAAAGGAGGAGTGTTGTCATGAATCTCATTGGCCAAGGGGGTTGTGGGTAAAGAAAAGAAATAGACGCGACCACATACATCTCTAAAATACAATCTTTCGTGGGAAGCAGCCAGAGATTGACAGATTTTTTTGGTGCAAAAAAGAAAATGTGTTCGATGTTTCTTGCTTCTGGCGCAGGCCACCACTTATGTATGCTTCAACCAGTCTTGTCCAAAGGAATTGGATTGGCATCGGGCTGTTGGAGGTGCTGTTTTGTCCAGTCCAAAATGCCTTTCAGAATGTGCTCCAATGACTTGCCTTTATCGGTCAGACCCTTTCCCGCAATCGATTGGCCCAGTAAAACGAATAGGCATCTGCCCATTTTTCGGCTTTTGCCTGACTGGCCTGGCCGTATTTGTAGACCTTGTCCACATGGTGCCCAATTTCGTGCAACAACAGTCCATTGAGATAATACTCTTTGATGTCTTTTTCGTTCCATTGCAAATACCAATTGTCTTTTTCCTCCCTCAAATCAGTACAGTACTCTTGGTACCACCTCAATATTTTTGCTGTGGGCTTTCGCTTGCCAAAACTCATTTTGTTGTCCTTGGGAAAGGAATACAACACAATCAGTCGGACATTTTCTCCCCAGATGTAACACCCTTGCAAAGAGTCTTCTTTTTCGTATTCCTTGTGCGATTGTTTGCGCAGCCAAATGTAGCTGATCTCCTGGGCCTGAAATTCGTGAAATGTTGACAAAAATGCTTTGATCTCTTCTGGGGAAACGGGGTGGTAAAAATCTCTTGAGGGATTGTCCTGGATGTACACGGGCGTCTCCGTCCCTTTTGCTGGTGCCTCCAAATTGTGCATGCGATGAAGGATGGAGTTGTACCACTTCAAAGCTTTTCTCCCGCCCTTGACATCGCCAAATGTCCGACTCTTTTTCCAAGCAGTTTCTTTTTTTGATCTCATCTTGGGGGGTTTCTTGTTTTCAGGCTACAACCTACCTTCGGGTAAACCTTTGTATCAGAAAAGATAGCAATAAAATATCAGATGAACGTTTTGGTCATTTGTTGGTTTGGTCCCACTTCTACGAGCATTGAGGAAATTGGGATTTCTGATAGGTGAATGGTATTTTGAATTCAATGCTAAAAAGATGATCTTATGTCATCTCTCATTATGATGAATTTGATTCCCACAAATATCAAACGCCTTCAAAGAAAAATTCATCAAATCGCTTTGGAAGTAGTCTTCTCTAAACAGGGTCCAGATCATGACGTCACGGGGCTGGCCGTTTACGCCTGTTGTCCTGTTCTTGAGTGTTCCCTCATGTAAGAACCCCAGTTTTTTGGGCACCCCTTGACTGGCCAGGTTGTCTGGTGAGCACCTGATTTCAATTCGTTTCAATTGCTCAATTTCAAATCCAACTTTCAGCAGTGCTTGCACCGTTTCAACGGCAAAGCCTTTTCTCAGATGTTGCCCATGTATCCAGTAACCAATTTCCCTTGCGGTCTCATCTAGCCGGGTATGAAGTCCAGTCGATCCAATCAATAAGTTTTCTTCCTGATTGAAAATGCCAAAAGTATGGTCGATCCCCAGATCAAATTCCCCTCTGTACTTGCGAAGTCGCTCTACTTTTTTCTCCAAAGGTTCAGGTTCTTGCTTGGCCCATGGCATCCAAGGAAGCAGGTGTTCCAAGCTTTCCTCGACGGAAGCTTTTAAGAGTGATGCATCCGTTGGCCGATAGCATCTAATGACTAGTCTGTCCGTTTCTATTCTGTAGACTTTTGCAAGCATAATGAGAAGATTTTCTGAAGCACCGAGAGATCATTTCTGCAATTCCATTTCCAACTCCTCCAATTTCTTCCCCTTCGTCTCCGGCATGAAAAGAAGGGCCCACAGCAGTTGCAACACCATCATAATGGCAAAAAACAGGAAAATGGTGGCTGGTGAAAATGCCTTCAAGACCGCCGGGGTCACCATCGTAATGATGGCCGCCAATACCCAGTGGGTGCCACTCCCCCAGGACATTCCCTGGGCGCGGACAGAATTGGGAAATATCTCAGAGATGAATACCCAAATCACAGCGCCCTGACCGATGGCGTGAGCGCCTACAAACAGACTGACAAAGAGAACCACTGCCACGCCCTGTGCCCCTGCATAAAAGGAATACGATACCCCCAGCAAGGTGATGATGTAGCCAATCGAGCCAATGGTCAGCAGGGTTTTGCGCCCCATCCGATCGATCAGATACATGCCGATGAGGGTAAAGATCAGATTGACCGCTCCGATGGGGATGGAGGCAATCAGCGTATTGCTTTGGTCAATGCCCGCCGTTTCAAAAATCCTGGGGGCGTAATACAAAATGAAGTTGATGCCGGAGGCTTGGTTGAAAAAGGCAAGTAGGAAGGCGAGCAAGATGGGCTTTTTGTGCGAGTCGACGAAAAACTTTGCATCGCGGTTCTGCAGTGATTGCTTGATCGATTGGATCTGGGTTTCCAGCTCTACGTCCGGATTGATCCGTTGAAGAATTTGTTTAGCAGTGGGCAGGTCGCCTTTGGTCAGGATCAACCAGCGGGGACTGTTGGGCACTCGGACCACCATCAGGCAATATACCAGAGCGGGAATGGCCTCTACTGCCAACATCCACCTCCAGGCTTCGTGAGGGATGTATTTGCCCAAAAGATAGTTGGAGAAAAAGGCCACAAATATCCCAAATACAATGTTGAATTGATAGGTCGCCACAAATCGGCCTCGATGCTTGGCAGGAGCAATCTCGGAGATGTAAATGGGGGCAGCTACGGAAGAGGCCCCAACGCCCAACCCTCCGATGAAGCGAAAGAAGGAAAACACATAGGGACTGTCGGCCAGCCCAGACCCCAAGGCCGAAACCAGGTAGAGCAGCCCGATGACAAAGAGGGTGTTTTTTCGTCCATATTTGTCACAAGGAATGCCGCCAAACAAGGCCCCCAAAACCGTTCCCCAAAGGGCCACCGACATGATGAAGGTACCGTGAAACCATTCGCTGGTATTCCACAAAGCTTGCAGTGCTTGGTCAGCCCCGGAGATGACAATGGTGTCAAACCCAAATAACAATCCGGCCAGTGCGACGGTGATGACCCAGTAGGTGACGTTTTGTTGCTTCATGCTGTGAATTTAGCAATCTTTCCATACACAGCAGATTTCCCAACTATTTTCTCCCTTTCAACACCATCAATTTCAAAGGTGGGCTGTAGTAATCCCCCACTTTCATTCTAACCCAATAGGCCCCGGCGGGTATGTCCCCTACTGCCAGAGGATGCACATGATAGCCTGCCAAGGCATTGGGTATGTCCACTTGCCTGTGAATGGTACCTGTGGCGTTGGTCAGTTCCAGTTGAACGTCGCCCCCGGCGGGCAAGTGGTATCGGATGTTTGCCGTCGAATGAGAGGGGTTGGGAAAGATGCTCTCCACAAAGGGTTGGTGAAGAGAATGGCCCAGCTCCTGAATCGATGTAGTGGGCGAAGAAAACCAGGTGGCCACTCTGCTGTCGTCCAAATCGGAGCGAACCGCCATGGCTCGGATCACCGACTGCCCGTCCCACTCAATGGGGGAATCGTAGACCGGACTGTCTTCGGTCGGCGCAGAGCCATCCGTCGTATAGTGAATGCTGACCTCAGGGGTCCAACTGCTGATGGCAATCCTGATGTCATTGGAGGCCGTTGTATCCAGCCCAAAAATCGGCATGCCCGCCCGCCCAATCTCAAAACCAGTGAGGAGCTGTGCCTCCGGATGGTAGTAGCGATCAAAGAAATAGGGATCATTGCCATGGGTTTCCCAGAGCGTTTTCAACTGATTGAGAATGGGCATGTACTCGCTGTCGTAGCCCGAAACATCGGGTCGCCCCCTTCCGCCCCACACCAAAGCAATCAAATACTTGTCCACTCCATTGGCTCCCGCCCAGGCATCGCCCTTGGTGACCCCAAAGGCATTGGCCTTTCGGTACTGCCCCATGACGTACCGCGCCCAGGCCCAATCTGCCCCAGCCGACGCCACCGCATTTTCGCCCATGTAAGTACCAGTGGCATAGGTGTAGATGAACGGACGGAAAGATGCTGCCGCCACGCCCGACTGTGGATAGCTGTCGTGAATGATGATGTTGCCATCGGGAAATACATCACCTCTCAAGCGTCGCATCGCCTCGTATGCCGACAGCCAATCGTCTTGGGCAAGCCCATCGGAATAAATGGCCCCCATCCCATAGGCATCCCGCCAACGCTTGATCTCGTCGGTCCATTCCTCTGCATCCCGGCTGTAGTAAAACCACTGGCTGAAATAGGCCGACCACCGATCGCCTTCGGCTGCAATGGCGTCGAAATGGTCCTGAAAAGGCACATCCTCCCTGATCTCGTAGCGCGGCCCAAAACTCATCGCCCAGCCTCTTTGGTTGATGTTCCACAACACCCAATCACTCATGTAGTCAGGATCGTCGTATTCCAATGGAAAATTGTAATCGCTCAGTCCCCAGTGGTGGTCAAAAGACTTTGCCCAATCGTATGGGCGACAAGGAAAGGCGGACACAAAGAGTCGTTCCCCTGGTCGAACGCGAGCCTCTGCCTGCCAGCCTGGCTCCGCTGCCCCCAAGCTGCTCAAGTCATCGCCATCGAAAGACGGAAAATCCAAGCCATTGGTCAGCAATTCCAATTGGGGAGAAAGGCCCGTTCCTTTGGGGGTGTGAAGGTTGATTGTAAAGCCTCCAAAATCATCCTGACTCAAGAGGTCACCCGCTTCCATCCGGTTGAAATCTCCTCCGATGGTGCTTTCAATGCCGGGCTGGATGTCCTCCTGTGGACTGATCACCATGACCCCATCCATCTGTATGCCGATGGTCAGGGCATTGCCCACCAAGACCACTTCTGAACTGCTCTGGCGCTGAACGGTCAGGCCTGACAAGGGGACGTTGGTCAATTCCATCAATTGCCGCTCAAAGTCGATGCGCTGCTCCAAAAGGATGGCATTTTCATTGCGCAAAAACTTGTATTCTGCTCCGGTGACGAGAACGCTCAAGGTATCATCCAAGTCTTGAACGCCCTCTACTTGCATGGGCAAATTGCCTGCTCCTCCTGCAAAACTCACCCCCTCTCCTGGCGAGAAGGGTTCCAATGGGCGAGCAGGCAACTCTACAAAGGCCAAGTCTGCAATTTCAAAAGTAAAATTGTCGTCAAAGCCAGGGCCGTATTCGTGTGCGCCCAAGAACAAACTTACATACTCATAGCGATCGTCCCAATGCGGGGTAAACTGCCATGTCCACCGCTGCCAACCATCGGGCCCACTCGTCTTGGCAGGCATTCCGGCATATCTCGCTCCCAGTCCAATGTCGCCCGTTGCTGTGGCGCCGTTCAAACCGAGGTTCATCTCCCAAGTCGCCCGGGGAAAATCGGTCCTGATCAGGGCACTGACTTCATAGGTTCTATTGGCTTTGATGGGAAATTGCTTGAAGGACCAAAGGCGGGCATCGGCCTCGTCCATGTCGTTATTGATTGCCAATTTGTAGACCGAGACGCCTTGGTAAATCGAATCATAGACCAGCCTGGCGCTATTGGTGCCTCGCCAGTCAATGCCTCTTTTGCGAAAATCTCCACAAGGCATGCGGATCAATTCCCCTCCCTGGTCGGCAACTGTCAGCAGCTCCTCGAAACCATCTGGCGGCGGTGGCAAGGATGCTTGGCCGACGATCTCCACAGAAAAATTGTCAATGGAAGAGGCTCCCTCATAAGCTGATCCCCAGTTGAAAAACGCACCTGCGTACCCATCACCTGTGACACGAGAGATGCCTGCTTGTACCCCATAATTTTTGCCATCGATCAGCAATTGGAGGGTGTTGTTGTCGAGGTCAATGAGGACGTCCAGATGGTACCATCGGCCTGCGTCAAAGCGGTTGTCAGGAGCGGGTGGGTCTCGCCATCCGAGGTAATCGCCAGTGGCCGGGTCGTAGTCCAACAGACCGATGTTGAAGTTGTCTCCTGCAAAGTTGAAGCCCATGTCTGCAAAACTTTCTCCACTCTCGTCATAGCATCTCAAAAAGGCAAAGCCTTCCTGTTCCAGCCCTGCTTCCACCATGAAATCAAAGCGGAGGATGACAGTGTCTTCGACCAGGATGCCGCTGTTGAGAAAGCCCTCGAAGTCGATCAATTGAAAATCTCCACCGGAGGCTACACGGGTGGTCAACACCTTTCCCGCTGCTCCACTGTTGGCAACATCTCCAGAGACATTTTGCACGGAGATCGCACTGCCAAAATTGCCAAAAAGCCCGGTGGGTTTGTCGCCACCTCCAGGAATGGTCTGCGGGAGTTCATCCACACTGTCAGACTCAAAGGTCACTTCAAAGGTTTTGACTTGCGCGTGTATGGCTTGTGTAAAAAGAAGGAAAACGAGGAATAACAGGCTGTTTTTCATTTTTGTTTGATTGGCGTATTACTGGATCAAAATAGGGTAAAAAATCTGTAAACTGCAGTACTTATTGGCAATTTTTGTGTCTCAGTACGGAACTGTTTTACCCGACCTCTCTCTTGTGTTGTTTTGGTCAAAGAGTCCATCCATCCTGGGAGAATGCGAGCTGGCCGTGGTCCAGGCAGGCCTCATTTGTTTCCCATCTGTTCAATTCACCCGGCGATTTCTCCAATCCACCCGATTCTTGGAGACAAGGGCGGAGAAATCCCTCTTTATTTGTAGTAAGCAAACAAAACAATTCAAGAATCGGCTTTTCGATTCGCATCAATCAAAGCAAAAATTCATCAAACATGAAAAAAGTCATCATCATCGCCCAGGTCCTTTTCTGCAGCCTCACAGCTTTTGCCCAACAACCCATCCAGGGGGTTTGGAATACTGGACAAGAAAATACAATGATTGAGATCAAAGCATCCGGTGATCAAATCGAGGGCAAGGTGCTCTCGTCCGACAATTCAAAAGCCAAGATTGGCAATGTCATCATCAAGGATGTGCGCGCGGAAAGAGGTGTCTACAAGGGTCAATTGTATGCCGCCAAGAGAAAGAAGTGGATGGACGCCACCTTTGCCAGGAAAGCAGACAAGCTGGTCATCACTGTATCCGCTGGTTGGAAGACCAAGGTCATCGAGTGGAAAGCGGGAGAATAGCAGTCATTCGTCACGTCAAAAAATTGCCATCATGGACTCAATGAATTTGTATTTTTTGGGGATCATCACCATCGCACTCATCGCAGAAATCATTTGGTCGAAGGTCAAAAAGAAGCGCGTATTTCAAGTTCGGGAAAGCCTCGGGAATTTTGGAATATTGATTGGCAACAACCTGATCAAACCCCTGACCTTGGCCTGGCAGTACCTGATCTTCAGCTGGGCAGAGCCTTTTCAATTCTTTGACATCCCAACCAATGCATTGACCATTGTCCTCACATTTCTGGCGGCGGAATTTGCCTACTATTGGTATCATCGCCTGAGTCATGAGATCCCGGTGTTGTGGACCCTGCACCATACGCATCACTCTGGTCTGTGGATGAATTTGACAACTGCCGTCCGCCTCAATTGGCTGGGCAAATTCATCAGTCCTCTCTTTTTTGTTCCCTTGGTATTGCTCGGCTTTTCTGCAGAGATTCTGACCATCAGCTTTGCCGTCAGTCTGTTCTACCAGTTCTTTTTGCACACCGAAGCCATTGGAAAGCTGGGGTTTCTGGAGGGCCTTTTCTTCAATACCCCTTCTGCCCACCGGGTACACCACGGCTCCAACAAACAATACATCGACAAAAACTATGGGGGCATGTTGATTTTATTTGACCGACTGTTCAATACCTACGAGCCGGAGGTCGAGGCGGTGAACTATGGCGTGACAACCGGAGAGATTGGCAACAACCCCTTGACAATCAACTTCTTGCCAATGTATCGCTATTTGAAAAACGACTGGAAGCGGGAAAAACACAACATCGAACAGCAGGGACCACTGGCTTGCGATGCAAAAGAGAATGCCAAGTGAGCACATTGGTTTCAAGGGATGTTTCCGTATTTTGGTGTAAAAACAAAGCTTGACCATCAAGATCACCGACATATTGCCGATCGTCCTAGCAGTGGTGCTGCCTCTTCTTCGAGTACACACTTATCAGGGAAATCCTGTTGCAACGGGTGAGGAAAATTTGTGGATTCTCTGGTTCAATGTCGCCCTGATTCTCTATCTTTTGTGGTACTTGTTGTGGTTTTTGTGGGGCATTCACTGGAAAAGCAAAAAGCTGTGGTACGTGCTGGTCATTCTTTGCCTGCAGGTGCCGCTGATGGTAGTCAATGCCCACTGGATTACCGCAAATCCCGATCGCATGGCACTCTCTTATCTGGTCCAGCTTCTCCCTCCGGCCATTCTGTTTACGGCCATCCAATTTTCCTTAAAATCTCAGGAAAACATCGCCCACTTGCGGCTGGAAAAGGAGCAGCTTCAGACGGAAAACTACAAGGCCCAATTGAAATTTTTGCAGGCGCAGATCGATCCTCATTTTTTGTTCAACTCATTGAATACTTTGCGCTCCATGGTCCGCCAGCAACACAGGGGCTCCGAACAGTTTGTGCTGAGTTTGTCCAACTTTTACCGACAGACCCTTCAATACAACGAGACGACTTCCATCGAGCTTTCCAAGGAACTCAAAGTCCTCAACGCCTATCTGTTTTTGATGAAAAGCAGAAACGAACAAGCCGTAAAGGTCGACATGCAAATTGAGGAAGCCCTGCTCGATCACCAACTCCCCACCCTGAGTTTGCAACTGGTAGTCGAAAACTGTTTCAAGCACAACAGCCTGACCTCCAAAAGTCCCCTACAGATCAACATCAAAAGTACCGACAAAGGCTACATCAAAGTGTGCAACAACATTCAACCCAGGATCGGAGGCGGCGATTCCACTGGACTGGGCCTTGAATTCATCAGAAAGCGATATGCACTGATGACAGAAACGGATGGGTTGATCATCAGCCAAACAGAAACCCAGTTTTGTGTCGAGCTAAAACTATTGAAGCCATGAATGTACTCATCGTAGAAGACGAGTTGCACACGTCGCTCCTGTTGCAAGAAATCATCGAGCAGGACGAGGATTTCATTGTCGTGGAAAAATTGGAGTCAGTTGTAGAGACCGTTCAATACCTGAGCAAATACCAGAAAAACCTCGATCTGCTGTTCTTTGACATTCAGCTGGCCGATGGGCACAGTTTTGAAATCTTCAAGCATGTCGACGTCACTGTCCCCGTGGTATTTTGTACGGCCTATGATGAGTATGCCATGAATGCGATCAAGAGCAATGGCATTGATTACATCCTCAAGCCCATTGACGATGAGGCCATCCACGAGGCACTCAAGAAGTACAAAAAGCTCTTTACCAATCCAAAGTCCAAGCAGCCTGCCTTGGTCCATTTTCCTTCGCAAGAGCCCGTGTCCTACCAACAAAACTTTCTGACACAACATCGAGAAAAGACACTCATTGTCAAGGCGGAGGAGATCGCTTTGTTCAGCGTGCAAAACGAGACGGTCTACCTGCATACTTTCGAAGGGAAAAAGTTTCCCCTCTTCAAAAAATTGGAGTACATCGAATCGGTCTGCGACCCCAAACATTTCTTCCGCATCAATCGGCAAATGTTGGTCAGCCGACGAGCAGTGGTGTCATTTGAGCCCTATTTCAATCGGAAAGTCGCCGTAGAGCTGCCCATCAAATGGGAGGAGCCCGTCATCGTGAGTCGACTCAAGGTATCTCCGTTCAAAGAGTGGTTGCAGCAGTGAGGGATGTCGGCAAGTTGCGGAGGTGAGATTTGATTGGCAGTGGTGAAAATTGTATCTTATGCACTGCCAATCATTCACCTACTTTACGCACATTGTTATGAAGCAATCTTACCAATTTCTCCTGTTTTTTGTCCTTGTTTGCCCCTTGCTGGGATTCTCTCAAGTCAACGAAGCCTATGATGATTTTGAGGGCAACAGCAACATCTCTACCTGGGTGGGAGACGATTGTGGCGCCAACCCTGGAGCTGCCAATCCCTACATGCAGGGAGACAATACATCGGCCCGCGTCTTGGAGTACCACGATACCGGAGGACAGTACGCCAATGTGCGTTTTGAAATGAGCAACAATTTCGATTTGTCCAAAAACCAAACGTTTTCCCTCCAAATCTACGTCCCTTCCAACGGCATCAGCGGCAACCAAAACAATCAGGTTTCTCTCAAGCTGCAAAATGGGGGCCTACCCGAGCCATGGTCTACCCAAAGTGAAATCATCAAGCCCATTCGCCTGGACGAGTGGCAGACGGTGACCTTTGACTTTGAAAACGACGACTTTCGCAACCTGGATGCTGGCTCCCTCCCTCCCACCCTGCGGACAGACTTCAACCGAGTCGTCATCCAGGTCAATGGAGAAAACAACAACGACCAAGTTTTGGCCTATCTCGACAACATCCAACTGTTTGAGATCAAAAACAATGATCCTGTTTTCGACGAGCTGGTGTGGTGGGATGAGTTCAACACGAATGGGCCCATTGACTCGGAAAAGTGGCATTTTCAAACCCGAATTCCTCAAGGAGACAGTTGGTTCAATGGAGAAATCCAGCATTATACCAACCGCACAGAGAATACCTACATAGAAAATGGCGTACTGAAAATTGTCGCCAAAAAAGAGACCTTTACCGACCAGGGCGTGACCAAGCAATACACCTCCGCTCGCCTCAACTCCAAATTTGCCTTCACCTACGGGCGGGTGGAAATCCGCGCCAAACTACCCACAGGTGTCGGGACTTGGCCTGCCATGTGGATGCTTGGCAAAAACATCACGGAACCAGGTGCCTACTGGAGCAATCAGGGCTTTGGTACCACCGGTTGGCCCGCCTGTGGAGAAATCGACATCATGGAACATTGGGGCGACAACCAGGACTACATTTCCAGCGCCATGCACACTCCTTCCAGCCATGGTGCCACCGTCAATGTGGGAGGCCGGGTTCTTCCCAATGCCTCGACAGAGTTTCACATTTACAGCTTGATCTGGACAGAGGAGAAAATGGAATTCAGCGTGGATGGCATTACGCATTACACCTACAATCCCACTGTCAAAAACGACGATACCTGGCCATTTTATCGGGACCAATACTTCCTCTTCAATGTTGCCATTCTCCCCATCATTGCCTCCAACTTTACGGAGAGTGCCCTGGAGGTGGACTACATCCGAGTATACCAGCAAGGAGAAAGTACGAGTACGGGAGAGATTGATGAGTCGTCCAAAATGATTTATCCGAATCCTTTTGATCACAACTTGCACATTGCCACGGGCCAAACAACGCAGGCAAGTGCATCTGTCAAACTGTACAATGCCAATGGCCTGCTGGTCCGAGAGGGAGAAGCGACGATCATTGACGGGGACTTTACCATTGAAAACTTGGAGGCTCTGCCAGTGGGCGTTTACATTCTTCAGTATGCGATCGGAAACGACTCTTACAGTCATCGGGTGATGAAACAATGAGTCCTGGCAACAAACAACAATTCACTGAAAAACATTTGTGTGTACTGCGCGTCCAGTCCCAAAATCGATTCGTCCTATTTTGAGGCCAAATCGCTTACCACTCAACCACTTTGGTCACTTCTTTCCCTTCCTCTACGGTAATGGAAAACTTCTGATCGGTATTTTTGCCATTTTTCTTCCCGCGCAATTTGACGGTGTAGGTTCCAGGGCTGAGAATAAAAGTTTTCGGATTTGACTTCGGGGATGTATAGGTCCTGCTGGTGACAATCTGTTTTGCCGCAGCGGCGTCTATGATCCTGACCGTACAATCCACCAGCTCACCATTCTTCGTGACGCCAATATTGGCAATGCCCGAGAGGAAGTTGTGCTCAATCCCAATGGTCTTCCCGGCTTTGACTTCCACATTTTCGATGATGGTCTCGGCGGTCTTTCCTTTGATGCTCATGGCTTTGACTTTGACATCGTACATGCCGGGGGTGACTTCCATTTCCTTTGGCTTCTTGTAGGTCCTGGTGGTGACGATGTGCTTTCCGGAACTCTTCTCGATCACCCTCACAGTAGCGTCCCATCCCTCGCCATTGTTCAATGTGACGATGTTGATGTTGCCATTTTCAAAATTGTGGTCCAGATCGATGGTTTTGCCTCCCTTGACCTCCACATTTTCAAAGGTGTGAAAGATGCCCTTTCCTTTGATGCCCAATGCTCGAAAGGTGATGTTGTAGGTACCTGGTGCAATTTCTATGCTTTGCACTTTTCCATAAGTTCTGGTGGTGGCAATGGTCTTGCCTGTGGCTGCTTTGACAACGGAAACTGCCACATCCCAGGCCTCCCCTTGGTTTCTTGCCATCACATTGATGTTGCCTCCATCAAAACTGACGGTGTGGTGCTGCATGCTGCCTTCCTCGATCTCAATCCCTTTGAGGACGATGGCCTCTATATCGGTACTTCTCACGGGTTGAATTGCCAAATCGTAGGTAGCTGGAGGCAGGTAGGTATGGACTGTGTCTTTGTAGGTTCTTCCCCCTATCATTGATCGCTTAGAAGTCACATTGATTCCCGTTATGCTGACATCAATCGGCTCTCCGTTTTTGATGGCGTAGATGGAAATATTGGGGTCGGGATCGTCCACAGTTTCCGAGGTCGCTTCGGCCAATCCATCGCTCAATGCTCCGGCGTTGGCGGCATCGTAGTATCGGCCATCGCCTGCTTGGGCGGCGCATTTCAGCTGCTCGATTTCTCCTTCCTTGAGGCCAAAACCCACGATGTGAAGTTTGAATTCGATTCCTTCGGCCTTGGCCTTGGTGACCACATCGCAGATGTCACCGTCGCAAGATTCGATGCCGTCGGTGATCAGGATGATGGTTGCCTTGGTCTTGTTGTCTTTGATGGCATTGATGGCCAGGGTGGCGGAGCGCGCCAGCGGGGTTCGGCCCAGGGGGTTGATGCCGTTGACAGCAGAGGTGATTTCCTCTTTGGAGCTGTTTTCGAGATCGACCAACAATTCAATGTCGTCACAGTCGCGTTTGACTCGGTGGCCATATGCCATGAGGCTCACATTTTGTCCATCTGGCAGCTGCTTGATGGTGTTTGACAAAACATTGGCGGCGATTTCTTTTTTGGTTTTTCCTTCCAATTTCCCCCACATGGAGCCACTGGCATCGTAGATGAATAAAATGGGAGAAAGGGATTCTTGGTCTTGGGCGGTTGCCTGAAATGCGATCAAGGAGATCAGCAGGCTTGTCATGAGTTTGTACATAAGCGTTGAGGTCTATTGGGGTGATCGACAGCATGAGGCAGCCGTCGGTTTGTCTTCTTCTGGGTTTGCTGAAGTGTGCGGGTACGCGAAGTTATGAAATCATTGTTGTTTGTACAAAAAATGGGGACAAAATTTACAGCAGGCCATTCAGACTCTTACCAGGATCGTTTTATTTTTCAATGAGATTGATGATTGTATGCTCTACCATGATGTTGCCGTTTTCATCCAGTCGATTTTCGCGTTTGATGTCAACTGTCAGGTGGTCTTTCTCAAGCAGCGTCAGCGCCCGAGATGCCTTTTGCCGGAGGACGTCCCAATCACTTGGGTGTTTTTCCATGTCAAACCAAAAATCCTCCTCTTTTTCTGCGCTCCATGCCTCGGTGAGGGCGTCAATTTCATCCAATTGCTTTTTTGCTGCCTCGTTGATCCATTCTGTCTGAGCAAATCGATCTTTATTCAATGTGTAATGGGATTCAAAATCCAGCATCATTTCATCAGCAATGACGCCAAGGCCATAGAACTCTCTTTGCTTTTCCAGAGGCAGTGACATTGCGATCAAGGTCTTGATCAACTCGTCGAACTGCTGCGGGAGATTGTCAGCTTCCGGTATGGGGAAGGATTCTTTGGATTTGACCAACCCTGCCCTCCACAGCTCCAACAGACTGATGGTGCCGAGAAGCACGACAAAGCCAAATTTGCCCCATTGTACGGCGGCGGCTTGGTCTGACGGAAAGCTGCCGTACAGTAGAATTCCACTAAAAACAACCAGCAATACAAGGAACAGACGCCGACTTTTTTGTACTGAACGATCCAAATTCTTTTTGTTTTTTTCAAACTCCTGTCGCTCCTCCCGATTGGCCAGGGAACCATCGGCTTTCAGCAGATCAAAATTGGCCAGCAAATGGGTTTCCAGTAAGTCAAGCTGCAAATTTGAAAAGCCATCGATTGATGTCATTCCTCCTGCTGTTCCCACGATGTGCAATCGCTTGCGCTTGAAAACTCTCCAATGTACAAACTCTACCGTCACCCCCTTGATGTCCACCTTCTTCTTGCGTTGCAATCGCCCGACCACAGGCGAGATGAGGACCTCCCTCTCTCCTACCTCTGCCCTTTTGAAGCGCCCTACCAAAAACAACAGCAGAATGAGCTTCCCTGCCAGAAACAGCCCTTCAATGGCCCAATGAGACACATCGCCTTCGAACTGGCTGCAGATGGAGATGGCGAATAGGCTGCAGACGAGGAGTAGGTTGTAGTGGTGGAGGGGGTATTTTTTTCTCATTTGAGTTGTGGCGATGGCTGGCTTATGCCATGCTTTGAAGTAAATACGAACTACGAACGCATGGCTTTTGTTACATGGCCTATTATTTTCTGATGGTAGCTATTGTATTTTCTATACTTTAAGACTTCATCAATTGAGCTGCTGTAAAAGTGAAATGTTGCATTTTTCACAAATTCCTTCCATTCTGAATGAGTCAAGCAAGTATAAAATGGATTGGCCAACTGGTTCTTTTCATAGGGTGATTGCCGACCGATGTCAAAATCAATGACTGGAGGCTCAGTGAACAGGTATTGGCTTTTTCTTTTCAGGTTATCAGTCAGTCTATCAAAGGAGACAATCTCAATGTTGTTTTCTTCTGATATTTGCCGTCTTTTTGCTAAGGTTTCCTCATTGTCTTCCCTTCTTCCTATCACGATTTTAAATTTCAGTCTGCTCTTTCTGATTACTCTAGTAGATGTCGTGGGAAGCAATCGTTTGAATCCACTTTGGTTGTCAATTAGCCATCTTCTCCAATCTCTTATTTGCTGTAATGCAGAGTTAAACTTGGCAGTCAGATTCCCCTTCTTGTCAAAGAGCTTGGTATGAGGCGATTCAATTTCTACAAGTTCATAAATGTTTCCATCACTATACCCCTCATATAAGTTGACAAAATCAGTTTCATAGTCCGAGCCCAATTTCAGTTTTGATATGGATAAATAGCAATCATCGTGAGTAAGAAGGAAAAAAGGATTCATTTTAATAAAGTCATGGTAATATCTTTCCTTTTTCTTCTGATCATTTAGCAGGACTGTCCAATCGTATAAGATTTCATTTACGATCCCAATCTTCGAAGCAATGCTCCAATCGATTATCATTGAGTCTGTATTCATGGTCCTTGTTTTAACATCATGTAACGGCTTCGTGTGTGTGGCGTTGCCAGCCTTTACTGGCTCTGTCGGCTTTATCAGATTTAGCTACTGTTTTTTAAGTTTGTATCCAATCACTTTTGTGGTTTGATTTTAAATAAGAACTATACGAACTCTGAGATGCATCCCCCAATGATGGCACTGGTAATAAGCCAAAAAGTAAAGTGATGAAGTATGTATTTTTTGCCCCTGTTATCTAGAATTGCACCAATCGTAACAAAAGGCAAAGCAAAGACTACTGCGTTGATGATGCCATGGAATACGCCATGCCCAAAATGTCTATGTTTATCTCCATATTTATTCAAAAATTCATTTACAATTCTTTCTGATTCTTGATTTCCTAGCATTATATCTGTAAAAAATAATTCATAAAAGCCCATTTGATGGATTGTTAGATTGATGTAACCATAAACCAAAGTCAAACTCAGCAAAAATAAAGTTACAATCTTGCCAACACTTATTTCTTTGAAACCCGTGAATTTTATTTTTGAATATTTGCTTATCAATGAATTTGGGTGATACCAATAACAACCTATGATCAAAGGGATAAAAGCGATTAAGAAAAAAGCAAAATAATTTAAGTTCATTTGAAGATTCGATTTGAATTTGTGTGATTTTTTTATTGTACTTTCAAATAGCAATTGCAAATGGCTATGCCTTTTCAGACAACATCCTTTGAATATATGCATTCACCACGGAAATGATCTTTTCAATGTCGTGCCGATAAAATCCCGTATCGTTGAAACAGTTGCACTCCACAATCTTGTAGGCTCCGGTACATAGGGCGACATCCATGACAAAAACATCATTGGGTACATATTCCTGGCAACGGTCATTGACGAATTTTAGCAAATCAACTGGCACGTCAGAAGCGGATGTACTCAGATGTCCAAACTCGGCATATCTACTGCTCGAAACAATCTCTTTGTCCACAATGAAATGTCTCCATTCCTTGGCGATGGCCTTTGGCTTTGAGATCAACACCAGGGTCTTTTCGTTCAGGTAAGGGTTGTTGGATTCTACTAGGCTTGCCTCTAGAGTTGTGATTTCTTGGAAACTCATGACTCGTCCAGAAAATGACTTGTCATCCAGAATGGGGCGAACGAACCAATCTTCTTTTGCAAAATCTCCAGTCACGATTTCTTGGAAGGTCAGAATTTCACTGTCGTGGTTCAGCATGTGAGCGCCCCATTTCTCCAGATAATTTTTCATGGAAAAGACCTCTTTGTCGTAGAAAATTCCTTCGGCATATTTGCCGTTGGCATGGGCATTTAAGACCAAGGTTGTCGATCCGTAAAAGATCTTCAATGCCTCTGATTCTTTGATCTCGGGCAGCTCGTCAGAAAAAGGAATGATCTTTACTTCTTCGAATGAAATCCCATCTTTTGCAAGGGCTTTTTTGATCTGCCCGAGGGTGGTCTGATTGATTACGTTTTGTTGCAAAACCCAATGAACCGTTCTCATGTTTTCTATTTTAATGACTCGCAACTTGTCCAACGACAGCACAGGCGATGACAATGGTAACCCGATTCAGCAGAAGGAAGTTTCAATAATCGTCTCGATTATAGGCCGCGACGACATCATTGGCAACTCCAACCAGATACTTTTTGTGTATGTGATGAGGGATGAATTGGTTGAGATGCTGGACGTAGGCGGAGTAGTCGTAATACAACAATTGGGACTCTTCCTTTGTCATGCTCACCAAATGGCCTTGCAGGCTTTCCAAAAAGTCGCTGTTGACAAGTCGTTTCAATGTGTCCAGGGAGTTTTTGTCGGAGAAAGAATTCAACACCTCACAAGTGGTCAGGTCTACAAGCTCCTTGTATTTCTTCATCAACTCCTGATTGATGCGATTGATCCCTTTGGTAAATTTTGGATTCTCTGCCACAGCATGGGTGGTTATTTTTGTAAACAAGCGTTGTTTTTCCATGCTTAGTTCATCTCGGATCATTTCTTTGAACACCTCTGACTGATCCCTTGAGACGGCGTATTTCTGATCAAACAAAGAGACCTTCATCTGCTTGAAATTGCTCAGCACAGTGGAGAGAACAACCAGCAAATCAAATGGCAATTTTTTCTTGAGCAAGGAAAGATTTGGGAAGCCTTGAAAGTTGCAAAAATTGAGTCTGTTTTTGATGCAATACAAGTACTCGACCAAAAAGCACCGCAGCATCCAAATGTCCTTGTCCCGATGCCAGGCGTCTTCCATGTACAATTTGAAAAATTCATCGACAATCTTTTCACAGTTTTCCCATTCCGAACGGGAGACTGTTTCCAACATTTTTTCATGAACAAAGCGATTGTTGGTCTTCAATACAATTTCGGAGACATCTCTTGGCAGCTCAAATTTCCGTTGGTTTTCGTACCAATAGATGGGAACCTTGATGTGGTCATTGCCATTGAGCAACAATGATTTGTAAAACGACTCGATGAAGAGAACTTCCGTCTCCACCTGCTTGAGCACAGTGGTATCTGCTGTTTCCCTGTACTGTCGGTGGTAAGAAGTCCCGTAATAAAAGTTGTGATTGGGATTGATGACGGAGTAAAAATCGAACAAGACCTGGGCTTGATATGGACTGACAAACAAATTGCTGCCACTCACGAGAACATACTCCTCCTTCTGGGAAAATGCCACGACTTGCAGCAGGCTGTATCTGACAGCATTCAATCTCAGAAAAAAGTCATCTTGAGAAATGAGCCCAAGCTGGTTGCGTCGCAGACTGTCTTGGTGGATGTATTGGATTCTCTCCACATCCTTGGCGATTTCCTTGGGCGCATGTCTGAGAAGGAGAGTCATCGCCGCTTCAATCTTGTCCTCTTCAATGAGTTTCTTGATCTGGTCGAGGAGGGGTTTCTTCATGGCAATGTTTCGCAGTTTTTTCAATGCTCTTTTCCGGCCTTCACCGAGCACCAATCAGGCGCAGTTCCCCGCCAAATGCTGGCTTATCCATCCCGACAATGTCCACCAATTGCAATTTGATCGTTCTGTTATTAGGGATGGGATACCACAGTGGAACGGTGTTGAAGTGATGCTGGTCGTCAAAGGGTCGATGAAAGAGATAGATGTACTCCACTTTGGATGGATCTTCTGGACTGCTCAGTTCAAACTCCAACTCAAAACACTCCTCCACCGACAGGGCTTCCATCTGGATGTCCAACAGCACTTCCAGGGCCCCAGAAGTCAGCTCTTCCGGGATGGCAACTGTCCTGGACGCCCCTAGGGTGTTTGGCAATGCTCCCAAAGTGGATGGTGTCAACTCGTTTTGTTCTGATACAAGGACGTCCAAAAGAGGAAACTCCACTTCCCTAAAATTGTACAAATGCTTGAACTTGACCATCTTTTTGACATAAATGACCCAAGATTCCACAAACATGTACAAAAGCACAAAGAGGAAGAATATGCTGCCCAAAATAAAGGAAGAAAATGTTTTGAGTTTGGTCATGCCGTTACAAGTTCTTTTTCATCATAAAAAGCAGTCATTCTCTCCAATCTGAGATTGAAGAACAAAAACGGAACCTTGAGAAGCATCAGGGAATAATGTATCCACAAATCGGTGATCTTTTCCTGAAATTGCGGCGTATGACTCTCGTATTTTTCCAGCCAATATTGATATGGATAGCAATGCGAAGGCTCATCTCGCTCCACAACCTTGAATATCTTGAACAGCGCTTTGTTCCGTTTGATAAGTGGATTTTTCAGCAGGGTGTGAACCTGTCTCATGCCCCGAAATTCCGTCATCATCACCAGGCGACAGAGTTTGAAAAACAAATCCTTGTCGTTGATCAATTCGTCGTGGTCCAACTCTTCGATGGGCTTTTTGAAGATGTGCTCGACAAACAAATCTACGTAGCCATAAGTCTTGTCGATTTTGAACGGCATGCACTTTCGCTTCTTGAAATAGTAGCGAAACATGAGGTAGTGTTTCTTTTCGTCGGCATAGTGCTTCTTGACCGCTTTGATGAACTCTTGCTCCGACGGATAGTGCTCCTCCAGGCCGACCAGTAGCTTTTCCAATTCCTTGTAGCCTGTGTATTCGTTGTAGATGTATACCGATGCGATGACATCGTACAGTCTGTTGGTTAGCTTTTCAAACATAGTTTTGAGATTTGTCTACGATAGATGTTGTCTCTTGCCCAATGACTTGGCATGTAGATAATATCCCCTATCTGATTGCAAAGTAATGAAAATGGCTGGTGTTCTCTGAATCCCCTTCAGTGTATCAACTAATTCATGTTGGAGAATACTAAATATAGTACATCAATTCAATTTTTTCTAATTTTTTACTGCAGATCGCCACAAATCTGAGAAAGAAAGTCGTCCACTCACCTTCCTTCTTTCCAAAATGGCTTTGAAAATTCCTCCTTCCAACGCTTTTTGAGTTCTTCATTTGCCTCAATTCTCGAATCGCCCCAATACCCCTGCTTGTAGGGTGGCCCCCACATTTGCTGGCTGTCCCAATTGGCATTGATGTAGCTGAAGGCTTTGACCACATCCCCATTTTCCTCCATCCATGCAAAGAGAGGGGCATACCACTCGGCCCATATCTGGTCCGCACTTTTGGACAGCCGATCCCTTCCGGCTTTTCCATCGAGAATTTCGGTGATGTTTCGCTTTGTCAAGTCCGAATTGCTGTATCCCTGATTGGCAGATTCGGCAATCATCAGGGGTTTGTTTTTGAGCCTGGCAATGGCAACCAACTCGTCTGACAACTCCTTTTGCGAGGATCCCACTGGCCCCACTTGTGGTGGCAAAAACCAGGAGATGGCCAACCAATCGACATACTCATCGCCGGGATAATACGGCATCAGGTCTTCTTTATAGCCCTCTATGATGTCGTCAATGGGAGATGCACAGGCATGCCATACATATTTGACGTTGGTGACCTTTCGCTTCCGCAAGCCATCGACTAGGTAGCGATAGGCCTTGACAAATTCTCCGGGGTAGTAATCGTTCCACTCCCCATCGAATTCATATCCGATTCTCAGGTAAAAGGTAGAGCTTGGAAATTCTCGAAAAAATTTGCTCAAATGCTTGATGTCCTTGTCCAATTCGCCCTCCGCTAGTTTGCGCGCCTGCTTGACCATGTACAGTCCAATTTGAAGGTGACTGCCCGGATGTTCTGCCAGCAGCGAGTAGGCATTCAAAGGGCCCGCCCCCCAATCTACGTTTGCCGTGTGATGCTTTCCATTTTTGCAATACCCCAGGCCACCATAAAAGTCTTTTTGGGTCAAATACCCCATGCTGATGTAGGCAATGTAACCATCTGGTTGGGGGCAATCGCCGCACTGCTGCAAATAGCCATTGATGGAATTCAAATCCTGGCCGATGAATAACAGCCGCTTTGAGGGGAGCGAATCCACAGGATGGGGAGCATCAGCAATGGTTTTGTTTGTATGGCAAGCTAACAGCAAAGCAATTGTCAATAGAATCAATGGAGAAGTGTATTTTTTCATTGTCATGCAGTAGAGAAAAAACTTACAAAATGTGACTGTATTCACTGGCCCGGTAAATTTCCTTAAAATCATCTGTATTCAGAAGCGTATGAATGGCTGCCTTCTTGTCGCTGCTGTTGTCATAATAAGACTTGCACACCAAAAAACCTACAGTGTATCCTAGGTCGCTCGGTCGGTCCGTAATGGCGCCACCATTGTGCATCCACTTGGATAGGTCACCGCTGTAGAGGTCTCTTTGAAGCTCTTTCATCACAAATGCCTTGTTCTCCGGAATGGCCACATAGTCGAGATTCCGCTGCACGCCAGGGCTCGCCTTTTTGTCATCTGTCAAGAGAGAGACCAAAAAATCGCAGGACCCCTCTTCGATCATTTTTCCGAGCAGCAACTCTCTGTTTTCAAAATCCGAATACGACTGCTGGAAGTGCATCAACTCGTGAACCAGGTGGTACTTCATGTTGTCAAACTCATTGATGGTCGAGCGTTGCCAATCGTTGAGATTTTCCACTGGCATGCGATCAGACTTGGCAAACATGTCTCCCCCAATGTACAAGCCCAACTCTGTCAGGGTACCACTGCCGTTGATCAAATCTGGAACGATGTAGGCCTTGGGAAAAACGGCCTTGGGATACAATTCCGAAAATCGCTGCATCATGGTCTTGGACTCTTGTGAGACCTTTTCCAACTTATCGTCTGTAAAATAGCTTTGCAAATAGCGGTAGTAATCCACATTTTTCTGGATCATGACATGATGCATTCTGTCCACATTTTCGTAGCGGATGTGGTAATAATCTTTGATCGCATCAGAACCTTCACAGATGAATTTTGCCAGGTATTGTTTTGCATTGGCAGTATCCTGGGTCGCTTGGGTAAAATAGGTCCAAAATCGACTCATGGGACTGGTCACCACCTCGAAATTGTCCAGGGAAGAATTATTGCGCTCGATCTCGGTCAAGAGCTTGTCCAACTCAGGCCGGAGGGCACTGCTTTCACTTTTTTCTTCAATGCCAACCTTGTCCAAAACATAAGGACTGTTCATCCCAAAGGCCACCGCTCGCTTCACAGCTACCAGAGCTGAGTCCACTTGATTGGCTTCTCCAAATTGCCAGGCAGCGTATACGAACAATTCCGAAGACTGGTTTTTCTCTCCCGCCTCAAAGTACAATTGCGCCGCTTTGTCGTTTTCGCCGATGGCGCGCAGCGAATCACACTCCAACCCCACCTGTCCAATGTCAATCAGTTCACATCCTTGGTCGGGCTTTGGCTCCTCGGCACAGCTGATCCCAAGCAAAGCGATGGTGACAAAGAGGAAACAAATCCTCCACATTGACTGCTGATTCATCTGAATCGATGGTTTTTTGATTGGCAACTTTCGCATTGGCACGAATGCTTATTTTTTCAAAATTTTTCGAGTGGCAAATACTTGGCCTTCCTGAGAGGTCATCTGGAGAAAGTACAATCCAGTGGGAACATCCGACAAATCGATCTCCGCTGGTGATTCCTCGACGAAGACAGATTTTCGCTGGATGCCATTGACATCATAGAAGGTTGCCAGATAGTTGGAGGGTCCACCTTCCAGTGTCAAATGTTTGTCGACCAAACTGGGATACACAGAGATGCCCAAGACTTCTGCCTCCACCGCAACGACTTGGCTGTATTCGAAAGATTGGTCCAAGTCAATGATTTTCAGTCGATAATAAGTTGTTTTGTTTTGTTCCAAGGCATCCAGCAGTTCATAAGAGTGGACAGTTGCGGAAGCAGCGCCTTTGCTCTGCACGAAGGAGATGGCTTCCCACTTGGCGGTGGTCGTTGACTTTTGCAGCTCGAAGCCTGCCACCTGATGTTCCTCCTGGGTATCCCATTGGAGAGATACCACCCCCTCCTTGATCTTCTCGGCCCGAAAAGAAAGCAACTCCAATGGCAATGGCCCGACGGGTTCCAATACCACTTTCAACAAATGTTGACAGCCCATGATGAAGTCCCCTCCCAACAAAATCTGCAGGTAGTGTGCCTCTTGGGGCGCTCCGGCAGGCAAGACACTGGACAAAGAAATGGACTTAGAGGATTCGCCTGCCAGGAAGGTCACCGACAGATCGGCATTCCAATGTTGTCCATACTGGTCATTTCTGTCAATGGGAAATAGAGAAACAGTGAAGGGAGCACTCGCTGGCTGGTCGAGTTGTAGGTTGATCAGCTGGGTGCTCATGGGCGTCAGCAAAATGGAATCTTGCCCAAAACTCAGTCGGGGCAAATTGGCATTTTCCTCCCAGTTGTCGCCAGTTCGACCGTTGCCGTAGGTGATGTCTGGCAGGCCATTGATGGTACTGGTATTGTCCTGAAAGATGGAGTTACCAGCATTGTGCCCGTTCTGGTAAAGGTAAGACTTGGTGTTGTTGGAATTGTTGTTTTCGCCGATGACATTGCAAGATACCTGGATGTTCTGCGTGGTGTCATTGACAAATACACCAGTCCTGAAACCATCGAAAATGAGCGCTGCTGAACTTCCGACATTGAGAAATTCATTGTTGGCAATCAAGCCATTGCGCAAGGGGCGTTCCAAGTAAACAGCCGCGCCATTTGGATTGGAAATCGAATTGTTGGAAAAGTACAAATTGGAAACCGAGACGGGAACGGGGTTGATGTTTTGGGCCATTCTCAGGCCACAGGAATACCGACTTTCATTGAGCAGTCCCAAAGGAGGCCCTGTAAAATTGATCTCATTTTCAAAAATGTAAAGGGAGTCGATGTCCCGATCGTCGTCGGTGAAAAATACGATGCCTCCTCCCCCACCAAAAAAGGTCCAGTTTTGCCAGGCACTTGCATTGATGTTGATGGTGTTGTCAAAGATTTTGACATTGTCCAGTCCATTGGCAAATGTTGGATCAGTGAGGACACCCGCCCATAAGACAAAGCCTTCTGCGACATCGTCCATGACATTGCTGTAGAAGTATTGGTTTCTCGAAAAATAAAATTCGGAGTATCCGGTCACATTGGCCCCGTAGACAAATCCGTTGATGTAATTATTTCGCACGATCTGGTTGCTGCCATGGGTTTCTATGGCTGTCCTGGCTCCCAGGGTTCCGGCGCCATTGAGGCTGTAAAATTGATTGTTTTCCACCAAAAAGTCGTCTCCGTTGGTATAGATGGTCGAATGGTCCCAATCCACAGTGCTGCTGCCGATGTTGTCGAAGCGATTGTTGCGAATGATGATGTTTTCTGTGATGCCATTGAAAACGACATTCCAGACACCCTGGCTATTGGTGAAGTGGCAGTCTTCGATCACATGCCTTTTTCCCAGGAAAATTCGGTAGAGATTTCTGAAGCCAAAATCCCTCAATACAGCGGCATCGGTCACCTGATTGTTTTGGCTGTTGCCGTCTATGGTCAAGAATCGGAGGCTGACATCATCAATGGCGACAAAGCTCGGTTTGTTTCCGAGAATGGCGTCGTAGTTGCCCGCTCCATCGGCCAATTTGATGACAGACTCGCCCAATTCGTCACCCCGCAGTTCGATGTCCTCGGCCAAGTCCAAGCAAATCACCTGGCTGGGATCATTGTCTGGTATGGGGCTTACGATGTAGGTCCCCTGAGGAAAGTAGACTGTGCCACCTCCCAGGCTGCTGACCAGGTCTATGGTATTTTGAATCGCCTGGGTATCATCTGTCGTGCCATCGCCCTGTGCTCCTCCATCCGTTTTTACATTTCTGCTCACTTGGGCAGACAGGCTGTGGCTGGCAAGTAGCAGCAGCCAGAAGAAGATCGTTTTCTGATGCATGTGTTTGTCGTTCTGTAGCCTTGTGATCATTTGTGCTTCCATGCGGGAGGGAGATTCCCCTTGCCGCGCTCTCCTAGGAAGATACACAAAACATTTGGAGTACAATAACTTTCTTGCAAGAGGATGGCACTTACAGAGAGATTTTCAGGAGGTGTATTGTTTCCGACTGCAGCTACTGGATGGCAAAAGTGAAAGGCTTTCATTCTGCAAGACATGGGAGGAGCTGCTGGCTCAGATGGGGTTCCTGATGTGCCCAAAACAAGTAATCGACCCTGAGAAAGTCCTTTGCAAAGGCATGCAGAAGGGGGACTATGCTTTGATGCCTCCGCGCTCCGGCATCTGACTGTTCGTCGTAATCTCGGTCGGCACCTGTTTTGCCGATGTAGTTTCCATCTTGAATGGCAATGCCCAGTGGCACCGTGTAGCTTCCCTCGTGCATCATGGCAATCAGGTGATTCAATTGACCTTTTCGTTTCACCATCAGGTCTGGCCCTCCCAGCCCAACACCGATCTTTTGTCCGTATTGATAGAGGGACCGCAAATGGCCCTTGTCTTCCCAGGGCAGCCATTCGCCGGGCATGAAGTTGGCGTACTGCATGGTAGTGGAGATTGGGAAGGCCTTTTTGAGTGCCAGCATATTTTCTTTCAGGCAGGCTGCGTAGCGTTCGGGAGAAAAGCTGGGGTCCTGCTCTTGCCTTACCCCCACGGCACTTTCCTGCAAGTTGATCCCTTCTATCTTTCCATCAAATTCTTTCCCCAATGCACCCAACAGCAAGGCGAGGCGTTGCTGCAGCTTGGCATTCCATCTTTTGGCCACCCATCCATCGGCCACGCCATCGTCGGTCAATGATTGGATACAACCGCCGTCAAACTCTTCGGTCGTCAAATACTTGGGAATGGCTTTGTAATCGGGATGGAAGGTGACGTCCTGCAATTGGATGAATAATTTCTTGCCATGGGCCTGCAAGTAGTTGTGGTCTTCCCAAATGAGGGAAAAGTCATAGGTTCCTCTTTGGGGTTCCAGTTGCCGCCAGGAATACATGATCTGAGCCCCTGCGATTCTTGCTGTCGTCAGGAGAGGATGGCCCTTGATGGCTTCTCTGTCGCGTGCAACATATACGAAGTGCTGAATCTCGTCTTGTTCCAGCGGGCAACTGGCAGTCAAATATTGTTTGTAGGCATCGACATATCGATTGGCCGGGTTGTCGTATTGAGCAAGGCCCTTGATGGACAATAGGCAGGCCAATAGGCAGGTGATGTATTTTGTCATTGGTTGCATTTCATTTGCTTCTCCAAGGTACGATCAAACTCTCCATTTTTGTCAATCCATTCGACTTCTTTTTGCCATGGGCAGTCCAAAAATCCAATTCCCAACTGCGTTTTAGTGTTTGACAAATTTCATCGATTCAATTTTGCCATTGCCATTTCTCATCAGCAGGACATAAATTCCTTGGCTGAGATGGCTGATGTTGATGGTGTGATCTGTAGAGCTTGCCTGTAGTTGTCCTCGCAAGTTGTAAACTTCAAAACGCCCCTCAAAAGCGGCCTCCATCAAAACATAGATTTCGTTTTGAGCTGGGTTGGGATGCAACAGCAATTGGCTGTCAGAATCATTGGTCAGGTAAGTGTAGTTTTTTTTAGCTCATCCATGACTGCCTCCAACTTTGTTTCCAATTCTCCCTCATCACTGTATTCAATGAAATGATTAGCCGAACCACCGACTGTGGTAGAATATTTCGCATCCCCTTTTTTAAGATAGATGATGGGCTTGTTCTTTGCCTTTGCATATCCAACCTCCACTCCTACTCCGATTGCTTTTGTTGTCAACTCAACGATCATCAGCTCACAGTTGTCGATCTCGGAAAATGCGGTTTCCATCATTTCCTTTTCTTGTTGGCTGGTGAATTCGTATTTGTCGACAAACACCTCCAAAGTAACATTGTAATTGTTCAGTACTTTTCTCACTGAATCAACTTCTTGGTCGAATTCACCTCTTTTGGATTTGCTAATTCCAAAGTATGCTGTCATGGTATTTAGACTCAATTCAAAGTGATTTAGGACTTTGTCTAACTCTTTCTTTTCTCCCGACTCTGTCCTACCTCCGGTAGGCAGGGTTTGAAAGCCTTCCCGATGTGTTGGCATCGCCTACTTTTTCAGCCTTGATTTGAAGCATCTTACTCGCCCAAACCGCTCTGCAATGGGTATGTCTCCACATCGTGATGTTTTCTCTTGCGTTCTTTGAGCATGCTCATCATCATTTTGGGAATGATGTAATTTACTGTTTTTTCTGTTGGCCGCCAATGATTGGCATATGCACAATCCAATCATTGGTAGATTTGTCGCTCTGGACTTGAATCCATTCATTGAGGGGTGATTCCTGGTCAAATCAAAAGAACGCTCAGCGCAGAGGAAAGGTAGAGCCTTCCTACTGACCTAGGCATTTGGTGCTCCCATCGCTGGTAAAAAGCCAACAGCTTTGACAGATTCCATCAAATCCTGGGCCTCCTGGCTGGCACAAATTGATGGAGGCATTTGGATAGGTTTCTCCGACTCATTCATTGAGTAGTAGCTCCATTGCTTTTTCAAGCTCTATGTCCTTTTTATCTAAAATTTCGTCAAGATTTTTACTTAGTTGATGGTCTGGAATGATCCCACGGTTCTTTGCAAAACCAGTGACATCTGTCTGATAGATTTGCGTTGCTACGGAGGCTGTAATCCTTGTATTTTTCAATTCAAAATTCGTGGTATTGGCATTGCAACTGTAGGTGGCTCCCGTTTCACTGCCGATTAATGTCCCCAAGTTGTGGTATTTTAAGATGGAACAAAGATGTCCTGTGGTGGAGCTGCAAAGGGAATTGATCAACACCTGGAGTTTCCCCGAGAAGTTATTTGTAAATGGAATAATTTCTTCCTCTAGCTCCTTGTAATAAGTTGTGGTTCCTTCTTTGTAATACCGGAACGGTTTGTCCGAAATGTATTGCAACAAATGCACTGCGCAATAAGGATCTCCTCCGCCATTGCCTCGAAGGTCAATCACTACATTGCCTATATCGCGAAGGTTAATTTGGTGAAAACAGCTGTCGATAAACGATTTGAAAACAGAAAGCTGATCACCATAATATACGAAACTCTTAATCGTCACAATGGCTAGGTCTTTGTCTTTTGTAAGGGTAAAATCCAAATTTTCAGTTGGAGAATTGGAGGTGGTTCTGCTATCAGGCAATTCCTTCTTCAGCAGCACTTCTTTTTTGATACCATTTTCTCGAATTTCCACCTTGTAGACTTTCGGAAAGTTGAGTTGATAGCCACAGAAATAACCAAAGCTCCTGTTTATCCGAGCATCTGTATATTTTTTGTTGTGACCATCTGATGAAATATGAGCCGCCATTTTTGTTTTCAGATCATGTACATCTACTCCGTTTATTTTCAATATTTCCATCCCTGGTTTCAATTCATCATTCGGCTCGTATGTGTCTGTGATGTAGAGTTTGGCATCAATGTATTGCACAGGTACAGGAAAGAACATTTCTGGAGAAAAATTCAATATGTTTCCTGCTGAGGTGTAAGTGTGTACACAGCCAACTTTCGCAGCAATGGCGTTGCAAATCCATGAAAACTCCCCTATCGAGGTCGAATCGGTGATCATACTTTTCTGGAGATGGACGAGTTGATCGAAGTCATCTTTTGAAATGAATTCATAGGGTTGCGGATGATGGGATTGAATGGAGTCCACCAACTGGTTGAAATCTTCCAAATAGGCAGCTTTTGGCAGTATCTCACTGACAAAGTATCTGCCAGATTGGGAGCAGGCTTGTTGAGTCAGCAGGAGAATCAAAGTCGACAATAGTACTTTCATGGTGTTGTATGACAATTTTATGTAGATAAAATTAGACAATGCAACATCCCTAGGCAATCACATATGTTAACAAGGCCACGATAACTCACTTTTTACTCTGCTGAGGCTTTGAGGGGTTACCCCCAAGTAAGAAGCAATCTGCCTTTGTGGTACAAGATCAAAAATTTCTGGATTTTTATTGACGAGCTCCAAATAACGCTCCTTCAGTTCCATGCACTGGAAACTTTTTAGCCTCCTAACCATTTGTAGATAAGCATCTTCTGCCTGGATAAATCGCAATTTCTCGAATTTTTCATGCGACCCAAAGAAGGCATATAAATTTGTTTTATCGAACTCATAAACTGTCGTGTCCACAAGTGCTTGTATGTACAACTCTCCGCAATTCCCAGTTAGATAACTCTCATAATCAGTAGCCAGCCAATTTTCGACATAAAAATGATGCGTCACATCGATTCCTTCTTGTATTCTGTACCCGCGCATAAGTCCAGATTTGACAAAGAACAGTTTTTGTACAGGTCGATCCGCGTTGAGTAGGTATTCATTTTTCCCATATTTCTTTACTGCCGCCATTGACATGAAGGAGTCATATTCTTTCTCTGAAAAATTGATGTATTTCGAAAGGAATTCTTGCATTCTGAAATGTATTTATGCGATTGATGCATACTCAAAGATACTCAACACTGCCATTCCCAACAGAAGAAGTCCCTTTCTTTTCCCCTACATGATTCATCCAAAACAACGCTCACATTCTGCTCCCCATACCATGGCCAATTCATCATTGTTTGGCATAAAAAACTCTTTATTTTCAAGTTCATAGTTCCTTAGAAAACTTAATCAATTTTTCTAGATCCACCGAATTTACAGAGTTGGTGAATCTCATCAATCTCTTTTTTCCATTAAAATCTACTACTATCCCCTTGTTCTTTAAAATTAATCTTCTTGAATGCTCGTTTAGTGCATGTCTTGCCAATTCTTTCTTATCGGCAAGCACAAAATACTTCCAAGAAAACAATTGATCCTCTTCAAAGTCTAACTCTTGCTTGAAAAAGAACTCTTCGACTTTATCCTTCAATGTTTCTGGTCTTACAACTATTTTTCCATAATCTTTTTCTCTTTCTTGATATATCCAAAAATATTCAGCTGGATAATATTCGTATTTTTGTGCAGAAATATCTGAGTGAACAATTTCTCGCATAGAATATCTTACTCTTATTAAGATCGTCT
>JBCBOS010000002.1:0-433353 GCA_039821145.1 Bacteroidota bacterium | reverse complement strand
CGTTGAGAAGACCTGGGGATTCGGCTACAGGGCCTGTCCAAGTGAAGCTGCTTGCCATGCCACCCATGCCAATGCGCTGCAGCGATTCGCCAATCTGACCTGGCTCTTCTACACCTACATCCTCGGAGGTCAGTCCCATCGCTGGGCCGCCTTGCGCCTCGAAGGTGCCTTCGTAGCTCAGGAATTCCAGCACCGTACCATCCGGAGCCACCAGAGCAAATCCATCGGGAGCACCATTCATCAAGCCCACTGCATCAAAGGACAATGCGCCGTAGCCACAGCCGCCCTCATCTGGCAAGGTACCAGTCAAATTGATCGTGTTGTATACATTTCTCACACTGGCAGTACCATTGTACAACACCAGGGTGTAGCCAGTCAGATCTGTTCCCGCCAGTCCAGCGACTTCGATGAACTCTCCTGCATCCGTTCCGAAATTGTCGTAGTGGAATTCATTCACCCACAAAATGCTGGAGGGAGATTCACAAGCATCTACTGCTGTTACCACGGCTGGATCTGGGACTGCATCGCAGTTCACAATTGTATCCAGTGGAGGACACACAAACACAGGGGCTGTCGTGTCGATCACCATCACCATTTGGACATGTTGGGTCGAATTGCCACAGGCATCCGTTACCGTCCAAGTCCGGGTCAAAGTTCTTTCTTGTGGGCAGGTGCCCGCCGGGGTTTCTGTCTCTGCGAACATCACTACTGGGTCGGCAGATGGTGCTGGGCAGTTTTCGAATATCAAGCCCAAATTCACTGTACCGGGAGACTCTGCTACTGGACCTACCCAAACAAAGTCACTTGATGTACAGCCTAAGCCGATCAGTTGCAGGGATTCGCCAATCGCTCCAGGTTCTGATACTCCAATGTCTATGGAGGTCAGTCCCATTGCCGGGCCGTCAGCTGCGGTAATCGTTCCTTCGTAGCTCAAAAATTCTATTACCATGCCATTGCAAACCAGGGCGATACCATCTGGAGCACCATTCTGGATGCCATTGACAGGATAGCTGAACGACGCTGCTCCAAAGCCTGTTCCCTCATCGGGAAGCATTCCAGTCAGAGACATCGTTCCATAAGTCATATCGTTTGATCCATTGTACAATACCAACTCACAAGTGCTCAGATCGAAGCCAGCTGTTCCTGTTACTTCGATGAACTCATTGACGTCAGTACCAGTATTGTCGTAGTGGATTTCTGTGATTCGGACAAAAGGATTTGGACTAGGAGTGTTCATTGGACAGCCCATGAAAATCTGAGCATCGTTGATCAGGCCAGGGCTTTCTATCACAGGACCTATCCAGCTAAAATCACTGGCCATGCAGCCTGTGCCGATCCGTTGGATGGACTCGCCGATCGCTCCAGGTTCTGATACCCCAATGTCTGTCGAGGTCAGTCCCATTGCCGGGCCGTCAGCTGCGGTAATCGTTCCTTCGTAGCTCAAAAATTCTATCACCGTGCCTCCACATACCAAGGCCACACCATCTGGAGCACCATTCTGGATGCCGTTGGCTGGATAGCTAAAGGATACCGCACCAATGCCTGCTCCTTCATCGTCGATCGTGCCGCTCAGTAGCATTGTATTGTACACCAAGCCGTTGGAGCCATTGTACAACACCAGCTCACAAGTGCTCAGATCATAACCAGCCGTACCAACAACTTCGATGAACTCACCAACATCAGTACCGTCATTGTCGTAGTGAAGCTCGTTGATGAGAATGAAAGGAATAGCTGTTGGCATCATCGGGCCTTGTGGGCAGTTGTCTGTCGCTGTCAAGACGGCTGCCATTGGGATTGCATCACAGTTCACCGTCGTATCCATGGGCAATGCTTCGTTGAACATTGGTGGGATCGTATCAAAAGTGAAGGTGAAGGTTTGGTCGCAGCTTGCTGTATCGCCATTGTCGTCTGTCACTGTATACGTTCTTGTGACCGTACGAGTGCAATCGACATCTGTGGTAGCATCTGCAAAGGTCAGTACTTGTGGGTCACAACCATCTGTTACAGTTGGGAGGGCAGGGTCGGGATTCATCATGCCGCCCACGTTGAAGGTCGTTGCGCCAGCTGGTACCATGGGGTTGCAACCTGCAGGCAAGTCGAGGTCGTTGGCAGGGCAAGCAATACTTGGTGGAGAACAAACAATCACTTCTACCACTTTTTGGACTGTTTGTACACAGCCTGGAGAAGCAGGTGTGGTTCCTCCATCCGGAGATACACCATTGTTTCCATCGTCCGCTCCGTCGAAGCTCATGACAACTGTGTAGTTGCCAGCCGCCAATCCAGCAGGATCGAAGGAAGTCGCCATCATTCCATCTATGGTGAAGCTGACAGCATCGCTTCCATTGCCATTGGTATCAGTACCACCAAGGGTGATGGCAGGATCAGAAGAGTTGATGACATCAGGCAAAACTGGGTCGAATACCGGATTGGGGTATTGACAGTTGTTGCCGATCATCAAGGTAGAGTTGGCCGCACTTCCTACTGGGAAAGGACCAACCACTGTGATGCTGTAGCCCTGAGCATCGACATGAACAAATGGCAGCTCGTAACTACCTGTGGTCATGTTGTAAGCCAAGGTAACAGAACCATCTGTTGCTACCGGAACACCTGCACTTTGCATGCCCACAGCTGGGATGTTGTTGGCATCGAAAGCACCTGTAGCTGCTGTCACTGTCCAGGTTTGTCCAGCTGGCAGCATGCCTCCTTGGTTGTCCACAACAGAAATGATTTCTGAAAACTGTCCATCATCTCCTCCAGTTGCATTGTCCAGGTCGATGACTGTCGCATTGTCCAAACAGCTACAAGGATCAGTAATGCTGACGGCACAATCGAGGATGTTGATGTCGCTGGTAGCAGCATTGGTACAGCCATTGGCATCCGTAAAGGTATAAGTGATGGTAATGACTCCCGGACCGCCTGCGGTTGGATCGAGATTGTAGGACGTGCCATCACCCAAATCCGTTACACCAGGACCACTGTACACCCCTCCTGAAGGCATACCCCCTGTGAGGGGAGCAGAGGCAATGGGCGCGTCCAAACAATAGGCTGCAGCCGTTGACAAGCTCACAAATGGAAGATCAAATATTTCTACATCATCGGAGACAGAGGCTGAACAACCGTTGGCATCCGTGAAAGTATAAGTAATGGTTATTGTACTCGAACTGGTATCGGCAAGTGGATTGAAGCTGTAAGTCATGCCATTGCCATCGTCGATCACACCAATGCCACTGTACACACCACCTGTTGGCATTCCGCCACCCAAGCCGCTTTGAATGCCTGCATCTTCACATAGATCAGCAGGAGCAGTGAAGGTCACCATTGGCAGTGGGAATACTTCCGTATCATCTGAAGCAGTAGCTGTACAACTGTTGGCATCCGTAAGAGTATATGTGATGGTTGTTGTACCAACACCAGCAGCAGCTGGATCAAAGCTGTAGGTCATGCCGTTGCCATCATCCGTGACACCGGCACCACTGTAGACACCACCTGTTGGCATTCCACCACCAAGGCCAGTTTGTACACCAGCATCAATACAAAGGTCTGCAGGAGCAGTGAAGGCCACTGTTGGCAAATCATTTACCGTGATGACATCAGTAGCAAGACCTGTACAACCATTGGCATCTGTCACAGTATATGTGACTGTGGTCATGCCAACTCCAGCAGCGGCTGGATCAAAGGTGAAACTGATGCCACTATTGGCCAAGTCCGTCACGCCATTGCCTGAATACACACCACCTGTGGGAGTGCCTGCAAGGTTGACCAAGGTAACAGGATCATTGACACAGAATTCATCAGAGCCAGCTGGGATGGCCAAACTGACAGATGGAAGTCCAAAGACCTCAACATCATCAGTAGCCATTGCCATACAACCATTGGCATCCGTAAGAGAATAGGTAATGGTTGTTGTGCCAGTATCCGCAGCAATTGGATCAAAGCTGTAGGTCATGCCGTTGCCGTCGTCGCTTACACCAGCACCACTGTAGACACCACCTGTTGGCATTCCGCCACCAAGGCCAGCTTGTACACCAGCATCAAGGCACAAATCTGCCAGGGCCGTGAAGGTCACACTTGGCAGTGCAAAGACTTCGACATCATCGGAAGCCATGCCAGTACAGCCACTTCCATTGGTAAAAGTATATGTAATCGTGGTCACTCCTACGCCAGCAACAGCTGGATCAAAGTTGTAGGTCATGCCGTTGCCATCGTCGGTTACACCAGCACCACTGTAGACACCACCTGTTGGCATTCCGCCACCAAGGCCAGTTTGTACGCCAGCATCAAGGCAAAGGTCTGCAGGAGCTGTATAGGTCACTGTCGGATCTGCATTAACAGTCAGGAAAGCTGTCGCAAAATTGCTGCAACCATTCATATCTGTCACAGTATAAGTCACTGCAACGGTTCCGCTGCCACCAGCAGCAGATGGATCAAAGGTAAAGGTATCACCATTGCCATCATCGGTCACACCGGCACCGCTGTACACACCGCCAGATAGAGACTCAGTAGGATCGATGGTTGTTGCAGGATCACTTTCGCAAAATTCATCCGAACCAGCTGGAATCGACAAAGTCACCATTGGAAAATCAAAGACTTCAACATCGTCCATCGCACTGTCAGAACAACCAGCAGCACCCACCGTATAGGTAATGGTCGTTGTACCAACACCAGCAGCAGCTGGATCAAAGCTGTAGGTCATGCCATTGCCATCATCGCTTACACCAGCACCACTGTAGACACCACCTGTTGGCATTCCGCCACCAAGGCCGGTCTGAACACCAGCGTCAATACAAAGGTCCGCAGGAGCAGTAAAAGTCACCGTAGGGATGGCAAAGACTTCAACATCATCAGAAGCCATGCCAGTACAGCCACTTGGATTTGTGAAAGTATATGTAATTGTGGTCACTCCTACACCAGCAACAGCTGGATCAAAACTGTAGGTCATGCCGTTGCCATCGTCGGTCACACCAGCACCACTGTAGACACCACCTGTTGGCATTCCGCCACCTTGACCTGTTTGTACACCGTCATTGACACAAAGGTCTGCCAAAGCACTGAAGGTCACCGTAGGGTCTGCATTGACAGTCAAAAAGCCTGTCTCAAAATTGCTACAGCCGTTCACATCTGTAACGGTATAAACCACCGCAATGGTCCCTGTACCAGCAACAGCTGGATCAAAGGTAAAGGTATTGCCATTGCCATCGTCGGTTACCCCTGGTCCGCTGTACACACCACCTGTTGGAGACTCAAAAGGATCGACAGTAGATGCAGCATCGCTGACGCAAAAATCTCCTCCCAACTCAATGAGTACAGTTGGCAAAGGATTCACCGTGATCGATGTCATGGCAGAAGGCCGACAGCTCATGTCTGCTGGCGTAGGTGCCAAAACAGCGTACACTTCATAACTACCCGCCATGGCCAGGCTTGTTCCTGTAAGAGAAGCAGCAGTATTGCCAGCAGTGAGACTGCCAAAAGGCACTGTCCCCAAATCCGTTCCACCCACGTAGGGATCAGCAGGAGTAGAGGTGAAGGCCACAAAGCGAATTCCAAAATCTTGTACCATATTGGTAGCCATGTCCAGCCCAACCAGTCCAGTTGCATCCACATCGAAAGGATCACCGAGACAAACGGCACTTATGGAAGTAGCAGTCGCTCCAACAGTTGGGCAAACAATGGTGACAGCTGCTTCTTCTACCTGAAACAGATCGAAGCCAAATTCTTCTCCACCGCCATTGACAAAGGCAATGATCCGAATATCGAGGGTCGTCCCCGTACCAGATATGTTGAAAGAAAACTCACGGAAGGTTTTGTCCATGGCAGTAGCACCATCGCCGAAACCGTCGTTGTCTGTATCCACACGGAACAAACCACGATCGTCTCCGAAGGTAGCATTGGCACTTCCATCACTTCTGAAAACGATGCCAGGTAAGTACCCTCCACCGTCTATTTGATACAACACAGAAATGGAGTCGGGGTGCAAATCTGCTGCAGCCGGGCCTTCCCATTCGTTGTTGTCATCATCGCAGGCAAACAGCCCTTTGAAGGCTAGGTTGGTACGCCCTGTGATGTCAATGCCTGTGAAGTCGAGCTGATCTGGATCAGAAATACAGCCATCCAAATCTTCCCCGCGCCACATGAAGGAGCCTTGTACATTCGCGAAGACATCGCTGACACCAGTACAATCACTACCAGAGCCAGTACCAGTATTGCAGTCCGTGCGATAGAAATAATCACTGGACCCACAAACGGAAGGGTCACTTCCATTGTCGCGGTCTGTGTGGTTGGGCGCATCCCTGTCGCCTCCCCCCATATTGGGACCAGCTGTTTCAAAATTGTCTTCCCAAAAGACTTGGCCTTGGGCGGTTCCACACCAACAGAAGACGCAGAGCAGCAGCATCCAAAGCTTTGAGGTGAATCGGGAAGAGGAAATCGTATAAGTTTTTTCCATGAGATTATGATTTAACTTGAGGTCATTTGTCTCGAAAAATTGGTGGTGTTTTGCGCACGCTGGACATTGGCTTGGTCAGGGCCAAACAGCAGTACAGCAACGACAAGTATCTTTTTTGATTCATTTCAATCAAAAGAGATGCTTACGAATGCTATGAAATACGTCGGTATTGGGAATCAAATGTTGCCTTCGGCTGGAAGGCTTGTCGGCTGTTGGGAGGTGAAAATTGAGGGTTGAAAAATGGTGAATGAACACCTTCGGCCTCAGTACTGTGCAAATCTAACCAAATTTGCGCAGATAATCATACCATAAAAAGGGTAGCTTTTTGTAAAGATTGTATTAATTCTTGTCCGTCAGCCGTCAACATGTCGGTAATCGAGTATACATCCCGAAAGATGCTGCCGCTGTTGGAGAGGGTTTGAAAATGTATTGTTGGAGATTGATGCGATCTTGTGCTGCCACTAGATTTTTACAAAAACTCGCTTCTTGTACATCCACCAAACGGGCAGAAAACAGATGCCTGTGTAGGTCAATGCCCACAGCAATGAACTCATTTTGGGAGCCATTCCAAGACCGACCAAGCCTTCAAAAAACCAGCTTTTGATCATCAAGGGCTGCGCCTCCGATCCAAAATTGATGAGAAACAAATTCCCCAAAGTCCCATGCAGCACATAGGCAACAATGGCATTGGCACCAAAGACGACACCCAGCCAAGTGAGGACATTGCGCTTTCCCAAGACATCGACAAACCAAATGCTCGCCGCCAGCGAAAGGGTCGCCAAACCGGAAGTGTACAGGACATAGGAACTCGTCCAAAGGTTTTTGTTGATGGGGAAGACCCAATCCCAGATGCAGCCCAAGACATAGGAAGCAAAACCAGCAACAAACAGCCAAATGAGCATCTGGTTCTGACTGAGTTTTTTGCTGCGAATCAAATGACCAACCAACATCCCACTGATCCCCGTCGCAATGGAGGGCAAGGTGCTCAACAATCCCTCGGGGTCCCAAGTGTACTGCCACAAACGGCCAGGAATCAGCTTCCGGTCGAGCCAGGCCTCCAAATTGGTTCCCGGCTCCAGGTTGGCAGCAATCCAGCCATCCGACAAGGACTGCAATTCACCAATGTCCAACAGCCCTGCCTGGGCCTTCACCTGTCCGCTGGCCAAGGCTTGGCGGATGACCTCGTCTACGGGCACTGGCACGGCACACAACAACAGCCAATAAGTTAACAACAATCCGATGCCTATGCGCAACTGCATTTTCCAGTCGGTGTAGAGAAAAAGCAGCGCACAAGCCAAAAACACCAATGCGATGCGCTGCAGTACCCCAGGGAAGCGAATGCCTCCAAAGTCAAATTGGGGAAACAACCACAAGAAGAGACCCAATGCAAAGATGGTCAGCGATCGGCGAAAAATCTTTCGGATCATCATCGGCCGAGGCGTCTGGCTCTGCATGCGGCGGCTGTAGGCCAGGGCAATGGAGACTCCAACGATGTACAGGAAAAAGGGGAAGACCATATCAGTGGGGGTGATGCCATGCCAGTCTGCATGCAACAAAGGGCCGTAAACATGGCCCCAGGAACCTGGATCATTGACGATGATCATGCCGGCGATCGTCAGCCCCCGCAATACGTCGAGTGAGATCAATCGCCCCTTTGCAATGGTGGTTTCTTTGCTCATAGTTGGTGTCGTTTTGTCAAAGCTTGGGCCACTGGCCAATTGGAAGTGACTCCAACAAAATGTAGTGGCCTTTTTGCCCCTTACAGGATGCCTTCAGTGGCGCATACTTGCCGAAGAAGAATGCCCCATGGCTCCAAATCGCTTTGAAGAAAGTATATTTGAGCAAAACCGTGATGAACAACAGCTGACTCATGGACCAATGCTACCTGTACTGGCCTTTCGAAGCTAGGCATTTTTTTACAAATTGACTGCATATGACATACAAACACCTACTACCCCTCCTGATCCTCTTGAGCGTTTTGTTCATTCACTGCCAGCCAGATGCAACTTCTGCCAACGGCCCACAAAGCAATCGACAGTTGTTGGACCAAATCGCTGTCAGTTGGGAACTCAACAGCAATCAAATCAGCGACAAGCACCAATTTCGAAGCACCTTCCAATTTCAAAACAAGGGCTCTCAAACACTCGACGGCCAAGGATGGCAATTGTTTTTCAACATGTCGCCCCGCAGAATTGTGCCCGGCTCCGTACAAGGACCTGCCACAGTCGAACAGATCAATGGTGACTTTTACCGACTCATTCCAAGCAAAGACTTTTCCCTGGCCCCTGGTCAAGAAGTGCGCGTTGTCTTTGAGGGGGGTGCCTGGATGATCAAGGAGGCCGACGCACCCTGCGGTTTGTATTTTGGATTTGACGATCAGAGCTGGCAAACGGTCAAAAACTTTGAATTGCGCCCCTTCCAGCGCCCAGAACAAATCAGTCGACACAAAAAAGATCCTGTTCCCATCCCAACAGCGGCTACCTATTACCAACGCAACCAGCGGCTGACATCCTTGCCCAAAGACCAACTGACCCCCATCATTCCCACTCCCCTCCGCTTTCAAAAGACCGGACGAGGTCTCACCCTCCAAGCCGACTTCAAGATATTGTACGATGAAGGCATGGTAGAGGCAGCCCGAAGACTGCAAGAGGGCATTCAAAGCAGCATGGGCATCAAGCTTTTTGCAGGCCCAGGCAAGGAGGCCGCCCCCAAGCACATTCTCCTCCAAAAAGCCCAACTCTCCAACGGACTGAACGGCCCCGAGGCATACCAGTTGAGCATCGATGCAGACAGTGGCATACAAATCAAAGGAGGGGGCCCCGCTGGTGTCTTTTACGGCATCCAAAGCCTCTTGGCTCTCTTCCCACCCGAAGTTTTTGGCCAGCCCCAAACCAGCATTGAACTGCCTGGACTGCAGATCGAGGATGCCCCCATGTTTGCCTACAGGGGTCTTCACATCGATGTGGCTCGCAATTTTACCCAAGTCGAAAGCATCCTCAAAGTCATCGATGCCATGGCGGCCTACAAACTCAACCGACTCCACTTGCACCTCAGCGAGGACGAAGCTTGGCGACTGGAAATCAAAGGCTTTCCCGAACTCACCCAAATCGGCGGCCGCCGGGGACACACCCTCGACGACCACAACCACCTACAGCCCTCCTACGGATCAGGGCCCGATCCCGATGACAAGCAATCGGCGGGAAATGGCTACTACACCCGCGAGGAGTTCATCCGAATCCTGCGCTATGCCAATGCCCATCAGATCGAGGTCATTCCCGAGATCAACATGCCCGGACACGCCCGCGCCGCCATCAAGGCCATGGAGCACCGCTACCGGAAGCTGTCTGCCGAGGGCAAGATGGAAGAAGCAGAACAATATCGCCTCATCGACCCCGACGACCAATCCGAATACCTATCTGCCCAGCACTACAACGACAATGTCGTCTGCGTCTGTCGCCCATCTGTCTATGACTTTTATGCGGCTGTTGTCGACGATGTCATTGCCATGTACAAAGAAGCAAAAGCCCCCTTGTCCATCCTGCACACCGGAGGTGATGAAGTCCCCAATGGTGTCTGGGATCAATCGCCCATTTGCCAGAAGATGCGGGCGGAAAAGAGTGGTTTGGAAAGCAAGGAGGCACTGCAGGCCTACTTCCTGGGCAAAGTCAACCAACTCCTGGAGGAACGGAAGCTCGTCACCGGAGGCTGGGAGGAAATTGTGCTGGAAAAGGATGCCGACGGCCGTTTTGTCCCCATCGAATCTTTTGCAGACAAAAACGTTCTGCCCTACATTTGGAACAACTACTGGGGCAATGAGGACCTGGCCTACCGGATTGCCAACAAGGGCTTCGATGTCATTTTGTGCAACGTGAGCAATCTCTATTTTGACTTGGCCTACGACAAAGACCCCAGCGAACCGGGCTTGTACTGGGGTGGATTCATCGATACTGAAAAGGCTTACCACATGAATCCATTCGACATCTTCAAGTCCATGGACAGCGATCCGATGGGCAACCGCTATGACCCGAACAAAGACTTTCAAAAAATGGAGCGACTCAAGCCCTCGGCTTACAAACACATCGCAGGACTCCAAGGACAGCTGTGGAGTGAGACGGTCAAAAGTCCGGAAATGTTGGAATACTATTTATTCCCCAAGATACTGGGACTGGCCGAGCGGGCTTGGTCTGCAGAGCGAGATTGGATGAGATCGGACAATCCTGGCCAGCGGCAAAAATCTTTTCAAGAGGATTGGAATGGCTTTGCCAATCGGATCGGGAAGATCGAATCGGTTCGGATGGACAAGCGTTTTGGTGGTTTGGCGTATCGCCTGCCGCCACCTGGTGCCGTTTTGAAAGAGGGGCGCTTGTACGCCAATGTAAGCTTTCCCGGATTGAGCATCCGCTACACCACCGACGGCAGTGCCCCCACGGCAGATTCTCCCTTGTACGAAGAGGGCGTTGCGGTGAGTGGCGAGGTTCGCTTGGCAACTTTTGACACCCGTGGCCGCCACAGTCGAATTGTGGAAGCCAGAGAACAATTGGAAAACTGATCAACCCAAAAATCGATTGACGATGAGAAAACTGCTGTACATTTTATTCCACTTCTTTCTCCGCCTGACGCTCTTGGCTGTTGGAATGATTGTGAGTGTGGTCACGTACAATACCTTGAACTTTACTTCTCTCCAGCTCAAAGTACCCGCTGTTGAGCAACCGCCCATTTCGGATGATGCTGTTCAACGCCTGTCCGACGCCATCCGCTTCCCCACCGTTTCCTTCCCGGATCGCATCGACAGCTCGGCCTTCCGGCAGTTCAAAAGCTATGTCAAGCGCAGCTACCCACTGGTCGATTCCCTCTTGCAACTCACCACTGTCAACGACTTCAGCCTGCTCTACAAGTGGCCGGGACAGACGCAGAGTTTGCAACCCATTTTGTTGATGGCACACATCGATGTGGTTCCCGTAGACGAAAAACAAGCTGCCCAATGGACGCAGCCACCGTTTTCAGGAGCCGTAACAGATGGGTACATCTGGGGCAGAGGAGCCCTCGATGACAAGGTGAACATCATGGCGGTACTGGAAGCATTTGAACTGCTGCTGGCGCAGGGATACCAACCTCAGCGGAGCATCTACCTGGCTTGTGGGCACGACGAAGAAATCGGTGGGACCAACGGGGCTCGTGCCATTGCCCGGAGGTTGGAGCAGCAGGGCGTTCGATTGGAGTATGTTCTGGACGAAGGATCGGTCATCATCACGGATGCCTTGAAGGGATTGAACCAGCCAGCTGCCTTGATTGGCACAAGCGAAAAGGGCTATGTCACCCTGCGATTGGATGTGCATTTGGAGGAAGGCGGACACTCTTCCATGCCTCCCCAACAATCTGCCATCAGCATTTTGACCAAGGCAGTCACTCAACTGACGGACCATCCTTTTCCGGCGCGCATGAACGGCCCGATTCGGCCATTGCTCGAACAACTGGGTCCAGAAATGGAGCAACCGTTCAAATCCATTTTTGCCAACCTTTGGTTGTTCAAAGGAGCGGTGAAGCAGCAATTGGCTGCTTCACCCTCTACAAATGCCGTGTTGCGAACGACGACGGCTCCAACAGTAATCGAGGGCGGATTCAAGGAAAATGTCCTGCCAACGGATGCGTCAGCCAAAATCAACTTTCGCATCCTTCCCGGAGAAACCATAGAATCAACCATCTCCTATGTCAGAACCATCATCGCCGACACAAGGGTAGAAGTGAGAACAGAAAATACGGGGTTCAAAGCAGATCCATCTCCCGTGTCCTCTACAGATGCCTTTGGATTTCAAGTGGTTCAAAAGACCTGCAAAGAAATCTTTCCACAAGTCGTCGCGGTGCCAGCACTGGTCATAGCAGGTACAGACAGTCGCCATTACCAGCCCGTTTGCGACAACATTTACCGCTTCCTGCCCGTCCACCTAAGCAAAGCAGACCTCAAGCGAATCCACGGCTTCGATGAGCGGATCGGTGTGGAAGCGTACAAAGATATGATCGGTTTTTATCGTCAATTGCTCTTGAACAGTACCAAATAAAAACGGATCGGAAACCCGCCCGGAGAATGCCCCTCAGTAAAATCCGGGCAGGCTTGACCACCGTCAAAAAAACGTCTAATACTGCTTATTATCTTGTCGTCTGGGTTAGAGACGGAATTGGTAAAAGAAGGGGGGAAGTAAAGGGCTCGGTGTTTTTATATTGCTATCCCATGCATTCCAAATTCTGTAGGCGCCCCCGGCTTCGGTTTTCTCCTCATTCTCAGACAACATCCCGACAAATGTGACAGCCTTTTCATCAACTCTGATCCGATGCTGCGAGTAGGGAGAAATCCGAATGCCATAGGCGGAGGCAAAATGTCAAAGTAGTTTTGTGTAGTTGTGTATTCTTTATTCGTTTTTCTATGTCTTTATTTGCCCTGTCTATTCCAAAAACGCGTCCATTTTACATCTTTTTCACAGTCAGCGAGTTAGATATGTACTGGATGCAGTATACCATCTAAAATGGAGAATTTTTCTCAAAATGAGACAATCCGCTGGCTTGTTCTGCCTCCCAAATACCGCGCAAACCCTCCATTGTTTCCCCCTCCTTTTTTCAAAAATCTGCCTCTTTTGTTGAATTTCTTCGAGGAGCCTTTCACAAGAAAAATCTCAAAAAAAGCGCTGGCATTTTTCCCTATGGCACAAAATTGGGTGCCCTTACCAATGTATTGTGTGACAATTTTTACAACCCAAACATGAAGCAAAAAAAAGAGTCGAACCGCATATTCGTCGTGGAGGATGATCCGATGTACCAACGCATGATACGCTACGTACTCGAATTGAATCCCGACCACGAAGTGCATCTGTTTTCATCGGGGGCCAAATGCCTCGAACAACTCCACCTGCGACCGGGAATTCTCACCCTGGACTACACCCTGCCCGATGGCACCGGAGAGGAGGTATTGCAAAAAATCAAAGCCTTCAACGAAGACATTGCAGTGGTCATTTTGTCCAGCCAGCAAGATGTGTCTACTGCTGTCAGCCTGCTCCGGGAAGGAGCCTACGACTACATCACCAAAGACAGCGAGACCAAAGAACGATTGCTCAACACCGTCAACAACATCAAAAAGGAGCAGCACTTACGCCAGGAAGTGGCCCAACTCCGGGAGGAACTGCAAAGCAATTATTCTGTCGATCAATCCATCATCGGCAACAGTCCAGCCATGCAAAGGGTCTTCCAATTGTTGCAAAAGGCCGTCCATCGAGACATCACCATTTCCATCACCGGGGAGACGGGAACGGGAAAGGAAGTCATCGCCAAAAGCATTCACTACAACTCGCGCCGGAGCAAGGGACCTTTTGTCGCCGTCAACATGAGTGCCATTCCCAACGAGCTGCTGGAAAGCGAATTGTTTGGCCATGAAAAAGGGGCATTCACCGGAGCCACCACTCGCAAGAAAGGATTGTTTGAACTGTCGGACAAGGGCACCTTGTTTTTGGATGAAATCGCAGAAATGGCGGCCCCTCTCCAAGCCAAAGTGCTGCGCGCCCTACAGGAACGAGAAGTGCTCAGAGTGGGAGGAGAAAAGCCCATTCCTTTCGATGCCAGAATCATCGTGGCCACCCATCGCGATCTGTCGCAAGAAGTGGCGGAGGGCAATTTCCGGGAGGACCTTTACTATCGACTTTTGGGTCTACCCATCGAACTGCCCCCCCTTCGCATGCGCGAAAATGACATCCTGTTGTTGACCAGGCATTTTCTCCAAAGCTTTTCCAAAAAGAACCAAATGCCACAGCCCGACCTCTCCCGCCGAGCCAAGAGTTTGCTGCTGGGCTATTCTTTTCCGGGCAACGTGCGCGAACTCAAAGCTGTGATCGAATTGGCCGCCGTTCTTTGCAATGGCTCCACCATCACAGAAGAAGACATCCGATTCAACAGTCCCAAAAAATCGGCGGAGTTTCTGAGCAGAGAAATGACATTTGAAGAATACAAACGAGAGATCGTTCGACACTATCTCGAAAAATACAACAACGACATCGGACTGGTCGCCCAAAAACTCAACATCGGAAAGTCAACCATTTACCGAATGCTCAAAACGGAGAAAGACGGTCTTTCTTCTCCCCTTTATTCAAAGCCATAAAAACCCATTCAGATGTACCATATCGACACAAGCATTGATGCCATTTTGCAGCAAGTACACCAGTTGAAAATCCGCGAAGGAGAATCCGCCATGCTGCTTTTTGGAGAAGCCAGCCAAGTAGACATTCCCCAACTCATCGAGCGGCTCACCCAAGAAGGCATTTCTTTTTTTGGCGGACTTTTTCCCGGCATCATTCACGGAACGCAAAACCACAACGCAGGGTACCTGCTCCAAAAACTACAACTCGCACATCCTCCCATCGTGGTGAAAAATATCGACAAGGACGTCATTGAACTGCCAGACATTCCAACGAGGACAGATGCAAAAAATACCGTCCTGACATTTGTCGATGGACTGACAGCAAATATATCGGGCTACCTTCAACAATTGTATCACCACTTTGGAGATTCTGCCAATTTCCTCGGTGGGGGAGCAGGCTCTCTTTCCCTCGTCCAACAAGCTTGTGTCTTCACAGCCGAAGGCTTTTTTCAGGACGCTGCCATTGTCTGTTTGCTCGACCTACACGTCAGTCTAGGAGTGCGACATGGATGGAAACAACTGGCCGGCCCCATCGTCGCTACCCGGACTTCGAAGAATACCATTTACGAGTTGAATTGGACCAATGCATTTGAGGTGTATCGCGAAACAGTCGAAGCAGATGCGGGCCAGCAATTTACCGATGAGAATTTTTTCGACATTGCCAAGGGCTATCCATTTGGAATCTTCAAGGAAATTGGAGAAGACATCGTCAGAGACCCCATTGCGGTGGGAAAAAATGGGGAATTGATTTGCGTTGGAGAAGTGCCGGAAAATACGGTGCTCTACATTTTGAAAGGAGAAAACCAAACGCTGATTCACTCCGCAGGCCAAGCCACGGCCTCCTGCCTCGACAAGGCTGCAAATGACATTCAACACATCTTTGTAGTGGACTGCATTTCGCGAACGCTTTTTCTGGAAGATGAATTCAACCAAGAGCTGCAAGCCATCCACCGACTGCTGCCAAATTCGCAAACAGAAAACAGGCTCCAAGGTGTTTTGAGTCTCGGAGAAATCTCTTCGGATGGAGATGGCTTCCTCGAATTTTTCAACAAAACCCTTGTGGTAGGGGCCTTGTATTGATATGGTGGACAACAACAAAATCATTCAAGACATTTCGCTCTTGTACGAATTGTCACTGGCAGTCGGAAAATCCATTGATTTCAAGGAAAACTGCGCCAACTTCCTCAAGGTGCTCATGGCCCGCAAAAGTTTGTCGTATGCTGCCGTTTGGATATTTGAAGAAAACTCATCCAAACAGCAACATCTCTCTCTCGCCTATGCCATGCCCGCTCACAATGCCAAGGAAAAAAGAATGGGAACAGATCATTTCATTTGGCAACAATTGCTGAAAAAAAATCTGTTCATCATCCGGGCTGATGATCCCCATTTTGAGGCCTGCCAACAGGAGCAATCCATCGGCAGTGGCAGCTATGTCATCTATCGGCTGGGCGACCTGGGTTTTCTCAAATTGTATTCGCACAAGGACCAACATTTTTCTCCCAAAGAGGCCAATCAGATTTACAATGTCATCAAGAAATTTCGACTCCTACTTGGCGGTTGTTTGGCCCACGAACAACTCAAGCAGGAGATGGCCGAGCGAAGCAAAATCCAGCAAGAGCTGAATGCCAGCGAAACCAAACTTCGCAAAATCATCGATGCCTCCCTCGACGGCGTCATCACCATCGACGAAGCCGGGATTGTGACGGAATGGAATGACCAAGCCAGCAAAATATTTGGCTATGAAAGAGAAGAAGCTATTGGACAAGACATGAGCCAACTCATTGTGCCGACGCAGTTTCGAGAATCACATCGGAGGGGAATGGAACATTTTCTAAAAACCGGAGAAGGGCCTGTATTGAATACCCGAATCGAAATTGTTGGTTGCGACAAATCGGGCCGAGAGTTTCCCATCGAATTGAGCATTTCCCCCATCCGACTGGGAGAGCGCCACATCTTCAGTGGATTCATCAGAGACATCACCGAGCGCAAAAAAGCGGAGGAAGAATTGATCGCAGCCAAGCAAGCCGCCGAGCAGGCACATCTGGCCGAACAACAATTCCTGGCCAACATGAGCCACGAAATTCGCACCCCCATGAATGCCGTCATTGGGATGACCCACCTGATGTACGAAACCCAACCCACCGAATCGCAACGAGAATACCTGGACTCGCTCCGCTTCTCCGCCGACAGCCTGATGGGCATCATCAACAACATCCTCGACCTGTCCAAAATTGAGGCAGGGGAATTGGCGTTCGAAAAACAAACCTTCGATCTCAGTGCCCTGCTGCTGGCCTTGCAACAAACCTTTCAATTCAAGTTGAGGGACAAGGCCGTCAGCGTAACGGTAGACATCGATCCGCAAATCGAAAACCAATTGATTGGCGACTCCATTCGCCTCAACCAGATATTGACCAACCTACTCAGCAATGCCAGCAAATTCACCCAAAAAGGAACTGTAGGGGTGCGCGTCAAATTATTGGCCCAACCCGCCGACCAATACATACTCGAATTTGAAGTCCACGATACTGGCATTGGCATCGACCAAGAAGGCACCGCCCTCATTTTCCAGAGCTTCAAACAGGCCGATCTTGGCATCACCAGAAAGTATGGCGGGACGGGGCTTGGACTGGCCATTGTCAAGCAGTTGGTAGAGCTGCAAGGCGGGAGCATCAAGGTGGAAAGCCGAAAAGGAAAAGGATCCATTTTCACTGTCGTATTGCCCTATCAAAACTCTGCCATCCCACAAGCCGATGCCAACAGCGATGTCACCAGCGAACAAGACAGCCTCACCAATTTTGATTACCTCCACTTGTTGGTAGTGGAAGACAATCCGATGAATCAAAAACTCATCGGCAAGATACTCGACCTCTGGCATTGTCCCTACGACATTGCCAACAGCGGGGAGGAAGGACTGCGCAGGAGTCGACAAAAAGCATACGACCTCATCCTGATGGACATTCACATGCCCGAAATGGATGGTTGCGAAACCACGCTGCTCATCCGCCAAGACAGCGACAACCCAAATGCCGACAGCCCCATCATTGCCCTGACAGCCGCCGCTCTGCTCGACGAAAAAAATCGCGCACTGGAGGCTGGCATGAACGACTTTCTCACCAAGCCATTTGCCCTGGAAAAATTGCAGAAAAAAATTCGCCATTGGACCAACTCTGAAAAGACCAAAACAACTCTCCAGAGGCCCGCGATGGTCGATGCCAAGGAGATGATCAAAATCGATCTGAACTACCTTCGCCAATTGGGCAAAGACGATGAGCAGTTTGTCCAAGACATGATACAGATTTTCCTCACAGAGATTCCGCTGGCCATGGACCGGATGAAGGAAGCCCACCAGGCAGAGGAATGGGAGGAAGTCGCCAGCATTGCCCATCGAATCAAAACCAATTACATGATGGTGGGCATGCGCGAACAACAAGACATGGCCCTGCAAATAGAAAAGCACATCCGAAAAGATCGTCTCAATCCGGATGTGCTGGACCCTTTGGTATACCGCCTGCGCAATGATTCGAAGTTGGCGTATCCTCTTCTCAAAACGCAGTTGGACCTACGCTCTCAAAGCCATTCTAAAAGGTGACTTCTGCAGAGAGTGCGGTAGCTCAAAGTCGAAAATAGGCATCAGTTGTGGCGCTTCGTTTTGCACCAGTTTGCAGTACTTGTTGGCAATGACGGACCAACGGTATCTTCTCCTTGCAATTCGTTGCATGGCCAGAGAACAATTGTGAAGGTCGGCACTGCTCAGCTTGATGAGTTGTAACTGTAAATCCATTGTATCTGTAAAGTACATCGCTTTGTGTTCGGTTGTGATGCGGTTGTAGATCACATCGTAGGACAAAATCGGGAGTCCCAAGTACATGGCCTCCACCAAGGAAGGGTTGGTGCCTCCGGCGCTGTGGCCGTGGAGGTACACCTTGGCATTGGAGCGCAGCAGGTTGAGGTGGCTTGGCTCGTAGATGGGATCCAAGATGTGAATGTTTTCGCAGCCAGCATATTGGCGGCGCAACTGGCGGCCGTAGTCCGATCTGTTCCAATTGCCTACGATGACCAGTGGCAAATCCCGATGCGCCCGGAAGGCCTCCAACAGCAGGTGGATGTTATTTTCAGGTTCAATGCGGGCCACTCCGAAGGCGTAAGGGGCGTTGAGAAAAGGATATGCCTTGGCGTCTTCCTCCCGGATGGATACTTTTTGGTTGTGATCTCCTCCGTATTCAATCAATTGGGCTCGGATGCCGTAGTGTTCCCATACGTATTTTTGAATGGCGGCATTGTCGGCCACCACTTCATCTGCCGTTCGGACAGCGATCTGCTCGCTGATGACCAAAAACCACTTGGCCAGTACATTCCATTTGTTGCGGCGCCACTCCAATCCGTCCACATTGACAATGAGTCTCTTGGTGGTAAACAGCCGAACAAAAGGAAAGAAAATGCCTCCCGATACGCCCAACACCAAGAGTACATCGCAACAAAAAATGGCGTGGATCATGGAGATGATGTCGTACAAGACGCTCTGAATTCCGTTGGCATTTAGTGGGATGTACTGAATGCGGGCCCCGTGCCACTCGTCGATTCTCTCCTCTTCTGGGTAGTACTTGCTGCTGCTGTAGACGGTGATGTCCAGCTGGCGGTTGAGCTGCAGTACCAGGTGTTGGGCCAGGGTTTCAAATCCTCCGTAATTGGCGGGCACTCCTGCTGTTCCTATGATTCCGAGTTTGGTTTTTGATGCATTCATGGCAATTGATTTTGGTATGGTACATCCAAAAGCAAGGCCGAGAACGAATCCTTTGTCTGTGAGCGGATTACGAATGACAAGTATTTACATGCCATCCAATTGTGACAATCCTTCTCATTTTGAGAAAACATACACAACCCCACAAACGACAACATCCCAAGCAAACTCGTGGATTGCTTGGGATGCCAAGTAGGTAAATGTTTTTTCTTCTTACTGCACGCGGGCCCGGATGTTCCAGTTGATGCTTTCAGAAGTGCGGTTCACGTAGGTCCGCCATTGCTGGTCTTCACTGCTGTAGAACCAATCGCCATCGGCCCGGTTGGGTCCGGCATCGCAACTGATGGACTGACGCGTATCTCTGTGCTCCACTGCCATGCTGATCCACAGATCATTGCCGTCAATGTTGACACCATCAGGCAGGCGGTGGGTAAACCAAGTCAGTTCCCGAACAACATCCGTGACATCCACGCTGTACAGCAGAGGACCGGGGCTGCTGTCGGTTCCGGCACCATATACCTTGAGTGCACACCCAGCAGGAGGGAAGGCCATAAAAATGGTAATTTCTTTCAGCTCTTGGTCTTGAAAGGCTTCCAAGTCTTTTCCCGACAGGCGAATGGCCGCCTCATAGGTACCGGGCGCCAAGTTGGGACCAGAGTCATTGTCGCCATCGTAGTGAAGCAGACCATCGTCCACTTTCAGACCATTGTCATTGTCTTTCTCACAAGCAGCTGCACAAAAAATCAGTAGGGCAAAAAACAGTATTCTCGCTTTCATAGGGAATTGGCTTTTAAAGTCTGGTAATGTTTATGCTTTGCGGCGAATGGTTCGAGAGAACCCTTCAGTCATAACAACGCTCAATTTAAAAAAATGACAGCTCGTGTCTTATTAAAGTATTGTTAAAAAGCCTAATTTGCCTAAAAACTTGCACTACGCAGGACTGCCGGGAGAAATTCGCTCCAAAACATCAACTGCCCCTAATTGTCATCCCTGCTTTCCACGTGCAACTTGTTGGCAAAAATCACCGTCCATGAGATACCACCAATTGATCCTTTTCTTTCTCTGCCTGTCCTTGGCTGCCTGCCAGGATTCAACCACTCCTTCCAACGAATTGGGCGAACTGCACTTCCAGCCCACCGGCCTGCCCGACGCCCAGCCCGCCTTCGAAAAAGGCCTGCTGCTGCTGCACAGTTTTGAATACGAAGACGCGCGGGAGGCCTTCCTCGAAGCCCAAAGCATCGACCCGGATTTTGCCATGGCCTACTGGGGAGAAGCCATGACCTACAATCATCCGCTGTGGGCCAGGCAATTGCTGGAAGAAGGACGAGAGGCACTTCAAAAACTCGACAGCCTGCCAGCGCAAAGAGCAGAAAAGGCCGCCACCCCCATCGAACGAGATTTTCTGAATGCCGTCAGCGTTTTATTCGGAGAGGGAGATCGCAATGAAAGGGCAAGTACCTACAAGGATCAAATGGCGGAGATGCGCAAGAAATATCCCAAAAATCACGAGGCATCCGCTTTTTATGCGCTGTCATTGCTTGGCTCTGTCCCCTTTGGTCGCGACAAGGAGGTATTTGAAAAAAGTGCCCGAATTGCCGAGAGCATCTTGGCGGAAAACCCAAAGCATCCAGGTGCCTTGCACTATTTGATCCATTCGTACGACGATCCCGAACATGCCCAATTGGGAAAGAATGCTGCCGATGACTACAGCCAGGTCGCCCCCGATGCGGCCCATGCGCTGCACATGCCTTCGCACATCTACGTGGCCATGGGCATGTGGGACGAGGTTGTGCAATCCAACATCGCTTCCTGGGAGGCCAGCGTCAACAGAAAGGAGCGCAAGGAGTTGGACAACAAGGCCCTCAATTACCATGCACTGCACTGGTTGATGTATGGCTTGCTGCAAAAAAAGGAGACCAAACGAGCCCGTCAATTGCTGGCCGACATGATTCGCTACTGTGAGGAAAAGCCCGAGTCCCGCGCCCGCTCCTACCAAATCGCCATGCAGGCCAATTACCTCATAGAAACCGGACTTTGGCAAGATTCTTTATTGATGGAAGAGGCAAAGGTAGAAGACCTGAATGTCAGCCAACAGGCACGCCAATTGTTTACCAAAGGCATGGTGGCTTACCAAAGCAAAAACGCCTCACAGCTCGATGCCATCATCGAACAAATCGACGACATCCATCGCAAGGCAAAGGTGCGCGTCCAAAATACAGGATTTGCCATGTGCAGCCCGGCCCCCAGCAGCCCGATGCCCAACCAGCAAGACACCGACATGGCGGAGGTGATGAACATGGAGCTCAAAGCGATGCGCGCCTGGCTGCAAAACGACGCCTCCGAAGCCCGCCAATGGCTGGAGCGGTCCTGCGAGCTGGAGGATGCCATGAGCTATAGCTACGGGCCGCCCAAAATCCCCAAATTGAGCCACGAACTCTACGGCGACTGGCTCTTGGAAATGGGAGAACCCGGCAAGGCCATGGAACAGTACGAAGCTGCGTTGCAAAGAGGCCCCGGCAGATTGCAGACCCTCCAAGGCAAACTGAGCGCCGCCCAACAATCGGGAGACCTCACGGTGGCCGAACAAGTCCAAAGCACTTTGCAAGAAATCTGAGAAGTAACATCTGCTCAATCAGGAGCATAAATTCACAAAACCAACAGATGCTTTATGGCCTTATCCAATAGACATCGATACAAGAGTCGACGCGAAAAGCGTCAGCAAATCAATCGCAACACGCGCATCATTCTCCTGTTTGCCGGAATCGCTGCCCTGGTCTGGGCATTCATGAACCGAGGTGGAATCTATGATTGGTTCATCAAGTACTTCATTTGATCCAATTCCACAATGGCCTCGTATCTTATACTGTAGGCAACAGCCATCAATCAATATCTAAAGCGTCATGAAATCAAACATCACCTTCCTATTGTTCTTTTGCATTCACTCCTTTCTCCTTGGACAAAATCTGACCATCGAAGCATTCGAATTTGTCAGCCGGGCCAAGGATACGGTCCAGGCAGAGCTGGGGACTTTTCAGGTATTGGAGGAGCGCAGTGGCGAGCAGACAGATTCCATCCAGCTCTCTTTTGTGCGCTTCAAAAGCACCAATCCAAATCCAGCCAGTCCAATCGTCTACCTTTCTGGTGGGCCGGGTGGTTCTGGGACGGGTACCGCCAAAGGAAGGAGGTTTGAGCTGTTCATGAAGCTGCGGGCTGTGGCTGATGTCATCGCCTTTGACCAACGAGGGACGGGCATGTCTGAGAAACTGCCAGTGTGCCCGCACAACGTAGCGTTTGAATTGGACCGGGCCATTGACAAGGCAGAATATGTCGAGAAAACCACAGAGGGCATCTCCCGATGCCTGGAATTTTGGGAGCAAGAACAAGTCAATCTCACCGCCTACAATACGACGGAAAGTGCCAAAGACATCGACGATCTGAGACGAGCACTGGGCGTCGACAAGATCTCCCTTTGGGGAATCAGCTACGGCTCTCATCTCGCATTTGAATACATCCGCTTGTTTGAAGAACATTTGGACAAGGTCGTGCTGGCCAGTTTGGAGGGGCCAAATGAGACGGTGAAGTTGCCGATAGAAACCGAAAAGTTTGTCCACCAAATCGCGGAAAAAGCCAAGGAAAATTATGGGTCGGATGTTCGCTATCCCAATCTCAAAGAAAAGATCATCGCTGTACACGACAGGGTGAAAAAAGCCCCGGTCACTGCCTCGTACCAAAACAGAAGTGGCGGCCGAGACACGGTGGTCATGTCCTTGTTCGAATTGCAAGCGGCCATTGCAACCTTCTATCTCAAGAATCCGTGGAACTCCAAAAAATTGCCAAAGGCATACAGTCAGATGTACGAAGGAGATTTCTCAGCGGTAGCGCCGGATGTGATGGTGATGAAGCGATACATTTTCAACGGCATCAGGCCCATGTCATTTGCCATGGACATGCAGGGCGGCATCTCCGAAGAGCGCAAGGCCCTGGTCGAGCAACAAATCGACAATACCATTTTGGGAAGCTGCATCAACTTCTTGTTGTACGAATGGATGACAAAGATGGACTTTCCCCAATTGGCAGATGACTTCAGAACACTTCCCCCCAATCAAGTAGACGCCTTGCTGCTGAGTGGCGACCTAGATGGAAGGACCTACTTATCCGATGCCATCAACATCGCCCAACAATTTGAAAATGGCCAACACGTGGTCATCGAAAATGCAGGACACGATCTGTTCATGTCTTCGCCAGTGGTGGGAGACATGATCCTGCGATTTTTCCAAGACAAAACGCTCAACATCGATCGAATCCGCTTGTCACCAACTACATTTGACTAAAACCACCATCGAAAGCAACTGTCTGAGCTCTTTTTACGTGTCTATGGAAAATGCTTCTGACATGTAGAGAGTTTCTACGGGGCACGCTCACTTGCAAATCTGGCTATGAACTGTTTGGATGAACCATCAATCACAACACAATGAAATATCAATTGCCCTTTTTCGGAGAAATGGACACCACAAAAGTGGAAGAATATTACAAGACAGTCATCGACAGAAATGGCCAAGATCTCCGACTCGACCTGAATGTCAAGGAGAATCAACTGGCGACAGAATTGTTTGACCAAGTCAAATTCCTCTTGGAAACCATCGACGCCCAAGACGTCAAGAACAAAGGCTTCATCAAGGACAATTACAAGGACGAGGAAGAAGAAACCGTCAGAGACTACCTGAATGAACACCTGGAAGAATTGGAGGACGAGCTGGCAGAGATCGTCGATTTTGACAACGACCAACTCCCCGCCGACCTACAATTGCTCCGCGCACTCAAACTGGTCAGAATCGGATTTTATCCAGATGGCAAATACGATTCTGCGTCCTTTGCTACCTACGACTATACCATCGACGAGGAGTTGACAGATCAGTTGATCGTCGTAAATGTGGACAAGGATGGCAAACTGCTCGACCTGGCTTGGGAAAGCTGAGCCACCCAAGGGCTGCCATGCCAATCCTCGAAAGAGAGGAAAGAGAAGGGAACGGGGGCCAATGCGAACTCGTTCCGATGATGGTCAACAGGGTCGATCTACAGCTTGTCGATGTCATCTTCGGAGAGTTTGGTAAATTTCATAATGGTGCTGATGGATTCGCCGTTGCGCTTCAGCTCTTTGGCGAAACTCAGCTTGCGGTTGCTCTTAGGGCCTAGCTTAGAAGTGGTTTTCTTGTTTTTCATAGAATCAAAAAATTTTTCAAATGTGTCATCTTGTAAAGTTTCTGGTAACCGATGAAGTCTCGGCAAGTGCTTGAGCAAAAACAGCCACTTGTCACGGCGGCTTCGAAGCTCGTTGGAAGACTTGCGAAATTTTGGCAACTCGATGTAGGACAGTTTCAATCCTTCGAAAAAATCCTGTCCCTTTTGATCTTTCCATTCGACCAAACACAGCGGATTGCCCCAGGGTTTCTCCTGATCCAATAGGACATCCAGCAATTCGATTTGGTACAGTTGAGGTCGTTGGCCCCTGCGGTAGTACGATTGCTTGTGCAAAAGCGACAGGGCAGCCGAAAGGCTCTGACCTTTGGAAAATTGAGCGCCACTTCTTCGTACGTGGACCAAAAAATCGATCCCATTGTAACTCTCACAGCGGCATTCCAACAAATTGCGTTTCTCCTGTGGATGGCGACCATCACGGACAAACTGCAATTCTTTGATGTGGTGTTTTTCCGGCAAGACCTGATGAAGGAAGTCGATCAGAAATGGCTTTCCGCTAAGGGTGCCAAAGCATTTCGACAGGTCATAGGTCGCCGGAGGGAGAAGAGAAATAGCCATTGCAAAGGTTAGCTGTTGTTTTGCTTACTGGACAAAACGGAATTACGACGGCCAATATGCTTGGCAGAACAAAGCTGAATACAAACGTGCAATGATGCACAGCACTCGGGGCCTGTTCTGCACCGCCGGGCTTTCCTTTTTTTCCAATCGCAATGCGCAATAGTTAGTCTACGCAAAGTGTATAAATGAATATTCTCTTATTTTGTTTAACGATAGCCAATTTTTCTTAACCTTTTTTTCATTCTGGGCCATTTTCCTTTGGCCGTTCCCAGCCTCCACCACCAGGTGTTTCTATGACAATGCGGTCTCCTGCTTCCAAACGACGGCTGTCAATCCCCTCCAATTCTTCTCGTTCTCCCTCTTTGCGGATCAGATATTGACGACCCGTCTGCCCCGGATGTCCCCCCTCGCGGCCATACGGAGCCTGCTTCCGATGCTGGCCGATCAGGGTCACATCTACCGCTTCGCAAAATTCCAGCTCTCGAATCAAGCCATCGCCTCCACGCCATTGCCCTGCCCCACCAGAGCCTCGCCGCAGTGCAAAGCGACGCAACAGCACCGGATAGCGAAACTCCAACTCCTCTGGGTCTGTGATGCGCGTATTGGTCATGTGCTGGTGGACTCCCGAACGACCGTGGAATCCAGGCCCAGCACCCGCTCCCCCGCCAATGGTTTCGTAATACCCAAAGTTCTGATTGCCAAACAAAAAATTGTTCATCGTCCCCTGGCTGCAAGCCGCCAGTCCAAATGCCTTGAGCAGGGCATCGACCAAGCGTTGACTCACTTCTGTATTGCCCCCCACTACTGCCGGACATTCCCAGGGATCATCCGAAAATTGTGGATGCAAAAAGCCATTCTCGGGCAAGTTCACCCGCACCTTTTGGACCAGGCCCTCATTCAGGGGCATTTCCTCTTGACAAAGCAATCGCAACACGTAGATGATCGCACTGTAGACAATGGAGATGTTGGCGTTCAGATTGAAAGGATGCACCGAAGAGCTGCCGGCAAAGTCAAATGACAATTGTCCTTCCCTGCACTGGATGCGAAGGCAAATCTTGTGGCCATCATCCAGCGATTCTTCCGCCACCAAGGTCTTGCCCTCATAGGCCTGCAAAGCACGGCCCAAATAGCCTGCCGCCCGTTCCTTCAAAGCCTTCATGTAATGGTGAACCGTCTCCCTGCCATACTGATCACACAAACGCCGCAGGGCCGCCTGTCCGGCATACAAGGAAGCCAAAGCCGCTTTTGTATCCGACACATTCTCCTCTGGCGAGCGACTGGGATGGGTGTGCTCCCGCAAGAGCGATTCGAGGACCGACCACTGCAACTCACCCGCCCGCATGAGATAGGTCGGCACTATGACCACCCCTTCCTCGGCCAAAGAACGCGCATCAGGTGGCATCGAACCCGGCCGCTTGCCACCAATCTCCGCATGATGGGCCCGGTTGATCACATAACCAATCAATTGGCCCGACGAATCAAAGGCCCCCGCCAACAAAGTGACATCTGGCAAATGGGAGCCGCCGTACTTGGGGTGATTGGTAATGATGACGTCTCCCTCCGACAGCGAAAGCTTTTCCAAAACCAATCGCGCACAGATGCCAAGACTGCCCAGATGGACCGGAATGTGAGGGGCATTGACCAGCAATTCTGCCGAGGCATCCAGGAGGGCACAAGAAAAGTCGAGCCGCTCTTTGATGTTGACAGAGAAGGCCGTGCGCTGCAAACGAGCCCCCATCTCCTTGGCAATGGCTTCAAAGCGATGGGTGAACAGCTCCAATTCAATGGCACCCTTGTGCTGGCCTTCTTTGGGTCGGTTCTCTGCTGTCCGATACAGGCTGGCATCACCACTGTGGTGCAACCGAAGCTGCCAATCGGGCTCTATGTAAGGTGTAGAGGTTTTGTTGAGAACAATGGCTGGCCCGTTCAGACAGGCACCGGGGGCCAATTCCTCCCACTGGTAGACGGCAATGGAAGTGGCCGGATCAAGGGTTGACGCCAATTGTTTGTAAGGCTGTGGAAAATATTGCGGCGAATCATCAGAGGAGAGGGCTGGACTGTCTGTTTGCTGCCCCACCAGCAGCTTGATGCTTTCCAGCTCGATGGTCCCCGTCAAAGGCCAATGACCAAAGAGTTGTCTGTATGCCTCTTGAAACAAGGACTTGATCTGATGGCTGCTGACAGCACCCGCCCGCAAGTCTGCCACTTCTTTCCAGACAACTTCCACACTGCTGTCTTGTCCTTTGAAGCGCAAATACAACAGCAATTGATCAATCTGCAAGTGCTTGCTGTCAATGCCATCCTCTCCCAATCGCTCAATGGCAAGTTGCTCCAGTTCATCGATCCAAGTAGGCAGTTGCCCCATGCAATTGTCCAGCAAGGCCAACACCTGTCGCACTTCCAATCGCTCCAGCCTGGCCTGCCCCATTCCATAGGCACTCAGAATGCCCCCATCAGAGGGAAGGATGACCCGATCAATGTCCAACAAATCAGCCAGCGCACAAGCGTGCAGCCCCCCTGCTCCGCCAAACACCAACAGCGCATATTCCCGAGGATCAAATCCTTTTTGGATGGAAATGCGACGAATCGCTCCCGCCATTTTTTCGTTGGCCATTGACTCAAAACCCCGCAACAATTCCTCGGCTGTGTAGGAGGTAGATGATTGCTGGTTGATCTGGCTGCAAAGCTTGTCCAAGGCCAATTGTGCTGCTTCTCTGTCCAAAGGAATGGGAAAAATGGATGGATCCAATTTGTCGAGCAACAAGTTGACATCGGTGATGGTCAACGGCCCGCCCGCTCCATAACAGGCAGGCCCTGGCTGCGCGCCCGCACTGTCTGGCCCCACAAAGAGCCGGATGCCATCAAAGCCACAAATGGACCCTCCTCCTGCCGCCACTGTCTCTACATCCAAAGACAGACTGTGCAGTCCAATGGCCCCAACTTGGGTCAGATAGCGATAGTCATAGCTGCCAGCATATCGGGCCGTATCGGTGCTGGTGCCCCCCATGTCGAGGGTCAGCACCTTTGGGACACCCAGGCGCCGGGCAATGTTGGCCGCCCCCACAACCCCTCCTGCCGGACCACTGAGCAAGCTGTCCTTGGCCGCAAACTGTCCGACGGGGCTGAGGCCTCCCGCACTGGTCATTACCTTGAAGTCGGCAGTGGCTGGCAGTTGGTCGGCAATGCGAGACAAATAGTGGTACAGGATGGGCGACAGACTGGCATCGGCCAAGGCTGTCTGGGCGCGGAAGAGCAGTTTGATGGTGGGAGACAACTGACTGGAAACGGAAACGAAGCGATGGCCTCTGTCCCGGATGGCCCTGGCCAGTCGTTGCTCATGGGTGGGATTTTGGTAGCTGTGCAGCAAGGCGATGGCCACAGCATCGGGGCCTTGTCGGTCCAATTCCGCCAGGATGCGGGCAATTTCTGCCTCTGACAAGGCTTGTTCAATGCTTCCGTCGGCCAGGGTGCGTTCCTTGACTTCGATGACATCTTGGTGCAACAGCTCTGGATCGGGGATGTCTAGCTGAAACAAATGAGGGCGATCTTGGGAGCCGATGAAAGGCAAATCTGCAAATCCTTGGGTGATGAGTAAACTCAATTGACAACCTTTTCGCTCCAGCAGGGCATTGGTCCCCTTGGTAGAGCCCAGGCGCAATTCCAATGGTGGGAGGGCCTGATCCAGAGGGGTGTGGGTCAGCAAGCGGGTGGCCAGGATGGGGGCCTCCTCGTAGGCGGTTATCTCAAAGTCGAGTGGAAAATGATCGGATTCAATGTCTCGATCCAGTTGGAGGATGTTTTCCAGGGGGTCCAGAGACAAGACCTTCCAGCTTTGTGCTTCTGTGCCTGGTTTCAGGAGGGTATAGTTGGCAAAAATGTCTTTTTGTACTGTCCAATTGTGTCGGATGACAAAGGTGTTGGCGGCTTTTCTGCCGAGGATGGTGGCCCGGAGTCGGCTGCTGCTGAGGACTTTGGTGCGCAGCAAATCACCAGCGGGCCGGCGTGCCATGCAATCTGTAAAGGTGCCACCGGTATCGATCCAAATTTGCCAGAAATTGCTCATGTAGACAAAGATGGCGAAATTCACTTGTATTTTTTTGCCAGGGTCGGAGAGTAAACTATCTTGTAACAAACTGTAAGGCATGAAACCCATCGTATTCAGCATTTGCATGCTCTGCATGGCTTCCTTGTCGTTGGCACAAAGCGATGACAATCCCTATTTGACGCAGGATGACAAACGACAGTTGCGCCTGACGGCAGAAGGTGCTTCCCACTTTGCCCGACTGGCCTTGGATTGTTTGCAGAAGGAATATCCCAACAAGCTCAATCAGGTCCTACAAGACAGCAGCATGCTTCGATCTCCCCGCGAACTTCATCCGGCCTTTTACGGCTGTTTCGACTGGCATTCGTCTGTACACGGCCATTGGATGTTGGTCCGACTGCTGCGCTTGTTTCCCGATTTGCCGGAGGCAGCGGAGATTCGAAAGAAGCTGACAGAAAATCTCACAGCAGCAAACATTGCCGGAGAGTTGGCCTATTTGGAAGGAGCGAGCAAGTCTTGGGAGCGGATGTATGGCTGGTCTTGGCTGCTCAAACTGGCGGACGAATTGCACGACTGGGAGGATACCGATGGCAAGGGTTGGAAAAAAAATCTACAGCCTTTGGCAGATGCCTTTGCGGCCCGCTACCTGGCCTTTTTGCCCAAACAACAATATGCTGTGCGCACCGGCGTACATCCCAACACAGCCTTTGGGCTGACCTTCGCTTTGGATTATGCCCGCAAAAGTGGCAAGCAGGAGCTGGAGAGAGTCATCGTACAGCAGGCCCGCCAGTATTTCGAAAACGACCAGGATTGTCCCGCCAGTTGGGAGCCAAGCGGGGAGGACTTTTTGTCTCCCTGCCTGGAAGAGGCCAATTTGATGTCGCGCATTTTGTCCAAGGACGATTTCAATGTGTGGTTTCATCAGTTTTTGCCAAAAAAGCAGCTGATGACATTGCGGGAGCCTGCGGGTGTCACCGATCGGTCGGATCCCAAAATTGTCCACCTGGATGGCGTCAACCTCAGCCGGGCTTGGTGCCTGTATCAGCTGGCGCCCAAGGTCAAAAGCATTCAGATCAGAAGCATGATGCAAAAAGCGGCGGGCCAACACCTGCAGGCCACAGTGCCCTACATTGCCAGTGAATACTACGAGGGCACCCATTGGCTGGCGTCTTTTGCTGTCTACGCTCTGTCGGTAAATCCTTGATGCGGTATGTCAGAGAAAAAAAATTTCATGTCAGAGTGGTTGGAAAACCTACAGCGGGAAAGTTGGCAGCTGGAGCTGTTGATCTCGGGCTTTTCCATTTTCTTGCTGGTACAAGCCATCCCCGGCCTGCAGGACTATCGGCTCGATCTCCTGTATGGTTCCGATCGCTCCATGGGGCCCATCATCGCCAACCTGTTTCTACTCATCATTCAGCTGGGATGCCTTGTGTTGGCTCTGAATCTGGTCATTCACGTGATATTGAGGGGCATTTGGATTGGGACGGTTGGTCTGCGATCCATTGAAAACAAGGGCGACATTGACTCGCTCAGCTACAGCACGTTTTTTACCGAAAAACTCAAAAAGTCTGTCCGATCACTGGATGAACTCATCATTCGGCTCGACAACATTTGCAGCGTCATCTTCGCTTTTACCTTTTTGCTCATCTTCATGACCCTATCGCTGTTCATGTTCATGCTGGTGGTCTCGTTGATGGGGGTGGCCATGTCGACGCTTTATCCTGATGGCCCCGAGGACATCCCATCCTGGGGCATGCTGGTGATCATGTTGATCTTTCTGTTGTTTGGCATCATTTATCTGATCGATACCTTGTCCTTGGGCTTTTTCAAAAAACACAATTCCATCGCTCGCATTTACTATCCCATTTACAAAGTTCTGGGAGTCATCACGCTGGCGTTCATCTACCGGGGCATTTATTACAATTTGCTGAATCGCTTTTCCAAAAATCGCATCCGTGCTGTGCTGATTCCCTACATTCTGTTGATTACGTTGGGGCCCTTTCACACCATCAATTACCATACATTTTTTCCAGATAACGAGACAGACTTCAACATCTACAGCTACCACTATGAACAAGAACTGGAAGAGGACGAACGCATTGGCGCCGCCGCCATTCCATCGCGCATCATCGAAGACGACTGGCTGCCCCTTTTCGTCACCTATCGGCCAACCTTCAATGAGACCCTGTTGAAAATGTGTGACAACTACACCCCCAGCAAGACCAGCACCTTCGTCTCTGGCATCAGTTTCGACAACGGCATACAAATCACGGATCCCGATGTCGACGAAGAAGATCCGGAGAAATTGTTGGGTTGTCTGGTGAATTATTTTGACATTTACATCAACGATTCTCTTTATCAGCAGCAGGATTTTTATTTCCAGGAACATCCCAATGGAGAAAAAGGTATCTTTACGATGCTCAACATCAGCGATCTTCCCATGGGCAAACACCAAGTGCGGATCGATCGAAAGTATTACGACAAAGAGGATCAACTGAAAAATCGGAAATATATTCGCTTTCCATTTTGGTTACAAAAATGAGTACTATGAAGAATTGGTTTCTCCTGATGGTTTTGGTAGGCATGTTGGCAACCACGGCTTGCGGACCCGACAGCAGCAGCCAGCAAGAGGGCCAGGCACAAACCGACGTCACAACTCCTGCCCCGGCCCCAGCCGAAAGCCTGGAAATTGTCCCCGGCAAATACGTGGGCCTCATCCAGGCAGGCTTCAGCGAGGCGGACATCATAGCGGCATACGGCCAGGAGAATGTCCGTCGCGAAGAGTTCAAGATCGGAGAGGGAGAAACCACTCCTGCCACAACTGTTTTTCCCGACACAGACAAAGAGCTGGTGGTATTGTGGAAAGCCGAAGCCCCTTTTGAGCGAATGGAACAAGTGCGCATCGAAAAGGCCGACTCTCCCTGGCGCACAACCCAGGATGTCAAGATCGGCACTACCCTGGAGCAGCTGATCATTTTGAATGGGAAAGAATTCAATTTTCACGGTTTTGAATGGGACTATGCTGGCTTGGCCAAAGATTGGAACGGTGGTTTTCTTCACGACAAACTGGAGGTCTTCTTGGCAGCGGAAAACCCGGAGGCCATCTATCCCCATCTGTTGGGGGATGAGCTTTTTTCCAGTGGCAACCTCAAAGCCAGAGCAGCTGACCTACTGGTAGACGTCATGGTCATTCGCTTTTGATCCCCACAGCAGTACGACAAACTTTTGGTGAATTTTTTGATACCCATCTCTTATGCGCATCATACAAATCACAGATCTACACATCGACCTGGCGGGAGCCATGCCCTTCGAGATAGATGTCCGCGACAATTTCAAGCGAGTATTGGACGAAGTCTTGCTGTTGCGGCCCGATCACCTGGTGATCACGGGAGATTTGTGCTATCGGGACGGAGATGCCAAAATCTATGAGTGGATATACGATCAGATGGACCAGCAGCCTGTTCCCTACGATGTGCTGGCTGGCAACCACGACGATTCCAGCACAATGGCCCGGGTATTTGGCAAGGCACATATGCTCAATGATGGAGAATACTACTACGCCAAAAAGTTGAAAAAATTTCACTGCCTGTTTCTGGACTCAGCTCGCGGGAGCCATTCCCTGGTGCAGCTCAAGTGGCTGGAGCGGCAGCTGAGGCAGGCCGATGCCCCTGTGCTGATTTTCATGCATCATCCTCCCACCAAGGCAGGGGTTCCCTTTATGGACAACAAATACCCTTTGCAGGACATTGAGGCAGTGCAAAAAGTTTTCTTTGAGCATCCACATCCCATTTCTGTATTCTGTGGCCACTATCACGTGGAAAAAACCATCGCCATCCAAAACGTCTGTGTCCAAATTACCCCTTCCTGCTTTTTTCAGATCGACCAGCAGGAGGAGGACTTCAAAGTAGATCACCACAGAATCGCCTACCGAATCATCGACCTCGACAAAGATTGCATCCAGTCTACTGTGCGCTACCTGGAAGGCTCCAAAGGGGCGTAAATCAATCCAATGACAAGCAAGGGGCTTCGAGGCGCCGAATTCATCTCCGAGCACTTTGATGGACGCATATTTTGCGTATCTTTCTGCCTATGCAAAAGACATTGGCATCCATCGCGGCAGGCATCGATCGCCTCAATGAATGGGCAGGGCGTTCCGTTTCCTGGTTGACCAGCTTGCTCGTTTTGTTGGTTTGCTTCGATGTCATCACCCGCTATTTGCTGAAGGACACCGCCACTTGGATCATGGAATTGGAGTGGCATCTGTTTGCGCTGATTTTCCTGATTGGGGCAGGCTATGCGCTGAAGCACGACCGCCACGTTCGGGTCGATTTGTTCTATGCCCGCTTCTCGGCACGCGACAAGGCATTGGTCAATCTCGTTGGCGGCATTGTCTTTTTGATCCCTTGGTGCCTACTGATTGTCTACACCTCTTTTGGATATGCACTGGATGCTTGGCAGACCAATGAGGGCTCACCCGATCCGGGAGGGCTTCCGGCGCGCTACGTCATCAAGTTCTCCATCACAATGGGGATGACCTTATTGTTGCTACAGGGCGTCTCCCAACTGATCCGGTCGATTCTGACGCTACTCGAAACAAAAGATCCGCTTCGCAAACCCGATACCCCCAGCGATTTGTAGATATGGAAATACTGGCCATCCTCCTGTTCATCAGCATCTTTGTGCTCATCCTCTATGGATACCCCGTGTCCTTTACCTTGGGAGGCTTGTCCATTTTGTACGCATTTTGCTTTTTGGATCCCACTTCTTTCACGGCCTTGCCTCCTCGCATCATGGGGGTGATGAGCAATTATGTATTGCTGGCCGTTCCGCTGTTCATTTACATGGGCATCATGTTGGAAAAATCGGGGCTGGCCGAAAGCTTGCTCGAAACGATGGCCATGCTCTTTGGTCGCCTGCGCGGTGGGCTGGCCATTTCGGTGGTCTTGGTCGGCACCTTGCTGGCCGCTTCCACTGGCATTGTAGGCGCTACGGTGATCACCATGGGACTGATCAGCTTACCCACCATGCTCAAGCGCGGCTACCAGCCCGAGCTGGCGACGGGAACCATCGCCGCCTCCGGCACCCTGGGACAGATCATTCCTCCCTCGGTGGTGCTGGTCCTCTTGGGAAGCGTGCTCAATGTATCGGTCGGCGATCTTTTTGCGGCTGCACTCCTGCCAGGTCTGCTGCTGGTGGCTTGCTATGTGCTGTATATTGCCATCAAATCCTGGGCACAGCCACAGACTGCTCCGGCCATGCCGATGGAGGAAATTCAAAAATTTCGCGGAGAGGGATTCTGGGCCAAGGTGCTCAAGGCCTTTGTCTTGCCACTTTTGTTGATTGCCGCCGTGCTGGGCTCCATCTTTTTGGGCATTGCCTCGCCTACGGAAGCAGCAGCTGTCGGAGCCTTCGGAGCCAGCCTTCTGACCATTTTTCAAGGCAAATTCAAGCTGGACATTCTGCAAGCGGTGATGCGGGAGACGACTTTTCTGACCTGTATGGTCTTTGTGATCTTGCTGGGCGCCACCACCTTTTCCTTCGTGTTCCGGGAGATGGGTGGCGATGTGTATTTGGTGGAATTGATCGAGAGTTCTCAATTGTCACCTATGGCCTTTTTGCTGTTGGTGATGTTGGTGGTATTCGTGGCGGGCTTTTTCATCGACTTCATAGAGATCATCTTCATCATCGTTCCCATTGTGGCCCCGATCTTTGCCACTTATGAACTCAGCGATTTTTCGGACAGTTTTCAATCCGGCAGCCAATTGCTCATCTGGGTAGGGGTGTTGCTGGCACTCAATCTACAGACCTCTTTTCTTTCCCCTCCCTTTGGCTTTTCGCTCTTTTACCTCAAAGGCGTGGCACCGCCAGAAATCACCACCGGGCACTTGTACCGAGGCATCATCCCCTTTGTGCTCATTCAACTGGTATTTTTGGCCTTGGTGATTTTGTTCCCAGAATTGGTGTTTGTATTCATTGGTTGAGTTATTTTAAAGCAAAAAAATCTAATCATATGTATACCAAAAAAGTTTACAAGGCCATCGACATGGCGAAGTGGACCCGATACGAAACCCTGTTTTTTTTCCTCCTTGTTTTGGTCGTGGCTGGCCTGTATTACTTCTTGGAGTTGCAGTGGATCAAACTGCCCTGGACTCCCCTGGCATTGATCGGCACAGCGGTGGCTTTTGTCATCGGTTTTCAGAACAACTCGGCCTACGGAAGGATTTGGGAAGCGCGAAAAATCTGGGGTGGCATTGTCAATACTTCTCGCACCTTCGGCATGTTTGTGCAAGACATGGTGACCAATGAGCATGCGTCGGTCAAACTGTCCAAGGAGGAGCTGCAGCACGAAGTCAAGGCGCTCACCTACAGACACATTGCGTGGATGACTGCCCTGCGCCATGCCATGAGAGCTTCCAAGAGTTGGGAAACCGCCGTTTTGGAAAAAACCAATAAGGAATGGACCAAGTACGTCCACCCGCCCGAATGGGATTCTGATGTGGAGCAGGACATGAAGCCCTATCTATCGGAAAAGGACATGGCATATGTGATGGGCAAAAACAACAAGCAAACTGCTCTGTTGTACCTGCAATCGCACCATCTGAGAAGGCTCAAGGAACAGGGTGCCATTTGGGAGTTTTCCTTTTTGCAATTGGAAGGCGTCCTGGAGGAGTTGTTTACCTTGCAGGGAAAGTCTGAGCGAATCAAAAACTTCCCCTATCCCCGGCACTTTGCCTCTTTGAATCACTACTTCATGTGGATTTTTGTCTTGCTGCTGCCGCTGGCCATTGTTCCTCAATTTGCAGAGATCGGCCTGGAGATTGGCGAGGGCCATCCCCTTGTCGGAGACCTCTTTGTCTGGCTGGCTGTTCCTTTTTATGTGATGGTCGCCTGGGTATTTCACACCATGGAGCGAATCGGACGAACGGGAGAAAACCCATTTGAAGGATCGGCCAATGACGTTCCCATCTCCACCATTGCCAGGGGAATTGAGATTGACCTGCGCCAAAACCTCGGGGAGACGAAAGAGGAAATTCCCCAGCAATTCCCGATGATGTATGATACGCAGATGTAGAGAGTTCCCAAGAGCAGTCACAAGCCAGCAGCACGATGACCACTAAAAAAAGATGGCAGTATCCCACCCCTGTATCCGGTGCAAAGGGATTCGTCTTTTCGCTGGCTTTTGGGCTGTTCATCAGTTTTTTCCTCTGGTTTTTCGAGCCCTTCGACATCAATGTCAAACCCTACGTGGCCACGGAAATCCTCTGCTTTGGGTTGATCACTTTTGGGATATTCTGCTTTGCCCACAGCATTTTGCCCATGATCTTCCCGAGCATCTATCGGGAAAGTCGCTGGACTGTTTACAGCCAAATCATTTTCTATCTCATTCTCCTCTTTGCCATTGCCACCCTGAATGGCCTCTACATCAATTACATCACAAAGCTGAATTTCAGCTGGTCCAATTACCTGCTGATCATCGTCCAGACCTTTGCCGTAGGGATCATCCCGATCGCTTTGTATGTTTTGATTTCGCACAATTTGATGTACAGAAAGATCGCAGCGCAATCCAGCCTACTCGATCAACAACTTCACCAGCTCCAAGGACCGCAATCCGAGCAGTACAACATCCAATCCAAGGCAAAAGGAGAGAGCTTGGTGCTCAGCGAGGACAGCTTTCGCTACGCCAAATCGAGTGGCAACTACATCGAGGTATTTACCGTCGATCAAGCACCCAAAATCTATCGGATGGGACTGTCCGATCTGGACAAGCAACTGGCGTCGAATCCCTATCTGATTCGCTGTCATCGGTCGTATTTTGTCAATCTCAAGCAGGTGGCCAAGGTCACGGGCAATGCACAAGGGCTCAAGCTTTGGATGCTGGGAGAGGAGCTGGCTGTTCCGGTATCGAGAAAGTATTTGGAGGCCGTTCGTTCTGGAGTGGCCAAAAAGTGAGTTGTCGTTCCTCCCTCCCCCTTGTCATTCACAACAAAAGCTTGTCATTCATTGCAAATCCTTGTCAATCAAAGCAATGGAGTCGATCCCTTGCAGGAGATCCGATAACTTGGAAGCATGAATCGCAAAACACTACTCATCGGATTTTTGTTTGTTGGTGCCACGGCCATGCTCCTCATGAGCTTCCATTATCTCGGCGGAGAAGATTCGGGCATCCTGAAAAACAAGCCACTCAAGGACACCCTCTGGTATCGACTGTCCTTTTTGGGACACATCGCTTTCGGACTTACGGCCATGGCTCTTGGACCGTTTCAATTTGTCAACAGGCTCCTACAAAACGCTCCTCGCCTTCACAGAGGAATGGGCTTTGTCTATTGCCTGGCCGTTGCTGGCTCTGGGGCAACGGGGCTCGTCATTGCACAATTTGCGATGGGGGGACTCATCAGCCGGGTGGGTTTTTCTGTGCTGTCCTTGTTGTGGTTGGGCAGCCTGGGCATGGCACTGAAAAAGATCTGGGCAGGTGATGTGGACCAACACAAATACTGGATGACGATCAACTATGCGCTCACCTTCTCGTCCATCACCCAACGCTCCCTGCTGTTGTTCGCCTTCATCCCTGCCATCCCTTTCCTGCCTGTCTACCAATTGTCGGCCTGGTTGCCTTGGATGGTGAATGTGGCCATTGCGTTGTCTTGGGCTGGCAAAAGAGTGCCGGGGCAGGTTTTTCACCGATGAGAGGGGTGGTTTTATTGGAGGGCCAAAAACAAGGACGATCCCGACCGCAATGGTGGGACCGCCCGTGCTGATTTGTTAGCATGTTTCCTTTCTTGAGTAGGTGCGATTCTATTGGTTCAACTGATCCAGCAGCTGTACGGCCTTTTGCGATGGCCAATGTTCTTTTTCTACGATCTGGCGAAGTTCGTTGCGCGCCTCTTCCAGTTTGCCGACCTTGACATAGGCCAAGCTCAGAAACCAGCGGGATTCCTGTTCCAAATTCTGGCCATTGGCAGGATGTTGGCTCACGGCCGACAGATGGGTAATGGCCTCCTCAAACTGACCCTCATACAAGTAGCTCAGACCCAAAAACAGAAAGTCTTGTCCTTGGGAAGTCGGGCTCTGGACGAGTTGCTTGCCCAGTTCGATGGCCTGTGGGTAGAGAAATTGGTTGTAGGCATCGGCCATTTGCAGGCGCATTTGGGATTCGTCTATCTCTCCTTTTCGAGTAATGGGATTGGCCAGGCGTGTCTCCACCAGCAGGGCATCGGCCAGTTGGTCATGGGAAGAAGTTCCTCCACTGTAAAACAGGGGTACGGCAACCATCAGGATGGCGATGGCAGCAGCAATGGCAACGATGAGTGGGGAGCGAAATCTTCGGACTTTGGCTCCCGTCGATGGGCTGCGGTGTACCTGCTGCTCTTCGGCCAGCCGGGCAGCCCACTCGTCCTTTTGTTCTTGATCAAATTTTGCATGAATTAGTTTCCGTGTGAAGTCATTCATTGATTCATCCGTCATTTCTTTGTTGACGTAATTTTTTAAATTTTTCATTATGAGTTGTTTTGAAAGTGCTCAGCAAAAAGGGTTTGCAATTTTTCCATACACCTTTGTTTCTGTTTGCGGATGGCTGAGGCAGATTTTCCTCTCAACGAAGCGATGTCTTTGAGCGGAATTCCCTCGTAGTAAAATGCTTTGAGCAGGCCACTGCAATCCTGGCAAAGTTTGCTCCAGGCGATGTTGAGGATGGCCATCGATTCCCGGTCCAGTTCCTCTGGTTTTTCGGGAATTTCCAGGCCCTCAATGGATTCTTGTGGCAATTGTTTTTTGATCCACTTCAGATAAATCTGGCCGGCCATGCGAGTGAATAAGAAGCGCAAGTTGCCATAGGCGATCTTTCCTTCTTTCAGCCTTTTGCAGAAGGTCAACATCGCCTCCATGCTTGCATCGTATGCATCTTCATCGGAGGCCTTGTACCGGTATTTGAGAAAATTGCGACAATCTTGGAAATGGGAGAGGAAGATTTTTTCAAACAGACTTTTGTCGCCCTGCTGCAATTGGCGGAGCATGTCGTTGAAGGCAGCTTCAGACAGTCCAAAGTTTTTCAGTGCAGCTTGTTGATCTTTCAAAACTTCTTTTTCTGCAAGTTTATAAATAATCTGCCGAATCCCCTCTTCTTTGTGTGCTTCACTGGGATTGACGTGCTGCTTGACTTGTCGGGAAATTCTTTGGTACAACTGTCGAAGACCATCTTCCTTGTATTTTTTGTCAATGGAGAGTTGATCGATTGCTTGCTCGATGTAATTGCGAAGGCTGGGGGAGAGTGCCTGATCGCTTTGGTACGGGGAATCTAGGGGGGAGTTCAATGCTGTCATCGCTACTGGGTACTTTGATTAGATGTATGTATAAGCCCAGCAAAAAGGGAATGTGACAAAAAATCTGACTTTTTTGAAAAAAATATTTTTTGCAGCAAAATGGGTCACATCGCAGCCCGGTCTTTCTTATATGATCGAACGGCAGCGAGCCGCCAAAAATCAGAAACGATGAAACGATTTTTACCATACATTATCATCTCACTATTAATACTTTATCCAGAGTTTCGCGCACATTCTGAAGGCAAAAAAGCGAGCTTACCAGCCGACAGTTTGCACACACAAACGACACTGATTGCCTCCGATACCAATGGGCTGTTGTCCCCTCCTGCTACAGCAGTAGTCGTGGGCCAGGAGTACCAACAAATACACGACTTGAAAGAACGGTACCGCAAGAGCATCGACGTTCTCAAACTATTGTACGAGAAGATTTTGGGGCTCGACCATCATTTCACGAGCATGAAGACCCATCAGAACATCCAGAAGTTGTCCAATCCACATTCTTATCCGGACTTCAAGAAGGTCAATGCTTTGATGAAAGAAAAGCTCAAGGATCGCCACAATCTACAGATGCCACCCTTGCTGGAGACCAACCCCTACATTGCATCAGCCTTTTCGCTGGTAACGGCCATCGTCGGCAGTGGAAAGAAGGAGAAGCGGGAAAAGGAGTTTACACAAATATCGTGCATCCTCGACTTTACCCTGCGCATGAATACCGATTTGAAAGTGATCTACTTCGAGACCGAATACCTGAAAGATGCCAATCTCGTGCTCAAAAAAGAGTGTGAGGCCCTGTTTCAGTCGGCCATCAGCCCCCTCGGTTACCATTGGCCATTGACCAGATGCCGCCAGTCAGACGATTGGGAAAAGGTATACGATCTGCTCGAACAATACGCCGAGCAAAGCGAAGCAGAATACAAGAAGGGTGGTGCCAACGCCGCCGTTCTGGCCAAGCGAGAAATAGAACTCAAGTTTGCCATACACGGAGTCGTAGACTTCATCAACAAGTACAATACCTTTGTCTCGCAAGGCAATCGATACTACAGCAAATTCGACAGGATACTGACGACCTATGAATTTGATACGAACTGTATCAAGGATTTGCCGAAGAACTTCTCTCAGCTCAAAAAGGAAATATCCGAAACTTCCCAGAAATTCAACACGGCCTACGAGCTGTCCGAAATCAAAGGCTCCAAGCTCAAAGAACTACTCTTCGGCGGAAGCTAAAACATCTAAGAAACACGCACATTCACAAGGACATACCCCCATTCAGACGCGATTCTAGACAGTAGATGAACTGGGTACCGTATATCTAACAATCAACCAATTTCACTCACAATCCTAAATCACACCATCATGAAACTCAAGTTTATTTTCAACCTCTGCGCATTGCTTTTCGTTTGCCTTTCTTTCAACAACACGGCCACTGCTCAAACTTATACCGACGGCAACGGCAAATGGGTCATCAGCCAAGTAGAATTCAGTGCTGAAGATGAAGCCACTTTGATCAGCCTGCTGGAAAATACCAATCCCGGTGCCTTCCTGATCGACGACAACAGCCAGCGCCGCACCTACGGAAGCATGGGCGTCGACCAAGTAGAGCTGATCTACAGAGACGTAGCTGACGTCAACCCTGCTGCAGGCTTCACAGAGTGCGACATTTGGGGCAGCTGGCTAGATTGCCTCACCAAGTCCAAGGTTTTCGACGCGGTACAGGCGGCTCCACAGGTAGCAGAAGTGGCCAACGAATTGTTCGGCAAGTACCAAGGTCAAGGACCTCGCAACTAATCAAAGCTACACGTTTGTAAGCAATATATGTTTAGGAATGGCAGGAGGAAATTGAGGCTTTACACAGTCACATCTTCTCCTGTCATTACTGTTTTCACCCCTCACCTTTCAATTCCATTGCCATGAAAAAAATGCTATTCCTCGGCTTTTTTGTCCTTCACTTCGCCATCATCCTGGTCACATGCCTTTTGTCATTGCAAACGTATCAAAAAGAATCCGTCATGAAGCAGCTCAATGAACCGGCTGCCATCCTGATGAAAAACATGAAAAAATTCATGCCCTCTGCAGACGATGTCATCCCTCCACTTCTCCAGAAGTATTCTCTCTACGCTTTTTCCAACAGAGGTTATGGATTCTTTTCTCCCAACGTTCCCAGTGGTTGGACGCTTTATTTCAAAATCCAGAATGAGCAAAACCAAGTGGAATATGTCAAGGCCCCTTTGCACAGCATACTGGGTAGAGAACGGGTCAATACGAGTGTCAACTGGTACAAGGACAATGAGGATTTGCGGCCACTGGTTGCTCAATCATGGGGGGTTAGAATTTTCGAATTGCTCCAAAACGAGTACTCCTCTGTCCAAGTCATTTGTGGCATCTACCGACTCCCTACCATGGAGGACTATCGGGCAGGGGTTCGCAAAAAATTCTTTGAACACACCAAGTTTGTCTTCCAAAAGAATGCATAAACAATTCTCCGCATGTCACTCAAAACTCTCATCATGACCATCTTTCAAAAGCTGTACGCCCAAATCAACCAATTTTTCTTTGCCCCCAGCGAAGCCAAAAATCTCTCTTTCCTTCGAATTGCCATCGGGCTGTTCTGCGTTTCTCAAATGCTTGGTGTCTATCCGGATTTGCTCAATATATATGGTGCCCAGGGCTTCATCCGGTCTGAGATCACAGAACTCATGCTGTTCGAGTTTGCTCCCAGAATCAGCTGGTTCACCAATGCCGTTGCGCATCTTGGCGTGAGCGAGCCCGACTCCGTGTACTTACTGGCACACATTTTCATCATCAGCGGTGTTGGTCTGGCCATCGGTTTGGCAACGCGTCTGATGGCTGTCATGTGCTGGTGCTGTCATCTCTTGTTGATGGGGACCGGCAGCATGTTTTCATATGGAGCCGATGTCTTTTTGGGATTCACTTTGTTTTACTGCATCCTCATGCCGATGGGACGATACTGGTCGGTTGACAGTCTGTTGTGGAATCGAAAGTCCAAGGGAGCAAGTTGGAGTGTCACAGCCTTTCTTCGGGTGTTGCAACTCCATTTGGTCATCGCTTATTTCATGGGAGGGTTTGGAAAAGCACTGGGCAACCATTGGTGGAACGGAGAAGCCATCTGGCGGGCAGCCACACTTCCTCAGTTCAATCAGTTTGACATGGGCTGGATCGCATCTGTTCCAACATTTGCCATGGTCATGGGCTGGTTTGTCCTGCTCATCGAATGTGGCTACCCCCTGTTCATGTTTCACCGAAAGACTCGACCCTATTGCCTGGCAGCCATCGTCAGCATGCACATTGGCATCGCCATCTTCATGGGCTTGTACTACTTTGCTGCTCTGATGATCATCTTGAACATCGCCGCCTTTGGACATCCTTACATCTCCGCCTTGGAGAAATGGGGAACATCACTGAAGCATTTTCTCCGCCCATCGACCAAACAAATCGCCGAAGCATGAAAGAGATCATACAGCAACATCCCATCATCCTCTTCGACGGCGATTGCCTGCTCTGCAGTGGGTTCATCCAGTGGGTGATCAAACACGATGCCTCCAAGCGCATTCACTTCGCTGCCCTGCAATCTTCCAAAGGGCAACAACTGTTGCAAGCGCATGGCCTTCCGAAAGAGGAACTGCAATCTGTCGTGCTGGTCCACCGACAAACTGCTGCGCGCCATTCCACTGCTGTTTTGCAAATATGCAGGCTACTCGGCAAACCGTGGAAATACCTGTATGCACTCCATGTCATTCCATTGTTCATCCGAGACGCCATCTACAGATTCATAGCAGCCCGTCGACACAGCTGGTTTGGAAGCGGCAAAAAATGCTTGCTGATGACTGCAAATCTCCAAAAAAGAATGCTGTTGTAAAAAAATCATTTCACTGATGTCACACGAGTGGGAGACTGAGCTTATAGGAATACATAATAGCTTATAATTCTTCAGTCAAAACAAACGTGTAATGAAAAAGTCAAACCTAATCAAGCTGCTATTGGTATGCCTATTCCCCAGCTTTTCTTCCCTGATTGCGCAAACTGAAATACTCGTCAGATTTCAAGACGGAACACATCCCGATACCATTGAAAACATTCGCCAGGAATTCAATGCCACTGAATTGGGAATAAGTCCCCTGTCGAGTATCCGACACTGGCAATTGGACTCTTTTATTTACATCAACAGCGAACAATTTTTTCTCATTGGCGATGACACACTCGACATCGAAGATGTGGGGAAAAAGGCGAGGGTAAAAACGACCATAGACAGTGGTGGGCCCAACTACGAAACTTTTCTCGTCTCCGAAAAACAACAGGGTGACATGGCACCTGGAGACATCACTCCTTGCAACACCTCCCTTAGTTGTCCTGCCTCAAGTCAATGCGAAGTCATCGTATCCATCATCGACTCAGGAGTAGACACCGATCATCCTTATCTGAGTCCCCTCAACTGGGTCAGCAGCTACGATTTCATCAATAACACTCATTCACAGACAGATGAGCACAGCCACGGCACACATGTGGCAGGCACCATCGCACAAATGGTTTTCAACGCAGGTGCCACCAATGTCAGTATGATGCCTTTGCGAACACAAGACGGTACGGGCAGTGGACACCTATTCGACCTCATCCTTGCCATCGATCACTCCATCTTGCGCAATGCCAACATCATCAACATCAGCTTGGGTTACTTAGGCCCCAGAGTAGACACCATCACCAAGCCTGTTCCCCTGGAATACGCCATCAACCTCGCGGGCCAACACAACGTTTTGGTGGTGACATCTGCAGGCAATCACGGGATCGACATCGACACGCAACCCTACACCAGCTTCCCGGCAAGTTTTGATTGCTCCAACCTCATCACTGTGGGATCGACTGATTGTTCCAAAGACATCATGTCCTTCTCCAACTTTGGCGACATCCATGTCGACCTGGGAGCACCGGGCCTGGTCTACAGCACTGTCCTCAACGAAGGGTGGGAGTTCAAAGTAGGCACCTCCATGTCATCGGCCATTGTCACTGGACTGGCAGCTGTATTGAGTACCCACCTTTGCCCCATGCAACCCCTCGTCATCAAGGATGCCATTTTGTATGGAACAGAAAACGCCAATATTTCCTCCACAACCAGAGGTCAAGTCAATGCGGGCAATGCAAAGCAATGGCTGGGAAACTTCCTCAGCAGGATTCGCCAAACACAGCCGTCTTCTACCAAGCTATCAAATATCCAACAGGATATAGACGTCTTCCCCAACCCATTCGAAGGAGCATTTGACATCCGTTGGCAACAGCAAAGCGAAGGGGTGTGTTACTTCCGACTGACCGATGCGGCAGGAAGAGTCGTAGATTCTTTCGAACAGTACTTTGAGGCCGGTCCACAACAACTCACAAAAGACCAAAGCCATTTGCCAGCCGGTATTTATTTCCTTACCTTAAAACAAGGAAACGTATTGATGACTCGAAAGACCCTAAAGCATTGATGTACCAAAAAATCTCATTGTTCCTATTGTTTTTCGGCAGCCTGTCCTTGGTGCAAGGGCAGGTTGTCGATACAACATTCCTGCAGCAACGCATCCAGGAAGCCTCCTCACTGATCCGGGAAGGCGATTTCAAAAAAGCGGAGAAAATGTTGCGCAAGGACATCCGACAGTACGCTCAACAACTCAGTGAGTACCCGCGCCTCCTGTCCATGTTGTACCACAAAATGGGGGTCTTGCACTACAGCTCGGGAGACAGTGAAAACAATTTCCGACAAGCCTTGCAAAATTTTCGCAAAGCACTTCTCATCCGACAACAAAAGCTTCCCGCCAATGACCCGGACCTGCTCAACAGCTACTATGTGCTATTCGTTCTGTGCAACTACTTTGACAAAACCGACTTGGCTCAGCAATATGGTCAATCAGCCGCCAATCTTCTGGAAAAGCAGGAGGAACCACCCATCGAGAGACTGACGGCCCTCTACCTGCAAATGAGTCGTTTGTACAATAAGAAAGGGGATGCTACGGCTGCTGCCACCTTTGCCCGAAAGGCCATCCGACTGGCTCAGCAGACCGACGACGAATACTCTCTACTGCAATGCCATACAGAGCTGGGCTTCGCCTATGAGACACAAAAAAAATACAGACAAGCATTCGACGCGCACCAAAAAAGCCTGGACCTGGCCCGCCAAATGGAGGGAGTCGATGAGTGGGTACTTGGCAATTGCTACAACAATCTCGGATTGCTGTTCAAGGAAACCGGGCGCCACAACGAAGCCATTGAACACCTGACAAAATCAATGGAAATCAACAAGCGGGACTACCGACAATCCCGCGACTCTTACACCCACCTCAATCTGGCCGACAATTACGAAAACATCGGAACTGTATACATCAGACAAGGAAAGTTTGACAAAGCCCTTGCCTATACCAAACGCTCTCAAAACATTTTGCAAAAGGAGTTGAAAACCCGCTACCATGCCGACATTGCCAAGTGCCAAGCCAACTTTGGCGACATCTACGAAGGACAAGGAAAGCTCAACAAAGCCCTGCGGACACACCAAATGGGCATACAGGCATTGGTCCCAGACTTTCGATCCAAAAAAATCGCTGACAACCCCACCTTCTCTCAACAACGCAGCAATGATCGGCCTACGCTGCTGCAACTCATGGCATCCAAAGCCAGGGTCTTCTTCAAGAAAGCTTCCGGCAGCAATGACGACCAGGCTTATCTGCAACGCGCACTGAATACCCACCTGGCTCTGGATACGCTGATCACCCAAATGCGGCAATCCTACCAAGCTGCTGGCTCTCGCTACCAACTCATCGAAGACGTTGTCCCCATTTACGAAAATGCCATTGACATCTGCCTGAATCTCTATGAACAAAGTGGCGAGAAAAAATACCTGGAAAAAGCGTATTACTTCTGCGCCAAAAACAAGGCCATCGTCTTGCTCGAAGGAATGCACGACGAGTATTCCAAAGAATTCAGTGGCATCCCTACCGACTTGCTGGACAAGGAGCGATCTCTGAAAAAGAGTGCCCACGAACTCGAAAGCACACTCTATGAATTGCAGGCCGAACAAAAACTTCCACAAACGGCCAGCCTCGAAGACAGTCTATTTGCCATCAAAAGACAGTACCAAAAACTCATCGAACAGTTCGAAAGGGAATTTCCGGCCTACTACCAACTCAAGTACGCCTTCCAATCCCCCAACAGCATCGACGATGTCCAAAAGCAACTGGCCGACGACCAAATCCTCTTGGAATACTTCATCGGTCCATCACAGGCCTACGTATTCAGCATTTCCTCCCAAACCATCTTCTACCATCGGCTGGAACTGTCAGACAGCTTTGCCCAAGATTGCCGAACTTTTCGCGCCCTTTTGGACAGTGGACTCGACTTCTCCGAAGAAACATTTTCCGATCTCAGTCACCAACTGTACCAACAACTGTTGAACAAGCCCCTGATCGACCACAGAAGAAACAACCAAATCCGCCGCCTGCTCATCATCCCCGACCAACTCCTCCTCCAAATCTCCTTCGATGTACTGCTGACCAGCAAGACCAAACCAAAGCGGATTCCCAAGCCCTACCTCATCCGACGATATGCCATCAGCTATGCCTATTCCAACCAGTTGGCATTTGACAAGACGGCCAGCGATCGCGTACAGCAAGCCATTGAGCGCTTCATTGGTTTCGGCCTCGAATACGACGATTATACCCTGGAGGGAGTCAATGGCTTGAAAAAAAGCAATGGAGACAGTTTGCTGCCCGAGAGATCCATCGGGCGTTTGATCTACTCGGATGATGAGGTGGCAGAGATCGCCGATCTGTTCAATGGCAAAACCTGGCTCAATCAGGATGCCACCAAAGAAACGTTTTTGAAAAATGCGCCCAGTGCCTATCTGTTGCATCTGGCCATGCACGGCATTGTGGAAGAAGACAACCCTCTCAATACAGCACTGATCTTTACGCGGACTTCTGACTCCATCGACTACCTGCTCAAACCCGCTGACTTGTACAGCACTCGACTCCATTCTGAACTGGTCACCTTGAGTGCTTGCAACTCCGCCTATGGCGACATCAAGAGTGGAGAAGGCATCCGCTCCCTGTCCCGCGCCTTCACCTATGCGGGATGTCCCAGCTTGGTGGCCAGCCTGTGGAGTGCTTCCGACATTTCTACCAAACAAATCATGCTTCCCTTTTACGAAAATTTGCGACAAGGAATGCCCAAAGACGTTGCACTGCAAAAAGCCAAATTGGTGTACATGGAGACCACCAACCCAGCCTATGCCATTCCCGGCTTTTGGTCGCACCTCATCCTCATCGGCAAGACCGACCCACTGCAATTGCCCCCACAAAGCTGGCCCTGGAAACGGTTCTTCTTGCTCGTCTTGCTGGCAGGTGTTTTATTCTACGCACTCCAAGCCCTGTGGCAACGAATGCGGTGATCTTTACCGGAGTGGATCAGCCCAGTTGCAATTTTTCATAGTAGCTGCGTTCCGTCAGATGGGACCATGCCTCGGCGCGCTTGCGGAAAGCGCTGTAAGAGTCGTAGACCTTTTTGGTGAAGGCATCTTCTCGGGTCAGCTCCTCAATGATTTCTGTAGTGTACGTTCTCAGCTGTTGAAGGACTTCGACAGGGAAGGGGCGGATGTCTACCTTTTCCTCCCGGATCAATTTGTCTAAATAAAGTGCATTTTGCGACTCAAACTCCGACAGCATCCAATGGTTGAGGCGCAGGCTGGCGGCTTCCAGGATTTGCTTCAGGTCGTTGGGCAATTTGTCAAAGCGTTCTTTGTTGAAGAAAAATTCGAGGACTGTGCCGGGCTCGTGCCAGCCCGGATAGTAGTAATATTTGGCAATTTGGTGGAAGCCCATTTTGTAGTCGTGGTAGGGACCAATCCATTCGGTTGCATCGATCACGCCGCGTTCCAGGCCTGTATAAATTTCACCACCCGCCAGCAGCACGGGAGCCCCCCCTGCGCGTTCGAGCACCTTTCCCCCCAAACCTGGCATGCGCATTTTCAAACCCTTGAGGTCATCCATGCTGTTGATTTCCCGATTGTACCAACCTCCCATTTGTACCCCCGTATTGCCCCCGGGCATGGGCACCACGCCAAAACCCGCATAGAGCTCTTTCCACAACTCCCATCCACCGCCCGTCAGCACCCAGGCATTCATCTGTTGGGCATTCATGCCAAAGGGAACACTGGCAAAAAACTGTGCCGCCGCCGATTTCCCAGCCCAGTAGTAAGCCGCCCCACTGCCCATATCCGCCGCTCCACTCCGCACCGCATCAAATGCCTGCAGAGCTGGTACCAACTCGCCGCCGCCATACACCTTGATCTTCATGCGACCAGCCGACAATTCATCGACCCACTTGGCAAATAAGGTACAGCCCTCTCCCAATACAGGAAAATTGGGAGGCCAGGTAGTGACCATCTTCCACTCGTATTTGCGATTGGTGATGATGTTGGGGGCATTGGAGGACTGTTGGGCAATGCTTTGGCCTCCGCAGGCGCGGATGAGCACTGGCAGGGAGATGGTCCCCAATGCCAAGCCTTTGAAAAAATCTTTGCGTTTCATCTTGGCCATGTGAATTGGTGGTTTTGCTTGGTTCGACTCCTCAAGATCAGCAAAAGTTGCCAAAATAGTGGCATCTAACGAGGGATTCATGTACTGCCAAACGAATAAAAACCCCCTGGAGTCCTTCATTTACAAAGAGGCACTTCCTCTACTTTTAGATTCGTCTAAAAATAATTGCGTAGGCTGCCTAAAAAACATACCTTTACATCCAATTTACGACTTTGTTATGATTTCACAGACGGAAGAAAATTATCTCAAGGCCATTTACAAGGTGTGCGAAAAGTCGGACAAGCCCGCAAGCACCAATGCCATTTCGAAGGAGATGAGCACCAGTGCCGCGTCTGTGACGGACATGCTCAATCGTTTGTCGAGAAAGGACTTGATCAATTACAAGCCCTACAAAGGGGTTACGCTGACGGATGAAGGGCGAAAAATCTCCACTGCTTTGATTCGCAAACATCGCCTTTGGGAGGTTTTTTTGTATGAAAAACTAGAATTTGCCTGGGATGAAATCCACGAGATTGCCGAGCAATTGGAGCACATTCACTCCGCAGAATTGATCGACCGACTCGACACCTTCCTGGGCCAGCCCCGCTTCGATCCACATGGTGATCCCATCCCGGATGCCAACGGCAATTTCATCAGTCGCCAACAAATCAGCTTGGCAGAATTGGAGCCGGGAGAGAAGGGAATTTTGGTGGGGGTACAAGAGCACTCATCGGCCTTTTTGCAATACCTCACACGCTTGCAATTGGGCCTGGGTACGGAAATAGAGTTGGTGGAGTCCTTTGAATATGATGGCTCGGCCAAGGTCCGCTTGGCACAGGGAGCAGAACAAATCCTGACAAAGAAAGTTTGCCAACACCTGCTGGTTCAAAAAAGATAACTGAACATGAGATTCATAGTATTGATGCTGTGCTGCTGGCCCCTGCTGGGTTTCAGCGCACCTGATGAAAAACCCATCGTCGTCACTTCCGCTTCCATGATTGCCGACATGGCCAGCAAAATTGCCGGGGAGCACCTGACAGTGGAATGCCTCGTGCCCATCGGAGGCGACCCCCACTTGCACGAAGCCACTCCCAGCGATGCCCGCCAAGTCGTAGCTGCCAATCTCTTGCTGCTCAATGGCCTGACATTTGACGGCTGGCTCAACGAACTGATCGACAATTCGGGGAGCAAAGCCACGGTTGTCACAGTGACAGAAGGCATGGAGCCCATCAGCAGTGCAGAAGGCAAAAACTCTGTCGATCCACATGCATGGATGAATGTGCAAATGGCCATGATTTACATTCGCAACATCAAAAATGCTTTTCAGGAACTGCTTCCATCGCAAAAAGACGCCTTCGAGGCCAATTACCAAAAGTACAAAGGCGAGCTGGAAGCCTTGGATCGAGAAATCGAGGCAAGTATCGCTTCCATTCCCGAGAAAAAGCGCGTTCTCATCACATCGCACGACGCCTTTCAATACTACGGCCGCCGTTACGGAATCGCTTTGGAACCCTTCATGGGCACTTCCACCGATGCCGAAGCCCAAACCTCCGACATTGTGCGCCTCAACAAAGTCATTGTGGAAAATGACCTCCCTGCCGTCTTTGTCGAGAGCACCGTCAATCCCAAATTGCTCGAACAGTTGGCCAGCGACAACGACATTGTTGTGGGTGGGGAATTGTATGCAGATTCCATCGGCGATGAGGACAGTCCAGCTCCTACCTATGCCGACATGATGCGACACAATACCCGCACCATTGTGGAAGCGCTCAAACGCGAAAAGTCAGAAATCACCGAGGCAGAATTGACCGAAGGGGAAGGGGGAACCAACTGGATGCTCTATGGACTGATGGGGTTGATCCTATTGGCAGGATTCATTTTCGTCGCCAGAAAAATGAAGGTGTAGGCTCGTGTCTGCGCTGTATTCTTTCGGATCAAAACAGTCAATATGATTAGTCATTCCAGCATATCTGTCCGGGGCGTATCTGTGTCTTATGATCGCAAATTGGTTCTATCCAATATCTACTTGGAGTTGGAACCCAGCAAAATTTGTGGGGTCATTGGTCCCAACGGAGCAGGCAAATCTACCCTGTTCAAAGCCATTCTGGGCCTGGTTGAACTCAGCTCAGGTACAGTGCTCATCAACGGCAATGACATCTCGAAGGAGCGAAAGAGGATCGTATATGTTCCTCAAAAAAATGATGTCGATTGGAAATTTCCCGCTACGGTGCAAGACGTCGTTCTCATGGGGCGCTATCCATACAAAGGCGTTTTCCAACGGCTCAATAAAGAAGACCACCAAATTGCACAGGACGCCCTGATTGAAGTGGGCATGGAGGACTTTGTCGACCGACAGATCGGCGAACTCTCTGGTGGGCAGCAGCAGCGCGTGTTTCTCGCCCGAGCCCTTTGCCAGCAGGCGGATATTTTTTTGTTGGACGAACCCTTTGTCGGCGTAGATGTCACCACCGAAGACAAGATCATTCAAATCCTGAAAAAATTGGCGGCGCAAGGCAAGACGCTGCTTGTCGTCCACCACGATTTGTCTACTGCCAAAGAGTATTTTGACCGCATCATTTTGCTCAACCAGCGCCTGGTGGCCTATGGAGATACCAGTGTCACCTTTACCGACGACAACATTGCCAAAGCCTATGGTGGACAGCTCAGCGTGTTGCACAAAACCGGAGGAATCATGCGACGCTGACCCCAATCCTTTCGGGGAATTCTGTACCTTTGCGTCTGTCAAAACTCCCAATCTGTATGCAAACCAATGCCATGAAAGAGCTGCTCCAGGTAAAAGATTTGTACTTCCAACCCTTCATCGCGCAGCAAGAGATCACAGAACGAATTGCCCAACTAGGTGCAGAGCTCAACGAGCACTATCGCGGCAAACGCCCCCTGATGATCGGCATTTTGAACGGGGCTTTCATCTTCCTGGCGGACCTTTGCAGAGAATGTAATTTTGAATGTGACATCTCTTTTGTGCGACTGTCTTCCTACGAGGGAACGGAATCTACAGGAACAATCAAAACCATCATGGGGTTGGAGGAAGACATCAAAGGACGAGAGGTGATCATCGTCGAAGACATCATCGATACGGGAAAAACAATGCACCACTTCCAGGCACAACTGGCCGAGATGCAGCCTGCTTCCGTCCGCTTGGTGGCACTGCTGGTCAAGCCCGATGCCCTCCAATACGACTTTCCCATCCACCACCAAGCTTTCCGCATTCCCAATAAGTTTGTGCTGGGCTACGGCCTCGATTACGACGGTCTGGGCCGAAATTTGAAGGAGATTTACCAATTGCGCGAATAGGAGCTTTTGAAAAGCAATGAAAAAAGCCCTATTTTGGATGGCTAAGTATCAACTTTATGTGGACAAACCTGATCATAGGCATCGGACTGGTTTACCTGGCATTGGTTCTCATTTTCTACTTTTTGCAGGACCTGTTCTTTTTCCGTCCGGAAAAGCTGCCCAAACACTTCCGCTACCATTACCAATTCCCATTTGAAGAGGTCAATTTCGATATGGAAGACGGTGGTACCATCAACGGTTTGCACTTCCGGGTGCCCAATTCCAAAGGAGTGGTGTTTTACTTCAAAGGCAATTCGCGCAGCATCAAGGGCTGGGCCAAATTCGCCCGCGATTTTGTGGGCAAAGGCTATGATTTCTTTATGATCGACTACCGAGGCTTCGGCAAGAGTCGAGGACGACGCACCGAGTCCATCCTCTACAACGATGCCCAACACGTCTACAAGTGGCTGAGTCAGCAATACAGCGAGAGCAACATCCTCATCTATGGCCGCTCCATGGGCAGTGGCATTGCCACCCGAATCGCCTCCTGGAACAAGCCCCGCATGCTCATACTGGACTCGCCCTACTACAGCTTTTTCCACCAGACCCATCGCTACGGCTGGTTTCTCCCCCTCCGCTGGCTTCTCAAGTACCAAATCCGAACCGATCAGTTCATCAAGAAAGTCCACTGCCCCGTCTTCATCATCCACGGCCGCAAAGATCGCCTGATCCCCTTCAAGCACAGCGAGATGCTCCTGCAACAAGCACCCAAAAAAGTGCGGGTATTCCCCATAGATGAGGGCGGACACAACAACTTACCCACCTTCCCGGAATACCACGACTACCTTTACGACATCCTCAACGACGATGTGTTGTATCGACAGATGATTCAGCAGATTGGGATGTTGCGGGCTTGAGCAGCTTATCCGTCCTCCGTCCAAATACTCAATTCTTTTGGGAAAGTCGTGCATAGGATTTTCCACAGCAAAGGAAGTGGAATCAGGGCTGGGGGAGCGGTAGACTCTTCCATTGGAGAAGGAGATGGCTGCTGAGATGTCTCAGAAGAGGAACAGGACAGCATCCGTCTTTTCACCCTTGCTTTACAATGAATGGATGTGGTGTTCTTCCATTGCTTTTTGCAAATCTACCGGAATGTCATCTACAAATAGGACCGAAAAATCATCTGATCCATCATGGAGTCCACACGATAGGACAAGTTGTTGGCCATTGTCCAACTTGATGCCAACACCTGCCTGCCTGGCCCTCAGCTCAAGTCTTTTGTTCTTGGGCTGCCTGATGTAAATGACCACCTCTTGAATGACGGCACCGACCACAGAGAGGAATTTTTGCTCGGAATATACCGAATCGGAACATTCCACTTGGAAGATGCTCTTGTTTGGCTGGCCACTCTCAGGGAGCTGCTTGGAAAGCACGACAGATGCCTGTTGAGTATCCACATCAATGCAAAAGATCTGTGATCGATCCAGCGCAAAGAGCAATGGAGCGGAGAAATGGCTGAATACTTTTGATTCCTGAAGTCCGTAGAGAGAAGGGATGGATGCAGGATTGTCGTACAACATACGAGTCATTCCTCTGATGGTGCTCCCTCTCCAAGCACCCAATTCCTCGGTAAAATCAGTTGGTAAATGAAATGTCATCAGCATACCCATTTTTTAATCAACCTCATCGACAGAACTGTATCGATATGTATCAGTTGATTCATTCCATTTGATCATCGTGCTATAGTTGGTCCGGAGTCCTCTCAAAACATTGCCAATAAGATGTGGATCTACCCCAAGACCTTCAATTCTTCCTGCCAATTCATCCGCAGTAAAAGACCTGCGATCGTTTTGAAGTAGTTTGTACATTTCGTTTTCAGCAGCTGTCTCCACCAACCTGTGAATCATCCTGATCATATTCGTTGTAGGGGGGTGGGTTCCCATCTCCAAGGACAATGGATCAGCAACAACAACAGACCCGTCTGACCCGATCAAAAATTGAATATCGTCTATTCTGACCTTTTTGCGCTGGAATTTAACCATTATTTCATTCAAATCTTCAATGCTTGTCGCATTTAAGTTGGCAGAATTTCCAACCCTGACAGGTTCGTTGAACCTCTGCTTGTCATTCGTTACTGTAGACTTTGAGCCCTCAGCATAGGCGTACATGAGCGTGGCCGCACGCCCGTGGTATTCAATAATGCCAATGATTTCGGCTACGGGAATTCCAGCCTCCACCCGAAGTCTATTGAGGAGGGCAGTCTCATCTCTCATGCGCAATATCGCCCCTTCCAAATCAGTACTCTTTGAGATGCCAATGACAATTCCAGGATGTCCCACCAAGGTATATACATCTTTTTCAGAACCTCGCCCTATTCTCTCTCCCAATGTTGCATTTTGAAATGTCCCCACAAAAGTCTCATGGCTTTCCACAACATTCTGGAGATAATTGTAGGCATCTTGATAGTTGTAAAATGCAATCAATGCTCCCTCTAGCTCACTGAAAAAGTAGGGGGTAAAGACCGACCTAACGTGTTTAACAACCCATTTGACAAAGATATTTTCGAGCTTTTGGGCGTCTTTGGGTGCCAAGGACCGTTGGATGACCGACCGTTGAATCAAATGCCCTGAAGAGAGCAAAGGAGCTTTCATCTGAATCGTTGGCTTGACTCGCCCCTGCTTTTGTTGGACAACATGCCAAGCTTCATGGGGCAGGTGCTTTTCCTGTCCTGAAGCCAAATGAATGTCAGTTCCTTGTGCATAGGCGTGAGCCTGCAATTGAGCTGGCTTATCAGAATTGTAATGCACTTTTACATCATTCATTGAGTGACCAGAAAGGTTTTCAATTCCCGCCTTTAGCCCATCAGGTAGTCCTGTATTATTTGCCTTTGTTTGCCTTTGCACTGGCTGTTGGGTAGACATGCGATGCTGAAGTCTATCCTGGAATGCCCTTAACTGCCTGACTTGAAGGCTGTTGTGCACCATATCCTGTAGCTTCGCTTGCAGGATGGCTTCGGGACGATTGTCCACAAATCCGGGGGAGAGCTTCCCAACACCTTTTTGGGAAATGCCATTATCTGGTTCTGAATGGTTCTCTTTTTCCTGAGGCTTGTCAACATGTGTATGCATCTGTCTTTTGGTCAATTACTGCCTGTATTTACTGGTTTTATCCTGGCAATGCAAACAAACTTTTCCACAAACCCATAATATAAATATTTAATATGAAGTTCAAAGCCTTTTCCCTGTCTTTTCCAAGCAATTCACTGAAAGCGTGTCAAATCCTCGCATTGGGACAACTCAACAAAGTCCCCCAATCCCTTGTTTTGGATGTGGCACAACTGCCTAGCCAGCAATTATCTGTATCTTTGTCCAAAATTGATCGGCATGACCAATAAAAAGCCCAATACCAAGATCCCCTTGTCTTCCTTTTTGAATGCATTTCCGAAGGTGGACCTGCCCATTACCCTGACAACTGATCTGCACCACACCTTCAGCCAGGAAAACAAACCGTTTTCCGAAGTCATGGTTCGCCAGTACATAGAACCGCAACAAGGAGTGGCTGACGAGTTCACAGAATACATTCCCTGTTTTCGCCTGCCAACACACAAAGACATACACGCACTGATCTACTGGAAAGCCAGCTTGCTGACCTACGAATACGTCCTGATGGTATTGGACAAAAAGGGCCATGTGATCGAACACAAAGGTATTGCCGGAACCAAAGCAATGGATCAAACGTTGGTTCGCTCAGTGGCTACTTTCAAAGAAGATGGAACCATCTACGTAGTCGGTGGCATCACAGATTCGAACGACGAAACACAATACGATGCCTCCAACAGCCAAACCATTTTGATGGAATTGCTGGAAGACGGAGAGATCGTCGTACTGAATGAACAAAAGTTGCAATGAATGAATCGCAACCTATATTAAATTGAATAGATACAAAGCCCAAACAATAGGGCACAAAAAACACCATGACAAGAAAGAAAAAAAGTCCCATCAAAGGAAAAAAACTCAGAGCGGGACAATTGAGAAAAGAGGTATTCAGACTTTTCAAACACAATCCCAAAAAACGCTTCAGCGCCAAACAAATCATCAAAAAACTGAAGATTTTCAACACCAAGGATTCTGTTCATCACGCGCTGACAACACTCCAACAAGAAGGAAAACTCCTCCCCATAGACGAATACAAATTTCGACTCAACAAAGAGAGCCTTTCCGAAGATTCTACCTCTCATTCCCACAGCAACAGCAGCAGGACCAGCTCGCGAACCAAAGAAGTTCGAGGCAAAACTGTCGAGGGCTATGTAGACATGACCCGCACCGGGGCTGCCTACATCATCGTAGACAATATGGAGCAGGACGTCTATGTCCCTGCACGCCGAATGAATTTTGCCTTCCATGGCGACAAAGTCCGCATCGCCCTCAAGCACTGGCGCAATGGCAGACGTCCGGAAGGGGAGGTGGTCGCGGTACTGCAACGATCCACCGAATACTTCATCGGAACCCTTCACCTGTCTCGAAAATACGGCATCTTCATTCCCGATCGGCAAAACATGCCCGTCGATGTGTTCGTCCACCTCAAGGACATTCAAAACGCAGAAGACCGAGACAAGGTGGTGGTCAAGGTCACCGATTGGCCCACCCGACACAACCACAGCCCGCGCGGCATCGTCACCTCTGTATTGGGCTCGGTAGGCGGCAATGAATTGGAGATGAAGTCCATTCTGCTCAACAATGGCTTTGACCTGGACTTTCCCGAAGAAGTCATCGCCGAGGCAGAGGCCTTTTCTACAGACATCGCCCAAGAAGAAATTCTGCGCCGACGAGACATGCGAGCCATCACCACCTTCACCATCGACCCAGTTGATGCCAAGGATTTTGACGATGCACTTTCCATCGAGTTTCTGGAAAATGACGAAGTCGAAATCGGTGTTCACATTGCCGATGTCACCCACTATGTCAAGTCCAAAACCGCCTTGGATAAATCGGCCTTCCGTCGCTCCACCTCGGTATACCTGGTCGACCGGGTATTGCCCATGCTGCCCGAGCGCCTGTCCAATGGTCTTTGTTCTCTTCGCCCCAAGGAAGACAAACTCACCTTTTCAGCCGTCTTTCAATTCGACAAAAAGGGCAAAGTAAAAAGTCGATGGTTTGGCCGAACCGTCATCCATTCCGACCGCCGCTACGCCTATGGAGAAGCCCAACGAGTATTGGAGTCCGAGGAAGGAGATTATGCCACTGAATTGGCGAAACTCAACGAGTTGGCCAAGAAGCTGCGCAAAGAAAAATTCAAGAAAGGCGCCATTTCCTTTGAAGCCGAAGAAGTCAAATTCAAACTGGACGAAGAAGGAACGCCCATCGAAGTATATGTCAAAGAGCGCAAGGACGCCCATTTATTGATCGAAGATTTCATGTTGCTGGCCAACCGGGAAGTTGCCGCTTACATCAGCAAAAAGAGCAAATCCAAAGAAGTGCCCTTCGTCTATCGAGTACACGACCAACCCGATCAGGAAAAGCTCATGGAGTTTGCCACCTATGCAGCACAGCTCGGCTTCACAATGGAGTTGGACACCCCTGCCAAAATCGCCGATTCGTTCAACCGATTGGCAGCCGCTGCCCGCGAGGATGAAAGCCTCAAGTTGCTCGAACCCATTGCGATCCGCACCATGGCCAAGGCCATTTACACCACGGAAAACATTGGTCACTACGGCCTTGGATTTGAGCACTACACCCACTTCACCTCACCCATCCGACGCTATGCCGATGTGTTGGCCCACCGAGTGTTGGAAGCCAATTTGGAAGAGACCACCTACTTTGACAAAGGGGTGCTGGAAGAACAGTGCAGACACATTTCCAACCAAGAACGCAAGGCCCAGGATGCCGAACGAGAGTCGATCAAATACAAACAGGTCGAATTCATCGAAGGCAGAATCGGGGAAGTTTTTGAAGGTGCCATCTCTGGTTTTCACGACCAGGGAATCTATGTGGAGATCAAAGAAAATCGCTGCGAAGGCATGGCGCGTTTCAGCAGCATGGATGAGCCCTTTGAGGTGAGCTATGGCAGGCTGAGTGCGAAAGGCTTGCGCTCAGGGACTGTCTTGCGGATGGGACAAACTGTGTGGGTCAAAATCATCAATGCCGACCTCGCCAGACGCAAGATCGACATGGTGTGGGTGGATGCTCCTGAAGAAGAGGAAGAAGAATTGTAAAAAAGTGGGAGCCATCTCAAGGCCCAAAGTACAAAACTTCGTGTCCATCCCTGAGATGGCTCCCATCCTGCTCATCGGCTGAGCAATACCTTGGCCCGGCCCACCAACTGTCCATTCGTCACTTCCAAATGATATAGGCCTGTTGGAAGCTGTTCCAATTGCAACAAATGGTCCAGCTGGCCAATGCTGGCCTCCAGTTGTTCGCGATGCACCAGACGGCCCAGGCCATCAAACAGTCGCACTTGCAACTCCCGGCCACTCTGTATGTCCATGCGCAGGCGGAAACTGCCTCGGTTCGGATTGGGCAATACCTCAATGTCCCAATTGCTTTGTGGATCAAATACACTGACCATGACGTCTACCTCCACTTCTTGGGTCTCCGTACAACCATTGGCATCTCGTACCACTAATGTATAAGTACCGTTGTCTACCTCCGTAAATAGAGGTTCCGCTTGGAAGTTCGTGCCATCCAAGCTGTATTCCAAAGGCCCCGTTCCTCCCATGGGGTTGAGCACCCGAACACTGTCCAGGTTCACCTCCACCGTAAACTCGATCTGATCGGGCTGCTCCACTGTGACATTGGACAGGCGAATCAATTGATCAATGCTGTCTCTGACCCGAATCGTGTAAGTACCTGCCGAAACGCCAGTAATCGGATTGTCCGTGGTAAAGTTGGTGCCATCCAGGCTGTATTCATAGGGAGGAATGCCATCGGTCACTTCTATGTTGACAACACCATCCATTCCATCAAAGCAAGTCGCATCTTCCACCATGGAGATGCTGGCTGTCAAATTGGGCACATTGATCGACAATTGGGTACTGTCCAGGCAGCCATTGGCATCGCGGATTCGCAGGACGTAATCTCCATTGGCAACATTGACAAAAGTGCTGTCACTTTGGTAGGAAATGCCATTCAGACTGTATTCGTAGGGAGAGATCCCGCCACTTGGAATGGCTGTCACCTCTCGGAACAGACTGCTTGTCGTCACATCCAAGGCATCGGGTTGGGTGACGTCGACCATCCGCGTGATCGTTTGGCTGTTGCCATCCCGGATGGTGAGGGTATACATGCCTGCCCCCAGATTGGCAAAGAGGCTGTCGACCTGAAAGTTGACACCATCCAAACTGTATTCATAAGGGGGCGTTCCTCCTGCGGCAATGACCACAAGAGAAGCAGTATTTTCGCCATTGCAGGCGATGAGAGACTCCTGCAGGATGCTGGCCTCCGTCTGCGTTCCGTCGATGATGTTGATGGAGAAGGTATTATTGGGCAACCATCCCCCTTGGCTGTCTCCCAAGTCAAAGCGGAATTCATCGCTGTCTGTATCAGACCCATCGTGTTGATAGGCCAGTGATCCATCATCGATGGCCTGTTGGGTAAAGACATCTCCGAATCGAAGGGTGTCATTCATTAACATCAACAGTCCATTGCTGGGTTCTTCTAGAAGAGTGTATTGGATGTTCTGTGGCACCAAGCCCGATTTGCTTCCTTCCAAAAACTGCTTCGAAATTGGTTCCATCGTTCCGTTGACAACCAAGAGGGTAAAGTTTTTCAACAATCCAGTGGCCTCTGGCAAATCGCGCTCAAAGCATACCTCGATGCCCCAAGACCGAACAAAACCACCATCGTCTTCTGTGGGATCTTCCAGGATCAGTTGCCAGAGACCGCGGGCAGCTTTGCTTCGCAAAACAGACAATGGCTCAATGGGTTGGAAGGTGCCTTCAATGGCAGACTCATCAAAGGGATCACATGTCGTCTCCAACTCATCGGCAGACAATGTTGCTTCATCGTCAAACACAACATCTATGTCATCCTCTTCACAGCCAAATTGACTGTCTGGAACTCCTGGCCGATCCATGAGCAAGATGGTGTCGAGGCTTGGGCTTTTGAGCATGGCGATCACATCCCCCACATTCCGGTGGCGAACATTGAGTTGAACATTCAAATCCAGAATATTGAAGTCCTGTGTCAGATTGAAATTGGAAGTGTAAATCCCCGGCGAGGAAGAACTGATGATCTTCGGCACATCACCACTCTGGAACTGCCGACATTCTGTATTGAACAACTGAAAGCTAAAGACGCTGGACCCCTCTCCTTCGCCACAGGCATTCACACCGCGCACTCGCCAGTAGTACACCCCGGTGGGCAACAGACGGATCGGTGTATACATTGGCTCACTGACCTCTGCCACTTCTACCAAGGTTCCCGCCGCAAAGGTTGGGTTGTTGGCAATTTCTACCACATAGCTCTGGGACAAGACATTCGCCTCCCACAGCAGTGGCTCTCCCGGACGCAATTCTTTGGAACCATCAAATGGCTCACTCAAGTTGATCGTCGAAGGAGTCACATTGAACAAGTCCATGGAGAGCAAGAAAGAGTCCTGTGTCTCTCCCTGCCAGTCGGCATACACCACTAAGTCGTATTGACCATCGGCCACATTGTCGAGGCCAGAGACAGTGAAGTCGACATCTTGTGAAGGGACAAAGGAATTGGTGCTGAAGGAGGAGGTGGCCCCCATTGGTACGCCTTCTACTCTAAGGTCGATCTGATCGGAGAAGTTTGCCAAGGAGTTGAATCGGAGGCGGTAAATGGCTGGCTCCGATCCGCACTGCGACTGGGATTCTGGCTGGGCCAACAGGGCAACGCCCGGAGACTGTGGGGCTGCGATGATGAAATCTTCGTTGGAAATGTCGAAAAAGATGTTGTCGGCACAAATGACCCGCACTCGACAATCTTCACTGATGTTGTTGGGAACAGTGATGATGGCGGAGCCAGAATTCGGCACATTGCTGGCCAGTGTCACCGGATAGGTCAACCCGCCATCTGTAGAGAGCAGGATGTTCACTTCGCTGCAGCTGACAGGTGCCTGGTCGGTATTGGCAACATCCCAGCGAACGGTCTCAAAGTCGTTGACCAACCAAGTCAGTTGGGTATTGGGCTGCAAGACCACAAAAGGGCCGGCAGAGTTGGTGACATTTACCCGCATGTCGTCCTCAGAGGTACAGCCCCCTCCCATGCGATTGTCGCGGACTGTCACTCGGAAATCCATCGCACGACTCACCCCTGGCAATACCTCCCATCGGTCCGATGCATTGTCGACCAGATTTTCCAAGCGGGGAAAGGTCCGGGATGGGCTGGCCACGGGTTGCAGCGAGCGAAACATCGGTCCGCCATCGGAAGTAGGCTCTGGTGGCATGGGGCTGGGTTCGTTGTCCATTTGTTCCCAGCAATAGGTGAGGGCATCTCCATCGTCGTCGCTGCCATCTGCCGTCAACACAAAGGGAGTCAAAGCCGGGATGGTGTAATCTTCTCCAGCACTCACATTGGGCGGAGTATTGTTGGTATTGATGACAGTGGCACAGATGCTGCCCGTCTGCTGGTTGGTGTAGCGGGCAATTTGAGCCAGGTTGGCCGCGTGGTAGTAGTCGTCGCTGCCGGTTTGAACGTTGGGATTGCAAATGCCTGCATAACCCATGATGGTAGAAGCACTTCCAGGCTCCACGGCGGTGGCCACCGTGCGCTGGCAATTGTTGTTTTGCGTGTGGGTACCTCCCAACTGGTGTCCCATTTCGTGAGCGACATAATCGATGTCGAATCCGTCATTGACAGGCACGGGTTGTCCAGTAACTCCTCTGGCTTTCTCCGAGCTGAAGCACACATTCCCCGCCCGGCTGGCAACCCCTCCGTCAAACGTACTGAAGACGTGGCCAATGTCGTAGTTGGCATTTCCGATTCGCGCATCTACCGTCGTTTGGTTTTGCCCCATCATGGCAAAAAACTGGCTGTTGCTGTAGGGGTCGGTCGAGCCATTGAGGAAGATGAGGGTATCGTTGTTGGGCACCATGATGGTTGTCAGCCCCAGATCGCGTTCAAAAACGCCATTGACACGAGCCATGGTGGTGACCAGCGCTTGCATCACCAAATCCTTGGTTCCTCCGTGAAACTGGCCATATTCTCCCGTGCAAGACAAAGCCAGGCGATAGGTTCTGAAATTGCAATCGCCAGCCCGCCTTTCTGCTCTGCCTCTATGCGGGTCAATTTCTGTCCCATTGCTTTCGAAAGCACAGTGAAACTTGCGGGCCTGTTCCCGCTCGTAGTTCTTTTTGAAATAGCTCATGTGGTGCCGATTGTCTCCCTTGGCATAGGGATCAATGAGGATCGTGGGGCTTTGGCCACTGAGGATCACGGCGCGAAAGCCAGCTGGTGTCCACACAAATCGTGCATAAGCCGTTGGATCTTCCACCCCATAGCCTGCGTAGGCAGATAAGCTGGGGTATTTGGCTGCCAGCTCGGGATGCATCACGGGTGCTTTGACGATGCGGAAGGATTGGGCAGAGCCATCGGGCATCGGCAGTTTCAGCAAGTGGTGGGTGCGATTGGCAGCATCTGAAAAACGCATCGGCGCTTGTTTCAGAAAATTGTCCAGCTGTTCGCCTTGTAAGGAAAATGTTTGGTATTCCTTTGGAACAATGGGGCGTTCTTGGCGGGCAGTGAGCAACTGAGATTCCTCTATGTTTGTCCAAGGGTTGAATGCCCCAGATTGTGCCTGTAACGACAGGTTTGTCCATGCAATACAGAATAGCAGAGAGACAACAGATGTAAATCTTGTCATCGAAGGATGGATTTAGGTTTTTAGCTAAAATGTGGTTTTCAAGAGCACGGTCCGATGCTGCCAGGCAGTGCCTCAATGGCGGGCCAGGCGGGCGTCTGGAGAATGCACTCTGATTGTTGATTAGATTTATTCACAAATTAGAGGATTTTTCAGAGGCGATGGAAAAATATGTCTTGAAAACATGTCAGTTTTGCTACAATATATTCATAAATTTGGCCGCCCATTTACAATGGATCAAGGGGAACCCAATTCCCCTTCCATTCTAAAGCAACCCTTCACACTTTCAATCCCCTAAAATGGAAACACTGAAACATACCATAGAGAAGATTTGGGATGATCGCAGCCTGCTCGACAAAGAGGAAAGCAAGCAAGCCATTCGAAAAGTGCTCGACCTATTGGACATTGGCGAGTTGCGCGTCGCAGAACCAACAGATGACGGATGGCAGGTCAATGACTGGGTCAAAAAAGCCGTTGTGCTGTACTTCCCCATCCAACAAATGGAGACCATAGAAGTGGGACCATTTGAATTCCACGATAAAATCCCCCTCAAACGAGCCTATGCAGAGAAAGGGGTTCGAGTAGTGCCCCATGCCATCGCTCGACATGGAGCCTACATTGAAAAAGGGGTCATCCTAATGCCAAGCTATGTCAACATCGGCGCTTGGGTGGGTAGTGGCTCAATGGTCGATACCTGGGCCACCGTCGGCTCTTGCGCCCAAATAGGCCGACACGTTCACTTGAGCGGTGGCGTCGGCATTGGTGGGGTATTGGAACCTTTGCAGGCAACGCCTACCATCATCGAAGACAATTGCTTCATCGGCTCGCGCTGCATCGTGGTAGAAGGGGTCCGAGTGGAACGGGAGGCTGTATTGGGCGCCAATGTTGTCTTGACCCAGTCCACGCGCATCATCGATGTCACTGGCTCCGAACCCATCACCTATCGCGGTCGGGTTCCTGCTCGTTCAGTTGTGATCCCCGGTACCTATACCAAGGAGTTTCCCGCAGGGAATTACCAAGTGGCTTGTGCCCTCATCATCGGACAGAGAAAAGAAACGACCGATAAGAAAGTCTCGCTCAACGATGCATTGAGAGATTTCGATGTAGCGGTATAGACGCTTAGGCCAAATAATTTTTCAGCATAAACTCGATGGACGAGTACTTGCCTCGTGCGATCTGGATGCCTTCCTGTGCCTCCTCCACAATCTGTCGCTCGTAGTACCAGTACCACAGTACGGATGGCAAGACGGTCATGAACAAAGACCTTTTGTTGATGCCTACTTCATAGGGGATGGGGGGAATTTGGTAGACCAACTGATGGACATCTGGCAAATCAATTTCTTCCAGCAAAAAGCGATTGATCTCAGCAGAGTATTGGCTGAACGTACGGATGGCCGAGAGATCAGGGCTGCCCTTCAGAAGCTTCTCAGCCTGGAATTGAATGTCTTTGAGCTGTCGGAGAATGTTTCGTTTCACACTTGCCATGTTTCGTTTGAATCGCTATCCATCGCAACGGAAAGTTACAAATTTTACCTGGCTTTCTTTCGCGCTACTGATCCAATCGACCACCGTTTTCAAATCCTCGCGCAAGACGACAGCCGGGTTTGCCTTTTGCTCCACATCGCTTTCCAAGAGTTTTCTATGCTTTGGTCTGGGATGAAAGTAATCGCCCCAATCCAGATTGCATCTCAACTGCAAATGGTAGAGTGGGTTGCCTTCGAGTTTGTCCAACAACAATAGTGTAAACTCTTCCAACTCTTCCAAGGAAGTCCAGCCTTCGATGGCTGAAGAGGCATCCCCTTCCACTTTTGGGGCCGTCCAATTGTCCGGACATTTTCGGAGGATGGACAGGTCGATGTCCAACAAGTTTTCCATTTGTTCAAACTCACTGCTTCCAAAGGTATCGGGACCAGCAACAAACTGACAAAACTTGCTGCTGAGTTCCACAAAGGGGGTGGGCCCTTGCTCGCCATCGCGTCGTCGGGTCCACAAGAAAATGTCTCGTGCCATAGGTCCAATCTTTTTGGGTGAAAATCCATTCTGTCCGGAGGCAATCACCTCGCTGATCAACAGCCATGTGATCCCAGTCCGAACCAACTATCTCAGTACTCCTTCCAAGCGGGCCCCGGGGAATCGGGCTCCATCCAGATTGGCAAATCGAAAATCGGCCTGCCGCAAATCGCTGTTTTCAAAGTCGGCTCCTCTCAAGTCTGCATAGCGAAAGTTGGCGGCCTGCAAGCGCGCTCTGGAAAAATCTGTTTGGCGCAAACAGGCGTGTTCAAATTTGGCGGACTCCAACAAGGCATCGGTAAATAAACAATGACTCAGGTTGGAAGTGGAAAAATCTACTCCTTGGGCATGCAAGCCACAAAGGTTGGCATAGGGCAAATCCGTCTCTCTGAATCCAGCCTCATCCGGCAGGCGTCGGTACTCCAACTGTGCCTGCATTCCCGCTTTGACCTCTGCCCCTTCATACAGCCCAATTACCAAACCATTGACCAGCAAAGGCTTCCAGCTACCACCTGCTCCGCCCGACTGCAGGAAGAGTTGGTGATTGTCGAGGATGATCTGCCATTCCTTCGGCCCTACGACCTGTTGCTGGCGGGCACGCTGTTGCAAAAGTGGCTGTTGGATGTCAGAGGTACTTCTCCCGAGCTGGGTGGCCATTTGAAAATTGGTTTCTAGGATGGCCTGATCCAAGGAAAGTGAATTTTGCTCGTTCCAATACGCAGCAGGGGTTTTCAGCCTGGGACGTCTAAGGCCTTGCTCATCCCGGTAAAAGTGAATGCGAGAGGCGACATGCCCCTTGCTGGCCAACAAAAACTCCAGATAAGACTCAAAATCTGTCAGCCTGGAATGATTGTAAAAGTGGTGCTGATCTTCTCCCATCACCACCTGCCAATACCCTTGACGATCGATGAAAAAGGCCATGTCGTGCTCTTGGCCGAAGCAGTCAAAAGGCCGAATTCGCTTGCTAAAGTCCAGCAGCGGATAAGTAGAACTGTGTACGCGCAAGGGAGACTCTTCCTCCATCCAGTCAAAGTAGATTTGCTCTGCCCAGTCTTTGGTCAAGACCTCTTCAATGGGCGGGAAAAAAATCAAGCCGTCGGCCTCGGGCAGATTTTCCCATTGCAAGACGGGATTATCCGTAGAAGTTTTGGGCCAAGCATTTCCAAAAGACCAATGCAACTGAAGGCCGTTGGTTTGGCTGTAAAACTCTCTGACGGCTGCGGGCATGCGAAGCCCTGTTTGATCCTCCAACTGTTGCAATTGATCCGCTGCCAAGGGTGGGAAAAAATGGAAACTGTGCAGTTGTACATTGGGATGTTCGTCGAGCAAACGCGCCATTTCCTGAAACCGTCGGATGGTAGTCTTCATAGGAGTATTACTTATCCATTACAAAGACAAATATAAACAATTTATGCAAAAAATACAATTCATTCATTTTTTTGATGACAAAAATCGACTAATTGTCGATCTTCCATTTCCAAGCCATCCATCCAATTTTTCAAAAAATTCATCTCTCAGAGTTACGTTTTTCCGAAACCCGCAATGAAGGCCTGACAATCCTGATGTACAAAGTGATCATTTACCAGCAGGACATTCACCTGTAAAAATTTGACCTTCTAACGGCTGACCCAATCTCCCCTTCTGATGTCGTTCAGAATATTTTCCAACGTCTCTTTTCCGCAAGAAAAAGAGCAGAACCTCTTATGAAAAAATTGAACATGAAAACGAGAATTTTATTTCTATTGTTCCTTTGCTTTCTGCTGGCCCCACTGTCGGGCTTTGCCTCTGGAGTGGAAAACATCCACGCGAGAGTAGAAAACGAAGTGCTCCCACTGGAGTTCATTCTCCAAAAACAAATTCAAAAGCGAGGGCAAAGTTCCATTGAGCTGTACACGTCGAGCAAAGACCCAAAGGGCATGAGCGCCTTGCAGATCATCGTTCCGATCATCCGGAAAATGGATCAACAAATCCCACTCAACATTCACTATTCCGCCCAACCCAAAAGTCCGGCAGAAGAAGCCGAAAATGCTCGCCAAATGGCCGTTCGGGAATTGCATCCAGAGCAGTTTTACGACTACCTTTTGCTGAGAAGCCAAAGCCTGCAATCAGGTGATTGGAAGGTTGATGCCCAGTCACTTGGTCTGGATACAAAGCAGATTCAATCAAGGGCCGATGCCATCCGCCAAACACACCAGTACGAGTCCAAGGATGCCGATGCATTTGCAGGAAGCTCCCCCGCATTGTATGTCGGAGGTGATCAAATCAGTATGGATAGCCCATATCTTTTCAGTACCACTACTGAAGAATGCTGTAGTTTCGATGCTTGTATATCCAGTTGCCTGAGTGAAAAAGGCGTTGAGTTCGGCTCTGTAGAATTGGCGGCAGTCATCTTATGGGCATCGGCCTGTTTGAGAAAAAAGCCCAAAGACAAAACAGAACTTGCAACCTGTATTTTGGAACTCATCGCAAATGAGTTTGACGAGCGCAGCTTGCAAGACCTCATCAGCTTTATCAATTGCTTCACAGATTGTAAGACAACGCCCTGCTTGTACAACACAGATTCTTACGACTGCGGAGAGGACAAATATTGTGCAAGCTATTCCAAGTACCTAGACTTGGGACAAGGATCAATAAATCCTGTGGGGACGAGATACACCGAATGCGTGGACTGCCCCAATTTAAGTTTGACCCCCACAGAACTCAACGTAACTATTGGACTAAGAGCCGATAACCCACTGCTGTTTTACGATCTTTCATTGGCTTTATACACCTTGCAAATCAGCAGAGAAGGAGCAGATGGCTCTTCCAACGAATACACACAATCCTTGGAGGAATCTGTGACAGGCTCCCCCAGCAGCTTTGCCAATTTCACCCTGCAATATGGCGATGAGATTTGTGCCACCTTGACTGGAGAAGCAGGCATGAAAAACTGCCCTCCATACCAAGAGTGCTTCGAGATAGAATGCCCCAACATCATCTTCCAAGCAGTCGACGGTTTTCTGAACATCCGAATCGACCACGGACCCATCGCCTCAAAGGTGGGCTATGATGTCTTTGACCCAAATGGCGATCTCCTACATTCCGAGATTACCCCTTTCCTGACAGAACCCTACCGCTACAGCATCCCCATCACAGCAACGGGAGAGTACCGCCTGACCTACAACATCCTCCAAGACGTTGGCATTCCCGAAGCAAATTGCCCTCCCGGACAAGTAGGCCTGAAAGTCACTGTCTGCGATCTGGCCAACGCTACACCAAAGATCAACAAGGTGGATGTTTTTCCTGAATCTGCACCGGGAAATATGGATGGCAGAGCCGTCGTCACCATGGATGACACACAAGGACTTTCGCCCTTCACTTTTCTTTGGTCCAATGGCCGTACCACACAAGACCTGGAAAGTGCAGCAGCCGGCGAATATTCCTTGACCGTCACAGATGCCAACGGATGCAGTGTTTCGATAGGAGTAGAAGTACCAATGGACGGAGTCGATTGCGAGGAAGAGGGACTGCGAAGAAGACGGACAGGCTGTGAAGCCATCGGCACAAACATCTCTGTCCAAAATGCCTCTTACCCAGACTCACAAGATGGTTCCATCAATGTGGAAGTCAGTGGCAATGGTCCGTTCTACTATTACTGGGCAGACCTTCCCGGTGTACTGAATGTATCTTACCGCGGCAATCTCGCACCTGGGGAATACTTCCTGGTGGTGTACGACGAAAACTTTGACCCCGATTGTTGCTATGAGGAGTACCGCATCGTCGTAGAAGCAAACTGCAACATTGGCCTGGACCTTCAAGTGGATTATTGCCCCAGTGGTTCGTTGGGAACCGGATTGGGCAGTGGTGGAGATGGAACTCCTTCCATTTTTGCAGCAGTGGAAAACGGGACAGCTCCCTTCACTTTTGTGTGGAGCAATGGCGCCAATACCCAAGAGATTAGCGACTTGGCAATCGGAAACTACAGAGTGACTGTCACCGACGCAGATGGTTGCATGGCTGTTGCCAGCAAAAAGATTCTGTCTTACACTCCTCTGTCCGCTTCCCAGCAATTGGTTCGCCATTGCGACGGCCTTGGCGACATCCGAATTTTTCCTGCCAATGGCGGTGGATCATACGAATATGAGTGGAGCAATGGCGCGAGCACCAAGGACCTCGTCGATGTGGAAGCAGGTGTCTACGACTTGACCATTACCGACAACTATGGCTGTACGCTGAGCAGAAAGATCAATCTGACGCCGACTGCCAACTCCTTACTGGTAGAACTAGAAGTGGCAGCTCCTTGTGAGGGACAAAACAATGGCAGAATCAATGCCAACGTAAGTGGAGGACAAGCGCCTTATTCCTTCCAGTGGAGCAATGGTTCCAATGTCCAACAATTGGAGCAGCTGTCGGCGGGCGAATACACGCTGGTCGTAACAGATGCTGCGGGTTGTGAAAACAGACAAGTTGTCCAATTGGAAGTGGCCAGCCCACCTGCCTACGAAATCAGTACTGATCCCGATAATGGTGCCCTGTCTTTCCGACTCCTCCAAGCACTGGACTATGCACCAAACATTCGCTGGCAAGGCCCCGGCCTCCCTGCAGAAGGTTCGACGGACTACCAATTGTCAGACCTAGAGGCTGGCATCTATTGCCTCGAAATCACCGATGAAAATGGCTGTCTCTTCCGAGAGTGTGTGCAACTCTTTGAGCCCATCAAAACCTTTGTCCGCATGCAATACGACTGCAATGGACAAACGCCTGCCATCTGTGTGGAAATCATTGGTGGAAGTGGAAACTACGAGTTCGAGTGGCTCACTCATTCCAACTCTTCCACTTGTTTTGAAAACCCACTCCCCGGTTATGACTACTGCTACTTGGCAACAGATGTGGAAAGCGGCGATCAAGTTTTTGATTGCGTCACCTATCCACAAACGGAGAACAATCCTTTGACCATCAGTCACACCATCAGCGGCATCTATTGCCAGCCCGGCCATCAGACAGTCGCTTGCATCCAGGTGGAAGGTGGTTTTCCTCCCTACCAATACGCTTGGAGCCAAGGAGGTACCCAGGACTGCAATGTGATCGAAGCTGGCCTTGCCAATGTGGTCACTGTGACCGATGCCTGTGGCCAGTCTGCAGTCCACGTACTTCCCAACAGCCAGCCAGGCGGCATCAATGTGCAATCTGTAAAGGTAAACAACATCCAAAGCAATTGCACGGAGGAAATGGGAAGCATCATCGTGAACGCTGTGATGACAAATCCACACAATGTCGGTTTTTCTTGGGAAGGCCCAAATGGCTTCCGATCTTCCGAACAATCATTGTACAACCTGACCGTACCGGGTTCCTATACTTTGTATGTGAGAAATCGGTGCAACAACCAGACGATCTATCAGGGAACATTCTTGGTCAATGAAATCAACGAATCTGAGATTGCCTTTGAGGTGGTCGCAGTGGACATTCAGTCCGCTTGTTCCAATATCCCAAGTGGTTTGATCGACCTGGAAATTGAATGGGACAATCCCTTCAACAAACAACCTCTGTTCTACCAGTGGAGCAACGGAGCAACCACCCAAGACATCAGCGGCCTTGTGCCAGGAGAGTACCAAGTCACGGTCAGTAGTGGCGCTTGTACTGTCATCAGAGCTTTTGTCGTTGGCCAGCAGTTGGAAGCAAGCTTCGACATCACCAACTCCTGTGGCAGCGGTGCCAATGGTGCTTTTGCAATTACCGTCACTGGAGACTACAATCCTCCACTCTCCTTTGCCTACGACAACCTGCCAACCATTGGTGGTTTTGGCAACAGTGCCTACAGCGACTTGGAAGCCGGAACCTACAACGTGACGATCAGCGACGCCAGCGGTTGCGAGCACAGACATGCCATCGAGATTTTGGAAATTCCAGCACCGAGCATCAGTGCCGAATTCACAGCGGCCTGTACCAATGACGGAGCTGTTGATTTGACAATCGTTCCACCACCAAATGGATTTGTCGCCTCTGTGTACTGGCCAGCCCCTTACTACCAGTCATCGGAAGACCTGAGCAATGCCCGCTCTGGCAATGCCACTGCCAGGATCATCTATGGCCCCCGAGGGTCCACCGAACGTTGTACGATGTACTACTCCGTAGAGGTCCCTTCCACCATTGAGGTAACGGCAGAGATTGATCGCCCTTGTACGCGAGATGGTGTTGGTGCCATCGATCTGACCGTCAGCGGAGGCACCCCTCCCTACACCTACAACTGGAGCAATGGTAAAACCACCCAAGACATCTCAGGCCTTCAAGTACCTAGAAATATCTCCGTCACCATCAGTGATGCGGAAGGATGTCAAGCGAGAAAAAGGTTTTTCGTAGAGCCCCAACTCACAGTAGACCGCAATCTCAAACACACTTGCATCAACAGCAACAATGGCTCTGCAGAAGTCTTGGTAGATGGAGAAAATCCTCCTTTCACCTACCTTTGGAGCAATGGACAGACAAGCTCCAAGATCACAGGCTTGCCCAGGGGATATTATACAGTGAGGGTAACCGATGCAATTGGATGCGAGTACAACACTAGCTTTTTCATCCAAGAAGATGATGTACCCTATACGGTAGATGTCATCTATCCTTGCGATGGAAACAATGGATCGATCGATTTGCAATTGCCATCGAACAATGCCCCCTACATTGTCAGATGGAGCAATGGCGCCACGAGCGAAGACATTCAGGACCTCAGTCCAGGCAATTACACCGTGACCATTACCAACAGAAACTGGTGCAGCACCACAGAGACCTTCGAACTTCAAGCTGGTGGATTGGATTTGTATCTGGAAGAACTGAGTCACAATTCGTCTTGCAGACAAAAGGACCAGGTCATACAAAACTCTGATGATGGCCTCATCACCATCGGTGTCATTTCGGGAATCCCTCCCTACACCTACATCTGGAGCAATGGCCAAAATACACAGACCATCAGTGACTTGTCTCCTGGCTTGTATACCGTTACTGTGATCGACAGCCGAGGATGTTCCTCCTCCAAGTCTGTCAATGTCAAATGTTGTTACGAAATCGTCATTGAGGATGGCGAAGGCTACACCAATACCATCGACCCAATGATCGTCACCGCAGAAGTCACGCCCATCTCCAGCCACGGTGCCAACGACGGTAGGATTTCTCTCACCATCACAGGAGGTGACAGCTACGGTTCCATTTACTGGGAAAATGAGCATGGCGTCTACATGGGCAATACGCCTACCATAGACAATTTGCCCTATGGAGTCTACAGTGTGAAAATCACCGATGGATGCAGTGTCTTCGAGGACAGCTGGCCCATCCGGGATTGCAGCAATGTAGAATGGATTGTCAATGCCACAGTCAGCAAGCCTTGTTATTCCGACTTCGAACAACACAGCGGAGGCTACATCCGTCTCAACGTGAGAAATGGATACGGACTTGCTGAACCCTTGACCTACGAATGGGACAATGGGGAAACGACAGAAGAGATTGAATTTTCGCAAGCGGGAATCTACAATGTGACCATCACTGACAAGGGTGGCTGTACGTACAGCAGAGAGTTTGATGTCAGAAATGAGTATGCAGCTGGTGCCAATCCATATACCTGTATCATTGGCGAATACTGTGGTGAGACGCGCATCAGGACTTCAGCCACTGGCGACAGTGAAGTCGTATTTGTCAATGAAGACCCAAGTATGCAACCACAAGCCAACCCTTGTGCTGCCGTCATGGTCTGTACCATTGATGGGACCATTTTCACTGGTGACATTCTCGACTCCTATTCGATCGACCAAGAGGTCGTAGGGTATGAAGGCGATGGCGTCTGTGTGGTCAAGTATCTTTGCGAATTGAACATTCCCACTGTCGGTGTTCAGCAAAAATGGACAGAACCCATCTTTTTGGCCAATTGCTGCCCCAGTGGTCAAGAAGTGATAGAAGGAGAAGCCCGTTATGAGGAGTGCAATTCTTCCAGCGAGGGCAATGAGTGCGTGTTTGATTTGTTTTGCTCTGGTGACTTGTCAAGCCCGATCACACAAGAACCCGTTTGCTTGACAAATCCCATCCGAGTGGTAGAGGATGATCCAGAACAAGAATGTCTTGCCATCATCCTATGTGGACCTGGTACGGGAGATGAGCTACCTGGCCTCCCCATTCGTCAGGAGATCATCGATGTGAATTACAATGACGAAAGTTGTTTTGCCATCACCTTGTGCCAGTTTGATCTCCCCAATGGAACACAAGTATTCAAGTGGAACAATACACACAGGCGTGTCGATTGCTGTCCTTCTTCCAATTCCCTTTTGGTCAGAGAATCTGTTGCGGCCAATTGCGATCCCGAGGACGAGGACATGGAATGCTTGCTGAGTTATTTCTGCGAAGATTCATTTTTCGAAGAAAGAGAACTCATCTTCTCCGAATGTTTTGACCAGGGGGAAAGCCCCGTAGCGTGCAACAATGAGAGTTGCATCCTGGAAGTCAGTCTGGAGGTAGACAACTTCGGACAAGTGACGGCAGAGGTCAGCGGGACTGGAAACTTCTCATTCCTATGGACCTTCATGGACGTTGAAAATGGAGCGACTCTCAGTACGCATACAGGTGTTGGTTCGCAGATCTATCCGGAGGACTTGAATCCCGATTTGCCTGCCAGATTCATCGTGTGTGTATTGGTCACGGATTTGGACCGGGCAGAGTGCTTCTATGCCTCTGATTGTACCATCACCAACCTCCAGGAGTTCACTGGCGATGGCAACCAGTTTGGTACGCAGCGCAGCAGCTCGAAGCCTGGAGGCCAACTTTCTCCCTCTCCATTGTCTCCTGTACAGATCGCCCCCAATCCGTTCAGCGATCACCTCACTGTGGGATACAAGTCTGACAAGAGCGGAGAGATCCGTATCGACTTGTACAACCTGGTTGGTGTACGGGTCGTCAGTTACACCCAAGCAGTGGACAAAGGCAACAACCGGTTTCGCCTGGACTTGCCAACAGACCTGGCCAGCGGAATGTACAGCTTGCGCATAGAAGAGGGCGGTCGCCCAGTACATACAGAGAACATCGTGAGGATCAAGCCGTAGGGAAACCCCATCGGAAAACCTTACGGGAGGCTATCCATTGATTGGGTAGCCTCCTTTTTTTGCCAAGTCTTCTCAAGGCTTTTTGCGACCTCTACAACTCCCCCTTTGTCTTTTGCAAAGAATGGCACAGAAGAAAACAAACATTATTGATGCGAATCCGTTGAAATGGAACGTTTTACCAGTGAGCCATTGGATGGTGGTTACAATCGTCCGAAAAGCTTTGGCTTTCAAAAAGTATTCTCTATACTGCACGGCAATCACTTTACGCCCTACAATTACAATTTATGAAATACCTTCTCTCTGTTATTTGTTGCCTGGCACTGCTGCTGTCTGCTTGTAAACAAACCAAAGAAGTCATCTACGAAGCTCCAGTGGTGGAGGTGGAAGAACGACAACTGGATACCTTAATGGTGTCGGCGAGCAAACCAGACCGCCTCAAAGAACCCCAAGAGTTCAAACTTCCTCCCTACAATGCCAGTCATCGCCGCTACAACGATTTGCTCCACACGCGGCTGGACTTGTCCTTCGATTGGGACAAACAACGGGTCATGGGCAAGGCGAGCCTCAAAGTCAAGCCCCACTTTTACCCCGTCGATGAGCTGGAACTGGATGCCAAAGGTTTTGACATTCACAGCGTCAAGATGGCCGGGCCAGGATTGCCTCTTTCCTACAAATACGACGATGAAAAATTGATCATTGAACTTGGCCGAGTCTACAAATCCACCGAGACCTACACCGTTCAAATCGACTATACTGCCAAGCCTGCCGAGACGGGCGGGGAAGGAGGCAGCGCAGCCATCACCTCCGACCAGGGACTGTTTTTCATCAATCACGATGGCAGCAACCCAGACAAGCCGCAGCAAATCTGGACGCAGGGCGAAACGGAGTGGAACTCCCGCTGGTTTCCCACCATCGACAAACCCAACGAACGCTGTACCCAGGAAATGTACCTGACAGTGGCCGACAAATACACCACCCTGTCCAATGGCGTCTTGGTGTCTTCGACAAAGAATGACAATGGCACCCGCACAGACTACTGGAAGATGGACAAACCCCATGCGCCCTATCTCTTCATGCTCACCGTAGGAGAATACGCCAAGGTGAGTGAGCAGTGGAAAGACCTATCTGTCGATTATTATGTGGAACCAAAGTTTGAAGAACATGCGAAGGCCATTTTTCCCAATACGGTGGAGATGTTGGAGTATTTCTCTGGAAAACTAAACTATGAATTTCCCTGGTCCAAATACAGCCAGATCATCGTGAGGGACTATGTCTCCGGAGCGATGGAAAATACCACCAGTTCCATCTTTGGCGAATTCATCCAGATGACAGAGCGCGAACTGATCGACAATACCATCAACGAAATGATTGTTGCCCACGAGCTGTTCCACCACTGGTTTGGCGATCTGGTTACCTGCGAAAGCTGGGCCAACCTAACGATGAACGAGGGCTTTGCCGACTACAGCGAATACCTGTGGTTTGAGCACAAGCATGGAACCGACTTTGCCGATTACCACCGCTTCACACAAATGGCAGGCTACTTTGGCCAGACCAGTCAAGGCGATGCCCATCCGCTGATTCACTTCGGCTACACCGACAAAGAAGACATGTTTGACGCCCACAGTTACAACAAAGGGGGACTGGTCTTGCACATGTTGCGCAACTACGTAGGAGACGATGCCTTTTGGGCTTCTCTGAACAAGTACCTGACAGACAACGAGTACGAATCAGTGGAAGCACACAACCTGCGATTGGCATTCGAAAAAGTGACAGGACGAGACCTCAACTGGTTTTTCAACCAATGGTTCTTCAGCACAGGTCACCCCATCTTGGACATCAGTACGGCCTACAACGACAGCACCAAACAAGTCCAACTCACCGTCCAACAAACCCAAGATCCCGACCGCGGCTATCCCGCCATTTTTGTCTTGCCCGCTTCTGTTGACATCTACACAGCTGATGGACAGAAGACGCGTCACAAAATAGAGATCAACGAACGGGTTCAGACATTTGCCTTCGACGCTCAAGAGGCCCCCAGTCTGGTCAATTTCGATTCCGAAAGAATCTTGCTCGCAGAAATTGCCTTTGAAAAAACAGCAGATGAGTTGGCGTTTCAGTTGAAACACGCACCCAAATTTTTTGATCGCTTCGAGGCCATTCAAGGGCTGCAAAATTTTCCGGGACAGTTGACCGTCAGCGCCAAGACGGCACTTGCCGATCCCTTCTGGGCGGTGAGAAAACAAGGGGTAGAAGCTGCCGATATTGACGACCCTCAAGTCAAAGCTCAAATTGAAGAACTGGTCAAATCCGATTCGCACTCCGAGGTTCGGAGCACCGCCCTGGCACTCCTGGCGAGCACACAGGATGCCAAATACATAGACGTTGCCAAAAAGGTCATCGAAACAGATCAGGCCCTGCCCGTCGTGGCACTTGGACTACAGGCACTATCGACATTGGACGAGAGCAGTGCCATGGAATATGCGGCCAAATTGGAGGGTCAAAACTACAGCCAGCTCCTCGCGGCCATTGCGGAAGTCTATGCCAGCAAACCCGAAAGTGCCAATCGCAGCTTCTTCGAAAAGAATTTTGAAAATGTGGATGGCTATGATGCCATTGCATTCTTCGAACAGTACAGCAAGGTCCTCCAATCTGCAGACATCCCAGAGGCCCAAAAGGCTGCCCAACAACTGAACAAACTGGCGCTCAACCAACGGTCCTCCCCCTGGAAGCGCTTCTCAGCAACCAAGACAATGCACGAGCTGCGCCAGCACTATCGGAACCAAGCCAACTTCTCATCCGATACCGCAGAAAAGACTTCTCTGGAAGAAGCTGCCAGCATGATTACCGATATGATCAATGGTGTCAAAGAGGTGGAAACAAACAATCAGTTGAAGATGATTTACAACAACTTTTGATTTGGGGGCTTTCCTGCCAGCAGACGGGTAAATTGGTTCAGAACCTCCCTCCTAAAACGCCAAGTGTTGATCAAGCCAGCACTTGGCGTTTTTTTCACATCTCCTTGAAAATATGAAAAAAAGTCTTAACTTGAGCTAGGCTCTGCTCATTCACACCAGAATTTTATTGTTGTTTTTCGCATGCGAATCGGATGCCCCAGTCGGGGTCTCTGACAGTATTGTTCAATTTTTAAACCATCGAAAAACGTCTTCTTATGAATACCAATAAACTGAGGTTGATTGGGCTTGCATTCCTATCGCTGGCCGTATGCTTCTCCTGCAACAAGGAGGCTGGCGTCGCCCCTGAAACAGCAAGCTCCCCAGAGGTTCTCGAATTTTCTCAAGAGAACGCTCAAAACTTGGACTACTACTTTTTCCCAAAAAATTACGGCGAAAAATCGCAGGAAGAAATGCGCAGCTTGTTTGGCTCACTGGATGAAGAAGCAAAAAAGGCCTACAACGAAAACTTCCGCCTCTACGACCAGCTGGACGCCTTGGGCATGGCTGAAACACTCGTGGATGAATTGGCTGACGATGAGCTGTTGACCGACCTGGACCTGAGTCAGTACTTGTCCGATGACCAACTACAACGGATGAACAGAGACGAAGCCGTGGCCAGTGAAAGAAGAGCTCCACGTACTTGCCTCATCACATTGTGGGCATGCTACGAATGCATCAATGGAACCGTTTACGTCACCGAAGAAGTCTGCTGCTTTGACGGACGCGTATGTGGACCTCCTTTTATCAGAACATGGTCTTACCCCAGCTCTACCCCCTACTGCTCCTACTATTACTGCACTGGCTAGTCCGACGACTACTTTTCTGAGGTAAACAACTGCCTCTACAAAGAGACCTCCATGAATCTGGCGCGCGGGTTCATGGGGGGTCTTTTATGGCGAAAATGCTCCGATCAAAGATGGGAATGGAGATGTCGATCCATCGGTGCATCAGTCTGGAAGGCAATTCGGAAAAATAGCCTTCCATTTCTCAATATTGGATGGCCAAAAAGTGAACATTCTCTCACAAATTTCGTCTACTAGGTATCCACCCACTGCAAAAGACTTCTACTACATGGCACCCAATGTTTCCAATGAGGAGAAAAAAGGTTCCGGTAACAACAAGATCGTCATTGCCAAGGTCATCGGGTTGGGAGTAGGTGCTGTGTTGTTCTTTTGGCTGTTGGCCATTTGCAGAGATCTACTCATCATCGATATGTACGGGGTAAAAAACGCCCGGCTCAACCTTCGCACCCTCTTGTTATTTGCTAGCATCCTAATCATTCCAAACGTAAGTGCAAACCTTCTCAACACTTACCGCCCTTCCATCAAACCCATACCCATTGCCATCTATTCCGGCCTGCTGGTGATGGTCATTGAATTCATCTATCTGGTCATCCGAAATCTGTACGTACTGGAATTACCGATCCGGCTGCTGTCACCCACTTTCCTGGGCTTGCCCATTGGCTTGGGAATCACGGGCTTTCTGGTGGCATGGTTTCGGATCAACAGAGTTCGAAACATCGAGAGCAGGGTGCCGGGCATCTTGATCCTGATCTTTTGGGTCCTATTTCTCATCGTCCGACACATGAATACGCTTCCAACTTTGAGTTGACAATCCAATCCAGGACCAAGAGCAAATGAGCTCAAAGATGATCCAGGACAAATTTCTCAAACCCACCATTGGACTTGAAGCTCCCGCAATTGGCGTCTTCCAGTTGGATGTCGTTGAGCACGTAGGCAATTCGACCGCTGTAGTTGCTGCGGGTATTCAGCCACAAAATGTTGGCATCGGTGTCTTCCAGTAGAGGAATGATTCCACTGCGATCCATGCGGGAAGTCTGGCAGATCAAGCTGGCCGTAGATTCGTCAATGCGCTGAACCACCGTTGGTTCCACCAAAAACTCCGAGAGCACCATGGCCAATTTATCAACACTCAAATCATCTTCTGCCGAACGCCCCGAAGCAGCCACTTCCGCCACAGCCGATGTGGTGTACTCCGAAAACAACTGATTGATCAACCATTTTTCGTTGAGGAAACTCAGCTCAAAGGCCATCACATAATACAGTTCATACTCTCGCTCCATCTTGCGGAGCATGCCAGTGGTGATGTAAAAATGCCCACCAGGGACGATGAAAGCATTGACCTCTGGCATGTCCAATATGGTCACTTCCCAAGTACGGCTGGGGGTCCAACGGTCGCTGATGGGCGAGTTGCGATCGGCCCGAATCTCGCTGTTGAGCTGGTTGAACAAGGTTTGGATGTACCAATAAACAGTGGAGTTGTAGGGAGGTATTTTGGGCAAAACGGGAAACTCTTCCGGGTTTTGTGCAATGGCAATGCGAATGCGATCACCCAACTGCTCGCGTTTGACTTTGGAAAATTCACTGGGTTTGACGGTGGGTCTCAACTCTTCCCGACAGGCCGAAAATGTCAGCACAAAGGCTGCCAGGCACAGCAGTGCAGTGGTGGAAATGAGGGGGCGCATGTTTTTGTTTTTTGTGAAAATTGCTGCCATAATCGGTTTTGGACAACAACTTTCAGGATAAAAGTAGTTCAGTAATACTGATCAATAGCTGCAAAAATCACACCAAAAGATGTTAATTTTTTTGCTAAATCGGCATGGGTCAAGGGGAAATACGTAACAAAAGTCTATAATGTATCCATTCCCGGAAGGCGGTGTGCTTGCAAAAGCTTGTTGACAGAAGTTGTCGTTTTCTTTTTGCATTTGCAAGTGCTGGCCAGAGAAACTTCGGATGGCCAGTCAGGCTCCCTGGAAGGACAGGCCCATTTGCTGGCAAATGATGTGCTGATGCGAGAGGGGAAAACAAAAAAAACTTCCCCTTTCGGAGAAGTCTCGTTTTTGTTTTTTGTTTTGCTTCTCAGAGGATTCGATGCCCTCCGAGGCGACAACAAGATAGGAAAATCTTCCGGAAATCAGGCGTAGATGTCCGAAATTACATCCTGGTGTTTTTGCGCGATGACCCGCCGCTTGAGCTTCAGGGTTGGCGTCAGCTCTGCATCTGAGCCGTCCGCCTTGGTTGGCTCCCAATTGCAGGACAACAGCCTGAACTTCTTGATTTGCTCAATGTGGCTGAATTGCGGGTTGTACTTATTGATGATGTGCTGATAGCACTCGTGTACTTTGGGACTGCTGACCGCATCCTCCATATTTGTCCATGTCAGGCTTTGCCGACCGTACCAATCCTTCAAGGCATCTTCAGAAGGGATGATCAGTGCCGAGACAAATTTCTTCTTTTCTCCCACCACCATGATCTGCTCAATCAGGGCATCTTCCTTGAACTTGTTCTCAATCGGCGCCGGCGCTACATACTTGCCTCCAGAGGTCTTGAGCAACTCCTTCTTCCGGTCGGTGATCCGCAAGAACTTCTTGCCTCCAGGACCAGACACCAACTTGCCAATGTCACCTGTGCAAAACCACTGGCGCCCGTCAATTTCTTTGGTCACCTCTGCTGTCTTATCGGGCTTGTTGTAGTAACCCATCATGATGTTGGGGCCACGGGCCAAAATTTCTCCTTCTCCTTCGCGATAGGTTCCATCCGAGTCGTCGATGAACAATTCCACATCGCGCAGGGCAGGGCCAATGGTCCCGATCATGGCCTCGTCCTTCCCAAATCGACCAATGGCCAATCCAGGAGAAGTCTCTGTCAGCCCATAGCCTTCCCGGACGGGGATGCCCGCCGCTGAGAAAACCCGCACGATCTTGGCCGGACAAGCAGCGGCCCCTGAAACGATGCCTTTGACCTGGCCTCCCAGTGCCGTCCGCCACTTGCTGAAAATCAACTGATCCGCCAATTTTCTCTTGAAGCCCGCCATGCCAGAGTAGGGTTTGTCAAACTCATAATCGTCTGTCAGACTCAGCGCCCAGAAAAACAGCTTGCGCTTGACACCTGTCAATCCAGAACCCTTGGCGTATATTTTTTCATATACCTTTTCCAGCAAACGCGGGACCGTGGTGAAAAAGTTGGGCTTGACCGCTTGTAGATCTCCATCCTCCCCACCGAGATTATCAGTGCCCACATAGGTCACACTCACACAGACAGCCATGTAGGCGAAAGAGCCTGTGCGTTCGAAGATGTGGCAAAGAGGCAGAAAGCTCAACACGCGATCTCCCTTTTCCACTGGAAAAATCTGCTGCACCGACAAGACATTGCTGACAATGTTTTGATGCGAAAGCATGACGCCTTTGGGGTTGCCAGTGGTTCCCGAGGTGTAAATGATGGTGGCCAGATCCTGGGACTCAATGCCGTCTTTGATCTCATCCACCTTTTCCTGTCCCTCTGTGGTGAACATGTCTTTCCAGAAGAGAAGCCCCTCCTTTTTGTCGAAGGTGTAAACATCGATCAGAGAAGGCACATTGGCCTTGGCCCGCTGGACCTTGTCATACAAATCTCCCTTGCCAACGAAGCAGAACTTGACCTCCGCATCGTTGAAAATGTATTCGTATTCCGATGGACTAATGGTAGGATACACGGGTACGATAATGGCCCCAATTTGCTGCAAGGCAATGTCCATGATGGTCCATTCGGGTCGATTGACATAGGAAATTAAGGCGATCTTGTCTCCGGGGGCAACCCCCAGTTTCAAAAGACCGCAGCCGGCCTGATTGGCCATGTCGATCATTTGCTGGGTGCTGTAATAAACCCACTGACCATCATAGCGGTGGCCAAAAGATTTTTCCAAGGGGTGAGTAGCCTGTTGGTGGTACAGGCAATCAAACATTCTTTTTATTTCCATATTGTTACGCAGATCACTTTTTGGTTCTATTGATGTGATGGGAAGAGATGTTTTGTACCCCGGTCGGGGACTCGTCTTACTAACGAAAATAATATTTTTTGTGGACTATACAATTTTTTTGTTTCGACCTGGGTACGCTTGACTTTTCTGCGACACATCTCAACAAATGGAAAGGCACAGGATCACCATCCCAATCACCCCAAAAGTAATCTTTCCATTTCGCATCATTCGATTTTCAATCATTGAAATAAAATCTTACAAATGAAAAAGTCAATCATCCTCGCTCTGCTGTCCCTCCTGGTCGCTCAGTGGAGCTTTGGCCGGGAGAACGTCCCTCCTCAAAAACCCAACATCCAAATTTTCAGCCCCATTCCCAGCAAAGGAAACGCCATTTTGTACCAACGAGTGGCCCCCCTTCAAAAGAATGGCAAAGCAAGTGGCCAGCTGTCGGTTCGCGTCAAAATCCGCAACAATTCTGGCAGCCCCCTCTATGTCAACAAGGTGCAGTACACCTTCAACAATGGCCACCCCAGCAAAACCGTCATCACAAGCGGCAAAAACAAGGATACAAGTGTCGATACCATCGGTGTTGGCAAAACGGTCTACTGGCAAAACAGCCGCGACTACCACGACAAAGGCGACATTGTCTTTCTGAAGCAGCCCTTTCCCACAAGCGTTTCCATCAAAGTATATTGCAAAGGCTACACACAGCCTGTCGTACTGACTCGCCCCCTGCAGCAACACCTCAATCAAAACCCAGCCAAAAGCTTCGACTTTCCTGCCCAAGTGAAAGACCTGCGAATCAATGAATACTATTACAGCAATGGACTTCATGGGGGCGGTTCTCAAGTCTTTGGTCTCGACATGGTCGCCAAAGGTTGGAATGGCTCCAAATGGACAGACTTACTGCCCGGAACCAATGGCAAGAAAAACTCAGACTACAGGGTCTATGGCAAGGCAACCTATGCGATGGCCGATGGTGTGGTACTCGATTTCAAAAACAACCACATCGAAAATCCCAAACCACCAAAGAAAATCAACAAAGACAACTATTCCAACTGGAGTGGCGGCGGCAACTTTTTTCTCATCCGCCACGGAAATGAAGTCGTCCTCTACGCACATTTCATTCCCGGCTCTCTGAACAAGTCTCTGATGAAAAAAGGAGCAACAGTCAAAAAAGGACAGTACCTGGCCAAGATCGGAAACTCGGGAAGTTCCACTGCTCCTCACCTCCACCTACACTGCTACACCAACACATCCGGAAAGCCATTTTGCCCCATGAATTTCCACGATGTACAGATCATCGGACAGGCCAAACTTTCCAAGCCCAACCCCAACGCAGGCTGGTACAAGCTGGCCAAAAAGACCATCCCTCCCGTGCCATCCCTGATCTGGCCATCCGACAGCAAAGTGACCTGGTATCCATCTGGTTGGAAGGAGTTCAGTCGCCACGGCCTTTCCATGGCCAAGTACCAGAGCGAATTCAACAAAATCACCTCTTCGGGCTACTATCCCACCTGGGTCGATGGCTACGATGTCAACGGCAAGACCTTTGTCAACGCCATCTTCAAACCCAAAAACAGAACGCCTTGGGTGGCCCGGCACAATATGAGCGGCGCAACCTACCAGGCAGAATATAACAAATGGGTTAAGCAGAAAAAATACCGCCTGCAGATGATCGACAGCTATCTGTACAAGGGCAAAGTACACTATGCAGCCGTCTTTGTGAAAAAGGCTGGACCGCGCCAAGCAGCTTACCACGGTGCCAATGGCAACCTACACCAGAAAAACTTTGAGTCGTGGACCAAAAATGGATGGGTTCCTGTCAATGTATCTGTGGTGACGGTAGGAGGTCAGCGACGCTACACGGCCTTTTACGAGAAAAAGTCGACCAACGGCATCGTCCTGAAAAGCGTCATGACACCTTTGCAATACCAAGCCAACTTCAACAAATGGGGAGGCAAAGGCATGAAATTGGTCTATCTCAACGCCTATACCTTCCAAGGCAAGCCGTATTTCTCCGCCATCTGGTACGGCAGAACCAACTTCAACAACTACCCGAGCAAACACCACCTGAGCGGCAATGGCTACCAAACGCAATTCAACAAGTGGACAGGCAAGGGGTACTGCACCAACCTGGTCACTGGCTACGAATACAACAACCGACCAGCCTTTGCAGGCAGTTGGGTCAAGTAAGAAAATCATTTGTCGCAAAGAAACTATGCGGAGCTTTTGTCAGACTGGCAAAAGCTTCGTTTTTTGTTGGCACTCAGGGCAGCACTCAGGGATACATCAACTCGATGTCCTTTCGGTATTTGTCGGTAATGGCGTTCCTTTTGAGTTTCTGGGTCAATGTCAGCTCCCCCCCATCCTCGCTCCATGCCTCGTGCAAAAGGTGAATCTTCCGAACCCCTTCTGTCCGATTGAGTCCTTTGTTCATCTCCACGATCAAGTCATCGTAAAACTTGGCCACTCTGGTATTGAGCACCATGTAGCGAGGGGCTGTCCAATGGACCTTGTGTTCGATGCACCAGCGGCGAAGGTGCTCAAAGTCGGGAACGATCAAGGCGCTCACATAGGGTCGATTGAATCCGATGACCATGCACTGGTCAATGAAGACAGAGCTGCGCAAATGGGTTTCCACATGTAAGGGAGCCACGTATTTGCCAGTCGTCGTCTTGAAAATGTCTTTCTTTCGATCGGTGATTCTCAAAAATCGCTTGTGTACAATCTTTCCCACATCTCCTGTAAAAAACCAACCATCTGCCGTCTTGACTTCTTCCGTCAAATTTTTGTGCTTGTAATATCCCAACATCACATTGGGCCCGCGCACGACAATCTCCCCCTGGCCTTCTTCATCGGCCTCGTGGATTTTGAGTTCAACACCAGGAATGGGAATTCCTACTGTCCCAAAGCGAACGCCTCCTGGTTCGAAGCGATTGAAGGTCAGCACCGGAGAGGTTTCTGTGAGGCCGTAGCCTTCCCGCACCTCAAGTCCGGCAGCACAAAACAGCCTTGCCAAAGAGGGCGAAAGAGCTGCTGCCCCGACGACCACCCCTTCCAATCTGCCGCCAAAGAGCCTGCGCCAGGAGCGAAACACCAAGAGGTCAGCCAATTGGAGTTTCAACCAGTACAGCGGTGGCTGGGTTCGCCTCTCTTCGTAGCGCATCCCCAGGCCAATGGCCCACTGAAAGACCTTTCGGATCAAGGAATTTTTCTGGGTGCTCGACTGCTCTATGCCCGTGTATATTTTTTCGAGGAAGCGCGGTACGCAAGTCAGGTAATGGGGCCGGACATGGCCAATGTCGGTCAGCACCGTCTCTGGCCGTTGGGCGTAGTGAAGGGAGGCCCCCACAACCATGTAAAAATAGGTGACCATGCGTTCAAAAATGTGGCTCATGGGCAGAAAACTCAATACCCGCTTGTCGCAATTGACTGGCACCAGGGAGATGATGGCCTTGATGTTGCTGATGATGTTTTTGTGGGACAACATCACGCCCTTGGGGATACCGCTCGTACCAGAAGTGTATATGATCGTGGCCAGATCGTCCTCGTGAATGGAAGCCCGCAAGCTTTCGAAGGTAGACAAGTGTTTGGCGGTAGGCAGCTCTTGGAGGCTCGTCCAATGTGTTTGGTCCTCCACAGGCTCGATGGTAAACAGGTGTTTGAAGGAGGGGACTTGTGGCTGGAGGGGCAAAAGGCGTTGGCACAAGCTGGCATCGGCAACCAGGCAAGCTCGAATTTCGGCCTCTTGGAGGATGTGCAGCAGGTCTTTGGTGTGAATGCTGGCGTGAATGGGCACCACGATGGCACCGATTTGGAGCAGGGCGAGATCAAAAAAATTCCAGGCAGCGCTTCCGTTGTGGCTCATGATGCCCACCCGATCTCCTTTTCTGATGCCCAGCTCAAGCAATCCCGCCGCCAGGCTTTGAATGCATTCCAGGGCTTCAGCCGTCGAATAGGACTTCCATCGACCACCCTCTTTGGATGCAATCGCTACTTTTTGCGGGTACATCTGTTGTTGAAAGGGCAGAATCTCAAAAAGCCGCCGAAATTCCATAATGCTTGAGGTGGTTTTCGTATAACTCTCAATATACTCAAAATAAGCAGATTTGGTCTTTTTCTCCTTTCGAATTGAGCATCCTGACCAATGACAAGCATTCTGATGGGCATTTTCGCAAGCGCCAACAGAAGTTATCCACAGTATGTGGAAAGATTTGTGAAAAACGAAACAAGGGAACCGAGCCATGCCCAATTCCCTTATTTGCTGATCCCTGCGGATCTGTATGACAGTGTATCTGTTTGCGAGTGATCTAGGTCGGATTGGCAACCAAGTTGATGACCAAAGAGATGTCATCAGCAATGGCCTTATCTTTCACGGTGCCCAGGATTCCAGACTTGAAGTTGATGCCCCACTCTGTGCGGTTGATGGTGAAGGCAGGTGTAACGGCGTTGATGCGGTCGCTGAGGACAGCTACGTTGGCGTCGAAAGTAACGGACTTGGCCTCGCCCTTGAGGGTGAGGTTGCCGGTGATGGAGTGGGTCACTCCTTCTTTACCTGTAACGGGGCTTACGCCAGTGATGACAAATGAAGCCGATGGAAACTTTTCCACCTCGAAGAAATCACCTGTTTTCAGGTGTCCCTCCAAATCTTCCTTGCCTTCGCCAGCTTTGAGATCGGTATTCTCGATGGTATTCATGTCCATCTCGAAGCTACCAGCAGTGAGGTTGCCTTCAGCAACCGCCATTTCTCCGCCAGAGAGCTTGATGGTACCAGTGTGCGATCCGGTCAGTTTGGTTCCGGTCCACATAATCGAGCTGTTTTGTGTGTCTACAGTGTACTTGACAGCGCTTGTAGCAGGAGCTGCAGCTTCCTGGGTTTCGTCGGATGTCTGGGCAGCTTCCCCCTCGGGGCTATTGCCACAGGCCATGAACAGACCGAGTGCCAAGACGATCAAGGTGCATTGAAATAAGGATTTCATGAATATTCAGTGAATTGATGAAGAAATAATGAGGCAAAGGTATAGAGTATTTTTCTAAAGTAAGTTTTGTAGAATAAGTAATTTTGGATTTCTGATGAAGCAACCCCGCTCGGAAAGCCTTTCAGAATGTCCGCCCGCATGACAAAACTTAGCTACTCTTGTGTGTACTACGTATCGCTCACCGCCCCTGTTTTCAGGCCGTCGATGTAGCGAATGGTTTCTTCTAGGCTTTGGAGAATGGATACGTTCTTGGATGGTCTGACATTTTGGGCCACGATTTGATAGCCCGATAGCAGTAAGTGGCTCTTTTCGAGCGCCCCAGACAATTCATCTACGTAGTGCTGCAATGGGTGACGATCGAAAGGCTCGTTGACCATTGTGTAGACATAATCTGGTTGGTGTATTTTGTAGGCATCTTTCAGGTCCGAAAGGCTGATGTTGATGCCGAGGTAGATGACTTGGTGCCTACGGGCCTTCAACAGGTAGTGCAGTAGCAATAGGCTGAGCTCCTGCGTTTCGCCCTCTGGCAAGTAGATCAAAAACCGCTTGACGTTGCCTCCAACAGCAAAAGGCTCGCGATCGATGGCTGCGATGATTTTTTGCCGGATGAGGTAACTGATGAAATTTTCCTGAACTGGATTGATGGACCCGGTCAGCCAAAGGATGCTGAGTTTGTCCAAAAAGGGATGCAGCACTTCCAAAACGGTTCTTTCAAATCCCAGCTGCTGTATGTTGGTATTAATGATGCGATCGAATTTGTATTCGTCCATCTCAATCATGGAAAGGGTTAAGGCATCGAGCTGTGTATCGTACTCTAGGTTTACCTCCGAAATGGCAGCGACTTTGGCAGAAATTTCTCCTTTCGACATCTTCGCAATTTTGGAAATTTTGTATCCGTTTCTGTTCAGAAGTGCTACGTTGAGTAATAGCTTAAGGTCTTCGTCTTGGTAGTAGCGTATATTTGTACTGGTCCGCTTGGGAACGATGATGCCATGTCGCTGTTCCCAAATGCGAATTGTGTGGGCCTTGATCCCGCACAACTTTTCCAGGTCTCTTATTGAATATACAGCCAATGTAAATACATTTTGGTGTAAAAAACCAAAGGTTTTCCCCTTCGATTAGGTGGATGTTCCCTGGAATAGTTAGAGACCAGTAGCTTTCACCGATTTTTAGGTCGGCTTGACTTCTTTAATCTTGGTTGTCAGCAAGATAATAACAGCCAGTGGGATAAATTGTTTAGAACATTTTCAAGTGCTTACGCCTTTATATAGGATACGAAGCGATGCGGTTGAATTTTCCTAGCGAAATGGACGATTTTGGCAGAATGCTGTACCTTTGCACTCAGATCGCCATGGATGAAAGGATTCGCCTGGCCAAGTGGCAACAATTGATGCAAAGAGTTCGGGGTAAGAAAAAACCATCTTCAGCCGTTCAAATAGCCGTACAACCAAAGCAGCTCAAATTTAAAAGATGTTGTTCTCCTACTTCTTCGGGAGCAAGAGCACAATCAAACTGTAAAACATGAAAATCGGCATTGTTTGCTACCCAACATTCGGGGGTAGTGGCGTCTTAGCGACTGAGCTGGGCCTGGGATTGGCCAAGCGAGGACACGAAATTCATTTCATTACCTATCGACAACCAGCTCGCCTGACCACTTTTCAGGAAAACGTCTGTTATCACGAAGTCAGCAACGCAGATTATCCCTTATTCGAATATCCCCCCTACGACACGGCTCTTGCCAGCAAACTGGTAGACGTGGTCAAGTACGAAAATCTCGACCTCCTGCATGTGCATTACGCCATTCCTCATGCGACGGTCGCCTACATGGCCAAAAAAATCTTGCTGACAGAGGGCCGATACGTGCCCATCATCACCACCTTGCACGGGACAGACATTACCCTGGTCGGCAAAAATCGCTCTTTTGCCCCAGTCGTGGCATTCTCCATCAACAAATCCGATGGGGTCACAGCCGTTTCCAATAGCCTGCGGGAGGAAACCCTGCACCATTTCGATGTGCAAAACGACATCAAGGTCATCTACAACTTCATCGACCTGGATCGCTTTGGAAAGCTCAATAAGGACCATTTCAAAAAGGCCATCGCTCCCAACGGAGAACGAATTCTGGTACATGTGTCCAACTTTCGGAAAGTTAAGCGGATCGGCGACGCCATTCAGTTGTTCAAACGAGTATACGACCAACTCCCTTCCAAGCTCCTGCTCATCGGCGACGGTCCGGAACGCCAAAATATGGAAGAACTGTGCCGACAGATCGGGCTCTGCCATGAGATTCGCTTTCTCGGCAAACAAGACGCCATCGAGGAACTGCTTGCCATCTCCGACTTATTTCTCATGCCTTCCGAAAGCGAGAGTTTTGGCTTGGCTGCACTGGAGGCAATGGCCTGCCAGGTTCCCGTCATCTCTACCGATGTAGGTGGCCTGCCAGAGGTGAACATCCACGGTCAGACTGGCTTTTTGAGCAAAGTGGGTGATGTAGACGGCATGGCCAAAAATGCCATTCGCATTCTCAGCAACGATCAAGTATTGCGAGAGTTTCGACAAAATGCCTACGCACAAGCGCAGCGTTTCGACATCTCCAACATCCTACCAGAATACGAAGCCTACTACGAGCAAATCCTCGAAACCTGTGTTTGGCAAAAGTAGAAAAATGGTCGCTTACTTCTGAGCACGTCCAAGCAGTAGAAGGGCAATTCCTATAAAGACCAAGTTGGGTATCCACACGCCCAGAAGTGGCGTAAGAGACTCATTGGTTGCAAATACGTTGGAAAAGCGGGAAATGAAAATGAATGCCGCACCGATAGCGACCCCCAAGGCCAAATGCAATCCCATCCCTCCTCTCACCTTTCGCGAAGCCACAGCAACGCCAATCAAGGTCAAAATGATGATGGTAATGGGCTCGGCTGTCCGCCTGTGTTTTTCGATTTCAAAGGCCTTGGTATTGCCTACCCCCCTAGCTTTTTCGGTATTGATGAACTCGGTCAACTCCCCCGTATCCATCATCTCTTTTTGGTTTTGGTAGCGCACAAAATCGGATGGAGTGAGGTTGAGCACCGTATCCATTTTTTGGTTGGTCCCCAAGCGGATCGTCTCTTTCTGACCGTTGAAGGTTCGGATCTCGTAATTGTTGAGTTGCCAGCGATTGGGCGGACCCAACCATTCGGCCTTGTTGGCTTTGATCAACTTGACCAACTTGTTGTCCTTGATGCTCTCAATGCGCAAGTTTCGGGCAGTGCTGTCCCTCTTTTGATAGTACTTGATGTAAATTTTGGTCTCCGGCCCCACAAAAAGGTGTACATCATTGGTCTTGCCCTTGTCGCTGTATTTCCAAATGTATTTGTGCTCAAAATCCAGGCGGGTCTTGTTGCTCCAAGGGATGATGTAGTGGTTGCTGAGCAGGTGAAAACCAGCAATCAGGCCGGCCGCCGCCAGGTAAGGGACGATCATCCGGCGAAAGCTCACCCCAGCATTGAGAATGGAGATGATTTCTGAATTGTAGGCCAATCTAGAGGTGAAAAAGATGACCGAGATCATGGCGTAAAGAGGAATCAACAAGCCATGTATGTACAGAACAAAGGGAAGGTAATAGTCCAAGAGGATTTCGGGGATCGTACAAGTCTCCTCAATGAAATCCTCCACCTTGTCGCTGAAGTCAATGATGATCGAGATCATCGAGAAGATCATGATCGTAAAAAGAAAGGTCGACAGGTACTTTTGGATGATGTAACGATCAATTAGTTTCAGCATTGGTATGGATCGGTCGTTTTTGTGTACGTATACAAAACGCAGAATCTATGATTGTATTTTTACAACGACAATACTTGCTCACAAGCGGCGCTGCACTCTTTCCAGCATGTCTTTTTTCCACTCTGCGAAATCTCCCTGCAAAATGTGTTCCCGCGCCTGGCCAACCAGCCAAAGGAAAAAACTCAGATTGTGCAAACTGGCGATTTGCTTGCCCAACATCTCCTTGGAATGTATCAGATGGCGCAAATAGGCGCGGCTGTGGAAGCGACTGGTATGACAAGGGCCCTCTTCGTCGATGGGTCGATGGTCGGACTTCCACTTCTCGTTGCGCATGTTCATGATTCCTTGTGAGGTGTACAACAGACCGTGGCGAGCATTGCGGGTTGGCAATACACAGTCAAACATGTCGACTCCCAAAGCGATGCACTCCAACAGATTGGCAGGCGTTCCCACCCCCATGAGGTAGCGGGGTTTGTCTTTGGGCAAAATTCCACAGACCAGCTCTGTCATCTCGTACATGTCCTCCGCCGGTTCACCGACGGACAGTCCGCCGATGGCATTGGCGGGCCGATCAAAGCTGGCGATGACCTCTGCCGATTGGCGCCGCAAATCCGGATAGGTGCTTCCCTGAACGATGGGCACCAGGGTTTGGCGATAGTCGTATACCTCCTTGGTATTGTCAAAGTGGTCACAACAGCGCTTCAGCCAACGGTGGGTCATCTCCATCGATGCCTTGGCGTAAGACCGCTCACAAGGATAGGGCGTACACTCGTCAAAAGCCATGATGATGTCCCCGCCAATGATGCGCTGGATGTCGATGGCTCGTTCTGGGCTGAAAAAGTGCTTGGAGCCGTCGATGTGAGAGCGAAAGGTGACGCCTTCCTCTTTTATTTTTCGCTGCCCGCTCAGGGAATACACCTGATAGCCTCCACTGTCGGTCAAAATGGGGCGATCCCAACCGTTGAATTGATGGAGTCCGCCCGCAGTTTGGAGGATGTCCAAGCCAGGGCGAAGGTACAAGTGGTAGGTATTGCCCAATATGATCTGAGCTTTGACATCTTGCTTGAGTTCGTGTTGATGCACTCCTTTGACTGTAGCCGCCGTCCCCACGGGCATAAAGATGGGTGTCTGAATGCTCCCGTGATCGGTGGTAATGGTCGCAGCTCGGGCCGCTGTTTGCTCGTCCGAATGTTGAATGGCAAATTTCATAGGGGGCAAAGATACGGAAGGGGGCGAATTTTCTATCCTCTCAAGCGATGCTTATCCAGATTGAGCAGCACGCCAATCATCAAAGTAAAGCCCAAAAGAGAGGATCCCCCCTTGCTGATGAAGGGAAGGGGGATGCCGATGATGGGCATGAGGCCCATGGTCATCCCGATGTTGACAAAGAAGTGGACAAAGATGATTCCCGCAACAGCGTAGGCATAGTTTCGGGAAAAGTCGGATCGCTGTCGCTCTGCGATGGCCACAATCCGCCACAGCAACAGAAAAAACAAGGCGATGATGCCCAGGCTCCCGATGAATCCTTGTTCTTCGCCGATGGTGCAGAAGATGAAGTCAGTCATTTGCTCTGGCACGTAGTTGAGCTTGGTCATGGTGCCTTGCAGAAATCCTTTGCCGTGCAGTCCACCCGATCCAATTGCCATTTTGGACTGGAGAACGTTGTACAAAGACCCCTGGGGATCGCAAGCGGATGGCTTGAGCCACACATTGATCCGGTCCTGTTGGTGGCTTTCCAGCAATCCGAAGGTAAAGCTGGCTGAAAAGGCCAAGAAGCTTCCAATGAACAGCAGCGCACCCAATTTGACCAAAAGAGGGCCTTTGCGCACCTTCCAGAGATACAAACTGAAGCCCAGCAGGTAGACAAAACAGGCGGCAAATGCCTGCAAGGTCCAGCCCCGGTAGCTCCCATAAATCGCAGCCACCGTCATCAAGACCAGAGAAATCAGGGCATACAACCTGGTCTTCAAGTTGAGGATCATCACCAGGGCAATGATCAATACCATGGCCATGGTCACCAGCAAGGGGTCGAAGACAAGTCCCAATGTGAAAAAAGTGGCAGCTGTGAAGCCAAAGATGTAGAGGCTGGAAGACAATCCTTGCCGATAAAACAGGATGAGGAAGGAAGAAAATACCAGGGCAGAGCCAGCGTCGGGTTGCAGCAGGATGAGGCCTGCGGGCATGGCCAACAAGCCAAAGGCAACCACCCAAGTTTTGATTTCTTTGAGATTGATCCCGGAAGCGCTCAGATAGGAAGCGACGACCAAGCTGGTGCAAAACTTGGCCAGCTCAGAGGGCTGCAGGGTAAATCCCAGGAAGGAAAACCAAGAGCGGGACCCGTTGATCTTCAGCCCAATAAAGAGGACTGCAACCAGCAACAAGAGGGAAATGCCGTACAAGGGGTAGGCAAATGTTCGCCAAAAGTTGTGGTCGATGATGAAAGTGAGGAACAAAACGCTCAGGCTCAGACCGATCCAAATGGTCTGTTTTCCAAAGGCAGTAGAAAAATTAAAGAAACCTCCTGTGCTTTTGTCGTCGTAGCCGACTGCATAGATCATCAGCCATCCGATGACCACCAAACTCAGATAAATGGAAAAGGTAATCCAGTCGATGCTTTTGGCCCGCGAAATGCCCCGGCTGCTCATGCGTCCACAGTTTGCAAAGTTTTGAAATGGCCCTAGAAGCTACCGCTGATCAGTTCTCGCGGTGCGATGCTGTTGTCTTTGGCAAGATAGGCACTGGGATAGTCCCTCTTGATCTCGTGAAGCAAGCGAGCGGCTTCCAGGCGGCTGGTAAATGCCCCGGCCCGCAGTTTGTAGTAGGGTTTGGCGTGAATCCAATCGATGGCAAGGTTGGGATAGTTGGCCAGAAAACGGCTCTTGGCGTCTTCCATTTTTCGACGGTCTGTCGTAGCGAGGATTTGAATGCGCCAGCCTTCGACTTGGTCGTTGCTCCGGTTGATCTCCACCATTCTGTCCATCATGCGGGTGATGGCGGGTTCTTCCGTAACGGTGACCGATTGGGCCTGCAAGAACAAGCTTGGACATAGTAGCAGTAAAAACAACAATCTCTTCATAAACGCTTATTTGCATCCAAGATAAGACAGCTTGAGATGATTTACAAACCGATGGACGAAACAGCCCATTAGGCGGGCATGCTGCCACTGACCAGATCGATGCTGGTCGAACAGCCCAGGCGAACGGCACCTGCCTCAATCATCTTGATGGCTGTGGCCGCGTCACGGATTCCACCCGACGCTTTGATTTTTATCTTTTTGGGCAGATTGGCTCTGAGGTGCTTGACGATCTCTTCTGTTGCTCCACCTCCGTTGAAACCAGTAGAGGTTTTGACAAAATCGACTTCCAATTCTCTGCTGATGCCGCAGAGCTTGTCGATTTCCGATTCGGTCAAAAGGGAGGTCTCAAAAATGAGTTTGATGGCTTTCCCCTTGAGGTGAACGGCTCGGGTGACGCTATCTGCATCGTTGCGCACATAGCTCCAGTCCTGGTTTTTCAAGGCTGCCAGGTTGACAACCACATCCACTTCGTCGACACCTTCATTGAGTGCCCGCTTGATCTCTTCCACCTTTGCAGCGGTTGTGGCATATCCCATGGGGAAACCAATGACCGTCGATACTTTGATGGGTTCGTCTTTCAGTAAATTGGCAGCGGCTGATACAAAGTACGGGGGTATACAAACAGCTTTGAAGGCATATGTTTTTGCCTCTTCACAAACTTGTTTTACCTCTTTCAATGTGCAGTCGGGACGCAGGATCGTATGATCAATAAAACTCGCAATGTCCATCTATAGTTGTTTTCACAAATGCTCACCTCAATATAAACGAAAAAGGCTGATTACACCAAGCTGTAGCCGGTAAAAGATACACTTTTTACACTTTTGTGTTTACTTCCCGTGACAGTGCTTGTACTTTTTGCCGCTTCCACAGGGGCAAGCATCGTTTCGTCCAACCTTGGGATCGGCGCGCTTGAAGGTCTGTGGTTTTGGCTTTCGGCTGACAGATTCGGCAGCAGCTCTGGCCGCCTGCTCTTCTCGCCGATTGGTTTGGGTGCGACTCAGATCCGTTTTCTGTTCCCGATATTCTGTGACACTGCTTCCATCAGAGAAATAAACCGTCCCTTTGGCCAAGTGACCCGTTACGTTTTCATTCACAGAGTAAATGAGACCCTCAAAAAGCTCGTAAGCTTCCATCTTGTAGACCACCAATGGATCTTTTTGCTCGAAAGATGCCGCCTGAGAAGACTCTTTCAATTCATCCATGGAGCGCAAATGCTCTTTCCACTCGTTGTCGATGACAGACAGGGCAACCACCTTTTCGACATCTTTCATCACGCTGATTCCTCCACTCTCGACTGCCTCTTTCAAATCGGCAGAAATGGGCAGTGGCGCAGCTGATCCGTCTGTGAAGGGGATGGCGATGCGCTTGTAGCGATCTCCTTCCTTCTCGTACACGTCTTTGATCACTGGCAACAATACTTCTCCGATCCGCCGTCCCTTCATATTGTAGAAATCCAAGAATTGCCGTTGAATGGTCTCCACGAGTTCGTCCTCGCGCATATCTGTGAATGCTGTTTCGTCCACCTTGGGGTCAAGACCGATGAGGCGGAGGGCATCTTGGCGGAAAGCCTTGTAATTCCCCATGGCCCGGTATTCCAACACCAGGTTCTCGATCAGACTTGTAAACATATTGTGCAAATCAACAGAGAGTCTTTCACCGGACAAGGCATTGTTGCGCTTGCGGTAAATGGCCTCCCGCTGAATGTTCATGACATCATCGTATTCCAGGAGTCGCTTCCGAATGCCGAAGTTGTTTTCCTCGACTTTCTTCTGTGCCCTTTCGGTGGACTTGGTCACCATGGAGTGCTGTATGACTTCTCCTTCCTGCAATCCCATGCGGTCCATGAGCTTGGCAATGCGCTCGGACTGGAACAGACGCATGAGGTTGTCTTCCAAAGAAACGTAGAATTGCGAGCTGCCCGGATCTCCCTGTCGACCTGCCCGACCGCGCAACTGACGGTCTACCCGCCGCGAATCGTGTCGTTCTGTGCCGATGATGGCCAGTCCCCCAGCCTTTTTGACACCATCTCCCAATTTGATGTCCGTACCACGACCTGCCATGTTGGTGGCAATGGTGACCTTTCCAGGTTTTCCAGCCTCCGCTACGATCTCTGCCTCTCGCTGGTGCTGCTTGGCGTTGAGTACATTGTGGCTGAGGCCTCGGAGCTTGAGCATGCGGCTCAGCTTTTCGGAGACATCTACAGAAGTCGTACCCACCAATACCGGCCGACCGGCATTACTCAGGTCCACAATCTCATCGATGACCGCGTTGAACTTTTCACGGGATGTTTTGAAGACTTTGTCCTCCCTGTCATCTCGCACGATTGGGCGGTTGGTAGGAATGACAACCACATCCAATTTGTAGATTTCCCAGAATTCACCTGCCTCTGTTTCGGCTGTACCAGTCATTCCCGACAGTTTGTGGTACATCCGGAAGTAGTTCTGCAGGGTCACCGTCGCATAGGTCTGTGTAATGTCTCCGACCTTGACGTTTTCTTTGGCTTCCAGGGCTTGGTGCAGTCCATCGGAGTATCGACGGCCTTCCATCATACGCCCTGTTTGCTCATCTACGATCTTGACTTGTCCATCTATCACGACATACTCCTCATCTCGTTCGAAGAGGGTGTAGGCCTTGAGAAGTTGGCTGGTGGCGTGTAGGCGCTTGGACTTGACAGCGAAGTCTTGTACCAGGTTTTGCTTGGCGTCGGTGCGCTCCTCATCCGTCATCTCTTCACCTTCATCTATGTCGTGCATCTCCGTGGCGATGTCGGGCATGACAAAGAAGTTGCTGTCGTTTTTGCCTTTGGACAAAAACTCTGCTCCTTTCTCAGTCAGTTCGACATTCCGCGTCTTTTCTTCTATGGTAAAAAGCAGTTCTTCATCTACGATGTGCATGTTCTTGGACTGCTCTTGCATGTAAAAGTCTTCCGCTTTCTGCATCATCACCTTTACCCCTTCCTCACTCAAAAACTTGATCAGGGGGCGGTATTTGGGCAGTGCCCGGTGGGCGCGCAACAATGCCATTCCGGCCTGGCCTTCCTCATGGCCGCGCTGACCTTCTTTGAATTGCTTTTTGGCCACTGACAAAAATTCGGTTGCCAGTTTGCGCTGGGCAGAGATGAGTCGTTCCACATCGGGACGAAGGCTGATGTATTCTTGATCTTCGGCTCCGGCCGGAACTGGTCCCGAAATGATCAGGGGTGTCCGCGCATCGTCAATCAAGACGGAATCGACCTCATCAATCATGGAAAAGTGGTGCTTTCCTTGTACGATCTCATCTGTGGCACGCACCATATTGTCCCGCAGATAGTCAAAGCCAAACTCATTATTGGTACCGTAGGTAATGTCGTAATTGTAGGCCCTTTTCCGTTCGGGAGAATGAGGCCTGTACTTGTCGATGCAATCCACCCGAAGAAACAAGAATTCGAAGATGGGTCCAACCCATTCGCTGTCCCGTCGCGCTAGGTAGTCGTTGACGGTGATCACGTGTACCCCTAGGCCAGACAGTCCATTGAGGTATGCCGGCAGGGTAGCGACCAGGGTTTTACCTTCCCCTGTGGCCATCTCCGCGATTTTTCCATCATGCAGTACCATTCCGCCAATCAGCTGCACATCGTAATGTACCATGTTCCAGGTGATCTCTCCACCAGCAGCCAGCCAGGTATTCTTCCAAACGGCCTTGTCACCTTCGATGCTCACATAGGAATTGGAAGCTGCCAGTTCGCGATCGTGATCGGTGGCCGTCACTGTCAAGGTGGGATTGTCTTTGAATCGGCGAGAGGTTTCTTTTACCACAGCAAAGGCCTCGGGAAGCAATTCTTTGAGAATGTCTTCGAGGTGCTTGTCTCTTTCTTTCTTGAGATCATCTACCTGTTGGAAGAGCGCTTCTTTTTGCCCGAAGTCCTGTTCATCGATGGCATCTTGGGTGATGGTTTTGATGTCTTCATCAATGCCAGCGAGGTGCTCAGCGATGCGCTTTCGAAAGTCCAGTGTTTTGTTGCGAAGCTCATCGTGGCTAACGTTGGCTAACTTCTCGAATTCTTCGTTGACTTTGCGGACGATTGGCATGTAAGTAGCGATGTCCCGGTCGTATTTCGTTCCGAAGATTTTTCCGAGAGACTTGGTAATGAAATCAAGCATGATGTGGCAATATTGTTGAATATTGGCGGCTCAGCAGCTCCGCCAATGGAATGATACAATGGGTCAACGGCAAAACCTCAGCGGTATTGCCCAACAAAGATATAAGAGCTGGCTTGGATTTTTGAGACAATTTGACGAAAGATCACTCTCAGAGGAATTTTTGCGCCTGTATCGAATTTCACCAAGGCAATCGTAAACATGCTCTACATTTGACTGTTTAGAATCCGTTGGAAGTTCCTTTGTTGGCTTTTTGGGGCCAAGCGAATGAAATCCAGACAAACTCTTGCTTTTCGGCTTGTTGTTGCTCCTAAAGAGCATATTCTGTACCAAGCCTGAATGGAACTGTATTTTATGCCATTATGACATATTTTCCACAGATTGTATGCAATTATGGCTTATGGGCAAGTGGTTACAGGACGGAATGACTTGCGGACCGTGTTTGCCTCCATTTACAATTTGCTACCATGATAAAACGCTTTGTCTTGTTTATTGGTTTAGCCACGGGGATGGCCATTGTGTTGTTTTCTGGCTGTTTGGCTGACACATCCTACGATCTTCGCCCTTATTATTTCCCCCTTGAGCAGCTTCAGAACGGACTTGCCTATGAGTACCAACCAGTGGGCGAACTGCCCTTGGCCCCTGAATATTGGTACTATCGGACGGTTGAGCAGGACAGTCAGCTGTTTTTGGCGGGGCAATACTACGATCACGACTTCACAGTTCGGCAGTTGTCCAGTGAAAAGATCGTTGACAATGGGAGTTTGCTGCACAATTACTTTTTGTATGCCTATACGGACAGCGATTCGCTGTTGACCATTCCCGTAGACATTGAAGTCAACAATTCATTTCCATTCCAGGTGTCAAAAGTGGGGAGCATCTTTTTGTCGCGTCTCAAATGGGCCGACCCCCAGCAAGACAGCATGAAGACGACCCTGATCCGCAATCGGCAGTTTCTGGGGGATACAACTTACACCATTGGTGGGCAGCGGCACGAGTGCGTCGCATTTCGCCTCAAAGAGTTGGTGGAAACAGAGCAGGAGGGATTTCAAGAGGTGCGTTATGACGGCATTGAGTTTTACGCCAAAAACATTGGACTGGTGTACTATCGAAAAGAAATCTCTGATGAGCTGACCTTGGAATACGAGTTGGCAGACCGCTATCCGATGGCGGAATTGGTGCGCAAGAGTGAGGCCCGGCGTTCAGGCAATTCGGACTTGTAGCTGCCCCATGAGCATTTCCAGTAGGTCCATAAACGGGATCAATTCAACGGAGAGGTTGTTGCCCATGCTGATGGGTTGCTGTTTGAGCAGATCAATTTGTGGCTTGGCAATCTGTCGGATGGCGTTGGGCTGAAAATCGGCTCTTGGCAGCATGCAGAGAATTCGCAAAAACCATTTGGCCCGCCGGGTTTCAGGTCCCTGTAAGTAGCGATAGCTGTACATTTGAACGGCTTCCATCCGATCAATGAACTTGCCTCGATCCCGAAGCATCTGCACCAGGAGTTCTCCAATGAGAATATTGATGTTTTCTCCACTTTTGTCATGTGCCATGCTGGTGGTTTCGTTGAGGTACTTACCGAGGGAAAATCGATCTTGCCCTGTTTGCAGGCGATTGACTTGCTTGAGGAAGTAGAGGTAGGGGCTCATGACCAACCACTGACGGCGAAGGACTTCAAAGCGGGTATGTCGCTGTTGGCGATACAGTTGATAGGCGCCGGCATAGTCGCCACTGTGCAAGCAATTGATGGCTTGGTAGTAGCGAAGGATGGCCATGTTGTAGGAGCGGGCCGGGCTGTATTGTTCAGCATTGAGCAGGAGTTGTTTGGCCTCGGAATGTTGAGAGAGAGCGATGTGGGCAACAGCTCTGACTTTTAGGAAAAAATGCAAATGAGAATCATAGCTGCCCTTTCTATTGACCAATTTCTGGAAGGCCATGTCTGCAACCTCCGTTACGGCATGGTAGTTCGTTTCGTTGATGTGGTAGATGATGCGAATGACATGAGACAGTTGCAAAAACAGGACAGAGGAGCAAGGTGATTGCCGAAGTTGGTGAACCAATTCTTTGGAAATACAATCCTGAACTTTTCTTTTAAAGTTCATAAATAATGTGGCCTTGTAATATACTCTTCGAACCAAACGCTCAGCCAGCAAATCATCGTGTAGCTGAGACTCTATTTTTTCATATTCATTGAATTTTTTTGTCTTTCCCTCCAGTGCAGCATCATTCATCAATTCCATGATGCAGCCGTGGGCCAAGTCGGTAAAACTGTAGGCAGACGCAATTTTGAATGCCTTCTGCAAAAGCTTCTTTGCCTCCTTTCGATTGGACAACTCAATGAAATGTTTGGCCGTAAAGAAATGGCGCCGACACAATTTCATTTTTTTCAGCGTTTCGCTGTTTTTTTTCGGGCTGCTAATGAGGAAATAAGCACTTAATATTCGCTTGGTCTGTGTTTTTAGATTCAAAAAGTTCTGGTGCTTCCATTTGCCTTCAAAGAGCTGATTTTCCAGTGCTGGTTCGCTGATGTATTCATTGGACCGAATGAGTCGGATGAGTTCGCCGGGACGTCCGCCAATGGATTTGAGCAAATTGGGGTCTGTATTTGAGATGTATACTTTTAATTCTTTCATTTTCGACTTGTCATTTTCTGTTTAAACAATTGATTGTTAGTTGTCTGCCAGAGCTGTAAAATCCTTATTTGCTTTTGAGTTCTTCTTTTTTTGCTTCCTTTTTTGTTTGGCCATTCTCCCTGTTTCCACCACTACCTTGATTGCATTTCTTAACCCTTAAATTCTCCATTATGCAAACCTCTAAGAAGATCAAAAAGGTCGTTGTGATCCCTTTCCAAAAAATGTCCAAAATAAAGGGTGGCATCATCATTCTTGACGATTTAGGTGGCCTTTAATCCTTTGAAAACTGTATGATTTTTCCACTTCGAATCCTCGTTTCATCACGTAAACCCATTGTGATATTTCGAGGATTCTTTCTATTTTGGTACCAACGAAGGCCAGAAGAAGTATTGTTGACCACGGAGAGTGCGACCCCAAATGAAAATACTTCTTGTGGCGATTGCCGGAACGATCACTAAAATCTGTTGAAGTCTGCACTCTCTTAGAGAGAGCCTGCTGTAGGGGCGGATAATGACTATGCTGTAATCGTCGATTGCCCTGTAAGGAGTAGCGAGATGGAAACGGGTCCTGCCTCTTTGGGGGAGGCAGATTTTTGTTTGGTTTCTACTGAGTCAAATATACAAACTGTTTTCATATCTACTGGGACTTACTGAGTATTTTTTGTCCTTGCGGCAGCATATTGAGTGTAAATACCAGCAGCATTGTGATCAGATCATTTATTTTTATGTCCACAAAGCTACCAATGGCATGAAGTCTTACATTTTTTTCTTTGCTACTTTGCTGTTTTACATCATCTGCTGGCAGCCTGCTCTTGCCCAGACGCCCAATTTTTCTTTGTCCATTGATGTGAATCAGGATGTGGACCAAGCTTGGGAGATGATTGACCTCGGCGATGGTCTGCTCATCAGACGTGGTGGCACTTGCAATCAAAATACTGACATCTGTTCCGGTCTCATCAAGACAGACTATGAGGGAAATGTCCTTTGGAAAAAGGAGTACGACTATTTTGATGCCAATGGATATACGGGACTAGCCGTGGCCAATGATCACTTTTACCTTACTGGCCGCTTCAATGACGAGCGGCAACAAGAGTTGATTCACCACATCTTGGAAATCAATTCTGTGGGTGATACACTGCGCTCTTTTGAACTGCCACGTGACAGCCACGAGTACTTTCGCACCCTGATCGCCAATGAACAAGGTCTGCTACTGGCTACCAATCGCGTGGTGGGTTTTCATCATCCCATTCGACTCCGACAGCTTGACTTTGATGGGAATCTACTTTGGCAGCAGTGGGTAAAGCCCAGTTCAAGTCGGACAAATGCGCAGCATTTACTCCCCACTCCTGATGGACACTATTTGCTTTCTTATTTGATGTTTCAACCCAGGGGTAGATTCTCTTTGGGCATCAGTAAGATTGATACGCTAGGAGAGATTCTCTGGGAGACCATCATTGATACGGTAACAGCTGCTAGAGTTCCCTCCGGCCACGTCATTAAGACCAGGGATAATGGATATGTTACGCTTTTCAACGAACACTACTGGCTCCCTTATCCTTACAATCACTATCCTGCTACCATCTACAAGCTCGATCAAAATGGCAACATCGTTTGGAAAACAGAATTCATCTATGAGTTCTCCAAGGAACCCATAAGACTACTAGAGGCTCGTAATGGGGACATCGTTGGGGTTGGAATTGCAGGTTTTCTCAATGATCAGGAAGAACTAGAAACTGGGGGATACATTTTTCGGCTTGACAAAGATGGCAACAAGCTGTGGGAAAGGTTTATCCTCGATACACTCATCTCAACTGTGGATCGCTACGGATTTTTCAGCAATGTCGTAGAACTTACTGATGGTAGCCTTGTCCTTGCCGGAGACATTCGGGATACCTTCCCTAATTATGATCCTGTTGTCAACAATCGCAACATTTGGCTTGTCAAACTGGATGCCGATGGATGCTTCCTGCCCAATTGCGACAGTGTACAGATGCACCTCGATCAGACTACGGCCTTGATACCTGAAAAAACCTCTACTGGACAATGGACGGTTTCTCCCAATCCCACCAGACAATACCTGTCGATTGGATGGGATGGGGACTCTCCACCCAAACAAAGCCATTGGATGATCTACAATTCAGTTGGACAAAAAGTATTGGAGGGAACAATGACAGAGGGCACCACTGCCAAGCAAATTGACATCGGCTGGCTTCCTGCTGGGCAGTATGGCATCCACTTTTGGCAGCAGCAGGCTCTGCTGCACAGCACCCAGATTTTTGTAAAGCTCTAATCACAATCTCATGATGGATACCAATACCAGAAATTTCATTTTGTTGCTGCTTTGTGCTGTCTGCTGGCAGCCTGCTCTTGCCCAGACGCCCAATTTTTCTTTGTCCATTGATGTGAACAAAGACGTGGATCAAACATGGGAGATGATTGACCTCGGGGATGGCCTACTCATCCAACGAGCGGGAACCTGCAATCAAAACACAGACCTTTGTTCTGGTCTCGTAAAGACTGATTATGAGGGAAATATCCTTTGGAAAAAGGAGTATGATTATTTTGACTCCAATGGATTTACTAGATTGGCAGTAGCCAATGACCGCTTTTATATTACCGGCCGCTTCAACGATGAACGGCAACAAGAGTTGGTACACCACATCTTGGAGATCAATTCCATAGGGGACACCCTGCGCTCTTTTGAGCTGCCTCGTGACAGCCATGAGTATTTTCGCACCATCATCGCCAACGAGCAAGGACTGCTACTGGCCACCAATCGCGTGGTGGGTCTTCACCCCATCAAGCTTCGACAGCTTGACTTTGATGGAAATCTGCTTTGGCAGCGGTGGGTCAGACCTGGGCCTAGAAATGTTGATGCTCGACACTTGTTACCTACCCCAGATAAGAATTATTTACTCTCCCACTTAGTGTATCAAGCACGAGGTAGATTCTCTTTAGGCATCAGCAAGATTGATACATTGGGAGAATTTCTTTGGGAGACCATTATTGACACTGTGCCTGACTTAGTTGTACCCTCCGGTCATGTCATCAAAATCAAAGATAATGGATATGTCACTCTCTTCAACGAGTTTTACAAGCTGCCCTATCCTCTCAATGATTATCCCACTGTTGTCTATAAGCTTGATCAGAATGGCAACATCGTTTGGAAAACGGAATTCATCTATGAGTTCTCTAAAGAGCCTTACAAACTGCTAGAGACTCGTAATGGGGATATTGTGGGTGTGGGACTCGCCAGTTTTCTCGATGAGCAGGAAGAGTTGGAGTATGGGGGATACATCTTCCGACTCGATAAAGATGGCAACAAGCTGTGGGAAAGACACATTCTCGATACGCTCATATCAACTGCGGATCGTTTTGGCCTATTCAATGATGCCATAGAACTCACCGACGGCAGCCTCATCATTGCAGGGATGATTGATGACACCTTTCCCAATTATGAGCCTGTCATCAACAATCCAAATATTTGGCTGCTCAAACTAGATGCTGATGGATGCTTTCTGCCCAATTGTGACAGTGTGCAGATGCACCTCGATCAGACCACGGCCTTGATACCTGATAAAACCTCTACTGGACAATGGACAGTTTCTCCCAATCCCGCCAGACAACACCTGTCGATTGGATGGGATGGAGACTCCCCACCACACCAAAGTACCTATGCCATCTACAATTCCATCGGACAATTGGTGCTACATGGACAATGGACACAAAACGCACTTGCCAACCACATCGACATCGGTGTACTGCCTGCCGGGCAGTACCTGATCCGCTTGTCGACAAAGGATGGGACCACTCAGCAGGTCCATCCGTTTGTCAAACTTTAATGCCATTTAGGAGAGCGTTGTAAAAAAATCTCATCCCATTTTTTCATTGGTGCATGGTCCGCAGCTGACCAAGCCCTGCATTTCCATGCCCATAAACATCGAGCTTTATGAACCTAATCATTTGCTTTCAACAACTCTTTTCTACAACACGGTTGTCTTGGTTCTTCAACCTCATCTTTTGCGGTTGTCTCGCATTGCCTCAGCTTGTCATGGCACAAGGCCACTCAGACTGCTCACTGCGAGACAACTACGAGCAGATTCCTCTGATGCACATCACTGTGGCCTATCACTTCGTCGCCAATGAACAAGGGGACAACTTTCAATGCCAGTCTCCTTCCAATGATCTCTACGTCCCTCCCATCATCGAGTCCATCCTCACCATCGCCAATCGATACTTTGCCGATCCACCTCTCAACCAAACCTCCGGGGCTGGAAAAGTCACCGATGCCAGATTTCGATGGCCCACTGAGTTCGATTGCGACATGGCCTTTTTCTATCCCAATGGCACAGCCCCCAACCAAGTCAATCTTGTCGATGGTGCCCTCAACATCTATTTCCAAAACAATGGAAGAGGATTTGTCGGTGGGAGTGGAGGGATTCCTCTCCGAATCTTCAACCTCTTGGAAATGGTACAAACGGGTAGCTTTGCTGCAGAGGAATATGCCCGACTCCTCAACCACGAATTTGGCCACAACCACGGACTGCCTCACTCCTTTTCTGAGTTCAACGATTGTGACGATCTGGATTGCGCCTTGGAGTGTGGGGGGCCAGAGCAGGATTGCAACATCCAAGACTGTCCCTCTGATCTCTCTTTTTGCCATCCTTCCTTTGGAGGTCGAGACCAACTCTGCTGCTACTGCACCATTACCAGCAGCAATAATTTCATGGGATACGGACAACCGCAAAATGCCATGACACCCTGCCAATGGGAGGAGATGATGCGAAACATTTTTGCCAGTCCACGCGACTACTTCAGTTGGTGCAAAGACGAAGAGGAGCCCCTGGAAATCACGAAGGGCCAAAGAATTCATTGGACCAGTTACAAAATGCTCAATCGACACATCATTGTGCGCCGGGGCGCTTCGCTGACCATCAGCTGTGAAGTGCGGCTGGGACCTGGGAAGCGCATCACCGTGGAGCGCGGTGCCAAGCTACTCATTCTTGGCGGGCTCGTCACACGCCTATGCCCACAGGAGGGTTGGGGTGGTATCTATGTGGAAGGCAATGGACTGTTGCCACAAGCCACACCCAATGATGATCCCAACGACTTGCCAGCCTCCAACCAATCGGGGATTGTCTATCTAGCTGGGGCCACCCTAGAACATGCTCCCACAGCCATCACCACTGCCAGACACAACGACTTTGGCAACCCAAAGCTGTGGGGAGGAGTGGTCTGTGCCAGAAACAGCATCTTTCGAGACAATCGCAGGGCAGTAGCCTTCATGAAGTATCTCCATCCCAACAACAGTCGATTCATCGATTGTGAGTTTCACCGAGGCTTTGGGGCAGTCAGCATTTGGGCCTGCCGAGGCATCCAATTTCAACAAAACTTCTTTTGGCAACAAAGCCAGTACGGCATCAGGGGCATCGACTACCAATCGGAAATTTTTGACTTCAATCAGTTTTTCAATTGTGAACATGGAGTGGAAGTATTTTCCTCTTTTCCTTCTGCTTCTAAAGTCTTCATCGGATATGATGGCAGCAGCCAGAATGAATTCAGTTGTGGTAATAACAGAGAAAACTCATCAGTGGCCATTGTTGTGGAAAACTCAGATGTCTTCATAAAAAACAATGTCATCAGAGGCTATACCATGGGAGCCGTCTACAGAGGCCCATCCAATTATGTCATTGACAATAATTTATTTGAGGAACAGAGAGTCATCCAAAATACCAATGCACTTTCTTTATGGGAAACTGGGCAATCAGGAGTATCAGATATTAGGTGCAACTTCATTTTCACCGATCAAGGCATAGATGCCATTGATGACAACAAGGCTTTACTATTTGTGGGAAATACATTTGATACCAGAATCAGTGATGTATTGGTGAGAGAGGATGTCCTCCGGCGAGGAGCTGGGGTAAAACTCAACCAGGGAAGCAGAATAGAGCCAGCAAACAACTGTTTTACCCCCGGAGAGGAAAGAGACCACATCCTCACCTCCTCCAACAGTGTGGACAAATTTGAGTATTTTTTCACTGGAGCAGTTAACCCCAACTGTCAGCTAGAGCCTTATCAACCTCGACCAGGCTCTTTCCGGTACCGATATGAAAAAATTGAAATATCTATAAATCATGACCCCTGCAAAAAAGAAGGCGGCTTCAACATCAGCAAAGCCCAACTCCATGCCCTACAAGACAGCATCCAACTCCTGGAAAGCCAGTGGCAACAACAACCCACCGACAGCAGCCTGCTGCTCGCCATCGAAGACACCCGCATCAGCAGAAACATCCTCCTGGGAGAGTGGGCGCGACAGACCTTTCGAGAGGGCCATCAAGAAGAAGTGGCCGACTTGCTCGAAAAAGAAGCCAACAGCAAGGCCCTGAAAATCCTATTTGGCCTATGGATGGAGCAGCAAGCGTACGATAAAGCAGAAAAAGTACTGAACACGCTGCCAAGCGAAGAAGCAGATTTCGTCAGATTGCAAACACACAATCTACACTTCCTCCAAGCAGTCAATGGACTGTACCGACCTGAAACAGAAGAAATGGACTGGATTCGACAACTGGCGGAAGTCCTCTCCGAAAACAGAGGATATGCAAGGGCCTTACTAGCCATCTGGGAAGGCGCCTATTTTGAATATTCATTTGAGCCTTATCCATTGGCACAAGAACGAAGAGGACAACAACCCCTTTCCTCTGGTAAACTACAATGCTTCCCCAACCCTGCCAAAGGACAACTGCAACTGTCCTTGCCAAAGCAGCTACAAACAGGACAAATCCGAATCTACAACAGCAAGGGCGAGCTACAGACTCAGCTAAACATCCCCGCATCTGATCAGCCGTCCCATCAGACACTGGACATCAGCCAATGGCCCAACGGCCTGTACTTCCTACAATTCGACATCAACGGCATCCACAAGGAGAGACACAAAATACTCGTACTGAAATAAGATTGGTTCCTTTGTGTTTCCTAACCAAAGTAGCCTCTGAGAAATATAAATCTAATTAGAACTGTTGATTGAAAGGTGAAGACAAGAATTGATTCCTAAATGATGATTTAGGAAATGCTAAACGATGAGCAAATCGAAGAAAAACAGCAACAAAACAACACCCAAAAAACAAAAAACCGTCCAATCGATTGACAATCAGACGGTTTTGTTGTTCAGTTGTGGGCCCACCAGGGCTCGAACCTGGGACCCCCTGATTATGAGTCAGGTGCTACTAACCAACTGAGCTATAGGCCCTACTTCTGAGAAGTTCGCAAATTTAAATAAATGCCCGACAGCTTGCAAGGGATGGCAGGCATTTATTTAATTCACAGAAGCACAAAAAAGTTCCCAATCTAGGAGGGAGAATGGGTGTAGACATCCATCTGTGGAAACGGAATGCTGATGTTCTCCTTGTCAAATGACTTCTTGATGTTCTCGTGCATGTAGAAGTACACATCCCAATAGTGCTCGCTCTTGCACCAAGGACGCACAGCAAAATTGACAGAGCTGTCGGCCAACTCACTGACAAAAATGTCCACTGGCTTTTCCTTCATCACTTGTGGACAACTGTCCGCTACGTCTTGGATGATCTGGCGGGCCTTGTCGATGTCGTCCGTATATCCAATGCCATAGGTCATGTCGACGCGGATTTCACCCTGGCCGGAAATGTTGGTGATCACACCACTGGTGACCACGCCATTGGGGATGATGATTCGCTTGTTGTCTGGAGTCCGCAGGAGCGTATTGAACACCTGTATGCCTTCCACAACGCCTACATTGCCCGCCAATTCTACCAAGTCACCTACCCGATAAGGCTTGAAGACCAACAAGAGGACACCACTCGCAAAATGTCCCAAACTCCCCTGCAAAGCCATGCCGATGGCGAAGGCCAAGGCACTGAAAATGGCGATGAAAGAAGTTGTTTCTATCCCAAACATAGAGGCCACACTCAACAGCAAGAGTACCTTGAGGCCTACACTGACCAGAGAAGTGAGAAAAGGACGGATGGTTTCGTCTACGCCGCGACTGCTCATGGTCTTCTCAAAAAAGTTGGTGATCCGGCCCACAATCCAAAAGCCAATGATGAGCGTGAGAATCGCTCCCAGCACTTTTGGCGCGTATTGTACAGCCATTAGGCTAATGTCATCAATATACTTGTCCATAGTCGATTTTAATTTTGATAAATTTGTGAATGATTGCAATAAGGTAAAAAGTAGAATCAGTGTGCTGCCGAAATGAGCACTGCCATTGCTTGTAGATTGTTCAACATTGGTTGGTAGGACACGCAAAATAACAATATTTTTCTTTGAAGAAAAAAAGGCATAAAACAATTTCAAAAGAGGAAGCTCTCCTCAGACTGGCTCGCTACTGCGCCTACCAGGACCGCTGCCACCAAGAAGTGAGGAGCAAATTGCTGGACTTGGGCATCTATGGCATGGACCTGGAAGAAATCATCGTCGAACTCATCACCGATGATTTTCTCAACGAAGAACGCTTCGCCCGATCCTATGCCCGAGGAAAATTTCGCATCAAGCGATGGGGGAGAATCCGCATTCGGCAAGAACTCAAACAAAGACAAATCTCAGACTACTGCATCAAAAAGGCCATGCAGGAAATTGAGGATGCCGACTATCTGCAATGCCTCACTGAACTGCTGCACAACAAAAAAGCGCTCCTGAACGAATCCAATCCCTTCATCCTGCGCAACAAATTGGCTCAATACGCCATCCGTAAAGGATTTGAATCCAAACTGATCTGGGACATTCTCAAGCAACAAGATTTTACCAAAGATGACAGCCCATCGTAAATTTGCCTACATTTGAGCATTCACCCTCAAACTCCTCCTTATGCACCTCTTTACCAGCTCTGTCTACCAGCAACGAAGACAACATCTACAGTCCAAATTTGAATCGGGCCTCCTTCTTTTTCCAGGCAACAACGAAAGCCCCATGAACTACGCGGCCAATACCTACCACTTCCGGCAAGACAGCAGCTTCCTGTACTACTTCGGCATCGACCTGCCAGGCTGCTGCGCCATCATCGATGTAGATGAAAATGCCACCATCCTCTATGGCCCCCAGTGGAGCTTGGACGACATCGTATGGATGGGCCCACAAGAAAGCCTCACAGCCCTGGCCGAAAAGGTGGGAATCCAACAGACAGCCGCCCCTTTTGCCATCAAAGACAAGATACAAGGCGCCCAAAAGGCCAATCGCCCCATCCACTACCTGCCTCCTTATCGGGCCGACCGCCAACTCCAACTGGCCGACTGGCTCGGCACCAATGCCCAACAGAGCAAACAACAGTTTTCCCCAAGCCTGGTCAAGGCTGTCGTCGACCAACGCGCCATCAAGGGAAAAGAGGAATTGGCAGAATTGGAAAAGGCCCTCACCATCACAGGAGCCATGCACCAGGCAGCCATGCAAAAGGCCCGCCCCGGACAATTGGAGGCCGAACTGGCTGGCATCGCGCACGGCACCGCTGTGGGCGTAGACAGCTACCCGGCTTATCCCATCATCCTCACCGTCAACGGGCAAACACTCCACAACCACCATCACCACAACCCCTTGCAAAGTGGCCAGCTCGTTCTGGGTGATTTTGGGGCAGAATCTCCCATGCATTACGCAGGCGACATCACACGCACCTTTCCAGTCGACAAGACATTCAGCGATCGACAAAAATCCATTTACCAAATCGTACTAGACGCCCAACTGGCCGCCATCGACGCCCTCCGTCCCGGCACACTTTTCAAAGATGTACACCTACTGGCCTCCCAAAAAATCAGCGAAGGATTGTGCGCATTGGGATTGATGAAAGGAAAACCCGAGGAAGCCGTAGCTGCCGGTGCCCATGCCTTGTTTTTCCCCCATGGCCTGGGGCACATGCTGGGACTGGACGTACACGATATGGAAGACCTGGGGGAGGATATTGTTGGATACGACGACAGTGTAAAGCGCAGCGATCAGTTTGGGCTGGCCTATCTGCGACTCGGCAGAGCCCTGCAAGCTGGCTTTGTTCTCACCGTAGAGCCTGGCATCTATTTCATTCCCGAACTGATCGATCAATGGCAGGCCAGCGGCAAGTTCCAAGAGTTCATCAACTACGAAGAGGTGGTCAAGTGGAAAGACTTTTCTGGCATCCGAATAGAAGACAACTTGCTCATCACGGCGGAAGGCAGCCAACTCATTGGTCCGCCCATCCCCAAGACAATTGCCGAGGTCGAACAAGTCCGACAGCAGTAAGGGATATTAGAGCTTGTTCAAATTTGTTCGAGAAAATCTTTGCGTCGGTTTTCACTCATGATGAGGGTCGTCCCATCTATCAGGGTCACCGTCGGTGCTTTTTGGCGGCCGTATTTCCGCACCTTGGAAAGATTGATCAGGTCGGAGCGATTGATTCGAAAAAAGTTGAGTCCACTCAACAACTCTGCGTAAATCTTTAGGGTCTTGGAGACGATGATCTTCTGGCCATCTACCAAGTAAAAAGCCGTGTAGTTGCCTTGAGCCTCACAGCGGATGATGTCGGACAACTCGATGAACAACACCCCTTCAGCAGTCGGCAATACAATTTTCTTGAAGTCGTTGTTGAGATTTTTGCGCAGGAGTTGGTAGTGCAAAAAGCCCTGGCGCCACTTTCTTTTTGTACTCGCCTTGCCAACTGCCTTTCGCAACTCCTGCAAGTCAATGGGCTTGAGCAAGTAGTCGACAGCCGAAAACTTGAACGCTCTCACAGCATACTGATCGTAGGCGGTCGTGAATATGATGTCGAAGTCGGGTTGGGGAAAGTAGTCGAAGAGTTTGAAGCCCGTTTCTTGTGGCATTTCAATGTCGAGAAACACGATGTCTGGCTGATGGTGTCGGATGGCTTCGACAGCAGAGGAGACACTCTCGGATTGGCCCACCACTTCCACGCCCTCGCAGTATCGTTCGAGCATATTGTACAAAGTTTCCCTGCTTTCGGCCTCGTCTTCCACAATGAGCGCGCGAATATTTTTTGTCCGTATCATACGTTCACTTTGTTTTCTTCCTAAATGTAGACCTTTTCATATCGGATGCGCACCGTGACACGAGTGCCACAAGCGTCTCCTTCAGCATTCACGAGATCTTCGACATGCAATTCTGATCGCTCTTCCACATGCTCGGAAGAGTCATTCAGTATTTCGAGTCGTTCCCGTGTCGTCCGTAGGCCAGAGGATGTATAATTAGCAGGCGTCCAATGTCTGAATGCTCGCGCTTTTTCTCTTCCCACTCCGTTGTCCTCGATACGGCAGAACAGGCATTGATCCTCTTCTTGCCAAAAGGCTATTTTGAGGTAGCCTTTTTCGATCTTGTGAAATAGCCCATGCTTGAACGCATTTTCCACAATGGGCTGAAGCAAGAGCGGTGGAATGGAAATACAGTCGAGCTGTTTTTGGACCGATGTATCAATTTGTACGTCAATCGCGATCTTATCCCTAAAACGCAATTTCTCCATCTCAAGATACAATTGAAGAAATTCAATCTCTTCTTCCAAAGAGATGCGTTGCTTTTTCGAAATTTCAAAGATGCTGCGAATCAGTCGGGCAAACTTGGCCAGGTAGATCATCGCCTGTTCCTCGTCGCTCGTCGTCAGGTATTTTTGGATGGCATTCAACGCATTGAAGATGAAGTGCGGATTCATCTGGGTCTGCAATGCCTGCATTTTCAACTGATTGATTCTTTCCTGTACCTGCTGCTTTTCCCGTTCGCGATTCTGAAGATAGCGCAGTCGACTGTAAAAAACCAAACCCATCAGCAACAAACTGCACAAAACCACACTTGACATAAACCAAATCGTCTTCCACCAAGGGGTAAGGATGTGAAAGGACAGCGAAATGGGCTGGCTTTGCGAACCGTCTTCATTGATGGCCAACAGCTCAAATCGGTAGACTCCTGGGTTGAGGGAAGGATAGCGCACAAAGCGCGTTGCCGTGTGGACCCAACTACTGTCCAAACCCAACATCCGATAGCGATACCCCAGTCCCGACCGAGCCCGATACCCCAATCCCGTGTATCCAATGTAGAGATTGTTCTGACGGTGGGACAGCTCGTAGTGGTCGTGCAAAATCGTATCCTTCTCGCGAATGCGCAACTGGGTGAAATACAAATCCGGTACCGAGCGATTGGTGTAATCTTGGTTTTTTTCAAAACGTGCCAAGCCTTTTGGCGTGCCGGCCCAACAGTAGTCCTCGTTGACAAAAATGCTCCGAATCTCACTAGAGGGAAATCCATCCGAACGATCGATTTTCCGAATCTGAAAATCCCGCAATCTGATCCGATTGATCCCCCCATTGGTTCCCACCCAGAGAATGCTGTCAGATTCGCAAAACAACGACCGACAAGAATTGCCCGCCAAACCATCGTCTACCGTCAACTGGTGAATCACCTTTTCTCCATCCACTGCCAACAACCCCTGTCGCTCCGTGGCCATCCACATCAGACCCGGCACACCAGAACTGAGGGCATTCACATAGAAGGGAGCTTGATCCTCTGCTTGGGGAAAAATCTGCGTCGTATCCCCTTGACGTATCCAAAGCCCTCGGGGCGTTCCAATCCAGATTCTGCCATCCGGTGTTTGTGAAATGGCTGTTGTACGTCCTTTGAAAAGAAAATTGAAGGGAGGACCTTTCGGAGGGGCAAAAGTTTTGTCGAGCTCGATGGACCGCAATCCATTGTGAATGCTGACAAAGATTTCGTCCTCCTCGTTTTTGTACAAGTCTTTGATCGCTCCTTGAGGATGGTTCCAAATGCGAGCACTTGGTTTGAAAAGATGCAAAGCCTGGAGGCCCTGATCTGTTCCCAATACCAGGCGCTTGTCTGTTCCCGACACGATGTCGATGATGCGACCTGCATCGGGAATTTCTCTGAATTGCAAGGGGCGGCCCTCTTCGATCAAACAAAGTTCGCTGTTCCCCGTCCCCACCAGCAGCGCGGGATGCTCGGGATGTTTGCCCAAAGAAAAGATGTCGTTGCTGGGAAAACTTCCATTGTCCCGACTCCATACTTTGACACCAGGATTGGGGGCATAAAAGAGACCAGCCCCTGCCGTTCCCAACCAAACACCCCCTTCTTTGTCTTTGCAAAAAGAAAATACATTGTACTCTTTCAGCCAATTTTCTATCTCCGACCGTGCATCTGCTGCATCTGGTATGAGAAAAACTCCCTTTTGGGTAAGCTGCACGATCTGGTCTCCCGAACTGTAGCTGAAGTTGGCAAACGCCTCGGTGGGACGGGGCTCAAATTTGCCATCAGAAAAGAAGAATTGCTGATGGGGGTTGAAGATGAGGAACTTGTCTTTGTGGGGTTGAATATTGTAAAACCTATCTATGCCAATCAGTGGAAAGACATAAGACTCCTCCAATGTGGGATGGCCATCTTCCCCTTTGCGAAATCGGACCAACATGTTTCCGATTCCTCTTTTGTTGGCAATGATGAAAGACTCTCCCTGGTCTACGTATACGTCGTGAATGGTATAAAAGCCCTGTACCAAATGAAGCTGTCCCATCGCCCCTGTGCTGTCGAGTTTGGACCAGTACCCCTGGAAGCTGTCGTCTATGAGCCACAGATAATCCCGGTCGATGAAGACCTTTCGGACGGCAAGCTGGTTGAGGGTGGAATCGGGGAAAAGAACGCTGATGGCTTCATCTTCTATCTGCAACAATTGGCCGCGCATGTTGACGAAGAAGATGCGGCCCCAGGGGTCTTGTTCCAGTTGGAGAATCTCGTTGTTTTCCAGAACAGGACTGTTGAAAGTTTCAAATTCATATCCATTGAATCGACAAATGCCATTGCCCGTTGCCAGCCAAATGTATCCGTCGTTGTCTTGCAAGATTCGGTAGATCGTCATGCTGGGCAGACCTTCCTCGTCGGTGTAGTGCCAGGTAGCAGGCTCCTGACTGAGCAGTGGATGGCTCAGGAGTAGGAGGAAATAAAACGCAAGTCCGAGGGTGAAATCCGTTCGCATGATTCATAAATATAGCATCTGAACAGCCAATACGCCAATATTGTCCCCTTCGAAAGCTGAAATTCCCCCCAATGGGCACCAGCTGGCCGACTTCCCCCTTACATATGTATAGCTTTACTAATTATTCTTCTCCTTTCAGCCCCAAATAACTGCCCGCCACTCATTGAGTCCCCAACTGACGGGAAAAATCGTGATTTTTGCTACTCTCCCCTTAGATTATACTGCTATTATGCTATCGCCCGATAGCGATCAACGCGCTCTCTTAATGCAAAAGCCCGAACATTGGTTTGGGCTTTTGCGTTTTCAGCTGCGATCTTACCAGCCCGGAATGATGTTCAATCCAAAGACCCCACGAGTTTCTTTCTGAATCGGGAAGGCATAGTAGGGCTCCAATATCAGCGAACCGAAGAGATTGACCCGCAACGCCACACCCGCACTGAATACTGGCTGCGCACTTGGGTTGAAATTGTCTCCATCTCCGCCGATGTCTCCAAAGTTGTTGAACGCCACGCCTCCGTCGGCAAAGAGGGCCAGCTCTGTCAAGAGGAAGTTGGATTTGAAGGCCGCCAATCGCTCCGGCCCAGTCAAGGGAAGGCGGACCTCAAAATTGCTGACCAGCAGTTTGTTGCCCGTCAAATTGTCAAACCCAAGACCCCATGCTTGCAGTTGTTCAAAGGACTGGATGTTGTAGCCCCGTACAAAGACCGGATTGCCGATGTAAAAATTGTTGATGAACTGATCGGCTTCGCTTCCGTAGTTGCCCGTATGCAAGGCCCGGAAGGCAAGACTGACAGGTCGCAAATAGGTATACTTCCGATAGTCTGCTGTCAGGCGGGTAAAATTCCATTGCCCAAAGAAGCGCTCTGCCCCCAGCCTCAACCGATGCCCTGCCAGTGGCGAAGCAATCCCAAAGCGGGCATTGTCGCTGACGTAGGCGGCATTGACACTCCCCAAATTGAATCCATCCGGCGCATCAATTCTCTCCCGATCCTGAAAGATCAACTGGCCAAAATCATTGTAGTAATTATTGAAACGATCAATCCGATAGCTGTACCGACTGAAGGACCCTCCCAGCTCAAAGCGCTTGGTCGTACTCAGTGGCAGTTGGGCAAACAGTCCCGCCCGGTCCTCAAAAATTCGCCACAGGTCAGAGACAATCAACGTGGCTGGAACTTCCACCCCTTCCCCAACATTGAGCAAGGTAGGTCCAACAAATCGGCTCTGTCCAGTCCGGAAAGGGATGTGGGACAAAGAGGCACCCCAGGCGATTCTACTTTTGCGATTGACGTATTGCAGTTGTCCTCCAAAGTCTTGAATCTCGCCATTGAGAGATACCCCGGCATAGAGTTGGTGATCACCCAGTATGTCGCTGAACAACAGATCAACCCCACCTGCCAAGCCCGTGGTCGGACCAAACAAGGTATTGCTGCCCACACCGACACCCGCACCACCACCGATGTAGTCCAAGGCAAACTTCGGCTTGTACGCCACTGCTTTCACCTTGGTTCTGGGGAGCTCTGGCAATTGATCAAACTGACGCAGATTGCGCCCCACCAAATCAAGGGCTCCTGTACCGATGACTGGCAGGGTTGCCGCTGCAAAGTTGACAGAATCCGGCGACACCTCCCGCTGCTCTATTTTCGACGGATAGATTTGATAAATCGAATACGCATTCTGTGAAAAATGGGAGTACAACAAACGATCTCTTTTGCCCCCGATGGTAATGGCAGGAGAGTAGGGCGTAATGCCACTGGCCCCTGTCAACAAATCGGTCAGCTGATAGACTTTTGAACGCTCTGTATCGTAGCGATAAATGTTGCGGTAGCCGTCGCGATTGGATACAAAGATGATGTCTCCCGATTTGCTGAATTGTGGGTTGAGGTTGTCAGCACCAGGAAAAACATCCATTTGTTTTACCTCTCCACTCACCACATCCAGCAGCGCCAAATTGTGAGACCACTTGCCATTGATTCGACCGCGCATCCGACTCAGGTAATCTGTCGCAAACACAATCTGGCTGCCATCACTTGACCAACGAGCCTGCAACTCTCCGTAGGCATCATCCGTCAGTTGTTCTACCTTGCCCGTCTTCAATCGGTAGAGGTACAAATCGGTTTGCCCCTGTACCAGTCCACTTACCAAGATGCTCTTGCCGTCAGGCGACCAAGCGGGATTGCTAAAGGCAGGGACACCTGGAATGGCAATCTCCTGCAAGGTTTTTCCACTCTCCACATCTTTGACCAAAAGGATGTTGCGGCCCTTCTGAACAGCAACCAAAGCAAAGGACTTGCTGTCGGGCGACCAACTACCTGCAGACTCAAAGGAGCTGAAGTCGTCGACTTGATTGTCGCGCAAAGTACTGGCAACTTTTCGAATGATTTTTCCCGTACGAGCATCTGCCAAAAAGAGGTCCAGAGAAAAAAGGCTCTTCTCAGAAAAGAACAAGACGTAGCGGCCATTCGGACTCAACACGGGCGAGAGATTGAGTCGTCCCGCATTGTCTTTGCTCAAAAGTTTTTTGCCAATCGGTCTTTGCTTCCGTCCTTTCAGCATGGGCTGGTAATGGGTTTTCAAAGAAGAAACCCACATGTCCGATAAGTTTTTGAGACTCGTCTTGAGCACCTTTCGGGTCGCATTTTCCAGGCCGTATTTTGCTGTGCCGACGAAGTAAGGCTCGATGATGTTGTCACCATACACACCCGTCAAAAAGGACCAAAATGCCTGGCCATATCGGTAGGGAAAATACTTGGGATTTTGCAATTGTCGAATGCTGGGAATGTCATCGTTCAAAACGGCATCGCGCATCCACATGGAGGTATGGGCATCCACTCGACCAATGGACATGTACTCCGCCAGTCCTTCCACCATCCACAAGGGCAGGTTCTGCAAAGATCGGATGTTGGTAGAATCGCCACGCAAAATCATGTTGAACTGAAAGGCGTGAACCAACTCGTGCCCCAATACGTGATGGGTTTGCTGGGCAGATAGTGTCAGGGGCATGATGACCCGATTTTTGAAGGCTTCCGTCACGCCACCTGTACCAACGCCCACCCGGCTGTTGATCGCATTGGTCTGCTGAAAATCCGCATGGTCATTGTAAAAAATGATGGGATTTTTTTGCCGGATGGTATCTTTGAAAATGGACTGGTGCAAGCGATACCAATCTTCGGAATCCTCCGCCAATTGGTGCAACAATTCTTTGTTTTCCAAGTAGTGGTAGATCTCAAAATTGGGAGATTGGTGGACGTCGAAATCAAAGGTTTCGTAGCGGGCTTTGTTCTGTCCAAAATACTGTGCCTGAGCCTCTGGCAAAAAGAACAGGCAGCAGAGAGGGATTATCATTAAAATCTTAATATCTTTCATCATTGCTCTAGGTTTTTGTACTGTTTCGGCTGTTCATTAATTCTAACAGGCTTCCTGCACCAAAGCATTTTAAGGAAATCTTAGAGCGGCGTTAAAATTCTCTTAAACAATTTTTTTTCGTTTAATAGCGGACAAAATATTCCCTTATGCACCGTTCCTTGCTCTTGTTTTTTGGACTGATCCTCAGTACCAACATTGCCCTTTCCCAAAACCTCTCCGACGAAATGATGACACCTTTTGAAAAAAATGACAACACCACAACGACCTATCAAGAGGCCATCGACTTTTACAAAAACTTGGCAGAAAAGTACGCGACCGTATCCATGCGAGAATGGGGGCGTACAGACAGTGGCCAACCGCTGCACACGGTCGTGTTGTCGAAAGATGGAGATGCAGATCCAAACTCCAATCGTCGCAAAGGAAGGCTCGTACTCATGATCAACAATGGCATCCATCCCGGTGAGCCCTGCGGCATTGATGCCAGCATGATGATGCTTCGGGACATGGCTCGCCAAAAAGAACTGCAAGGCCTGCTGGACAAAGTGGTCATCGTCGCCATTCCGATCTACAACATCGGAGGAGCACTCAATCGCAACAGCTTCGCACGGGCCAACCAGAACGGGCCAAAGGCCTATGGCTTCCGAGGCAATGCCCGCAACCTCGACCTCAATCGGGACTTCATCAAATGCGATTCCTACAATGCCCGGACCTTCAACCAACTCTTTACCCACTGGAGTCCCGATGTGCTCGTAGATACCCATACCTCCAACGGCGCCGACTATTCCTACACCATGACGCTGATCGCCACCCAAGCCGACAAACTCGATCCCAACCTGGCCCAGTACCTCCAACAGCAAATGCTGCCCCGTTTGTACCAAGACATGAAAGCCCGCAATTGGGAGATGACGCCCTACGTCTATGCCCGAGACATCCCCGACAACGGCATCGCTGCTTTTCTTGACCTGCCCCGCTACTCCTCTGGCTACGCCGCCCTTTTCAACACCCTTTCCTTCATGCCCGAGACACACATGCTCAAGCCCTTCAAAGACCGAGTCGAAAGCACCAGAACGTTTTTGGAATGCATGATCCGATTGATGAACGACCAGCACCAGGCCATCACAGAGGCGCGGGCCAAAGCCATTGAAAATACCCAGTACAAACAAAGCTTCGACCTCAACTGGGAATTGATCACCAAGCAAGCCGAGCAGCTGATCTTCAAGGGCTACGAGGCCAAATACAAACCCTCCGAGATCAGTGGCAAAGATCGATTGTACTACGATCGGGAAGCGACTTTCGAAAAAGAAATTCCCTATTTCCCTCATTACAAAGCCAGCTTGACAATAGACAAACCCATTGCCTACATCATCCCCCAAGCCTATGAAGAAGTGGTAGAGCGCATGCGTTGGAATGGCGTTCAAGTTCAACAATTGGAAGCCGACACGGAGGTGGAAGTGGAGCTGTACCGCGTCGAATCCTACAAAGATCGGCCCGCCTACGAAGGGCATTATTTGCACTACAATGTGGTGGTCGAAAAGCAATTGCAAAAACGGCAATACTACCGCGGCGATTACCTCATCTCCACCACACAACCCACCAATCGCTACATCGTGGAAACCCTCGAACCCCAAGCACCAGACTCTTGGTTTGCCTGGAATTTTTTCGATGGCATCCTCATGCAAAAAGAATATTTTTCTGCCTATGTATTTGAAGATTTGGCAGCCCGCTACTTGGACGAGATTCCTGGCTTGCGGGAAAAACTGGAGCAAAAAAAGAAGGAAGACGAAGCCTTTGCCGAGTCAGCTTACGATCAATTGGTCTTCATTTACAAACACTCTCCCCATTACGAACCCACCCATCGAATCTACCCGGTCGGTCGATTGCTGACGGCTCCCGGACAGTAGCGAAAGGGTGACAGAAGAACAGCCCTCCGACGAAACATCGGAGAGCTGCTGTACTTTATTGACCGTATAAAATCAAGCTGTGTTGGACACAGCCTGCTAGTATCGCATCTTGCGCAATGGCCCGATCAAATGTCGAATTTGATCCCTTGTGCCAGTGGCAAGTCTTTGCTGTAGTTGATGGTGTTGGTCTGGCGGCGCATGTAGGCCTTCCAGGCATCGGAACCACTCTCGCGACCACCGCCTGTTTCTTTCTCGCCACCAAAAGCACCACCGATTTCTGCACCGCTCGTTCCGATGTTTACATTGGCAATGCCACAGTCCGATCCCTCTGCAGACAAGAAGTATTCTGCCTCTCGCAAATTGCCCGTCATGATGGCCGATGACAGCCCTTGAGGCACATCGTTTTGCATGGCCACTGCCTCGTTCAATTCGCTGTACTTGATCAAGTAAAGGATGGGCGCAAAGGTTTCGTGCTGTACAATCGGGTAGTGATTTTCCACCTCTGCAATGCAAGGCTTAACATAACAACCGCTCGTGTACCCTCTGCCTTTCAATACACCACCATCGACCAACATCTTGCCTCCCTGCTCTTTCACAGCAGCAATGGCAGACAGATAATTCTCTACGGCATCCGTATCGATCAGAGGTCCGACGTGGTTTTTGGGATTCAAAGGATCACCAATTTTCAATTGCTTGTATGCTTTGACCAAGCCTTTCTTCACCTGATCGTAAAGGCTGTCGTGGACAATCAGGCGACGAGTCGTTGTGCAACGCTGGCCTGCTGTACCGACGGCTCCGAAGACCGTTCCAGTAAGGACCAACTTCATGTCGGAATTTGGCGTGACAATGATGGCATTGTTTCCCCCGAGTTCCAGCAAGCTGCGGCCAAGGCGCTGGGCAACCGTGGCGCCCACAATGCGACCCATGCGCGTACTGCCAGTGGCCGATACCAATGGAATCCGGCTGTCTGTGCTCATGTATTCACCCACCTCGTAGTTGCCATTGATCAGGCTGCAAACGCCTTCGGGAACCTTGTTGGCTTTGAGGACAGATTGCAAGATGTTTTGGCAGGCAATGCCGCAAAGAGGTGTCTTTTCAGATGGCTTCCAAACACAAACATTTCCACACACCAAGGCGATCATGGAGTTCCAAGACCACACGGCAACCGGAAAGTTGAAGGCACTGATGATGCCTACGATTCCCAGCGGGTGCCATTGCTCGTACATGCGGTGGCCGGGGCGCTCAGAGTGCATGCTGAGGCCGTACAACTGGCGGGACAATCCGACTGCAAAATCGCAGATGTCGATCATTTCTTGCACTTCGCCCCATCCCTCTTGCAGGCTCTTGCCCATCTCGTAGGATACCAATCGACCCAAAGCCTCCTTGTTCTCGCGCAGGGCCATTCCATACTGGCGGACGATCTCTCCTCGCTGGGGAGCTGGGATTTTGCGCCATTCGACAAAAGCCTTTTGAGCCGTGTCGATCACCTTTTCGTACTCGCGGCGACTGGTGGTGGTCGTCTGGCCAATCAGTTTGCCATCGACAGGGGAGTAAGAATCGATCAGGCTTTTGGCAGAGCCAAAAAACTTCCGGCCCGTACTCGTTCCTTTGTTGACCTTTTGCAGGCCTAGTTTTTTCAGAAAATTCTTGTTCATTTTATGCCTTTGGTTTTATTTCATTTAACAAGAGCTTGTTCAGAATTTGGGATTATTTGCGAAAATGAAAGATCTTGGCATCAGATAAGTGATATTTTGAAAGGCATAGCCGCGCTACGGCTTGAAAAATTCGCGCGATATGATGACAAAAGATTCATTTGCAGCATCAAAATTTTAAATCTGACCAAGCTCTAAATGCCGCAAAGGTAATCAGATCATGTTTAAAATTAATCCTTTCGCTATTATGAACGCCTTTCTTCGCCATCCTTCTGCTAATTTTTGGCCCGTAGCCTCCAGCTATGCGCCAAAAATGGAGCCTCGTCTGGCTGCAAAATTCATTTCATACTAGCTGAAAAACCAAATTGAAACACGATCTCAGTTGATCGAAACTTCGTATGTGATCACTGGATATAATCCATTGAGCCTGCGCCATGGGACCATTCATTTGTCATTTCGGTTATTGAATACGGGGACGATCGGGCAGGGTTGCACCGAAAAGGGAGATAGAATGGAAGATGGTGAAAAATTATTTTCCGAGCAATCGAGGTGACAGTCGCTGGATGCGGGCCTTGCCTTCCTTTCCCTCGCTCGAAATGTAGAGCGTACCGTCTTTGTCAAAGGTAATGCCCTCTGGTTGGGGGTAGAGTTTTTTCTTCATTTTCTCCATGTACAAAATCTTGCCTGCTGGGTTGAGCACGATCAAAACTTTGCCGACGGAAGAGGTCAGGTAGATGTTTCCGCTGGTCGGATGGATGCCAATGGAAGAAGGATTGAAGTTGAGGTTTTCCTTTTCGGGGGTAAAAAACTCGATGAGCTTGTTGAGTTCTTCGGCCAGTGGGTGGTTGATCAGGTAGTCTTGTATCTCATCCAGCATGATGGTGAAGGCCGGCAAACTGTCCAGTTGTTTGCTTTGCAGATCAAAGCCATAGATGCATTTGCGGGAGCGAAATTCCAGCAGAGATTCCCCCGTAGCGGGGCGGCCCTTGCAAGCGAGCAACAGGCGATTGTTTTTGCGGTCGTAGCACAAGCCCTCCACATCGTTTTCGCGACCGAGGAAGGTATTGTATTTGTTGACATTTTGCTTGGAGGTACCCATGTTTTCCACTTCGTAAATGGTCCCCGTACTCTTGACAACATAGGCGGCCTTCCCAATGATTTCTATGCCTTCGTAATCTCCCGTTTTCCAAAAGTCAATTTTGTCCTCGATTTTTCCACTCTTTTTGCTCACCTGGAAAATGATGCCTTTTTCATCCTGAACTGCACAGAGCTTGTCCTTGTCGGTAGACAGGCTCAGGCCCGAAATTTCCAGTAGCTTGTCCGATAGCTTGAGGGTTTCGTCCGGTTCGTTGAGTTCGTAGGGGAACTGATAGCTGCTGTCGAGTAAGATTTTTTCTGGCAGCTCCTCATCCAATTGTTGGATGTGCGCAAGAGAAGTGGCAGCTTGTTGAGAAGAGGTACTTGCTGAAGGATCGCCGCATCCCATGAGGTGGCATGCAATCAGAAAGACGAAGCTGCTGTAAGTCATTTTCATATGTATTTGTATAGGTACCAGTTCCAAGCAAGTCTAGCTCAACTCTTCGATTCTACTCCTGAAAATGTGCTGGGCTTCTGATTTGTACAATTGCTGGTAAATTTTCAATGCCTCCTCCCGATGCGAACCGCCCAAACCAATCTTGTGGGATGTGTAGTGAATGTCGGCCCGCTCTTTGTCATCCTCGGCCCCAGAAAGCAAACTTTCCAATGCTTCAACGGCAATTTTCTCCCGTCCATTGTAGAAATCTACTTTGGCAGCCAACAAACGAGCTTCAAACAGCAAATCCGGATTGCCCAATTCCCGCGCAATCTGCAAGCCTTCCAAGTGGCTTTTCTCCGCTTCCACATATTGCCCATCCATGATCAAGACCGTCGCCTTTTCGATCAGGCTGGATCCCAAAACCAGGCGGTTGTCGATTTTGCGGGAAATGTCGATGGCCGAATCGTAGTATTCCACCGCCTTGGGATACCGTCCCGTATAGGTGTAAATGTCCCCCAGGGTATTCAATGACTTGGCAATCCCTTTTTGGTAGCCGAGTTCTTCGCACATTTCCAAATTGCGCTCCAAATACTGTATGGCGACCTCAAATTCTCCCTCCACACTTCTGAGTTCTCCAATCAATCCAATGGTGATGGCCGTTCCTTGTTTGTCGCCAATTTTTTCGCACAGCTCCAGGTCGCGGATGAAATGCTGCATGGCCTGATCGTAATCCCCCTTTCGTTGGTACACACTGCCAATGCAACCAATGGCGATGGCTGTCAATTGCAAATTGCCCAATTCCTCGCTCAGCTGCAGTCCCTTCTGGTAGCAGGCCAGAGCGGCATCGTAATCCCCCTTTTCGAAGTAAATGATGCCCAAATTGGTATTCAAGGTCGCGAGAGCTTGCTTGTCGTTTGCCTCTTCACAGGTTTCCAGTTCTGTACTCAACACTTGGATTCCCTCGTCGTAATTGCCCTGATTCATGTGGGTCAGCCCCAGAGTAGCAACGATCTGTGCATTGGCAGATCGATAAGGCAGAATGCGGAACAAACGGATGCTTTCTCTGAAATATTTTTTGGCCTCTTCATATCCCCCCTGGCGGAAGTGCCAGTCTCCCATGCGGCCATTGACCTTGGAGATGCCCCTGTGATCGTCGACGGCCAAAAAGTACTCACTGGCCTTTTCCAAGTAGTTGTGTGCCCGTTCGTAATCTCCTTTCAAGATGAGCAGATAGGCAAGGCTGTTATTGGTTCGGCCCAGCAACAACTGGTCACCGACTTGGTGGGCCATGATGAGGGCCTCGGCGTAGATGTCCTGGCATTCGTCCCATCGGCCAATCAACTCCAGTATCCGCCCTTTTTTGAGCAACATGTCGATTTTGTGCTCCTTGTCTTCATCTCCCAAGTTGTTCAACAAGCGGTTGTAAAAGTCGACAGCTTGCTGGTTTTGGAAATTGCGACGGGCGTGATCTGCTGCTTTTTCCAGGTAAAAATTGGTTTTTCCTTCTACGCCAGAATGCTCGAAGTGGAACGCCAGGTCCACATATTTTTCTTCCAGACTGTCTGCATACAACTCCTCTATGGCCTTGGCAATGAGGTGGTGCAGCTTGCGCAGCCTGGTGTGCAATTGCATTTTGTAGACGGCCTCTCGAAGCAGGGAGTGCCGGAACATGTAGCGCAATTCGTTCATCGATTGCCATATCTGTCCCTGCTCTGCCGTCAGTATTTGTTCCTGCAGGACCGCCTGTGAATTGCCATTGCGACGGACCATTTCTTCGTGCTCCTTCATCACTTCGTTGAGGACTGGCACTTCGAATTCCCGGCCAATGACGGCGGCAGTCTTGACCGTTTCTTTGACGAGGGTCGACAAGCGGTCGATGCGGGCCATCAACAAGGCGTTGATCGAACTGGACAGCTTGATGTTCTTGTCCCTGATGTGCCACTCTCCCTCTCGATTGTCCAACAATTTGCTTTCCCGAAGGTATTCCAGCACCTGTTCGAGATAGAATGGGTTGCCGTTGGTAATCCGACCCAGCAGTTCGCTGAATTCGTGGTTGATCCGCCCCTTGAGCTTTTCCTCTGCAAAGTCCTCCAGTTTTTCTTTGGACAAGATGTTCAGGTCTACCTCCACATTGGCAATCTGCAGTTTGGCCAACTGATCTTCCTCGATGAGATAGGGTTTGGTACCGTCGTCGTTGTAGCGAGAAGTCACCAGAATGAAGACGGGGAAGGCAGAGATTTGCTTGATGAAGCTGAGCAAAAATTCCTTGGAGTTTTCGTCAAACCAATGGCCATCTTCCAATTCCATGACCAAGGGCTGCAGGAGTGCGCGGGCTTTGAAGAAACTGTCCAATGCCTGCAAGGTGTTTTGGTAGCGTCCCTTGGCGTCGAGCTGTTCCCAAAGCGAATCTTCGTAGTACAAGCCCAGAAGGGCTGCGAGAATGGACTTGGTCCGCACCAGTTCTTTGTAGATGTCGGCCCTTCCCATTTCGTTGAAGTGCTTGCAGTCTTTGAGAAACCACTGATGTCGATCCTCAAATTGGTCGAGGTTTTTTTGGGCCGATCGATCCGGGGATTGGCTGAAGAAGTTGCGTAGGTAGTACACAAACGGATTGAAAGGCTTTTGCAATATCTGGTCGGCCTGACAAACAGACCATTCTACATTGCCCATTTGTTGGATGCGCTGACGCAATTCAAATGACAGGCGACTCTTGCCAATGCCCGCCTCTCCGAATATGTAGGCCAGTCCGGCAAATTCTCCTTCGAAAACTGCCTTGCCAAAGTCGGCCAACTCCACCAGTTCTGTCTCCCGACCAATCATTCGATCGCTGTAGGAGACTGACATCTCAGCATTGCGGCCCTCCAATCGATAAGTCGGAATGTCGCCCTCTATGCCCTTGTATCGAATGTCGCCCTTGTGCTGGAAGCGAAAGGTCCGACAACTTTGTAGAATCTGCTGGTCCACCAATACTTCTCCCCAATCGGCATTCATCATCAGGCGGGCAGCCAGATTGACGAAATTGCCCACCGCAGCGTACTGACAACGCTCTTGTCCACCGACAATGCCTGTGTACGCCAAGCCAGAGGTGACGCCCACCCGGAAGTTGAGATCACCATTTTTTTGCAATTCCTGCAAATCCTCTTGCAAAGAAGCCACAAACTCCAATGCCCGCTCCTCGTTGTTTTCGTAGGTGACCGGAGCGCCAAAGAAGCCAACCATGACCCCGCCCTTGTCTCCAAAGTCTACCTCCTTGAAGTAGCCCTGAAAGCTACTCATGTTTTCCAGTACCCTTGTAGAGAACTGGTTGAAGACTTCGTATTCTGAAACCCCAGTGAAGGAAATGAAAACCGAGACGACGTTTCGGAATTCCCCAGAGGCATTGAGGCGCAAAACAGAGAAAGGGAGAAAATCCTTGAGTATGCTCCTTTTCAGGGCTGGCTGCTGCAACCGTCCCTGCTGTTCGTATGGATGAGTGGTTTGAGAAGTCAATCGATAGTGGCCTTCATTTCCCATCTCTACCACCTCGGGCTTGGTTTCGAAGCGATCCAACAAGGCATCGTCGAGAATGATGTCTTGGTCAACAGCCAAATGCTCGCTTTCGGCACAAGAATCGATGGCGGGACCGCGGAAGTAAAATGCCTTTTGGGTCTGCCCCACAATGCCCCAGTTGACCTCCCCATAGGAAAGTCCAATCTTGATTCCAATTTGGAAATCTCCAAATCGCGTCTTTTTCAATCCCTCGCGGGTAAAAAGGTCGCGCAGTTGGCCTGCGGTGCGCAGCAGAGATTCTGGGCTGACACCTGAGACAGGGTCTTCAAAGACTGCCGTAAAGGCATCTCCTGCAAAATAGGGAATGAAGCCTTGCTGGTTGTAAACCAGATTGACCATGGGGGCAAAGATGTTATTTAGGCTGATGGACAACTGCTCTGCCCCCTCTGTGCCCTGTTTCATCAAGGTCTCTGTCAGAGGGGTAAAACCAGACAAGTCGATGAACATGGTGTAGGCGTTCAAAGACCCACGCAGTTCACCGCGCTCCAATCGATCCTGAATAAAATATGGTATCAAGTGCTTCACTGGCCGAAATCTAATATTTTATCCAATGTTTACAAATGCGCCTATTGTCCAATGTGTGCAGCCAAGAGGGCCTGCCAATTTCCATTAACTTAAGCTTCGGATGCAAAAATAGGCATTTAGAGTGAGTAACATCCAATATTGCCCCATCTGGGTAGACACAATATAAGCAGTAAGCAGAGAAAACTGACAGCCAGCTGTACAAAGTTAAAACAATGTATTCAAAAATTTGTGCATATCCTCAGCCTTCCCTCCCTTGCCAATCCCCTATGTGCAGTCTAGGGTTTTCTCTCCCCTGTCGGACCCCATCCGCCATTGATCGCCGCCTGCATTTATTTGGTATATTTTGTGCTAGTAACACAATGACGATCCCGCAGACCCACCCTCTTGTCTGTTCTTTTTCCAAGCTGACCTGACGGTTTTCCTCCCAAACTAAAGTGACTAAAACGAGTACATTGAATGCGCCATTTTGTTGAGACTACCAAACTCAGACGCATCTTCTCGACCCTTCTACTGCTTGCCTTTCATTGGTCCCTGATGGCCCAGTATGGAATTCCCCTGCCCAGACAGTGCTTTGCCGAACGCATCCAGCAAAACATTCGCGTCGATGGCAGACTGACAGAACCCATTTGGCAAAATACCAACAAGGTGAGCAACTTCATCCAAATGGAACCTGTCCCAGGATCAGCTGCCAGCCAAAAGACGGAAGTATCCATCGTGTACGACGACAAAGCCATCTACATCGCTGCCAAACTGTACGAAGACTCGCCAGACAGCATCCTGCAACAGCTTTCCGAAAGAGACCAAGTTGGCATTACCGACTGGTTTGCCGTGGTCATCGACGCCTATCAGGATGGGCAAAATGGGTTGGGATTCATCGTCACGCCAGCAGGCATTCAGTGCGACATCAAGTACTCGGCCAGTGAAAGGAGTTCGGGTCAGAGCAGCATTTTCGGTGGAGATCGAAACTGGGATGCGGTCTGGGAAAGTCAGGTGCAGATCCTGGCTGACGGCTGGCAAGTGGAGCTGAAGATTCCCTATTCTGCCATTCGATTTCCCAATATGGAAGCCCAAAACTGGAACATCAACTTTGCCCGGATGGTCCGACGAAACCGAGAGCAGTCATTTTGGAACGAAGTGCGGCCCGACATGGCTGGCATTCTCCAACAGTCGGGACAACTGAGCGGCATTCAAGACATCGAAGCGCCCCTCCGACTGTCTTTTACCCCTTACCTATCCGCCTACCTAAACAAGCATTCTGACAAAGAAAATGCAATTGATTCCTGGAACACATCCATCACAGGTGGCATGGACCTCAAATATGGCATCAACGACGCCTTTACCCTGGACATGACCCTCATTCCCGACTTTGGTCAGGTGCAGGCCGATGATGAAATTCTCAATCTTTCGCCCTTTGAAATAAAATTTGACGAAAACCGCCCCTTCTTTACCGAGGGGACCGAGTTGTTCAACAAAGGAGACCTGTTTTATTCGCGTAGGATCGGAGGCCGCCCCATTTACTACCACCAAGTTTCCAACGAATTGGGAGAAGAGGAAGAAATTGTCGACAATCCCATCACCTCCCCCCTGTTCAACGCCTCCAAAATATCAGGCCGCACCTCCAATGGCCTTGGCATCGGTCTTTTCAATGCCAGTTCGAAGGCAACCTATGCGCAGATCGAGAATCTATACACAGGCGAAAGCCGCCAGATACAAACCAATCCACTGACCAATTACAACGTCTTGGTGCTGGACCAAAATCTGCCCAATAACAGCTATGTGAGCCTCATCAATACCAATGTCTTGCGAAGTGGGCACAGCTATGACGCCAATGCAAGTGGAGCCTTGTTCAAGATCAACAACAAGAAAAATACCTACAGCCTGTCTGGCAGCGGCAAGCTCAGTCAGCAGTATTACAGCGGTGTGGAGACCCACAGCGGGCAGGACAGTGTGGGGCTGGGGCATCAGTACAGTCTGGGCTGGGAAAAGAATGGAGGCCGCTTTCAGTATGGCACCTCTTACGAGTTGACCAGCCGCCATTATGACATAGATGACCTGGGGTTTCTCCGGCGGTCAAACCAACAGATTTTCAACGGGCATGTGTCCTACAACATTTTCAAGCCATTTGGCATGTTCAATCGCTTTTCGGCCTATGCTTCTACGCGTTACACCCGCCTGGAATCACCAAACCGATACGCCGATTTCGGAACCTATCTAAGTGTGACCCTCGTCACCCGCGGTTTCATTGGCTTTCGATTGTGGAGCTGGATCGAACCCTTTGATTCTTACGATTATTTTGAGCCACGCACCCAAGATTTTTCCGCCTTTTACCGATACCCTCGCAATGCCATGTTTGGCGTCTACCTGTCCACCGATTACCGAAAACGGCTGGCAGTGGATGTGGCGGGGAGCTTCCGGAATTTTGACGAAGAAAGGCGGCGGCGACTGCAATTGGAGGTGAAGCCACGCATCCGACTCAACGACAAATTGCTCGTGGTGCTCAAGATCGAAAATGAGCAATTGTTCAATGACATGGGTTATGTGACAGCCCGAGAAGAGGGCATCGGTTTTCAAAGCGTTTCCAGCAGCGACATTCTCTTCAGCAAGCGTCGACAAAGCGTTTTTGACAACACCATAGAAGCCAACTACACCTTCAACAACAAGATGAGTCTCAGTTTGCGACTTCGACACTACTGGACCAAACTGCAATACAACAGCTTCCACTTGCTCGACGAGGAGGGAGGCATGGCAGCGACCGACTACCAGGGATCAAATAAGAGTGGAACATCCGTACACGACATCAGTTGGAACATCTTTACAGCCAATCTGACCTATCGCTGGCGATTTGCACCGGGCAGCGATCTCTTTGTGGTTTGGAAAAATGCCATTCGCACAGCAGACTCAAACATGGACACCCACTATTTTCGAGATTTGAGCCGATTGTGGTCCGCCTCACAAAGCAACAATCTTTCCTTTCGCTTCATCTACTACCTGGATTACCTGCAGCTGCGCAAGAATGCCCAATAAGCCGCGCAAAGAGCGCAAAAAATCCCTATCTTCGTAATTATCCTGATTGCACATTTACACAATCCGTAACCTAATGAAAAACTCTACACCCTCAAAACGCCTGGCAACTTGCTGTGCGTTGCTCATTTTTTTATTTCAACTTAGTATGACAAATTCCGTTCAAGCACAGGAAAACCCAGGATACCAGTTACCTCCCAAAGCCATAGCCGACCTCATCGACGCTCCTCCCACTCCGGCAGCCACTCTCAGTCCATCTCATCAGTGGATGCTCCTACTCGATCGGCCCAACCTGCCATCCATAGAAGAGGTAGCGCAAGACGAACTGCGATTGGCAGGGATTCGCATCAACCCTCGAAAAAATGGCTCCAGCAGAGCCTTTTACTACAACGGCATCAAAGTGCGCCGACTCAGCAAGGCCGCTGCCCAGGCTGTGGCTGGCCTTCCCGAACAACCCAAAATAGAAAACATCAGCTGGTCACCCGATGGCTCTCGATCCGCCTTTACCATCACCAAAAGCAATGGGCTGGAATTGTGGATGTTGAACGCAGAAACAGCAACGGCCAAAAAATTGTCAGATGCCGTCATCAATGATGCCATCTCTGGCCTGCCCTATCGGTGGATGTCGGATAGCAAACACATTCTTTACAAATCCGTCCTTCCGGAAAGAGGCGCCACACCAGAGCCGCCAAACTTTCCATCTGGACCAACCATACAGCAAAACATCGGTAAATCCGCTCCTGTGCGAACCTATCAGGACCTGCTCAAAAATGCTTTTGATGAATCTTTGTTCGAGTACTACACCAGCTCGCAGTTGGTGATGGTCAATGTAGAGAGTGGACAAGCCAAAGATTTCGGCCCAGCCGGCATCATCAAAGGCTTCAGCCCTTCACCGGATGGCAATTACATCATGGTGAGCACCATACAACGCCCATTTTCGTACATCGTGCCCCTCAACCGCTTTCCGTTTCGGGTCGAAATCTACGATCAAGAGGGAAAATTGGTCAAAAAGGTCGCCGATATTCCCATCGCCGAAAACATCCCAAAGGGTTTTGGTGCGGTGCGGACAGGCCCCCGGCGTTTCAGCTGGCGCGCCGACGTTCCTGCCAGTCTGTATTGGGTAGAAGCACAGGACGGTGGCGATCCCAAAAAAGAAGCTGACATTCGAGACATGCAATACAGTTTGGCAGCTCCCTTTGACGGCAGTCCCCAAAAGGGCATCAGCTTCAAGCTGCGCTACGGAGGCATCACCTGGGGAAATGGAAACTTGGCAATGGCCAGCGAATGGTGGTGGAACAATCGCCAGGAGATCACCAGCAGTTGGCAGCCCGATCAGCCCGAGAAAGGCAAAAAAGTTCTCTTCGATCGCTCCTGGGAAGATCGCTACAACAATCCGGGATCCTTTGAAGTCCGCATCAACAAATATGGTCGCTCAGTACTCCTGATGGACGACGATGGCAAAACGCTCTTTCTCGCCGGACAGGGCGCCTCTCCAGAGGGCAATCGCCCCTTTGTGGATCGCTTCGACATCGAGACCAAAAAGTCGACCCGTGCCTGGCGCTCCGAAGCACCTTATTACGAATATCCGCTGACCATATTGGACAAGAAAAAAGGCTTGATCATCACCCGGAGAGAATCTCGGGAAGAACCTCCCAACTACTTCTTGCGCAACCTCAACAGTGGCGAACTTCAGCAGATCACTCATTTTGAAAATCCCTACGAGTCCATCAAAAAGGTCAAAAAAGAATTGATTCGCTACAAAAGAAGCGATGGTGTCGAGCTGACTGGCACGCTGTACTTGCCGCCCAATTACGACAAGGAGCGAGACGGACGCCTGCCCGTATTCATGTGGGCCTATCCCCGAGAATTCAAAAGTGCAGATGCTGCAGGCCAAGTGACAGACTCCCCCTATGAGTTTCCCCGCATCGGCTGGTGGTCTCCCATGCTTTGGGTGATGCAAGGATATGCCGTGCTGGATGATTTCAGTATGCCCATCATCGGAGAAGGCGAAGACGAGCCCAACGAGACCTTTGTCGAGCAACTCCGCTCTGGTGCCGAGGCTGCCGTCAAAAAACTCGACGACATGGGAATTGCCGATACGGAAAGACTGGGAGTGGGTGGCCATTCATATGGAGCCTTTATGACCGCCAACCTCATGGCGCATACCGATATTTTTTCTGCCGGAATTGCACGCAGTGGTGCCTACAATCGCACCCTGACTCCCTTTGGATTCCAATCGGAGGAGCGCACTTTCTGGGAAGCGCCTAAGACCTACTTCAAGATGTCTCCCTTCATGCATGCCGATAAGATCAAGGAGCCACTTCTTCTGATCCACGGCGAGGCCGACAACAATTCGGGGACTTATCCCATGCAGAGCGAGCGTTTTTATGCTGCCCTCAAAGGACATGGTGCCACTGTTCGCTTGGTGATGCTGCCCGACGAAAGTCACGGATACCGAGCCAGAGAGTCTGTGATGCACATGCTATGGGAGATGACCAATTGGCTGGACAAGTACGTCAAAAACAAGGAAGTACAACCTTGATCTGTCACGAAAGACTCCTTTCCTGTCTTTTTTGAAAGTACCCCTGATCAGGACGGAAAAGAAATTTCTCCCTGTGCATTGACTGTGGTGCCTGGCCGCCTGTGTCCCACGGGTAGTCATCTTTCGCAATACAGCCCGAAATACTGTCACGAAATCGGACTTTCGCGGATTTACAATCTCTCTGTTTTTCAAGATGTTAGAGGTTGAAATAAAAATAGAAAGGTTGTATGAGAAGAAAACCCAGCATTCACACATTGTATTCATCGCTACTCTGCTTGTTGTTGAGCAGTCTCGGTTGGCAAGTCCAGGCCGGCATCATCTACGATGAACCCATCACTGGGGAAGAGTATTCTGTGGGCTTTAAGCTCAAATGGAGTACCGCCCAGGAGCAAAACGCACAGTCATTTGTCGTAGAAAGATCCATGGACGGCCGTCAGTTCAAGGCCATCGGGACAGTGGACGCAGCAGGCACCAGCGATCAAGGGCAAAATTACAGCTTCACCGATTTGGAATTGGGGCTGGAAGATGCCTACTACCGCCTTCGGCAGGTCGATGTCGATGGAACGTCCAACACTTCAGAATTCATCAAACTGAAGAAAACGACCATCCACTACTTCATGGTGACTCACAAGGAGCAACTGGAAAATGGTGTGTTTGAAATCACGCTCGAATCCATCAAGGAGGGAGAAATGCATTTTCTGTTGAACGATTCCATGGGAGAAATCATCCAGGAGGTCCACCAGCCGATGAACTATGGTCTCAACACCATGGTGGTCAATCTCGAATTTGAAGCAGCCGGATTCTACAGCGCCGTGTTCAAAGTGGACAACGAGCTGGAAACCCTGTTTTTGAAGAAAGAAGAGGATGCCAACCAGAAGAAAAACGTTGCTGTCAAGAAAAAGAGCAGAGGTTTTTAAGGAGCATCCCCAGAGCCAGAGAAAAAACTTGTCTGACTGACAAGACGACACAACCCTCAGCTTTTGTACAAGGCTGAGGGTTGTTCCATTTGATAGATCTTATGGTTGACGACTGTCGTCAAAAATTCATCTATTCTACCGTTTCTTCCTTCTTCAAGTCAATGCCCAATTCCTCCAACTGCTCATCGTGAATGAGGGAAGGAGCATCGATCATCATGTCGCGTCCCTGATTGTTTTTGGGGAAGGCAATGAAATCGCGGATGGAAGACTGTCCGTTCATGATCGAACAAAGGCGGTCGAAGCCGAAGGCAATTCCTCCGTGCGGTGGCGCACCATATTCAAACGCTCCCATCAGGAAGCCAAACTGCTCCTCGGCCTCCTCCTTGCTGAATCCCAGCAGATCAAAGTTGCGCGACTGCAATTCCCGGTCGTGAATACGAATGGAACCACCGCCAATCTCCGCACCATTGATGACCAAATCGTAGGCATCGGCCCGCAGGCTCTTCATGGTCTCGTGGTCTCCGACCAACATGCGGTCAACATCCTCTTTTTTGGGAGAGGTAAAGGGGTGGTGCATGGCGTGAAAACGCTCTGAGTCTTCATCCCATTCCAGCAGAGGAAAGTCGAGGACCCACAGTGGCTTGAAGTCCCCTTCCTGGATCAACTTCATGCGGTCCGCCATTTCGAGCCGGAGTTCGTTGAGCTGCTTGCGGGTTTTTTCTGCCTCTCCCGACAAGATCAGCAACATGTCACCCGGCTTGGCTCCAAACTTCTCCGCCCAGCCTTTCAGTGCTGCCTCATCATAAAACTTGCCAACAGAAGACTTGAAGCTTCCATCTTCATTGCACTTGACATAGACCAAGCCCTTGGCCCCGATCTGAGGACGCTGCATCCACTCGGTGAGCTTTTTGATGTCTTTGTTGGAAAATTCTCCTGCCTGTCCTTCGGCACAAATGCCCACGATCAGCTCAGCACTGTCGAATACGGCAAAGTCGTGCCCCTTGGCCAGGTCGTTCAGCTCGACGAACTCCATTCCGAAGCGGAGGTCGGGTTTGTCGGAGCCATAGCGCTGCATGGCCTCGTCGTAGCTCATCCGAGGAAAGGTTGGCAGCTCGATGCCCTTGGTTGCCTGGAACAGGTAGCGGGTCAATCCCTCGAAGGTATTGAGAATGTCCTCGCGAGTGACAAAGGACATTTCGCAGTCAATTTGGGTAAATTCTGGTTGGCGGTCGGCGCGCAAATCCTCGTCCCGAAAGCATTTGACGATCTGGAAGTACTTGTCCATGCCGGCCACCATCAGGATTTGCTTGAAAGTCTGTGGCGACTGAGGCAGAGCGTAGAATTGTCCCTTGTTCATGCGGCTGGGCACCACAAAGTCGCGGGCTCCTTCCGGCGTACTCTTGATCAATACGGGCGTTTCCACCTCTACAAATCCTTGGTCCGTCAAGTACTTGCGGGTTTCCGTTGCCAGTTTGGAGCGAAAGATGAGATTCTCCTTGACCGGGTGGCGGCGAATGTCCAGGTAGCGGTATTTCATCCGCAGCTCATCTCCTCCATCTGTGTCGTCCTCTATGAGAAAAGGCGGAAGTTTGGAAGGATTGAGCACCGTCAGGCTCTTGACCTCGATTTCGATGTCTCCGGTGGAAAGGTTGGGATTTTTGTTGCTGCGCTCTCTGGCGATTCCCTCTACTTTCAGTACAAACTCGCGTCCCAGTTTCCGGGCTTCTTCACAAAGGTCAGCATTGTCATCCATATTGAACACCAACTGAGTAATGCCGTAGCGATCTCGCAGGTCGATGAAGGTCATTCCACCCAAATCCCTGCTTTTTTGCAGCCATCCGCTGAGGGTTACTTGTTGCCCGACATGGCCAATCCTGAGTTCGCCACAATTGTGTGTCCGGTACATATGCTTTTTGTTTTTGGTTAAGCGAAAATTTCGCACAAAAGTACGAGAAATTTTATCCATTACAGTACGAAAAGTGCCTGGCTTGGTTGCAGCCATTGGACAAGGAACATGCGACTGCTGCAAAAAATTCCTACCTTGCGGCCTTATTCAACTCAAAGCCATGAGTAATTCATCGGGCAAACAAAAATTTGGAACTGCACCGGTCTTCTTTACAGCCATTTCCACCATTTTGGGTGCCATCATGTTTTTGCGCTTTGGATTCGCCGTAGGCCATGTCGGGCTCATCGGAACCATCGCCATCATATTGGTGGGCCATGCCGTAACCATTCCCACTGCCATGGCCATTGCCGAGCTGGCCACCAACCAAAAGGTGGAAGGCGGTGGCGAATACTACATCATCTCTCGTTCGTTTGGCCTGGTCATCGGCTCTTCCATCGGGATTGCGCTTTACATTTCGCAGGCCATCAGCGTGGCATTCTACATCATTGCCCTGGCAGAGGCATTCAACCCTTTGATCCAATACTTGCTGGCCAACTACAGTTTCCATTCAAGTGTCGCCTGGTTGCTGGAACACAAGCAAACCATCAGTGTACCAGCCTTGCTTCTACTGACAACCATTGTACTCTACAAAGGTGCTGACCTTGGTGTGAAAGCATTGTATGTGGTCGTGTTTACCCTTGCCCTTTCCTTGGTCGCTTTTTTTGCTGGATCGACAGACTACAGTCGCACACACGATCTCGACCCCTTCGCCAAAGTGGGGAGCCAAACGGAAATGAGTCTGACCAATGACTCGGCGGCATCTCAGACCACCCCCAACGACACAGTCCCAATGGGGCCCATTCTCAAGCCTGCCTCTCCCAATCCATCTCCGGCTGGCGAGCAAAGCGCACTTCCCATTGGGTTCTTCACGGTCTTTGCCATCATCTTTCCCGCCTTTACAGGCATGACAGCAGGGGTGGGATTGTCTGGTGATTTGGAAAATCCAAGCCGGTCCATTCCGCTGGGTACTTTGGCTGGTACGCTGGGGGGAATGTTGATCTATTTTTTGATTGCCTACAAATTGGCCATCTCCGCCAGTCCGGAAGCCCTGGCCAATACCGATCAACTCGTCATGTCAGAAATTGCCTGGCAGGGTTGGTGGGTCATTCCCGTGGGCTTGGCAGCGGCCACCATTTCCTCGGCCCTGGGTTCCATACTGGTGGCGCCCCGGACCTTGCAGGCCATTGCCAGAGACCGAATTCTTCCTTCGCCCGGTTTCAACCAGTGGCTGTCCAAGGGAAAGGGCAAGAACGACGAACCGAGAAATGCCACCATTATTACCATTGGGATTGCCTTTGTATTTGTGATGATGGGTGGACTGGATGCCGTGGCGGAAATCATCTCCATGTTTTTCATGGTCACCTACGGGTCCCTTTGCCTGATCTCCTTCCTGCAACACTTTTCCGCTGACCCCTCTTACCGCCCTACCTTCAAGTCGCGTTGGTATGTATCGCTCTTTGGGGCCTTGGCCTGTTTGGGGCTGATGATCTTTATGAATGCGGGATATGCGCTGCTGGCACTGCTCCTCATGGTGGTTTTCTACCTCTTGGTGAGTTTGTACAACAGCGACAAGAAAAACCTGGCGGTCATTTTTCAGGGGGTCATTTTCCAGTTGAGCAGGCAGTTGCAAGTGTTTTTGCAGAAAGCCAACAAAGAACAAAACAGAAGCTGGCGCCCTTCTGTGGTTTGTATTTCCGAGAGTTCCTTCAAGCGATTTGCCGCCTTTGACCTGCTGCGATGGATTTCGCAGACTTACGGATTTGGTACCTATATACATAAGATCACTGGTTACCTGTCCAAATCGACCAATCGGGAGGCCAAGCAATCCAAGAATCGCCTGATCAAAATGGTGGAGTCCAGCAACAGCAACATCTATGTCGATACCCTCATCAGTCCCTCCTACACCTCTGCCATTGCCCAAGTCATCCAACTGCCAGGCATTTCCGGTACGGAGAACAATCTTCTGATGTTTGAATACTCCAAATCTCAGCCAGAAAACCTAAGCAACATCATCGACAATTTTAAGTTGATTACGTCCGTGGATTTTGATGTGATCATCGTGGGAAGCAGCGAGCGGGGGTATGGATTCAAACGCTCCATTCACGTGTGGATTACAGCGAGTGATTACGACAATGCCAACTTGATGATCTTACTTGCATACATCGTGTTGGGGCACAAAGAGTGGAGCAATGGTGTGATCAAGATATTTGCCATTTATCCGGAAGCCACCTGTGATGAGGAGCGGAAACAGCTTTTTTCATTGATAGAACAGGGGCAATTGCCCATTTCTCCCAACAACATAGAGGTCATACCGCAAAAGCCTGACATAGACAGCAGGACCATCATTTACACCAAGTCATCAGAGGCAGACCTGTGCATCTTGGGGTTCAGAGGAGAGGCGATGAAGCAAATTGGGGCAGATTTGTTCGAGGGCTATGATGGCATAGGGAACACCGTATTTGTGAATGCTGCCCAGCGCAAAATCATTAAGTAGACTGCCAGAGGAAAAGTAGACTGCCAGAGGAAGAGGATCAGCCGCGTGGTTTCTTGCCGTGATCGAGCATGATCACTTCGGCATCCAGCTCGTCCAGTCGGAGGAAGAAACGATGGTGGTAAATGAAATTGAAATTGAGTTGTTCGCGCATGACTTCAAATTGCCCTTCGTTTTCGGCATTTTCAGCGATCCAATCGATGGCTTCGAGTCTGTTGTTGAATGATTTGGTTTTCATGATGCTGCGGTTTAAAGATTTTCAAATCCAAACTTCCGCTGATTTCTCTACTGCTTGTACTGTTAAGAAGTAATTAGTGTCGAGGAAGTTTCCTCCCATTTTCCATTTTAACATACTTTTAGCACTTTCAAATGACGCATTCTACAAAGTAGTCGTTGTGGAAGTAAATACATTTACAGTATAATCACAATTCTACTGGAATGTGTCGAATTTTCGTTCTGCGTACCCATAAATTCGACAGAACTTATTGTATAATCCAGCTGAGGATAACAGAATATTCTTTTTTTTCCGTTTTTGTCCGATTGTGTCGGATTTTTCTCAGCCAATGGTCAAAGAACTTATCCTTTTCAATAGAAATTCCATCAAATGGTTCATCAAAATGGCCCATATCGGTCTATTTTGTTTAATTTTTCAGTCAAAATAGTTAAACAAAAAGGTTTCAAGCCCATTTTGCCATTGTAGGCCATCGGAAAAGCACCACTGATTTTGCCCAGACTCTTATATTTGCATCGAAGAACATCACTGAGAGCTTGTTCAGATTTAAAATTTTGAGCTGCAAATGAGCCTGCCTGTCCGGTAGGCAGGTCTTTTGTCATCATATCGCGTGAATTTTTCAAGCCGTAGCGCGGCTATGCCTTTCAAAATATCACTTATCTGATGCCAAAATCTTTCATTTTCGCAAATAATCCCAAATTCTGAACAAGCTCTGAATCAAAGCAGAACATTGTGAAAATCAAACCTTTGTATCTATTGACCATTTTGCTCTGGGTAGCCTACATCGTGTGGGAAATCGTTCTTCGCATATGGGCTGCCTCTCAGCCATTGCCTTTTGTACGGCACGATTTGATGATCATCGTTCCTTTCTTGGCCATGCTCAGTCTGGCCAGTTATCTGAAGTACACAGGCCGCTTGTAGCAGTGCTCAACAATCAGTCGGTAAAATAAGAAGGCGAAAATTGCACTGTTTTTCAAGCAGTTATGCACATCCAAAATCACTTTTTTCTAAAAATCTCTTGTTTTTTGCGGCAAAGAACTCTACCTTTGCACTCGCTTTCGGAAAGAGTGGCTGCAAAGAAACTCCTTCCGGCAAATTCAAATCATCATTTACTCAACACTAAACCGAATTTGTTGTGGATACTTTAAGTTACAAAACGAAGTCTGAAAGAAAGGAGGATGTGGTCCATAAGTGGTATGTGGTTGATGCGCAAAACAAAACAGTCGGCCGGATGTGTACTCAGATCGCGATGGTTCTTCGCGGCAAGCATAAGCCCAGCTATACTCCTCATGTCGATTGTGGCGATTACGTGATCGTCATCAATGCCGACAAGGTGCGCTTCACCGGTAAGAAATGGGACCAGAAGGAATACATCACCTATTCTGGTTATCCAGGTGGTCAAAAAAGACGCACGGCCAAGGAGCAGTTGGACAAAAAGCCGATTGCCATCATCGAAAGTGCCGTCAAAGGAATGCTGCCCAAGAACAGACTGGGTCGCAAATTGATCAAGAAGCTGTTTGTGTACACAGATGCAGAGCATCCACATGTTGCACAGAAGCCAGAAACCCTCAATGTTTAATTCAAAAAAATACCATTCTAGCATATGGAAATGATCAATGCTACAGGCAGAAGAAAAGCAGCTGTCGCAAGGGTCTATCTGACAAAAGGTGAAGGAAAAATCGTTGTCAATGGCAAAGATTACAAAGAGTACTTCCCACAGGCCCACATCCAGGCCCACGTCAGCGATCCCTTTGCCACTGTTGGCGTAGAAAACATCTACGACTTGAAAGTCAATGTCAACGGTGGAGGATTCAAAGGACAGGCACAGGCAATCCGCATGGCCATTGCCCGGGCGCTCGTCAAACTCAATGAAGACTTCCGTTCACCGCTCAAGAGCAAGAAGTATCTCACGCGAGATGCACGTGTTGTGGAGCGCAAGAAGTACGGTAAGCCAAAAGCGAGAAAGAGCTTCCAGTTCTCCAAGCGTTAATCGCGCAGATGTTCAGAACCTGTTTGGATGTGGTCATTTGGTCCGAACGGATAAGATTCCAACAGGCTCTCATTCTTTTTGTAAAACAAATTGCCAAACTTTTCGAATAATATGGAAAAGCCTACTCATAAGCAGCTTTTGGATGCCGGTGTTCACTTCGGACACCTCAAAAAGAAGTGGAATCCAAAAATGCAACCCTATATATTCATGGAGCGCCGGGGCATTCACATCATCGATCTGAATCGCACTGGTGATTGCCTCGACAAAGCAGCCAATGCGCTGCGCCAAATCGCGAAATCCGGAAAGAAGATTCTATTCGTCGCCACCAAGAAGCAGTCTCGTACCATCGTAGCAGAAGCTGCCCGCAGCGTCGGCATGCCTTATGTCACTGAGCGTTGGTTGGGAGGAATGATGACCAACTTTTCGACCATTCGCAAGTCGATCAAAAAAATGAACAACATCGACCGCATGTTGGCAGATGGTACCCTCAGCAGTGTAACAAAGAAGGAGCGCCTCACGTTAACACGGGAACGCAACAAGCTGGAGAAAGTACTGGGCGGGATCGCCAATCTGAACCGACTGCCAGCCGCCATGTTCATCGTCGACATTCACCACGAGCACATTGCTCTGGCCGAAGCCAAGAAGTTGAACTTGCGCACCATCGCCATGGTGGATACCAACTCTGATCCTACGTCTGTGGATTATCCGATTCCAGCCAATGACGATGCTTCCAAGTCGATCAAGATCATCACCGATTGCGTCGTGGAAGCTGTCAAGGAAGGATTGAACGAGCGCCGCCAAGCCAAGTCCGAGCGCGAAGCCGCCAAGCAGGGGTAAGTTCGGCGAAGACCTACTTTTCAAACAAGCACTCTGAATAAAAGCATTCAAGCTTATTTGGAAACAATCAATAACAATTATTCAAATTCAAAATATGGATACTGTGAAAATTTCAGCTGCTGATGTAAAAAAACTGCGCGACCAAACAGGTGCGGGCATGATGGATTGCAAAAAGGCTCTGACAGAAGCAGAGGGCGATTACGAAAAGGCCATCGAAATCCTTCGTAAGAAAGGCCAAAAGCTTTCTGCCAAGCGCGCCGAGCGCGATGCAAAGGAAGGTGTCGTCATGGCATTGACCAGCGCAAATCGCAACAATGGCGTCCTCATCCGCCTGAGCTGTGAGACAGATTTCGTTGCCAAAAACGAAGACTTTGTCAATCTGGCCAAGCAGGTAGCAGAAATCGCATTGAAACAATTGCCCGACTCTCTGGAGGCATTGCTCGAGCTGCCTTTCGAAGGTGATCTCAGCATCGGTGCCAAAATCACAGAGCAAATCGGTGTCATCGGTGAGAAAGTCGAAGTCAACCGCTACGAAAAAGTTGTCACTGCCGCTGGTGAAGGCCAAGTGTTGCCTTACATCCACATGGGATACCGCGCTGGTGTACTGGTAGCCTTGAACCTGGAAGGTCCTCAGTTCATGGAGGCTGGCAAAAACGCAGCCATGCAGGTTGCTGCCATGCGCCCAATCGCTCTTGACAAGGATGGGGTAGACTCTTCTGTCATCGAAAAAGAAATCGAGATTGGAAAAGAGCAGGCCCGCCAACAAGGCAAGCCAGAAGCAATGCTGGAAAAAATTGCCATGGGCAAGCTCAACAAATTCTACAAAGAAAATACACTGCTCAACCAGCAGTACGTGAAAGATTCTAGCATGAATGTCGACAAATACTTGAAAAGCCTGGACGGAAAACTGACCGTCACGGAATTCAAACATGTCGAACTCGGCTAAAGAACAGATGTAACTGACGAAAAAAAGCGAATTAGATTTTTAATTCGCTTTTTTTCTGCCTTATATTGAACTGGCAAAGCAAGCTCAAATTATTTGCACTCAAAAACTTACTTTCTCATGACGATCAAATACAAACGCGTTCTGCTCAAACTCAGTGGCGAATCCCTGATGGGTACCAAAGGTTTTGGCATAGATCCACAAATGCTTCAACACTACGCCTTCCAGATCAAGCAGCTCACAGAAGCAGGCGTGCAAGTAGCAGTCGTCATCGGGGGAGGAAACATTTTCAGAGGCCTCCAAGCAAGTGATTCTGGCATCGAACGCGTTCAGGGCGACTACATGGGCATGATGGCCACTGTCATCAACGGCATGGCTCTACAGAGTGCACTCGAAGGACAGGGAGTCTACACCCGATTGATCTCTGCCATCGAAATGAAACAAATCGCCGAGCCATACATCCGCCGCCGGGCCATTCGCCACCTGGAGAAAAACCGAGTCGTCATCTTCTCTGCCGGGACTGGTAGTCCCTACTTTACTACTGATTCTGCTGCCGCCTTGCGAGCCAACGAAATCAACGCCGATGTCATCCTGAAAGGCACTCGCGTAGATGGTGTCTACTCTGCCGATCCCGAAAAGGATCCAAACGCCACCAAGTTTGATCGCATTTCTTTTGCCAAGGTGATCGGTATGGGCTTGAATGTCATGGACATGACCGCTTTCACCCTTTGCCAGGAAAACAACCTGCCCATCATCGTGTTTGACATCAACAAGCGCGAAAACCTGATGAGAATTGTCCAGGGCGAGGCTGTCGGCACTCTTGTGGAAGGCTAAATCACCGTCGTTTCAACACATTTCGCAATTTTTTTCCCCTTACTGTCTACCAATAACCATCATCCCCCCTCGGATCGTGGAATCATCCCCCTTTGCCCCTTGATTTTGTGCCTGGTTCGTAGTAAATTCCGGCATATCAACAAACATTTTACCGAAGCGGCAACCCATTGCATGGCTCATGCGTATCCAGAGTATGCTCCAGAGCTTGAACGAAGAGCTCTTACTGTAGTGTTAAAATCAGTACTTCAGCAATCTTTTGAGTCGCAAAAGAGTTTTTGTTATGGTTTGTTCTACAATCTGAGCACATATTTTGTTGGTACATCTGTAGGCGATTGATTTGAGAGCCGCTTGCGAAAAAATAAACATCCTCATGGCAACAAAGGATAATTACACTCTCCTCATAGAGAAGCTGGATGGCTTCATTAGAAAGTATTATCTCAACCAGATCATCCGGGGTACTTTGTACAGTCTTGGACTGATACTCGCTCTGTTCCTCGCTTCCAATCTGTTGGAACACTATTTCTACTTCGGCACCGGAGTGCGGAAGTTGTTGTTCTACAGCTTCATCGGAGGGAGTGCATTGGCATTGCTCTTTTGGGTATTGCTGCCCGCCCTTCACTATTTCAACTTGGGGAAAGTCATCTCGCACGAGCAGGCAGCCCAAATCATTGGCGAGCATTTTACCGATGTCAAGGACAAGCTCCTCAATTTGCTCCAGCTCAAACAGCAAGCAGATGGCAATGCACAAGGTGCTGAGCTTGTCTTGGCAAGCATCAACCAAAAATCGGAATCCATCAAATTGGTGCCCTTCCGTTCTGCCATCAATTTGGGCAACAACAGAAAGTACCTCAAGTATGCCTTGCCACCTCTTTTGCTGCTGCTGATCATCTTGTTCGCTGCCCCGAGCATCATCAAGGACAGTACTTCCCGACTGATCAACAACAACAAGGTATACGAGCGCGAAGCGCCTTTCCGCTTCCAAATCCAACAAGAAGACCTGACAGTGGTCCAATACGAAGACTTTCAATTGGACGTCATGATAGAGGGGGATGTCTTGCCCGACGAAGTATTCATTGACATCGACAATTACCAATACCGCCTCAACAAAGAAGCAGCCAACAAGTTTTCCTACCAATTCAGCAATGTTCAGAAGGAAATGGAGTTCCAGCTGTTTTCTTCCAATGTTTACTCCGAAGACTACGAACTCAATGTCTTGAAGAAACCCAATATTCTCGGTTTTGATGTAGAACTCGACTACCCAGCCTACACCCTGCGCAAGGATGAAGACCTGGCCAACATCGGTGATCTCATCGTGCCCATCGGAACCAAAATCAAATGGGTCTTCAATTCTGAAAATACAGATGACATCGCCATTCGCTTTGGCAGAACGGATGAGTCCGTTCCCACCGACCGATTTGACAATGCTCTCTTTGGTTTTGCCAAGAAAGCAATGATCGACGAGTCTTATAAAATTTACGTTTCCAATAAGAACCTGCCAAATGCCGACTCTGTTGGCTACAGCATCAATGTCGTTCCCGATTTGTACCCGACCATCCGGGTGGAAAAATTCCAGGACAGCCTGGACAGCAAACTATTGTATTTTGTCGGAGATGCCTCTGATGACTATGGTCTGAGAAGCCTTTCTTTCAACTACCGCATCAAAAAAGACAATGGTGCCCAAGGCGAGCTCAACACCCTCAAACTGGAAAAACCCAGCAACAAAGAAATCCAATACACCCACACTTGGGACCTACAGCAACTGGAGCTGGAGCCTGGTGATGAGGTCAGCTACTACTTCGAAGTCTACGACAATGATGCTGTCAACGGCAACAAATCTGCTCGTACCAACCTCATGGTTTTCGAAAAGCCTACTGTCGAAGAATACGAAGACATGGCCGCTGACAACAACGACCAAATCAAGAAAGACCTGCAGAAGTCACTGGAAGAGTCTAAGAAGATCCAGGACGATTTCAAGAAGCTGCGCGAAAAGCTGCTGCAGGAAAAGGACGTAGATTGGCAGACCAAGAAAGAGTTGGAAAAACTGCTCGAACGCCAAAAGGAGTTGGAAAAGCAAATCGAAGATGCCAAGCAGAACTTTGACGAAAACCTCAAGAACCAAGAGGAATTTGCCGAGCCCAATGAAGAGCTGCAAGAGAAGCAAGAGAAGCTGCAAGAGATGTTTGAACAACTGATGAGCGAGGAAATGAAGGAGTTGATGGAGCAGATCGAAGAACTCATGCAAAAGATGGAAAAGGACAATGCCCTAGAGATGATGGAGGAAATGGAGATGAACGACGAAAAGCTGGAAATGGAGTTGGATCGCATGCTCGAACTGTTCAAGCAAATGGAGATGGACTACGAAATGGAACAGCAAATCGATAAGCTCGAAGAATTGGCCAAGCAGCAAGAAGAACTGAGCGAAGAAACCGATAAGGGAGAGAAGGAGCAAGAAGAATTGCAGAAGGAACAGGAGGACATCAACGAGCAGTTTGAAGACATCCAGGAGAAAATGGAGGAGTTGGAAAAGAAGAATGAGGAGTTGGAGAACAAGCGCGACATGGGCGATTCCCAGGAGCAGATGGAAGACATCGAGCAAGACCTCAAAAACAGCAAGCAGCAGTTGGATCAAAACCAAAACAAGAAGGCTTCTGAAAACCAAAAGAAGGCAGCCCAGAAAATGCAGGAGATGGCGGATGACATGGCAGCTCAAATGGAGCAAGGGGAGATGGAGCAAATGCAAGAAGACATGGCCGCTCTTCGCCAATTGCTGGAAAACCTCGTCGGCCTTTCTTTCGACCAAGAAGACCTGATCGACTTGATCGACGAATCCAATGTCAACACACCGAGATATGTCGAGTTGGTCCAGGAGCAATACAAGCTCAAAGACGACTTCACCTTGATAGAAGACAGCCTCCAGGCATTGAGCAAGCGCATCTTCCAAATCGAATCTTTTGTGACCGAAAAGGTAACTGACATCAAAAAGAACATGAAGGATGGATTGGAGCAATTGGAAGAGCGCCGCAAGCCACAAGCTGCCCTTCACCAGCAATATGTGATGAAAAACACCAATGACTTGGCGTTGATGCTGAGCGAAGTCATGCAGCAAATGCAGCAGCAAATGTCCAGCATGATGCAGGGCAGTCAGATGTGTAGCAAACCCGGTGGAAAAGGTGCATCGGGCAAGGTGCCCATGGACAAGATCAGCCAAGGCCAGCAGAAACTGAGCGAACAGATGCAGCAGATGAAGGATGCGATGCAGAGAGGCATGAAGGAGGGAGGCAGCAGCAAAGAATTTGCAGAAATGGCTGCCAAGCAAGCTGCCCTGCGCAAGGCCTTGAAAGAGTTGCAGCAGGAGAAACAACAACGCGGACAGGGGGCACAGGAACTGCAACAGATCCTGGACAACATGAACAAAACAGAGACGGATCTGGTCAACAAAAAATTGACCAACGAAATGATGAAGCGTCAGCAAGAGATCATGACCCGACTCTTGGAAGCAGAACGCGCCGATCGCCAAAGAGAGTACGACAACAAGCGCAAGTCTGAGACTGCAGATCAGAACGAAAGAAAGATGCCTCCGTCGCTGGAAGAATACATCAAGAAGAGAGAAGCGGAAATCGAAATTTACAAATCGGTCTCTCCTGCTCTCAAACCATACTACAAAATGCTTGTCGAGGAGTACTTCAAATCTCTGAAAACAGGCAAATAGTTGGAATTTGTCAAAACAAATCGGGGCCAACACTCGTAAAAGGTAGTTGTAACACCTTTAAGGTTGTTTGGAACAAACAAGCAAAAACACCAAGCATCTCTTTTTGGGTATATAATTGTGCCTTATGAATAATAGCCCCGATCATACGTTAATGAGCAAACAGCACGAAATGCTAACACTGGCATCTGACCCAAAAAATGTTGCAAGACTGGAGCCTTTCGTAGAACGGGTATTTGAACAGTACAAACTCGATCCGGAGATTTATGGCAACATCCTGATCAGCCTCACCGAGGCCGTCACCAATGCCATCATCCACGGAAATGAAAATGACCGCAGCAAACTCGTTCGCGTTCAGATGAAGAAAATCCGGAAAAAGCTCGCCTTCCTCATCTCCGACGAAGGCCCTGGCTTTGACTTCGATCGGCTCCCAGATCCCACCGCCCCAGAAAATCTATTGAAGATCGGCGGCAGGGGTGTCTTCCTCATGCGTCAGTTGTCAGACGAAGTCCAATTTTTGGACAACGGCAGTACCGTGCAGATCAAATTTAACTTATGACACCTGCCAAGCCTGCTGCTCCTTCCATCGAATTTCACAGCGAAGCAGTAGATTTTGAACTGGCCCAAGCCGATGACATTCGCGCTTGGCTGACAAAGGTAGCCGCTCAGGAAAACAAAGAAATCAGCACACTCAATGTCATTTTCTGCTCCGACGACTACCTCCATCAAATCAATGTCGAATATCTCCAACACGATACATTGACCGACGTCATCTCTTTTCCCTATTCTGACATCATTGTAGAGGGTGACATTTTCATCAGCATCGATCGAATTGCCGACAATGCCAAGGAATACGGCGTGTCTTTCGAACAAGAGCTTCGCCGGGTCATCGTACATGGAACCCTACACCTCATTGGTTTTGATGACAAAAGCGCAGAAGACAAACAGAAGATGACGCAAATGGAAGATCGCTACTTGGCCATCTTTGCCTGAAGCCGCTTGCCATTCCTTTCTACCTTTGGTATACATCTTGCCCTAATACATGCCTGCTGACAGGAGACAAATCCAATCCATCACATCCACTGGCAATGAGATGCTTTTTTATTTATTTTTGCGATTCTGGCGGATGTCTGGCAATTCATCACGGTCTGTAACACAATGGCCAACATCCTCGTACAGACCCAAAACTGAAAAACACTCTAATGAAAGTACTCAAGTTCGGCGGATCATCCGTCGCCAGTCCAGAAAGAATCAAAGGAGTCATCGACATTCTGAAAGGCTATTATTCCAAGGGTGAAAAATTCACTGTTGTTTTCTCTGCCTTTGGTGGTGTTACGGACATGCTCATCGACATGAGTCAAGCAGCTGCAAAAGGAGATTTGGCCTATCAGGACGCATTCAATGAGTTCAGCAAGCGGCATATGGAGGCGGTTGATGCATTGCTGGAAGAGGCAGAGCGAGATTTGCTGAAGAAGAAGATTGTCGAAAACCACGAAGTCCTCAAAAATCTGCTTCACGGAATCTACCTCGTCCGCGAGGCCTCTCCTCGGACCATGGATTATGTGCTGAGCTTTGGAGAACGCAACTCAGCCTTCATCATTTCCGAAGCCATGAAGCAATCGGGCATCAACGCCCATTATCTGGATGCCCGCCAGATCATCAGTACTGACAAGAACTTTGGAGCAGCCAATGTGCGCTTTGAAGAAAGTTATAAAAACATTCGCCAATACTACGGCCAACAAGCTGGCATCCATGTCGCAACAGGATTCATCAGCGCCGACAAAGGTGGATTGACCACCACACTGGGCCGAGGTGGTTCAGACTATACGGCCTCTCTTCTGGCCGCTGGACTAGATGCCAGCCAGATCGAAATATGGACCGATGTAGATGGTGTCCTCACGGCAGATCCCCGGCGGGTCTCCAAGGCATTTACCATCCCCAGCATGACCTATGCCGAGGCCATGGAGATGTCTCACTTTGGTGCCAAAGTCATCTATCCACCGACCTTATTGCCAGCTTTGAACAAGCTCATCCCGCTGCGCATCAAAAATACCTTCAATCCCGATTTTGAGGGTACCTACATCACCAATCAAACCAATGATCAAGAACCTCCGGTAAAAGGAATCTCCTCAATCAGTGAGATTGCATTGCTGACGGTACAGGGCAGCGGTTTGTTTGGCGTACCCGGCATCGCTGCTAGATTGTTCAATTGCCTAGCTGCAGCAGACATCAACATCATTTTGATCACACAGGGATCATCAGAGCACTCGATCAGTTTTGCCGTCCAGCCCAAACTGGCCGCCAAGGCGCGCAAAAAGGTGGAAAAGGAATTTGAATATGAGTTGCAGACCAAAAATGTTGATCCCATCAAGGTGGAAGAAGATTTGTCGGTGGTTGCCATCATTGGGGAGAACATGCGCTACCAACCCGGAATTGCCGGGCGCTTGTTTCAGGCATTGGGCAAAAATGGAATCAACTGTGTAGCCATCGCGCAAGGATCATCGGAGTTGAACGTATCAGTGGTCATCAATCGATCAGATGAGCGCAAAGCCCTCAACTCTCTGCACGAATCCTTCTTCTTGTCGGATACACAAGAGATTCACTTGTTTATGATTGGCGTTGGTTTGATTGGAAGTACCTTGATCGAACAAATTGGGGAGCAAGCGGCCTACCTCAAAGAAAAACACCAAATGGAAATCCGCATTGTAGGGCTGGCCAATAGCCGGAAAATGCTCTTTCAAGCGGAAGGAGTCAGTTTGGAAAACTGGAAAGAGGAATTGCTGGACTCAGAGGAGGACATGCAACTGGGTACCTTCATCGACAAGATGAAATCACTCAATTTGCCCAATTCCATCTTCGTGGACAATACAGCCAGTAAGTCGGTTTCAGATTGTTATGAAAACATCTTGGATGCCAGTATTTCCATTTCTACTCCCAATAAGATAGCCACTTCCTCTTCTTATTTGCAATACCAGCGACTGAAAAGCATTGCCAATCGGCGGGCCATTCCGTTTCATTACGAGACCAATGTCGGTGCCGGCCTGCCTGTCATTTCTACCCTGGTAGATTTGATTGACAGTGGCGACCGCATTCTCAAGATCGAAGGAGTCTTGTCTGGTTCCTTGTCTTTCATTTTCAACTCTTTTGCCAAGGGTGTCAAATTCAGCGAGATTGTGCGCAAGGCACAGGAACTTGGCTATACCGAACCCGATCCCCGCATTGACCTCAATGGCATCGATGTCCGACGCAAGCTCATCATATTGAGCCGAGAGACTGGCCTTTCTACAGAAGCCAAAGATGTCACCATTGAAAACATCCTGCCCGAAGCCTGCCAAAGTGCCGAAACAGTCGATGCATTTTTCGAAGCGGTGGCAGACAATGACGATCACTTTGAAAACTTGCGGGCCAGTGCAGAGCAGGAAGGGAAGGTGCTGCGCATGATCGCTACCCTGGACCATGGAAAAGCCAGCATTGGTTTGCAGGCTGTAGACCAACAGCATCCGTTTTATACACTGAGTGGAAGTGACAACATGATCGTCTTCACAACGGAGCGATACAAGGAGCGGCCCTTGGTTGTCAGAGGCCCAGGAGCAGGGGCAGAAGTAACGGCTGCTGGTGTCTTTGCAGAGATCATTAAAATAGCAAATTATTTATCATAAATTATAGTGAAATATATAATCAACTGTTTTAAAATACTTTACAAGACATTTGTGCTCAAATTCATTGCATTTCTTGGGCCTGTCTTTAAATAAAATACCCTAATGAAAGCTGGAATAAAAGTGTTTGCCCCAGCCTCTGTTGCCAATGTCGCTTGTGGATATGACATTTTGGGATTTGCGTTGGAAAAGCCTGGAGACGAGATCATCGCCCGTTTTTCTGACCAAGCAGGATTGCGCATTACCAAGATCACAGGTGTCAAAGGAAAGCTTCCCTATGAAGTGGAGAAGAATACGGCTGGTTTTGCGGCCATGAAGGTGTTGGAGCATTTGGGCGAGAGCAAGCGTGGAATTGAATTGGAGATTCACAAGAAAATGCCGTTTGGCAGTGGTTTAGGCTCCAGTGCAGCAAGTGCAGTAGCGGGAGCCATGGCCATCAATGAATTGCTGAAGAGGCCTTTGCAGAAGCGGGAGTTGCTTCCGTTTGCGGTGGCTGGCGAGCAGATTGCAGATGGTGCCTATCATGCCGACAATGTAGCACCATCTCTCATCGGTGGCATGATATTGATCCGTGACAACGCAAGTCTGGATGTTCATCGCATTCCCGTGCCCAAAGGACTGTATGCCACGGTCGTCTATCCACATGTGGAGGTTTTGACAAAGGAAGCGCGCGCAGTCTTATCGTCTCAGGTGAGTCTGCAGCAGAGCATTCAACAAAGTGGAAATTTGGGAGGACTCTTGGTCGGGCTCTACCAATCAGATATGGACCTGATCAGTCGTTCTTTGCAAGATGTGATCATAGAGCCGCAGCGCGCTTCATTGATTCCACACTTCTATGACGTTCAAAAAGCAGCCTTGGAGGCAGGAGCCTTGGGCTGTAGCATTTCGGGGGCCGGTCCGTCGATCTTTGCTTTGAGCGCCAATAGCTTGAAGGCGGAGCAAGCTGGTGAGGCCATGTCGAAAGTATTTCACGATGCCAAAATAGAATGTGAACTGTTCATTTCGTTGATCAATCAGGAAGGTGCCTTCAAGTGTTAGTACTTTTTTCGTTCATTACCAAACAACGTCCTAAAAACCCATCATCCCATGCAGTTGTACAGTACCAAGAGTCCAAATGCGTTTGTCGATCTGAAAAAAGCGGTCTTGCAGGCGCTTCCCAAAGACAATGGTTTGTACATGCCAAAGGAGATTCCTGCTTTGCCCAATCATTTCTTTGAGGAGCTTTCCGGTATGAGTTTTGAGCAAATTGCATTTGAAGTGAGTCGAACGCTTCTACAGGGTAATATTCCAGATGCAGATTTGTTGCAAATCACCTCAGAAGCCATCAATTTTCCTGCTCCCTTAGTGGGTTTGAACGAGGACACTCATGTATTGGAGCTTTTCCATGGGCCTTCCTTGGCGTTCAAAGATTTTGGCGCACGCTTTATGGCTCGTCTGATGAGCTACTTCAATCGCGGCATGGACAAGGAATTGGTAATTTTGGTGGCGACATCAGGAGACACAGGTGGGGCAGTGGCAGCAGGATTTTACAAAACGCCAGGTATTCGCGTAATCATATTGTATCCGAGTGGCAAAGTAAGTCCATTGCAAGAGAAGCAGTTGACGACCTTGGGACACAACATTACTGCCTTGGAAGTTGATGGCACCTTTGATGACTGCCAAGCTTTGGTCAAGAAAGCCTTTTTGGATGAGGACCTACAGTCGAATCTTCGGCTCACATCTGCCAATTCCATCAACATCGCCCGCCTCATTCCACAGTCCTTCTATTACTTTGAAGCCTACAAACAATTGCCCAAAAGCTCTCTTCCAGTGGTTTTTTCCATTCCCAGTGGCAATTTTGGCAATTTGACGGCGGGATTGTTGGCCCAGCGTATGGGATTGCCCGTTCACGCCTTTGTAGCTGCCACCAATGTCAACGATGTGGTTCCTTCCTATTTGCAAACTGGTGATTACAGTCCCAAACCTTCTGTACGGACCATTTCCAATGCCATGGACGTGGGAAATCCATCCAATTTTGCCAGAATGCTGGATTTGTATGGTTCCATGTGGAACATGATGACCAAAAACATTCATGGCTACAGCTTTGACGATGCCCAAACCCGTGCTGCCGTTAAAGAAGTACACGAGAAGTACGACTATGTCATTGATCCACATGGCGCTGTGGGTTATCTTGCTTTGGAAGAATATCGCCGCCAGTATTCTCCCGTTCAAGGAATTGTACTCGAAACGGCCCATCCTTCCAAGTTCATCGAGGATGTGGAAGACATTCTGGGTCAAAAAATCTCCATTCCAGAACGTTTGGCCGCCTTGGCAGAGCAAGAAAAAGTAGCGATAGATATGTCTACTGATTTTTCTTCCTTCAAACAATGGCTTTTGGCAGAGGGGTAAATGACGAAGTATTCCTCTTTGGTTGCTGTATCTCTTTTCCTTTTGCCTCTCCTCATCGATGCCTCCGGATGTTCCACGTGGAACATTTCTCCCTTAATCCCTACTTTGTCTGCATCTGATCTAAATTATAATTTCATTTTCTCGCCCAGGTCTGTACATTTGTGATCAAGTTAGAACAAATCTCTTTTCAGAAACAATTTTCACATTGAGAGCGCAGTGTATTTCCTGCATCTTTGCTGATTTGGTTTCTTTCCATTGACAACTGATCCCATCATTGTGTTCCACGTGGAACATCTCAGCAATTTTGTGGTTTACTTACTGTGAAAATAAACGCTCTGTCAAATTACAAATCACCGATCCATGAGGAAATTCGCCAATCCATTCATCATTGTCCTTGTGATCTTGTCGCTGGTAACTGGAACAGCACAAGCTCAAGACAATACCAATCAAAATAAGTTCCGACAACTAGGGCAGGAGCTTCCCACACCAAATGTATATAGAAATGCAGCTGGTGCCCCAGGTCATGCCTACTGGCAACAAAAAGCGGATTACAAGATGAGCATCCGCCTCGATGATGCCAAACAACAAATCTATGGAACCGAGACCATTACCTATCACAATAATTCTCCTGATCCACTGAGCTATCTATGGCTGCAACTGGACCAAAACCGGCGAGCCAAAGATTCTGATACCTATAAAACACAGATAGACCGCCTAGAAGATAGAGTAGGTGTGAGGCAATTGGAAGGATTGTTTCACGACTTTGAAGGAGGATTCAAAATTGAGCACGTCAAAGATGCCAATGGCAAAGTCCTGCCTCATACCATCGTCAAAACCATGATGAGAGTAGACCTGCCACAGGTTTTGGCTCCTGGCAGCTCTTTCAGCTTTGAAGTCAAGTGGTGGTACAACATCAACAACCGAAAAGAAATTGGTGGACGATCTGGTTTTGAATACTTTGCTGATGACGACAACTATCTCTACACCATCGCTCAATTCTTCCCACGCATGTGTGTATACGATGACATCGTCGGCTGGCAAAACAAACAGTTCCTGGGAAGAGGGGAGTTTACACTTACCTTTGGCGATTACGAAGTAGACATCACTGTACCAGCTGATCACATGGTGGCTGCCACGGGAACGCTGGAAAATGCCAAGAGCATTCTGAATAAAACACAGCGCCAGCGATTGGAAAATGCCCGGAAAGAAAGAAAGCAACCTGTCTTCATCGTCACAGCAGACGAGGCACTGAAAAACGAGAAGAGTCGATCTAGTAAGGAAAAGACCTGGAAGTTTGTCGCCAAAAATGTAAGAGACTTTGCCTTTGCATCATCTCGCAAATTCATGTGGGATGCAATGGGCGTAGAACAAAGCGATGGAAGCGTTGTCATGGCCATGTCCATGTTCCCCAAGGAAGGCAATCCCCTGTGGGAACGCTACTCTACCAAGTCTGTCGCGCACACCCTCAAATGGTTCTCTCACTATACTTTTGACTATCCCTACCCAGTCGCCTGGTCCATTCACACCGATCGCATTGGCATGGAATACCCAATGATTTGTTTCAACGGTGGCCGCCCCGAAGCGGATGGCACCTACACCAAGCGCACCAAATACGGACTCATCAGTGTGATCATCCACGAAGTTGGACACAACTACTTCCCCATGATCGTCAACTCAGACGAGCGCCAATGGACCTGGATGGACGAAGGCCTCAATACATTTGTCCAATTCCTCACAGAACAGCAATGGGAAAGAGACTATCCGTCTCGCAGAGGAGACGCACACAAAATTGTCAATTACATGAAAGGGGACAAAGCCCGCATCAGTCCCATCATGACCAATTCCGAATCCATCTATCAGTTCGGCAACAATGCCTATGGCAAACCAGCAACTGGTCTCAACATCTTGCGAGAAACCATCATCGGCAGAGAGCTTTTCGATTTTGCTTTCAAAGAGTATTCTCGTAGATGGATGTTTAAACACCCATCTCCTGCTGACTTTTTCCGCACCATGGAAGATGCCTCAGGCGTTGACTTGGATTGGTTCTGGAGAGGGTGGTTTTACACAACCGACCACGTAGACATCGCATTGCAGGACGTACAGTGGATGCGACTGAATACCAAAAACCCAGACAAAGAATCAGCATTTCTCAAAGGAAAGCGCGACGAGGTGCCAACTGGCATTTCCAGCATTCGAAATGCCAAGGAGATCGAAAAGACACAAGACGAAATCGATCCAAGCCTGAGAGATTTTTATACCGACTACGACCCTTTGAATGTGACCATCTTAGATCAAGATAGATTTAAAAAATATTATAATAATCTATCCGAAAAAGAACGCAGCTTCATGGACAAGGGATACAACTTTTACGAGTTGACATTCGAAAGCATGGGTGGCATGCTCATGCCCATCATCCTGCAATTTGACTTTGTAGATGGCAGCCAGGAGATTCACCGCATCCCCGCAGAAATTTGGCGCCTGGAGCAACACAAGGTCAGCAAGGTGTTTGTCACAGAAAAAGAAATCCAACAAATCATCCTGGATCCTTACTTGGAAACCGCAGATGTGGACCGCAGCAACAACTACTATCCGCCGCGACAAGAGCAGAATCGCTTTGAACTGTTCAAGCAAAGGCAAAGAGGGGAGAATCCCATGCAGAGAGCGAAAAGGGCAAAGGCAATGGAAGGAACCAACTAAGGAAAGAAAGAACAACAAGCAATTCAATTGGACAGCCTGGGGGCAATACAAAGGTCGCTCAATTGGATTGCTTACTTCTTGCAATGCTGAGCAAGAAATTTTCCAAGAACTTCATTGAATTGATCGGGAAGCTCCATCATGGGAGCGTGGCCACATTCATCAAAGAGAACCAATTCTGAATTTTCAATCAGCTCGTTGAATTTTTCTCCCACAAAAGCAGGCGTCACATTGTCCTGCTTGCCCCAGGCCAATAAGGTTGGTACTTTGATTTGATGGAGCTTATCGCCGAGGTTGTGGCGGATGGCAGATTTGGCAGTTGCAATGACCCGGATGGCTTTGTTGCGATCATTGATGATGTTGTACACTTCGTCTACCAAATCCTTGGTGGCAACGTCAGGATTGTAGAAAATGTCCTGCGTTTTCTTTTTGATGAAATCATAATCCCCACGCTTGGGAAAGGTGGATCCCAAAGAGTTTTCAAAAAGGCCAGAACTTCCGGTAAGGATGATGGTGTGAATCTTTTCAGGTCGTGCCAAGGCAAACAACAAACTAATGTGCCCGCCCAGGGAATTTCCCAAGACATTGACAGCATCGAATTGCTTGTGATCGACAAATTCACAGACGTAATCCACCATGCCCGAAACAGAAACATTGACAATGGGTAAATCAAAGATCGGTAGGATCGGCACGACGACATTGTACTGCTCGCCAAAGTGCGAGATAATGCCCGAAAAATTGCTCAGCGCTCCAAATAGCCCGTGCAGCAACAACAATGGTTCTCCGTCTCCTCCAGTTTCTATGTATTTGAATTTGCCTTCTTCCTTTATTTCCTGGTCCATCTAGTTAGATATAGTGTCTTGATTGTATTTTTACAAAGGTAAAACAATTCTGCCTTTAGTCCAATTAGAGACATTGCCCTTCTTGCACATCAAATTGAACGCAAATGTACGAGCTAACATGCGTTTCACACTTATCTTTTGGCCATTAAATTCCAGAAAAGAACTTGGCATAGCAACTACCGCCTTGGAAGCCAAAAGCCAAGCTGTTTGGGACCCACAATAAAGTCTGCTCACAAGGAGAAGAAGATGGAGTAAAATGGTAAAAAATCCTGCCAGTTACAAAGTTTTCCACATACTTATAAACATATGTGGATTACGCTGGTTTGCGGAGCAAATATCGATTGTACAGCACGATTGTCAACAGCAACAAAGCCCCTGCTTGGTGGTACACACCGAGGTCTACCGGGACGATGCCCTTGCAATTGATCACAGTGATGATGCCGAGCAAAACTTGTATTCCTAACATACTTATCAACAGTAGTGTAGGAAGCTTCAGAGACTGAATTTTTTCGCGAAAAAGTACTCTGTATGCATACACTAATGCCATGATAGTCAAGAGGTAAGCTGTTCCTCGATGCAAGAACTGAATCAGGCCGTTGGTGAAGAAGCTGACATCGTATTCCACAAAGTTATTCACATTCCATTCGGCAGGGTCCAATAGCTCAGAGGGGACGAATGCTCCGTTCATATCTGGCCAGGTTGGGAAGAAGACGCCCGCCTTCATACCAGACATGATCCCTCCGAGAAATATCTGTATGGCTAAGACGACCAAAACACCACTTATGCCCTTTCTCAACACAGAATTGTGGATAACTGAATCAGCGGGCATGAAAGCTCGAAAAGTTGTCCACAACAAATAAGAATACAGAGTGAGGGCAAGTGACAAATGGAGGGTGAGTTTGTAGGCATTGACCCAAGGACGCTCCACCAACCCACTGGCCACCATGATCCATCCAAAGGAGGCCACCAGGGAAGCCAGCAAAAAAACGATGCCCAGGCGCCTTATCAGCTCTTTGGAGAACTTTCCACGCCACCAGAAGTATAGGAAGGGGAATGCAAAGACAAAACCCATCAGACGCGCCCAGAGGCGATGAATGTACTCCCAAAAGTAGATGAACTTGAAACCAGCCATGTCCATGCCCTTGTTCACATTGATCTTTTGATACTGTGGTGTGGCTTTGTACAGCTCGAACTCGGCCTCCCACTGTGCCTCGTTGAGCGGCGGAAGCGTACCGGTAACGATCTCCCATTTTGTGATCGACAGACCAGAACCTGTCAAACGGGTAATCCCACCCACGACAACTTGCACGAAGATCATCACCAGACCGATGATGAGCCAGACCTTGACGACTCGCCCAATGGCATCATTGGAACAATAGGGAAGCTTGGCATACCAGGCTGGTTGAGAGCTGGGTTGAATTTTTGTATTCGCAGAATTGGCATTCATAATCCAGAGATTGAAAGACGAAGGACTAGCAGTAAAGATAGCGCAGAAAAGCCAGCGATGTTTTTTCCACTAACAACACTAATAATTAATAATGATTTTAAATAAATTTTAAATTCCCTTATCATCATTAGGGCTGTTAATATGAGGAAAAAAGAGCTCGTTATTATTTTGTCTTTTCAATACTAATATTCTTCACTACTTTTTGCACATAGATTTACACATTGCATCGTATTGATTGTCAAATATTTAGCGATTTATTCACAATAAGTGGATAAGTTATTCTATTGGTAATTTTTTGTCTTTGTGAATTTCAAAACTCTGTTGGTGATGTAGATAAAGTTGTAGAAATCCACGAAAATCGCCAATCTATCGGATTTGTTTGAATATGATGTTTTTACATTATTAGTTTCTGTTGGTTTTCCACCTAGTTTTCCACCGTTTTACTCACATCCTCTGTTGAAGAAAACAAGGAGCTGGGGGGCAGTGTTGATAAGTTTGTGGAAAAATGACAGAAAAAGGTGAATCCCATCTGTGAGCACTTGTGTAAACTCATTGTAAACACTGTGTAAAGTGAACAAAGCTGTGGAAATCTGCTCCAATTTCTCCTCATCAACTCGTTTTTACGTTTTTTTGCTAATTTGGATTGCACAAGCAAGGGGTTAAACTGCTTAAATGTAAAAATATGGACTTTTGCCATTTTGTACCACTGTTCAAACAAAACGACATGCGCGCATTGATTCAAAGAGTGAAACAAGCATCGGTGACCATCGACGGAGAACGCCATTCAGCCATCGAGCTGGGTTTGTTGGTGTTGCTGGGGATTGAGGATGCCGACGATGTAGGTGACATACAATGGCTCTGCAACAAAATTACCAACCTCCGCATTTTTAATGATGACAATGGCGTGATGAATCGCTCGGTCCAGGACATCAATGGCGAATTGTTGGTGGTCAGTCAGTTTACCCTGCATGCCAGTACCAAAAAAGGCAACCGACCTTCCTACATTCGTGCGGCGCGTCCTGAAACGGCCATTCCATTGTACGAGGGCTTTGTCCAGCAACTGACCCAAACTGCTGCCCGCCCCGTACAGACAGGAGTGTTTGGTGCCGATATGAAAGTTGGCCTATTGAACGACGGCCCGGTGACCATTTTCATCGATTCCAAAAACAAAGAATAATGCAAGCCGACTCACTGCTTGCCAAACGACCCTGACATGACCATAGCAAAAGCCCAACAGATGGTGGACCATTGGATCAATACCATTGGCATCCGCTACTACAACGAATTGACCAATACTGCCATCCTCACCGAGGAAGTGGGAGAGGTAGCCCGCTTGATGGCCCGTATATATGGTGAGCAATCGTTCAAGCGAAAAGAACAAGAAGAAAGTGCAAAAGACGATCTGGCAGATGAAATGGCCGATGTCCTTTTTGTATTGATCTGCTTGGCCAATCAGACGGGCATCGATCTGACCGAAGCCCTCAAACGCAACTTGGACAAAAAATCGATCCGGGATGCAGAGCGACATGCTTCCAATGAAAAACTAAAATGATGAACATTCCCCCATCCATTCGCCTGCTGTCATTGATGCTATCATTTGGTACCATTTTGTGGACCAGCCCGATGAGCGCACAGGATGCCTTTGACTTGTCTTTTCAAAACATGGGCGCTTCTTCCGAGCTCTGGCAAGGAGTGCAATTGACAGAAAATATTCTTCAGCCCCTTCCAAACCACAACAACGCCTTCTACCTCAGCAAGCCGTTCGACATTGAGTTGCCAACCGATGCTCCTTTTTGGGCAGTGTCTGTTTCCTGGAAAGCCAGCCAGGAATTTTCCCGACAGAGTCATTTGCGTCTTCGCTTGAACGATGGCCAGGAAGTGATTGACCGAAGTCTTTCCTTGGACGAGCACCAATCTCCACTGGACGAAAGACAGGCCAGTCAATTGATTTTTGTTCCGACGACCATCCAGCAGGCCCAAATTCGAATTGACTTCGATGGACAAGCTCAGGGACAGTTGAGTGACCTGCGCATTCGATTTTATGCCCCCTCTCACAGCTCTCCCCATTTGCAAACACAAGCAGCCTCTCTTCGCGACGATTGTGATTGTCCGCAACCAGAATTCCTGGATCGAGAAGAATGGTGTGCCAATGGCCAATGTCCCATCAAGAATTCTCCAGCCCTGACGGAGGTCAGTCACCTGATCATCCACCACTCAGCTGGGTCCAATAGCAGCAGCGACTGGCCAGCTGTTGTCCGGTCCATCTGGGATTTTCACGTCAATACAAGAGGGTGGGATGATGTAGGGTACAATTGGATCATCGATCCGGAAGGTCAAATTTACCAAGGTCGGGGAGACAATGTCCGCGGGGCTCACTTTTGCGGGACCAATTCCCAGACCATGGGGGTTTGCCTGTTGGGAACCTTTACAGAACAAGAACCGACCGATGCAGCTGTCCAATCTCTCCGCAACCTCCTGACTTGGAAGGCCTGCGACCGCTCCATCGATCCGCTGCTGCAGAGCTTGCACCAGGGAAGTGGCAAAAATCTTTTTGGTGTCACAGGACATCGCGACGGTTGTGCAACCGCCTGCCCGGGAGATGCCTTTTATCCCCTCTTGCCGATGCTCCGTCAGGAAGTGAGTGACCAATTGGATGCCTGTACCATTACTTCCACCGAAGGACTGTCAGCCTCTTCTGTCATCCAGGTATTTCCCAATCCAATAGCAGAGGAGATTCGATTTGAGGTACCGGACAATTGGCTGGGCCAAAGGGCAAAAATCGAACTGTTGCAGATGGGCAGTGGAAAACTATGTTGGCAACAAGAACAAGTCTTGCAAAAGCGCCATTGGATTGATGTTTCTCAACAAACGGCTGGGGTCTATCTTTTGCGCCTGCAGATGGGCAAGCAGGTATATACCAAAGAGATTGTGAAGCAATAGCACAAAGAAAGGAGTCTCATTCCTCTTCGTCGAGTCGTTTCATTTCGGACAAGACGTCTTCATTGAAGTCATCATCAAGTATGATGGCATTGGTGTTGGCATCTGCGATCCTTGCTTCCGAGCGGATTTTGTGGATGCGAATCATTTTGAAGGAAAAGTAAATGCTGACAGCCAGGGTGAGGGTGGAGAGTGTCATCAGCCAATCGTAGTATTCTTGCAAAATGAAAAAATCGTAGAGGCCGTGGATCAATACGGCCAGCCCAAAGCCAATGGCCAGCAACTGGTATTTCCGCTTGGGATCGAATTTGGCCAGCCCGGTATAGTAGCCCGTGATCACAGCAAAGACCCCATGGGCCGGAACGGCGGTAAAGGCCCGGATCAGGGTGGTTTCCAATCCGTATTGATTGGCGTACAAGATGTTTTCCAGCGTGGCGAATCCCATGCCGATCATCAGGGCGTAGATGATGCCATCGAGTGGCTCGTCAAAATATTTTTGGCGGTAAGGGATCAACAGCAGGCAGAGAAATTTGACCAATTCTTCGGTGAAGGCCACCAATACGAAAGAAGACAGCAACAAGGGAACCAGCTGTGTCATGTCTTCCCAACCCAAGATCGCTTCCATTGATTGCAGCTTCATGGCTGGCAGAGTGATCAGCATGCCCAGGATGAAGCAGCCGATGAGGAGGGGGCGTGGTTCGACGTTTTTGGAGTCGTAGCGATAGGCAGCGTAGCTGATCAGCAAGCCGGGAAAAATGGCAACCAAGAGGAGGAGTATCTGCATAGCTTGAGCTGTCTATTGGCAAATTTTGAGAAATGTATCATCGTATTGCCGAGCTAATGTACTCCAATCATAGTGGGCAACAAAATTCTGGTAGTGATTCGCTTGCCGGATCTCATCGATTTGTTGGATCGCTTGTCGAAGCATCTGGAGGCCTTCTTCTGTTGAGTTGTACAAATGGTGAGGGCCTTGGCCCGGGGGAAAATGCTCGGGAAAGGCCAGCCGGTTGGGCAAGATGGGATGGCATTGGCAATAGATGGCTTCCACGACGCTTCCGCCAAAAAAATCCTGCCGACTGCAACCATATAATATGTCTGCTTGCCAGAGGAGGCGCGCATAAGCCTCGAAAGAATCGGCAAAGCCCCAGTGAATGATCCGGTGGGCCAATTCTTTTTGTGCCTTGGCAAAGATGGCTGGTGATTTTTGAAAGGATTCTCCCAAGACCACCAATTGGTAATCGACCCCTTCTGCTTCGAGGGAAAAGACAGCTTCGAAAAAATCTTCTGGCCCTTTGTCGTATTCCCAGCGGTGGTTCCACAGCAGAATGGCAGGCCCTTGCTTGACTCGGGTAGGCCGATGGGGCAAAAACTTTTTCAGAGACAAGCCCAATGGCAACACCTGACTCTTGTCTTGGATGAGCGGGACTTGGTCGGCCTCTCGAAAGTCGGGATAGCGACGCAAAAAGCTGGGCAGGGCCTGTAGGAAGGACGCTTGGTGGTACTGTGAATTGAACAAAACTGCATCGGCTGCCAATGCAGTTGTATAGTTGATGAAGGCATAATGCAAGTCTTGTCCTTTGGCCACATCTTGGTCATCGGGCGACCAGGGATAAGTCAGCTGGTTTTCGTGGAAGTAAACGACTGCTGGAATCTGATGGGTTTGTTGTCTGGTCAATCCCAAAAATGTATTCAGATCGAGCATGTCACTTGCCAGCAGTAGATCAGCTTGAAAACCAGATTCGAGGTAGGCTTTGGCCAGGCTGACAGCTCCCCCATGCATCCGCCATTTCCAATGTCTACCCGGCAAAGAAAAGATTTCCACATGCTGTTGGGAACGTTGTTGATAAGTCTCTGCCCATTGCTGGTGACTTCCCGTGTAAAAAGGCTCTAGCAAGGCGATCTTCATGGCTGGCAGTTTTCTATGTCCTTGTAATTCAATTTTTTAGACCTATTTTTTCAAGTATAGCTACCATCTAATTGGTTTGTAAATGTAGGCTTGTTTGGCTGATTTATCAAATGTGGAAAGATGTGGATAAGTGGAGATAAGAACAAGTTTTTGACAAAATCTCTCCGATATATACTTCTTCCTCGCAACTTGAGTTATATTAGCAAAAGGGTGCATACAAAAAAGACATGCGCAGGCACTCTGGAAACTATGAAGCAGGCATCCAAAAAAACAGAAAGAGAGGCATCCCCCAATCGCAGAGCTTGGCGACGGCTGCGGAAAAACAAACCAGCAACTGCGGGTTTGCTATTCATTCTGTTGGCAGTAGGAGTCGCTTTGCTGGCCTACGTTTTGGCCCCTGACAACAGCCCAAATGCCAACGACCAAATACCCGAAATTGCCTTGCAAGAACCAGGCTTTGGTACCCAAGTACTTTTGGTTCGACAAAATCGACGCATTCCTTCGAAGAACTTTCTGGCCAGGTGGTGGGGTGGGACGCCGAGTCCATACAAGAGCATCCCCATCAATGGATATGGCTTTCGCAAAGATTCCATTGTGGTGGAAAAATTTGCTGGTCGAGATGCCGAGGCCGACAGTTTGTACAAAGGTGTCGAGCTGTCTTTTCACTTGGCCGATGTGGTCCATGCCTTGGCAGCGGATTCAGACTTGCAAAGCAAAGCCGACGGCAGTATCTCGTTTGTAGACATTGATCAGCAAAAAAGGGAACTTGGTATAAGTGATTTGCAGCAAACTGTAGAATCTAGCTATATTGTCAAAAAGGTCTATTATTTGGGTACCGACCGTTTTGGTCGCTCTGTCCTGAGCCGATTGATCTTGGGCGTACGTATATCCCTGACAGTGGGATTGATCGCCGTTTTGCTATCTCTGACCATCGGCATTGCCCTGGGAGCATTGGCTGGCTTTTTTGGAGGCCGTCTGGACGATCTGGTGATGTTGCTCATCAATACCATCTGGTCGATTCCCACCCTCATTTTGGTTTTTGCCATTGTATTGGCACTGGGGCGGGGAATTGGTATTATTTTTCTGGCAGTTGGATTGACGATGTGGGTAGACGTGGCCAGAATTGTGCGAGGGCAGGTGATGGGCCTGCGGAAAATGGCCTTTGTAGAGGCCGCCCAAACAATGGGTTTTTCCACAGCCAGAACCATTGGCCGTCACATTTTGCCCAACATACTGGGACCAGTGATGGTCATTGCTGCGGCCAATTTTGCGACTGCCATATTGATAGAAGCGGGATTGAGTTATCTGGGATTTGGCATCAAGCCACCGACTCCTTCCTGGGGGACCATGCTCAACGAAAATTATGGATATGCCATCAGTGGCAAACCCTTTTTGGCCTTGATCCCGGCATTGGCCATCATGCTGTTGGTACTGGCTTTCAACCTGGTGGGCAATGGACTCAGAGATGCATTAGATGTGAAAACCAATGATTGACCAAACGAAAAACACCTAAATTACATGAACGCTTACGACTCCTCAAATTTGGAACGGGAGTTACATCTCAAACAATTGCAGATCAATCGACTGCTGACGATCACACAGGCGATCAACGACAATGTATCGGCCAGTGGATTGTACAAGATGTACAACTCTTTTTTGAGTTGGGAGATGGGTGTGAAAAAAATGGCTCTTTTTGTACACAAGGGCGACAGCTGGGAATGCGCCAGCTCCATTGGCTTGCCGGAGGACTTGCTCGAAATGGGTGTGGGCGAGGAATTGACAAAATTTCAGCGACTCCAAAACATCGACGAAGACGAAAGCCATCCGTTGATTCGGACTTTTGACATCGTGGTGCCTGTCTTGCACAAGCAAATGCCGATTGCCTACACATTCATTGGTGGCTTTGACGAAGACGATGACATGTACAGCAAGGTGCAATTCATCACCACCATCACCAATGTGATCGCAGTGGCCATTGAGAACAAGCGTTTGTTCAAGCGACAGTTGGAGCAGGAGCGCCTCAAGCGGGAAATGGAATTGGCCGCTGAAATGCAACACATGCTGATTCCCTCGGAACTTCCTCAGTCGGAGGCCTACGAGCTGGCCAGCATCTACAAGCCCCACATGGGGGTAGGTGGTGACTACTTTGACTTTTTGGAATTTGAGGATGGGAAGATTTACTTCTGCATTGCGGACATTTCGGGCAAGGGGGTGGCAGCAGCTTTGTTGATGGCAAATTTTCAGGCCAACTTTCACAGTCTGATCCAACAGCGCAGCACGCTGGACCACTTTGTATTGGAGCTCAATCGATCGCTGTATCGGATCACGAAGGGCGACAAATTTATGACCTTCTTCATTGCCGAGTTTGATGGCAATACCCGACAACTGCGCTACGTCAATGCAGGACACAACCCGCCTTTGTTGGTCATGGAGCAAGTATTGTATCCATTGAACAAGGGCTGTACCATACTGGGATCGTTCAAAGAACTGCCAGGAGAGGTGGAGGTAGGACAGATGCAGTTGGATGAAGAGGCCCTTTTGTTGATGTTTACCGATGGGTTGACCGACATTCAAAACGAGTCCGGCAATTTCTTTGAGGACCATTTGCTAAAGGAGTTTTTGAAGTCGAACTACACTTCTTCGGCAGGAGAATTCAACCAGCGACTGATGGACTACATCAACGAATTCAAGGGACAACGAAATTATCCAGATGATTTCACCATGTTGACTTGTAAAATATTCAAACAATAGCCTGTGTCATGGCTGGGTTTCCCTCCTTTTTGGTGAATCGCAGACAGATGCACGGCCTTCATAAACTTAGGTCAAACATAGATCGTTATACAATAGATGAAAGATAAAACAGCAGCGGCATTACTCGCCTTTTTTCTCGGCTTTCTCGGTGTTCATCGCTTTTACCTAAAGCAACCGGGCTTGGGCATCCTCTATTTCATCCTGATGTTTGTCGGGATCAGTTTTTTACTGTCTTTTATCGACTTCATTGTCTTTTTGTCTATGGATCGAGAGGTATTTGACGTGAAGTACAATCGGGAGTTTGTCCGTTCGGATGGCCGTCGGAATTATGGATCTGGTTATGAGCGAAGAGAGTACCAGCGGAGGGAATACTCAGGGCGGTTCCAGCGCGAGCAAATGCCAGAGTATCGCCGTCCTCCCGCCCGCGAGCCAGAGCGTCGGCGCCCGACCAGGGAGACCCCTCCCAAGCCTGCTGCCCGCCAGAACCCCTACAAGCGGAGCGGCATTGAAAAGTACAAGGATTTCAATTACGATGGAGCCATCCAAGACTTCAAAAAAGCCCTGGCCATCGACAGCAAGGACAAGGCAACGCATTTTAACATAGCTTGTGCCTATTCGTTGAATGAAATGGCAGATGAGTCCTTTTTCCATTTGAGTCGGGCTGTAGAAAATGGCTTTTTGGACTTTGACCGCATTCGCTCCCACGATGCCCTGGCTTTTTTGCGCATCCAAGACGAGTGGGATGGTTTTGTCAAACGCGGTTATCGACTGACGGCTGCCGCTCCTCCCCGGGAACCAGCTGCTCCTACTGCCCCTTCCCTTTCCAATAAAGATTTGCTGGAACAACTCCGTCAATTGGGCGAGTTGCGAGACAAAGGCTTGTTGACCTTGGAAGAATTTGAAGTACAGAAGAAGAAGCTGCTGGGCCCCTGAGAAAACGCTCCCATTCTGTTGAGAAGATTTGCGATGTTCACCATTCAAAAATAGATTTTGGGGGGTGAGGATAAATTCTTGCTCCCTGTTCGGTATATTTGCAATAGGCAACCTATGTTGGTATGAAAAATTTTGATTCCTCTATTTTATTTGTGCTGTTCGCTGCTTTTATGGTGACGGGACTTTCCAGTCAGCCCTTGTTCATGATAGCGGCCATCGCGTATGTGATCTATCGGTCCAGTAGCAACAAGCGACGGAAGAAGGAAGATCACTATGGGCGGGATCGGACTCGCGACCGAAGTCGTCGTTACAGAGACGACAGTAGGTATGAGGATCGGCCTCGTACTCAGGATTACAGAGAGCAAGCCCAGAGGCGTCGGCAAGAAGAGATGGCCAGGCGGAAGGCGGCCAGCAAGCCCAAGAAGAGAAACAATCCATTCAAAGCCAGTGGGATCAGCAAGTTCAAGGACTACGACTATGGTGGGGCCATCGAAGACTTCAAAAAGGCCTTGGAAATAGATGGGGAAGACATTGCAGTCCATTTCAACATTGCTTGTGCCTATTCCTTGACAGAGGACAAAGACAAGTCCTTTTATCATTTGAGTCAGGCGGTACAACACGGCTTCAAAGACTTTGACAAGATTCGCACCCACGATGCCTTGGCGTATCTCAGGATACAGGATGAGTTTGAAGAATTTGAGCGCAACAACTTCCAATGGAAAAGAAGTGCATCGAGTGTTGTTGACAAAAATGTATCTGAAAACGACAATCTGCTGGAGCAGTTGAAGCAGCTGGCTGAACTGCGCGAAAAGGGCTTGTTGACTGAGGAAGAGTTTTTGATGCAGAAAAAAAGGCTTCTCAAATAAATGTACTCGGACGCTGTAAAAATGAATTGCGTCCATCATTTGGCAAAAATCTCTGCCAGTTTACATAACCTCTTTCCACTTCTCTTCGTTAGATTGGTACAACGATTGCTTTGGTCATCAGGTACAACGATCGACAAGTTCGGGGTGATTGGTTGACCACGATTTGTTGGATTCAAAGGCGGTTGCTGCAAAAAAGTTTTTGTGATTCTCAAACCAAAATTCATTTGTTCCCGTTAATAATGAGAAAATTGCACGCTCAATGATCGCAGGAAATTTACTTTCGCAGGAAATCATTCCACTCAAAACCTCGGACACTGGTGAAGAGGCCTTGAGCATTATGAACGATTATTACGTAAAACACCTGCCCATTGTGAACAATGAGCAATTGCTGGGTTTGTTGGCCGAGGACGACATTCTGGACCATGATCCGGCAGAAGCAGTGGGGTCCTACCGCCTGTCCATGAGTCGGCCCTATGTTTTTGAAAACAACCACATCTACGAGGTCCTTCGCACCCTGAGTGAATACCAACTGACCGTCATTCCCGTCATCGACAAGGACGAAAACTACCTTGGCCTCATCGCGCAAGGTGACTTGATCCGCTTTTTTGCCAACATTGGTTCTTTTACCGAACCGGGTGGAATCATTGTGTTGGAGATGAGCAAGCAAGATTATGCCATGACGGAGATGGCTCGGATTGTGGAGTCCGAAAATGCTGCCATTCTGTCCAGTTTCATCACTTCCAGCCTGGACTCTACCAAGATAGATGTGACCTTGAAGATCAACCGAAAGGATTTGCAAAGGATATTGGCGACTTTCGAACGTTTTGACTACAAGATCAAGGCATCCTTTCAGGAAGAAGACTACTTCGATTCGCTCAAGGAGCGCTACGATTCCCTAATGACCTACCTCAACATCTGATTCTGGGCCCATTTTCGTCCCAAATCTACTCCAATTCAAACATACTATGATTTTGTTGGACTGACCGTGGCGGTTGGTACCACTAGAAATTGTTGGAAAGGCCGTTCTCTTAGGGAGCTTAACACTTTCTAAATAATTTCGTATGAACTATTTGCGTAATTTTACTGACTTTGGTTTGTGAATTGGCAGATCGTTGCCGCAAGCAGCAGTACCTATGTGGAGATTTTTCCTCTTGTTTGCTTTGAGTCTACCGTTGGCCGTCCAGGCTCAGGAAGCTGGTCAGGTGGTGGTGGATACCATTGAGATCAAGGGAGACAGTCGGACGAGGGTCAATACGATCTTGCGGGAGTTGACCTTTTCGCAGGGAGATACCATTGAGATATCTGAATTGCCAGAGACATTGGAGCGCAATCGGCGGCAGGTGCTCAATTTGAGTTTGTTTACTCGGGTGGGGATCAATGTGGGCAAGTGGGATGATCGGCGTGGGCGCATCAGTGTGGTCATCAGCGTGTCGGAGGCTTGGTACATCTATCCATTTCCCATATTTGAATTGGCAGATAGAAACTTCAACATTTGGTGGGTGGAGCAAAATCGGTCCTTTGATCGCGTCAATTTCGGCGTTCGATTTTTTCACATCAATTTCACGGGCCGGGGGGATGTGGTCAAATTGATTTCTCAACTTGGCTATACCCAAAAGTTTGAGTTGCAGTACCTATTGCCTTCCTTCAACAAATCGCAGACCTTGGGCTTGCGCGCCAACTTTTTTTATTCCCGCAACAAAGAGATTTTCCACAACACCATAGACAATCGCCAGGCCTTTGAGCGGGTCAACGACTTTCAGCTTCAGCGACGACGGATCACGACCGCTTTGATTTATCGCCCCAAAATTTATACCCTGCACGAATGGGGAGCCGAGTACTACCACAACAGTACAACTCCCTTTGTGGCCCAGGAGCTCAACCCTGATTTTTTTCTGGACGGCCGAACTTCGCAACGCTACCTCTCCTTGAAATATGCCTTTTCCATCGATCGCCGCGATTATCGGCCGTACCCACTCAAGGGCTTTCACTTTCGCACGACTCTTGTCAAAGATGGATTGGGGGTGTATGGTGACCGGGATGCGCTCACGCTGACGACCACTTATGCGAATTATGCTCCTTTGGGTCGCCGTTTCACAGTAGAGACCATCTTGAAGGGGCATCTCTTTTTCATCCGCAAGCAACAACCCTTCTACAACAGCCGGGCGCTTGGCTTTGAGCCTGATTTTTTGAGGGGATACGAATACTATTTGGTAGATGGCCAGGATTATGGCTATGTCAAAAGCAGCTTTCGGTACGAAATATTCAATGGAGAGATCAATTATGGGCGCTACATGCCCTTGAAGAAAATGCGCATCATGCCCTTGCGGGTGTACCTATCGGTGAACAACGATTTGGGCTATGTGTACAATCCTCACTACAGTGACGGCAACTCTATGGCCAATCGATTGTTATGGGGAAGGGGGATTGGACTCGATTTGATCACTTATAATGACAAGGTTTGGCAAATTCAGTATACCTTTAACCATCTCGGAGAAGCAGGACTATTTTTACACTATAAGTTTATCCTTTAATGCAAGTTGTTGTTTTTGGAAAGATCTTCAGGGAAAAGGACCATCCCTATGTCAAGGCCCTCTTTGATTCCTTGCACAATTTTGGCATCAATACCTATGTTTACGAGCCCTATCTGGACCAGATCAGGGGTAAGGTACCTTTCAAAAAAGATGTTGGGACTTTCCAAAGCTATCTGGATTTCAAGACCCGGAAGATTGACTTTGTCATCACGCTGGGAGGAGATGGGACCATACTGGAGGCTGTCACGGTGGTGCGAGACAGTGATGTCCCCATCTTGGGAATCAATTTGGGGCGCCTGGGGTTCTTGGCCAGTATTGAGCGGCGCATGATCGACGATGCCATTGCCCTGCTGAAAAAGGGAATGTACTCGTTGGAGGAGCGGAGTTTGATTCATTTGGAGTCCAATATTGACATTTTTGGCGAGACCTGTTTTGCCCTCAATGATTGCACCTTGCTCAAGCGGGATACTTCCTCCATGATCGTCATCCATACCTACATCAATGGCGAATATCTGAGTTCTTATTGGGCGGATGGCATCATCATTTCTACTCCCACAGGCTCGACGGGTTACTCGCTGAGTTGTGGCGGGCCCATCATTTTCCCCAACTCTGGCAACTTTGTCCTCACTCCGGTAGCTCCCCACAATCTCAACATTCGCCCCATTGTGATTTCAGACAATTCTGTCATTTCTTTCGAGATAGAAGGTCGGACAGAAAATTTTCTTTGTACGCTTGACTCTCGTTTTGCACCCATTACAGCCGAGCATCAGTTGGCTGTTCGGAAGTGTGACTTCACAATCAAAATGGTGCAATTGCGCGACATGAGTTTCATGCGGACGCTGCGCGAAAAACTGACCTGGGGGGTAGATTCTCGAAATTGAATCCCGGCTGTCTCAGAATTTTTTGTGATACCGAACCCGGGCATAGCTTCCAGAAATGATGTAGACCAAGCCTTGCAGTATTTTGATGGCACCGATGATGATGGCACCATAGAAAATGCCTCTTCCATTGGTCCCGACCGTCAGTGCCAAGCCAATGCCTGCTATGACGATGCCGATCAGCAATGCCTTGACACCATTGGACATCAGCTCGTTGACATTTTTTCGATTTTCTTTTTTGTATGCTTCGGTGCTCTCGGCAGTTAATTGTTGGGACACATTGATGTTTCTTTCCTCACAAAGTTTTGAGACGGCAAAGAGCTGGTCGGCAGATGCGATGAATTGGGGATTGCCACCTTTGAGTTGGGAGGTTTGCTTGGCGAGGGTGAGGTATTTGTTGACCAATTCTTCATCCGATAGATGTTGGAATTGATCATAGTAGGGGCTATTCGCTGTATTTTCCATCAGTTATATTTTTTGTGGACAACTGCCAAAAACTGATGGTTTGGAAACCGATGTCATCAAATTTTGGTTTTGCAATTTACGTGGAGAAGAATAAAATACATCTCGCATAGCCTTTCCAAAGATACGATAAATATTGAGAGTCTGGTTGTTTTGGCTGCTTCCATCTTTTGCAACGACTCTTGGCATGGACAAAGGCGCATGACCAAACTCTTTGGGAGAATGAGACAAAATGCGTTTTTGGAAAGTAATGCTGTGGAATGTATTTTTATAGGGAGTTGGTTGCCATAAGAAACATAAAGAAGTGTTTACCAAAAGCAAAGAGTTCAAAATAGCGAATCGGGAGAGAAAAATTGAGTTGATCAAGATCGACTCTTACAAGCTTATGCTGACATATTTGCGTGGTGCAATTGATGATGCTGGCATTCAAAAGAAAATGGAAGAATTGTCAAATTTTGGATTGCTAAGCAGAAGTGAGATCATCTCTTTCTTGAAAGAAAGAATTGTCTACGAAGCATATCAATGCTCCATGGGAAAAGAGGAAGAAGAGAGAAGCCAAATTAAAAATCGGATGTTCAGGTTTATAAACAGTTGACGAATGAAGACAATAAAAGGAGATTTGATAAAATTGGCAATTGATGGTGAATTCGATTTGATCATTCATGGTTGCAATTGCTTTTGTACAATGGGTGCGGGAATTGCAAAAACGATCAAGCAGAAATTCCCTGAGGCTTTTACGGCAGATTTACAAACAGAGAAAGGAGATGAATCGAAATTGGGAACAATCAGTTGGGCGAAGTCACAAACAGAAAATGGCGAATTGATCATTGTGAACGGATATACTCAATTCAATTGGAGGGGAACGGGTCGGAAAGCAGATTACGAAGCAATCAGACAAGTTTTTACATTGGTGAAGAAAGAATTTTCAGGACTAAGAATCGGTTATCCAGCAATTGGGGCCGGATTGGCAGGTGGAGATTGGAATGTCATTTCGAAGATCATCGAGGAAGAATTGAAAGGTGAGAATCATACTTTTGTCGAATATCAACAATAGAAAGAGGAATGTGGAAGTGAATGAAGGTTAGGACAGTCACAGTGGCAGTTCGCTATTTGGCCAGATCGTTTCGCAGCATTCAAAAAGAAAAGATGGAGAAGTGCATGAAGCAGAGAAAATTATTATCACAAAGACATCCGATCTTATATTTCATCTCTGTTTGGGAAAAGCGAATGAGAAGGCAAATAACTTGGTTGATTGACGATAAAAAATACGCTCAACAAATTGCAAAGAACAAATTGCCTTTTCGAGTAAAGAAACATCAATCGAAGTTGTTGAAGAAATTGGGGGAAACAGATATGCAACTTCAATACAACAAAGTTGACAATCTGAAAATAGTAGTTGAAAAACTAAATGGATTGATCATCAAGCCAGGAGAAACATTTTCGTTTTGCAAAACAGTTGGAAGACCGACCAAGAGCAAAGGGTACAAAATGGGAATGGAATTGTCATTTGGAAAACCGAGAGCGGGAATTGGAGGTGGGATTTGTCAAAGTACAAATCTGCTGCATTGGTTGGCTCTACATTCTCCACTTGAAATAACGGAACGGCATCACCACAGTGTTGACCCTTTTCCAGATGTTGGAAGAGTTTTGCCTTGGGCAAGTGGTGCGGCAATATTTTACAATTATCTCGATTTTCAATTGACAAATAAAACGACTTGGACCTTTCAGATAAACATGTGGTTGACAGAAAAACTTTTGGAAGGAGAGATAAGGGTAAGTGAAGAATTGGATTTTGCCTTTCACGTTTTTGAAAAGAACCATAAATTCATCAAAAAAGGAGGAGAATATTTTCGTACCAATGAAATATGGAGAAAGAAGATCGCAAAGTTTAGAGGTGGCGAGTTGATTGATGAAGAACCAATTGCCAAGAATTATGGAAAAGTCATGTACGAACCCAAAGAATATGAAATGGAATAAAAATAAAAACGCCGGAGGTACAGACTCTTGTGTGCAACACCAACCGCAACAGTGGGCTGACTTTCCATGAATACGGAATCCCCATTTTATTGGAAGATGCGATAAATAAGGAGAGCTTATTTTTTGGTAATTTCCATCTTTTGCAATGACTTTTGACACAAACAAAGACAGATGATCAAACCCTTCAGAAAGATGAGACGAAATGGACTGTCGGAAAGCAACGCCACAGAATATCTCAAGTATGCCATTGGAGAAGTTGTGTTGGTCGTCATTGGCATTTTGATTGCCTTTCAGTTGAACAACTTCAATGAGAACAGAAAAAACAAAACCTTTGAAAGGGAGATCCTAACCCAGATGCAAGAAAACCTAAAAAGTGACGGCCAAGCCTTGGCAGAAATCGAGAGGAATTTCAACAGAGCCATCAGATCAGCGAATCAGATATTGCAGACAAAGCCCTCTCAAAACATAGAAGACAGCATTCACATTTGGCTGGGTACCATCATTCAGTTTGACAGATTCCAGCCTTTGACCAATGCTTACGAGGTATTAAAATCCAATGGATTGGATAAAATTTCAAACAAACAATTGCGATTTTTATTGGGGAGATATTACGATGACGAAGCTTTGCGAATCATCAAATCGACCAGCGATATTGAAATGGCTTTCAATGATCATTGGGTCCCCATTTTATTTGAAGAGACAGAAGAATTCGAATTCAAAAAATCCGTAAAACTGAAAAACCATCGCATTTTATTAAAGCCATCAAAGGAACGAAACATCTTGAAACTTAGTCGCGACAATTATGCTTCTGGGATGGGCAAGATTCAGCGTGGGTTGAAAAGGGTCGAAGAAATACAGGGCTTGCTCGCCAAAGAAATCATTCAATAACATACCCCCATTAAACATGCAAAAGACAGTACTTTTCACCTCCCTTTTTCTGATGCTGTATTGTGCGGCTTGCGCTCCCCGGCAGCTTTCCAAACCATATGATGAAAAAAAGGTCAGCTACCTTTATAGCAAGTCCGTCGGCGATGCGGCAAAGCCCCAACCATGGGAGATCAAAAAGGATTTGCTCAAGATCAGTTCGGCCACTCCAGACTTGGTATGGAAGGCGGTGAATGGAGAACAATACGTCTTGGTTTCGTCCTGGACCAAAGACACAACCTACTACAAAAACGATGCACAAACAGGAACCTACAACACCACCAATTATCCAATATGGGTGACGGCTGTGCCCGAGTTGCAACAACTTTGTCAGCAAAAAAAGTTTGGTCGGAAAGAGGGCTTGCAATTGCGCCTCAAGCAACTGTTGGGTTTGCCGCCGAATGTGGAAAAAAATTACTTTGTGGAGTTTTGGGTTCGCCCGCAAGATTTGTTTCGGCCTTGTTTGGACAGTGGGGTATCCAATATCAATTGCACCTTGGACTTTCCCGATTCCGAGACAGATGATCATAAAAAATGGATCAACGAATTGAGATTGAAATCCTATTACAACTCGGCCTGGGACCAAAACTATCCTTGGACACAACTGGGGTATACCTACGACTGGCACCCCAAAAACAAAAGACACATTGGCCTAAGTGAATTTGTCATCGGTGAAAACAAAGAGGTAATCGTTCACCGGATTGTTGCAACAGATGACTATTGCGAGTTGGCGAAAAAGAAGTGAGTCAAGGTGTGGAGTGTTTTTGCCAGTCCTCATAGCTGATGATGCCCAGTTCTGGTTTGGCTTCGCCGTCCAGGATTCCGATGAATTCAAGGGAGTGTCCGTCTGGATCGTCGAAGTAAATGGAAACGGCAGGCATCCATGCAAACACCATCGGTTGTTCGATTCCGTCGTCTAGAAAATTTCGAAAGTTGAGTTGCCTTTCTTTTAGCCAATGGATGGATTCAGACAAGATCCATTGGGGTTTGCATTGAAATGCGAAGTGTCTTTTGTCGACCTCTTCGATTGGTTTTTCCCAAAGGCCCAGCATCTGTTGTTTGGGTTTGCCGATCCAAAAAAAGGCAGCCCTTCTTTCCTCTTCATAATAGCATTGTTCCAAGCCCATGGTTTGGCCATAGAATTGGATGGACCGATTGATGTCTTCGACAAACAGATGCGTTTCGTAGAGTCCTTCTATCATGATCAGGATGTTGCATTAAATATCCCCTACCACAGCATCGGAGACATTCATGATGTGGTCTCCGATTTTCTCCAGATTGGAAAACAAGGTATTGTAGACCATGGCACTTTGCAAGTTGTAGTCCGGTTCTTTCGACTCAATATTCAGGAGATTTTCTTTCCGCAAAAGATCGCGTTTTTCATTGATCTTTTTTTCCAACTCTTTGGCAAATTTGATGTTGACCAAATCGTACTGCGCTGCCGACAAATTGTCGTACATGATTTGGAAAGCCTGGTCGATCAGGATGAAGAGTTCTTGCAGCCGTTGGCGTTGGTGTTGGTTGAACCAAATGTTTTGTTCTACCTTGTAATTGACGGATTTGGAAAATTGGTAAAACAGATCGCCGATTCGTTCCAGATCGTTGCAGATGTTCATGATGCTTCGAATGCGAACGGAGGTTTTGCCTGCAGTTTCTTCTCGCGACAATTTGGTCAAATATTCTGTCAGTTCAATTTCGATTCTGTCGGTAATTTCCTCGTACTTCTGTAGTTTTTTCATCAATTGCCGTTGTTCCTTTCGATCAGTGGACAGCAAGAGTTGATTGGCAAAGCGAGACATTCGACTGGTGATCTCTCCGAAGCGGGCGATTTCTTTTTGGACTTCGAGTATCGAAAGCTCAGGTGTTTTTCCGGGGGCAGAAATGTAATTGAGGTAGTGGTTCATATCGGCATCACCTCGGGAAGGAATGGTGCGGATGGCCAGTTTGACCAGCCAAGGAGCCAGCCCGATGAGCAGCAAGACATTGGCGGCATTGAAGGCAGTATGAAAAGCAGACAATGCAATGGGGATGGCGCTGCTGTCTTCAAATGCCGATGCAGTCAGGAAAAAAGATTGCAAGGTCCAGTCGATGGCCCGAAGAAAAAATGGCAGTAAAAACAGCATCCAGATGGCTCCGATGATGTTGAAGAGTGAATGAATGCGGGCCGAGCGCTTGGCGTGGGCATTGCCAACGAGGGCAGCAAACTCAGCTGTGACGGTGGTCCCGATGTTTTCGCCCAACATCATGGCGGCAGCGACGTCAAAAGGAATCCAATTTTTGCTGCACATGACCAGCGTCAATGCCATGGCGGCACTGGACGATTGGAGGATGATGGTGATGAGCGCACCTACGATGACAAAGAGCAAGTTGGACAGAAAACCATTGTTGGCATAGTTTTGCAAAAAGCTCAGGATTTCTGGATCTTGTTCCAGGTCGGGGACATTGTTTTGCAGCAGGTCGAGCCCCATGAAGAGCAGGGCAAAGCCGATGAGGAATTCGCCCCAGTACTGGCTTCGGCCTCGGCGGAAAAAAAGCATTGGCACGGCAAAGACCAGAATGGGCAGGGAGAGTTGGTGCAGTTTGATGTTGAAGCCAAGGATGGAAATGAGCCAGCCCGTGATGGTCGTCCCCACATTGGCCCCCATCATGATTCCCACCGACTCGACCAGAGACAACAAGCCCGCATTGACAAAGCTCACTGTCATGACGGTGGTGGCAGAAGAAGATTGGACCAGTGCCGTGATCAGAAAGCCAGTGAGCAAGCCGAGGTAGCGGTTGCGGGTCATCTTTCGCAGGATGTTGCGAATCTGAGTACCGGCAGCACGCTGGATGCCTTCACTCATGAGTTTCATCCCAAACATGAAGAAGGCCAGAGAGCCCAAGACTTGTAATATGGCAAATAACTTGGCCTGCACCTTATACAGTTAGTAGTTTGATGATGAATACGAGCAGCACGCTTACCACCAATCCGAAAAATACTTTTCCCAAATCGGAGGCGACCATTTTGACAATTTTCGCGTTCAGCTTTTTTTCCAAATTGAGTTGCATCCCAATCTCTCGTCCAGCCAGCAGTCCGATGAATACCCAAGTGGTGCTCATGGGCAAGTTGCCAGTCCATGGAAACTGGTATTCGAATCCCATGAAACTATCGTATTTGAAGACGTATAGAATGACGCCATAGATGAAGTCGATGAAGGTGGCTGCGCGGATGTCAGCCGTATTGGTTTTGGAGCGGACCACCTGCTGCACGGCTCCTCCTCGGCGGTAAAAGATGTAGGCCAGCAATCCGAGGAAGATGAACAGCGTGATGAGAAATTCTACCAAAGACAGATTGTTTCCCCCCCGCAAATACACATATATATTGGCCAAATCTTGTGTCAGCCATTGGTACCACAAAAAGCCAGTTGAGCACCATTGCAAAACGATCCACATTGGTCGACTGGATTCCGACAGCGGTTGGTCAATGAATCGTTTTTCGGTCAGTCGGGAGACCAGTACGTAGATGATGGCTGCAGAGGAAAAGGCCACAATGTATCCGAGGATGGACTTCTCGATCATTCCCCCCAGCTTGCTGCTGGTATCGAAGACACTCGACACCATGGGCCCCAGTTCGTTGGGAATGCCACTGAGAGAGAACAAGGTGAGGATCATGAAAGTGGTACTTACGGGGATGCCCCAGCGGGTGATGACCAACAGGACAATGGGCGGCAGCAAGTAATACCACTGGTAGTCGAGTTGGCCGAGCATCTCGTGATATTTGTCGAGACGGCCGTAAGAGATGTCACTTTGCAAATATCCGTTGACCAGGGCAATGGACAAGATGGAGGCGGCAAATATCCAGAGCACCCACCATTTCATTCGTTTTTCGTTGGAAGTGAGGAAGGTCCCCAGAGTTTGAATCACATCATTGCCCACAACTGAATAGGCTGCCAACCCGAATCCAAGCCACATGACAAGTAAGGAGAGATCCATAAGTATGCGTTTTTTGTATCGTTTTGTTCAATACGGGTAAAGGTAGCAAAAACCACCTTCAGATTGCGAGCTCAAAAACGAACAGAGGGTAGAAAATCTTGTTTTCTACCCTCTGTAAGCCAATCCTACTCAAAAATAAAAGGCTTATATTAAGTTAGTATTAACTGCTTGTAAATTCGGCTCATCGTCCGGCAAAGGTAGCTGGTCTATCGACCGTATTTGACCACTTTGATCAGCGTGCCGGCAGGGACATTTTGTGAAAGCTCCATACCGTTGATCAAAGAATGTTCGTCCATTTTGTTTCCTGCTACTCGGAATGACTTCAATACGTTGGACAGGGTACCAGCCCGGCTGACTTTTTTGATTTCGATGCGATCTGGCTGGACGTTGAGCTTGGTTGGATCGGTCAAGCGTTTGAAGTTTTTCATGGTCTGTTCGAAGGTATATTGGTAGGTGGGAAAGTCTGTGACCAGCGACAAACCGTGGAGGATGTAAATGTTTTGATTGTATTGAATCAAGTAGGTGAATACCCGAATGTTTTTGGTCGGATCGGTTTCATTTTTCACATCTCCGGTCAGTTCCATGGCGCTGAGGCCATCGACGCGAATGTTCCGATTTTTCAGCAGTGTCATGTTGTACTTCTCAACAATTTCCTGCCTGGTTTCCGCAAGGGTTTTCTTTTGGGACAATGTGAGAATGATGGCTGCCTTCCCATTTCGCTCTGCCATCTGAAATTGAGAGGGCGAGTTGGCCGTTTGCCAGCTTTGTGGAACGGGAAACTGGAACTTCAGCTCTGGGTGGTAGAATTTGTTGTTTTCCACAAAACCTTGGCGGGGATCTTCGCCATAGACCAATCCATCGATCATGCGGAGGTACCTTTCCCGGTTGACTTTGAGGTTGGACTTGTTGAGGTCTGCTTGCCATTGATCGGCCATTTGCCCCACTTTGCGCTCGCGGTCGGCCGGATCGGGATGAGTAGAGAGGAAGGTCGGAACTGTTTCTCCCCCCTGTTGTCTGCGCATGCGCTTGAGCGTGGTGAAGAATTGAGCCATGTGGTGGGCATCGTATCCGATTTTGGTGGAGTATTCCACTCCGAGGCGATCCGATTGGCTTTCGTTGTCTCGTCCAAATTTGAGAAACAACAAGCCCATCCCCTGCTGAGCCACATCGGCAAACTGTCGGAACTCCTTGGATGCCACCACGCCTGCGATCAATCCCACTTGGGCGAGCATTTGTTTGCTGTATTGTTTGGCGGAGTGCTTGGCAGTGATGTGACCAATCTCGTGGCCCAGCACACCAGCAAATTCTGCCTCGTTGTTGAAGTGCGCCATGATGCCTCTGGTGAAGTAGACATATCCACCAGGCACCGCAAAGGCGTTGACAACGGGGGAATCTAGGATTTTGAATTCGTAATTGAGGTTGGGGCGATGGGAGATTTTGGCCATCTTTTGCCCTTTCTCTTCGATGAAGGCCTGCAGCTTGTCATCTTGGTACAACCCAAAATTGGCCACAACGCTGGGGTCGTAATTTGCCCCCATTTGGATTTCCTGTTGTTCGGACAGGAGCATCAATTCCTTTTTGCCAGTCACGGGATTGCGCGAGCAGGTCAAGGCCAGGAGGCCGATCATGCCAAGGAGCAAGTAGCGAGAAACTTTTGAGAAGGGTTGGTATTGCATGCTAGGAGTAGTTTTTTGCAAAAATATACGCAAAAAAGAAATGATGGGCATCTTTTGCGCGGTCAATCACTTTGTAGATATACGATCACCATCAGTTTTTTATTATCTTCTTGCTGATGCGCTGGGTAGATTTCAGGTCTGTCAACTGGCAGAAGTAAATGCCTTGGGGCAATTTTGAGAGGTCCACCTCACCATTGTGTCCTTGGACAGTTGTTGTCAACATCGTTTTTCCATCCGTTGACAAGATGTCTATTCGAAAAGATTCAAAAGGCGATTCAATGTGGACAAAGCTTCCTGGATTGGGATGTATTTTTGCTTCTCTGTTTCCATTCGCGGTGGAGCTAGTTGTCGATGTGCTGATTTCAAATTTGTAAATGGCTACTTGGTATGGTGCCAATTGCCCTTGCAGCTGCCCGTTGGACATGCGTAGGCTATCAGGTCGATAGTCGAACATGTTTTCCCCCTCACCAAGCACAAAGTCAGGCATTGGAATGCTGTACTCATAGGTGAGGTCATCATTGGCATTGACTGCGATGAGGTACAAAAAGCCATTGTATTCCCAAGTAGCATAATATCGATAAAAGTTGATTCTGTGGTATTCGTGTTTGCCCAGCAAAAAGGCATCTTTCAATTCTGAGCCCAGTACTTCATCTGCGATTTTGCTGCATGCACTGAATTGTTCGGCTTGGGTAAGATCTATGGTGCTGTTCTGGTCGTAGTCTTTGAATGTGTAAAACAGGACGCCTTTTAGGCCAGTTATGAAGCCGATGTAAGTCTGACAATCAATGTGGTCGGCAGCGGGGTAGCTTTGGTCGTCCCAATTGAATACTTGTGGTGTTGCAATGGCACACCTGTTGGCCGCCTGAGCTTTCAATGCTGTCAACCGCCACAAGGACTCTACAAAGACAAGGTCATTTCCAGAACCATCTTCCCAGGGGTAGGCCTGCATACCGGCTGATTCCACATAGGGCAACATAGTGGGGAAAGGCTCATCATCTGTGTACCAGCTCGCCAGTGTGATCCTCGTGGTATCCAATCGGAGTAGATTCCTCCTTTGGGTCTCAATGTCGGATACTTCAAAATCGTTGGCATCGTCGAGAATGTTCCAAACGGCAACGGATGGGTAAGAAGACAATTTGTTGACGGAAAGGTCAAAATCTGTGGAGTCGATGAATGAATAAGGCAGTCCAATGATGTTTTTCAATCCACGGTTCTCACAATCTTGCAAAAAAGTTTGGTACTCGCTGTCACTTCCCACTGTGGATTCTGTGTATAAGATGTTGAAACCAGCCGAGTCCATTCGGGCCGGAATGTCTCCAAACTCTCCAAATGGCATGCCTTCACAGTAAAAGCCGAGGGGCAGAAATGCTTCCTCGTCGATGACCACATTGCCATTGTCGTCAATGTAGCTGATTGTTTGGGTGAATCCTATGGATGGAAAGGCAAATAACAGACTTACAAAAACAATTTTCAGGATGGAGGGTATATCGTTGCTTATCATGTGTTTTACTTTGGGGTACAGGCTCGATTGGCAGTTGTCTGAGTGTACAGATGGCAGCATTGCTTCTCAACACTTTGTGGAATGGAGTGTTTCTTTGTTGATTTTCATCATCATTGAAACAAAAACCACCATAATATACTCAAGGCATTTTGAAAGTAAGGGGTAAATGTGTTCTGTTATTCATCGTCTCCTGCCTTTCTCTCATTTTGCAAATCGCTATTCAGTCCTTACATTTTACGGCAATTCCGATAAAATCAACAACACAAATGCAAGTATCCATCCAACACCAAGGTGCCCGCTACACAGCAGATTTGCAGCAACCAATCGACATTTCCATTCCACTCCGGGAAGGAACGGAAGGGGTCAACTGTTTTTATGCGCCCCTATTGGAAACGAGTCCGGTCGTTGCGGGCGACTTTGTGGGGTCCACCAGCCAGGGAGGTCCTCTCAACTTTCTCAACGTGCGAATCAACCCACACGGCAATGGCACGCATACCGAATGTGTGGGCCACATTGCCAAAGAAGCATATTCTTTGAATCAGTGCTTGAAAAAGTTTCATTTTTTCGCGAAATTGGTGAGCGTTTACCCAACGAAAACAAGAGAGGGCGATCGGGTCATTACAAGGGAGCAGATGACCGAACTTTTTCAGCCTGGAGAGGCCACAGCAATCATCATTCGCAGCCTGCCAAACGACGATCACAAACTGCGAATGAACTATTCTGGGACCAATCCGCCCTTCATACATCACCTAGCTATCCAATATCTCGTCGATTGCGGCGTAGAACATCTTTTGATCGATTTGCCATCCTTGGATCGGGAAGAAGATGGAGGAAATTTATTGTCTCATAAAGCTTTTTGGCAATATCCCGACGATGTGAGAAAAAATTGTACCATCAGCGAGTTAATATACGTACCTAACGAAATCAAAGATGGACTTTTTTTGTTAAACTTACAGATAGCCAGCTTCGAAATTGATGTAAGTCCAAGCAAGGTCATATTGTTTCACGCAAATAAAATACATGAGTAATGTCTATTTCAGAGTCAAAATACCAGTCTGATCTTTACCTGCACTTCAAAGAGATCCGATCAGATGAATACCGCAGCATCATTCGGTTCTTCGAAATGCACAAACAACAGATCAATGAATTGGACTTTCGTGAGTATTTTGAACTGAAAGTATCCTACATTACCTCTCTCTATAAAACAGCTGCCTACAACGCCTACATCCAGCAAGTTGATTCTGTCATAGAGGACAGCATCGCCTTCAACATTCGGCTTTTTCAAGGCAGAGACATCTTTCGGGAGTTGCTTTTCAAAAAAGCCAGCGCCCACTTTCATCTCCAAGAGCACAGCCAGGCGAAGCACATCTTGCATGAACTGATCAAGATGGCTCCGGACTGTGAGCTTTATCTGAAAACGCTTCGAAAGGTATTGTCCAGCAAAAAACCGCAGTACATTCGCCACACGCGGGCAGGCAGTGTCCTCATCTTTATGTTTACGACTTTGGTCATTGCCATTGAGATTCTCGTCATCCGCAACTTTTGGCCTTTCCTTACCTCTAGTGTCGAATATTTCCGAAACATCCTTTTCGGTCTTGGTGTTGCTACCCTCATTGGAGGAGAGCTTTTTCATCGGTTTCAGATCAATCGGGCCACCAAGCAGCTTCTGCAAACGGTACGGCACAAGAAAAAACGGCCAGCCAATCAGGAACGCGAAGAAGAGTTGGTCGGCTGATTTACTGATTCATCCTCAGATAGATGTTGCTGTAAGTGGCTGAGGCGGCAATCGAAGAGCCTCCTCCGTTGAGATTGGCTTTGATGAAGCCCGTGCCGTGCGCTCCCTCATCGTATTTCAAAATTGACAGTTCGAAATCTGTGAAAATTTCACCATAACTGGATTGCAATTCCACTTGTGTGGCAGCGGCAGCGGGCAGCCCTATGTCGACAAAGCTGTAGGTAGACTCCAACTCCACCTTGGCATCGCCTGGCATCCGATGAAAGACGGCCTCTACAGAACCATATGTATTGTGTACTTCCAATGGCGTGGGCGGATCAACCAGTGACACATCGCCATAAGTCGACTCCACTTCGATCAGTGTATTTTTGGGGATGAATACCTCCAGGTCAATGTCCATTCGCACTCCCTCGGCATATTGACTGCCATCGCTTTGGTAGATGCGACTGCTTTTTCCACTTTTGTCGTCCTCATCGTGTCGCCATTTGATCCGTGGCAAGTCATCTATTTTGGGAATGTGGGTTTCGATCTGCAAGCTCTTTCCCTGTCTTTCGCTTTCGATGACAAAAGCATCATTGTTCTCACCGTTGTTGATGTCGACCTTTCCACGGATGAGTACCTCGTTTTTGTCCCATGTTTTTATGTGAACATCACCATAGGTGAGACCAAATTCGATCTTGGCAGCTCCGTCCAGGGGAATGGTTTTTTCCAGATTGTTTTGTGCGTGGGCAAGAGGCAGGCCCAGCAAGACCGCGATGGTCAGGCAAATGATTGTTTTCATTTTGAGAAATTTTGTGGAAGAGTTTGTCGTCCTTTGAGGACGTTGTCTTATGTGGTTTTTACTGTTGGGCAAAGCCCACTCATTCGGCTTTGCGCAGATAGATGTTTTGGTAGGTAGATGTAATGTCGATCAAGGTACCTCCACCATTGATGGTTCCAGAGATTTTGCTTTTGCTCAGATTTTTCATTTTGTCTTTGTCATTGTTGCTGTCGAATTCGAAGTTGGTGAACATCTCTCCATAGGAAGAACTGAGTTTCACATCGGCGGCAATGCTTCGGGGCAGGGTGACATCGACCAATTGATAGACGGAATAGAGCTTGACGGTGTGCTCCTTTGACAACCTTTGAAAGACCGCCTCTATCTTGCCATATACGGTGCTGATGGCGACGGGACCGGTGGTATTTTCCAAATAAATGGGATTGTAATGAGCATCGACTTCGATCTCGTTGGGCAGGTTGTGGAAGTTGATCTTTCCGCCGTTGTAGGTGGAGTGCTCGTAGTAAATGCTGACGCCTTTGGGCACTTTGATGAGGTAGCGTTTGCTTCGCTTTTTGGATACACTCGAGATGGTTGCCTTGTCGCCATCCCGTTTGACATTGAGTCCCATTTGGGTATTGTCTTGCTTGCCAGAGGCGCTGATGGATCGCAGACCCTGGGCTCGTTCTGGCAGTTTGTAGGGCTCTCCTTCGTAGGAGATGATGACCTCATTGCCGCTGTGGCTTTCGAAGTTGACTTTGTTGATCTCTTCCACGATCAGTTTTCCCGTGCTCATGGCAATTTTGTGCTCTTGTGTCTGCCCCATGCAAAGGGAAAAAGAGCAACACAGCAGGAAGACGAGTAGACTACAGTTGTATGTGCGTGACATTGTGATAAGATTAAGGGTTGAACAAATGGTGATGCAGAAATTTGGGCACCACTCAGCTTATTTTGAATAGCCCAAGCCGGGCTTCCTCTTTTACTTTGTCAAATATTTCTTGGCTGTCGATGACTTCTTGCAGAGCAGGAATGGCCTCCTTGTCTCGCAATTCGATCAAGGCATGTATCAAAGCAATTTGCACTGCGGGATTGCTTTGTCGGTTGAGAGATTGGATCAATGCCCGGCGGATGTCATCCTCTTGAGAAAGCAACACCAAGGCATCCAAAGCAGCCAGGCGCACATTGACACTTTTGTCTGTGTTCAACGCCTTCAGTAGTGCCTTTGCAATTTCCCAATCTGCCTGTGGCAACTGATAGGTATAATTGACGGCCTTGATGCGGCCACTGGTCGATTGTTGTTCCAGCATGCTCAGTACCAACGATTTGGTCTCTTCCATTTCCAGGCGGAGGTCCGACATTTCTGTTTGTTGTTGATGGGTCGATGCATAATATCCAACGCCTGCCCCGATCAACAAAAACAACACAGCGGCAGCGATTTGGTGGTAGGAACGAGAAGCCACGGTTAGAGGCTTGCGACGAGGGCTTTCCTCGGCCTGCGTTTGCTCCAGCAATTGGTAAAACGATTGGTCTACACTCGAATCGGGCCCCAGCTCCGGCAGGCTTTCCAATTGTCCACTCAACTCTTGCAATTGATCGTACAACTGCTGCAATTCGGGAGACTGTTTTAGTTGAAGGCGCACCTCTTGTTCTTCCTCCTGGGTCAGCTGCCCATCCAGGTAATCGAGTAATTTATTTTCCCAGTATTTGTCGTTGATCATAATTTGTCCAATTTGAAAAAGATGGTTCGCAACTGGCGAATGGCCCGATAGACCTTCACCTTCACCGCCCCTTCTGAACAACCGAGCAATCGCCCCACCTCTTCGTATTTGAGTTTTTGATAACGAGTGAGCAGCAATACCTCGCGCTGGTCATCAGTCAACAAATGCAGGGCTTTTTCCAAGGCCTCCAGTTGTTCTCGTTTTTCGATGCTCTCCGACACATTTCCTTCCACCCCTTGGATGCGATCCCAGTTGGGTGTAGTTTTCATTGGCATTTTCTGCCTTTTCAGGTGATCGAGCCGAATGTTTCTGGCAATTTGAAAAATCCAGGAGCGAAACGAATGCGTTGGATTGTAAGAGTGCCGGTATCGGAGGATTCGTTCAAACACCTGTTGCGTCAAGTCATCACAAAGACTTTGGTCGTACGTGAGTCGAAAGAAGAAACCATAGATCTGCCCCTTGTACCGCTCGAACAAGACCGACAGGGTGTTCAGTTTGCCCTGTTGTACTTCGTTCATCAATTGTTCGTCGGTCATAGTGGGTGCTTGCTTTCTTATGAGGACCTGTTTCATCCCGATTCTCGTGTGTGTGATTTGCAAGGGGATACCACACTTTTGTCGGATGGTTACAAGGAAAATAAAAAAAGTTGAAATTTTCCCATGGAAAGCTTCAACTTCTTCAAAAGGACCCTGTGGCTCGTGTGGAGACAGGGTGGTCAGAGAGCGTTCAAAAAAGGAATCAATCTTGTTGCAGCACGAGTATTTTGTGGCTTTCAGTGTGCTTGCCATTGCTGTCGAATTGTAGGAAGTACAAGCCATCGGGCCATTGGCTGATGTCCAGTGTGTGGTGAGACGGCTGTTCAGATGCGGGGATGGTCATCTGGACTTGCAGTTCTCCTTTGCTGTTGTAGATGTGGAGTTGCCCTGTTTGTAGTTGCCCTGGTAGAGACAGTTGCAGTTGTCCCTTGGCGGGGTTGGGAAAGCAGTGGAGTTTGTTGGGAGAAGGAATTTGTTGGGCCATGCGCTCTTGTGCAGTGCTGTATGGTTCGAATGAATACTCGAAGTAGGCATCTTCCCAAATGGCCAATAGTGCTCGGGCATATCCCCTGTTTTCGGAGGGGACTTCCGCCAGTTGTCGAATCCAGTCCATTTCATCTGCTTCGGGGCGGTACAGGCCATTGGCTGCTTGTAGGAAGTGTAGATTGTGTGTTTGCAATCTGACGAAGTCTGCTTCTTCGCTTGGCAGCCTATCCAGCACTTTTTCTCCTTTGTCGTACGCTTGTTGCTCCATCCAAAGGCCAAATAGGATTTTCAGGGCCCTGCTGTTGGCTTCTTTTTCGAGCAAGTCGGCCACTTCTTCTTGATTGCCCTCGCGAAAGGTCTGTCGCGCCCACTCTCCCAGGAGGATGTTTCTGCTGATGCGGGTGTCTTCGATGGCGAGCAGCAGGCTGCTGTCGGTGGCTTGTTGTTGCCACTGGCTTTCCAGGAGTTGGATGCTGTCCTGCAGGGCATGGAGTTGGGCTTTGCTGATGTTGAAGCCGCCTTCTTTTTTGCAAGGCTCGTGATTTGTGGGTATTTCAATTTTCTCATATCGGTATCGGAAGGAGCCTGGTCGAGGTTGATAGGGTTCTAGCTGGCAGTCTGGTGCAGCAGTCCCAGTGAAAAAGTACTTGAACTTATCCACGCTGTTGGAGGAGGTTAGGATGTGGTCTCTTTCTTCTCCGGGGGTGAAACAGTTGTTTGCTGGAAATTGGAAACTTCCCTGATTGAGCTTTACCCCAGCCCCTCTTCTGAGGACATCCTCTCTGACCAGTACATCACTGATTCTGGTATTAAAGGTGTTGCCTTCAAAGAGCAGAGCCTTGTTGTCATCAATGGCATCTATGCCTTGGTCTGTGAAAATGAAGTTGCACCTAATATCTGATACTCCCGATTGTCCTGTTTCCCATAAAGAGAGTGCATTGGTATTTTGGATGCTTCTCTGCTCTTCAAATAAGTTCTTTCTGATGATGTAGTTGGATGGGCCTCTGTAAGCAGCTCCCATGGTGTAGCCTCTGATGGCATTGTTTTCTATGAAGACATCTGAGTTTTCCACAACAATGGCCACTGATGAGTTCTCTCTGTTATTGCTACAAGTGAATTCATTCTGGCTGCTGCCATCATATCCGATGAAAACCTCCGAAGCGGAAGGAAAAGAGGAAAAGGCTTCCACGCCGTGCTTACAATTGAAAAACTGATTGAAGTCGAAGATTTCCGACTCGTAGTCAATGCCTCTGATGCCATACTGGCTTTGTTGCCAAAAGAAGTTTTGCTGAAATTGAATGTCCCGGCAGGCCCAAATGCTGACGGCTCCAAAGCCTCGGTGGAATTCACAATCGATGAATCGACTGTTGTCGGGATGGAGATACTTCATAAAAGCCACTGCCCTGCGATTGTTTCGAAAGATGCTGTTTCTGGCATAGACCACTCCTCCCCATAGTTTTGGATTGCCAAAGTCGTTGTACCTGGCAGTGGTGATGGCTGTAGGGGCATGTTCTAGGGTAGCTCCAGCCAGATAGACAATTCCCGATTGGTTGGAGGCTGGCAAGTCGTTGGGATCATCATTGGGAGTGGCTTGTGGCAACAGTCCGTTGCCTTCTACATAGATGCCACCCCAACCCTCCTGTGGGCAGAGGCGTGTGACGAGTCCACCAAGGATGAGCAGCTTGGCACCGCGCTCCACGGTGATGCGCTTCCCAGGTCCCAGCCGCACTTCACAGCTGATGGTCAGCGAAGTACCTCTTCGCACAATGATGTGTCGATTGAGCATTTTGTGGCTGTTCCAATGAATTCTTTGTCCCTTTGTGATTTCCAGGGGTTCCTCTTCTTCCTTACACCAGCTGAAGTAGCTGCGTGGACTGGCAAAAATGTTTCGCATCATCTCCTCCCATTGGCAGGGTGTCATGGCATTTTGCGGTTGTCCATAGCCCATGAAATTGTTGCTGCTGGTGATGGTGCAGTAGCAGCAAAGTTGATCTCGACCTCCGAAGGAAGGATGGCAAAGAGAGAGATCAGAGGGACAGTCTTGGACGTTGCAATCCTGCTCTGGTCCACCGCATTCTAACATGCAATCCAGATCGTCACAATCGTTGAACTCAGAAAAGGAATGGGGCAGCCCGTGGTTGTGGCCAAATTCGTGGTTGAGGAGTCGGGCGTATTCTTCTGCGGCAAAGCTACCCGTTTGGACCATTTCCAAAAGGTTGAAGATGTTAAGAGGAATCCCTCCGCTCCCACCGACAAATCCTCTTCCATTGTTTTGGAAATAGATGTTGAGGGCACCATCGACAAGATTGACTTGGTTGGCTGCTGTGCCATTGGGATAGAAAAAGGCCATGCCACAATCGAATTCAGTGGGCCATCGAAATCTGGCATCGGTGACTTTTCCAGCCCCGGAGGTTTGGTTGAGAGGTGGATCGGCAAAATATCGATTGGCGATGGCGAGGATGGACTCGATGATGGGAGGGACGTAGAGATCATTGGAAGGAGACTGGCATTGAAAGTTGTCCCCTTGTTCATTGGCGACGAAGTGATAGGCCACGGTGATGTGCATCAGAGGAATCTGCTCGTAGTTGTCTCGCAATGAGCAGTCTGAGTGGCCTTGCGCCATGACAAACTGAGGCAATACGAGGCAGCTGTAAAGGATGAGGTTGAAGAACCAAGACAATTGTGTTGTAGAAAAGAGTTGTTGAAAGCAAATGATCAGGTTCATAAAGCTCGATGTTTATGGGCATGGAAATGCAGGGCTTGGTCAGCTGCGGACCATGCACCAATGAAGAAATGGGATGAGATTTTTTTTACAACGCTCTCCTAAATGGCATTAAAGTTTGACAAACGGATGGACCTGCTGAGTAGCCCCATCCTTTGTCAACAAGCGGACCAGGTACTGCCCAGCAGGCAGTGTACCGATGTCAATTTTATTGTCAAGTACGTTTTGTGTCCATTGTCCATGTAGCACCAATTGTCCGATGGCATTGTAGATGGCATAGGCACTTTGGTGTGGTGGGGAGTCTCCATCCCATCGGATCAGCAGATGTTGTCTAGCGGGATTGGGAGAAACGGTCCATTGTCCAGTAGAGGTTTTATACGGTATCAAGGCCGTGGTCTGATCGAGGTGCATCTGTACACTGTCGCAATTGGGTAAGAAGCATCCATCAGCATCCAGTTTGAGAAGCCAAATATTGGGATTGTTGATGACAGGCTCATAATTGGGAAAGGTGTCATCAATCATCCCTGCAATGATGAGGCTGCCATCAGTAAGTTCTGTGGCATCATTGAATAGGCCAAAACGATCTACAGTTGATATGAGTGTATCGAGGATGTACTTTTCCCAAAGTTTGTTACCGTCCTTGTCAAGCCGAAAGATGTATCCTCCGGTTTCCAATTCTTCCCGATCATTTAGAAAGCCTGCAATTCCCACCCCAACAATATCACCATTGCGAGACTCCACCAGTCTCATGGGTTCCTTAGAGAACTCATAGATGAATTCTGTTTTCCAAACGATGCTGCCATTTTGATCAAGCTTGTAGATGGTAGCGGGATAGTGATTGTAAGGATAAGGGAGCCAGTAGTGCTCGTTGAAAAGCGTAACATATCCATCATCCCTGGTCTTAATGACGTGGCCGGAGGGAACTCTAGCAGATGTCACAGTATCGATGATGGTTTCCCAAAGAATCTCTCCCAGTGTATCAATCTTACTGAGGCCTAAAGAGAATCTACCCCTTGGTTGAAACATCAAATAAGAAAGCAAATAGTTTCCATCAGGAGTGGGGAGTAAATGCTGTGCATTGGTCCGACTTGAACTGGGCTTTACCCACTGCTGCCAAAGTAGATTCCCATCAAAGTCAAGCTGTCGGAGTCGAATGGGGTGATGAAAACCCACCACGCGATTGGTAGCCAGTAGCAGGCCTTGTTCATTGGCGATCAGGGTGCGAAAGTACTCGTGGCTGTCACGAGGCAGTTCAAAAGAACGCAGAGTGTCCCCTATGGAATTGATTTCCAAGATGTGGTGAACCAACTCTTGTTGCCGTTCATCATTGAAGCGGCCAGTAAGGTAAAAGTGATGATTGGACACGGCTAATCCCGTATATCCATTGGCATCGAAATAGTCGTACTCCTTTTTCCAAAGGACATTTCCCTCATAATCTGTCTTGATGAGACCGGAGCAGATGTCGGTATTTTGATTGCAAGTGCCACCACGTCTGATGAGCAGGCCATCGCCGAGGTCAATCATCTCCCAAGCTTGGTCCACATCCTTGTTGAGATCAATGGACAAAGAAAAATTGGGCGTCTGGGCAAAAGCAGGCTGCCAGCAGACAGCACAAAGCAGCAATGCGACAAGGATTATTGTTGGTGTATTTTTCATGAGGTGGAGATTAGAGTTTTACAAAGACTTGGGTGTGGTGGTACCGCCCTTGTTGCTGCCAGAGGCGGATGACATACTGCCCCGCTGGGAGCCAGCCAATGTCGATTTCCTTGGCAGTGTTCCCCGCCGCCATTGTCCCTTCCCATATTTTTTGTCCGGTGAAATGGTAGATTGTCCATTGACTTCTTTTGGGTGGCACCTCCCCTTGCCACCGGATCAGCAAGTGTTGTCTGGCGGGGTTGGGAGAAACGGTCCATTGTCCAGAGGACATTCGTTCCGGAATCAGAGAAGTGGTCTGATCGAGGTGCATCTGTACACTGTCGCAATTGGGTAGGAAGCATCCATCAGCATCCAGGTTGACAAGCCAGATGTTGCGATTGTTGACAACAGGCTCATAATTGGGGAAGGTGTCTACAATATCTCCAGCAAAAACGAGGCTACCATCGGTGAGTTCAACGACATCATCAAAAAATCCATATCGATCAATGGTTGATAGAAGCGTGTCAAGGATGTACCTTTCCCACAACTTGTTGCCATCTTTGTCAAGACGGAAAATGTATCCTCCATATTCTAATTTTTCTTGATCATTGAGAAAAGAGGCAAGTCCTGCTCCTACGATGTCTCCATTGCGAGTCTCTATTAGCCTGGCAGGTTCCTTAGAGAACTCATAGATGAATTCTGTTTTCCAAACGATGTTGCCATTCTGATCAAGCTTATAGACAACAGTAGGATAATCATTGAGAGGATAGGGCAATCTGTAGTGCTCATTAAAAAGCGTGACATATCCATCATCTTGGGTCTTGATGATATGACCAGAGGGGATAACCAGGTCAGGTACCGTATCAATGATGGTCTCCCAAAGAATCTCTCCCAGTGTATCAATCTTACTGATGCCAAGAGAGAATTTTCTTCCTGGCTGATATGCCATGTAAGAAAGTAAATAATGGTCATCTGGGGTAGGAAGTAAATGTCTGGCACTGACATTTCTAGGTCCTGGCCGCACCCACTGTTGCCAGAGTAGGTTCCCATCAAAGTCAAGCTGTCGAAGTTTGATGGGATGAAGACCAACCACGCGATTGGTTGCCAGCAGCAATCCTTGCTCATTGGCGATCAGGGTGCGAAAGTACTCGTGGCTGTCACGAGGCAGCTCAAAAGAGCAAAGGGTATCACCCACAGAATTGATTTCCAAGATGTGGTGAACCAATTCTTGTTGTCGCTCGTCATTGAAACGGCCAGTAACATAGAACTTATCCTTGTAGACAGCAAGGTCGCGATAGTTGCTGATTCCGAAGTAATCGTATTCCTTTTTCCAAAGGACATTCCCCTCATAGTCGGTTTTGATGAGACCCGAGCAGATGTCGGTATTTTGATTGCAGGTACCGCCACGTTGGATGAGCAGGCCATCGCCCAAATCGACCAATTCCCAAGCTTGGTCCACATCCTTGTTGAGATCAATGGACAAAGAAAAATTGGGCGTCTGGCAAAAGACCAAAGAGCTGTGGACGAACCAACACAGCAGGACAAATGTGAGTGAAGTACATGCTTTCATCGTTCGACTTGTTTTGTTTTTTTGTAAAAAAGGCTGTTGCCTGCTGAAGTCATTTTCCTTGGTTCTCTTCCAATTTACTCAATCTGTAGAATTTTTTCCCGACATCTGCGACTGAATGTCAAGTGGATGGCAGGAAAAAAGATGGACCGCCCACCCACCTCCGCCCACTGCAGGCGAAGGGGGCAGACGATCACCCCAAAGCGAAGGTGTTACTCTCTACTCCCCGAGCAAAGCTGTTGTACGGACAAGGCCATGTGCTCTGTTGAAGAACCATCTTCTGCCACATCCACAACTTTGGATGCAACTGCCATGCAAAAAGCACCACAGTACGATTCAAAATTCAAAAAAATATCATATATTTAGCTGTACAAAAACCTGCCCCACTCAGAGGGGCAGGCATAGCAAGCTCAAGGCATCCTCCATTCAGCGAAAGCCTCAAAACGTAGTCATTACTCATCTTTTTTCGACAAGCGCTACAGGGATGCTAAGCAAAATATATGTCTTATTTTGCCATACCAATAATATCAGATTGGCAGTGTTGCTTTCTCTCATTGGGCAACAATTTAAGAATGATTTCTCAATAGAAACATGCGTAAAGTCACATCCTTGTATGTCAGAATATTTTGTGTTTAACCCTATTGTAAGGTATTTATAGTATTGATTATCAGTAGATAAGAGAAAATATTATTTCCATGGAACGAATAGAAATGTATCTAAAGATCATAGATCCTTTTCTTTTAAAAAGCATCAGTGGCCATGCTCAGACTTTCATACAGCTGATTCAGAATGGTCGTACAGAAAAAGAAATTGAAAAATTTTTTCGCAAAGAAAAATATTCCAATTCTTATTATAGGAATATAAAGTCTCAATTGATTAGGCTATTGCAGTCTCTAAGTATCATAAGTTATTCCAAAGGAGGAAATGAAGTCAAAAAAAAGTATGACTTTTGCTATAAAAATTTTACAGTTGGGCAGAAATTTCTAAACAAAGGAGAACGTCCAGAGGGGATTCGGCTCATCAAACAAGTTCATCAAGTTGCCAAAAAATATGACTTCGTTTGCTTGGCCTGTGAAACGTCCAGCATTCTTTATCACGATTTCATTTACTATCAAGGCAATTACCGGAAAGCCAAGTCGTATGCCAAGGACATGCATCACTATTTGCATGCCTACACCGCAGAGAAAAAAGCGCAGTATCATTTCCATCAAATTGCTGGACGCATGACCATCACCAACAAGCCAGGCCAATATTTTGACGCGATCAACTCCATTGAACAATTGAATGGAACAAGCATTCAATATTACTCTCATTTATTTCGCCTGAAAATATTGCTCGGTGTCCAGCAAGGAGATTATCCAGCTGTCAGTCAGCAATGCAAAAAAGCCCTCCAATTTTTTGCGGGAAGAAAAGGGGTTCACAGTTCAACCTTTCAATTCCTCCATCTGAAAAAAGGAATCTCCCACATGGTGCAATCGGATTACCGAAAAGCGGGAAGGAGCTTTTCTCAAGCTGCCAAACTGGCTCCAGTAAAATCTGTCAATGATTACATCTCAAGACTCTATCTCGCACTGAACGCCATTCACGCCAAGAATTACACAGAGGCGTATGAGATATACCGCGCCAATAGGAAATGCAAATTTGCGCCCATCCGCGAACAATTCACCATCATCGAAGCCTACATGTGCTTCCTCGCCCACGAAGGATACCTACAACTGGACCGCCGCTTTCGCATCGGAAAATACCTCAACGAAACCTTCCAAGCCCAGGCCAACAAACAGGGCGACAACATCAACATCCTCATTGCCGAACTCCTGGTCTACTACGCCAGAGACAGAGAAAAATTCATCGACAGAGTGGACGCTGTCAAACGCTACAGTTATCAATACCTCAAAACCACAGAAACCCAACGAGCCAAACACTTTATGAAAATTCTTTGCTTGCTTCCCAAAGCCAATTTTCACATCCCTACCCTGCGCCGCCTGGCCAAGCGCCACATCGATTGGCTGGACGATCATCCTCTTCACGTTGGAAACAATTTTGCCATTGAGATCATTCCGTTTGACGATCTCCTGAAAATGATTCTGGGGAAAGCAGAGCGCAAAATGGCCACATAAAGCAAGCCTCTCAAAATCGATCCACCGCAAACAAAGCCATGTCCATACTCGGCGCCTGCCCCGTCAACAACTCGGAGACCAACTTGCCTGTGGCGGGACCCAGACTAAGTCCGATCATGGCATGGCCAGTGGCCAGGATGAGGTTGTCGACGCCAGGGGTGCGGCCGATGTAGGGCATGCCGTCGGGGGTGCAGGGGCGGAATCCATGCCAGACCGCTTGGCGATTGGGGGTTTGCAGTTCGAAGTCTTTGTAGTACTTGGGGAGGGAGGAGAGGATGCCGCGCAGACGAGACATGTTGACACTGGGGTCCAGGTTGCTGATTTCGAGGGTGCCGCCTACGCGCAGGTCAGTCCCCATGGGGGTGATGGCCACTTTGGCTTCGGCCAGTATGGTGGGGACACTGGGGCGCTGCTGGGGTTTTTGCAAGGTCATGGAATATCCTTTGCCATCTTGGAGGAGGAGTTTGCGTTGGAGGCTTTTCATTAGGTGTGCGCTCCACGAACCTGCAGCGAGTACGACTTGCTCCACGGCGATCTCCTTCCCTTTGCGCGTATGCAGTTTCCGGATGCGGCCCTGTTGCTGCTCCATACCTATAATAGTGGTAGAGGAGATGAATTGAACTCCTTGTTTTCTCAGATGCGTTTGCAGCTGCTGCATGAGCTGATTGGGATGCAGGTGGGCGTCTCCTGGGTAGTAGACGGCTCCTGCTGCGCTCGTTTTGATGTTTTGTTCCACCCTTCGGACATCTGCACCGTGGAGGATTTGTACTTCCAGCCCCAATTCCTGTGCCTTTTCGGCATGCTCTATCTCCTCCCGGAGCGCCTCTTTGCTGTGGCAGAGCATCATCAACCCATTTTGTTCGTAGCCAAACTGAAGGTCTGGCTGTTCTGCCAAGTCTTTGTACAGAGAACGGCTCCACCAATTGATGTCTCTCAAAATGGGAATGGCTCGGGTGACCTGTTGTTTGTTGCAGGAGCGATAAAACTTCCAAAGCCACTGCAGCAAATCCATGTCCAGCCTTGGCCGAATGTAGAACGGACTGCTGTCGCTGAACATCCATCGAATGCCCTTGGCCACCACACCGGGCGCTGCCAAAGGGATGAAATGGCTTGGTGTGATCATGCCAGCATTGCCAAAAGAACATCCGTCCCGCCATTCATTTTTGTCTATGATGGTCACCTCTGCCCCTTCTTTCTGTAGATAGTAGGCTGAACAAAGTCCGATGATGCCCCCTCCGATGATGTGTACCTTCATGTTTTGACTGACTTTGTTGAACGTTTTATGCCATTATATGGTAGAATTAGGCTGTTTTGCACCCAAAATAAGCATATCGACCCTTGTTCGGGTGTTTTGTTGAAGTTTTTTTGGGGGGCTAAAATTCTGTTTAATCTTGCTTCAACAATCATGTGGAAGCCCCTTTTTTTGTTCAGGCTTATTGGTTATGCGTTAAACAAAGGGAAAGGTTGGCAATAATATTAGGTAGAATTAGATATAAATAGTGTCCTTTATGCGGTTTTAATGAGACTATTTTAGTATCTTCTGATCTGATACGATGTGGTATTTTCAATAATTATTGAAAGTAAAGAATCGACCATCAATTGTCATTTAATTTTTAAATGTCTGATAATCAGAAACTTAATATAGAATGTCACCCAATACTGTTGAACGTTGTATCTTCGAAAGGAGAAAAAAGTTAAACAGAAATTTGTTTTTTGTTTAAAGATGCTCTATATTTGATTAAACAAACGAACAAAAAACGTCTAATACCTTAAACCTCTATTGATATGTCTACAATAGAATTTACCCACCGCTTCGATCAGATGACCAGCATTTTGCAGTCATTCGCTTACAATCTCACCAAAAATGGTGAAGACGCCAAAGATTTGTTCCAAGAAACAGCCTTCCGCGCCATCACCAACCGAGACAAATTCCGGCCTGACACCAACTTCAAGGCTTGGTTGTTTACCATCATGAAGAACATCTTCATCAACAACTATCGCCGCCGGGTGAAGGCCAACACCATCATGGACTCTACGGACAACATGTACTACATCAATTCTGGAAGTGTCGTTGTGTCCAACGATGCGGAGTCAGACATCATGATGAAGGAACTCAGCAACATGATCAGCGAGTTGGATGACAGCACGCGCATTCCATTCTTGATGCACTACCAAGGCTTCAAGTACCAGGAAATCGCCGAGGAATTGGACTTGCCTCTGGGAACTGTCAAGAGCCGGATTTTCTTCGCAAGAAAGGAATTGAAGGATTTGATCAGCGTTCGGTACAGAAACATCAGCGAGTTCAAAGAAAGAATCCGCGCGAAGTCGTAAACAAACAATCTTTTACCTAAGATATTCACAGGGTTGTTACAGCCCTCGAAGGCAGCATGTGATCAGTCATTTGCTGCCTTCTTGTATTTTGCCATTTTTGTCCGTCCAATTTAGCCTCAGATACAGACGGAAGTGTTATTTTTCTGCCAACAAGCAGCAACTGTTTCAGACAAAGCCTACAATCGATCGACTCATTAGAACTTGCACAGATTGAAATCGTCAGATACTTCCTTTTTCAGCACAGCCCTCTTGGGTTGGTACCAAAACAATCATCGACCTCTTCCTTGGAAAGGAATCAAAGACCCGTACCTGATTTGGCTCTCTGAGATCATCCTTCAACAAACCCGCGTGGCGACAGGCTGGGCCTATTTCGAACGCTTTCGGGAACAGTATCCCACTGTTCATCACCTGGCGGATGCTCCCATCGATGAAGTCATGAAGTTGTGGGAAGGCTTGGGTTATTATTCCAGAGCGCGCAACTTGCATTTTACTGCCCAATACATTTCTCGCACCTTGGGTGGCACATTTCCCAATACCTACAAAGACATTCTCCAGCTCAAAGGAGTTGGACCTTACACAGCAGCTGCCATTGCTTCTTTTGCCTTTGGCCTTCCAGTGGCGGTCGTCGATGGCAATGTTTACCGGGTGCTGTCCAGGGTGTTTGGCATGAGAGATCCCATCGACAGCGGTGCAGGGAAGAAGAAGTTTGCTGAATTGGCCAATTTGCTGCTGGACAAAGATCGGCCTGCCGACTACAATCAAGCCATCATGGATTTTGGTGCGACGGTCTGCACACCGGGTGTTCCCAATTGTCACCAATGCCCATTTGAGGACCGCTGCCTGGCAAACGCGGAGGGGACAGCGCGAGAATTGCCCGTGAAATCCAAAAAGCTGGTTCGCAAAACCCGCTATTTCAACTATTTGGTTTTCCAAGACGATCAAGGCCATACATTGTTGGAAAAGCGAAGTGGACGCGACATCTGGCAGGGCCTGTACCAATTTCCGATGTTGGAATCGAAAAGCTTGCTTGAAGGGGAAGACATTTTGGGTATGGGACCCTTTTCCGAACAGGCACATTTGCTCCGGGTCAACAAAATCTCACTCCCTTTTCGCCAGGTTTTGACCCATCAAAACATCATCGCGCAATTCGCCGATATTCGCCTCAAGAGCCTGGAAGAGATCAAAAAAAGCTCATATTTGATGGTGGAAAAGAAAAACTTAGATAAATTCGCCTTCCCAAAGGTCATCGATCGCTACCTCCATCCACAAGAAAACCTCCTGTTCTAGGAAAAATCATCACGGCATGGTGGAGTTGTGTGTGGCATAGGCAAGAGAAAAATGGACTTTCTGGCCTGAATTTGGCTTTGTTACAAGCTCGTCCATGTGCAATGGGTCAAAGCCTGAGGTTTCCACTCGGGCAATTCCGTAAGATGAAAGCTCCAAAGCAAGCAATTTTTGGGAAGCAGGTTGGTATAAATTCGTTATATTTATACCGACAGTTATCAGTTGCAAACTTGGTTTCGCCGCCAGGCGTTACTGAAGTAAGACAACTTGATTTTCCTTGGACTTGACAATCGAAACATAAACATATGATCAACAAAGTAGTACTAATAGGCAATCTGGGACGCGATCCAGAAGTGCGGAGATTGGAGAGCGGCGTTGCTGTCGCCAAATTCCCCATCGCCACCAATGAAAATTACAAAGACAAAAGCGGCGAATGGCAGTCGATGACAGAGTGGCATGATGTCGTAGCATGGCGCGGACTGGCCGAGCGGGTGGAAAGAGACCTGAAAAAAGGCAAACTGGCCTATGTCGAAGGCAAGCTGACCCATCGCAAATTCCAAGACAAAGATGGAAATGATCGCTACATAACCGAAGTAGTTGCCAATGTCGTTCGGGTATTGGAACGTCGGGAAGCTAGCGGAGGCACTTACGGCAGCAACTTCCCCACAGAGATGAATGCGCCGAGCATGTCGCCAGCTACAGGCAACAATTCAGCAGCATCTACAGAAACAACTGTGGCAAGTACGCCGACGGCAGCAGATGATGATCTGCCATTCTGATGCAGCCTGTTGTCCTCACTTCAAAGATGCAAGCTTTCTGCAGCCCAAGACTGTGGAAAGCTTGTATTGATTGGTTGGGTATAATCGAAAACTAACTTTGGAATCCGAATCGGACTATTTACTGAGCTCCTCGCTTTTCTTATGCTTTCCACTGCTTACGAGCTTTCCTGTAAGCGGCATTGTCTTCGGCTTGTTGTTTGTTGCCGTTTTGCTGCTTTGTTCAGCATTGATCTCCAGTTCAGAAGTGGCCTTCTTTTCCCTCAACGCCAATGACCTCAAAGACCTGGAACAGGAAAACAGCAGGCAAGCACAGCGCATTTTGGAGCTGCGCGAGAAGCCCCGTACCCTGTTGGCCACCATTCTCATCAGCAACAACTTCATCAACATTGCCATCGTCATTGTTTCGGAATACTTGTTCCGCAATCTGCTTCCGGCCGATCTGATCGATCAATGGTCGGCAGGCATTCTCAAAATCATTAATTACAATGACTTTTTTGGTGCTACTGTCGAAGGAGTCAGCCCTGTCCTGTACTTTCTCATCACCGTTGTAGGGGTGACCTTTTTGTTGGTCTTGTTTGGGGAAGTGGCTCCCAAGGTATATGCCAAGCTCAACAATCTGCGGCTGGCCCGTTTCATGTCTGGTGTGTTGCGCCTGTTGGTCAGTGCTTTTCGACCTTTTAGTACGCTGTTGGTCAGGGGGACCAACATGATTGAACGCCGCTTGGCCAAGAACTCACAGAATGGGACCATTGCGAGTAGAGAGGAGATTGACCAGGCCATCGAGTTGACTGTCAAGGACAGTGAACACGGCAAGCAAGATATTGACATTCTCAAGGGGATTGTCAAATTTGGGGAGGTGTCTGTCAAGCAAATCATGCGCTCCCGGGTGGATGTGGTGGCGGTGGATTTTCGGACGAGTTTTGAAGAGTTGATGAAGATTGTCAAGGATTCGGGCTTTTCCCGCATTCCTGTCTACGACGAAGATTTCGACAGTGTAACCGGGATGCTGTATGTCAAAGACCTCATCGGGGTGATGGACGAAGGTCCCGATTTTGAATGGCAGACCCTGATCCGCACCAATGTATTTTACGTGCCGGAAGCCAAAAAAATCAGCGATCTGCTCAAGGAGTTTCAAACCCGCCGTTTGCACATGGCCATTGTGGTAGACGAATATGGCGGCAGTTCTGGCATTGCCACTTTGGAAGACATCATGGAAGAAATCATTGGGGAGATCAAGGACGAGTTTGACGATGAGATCGAATTGGAATACATCAAACTGGACGACCAAAATTACATCTTCGAGGGAAAGACCTTGCTCAACGATGTCTGCCGGGTCATTGGAGTCGATACCACAGCCTTCGACGAGGTTAGAGGAGATGCCGACTCTGTGGCGGGCTTGGTACTGGAATTGAGTGGACTCATCCCCAAAGTGGACAGTGAAATAACCTATGGCAATTTTCGTTTCAAGATAGTTGCCGTCAGCAAAAAACGGGTAGAGCAAATCAAAATTACCTTGCTACATGAATAGCTTGCGATTTTTCAGCTTTTTTTTCTTGGGAATGCTTTTGTGGAGTGCCTGCGGGTCTGATCCCGTTTATGTGCCCAAGCCCAGGGCCTATCCCAAAGTGATGTTTCCCAAGAGAGCTTACCAGACTTTTGAAAAAGACTACTGTCAGTGTTCTTTCAAATATCCTGTGTACTCGGAGGTTGTCAAGGATACGCTTTTCTTCAATCAAAAGCCAGTAAACGATTGTTGGTTTGATTTGGTCATTCCGCAATTCAACGCCCGGATTCATTGCAGCTATTATCCAATTTCAGCCGATAGCCCGCTGGACAAACTCAGGGATGATGCCTTTAAGATGGCCAGCAAACATGCGGCAAAGGCAACTTTCATGGAGGAGCGCAAGCTCAAAAACGAGCACGATGTCAGCGGTTTTGTTTTCAACATAGAAGGTCCAGCTGCCTCTCCTTTTCAGTTTTTTCTGACAGATGAAGACAAACATTTCCTCCGGGGTTCTCTCTACTTCAATAATACTCCCGAACCAGATTCTCTGGCGCCCATCATCGATTTTGTCAAGTACGACATCACCCAAATGATCCAGACATTTGAGTGGACAGATTGATGAACCGTTGTAAAAAATGGCCAAATAATTTCCTTTTGGTGTAGCGAAATCTCCCGATGCTGCATCTTGTTACTGGAATACTTTACCTGCTAAAGCTGTCCATTTATTCACTCACTGCTTCGCGACAAAAAATAATGATATTATGAAATTGAAGATGTTAGCCCTTGCCTTGTTGTTTCTTCTGTCCTTTGGCCTGCAAAATTGTGGATCGAATGACGATGATTTGGACTGCAATTGTCCAGATATCGACAAGCCGTTTTTTGATGTAACAGGTTTTGAGGTCAATCACTACAGGGAGGAGAACAACTGCTGCCGGGTTGAAATGACTGAGGGTGAGTCGGTCTCATTTGCCAATTATGCTACCATGAACATCGAGTACCAAGTTGACTACATCAGTCAATGCCGAGCCCGGAAAAATTGGCATTTTTCGCTGATGAGTTCGGCCTATGCTTGCTCTTGTGTGGGAGAAGGATATGAGGGAGCGAAGGAAGAGAGGTTGACATCGATTCGCGTCATTACACTGAATGACTTTGATGAAGACCATAAGGCCAACGATGTGATCAATGACCTGTTGACCGTGCCTGTTGTCACGCCATCGGAACCGACGTTTTTGGACGACTATGTCCAGTACTTGGAACAAAACAATCTCAATATTGAGACGGAGACCATGATCTTGGAATTGACAAAAGCGCCAGAGTTGGACGAAAACTTCCAGGTCAAGGTGGTCATAGAATTGTCCAATGGCGAGAGCTATGAAATGGAGAGTGTTGCGGTGAAAATCCGTTCGTAACAAAAAACGGGCTCCCTTGCAGGTACCGCACACATGAGGCCATGTGACGGCATGAGTCCTGCGAGGGAGCTGTTGGCATTGTTTGTAGAATTAGTGTATGTATCTTTTCTGTCAATTGTTGACTCGTTCCAGTACATCATCGGCCCCCGATGAACGAGCCCGCTTTACTTTCCCACCAAAATTGTACGAATAAGAAAGTCTGACAATGCTGCCTTCGATGTCGTAGTTCCAGTCGTACACCACGCCCTGCTCGGGCAGCTCATTGATGAACCCAAGGAAGGAACCCGTATTGAAAACATCTGTCCACGACAGTCCAATGATGCTGTTGTTGAACTTCTTCTGAACGCCAAAATTGAGGAAGGTTTGCTGGGGTTGGTAAATGGTGCCTTGCCAACTGGTTGAGTTCCAACGGCCACTGACTTCCAGGGCCCAGTCTTTTGGCAGAGAAAAATTCTGCGAGATGTCAATCGATACAAATGGATTTTTTTCGACAATGACCTCTTCTCCAAAGCGCAATTCATCGCGACGCCAATACCCACCAATGTTGTAGCGAGATGTCCAAAAGTCGGTAAATGCAATGGGAAAGCCAATGTTCAGACCGATCTGGTCGCGGCTTTCGATGTTGTCCGAAATCAACAGCAGTAGGTTGTCTGCCTGGTTGAGGCTTGGGACGGCATATCTAACAATCGGTGCATCATCCTTGGAATAGCTCAGGGAAGCAAATAGGGTTTGATGGTTGAGGGTCAGCTCTGTGGTGCGATTGATATTGGGAGAAGCCTGAATATTGCCAGCCAGGACAGTGTAGGGGTTGAGGAAGAAAAAGGCAGGGGCTAGGTTTTGGAAGCCCGGCCTTGAAATGCGTTCCCGGTAGGCCAGGGTCAAGCGACTGACCTCCGAAAAGTGATGGGTCAAACTCAGCGTTGGGAACAGCCTGGAAATCTGACGGTCGACATTGCCCTGTCGAGTGCGTAGTGCCAGGTCGGAATATTCGTAGCGAGTGCCAGCTGTGAATGCGAACCGCTTGCCCAATTGTCCATCGATGGAAAAGTAGGCCGCATAAATTTGTTCTTCCAAGTCCATCTGATCTGTGAAAAAAGAGTTGGACGAAGACACATCATTGTCGTCCAATAGAGAGGTATTGTTTTCCACTCTTGAGATGGTTGCTTTCACACCAGTTTCAAACTTGATTTGTTTTGCCAGCTTGCCTTTGTAATCCAGTCTTGCCACATGAAAATCAAAGGGTGTTTCCTTTTCGGTTTCGAAGACTTCTTCGTTGACCAGCCTTTCGGTCTCATCGAAGTTTTGCAGCTGATAGCTGGTGGGGTTGACAATGTTGAAACTCAGGTAGTCGTAATCTGCGGACAGGGTATGGCCATTTTTGAGTTGGTGTTGGATGTGGGTACTGAGGTTGTATTGATTGCTCGTGTTGGTTTCGCTTCCCTGTAGCAAATCGTTTTGGATGGGCGAGATGTCTCCGCTGTAATCGGTTCTGGTCTCCGCATCCATTTCCCATCGTCTGCGACTGTAGGAAACAAATGCATCGACAAATGTCTTGGATGTCAGATCGTAGGTCAGGCCCAGCTTGCCATTGTAATTGCCCAGGTAAGCTGGTCGACTGCTTTGCTGATCACTTGCCAATAGTCCATCGTCAAATTGGATGGAAGAAAGGATGTCGGAATTTTGAGCTGTGTAATCTTGCGAAGTGGCCGCATCTCCGTACAGGTTCCACTGGCCTGCTTTGACATTGAATAGAAAACCACCACCATATTTTGCGCGCATGCCATAGCCAGCAAATGCGTTTGCACTGCCATTGAAACCGTCTGCACTGTAACTCTTCAAAACAATGTTGATGACACCACCAGTCCCATCGGCATCGTAGCTTGCCGGAGGGTTGTTGATCAATTCCAAGGAGACGATGTTGGAGGCGGGAATGGAGGTTAGGTATTGCATCAAGTCGTTGCCATCCAATCGGGTCTGCTTTCCGTTGATGAAAACCACAACGCCATTTCTGCCCAACAAAGACAATTCACTGCTGACCCGATCCACCCGTACGGAGGGAGATTTTTCGAGCAGTTCGAGCGCATTGCCACCGGCGGCTGTTGGCAGACTTGCCACGTTGACAATGGTCCGATCTGCTTGGCGAACAAAAGCTGCTTTTTGTGCTGTGACGGTCACCTCTTCCAAGGATACGCCATTGACGGTCATGGCAATGGTGCCCATGTCTTGGTCACGGGTCACGCTGATGGCCTGGCGAATGTCCTCGTAACCAATGGCCGAGATGGTCAGTATGTAGTTGTCGGCATTGATGTTTTTGAGTTCAAAATTGCCGTTCACATCTGCGACCTCTCCTTTGGCCAGTTCTCCCGTTTCGGAAAGAAGCATGACGTTGGCAAACATCAGAGGTTCGTTGTTTTCATCCAGTATGCTGCCTTGCAATGTGTGTTGTGCCATGGCAGGAAAGCTGGACAAAAGAAAAAGGTAGGTAAACAGTCGGAATCGCATCATCATAGAATTTTTCTCGTTTGCAATGCGACAAATCTAAGTTACCGAGAAACGACTTTCAGGGAAAGAGGACGAATGGCAGTCTATTTGCATCGAAGGGAGCAGACGCTTGCAATTGGTGCGTTCGTCAGTCTTTTTGTCGTTCGTCCTTTTTTGTTGTCGTTCGTCCTTTTTCAGCAAGCTGTGATCACCTTCTCTTTTCTTTCAGGAGCATACTTTCTATTTTTGGATGATGGATGTTTTGAAAAAATACGATGATTGGAATTGGGAAAGACTGAGTCGGCACATCATTTATTGGCTGGCGTGGAGTACTTTTCTGGTTACGATCAACAGCTTTGTTGGCAATGTCACAGACTTTGCAGATGGTAGGTCAGTATTGTGGCAATGGATCGCTTTTGAAGCAACGGTACTGCCCATCAAGATCGGCTCGGCCTATACCATTGCCTATGTTTTGATGCCTCGCTTTTTGTATCAAAAACGATACCTGGCATTTCTGCTTTGGGGTGCTGTGGTCTTGTTTTTCTTTGCCGTTTTGCTGTATTTGGTTTATGCCTATTTTGTGCATCCCATTATTTTTTTGGAGTCTGAATTTTACAGCATTGCGCAGTTTATTTACAAAGGCGTTGAGTTGATTTACATCGCGGCCATGGTGGTGAGCATCAAGTTTTTCCAGAACTATTTGCATGAGCAACAGCGCAATCAGGAATTGGTACAGCGAAGTGTGGAAGCCGAGTTGAAGTATTTGAAAAACCAGGTCCAACCACATTTTTTATTCAACACTTTGAACAACATCTACGGCATGGTCTTGTCCAATGACGAGCATGCGGGAGAGGCGATTGTGAAATTGTCCAATCTCTTGAGTTTCATGTTGTATGGCGGAGAGGCGAAAACAGTTTCTTTGTCGAAAGAGGTGGAGATGTTGGACAGTTTTATCGAATTGGAGTTGTTGCGCTATCGCCGAAAGTTGGACTTTCAATTGACCAAAGGCAACTTATCACCGACCTTGCAAATTGCCCCTCTCCTGCTCATTCCCTTTGTAGAAAATGCCTTTAAGCACGGTCCTGCGAAAGAGGAACACCGATCTTTCATCCACATCAAAATGGAAACACAAGGAAGCATTCTTCATTTTTCCATTGAAAATTCGTTTTCAAAAAATGGAATGAAAACGGAAAACATTGAGTCGGGTATTGGCCTGGAAAACATCAAAAAAAGATTGGAGTTGTTGTATCCCGATCAATACACCTTGGAAATTTCAGAGCGGAAAACTTTCACCGTATCTTTGATGATCGAATTGTCAGCAGAATGAGTCAGCACGAAAAGAAACCCATACAATGCATCATCGTGGACGATGAAGAAATGGCCACCAAAGTGATCGAGTCACACTTGGCCAGCATTCCAGACTTTGAAGTGGCGGGCATTTACCACAGTGCCGTCGAAGCATTTTTGGAATTGGACAGCATGCAGGTTGACGTCTTGTTTTTGGACATTCAAATGCCAAAGGTGACGGGCATTGAAATGATCAAGATGCTCAAAAAACGTCCGCTCATTGTACTGACCACAGCCCATCGGGAGTATGCATTGGATGGCTTTGAACTGGAGGTGACCGACTACCTATTGAAGCCAATTGGGTTCCATCGATTTTTGCAAACCATCAGGCGACTGAAAAAGCTTTTGGCGACACCGGAGAAGGGGGCAGAACCATCTTTGGCTGCAGAGCGAAACGAACGCCCATCGGATGCGCCTCCATCTACCGTGGCCGAGTACATTTTTGTCAAAACGAATCGGGCCTATCAAAAAATACAGTTCGAGGCCATCCTTCACGTCGAAGCCATCAAGAACCACATCAAAATAGTCACTACAACAGAGACACACATCAGCCTCATCACGATGTCAGAATTTGAGAATCAACTTCCCGAAGTATTTCTGCGGGTACACCGCTCCTTCATCGTCAATACGACCAACATTTTGAAGTTTGACAATTACAGCATCCAAAACGAAAAGGGGGAGATTCCCATTGGACGAACTTACAAGGAAGCTGTTGTTCAGGTTTTGCGAAAGTTGGCGATGTGATTGGGGAAGCTGTCGCATTTTATTCCTTCTCTGCGATCTCGCTCCAAAAATTGATTTTTCGTATGGATTGTTCTTCAGCTTTGTCTCTGCTGACTCTCTTGTATTGGAATTCATTTTCGAAATAATTCCACAAATTTGCTCCGTAATAAATGATGTCCATTTGGTAGACAGAAAAAATTGGGTTTCCAATTTTCTGGGGAAATTGCGGAATGTATCTGTGTGAATAGATTGGAATGAGCTTTGGGTATGATGCATAGTGTTTTTTGGCTATCTGTATCTTCTGCTTCACATCTTTTGGCATTTCTCCCCAGTGTTCCATCCAAAATGAGTTGTGTTGAATGTCAAAGACCATTCCCTCCCAAGGCCAGTCTAATTTGACACGAATATTGCTGTACTCTTCTTTGGATGTAATGCCTCGTCGCCAATGCACAAATCCACTTGATACAGGAAGTGCCAATTTGTAGAGCAATCGAAGGTCGGGAGGAAAAGCGATCTGAAATATTTCTTCAATTTGGAGGCATTCGGCCTCGGAAAGCCCATGGTCGAATGCGAGGCCGATCCTTTTCAGCCATTGGATGGTATCTGCTATTTCTTTTCGGATCATTCACCGATGATTGATGGCCGACGGTACTTTTGTCAGAAAGTACTACCATCAGTCCATGAGCGTTTTAGTAGTAAGATTATAAAAGTAAATAAATAGCTATGAAGAATGTAATACACACGGTTTTGCTGATTTTTTCATTTCTCATTTTTGGCTGTAAGACGACAATTATTGAAGAAGTACCTGTCGAAGTTGTGCCAGACTTTGAAGAGCTGCCCGAGTCAAGAGATCCTTTCAAGAGTGTATTTCAGATGCAAAAGTACGACAACAGTCTCTTGTTGCAGTCCACCAATGCACACCACTATTACGACGAAAATGGCGTTGGTAGGACTGCCATCACTGGCAATCAGACGTCTTACATTGAGGTGATGAATGAGCACCTAACGCTCAGGATTTCGGAAAGATTTATCGTTGTGGAGGACATTGACCCAACACGCAGGTCCGATACCCCTGGTGTACCATTGCATGTCCAGTTGGACTCTCTTTTGCCGGAGGGGAGTCATCTTCCCATTCACACGGTGAGGTATTCAAGAAGCTTGGGGTACATCGATAAAAACAATGTATTGCTGTTGCCCTATTACATAGATGGGCGCTTGGATTTTGCCATTCTAAAGTTTGAGCCAGGAGAGACCATTCCGAACTACTACGCTCCCAAGCTACTGAGTGCAGAGACCTTCGAGTTTACGGGAGAATTTTACCATTACCAGGATGGCATCCGCATCCACGAAGTAGAGGGGGGATTTGTGATGACTGCCATCAACAATGGGGGGACCAAAATTTACAGGATTGCCTATGATGGAAGCTATGAATCTGTCACGGATCACATTTCTTTGGGCATCTATCGCGATTACTTTGAATACAAAGGTCGATTGTACACTTGGATACGGCCGGGATCAAGCCCGGGAGAGCTGATCATATTGACATGCGATCCTGATGGGCGTGGATGGAAAGTCAAGTATCGACTGCAATCAGATATTGAATTTCATTACATTCCTACAGAGGATGCCTTATTCGCTTGCGCCTTCGCGAGCAACCAACTCTTTTTGGTGACCATGACAGAGGAGGAAATGTTGTTGGAAGCATTGGACAATGAACAGTTTTGGTCGTATCAGATCATCACCGATGTTGAGAAGTTTGGTGAGCATGTCTACATCTCTACGCTTTCCGGATTTTATCGTCGCAATTGGCAAGAGTTCATCGACAGCAAGCTGAAGTGATTGCATTGGTTTTGGAGAATGGGCAATGGCCTTGAGTGTCCAAAAAATGTAGGCAAGCTGTCAATTGGGTTTGGAACAAACAATGAGAAAGAGGTGGCAGCGTTTTGATGTCATACATCGACTTCTTTTGAGTACCTTTGGAAAGCGATTACAAGATTACCGAAATAGTCCATCGAAGCTGTGCCGCATCTGCACGGGGCTATTTGGTACATCTAAAATGTAATAGCAATGCGAAAGCCAATCTTATTTCTCCTGTGTTTGTCATTGATGATACTGTCTTGTCGGAAAGGGAAAGAATCCATGGAAATTCCCATCATTCCTGTTGACAGCCTGCCCAATACGCCTGTTGATAGTGTTCCTGTTATTGACAGCATCTATGAGGGTAACATCAGTGTTTTTAGTCAGGCCAATATAGACAGCCTCCCCAAGCTGTTGGAAGGAAAGACCATCATCAATGGTGATGTCACCGTGAGGAATGGTACTGACATCAATCATTTTTCGTCTTTCAAGAACATCACAAAAATAACAGCTTCGCTGAAAATTGTGGATTGTCCGATGTTGAATTCGCTGGAAGGATTCGAGCAGTTGGAGGAAGTGAATCATCTGCAACTGGAACGATTGCCTGCACTTGAGGGAGATGATCTTGCTGTGTTTTCAGATTTGCACATACATGAATCGCTGGGCTTAATAAACTTGACAGTCCGCGAAATCCCTGAGTTCAAAAAAGTCATTGACATAACAGAAAGATTGAATGTCTCTAACAATCGAAACTTAACAAACCTTTCTTTTTTGAAAAACCTAAGAAGTGTTGGATCTCTTTTTGGCTTGGGTGGTTGTGCAGCATTGGAATCCTTTGAGGGATTGGAAAATCTTGAACGGGTTGGCCATTTGAGCATGAGTTATCTCTCTGGCATCGAGGACGATGACTTTGAGTTACTGGCGGACATCAATATTTCGAACTCCCTTTCCATGAGGCATCTTGACCGGGTAGAGGAAATCCCTGTATTCAAAAACTTGATTCATCTAGATGGAGGTTTGGAGCTGGGTTTTCTATCTCGTTTGAAGAATGTAAAGTTTCTGGAAAATTTAATCTCTGTCGACGGGGAACTTACGATTTATCGATCGGATTCCATTAAAAATTTGGAGGGCTTGCACAATTTGGAATCCGTCAATGAGTTTGATGTCTGGCTCAATAAAGGCTTGGTCAATTTTGGAGACATTCCCTTCCAGTTGAAAAATGCTCACACGATCAAAGTCCAATTCAATCCATACCTGCAAAGCATCGGTCAATTGGACAGCTTGGTTCAGATCGAAGACATGTTGCGAATACACGACAATTCCAGTTTGTCATCTCTCATCGGATTTCGGAATGTCTGTTCCCAGATACGCGCAGTACACATTGCCAAAAATGGTTCGCTTGAAGAATTTTGTCCTTTGAAAAATTTATTGGTGTGCAATCGTCCAGATACGTTGGGAGTATCCATTTATCAAAATAAAGTTGACATGAGCGTGAACGAAATCATTTCCAATTGCAACTAACGGATTGCTGGGGTCTTTTTCAGAAAAACTTTTACACCAAGCAATTTTACCGAGCCCAGTAGATTCATTTCTCACCACAAAACAAAGCGATGAAACCCAAACCAAGAAGACAATTGGCCCACGAGTTGGGAATTTCGTATCCAACTTTTTGGCGATTGCTGAAAAAGAAAAACATCTTTCTTCCCAAGGGACTGTTGTCCCCAGAAAGTCAGGAAAAAATTGTGAATTGCTATTTTGAACTTGCCAACGACCCAAAGGAAAAGGATCAATGACAGCCGTAAGGTCCCTTCGAAGTGGGAAACTTTTTCTTTGCCATTGACCCTTCGTTTGTCAATTCAGTTGTCGCAGCCAGTTGCCCTACTCCAGGGCATAGGCTTTTTGGACAGGCCATTCGTCCTCGTAGCCTTCCTGCCATCTTTGGCTCGCCAGTTCTTCTTCTGTTGCGATGCAAGCATCGAGCTCTGCCCTGACAGCTTCTTCGTCCATGTCTTGGCCAATGAAGACAATCTCGTTTTTGCGATCACCAAAATCTTGGTCCCAGCCGCTCTCAATGATCTCCTGATTTTCGATGAATGTCACGTATCTCATGCGCTTTTGGTACGGCATGCTGCTCCACCAAACGCCTGCGCTTTCTGCCCGCAGCGAGCCACCCGCCTGGCCCCAGATCAAGGCCTGACTGGGACGAGATGCCAACCAAAACATTCCTTTGCTTCTGATGATGTTGGCGGGGAATCCATTTTGTACATAGTGCCAAAATCTTTTCGGGTCGAAGGGCTTTTGGGTCCGGTAAACAAAAGAGCTGATGCCATACTCCTCCGTCTCGGGCGTGTGTTCCTCCTTGTTGAGTTCTTCGATCCAACCCGCACTTTGTTCTGCCTCTTCAAAATCGAACAAGCCAGTGTTCAGAATTTCTTTGGGGTCGATCTTGCTGAAGCTGGATTCAATGATGCGAGCAGGTGGATTCAGTTTGCGAATGGCTGCTTTCAATATTCCGAGATGCTCTTCCGACACCAGATCGGTTTTGTTCAAAAGGATGACGTTGGCAAATTCGATTTGATCTATCAACAGATCGACAATGGTGCGGTGGTCTCCTTCCATGTCAGTCAACTCCCGATCCATCAATGTTTCGGGGCTACCAAAATCTTCGAAAAAGTTGAATGCATCTACTACTGTCACCATCGTATCGACGTAACTGAATCGAGAAAGGTCGATGCCATTGTCTTCATCGACGAAGGAGAATGTTTGTGCCACGGGGATGGGTTCACTGATGCCTGTGCTTTCGATCAGCAGATAGTCGAAGCGATCTTCTTTTGCGAGGCGCTCCACTTCCACCATCAAATCTTCCCGGAGGGTACAACAGATGCACCCATTGCTCATTTCCACCAATTTTTCTTCTGTGCGAGATAGGGTGTTTTCGCTCTTCACCAATTCGGCATCTACGTTTACCTCGCTCATGTCGTTGACGATCACTGCGACCTTCAACCCTTCCTTGTTGTGCAAAACGTGATTGAGCAGGGTGGTTTTTCCCGCGCCGAGAAAACCTGAGAGGACGGTAACAGGCAGTTTATTTTTTTGATTCATTGTTTAGTCATTTACTGGATTCGAATACTCTGCTTGAAATAAATTCTTTTGTCCTTGATAAAATTCGTCTTCGTTTACTTTGTACCAATTGGCATTTGTATTTTGATGATAGGCTGGTGTAAATACATCCACCATTTGGGTAAATTCATTGGGCATGATCGAGTGGATGTTGCCTTTGTGGGCAGTGAGTATGCCGACATCACCCGCTTTCAAAACTTCGTTTTCTACCTCTCTCAAAATGCATTCTTTGATGATGGCAGGTTTTCCATCCTGGATGACTTCTCTGCTGGATGGAAGCTGTTTTTCCAAGGTGTAATTTTTGGCCAAGAGGCTTCCCGAAACGACATTTAGGACACCAGTCATATCGGGATGGTCGTGGTGGGGAATGTATTCCCCTTTTTCAAATTGAAAGAGAGAGACCTGAAAATCCACCTCGTGGTGCAAATTGGCCGATTCAAACCAATCGGGCCTTTTGTTTTCGTAGGCTTCGATCTCTTTTTTGACATTGGCAAACTCTGGGAAATTGCATTGGAGCAGCAATCGCTTGATGCGTCTGGTATACCGCTTTTGATTCCAGAGTGTTTTGTGTTGACTTTTGGCCAATTTTGTCAGTCGCTCCAGAAAAGCATCCCAGTTCAATTTGGTAGTGGCATCCCACTTGCCAAGATGGCCATTTGCCTTTTGTGCATGAGCAGACAAGGAGTGGAGTTGCAGGGCAATGCTGGCAAAGCCGAGGGCACTCAGCTTGATGAATTCCCTTCGTCTGAAATCATCCATTTTCTTCTTTTTCAATTATGACCAAAAACGCGAAGTTTCATTTGTGTCGATTCTCAGCAACAGTCGCTTTTCGCCGCTCTCTTCGATGGTCGGACTGCGATGGACAATGGCTTTTGTTTCTTCCTGGGGATAGATGGCTCCCTTCAAAAGAACCACGGAACCTGTGTTGGCTTGTTGAATTCTGCTTTCGTCTATGGCGATGCATTCGTCATCGTTGCGAGAGCTGAGGGCTTTTCGGTTGATGTTGTCGTCTGTTAGCCACATAGTACCAGGGCCACTGTAGGTGCAGAGCAGCCGCACATCGTTGATGTCTGTGTGGAATTTTCTGCACATGTTTGTGTTGATGGTTGCCAGGAGCAATCGGAAACTCTTCGAATGGACAACCTCTTCAAAGTGTAAGAGGAGTTCCTTGATGTCTTGTATGATGTGGCTGTACTTCTTTGGGTTCATTGCTTTGGAGATGTCATCGATGATGGCATCAACGTCTCCATTTGATTTGAACTCGGCATTTTGTGCAAGCAAGTCGTTGACCTCACTTGTCAAAGCACCAATGTCTCTATCGTAAATGGCTATGTTGACATCCTTGTCGTGGATGTGCTTTAAAATACTTGGGCTCGTCCCAATTTTCCAGTTTGCGGCCTCTTTGCCAGCCAAAGCAGTGGGTTCTTGCGATTGGATCATAAAACGCTGTTTACTACTATAGATAATAATATTACAAAAATAAGGAAATTGTCTATAAATGCAACCATGTTGCAATAAGTATATTGAGTGGGAATGGTCAAAATGACGGAACAAGTCAATGGATGGAAGCATTCACCTATGGGGATAGCAGCTTGAATTGTAGCAGCAGAATTGTAGCTTTTGTACAGTGGCAATGCACAGCAGTTGTCGCAGACCGCATTTATTGAAATAACTTGGTCTGAATGGTCTTTTCCATTTTGCCAAACCATTTTCCTCCACTCGAAGTCAATAGGATCAGCCCTCGATCTTTCTGTGGTGAAAATACATAGCCGCTCGCGTAGCCATCCAGGTCGCCACCGTGGCCATATCGGACGCCATCCGCATCTACAGATTTTCCAAGTCCCAGCCCATAATGACCTTCCTTTTCCTTGTCATCCATGGTGAGAAACAGGGGCGAGCTCATGTCTCCTCTTTGGCTGTAATCTTGGTAGACTTTAATTTGCTGGATCATCAGTTTTGATAAATCTGCAATGTTTGAGTACACCCCACCTGCGGGGGCCAATTTCCCCATTGTCCACGGCTGTGTTTCTGTGTTTCGGTCGTCCTTTCTGTATGGAGTGGCCAGCATCGACTTCTGTTGCGAATGGAGAGACAAAGAGGTATGAGACATGGCGTAAGGTTTCGATATGTATTTGTCGATCAGTTGGGCATAGCTCCTATTGGAAGCGAGTTCGCAGAGGTAGCCCGCGATGGCGTAGTCGAGATTGGAATAGCCAAATTTACTTCCCGGTGTGAATCGAAGTTGGATCGCATTCAGATCGGTCAGCAAATCAGTTTCGGAATATTCCTTTGTCATGGCATGTCCATCCACTCTTTCATTGCTTGGTGCCCTGTATGGAATGCCTGCTTTGTGGGTCAGCAAATATGCCATGGTGACGGCCTTCAATTTTGTTTTTGTGGAGTCGGGAATTCTGTCCCCCAGCAAAGGGACGATCGACTCTTCCATGTTGATGATCCCTTCTTCTGCCAAATGCTTGGCGATGATGGCAGTCATTTTCTTTGTATCTGAGCCAATTTGGTAGATCGTCTGCTCATTTGCTCTTTCCTCCCTATCGCGATGCAGCCTGCCAAATCCCTTCGCATAAATCAGCCTCCCTTTTTCAACGATGCCAACGGAGAGGGCCGGAATGTTGTTTTTTGCCATGGTCGAATCAATGATGTTTTCTACCCATGCAAATGGATGATTGGCAGGCTCCACAGTTTCCACTTTCTGCAGAGGATGACAACTGACCAACGCCAGCATCAGTAAGAGGGATGACAATAAATTTCTCAGCATAATTTTACATTCTTTTTTTCAAACCCATCCCCAGGCCAATGGCAGAGCTATGGATCAACTTGGTGCCGCGCAAAGTCCTCAGGTATTGGTCGATGTTTTTCTTGCCATCTTTTCGGTTGATCAAAAACTCTTTGGGGATGATGGACCCATTGTATTCCAACCCTCCGAACAGACTCACTTCCTCTGTCAGTTTACAGTCTATTTTGATGGAGAGATTCCAGCCAATGGTGAGGAATGTCTTGCTGGTAAATAAAACCTTTTTCACCGTTTCATCAGAATTGATGCGCAGCCTTCTCTCATGGCTCACAAAAGGAAGGACAAGGCCAAGGTGTCCTCCTGCAGAAAATGTAAATCTGTTGTGCATCTCGCGTCTGAAAGCGGGTCCAACCAAAAAGCTGATGCTTTGGTATCGGGTCACATTGTTTCTGTATGTCCATCTGTCGTATCCTGGAGTGATTGGCTCGCTTGTATGCGACCCCCTGATTTTGTCTCCATTGTGGAATTGTAACAAATGGGACCATGCCCAATGATCGTTTTGCTCAATTTCATAAAATAGATTTACTCTCAGCCCAGAGCCAAAATTTGCCTTCACCTCTTTTCTATCGATTGAGTCACTGATCATATAAACGTATTTCCGATGGTAATTCTCATCAATGGAAGATTTGGATATTGGGATGGAATAATCCAGGGAAAGTCTGAGGCTCTTCTGTGCGTTCCCATTGAAAACACAGGCAATGAACAGAAAGGCGATGAGTGCAGTTTTCATTTTGGTTTTCATTTTTTGGCAAGTCTTTACAAATGTAGACAGGGAACTGCTTTTGCTCAATACAATCCAAACTCAAATATCCTCATGATGAGGATGGCTCCGAACAATGCTCCGACGAGTGCACAGTTGATTTCTCTTGGAATGGAAACCAAACCATTTAACAAGAACATCAGCCCTCCAAAGACGGTTGCTATGATCAGTCTCGTTTTGTACAAAAATCGATTTCTCTTGCATTCGCTTGGAGACAGCAACGGTTCTTCGTTCAAGGTCACTCCTCTCACGATGACACTACTGTTGGAGTGTCCCATTTTTTTGAAGTCCATATTGGAAAGGAAGATGTCAATGACTTGACCCTCTTTCAGATTTCCGATGAGTCGGTGCTTTCCAGTAGAAATGCTTCCGTTCAAAATCTTGAATTGATTGTCGTATTGTTTGCACCAGAATTTGTAATCGATTGGATTTCTTCCTTTTACATTGACGACGTCTCGGGAAAGTTCAATGGATATTTTTCTCACGGCAAATTGCTCCCTTGTATCTAGGTTGTTGGACAATCCGTAGTACAGGATGACAAATCCACACAATACAAAATACCAATTGATGTCCCATTTTTTGTCTGTCATCAATACTACAACTTCACCAACTTCAATATGTAAAACGCACCCAATTCATCCTTCAGCTGAATCCAGTACACTCCTTTGGAATGTGTCTGCATGTCCACTTCATTTGAGCCATACTCGACGGCGAGAAGGGAACCTTGTGAATTGTAGACTTGGTAAAATTCAATTTCTTTTTTGTGCTCAATCAAAGCCAATGCAGCGGTAGGATTGGGATAAATGCTTGGAGTTGATCCCGAAGCAAGGGAATTGGTAGAGGTCACTTCTGTCAATTCCGTAGAGACTTGATTGGTGTAAATGGGTTCGTTGAAATCAAAATAAATTTCGGCATCGTTGAAAATGGTTGCCCCCACTCCCAAGCCATCCCTCATCCGAATCCGGTAGGTGATGTAGCCTTGCGAGCCTTCCAAATCCGTTGTGCTATCGGGAAGGTAAATCCCATCGTAGTACACGATCAACGTATCTTGGTCAGTGATTTCTGCGCGATACTCGTGGCTGGAAGACAGAATGTCCAAGCTGCGCCAATCCAGTTTGGAATCTATCGCATTGGCAAGCTGAACATTGACAGCAGATGCAGTCCCCGTATTTTGGAAGCGAATCATGTAGTTCAAATAATTCAAAGTGTCCAGACGAAGGTAGTCCTGGTGTTTGATCTCTGAGCCTTCGAGTACCATGATGTCATTGGGATCAAAGGAATTTACGATGCCGTGGGCATAATCCTGGCAGTTGTTTTCGGGTACATCGTCATTTGTCGGTCCAACGTTTGTCTTAAAATAAAGTCTTGTCAAAGACGTGACAGTGGGAGGAGGTTTGATGTTGAATTCGAGGTTGATTTTTCGGGCCTCAAAGGGCGCCAAATTTTCAAATGCCCATTTGATGGTATTGCCGGAAATCAATGTTGGCTCAACGCTGGCAGCCAGGTAATCCATCAACTCGCTCGGAAAGTTCAGGCTGACCGTATCGGACAAAGTGGTCGTCCCCCGATTGCGATAAATCAACTGGTAGAATACATCGAAACCCGGACGGGCTTCCAGGGTCAGGCGGAACATGTGAACAGAAAGATCGTTCTGTACGGAGTCCAGCTCATTGGGGTCGATGCAAAAATTCACAGTATCCCTTCGAGCAGAAGCTGAAATTGTTGACAGTTGTTCCAATGGATCAATGGTGTAGCCTGTCGGCAGATTGGCAACTGTGGTGGCATAACTTCCCAACGGGAGCTTGTTGAGAAATTGTCCATTCTTGTTGGTATAGCTTGCGTAAACATCAGTGCCATCGCTGGAAGAAACCAATAGGCCTTCCACGGGATTGGCCGCAGTCGAACAAGAATCAAAAGCTTCGCGATTGACATGGCCTGTGATGAAGTTTTGTGGCGGCAATCCGTTTTCGTAGAAGTACAAGGCAGCTTGTGACAAATCATAAGCAAGTAGATCATTCACCCCGTCACCAGAAAGGTCTGCAATCAGGCTGTAGATGTCCGGCTCCTCGTCGATGAGTCTGCGCGCGCTCCATCGTCCAGATTTGTAGCCCAGGTTTTCATACCAGAACAAACCATCTCTACTCACGATGACAATGTCCTCATCTCCATCATTGTCCAAGTCCTTGACATCTGACAATTCAATGTCTCGACTCTGAAACGACAGTCGATCGATCTCAAATACATCTCCAAAATTGCCGATGCCATCCACATTCTCCAACCACTTGACCGCATCGTCCATGGTGTAGATCAGGTCCAGGTCAGAATCGCCATCTACATCGCTGGCGTGAATGGTGTTCATGGCTGCCGACTCTCCTTGTATGGGGATGATGTCTGAGAATTCACCATCTCCAAGCAAATTTTCAGCCCAAAAGATTCTCGGGCTGGCTTTTTGCGTAGCGATGATGTCCGGATCACCGTCTCTGTCGATGTCCACCAACAGGAAGTCTGTGAATTCATGTGATCTGTTGAAAATTTCTTTTCCCTCATCGAGCGAGCTGCCCGTGTTTCTGAACAAATACATATGCCTGCCTCCCTGAACGGCCGCAACAACATCTGTGCGACCATCGCCATCCACATCATCGGCCTGCAGGTCATCATACCAGCCAATCCCCTCTGCGACAAGTGATCCCTCTCCAAAAGTTCCCAGACCATCCAGGTTCTCAAACCAGTACAGGCTCACGTCGTTTCCACCTCCCGTCACGACGTCTTGATCGCCATCCCCATCCACATCTATGGTCACGATGGTGCTGGCGTTGTCGTAATTGTAGGCAATGCTGTGCTGTTGCATTTTGGATCCATCCCCATTGACGTTTTCATACCAATCCAACTGGTCTGCCCCCGAATCAGCTGTCAAAAAATCCAAATCGCCATCGCCATCTACATCGGCAGTATGCATATCTGAAACCCAGCCCACAAAAGCATTGACATCAAATGACTTTTCAAATGCCCCCTGTCCGTTTGTATTGACAAAGCGAGCAATGCGTCCAATTTGGGGACTGACGATCAGGTCCGCGTCTCCGTCTGAGTCAATGTCTCCTGCACTGATTTTATGTGGAAATACCAATTCAGGCCCAGATCGGTGAATAACCACAGGCTGATTTGGACCCTGGTTTTCCAGCCACACAAGAGATGAATCCAATATGTGAACCGTCGCCAAATCCATGTCTCCGTCGCCGTCAAAATCTCCGTGCTGAAGATCACTTGTCCGCTCGGAATAAAGCATCTTGGCCGCGCTGAAGCTGCCGCCATTGTTTTGGTACCATTCGATGCTGTTGATGCCAGAGGCAATATCGAGGTCTCCGTCGCCATCGTAGTCCAGTACGGTGAGGAGATGCCGTCCGCCAGATGGAGTAATGTCGATGCTCTCTGTTTCGAATGAGCCGTCTCCATTGTTGTAATACACCCAAACGCTGTTGGCTCCACCCACAGCGAGATCCATCGTGCCGTCTCCGTCAAAGTCTCCTGCCCCAAAATGTGCGGTATTGGACTGAGGACTGCGATAGTCCAGCTCTTTGGGTTCTGCAAAGTCTCCTGCCCCGTCGGTATTTTCACACCATGACAATGGCAGGGCATTGATGGCATTGTTGCTGAATCCGTATACGACATCGTTGTCGCCATCAGAATCGAGGTCCACAATGAGGGCTCCCGCCATGCTTCGTTGGGCAAAAGCAATGGTGATTGGGTCTGAGGCGATGACGCCATTGCCTTGGTTGGGCAACCAGCTGAGTACTCCACCATCTTGCCATACAACCATGATGTCATTCAGGCCATCACCGTTGAGGTCCCCTACCTCCATTTCGACGAGGTCTCCCACAGCGTCCGTAATCAGATTCTGAAAACCGAAATCCCCTTGTCCATCCATATTTTCATACCAGGCCAAGGCTCTGCTTTTTCCAGCAGCCACCACATCCTCATCGCCATCGCCGTCTAGATCGGCCATTTCTATGAAAGAGCCGCCTCGAAAACCGCCTTTCAGCAGGGCGGACCGTTCAAAAGGAATCTGAGCATCGGCGAGGAAGGAAAAAAGAAAAAGGAGTGCAAAACCAGTAAATCGTTTCATAACCAATTTTTATTGTAAGGAGAAACCACCTGATCTTACAGGTCACAATGGCGAGAACCTGAAAGCAAGGCCATCCAGTCTGTTATTGTGGACCCATAACAAGGCCACAGCATCAATTTTTTAGGAAAATACTACTCTTGGTGGTGATTCTACAATCAAATATACGGCCTTGTAGTCCTAAAAGTCAATTGATTGACCCTTTCCATGGACAAAATGACACAAGCTTGGACAGCCTTTCCAAGGATTTCTGGGGAAGTGTGGGGCAAAACATTTTCCAAATGAAAACCTCCTGGACCAATATTTGGGGCGTTTTTACAGACTTTGGAGCAGCCAGATTCGTTCTATCCAATGACTCTTGGCATCAAAAAAGACAGCTATGAAGGACTTTCAGTCTACAGCGTGGAGTCGTCGTTTGAATTGCTGGCTTGGATCGAAAAGAAATCTTTATTCACTTGTTGCCAAAAAAGAGAACATGAAATCATACTTGATGATCGCAGTTTTGACAGTGGCTGTTGCCAATGTTTCTTACAGTTGCCAGTGTTTGGAGAAAATCGCTGAGGGAAAGCCAAATTTTGGTATGGAATACGAAAAAGCTCAGCTGATTGGCATAGGTCAAATTGTCGAGGTAGACAGAGATGTCTATCCGCACAGGTATTTGTTCGAGCCGAGAAAGGTATACAAAGGTACTGCTGACCAACGGATTGAATTGTTTTCCAAAAGTGGATTGGAATGTGGGTACGACTTTGCATTGGGAGCAGAGTACATTGTCTATGCGAGCGTTGATGAGAACAACCATCTGTCGGTCGGTGCTTGTTCTCGAACGGGCAAAGCATCTGAATCTGCCGATTATGGTCTACTGGAAAACATGGGAACCGAAAAGGAAAGCGATTGGAACGAGTCAACCACAAACTACATTCAATACAAAACAGGACATCCAGTTGACTTGCAAAATCCCTATGAAATTATTTATTACAATGGAAAAAACATTTCTCTGGACCAGCTCATCAAGCTGCACCCTCAGCTCATCAAAATAGAGGTCAGGAGTTTCATGAGAAGTAGTTACTTAAAGAGGTTGAATCCTCCCAATCGCGACAAGGCCATAAAGGGCATCTTGGTGGCTTATGGAATCAGTGAAGAGCGCCCCAAAACACAAAAAATCATCAAACACTTGAACAGAGGATAGGGCCTTGCCCTGGTCTGCTCCCCTTTTGTATCGTATCTTGCAATGATGAAAATTACCAACGGAAACATCTTGCTCTTCTTTGGCATTATCCATTCACTATTGGGCGTTTCTCCCTTTGCCTTTGGAAAACAATTTGCTGGATTCGCAGATCAATTCTTTTTCAAGATCAGTGAGGGCTTGTTTGAATTTCCATTGCTCAACGGGCAGATGAATTATGAAAACTTTGCCGCCTTTTGGTTTTTTTATTTTGGCCTCCTGCTCATCCCACTCGGATTGTTGGTAGGGCACATAGAAAAGACAAGTGGTCAACTCCCAAAGACATTCATTTGGTTTTATTTGGCCGTTGTATTGGTGGGCGTTTTCATGATCCCATTTTCGGGCATGACATTTTTGATGTTGCCACACGCCACGTACATGTTGATGCAGAGTCGTCAACCAAATCCCCAACATGCTCTTAGGGTTGTAGTTTGTCTCCATGGTGGCAATGCAACAAGCCAAAGGGTATTGGGAGAGGTGGCAAATTCAGTATTTTCAAATACGTATAAATATTGGTAAAATGGCAAAGAAGAATAAACCAAGTAAATTGAATGTAGAAAAAGACATCTCTGATCTGGCCAAATTCATCGGGGAAAATGATTTTAAGAGTGAGCAAGAGCTGAAAGAATTTCTCAATCAAATCGTTGGGAAAAGAATTGATGAAGTCATTCCCAAAAAGAGAGGCAGACCCAGTAAAAAGGACAAGTCTATGGAATTGGTATTCGAAGCCCATGGTTTGCCTCCAGACGAAGGGCGAAAACTGGCACAGAAGGCAATAGATTTGTATCCCGACAATGTAGACGCCTACATCTATTTGGCGGAAGCATCCACGGACATTGATCTTGCCGTTGATTATTTCCAAAAAGCCATAGAGATCGCCAAGAAGTTGATTGGTGAGGAGAACTTCAAAGAGTGGGAAGGACACTTTTGGGGGGTACACGAGACAAGGCCATTTATGAGGGCAAAAGCTAGCTTGGCAGAATGTCTCGAAATGGCCGAAAAATTTGATGAATCCATCAAGCACTACAAAGAGCTGCTGGCCCTCAATCCCATGGACAATCAGGGGATTCGATACCAATTGGCCACAATCTTGGTAGAGCAAAACAAAAAGAGGGACTACCTGAAATTGTACAAGGAATTCAATGATGATGCAAGTGCCATGTGGCGATATACTTATGCGATTTTCTTGTTTCGAACCAACGGAAGATCTGCCAAATCAGAGAAGGCCCTGCGAGAAGCATACAACGAAAATCCATTCGTCGTTCAATTTCTCACCGGTGAAATACCCCCCCCTGAAATGCTGCCGATGACAATGGGGTTTGGCGATGAAAGTGAGGCGGTTCACTGTCTCAATGATTCCGGTTACCTTTGGCTGACCACCCCAGATGCGCTTGAATGGGTATTTGATTTCTATGTCAAACAGAAGAAATTGAACTGACGTCTGTTGGCGATAAGTTTTCTGATGGGGCGATGATCCATGACGACTGCAGAAAATAAAAAGAGAAGAAGCAATGCAATCTTTCACCAAGTAAGTCTCCGCATATGGGACATTCCATAGATGCCATCATCGGGCACAAGCCAATTGAGGAAGCAGAAGCAAAAAGACTTGGACTGGCCGTGATCTACGAATCTGAATTTGCCATCATTCCCCTCATCGAAGAGAACATCCGTCACTTCGAACAAGCGAACAGCATCCGAGTAGAAAATTTTGGAGAAGAAATACATTGGGATTGCAGCAGCGTGTTGTTGATGGCACAACGCTTGGGTTTCAAAAAATATGTCATCGCGACCTTGAGTGGCGTCGACTTCTTGGGGTCCTATTACGAAGGGCACAACAAGCAGCACCACGAACTACACATCGAATTGGCACTTCATCACCTTGCAGTCCCAAAGAAAAACAACTCGGCCTTTTGGTATCTGAATTTGGATGATCACAGAAATGCAGAGTTTTACTATTTGGCACAAGGAGTGGTCAAGGACGATGCTCCAAACATCATCAAAGGAACCATTTTGTATCCCGACTACAACAAGGAGGCATAACATCCATCAACGATCATGTTTTCATCATTCAAAAATGACTCAGCTGTGAAAAAAAACATCTTCTTCATCCTACTTGCAGTTGCATGCTTCGGTTGTGGAGAAAGCAAAATAGAAGAAGCAGGCTTTTCCACCTCAGCACAACAAGCCGAGCAGGATGCTGGTCCCATCGAAGGCTTTCGAGGAGATACGCTTCGCTTGCAAACCAGGCCCCGAAATGTATTGCTCACCAGTGATCCGGCCCACAGGCTGGTACCCATTTACAAAGTCAACTTTCACAAAAGAACCAAAAAACCATTTGTTGGGTCCAACAGCTTTTATTCCAGTTATTGGTCCTACGGCAGGACGGATGGCAACAATTGGAACAACAATTTCATGCCTGGTTTTGAGGCAATGTATGGATACAATTTCGTCAATGTTTCTCATTACAACAACAGGACCCAACAAGCCAATGCATTTTTTGACAAACCCGTACTGATCAGAACCTTGTACTATCCCGCCTTTTCAAAAGACACCCTCAATGGCACATCGATCACAAGGCAGTACTACATGGTCTCTGCCCACGATGAAGACAGCAACAAGGATGGCTTTGTCAATTCGAAAGACTTGAGGCGCTTTTACCATTTCGACCTTGATGCCAACAACAAAACCCCTCTCGTTCCGCAACAGTACTCCGTCATGAGTTCAGAATACGACCCGCAAAATGATTACATGTATGTCTTTGCTCGCTTGGACGAAAATGCCAATGGACAGATGGAAAGCGAAGAGGCCATTTCCGTTTTTTGGATCGATTTGAAAGACCCCTCTAAGAAGGGAATGCAGTACGATGGCAGCCAGAATTGAAACGCCCCCTTTCTGAATGACCAAAAAGGGGGCGTAGAGAAGAAGTAGCTTTTAATTAAGTAGTTGTCTTCTTGGGTCTACCTCTTTTCTTTCCGTTGGTTGGTGCTGGTGCTTCCGCAGCGATCTCAGCCGTGGCATCTTCCTCTGGTTCATCACCGCGAATGGCCGCCTTGATTTTGTTTTCGACCTCCACAGCAACCTCTGGATTGTCGAGGAAGAACTGCTTGGCAGCTTCGCGTCCTTGTGCGATCTTCGCACCGCCGTAGCTGTACCAAGCCCCGCTCTTTTCAACGATGTTGTTGTCAACTCCCAGATCGACGATCTCACCGGACTTGGAGATGCCTTGACCGTAGATGATGTCAAACATGGCAATGCGGAAGGGAGGTGCCAATTTGTTCTTGACAATCTTCACCTTGACGTGATTTCCAACGACATTTCCTTCTTTGTCTTTGATCGCAGAACCGGATTTGCGAATGTCCACTCGAATGGAAGCATAAAACTTGAGTGCATTACCACCTGTTGTCGTTTCGGGATTTCCGAACATGACACCGATCTTCTCGCGAAGCTGGTTGATGAAAATACAGCAAGTACCAGTTTGACCAATGGTACCCGTGAGCTTACGCATGGCCTGAGACATCAGACGAGCTTGTAGCCCCATTTTGGAATCACCCATTTCTCCTTCTATCTCACTTCTGGGAACGAGAGCCGCCACAGAATCGATCACAATGATGTCGATGGCTCCGGAGCGAATCAGGTTTTCTGTGATTTCAAGAGCTTGTTCCCCATTGTCTGGCTGAGAAATCAACAAGTTTCCTGTATCTACACCCAATGCCTCGGCATAGGTGCGATCAAAAGCGTGTTCTGCATCGACAAAGGCAGCGATGCCCCCTTGTTTCTGACATTCTGCAATGGCGTGTATGGCAAGAGTGGTTTTACCTGAAGATTCGGGGCCGTAGATTTCGACAATCCGACCGCGAGGGAATCCCCCTACGCCCAGTGCCAAATCTACACTGAGAGAACCGGAGGGAATGGCATCTACGTCGACGGCTTGCTTGTCGCCCAGTTTCATGACAATCCCTTTTCCGTAGGTTTTTTCCAAGCGATCAACGGTTAGCTTGAGCGCCTTGAGTTTGGATTCTCGATCATTAGACATTGTTGGATAATTTTAGCGGTTTAGAAGAAGGTGCATGACGTGTCTGTTATTTGTCTGGCCACAAGGGCCCATCATACACATGCGTATAAAGCATTGGCTATAAGAACAATGCAAATATAAATGATTTGATTAGATAAGCAAAGGGTATAAGGCAAAAATTTACAAAAAAATGTGGTAAAAGTTGTATTTGTTGTGCAATTGTTTGGAAATTAGAGACTTATGATTGTTTATTTTTGCCTATTGAATGGTTGTGGAGTTGACGGCTTAGTTGTTTTTGTCAGTTTAGAGCATCCAAATGGCAAAATATGTAAGCATTTGGATACTAGATGACTCGTTTTGTTTTAAGTTTTGCCGTCTTGACTGGGGGCTTTAGAGTTGCCATACAAAGATAGGAAGAAATTCTGAACAAGCTCTTACACTTGCGGAGGAGAGCACCGGACGAATCCGCCCATGAGAAAGCCCCTAACAAAAATCAATTTGCTAGAGGCTTGCATTTTCTTTAGAGCTTGTCCAAATTTAGTTTTTCATAGTAGCGAAAGGATTAACTTTAGACAAGTTCTTAATTAAGTTCATTCAGTGTTGGGGCTCAGCAGCGGTCTTGGCGCTGTAGGAGAGAATATTTTGGATGCAACGGGTACTTGGGCGGAAGTTTGCCTTGGGCAATTGCTGGACGCCCTGCATTAGACTTTCGTATTCTTCGAATAATCCGGTGCTATCGTACAGTGCTTCGTTGATTTCCAGATTCTCTTCCAAAGAGGTTTCTCTGTAGATAAACTTAATTAGTTGTTCAGGTGTAAACTCTTGCTTCATACATCCCATTTTGATGTTAGTAAATTCAGTGTGTCAGACGCTTTCTAAAATTCATCTATAAAACCTCATTCCATCAGCGATTATTGTTTGTTATTCTTTTTTTTTGTGACTTTCTTGCATAGCTCATATTTTTTGTTTAACGCTTTTGAATGACTGTAGTCTGTTATCGAAGCTTTGCCCTGGACAAAATTCTGATAGCCAGAGCCTTATGTATGACTCATCATCGAAGAATTTTCCAAACGCACACATTGCACCATCAGCTCTTCACCCGATACCAATACTGATTGCGCCCCAAGGCAGATACCCCAATGTAGCCTCTCACCTTGAGCTTGTCCGCAGATTCCAGCCACACGCTGCACTTGTACGTCTTGCCGTTTTCGGGATCCATGATCTTGCCGTAGCTCCAATACTCCTTGTATGGCTTGAGGCCCCATAGGATTTCCATGCCCATCAATGGCTTGTTCTTCTTGTCCCCCGGACATTCCTCACAAATGGTATCTTCGGGACTCTCCAACAGCTTGACAACTTTGCCGTGGAGGCGGCCATCCTTTTCGAATATTTCAAGGTGTGATTTTGCCTCTCCTGTGACATCGTCAACCGTGCGCCAGATGCCGACAGGACTTTGCTGGGCAAAAGCAGGAAGAGCCAAAAAAAGCAGCAAGACAAAAGAAGTGATTTTGATGTGCATGTTGTATTGAGTTAGTTGACAAAAAGCGCCAGCAGCGCAGTTACTTCTATCTAACGCCAAAAAACAGCAAAATGATGTAAAACCACTGCTCAAGAATCAAACAGTGGTCTTCGGATGAACCAAAACCAAAGCCCTCCAGTATCAACCCATCTTCCGGGAGTGCCTTTCCCAAGATGGCGATGCATTGTTGAGCTTACTCTTTGTTTTTCTCCCGGTATTCTTTGAAAAGAGACAACTCCATCCCGATTTTGTAAAACCATTCCTTTTGGCGGAGTATGTCGAGACTGTGGCGGGTGTGAATGTCAAAGGAACGCTGGTCGTATTGCCAATTCTCCAGGAAGTGAGCGACAAATTCCTCGAACTCTTGTTCTTGGCCACACTGAAAATCGCGATCGGCGAGCGCCTTGCGCAACTTGCGGGCGTAGAGTTCGGTGATGTCAAAGTGCAATTGCTCGTGTGTGAGGTGGTGAAGTGTGCGGGCTTCCTCCTTGACCCAGGACTCCTTTTTTTCGAAGTAGGCCCTCACCTTGTAGATGATCTTGCCATCTTGGCAGCCTTTGTAGTGTACAATGCCCGAGGAAGTCAGGGCCGAAATGCTTTCGTAATCATAGCGGGGTTCCCCTTCAAAATCGCTCCAACTCAATCGACGATCTCCGTCCCAATAAATGATGTCAGGTGTTTCCGTACTGGTGGTTGTCAACAAAATGGCAAGTCCCAAAAGCGCGTAGATCGTTGTTTTTGCGGTTTTCATAAGTCAAATGCTTTAACTGGATCGGTTGGAAAACTCTCCCCAATGGCCCGACAGAGCCAACGGAATGACACCAACATCCGGAGTGACCAAATGTAGTTTCTCAGCGCAAGCAGCATGACGAGCTCAGAATGTCAATTCTGTCACCGTCGCAGGCTTGCAGTTTGTACAATCATGGAGAGTTGGATAATCGCGTTTTGTTAGGTAGCTTTCCAGGACGGGTTGACAATCCTGTCGTTTTTATTTGGGGGTATTTGTGAGAGTCATTTATACATCTACTTCCAATTCCTTGGCAGGGTCCCAAAACAGTTCAGCAAAATTTTGGACAACGGCTTCTTTTACCTCCACTCCTTCTCGTTCCAGCAACTCTTGCATCATGCCAGGAGCGGGAAAGTGATTCCGGCCGCTCAGTTCACCCTTCCGATTGACCACCCGGTGCGCGGGAACGTTGGCATCGCCAAAGCTGCGATTCAGCGCCCAGCCAACCATGCGGGCCGAGCCCAAGGCTAAATAATTGGCAATGGCACCATAAGTGCTGACCCGTCCCGCAGGAATCAATCGGGTCACCTGATACACATCCTCGATGTAGTGGTTTTTCGTCATAACATTTTTCTGCTGTGCAATGGCTGCTTACCTTTGTAAGGCTGCTGCAAAAACAGAAGGATCAGGCATGGCCCTCAATGTAGAACACGTCCCCACCAATTGTACGACCAGTTGGTCCAAAAAACTGACAGGGATGGTGCCCGTGATATAGAGGATCAGACAAATATTATGCCTCAAACTCCCTTTGCACTTGTTGTAATGGATAACAGTGAATCGTCTAAAATAGTTTGCGCCAGCAAAATTTCCTATGGAGCAATCCGTAAGATGTCAAATACAATTCCTGAAAATGTTGAAACTACCGATCAAGGCCGGAAATGTCCAAAATCTGACCGATGCCCGTTATTTTGCCGCTTGGGAAGTCCAATGGATGGGCTTTCAAATCGCTTCGGATGCCACTGACACCATCTCTCCCCTACAGGTAAAAGCCATCAAAGAATGGGTCACGGGCCCCCTGATTGCCGGAGAATTTGGAATGGAAGACCTGGACTTTATCCGGGAAATGGTCCAACAACTCGAACTACAGGCCATACAACTGGGGCGATTTGCCGACCTGGTCAAAACAAAGAATGAACTCGACGTGACACTGATCCAGCAAATCGTACCAGAATCTCCCCTGCAACTCGACGAGATCGACGACCACCTGAGCCGCCAGTCCCTCTACGCCGATCACTTCCTACTGGATTTTGCCCTCAATGGCATCAGCTGGGCACAATTGACCGGGGAAGACAAGCATCAGCTGGAGCGATTGCGTTCCTGGAATGCGGACTACGACATCATCTGGAGTTTTGCCGATCTCAATGCCCAATCGCTTGCCGACCTACAAGAAAAGTTAAGCCCCCAAGCGCTGCAATTTGTCGGAGGAGAAGAAGAAAAGACGGGCATCAAGTCATTTGAAGACCTCGATGATCTATTCGAACTGCTCGAAGACCCCATAGAATAAAGTGCGATGCTACAGCACGGAAGCAACGCCAAAAGCCATTACGATGGCTGCAATGACGTAGATGGCAAATAGGGCAATCACCCCGATGCCCAAAAATTTGTAGTGGGATTTGAGGTATTCAAAAGATGAGTCCAACCATTCCTGATTGTCGTGCCGCAAGGCCATTTGGATGCGAGATGAAAAGCGAAACAGGTACATCACTGGAAAGAAATACAACAAGGCGATCAAAAAGTAGAAGCCGCCTGCGATCAGGCCAAAAGAATTGCCATAGGGGGAAAAGGCGGCTTCGTCTCCTGCCAACTCTCCCATCATGCTCATGATGCTCATCATCGAAATGCCCGCGATGACCATCAGCCCAACGAGGATGAAGCCGATGATGGACAAAAATTTGGCCCAGCCACTGGCCTCCTTGAGAAAATTGCGACTGGCACTGCTGATGTACAATCCCGTAGAAAAATCGGTGTCTAAGGTTTGATTGGTTTCCATATTGCTTTACGATTGAGGTTTGAAAGTTGTCGGATGCTGGAGGAGTTCCGCTCCCGCTGAGACAAACAGGTGGTTTGCCTGCTGTATGACGATGACGTGTCTCTTTGTGAGATACGAGAACATCAGGAGAAAATCCCGACATTCTCGTTACGTTCTTGTTATCCCTGGCTCAGCAATTGCTTCACCACGCCGGAAATGGTCTTGCCGTCCGCTTTTCCAGCCAACTGTTTGCTGGCCATTCCCATCACCTTCCCCATGTCCTTCATGCTGTTGGCACCTGTCTGTTCTATGATGGTCCGGATGATGCCTTCCAGCTTTTCCGGGCTGATTTGCTCTGGTAGGTAGCGTTCGATGACGCTGATCTCTTCCCGCTCCTTTTGGGCCAGGTCTTCTCTTCCCTGCTTCTCGTAAATGTCCAGAGAATCTTTGCGTTGCTTGACCAATTTTTGCAGCAATTTGATTCCGCTGGCTTCGTCCAACTCTTTTCCACTGCCGTCTGTCTTAAACAGCAAGATGGCAGATTTTACAGCGCGGATGGAGCGGAGGGCAGCCTGGTCTTTGGCTTTCATGGCAGCCTTGAGGTCTTGGGCAATTCTTTCTTCAAGTGTCATATTGATACAATGGTTGATGGCCCGTGTGGGCAACAAAAATGAATGAGTGATGCAATCCACAGAGAGATGCACCAAATGAACAAAAACATGTTCTCCAAGACAAATTTCGCAGAATTGGTTCACAAAAGCGGAAAATCCCCCAAAAAATATCAGCTTTTCACGAAAGCCCTCCACAAATTATTCCACTCAAATCATCGGCCCACTTCATTTGACCGACCCAAAAAGCCGATTGTGTCAATTTTTTGGCCTCACAGCTCAAGCAGACAAGCAAAATTCCTATTTTAGCGCGGGGCAAGCCATACGAATCCAGGAGCTGCCACCGTTCTTTTTTGTCTACAAGCTTACTAAAAACGCATATCATGAAGTCAAAACACATTCTCGGAATCATCGCCGCCGTACTGGCCATCCTCCTCTTGCTCACTGGCTATTGGGGCTATACCCTTTCCAACGAAAAGAAAGGCCTCATGAGCAAAAACGAAAGCCTGGAGGCTCAAATCAGTGATATGCGCCAACTGAAAGATGAATTGACGCGTGAGGTCGACAGCCTCGAACAAGCTTACACCTTGCTGGCAGAAGAAAACGGAGAACTGCAAGGATCGCTGGAAGAGGCCAAAAAGACCATTGCCAGCCGCAACTCCAGCATCCGCAAACTCAAGGCTTCCAATCAAACTTCTCAGGATGAAATGGGCAACCTTCGCTCTCAGATCGTCGCCCTGATGCAGGACAAGCAAACCCTTGAAGCATCCATCAACCGCCTGGTCGCCCAAAACGATTCGCTGCGCAACCTCGCTGGCGTACTCGAACAGGACCTGTCCAAGGTGCGGGGTGAAAAAGATGCTCTCGCCAACCTCAACCAAACCATGCAAGACGAGATCAACCGCCTGACGCTGTCCAATTTCCAGGCGAGCGCCTTTCAGGTAGAGGTAGAGAAAAAACGCAAATCCAAGGTGACTTCCAAGTCTCGCCGTGCCCGCCGCATCCGCGTCAGCTTCGACCTGACCAATGTGCCGGAAAAATACCAGGGTGTGCGCCCCGTCTTCCTGTCCATCACCGACGAAAACGGGACGCCCATCAAAATCGACAACCCCATACAAGCCAAAGTTGTCGTCAATGGCCAAACCATGGACATCATCGCTGCGGAGAAAAAGGAGATCAGCCTGACCGAAAACCAACGGCTTTCCTTTACCCACGACCTGGCGCAAAAGCTTGGCTCTGGCTACTATCGGGCCATCGCCTATACTGACATCGGGGTACTGGGGGCATCTAGCTTCAGACTGCGTTGATCACCACCTAACCACTTACGTACTCAAATGGCGATGATCTTTGGGACAAACCTCGTCGAAATGAAAAAATACACTTACAAACTGGCTGTCGGTTTATGGCTGATGGCCAGTTTGGCTTCTTGTGTCAGCAACAAAAAACACCAAGCAGCCCTCGATACACTCCAGGTCAACCACAAGGCCGAGACCGACCAATGGCGCACACAGGTCAATGCCGCCAAATACGAAATCGAAAAGCTGCAGCTGCAACTGGCCGAGCGAAAGGGAGAAAACAACATCCTGCAGCAAAATGCCGACAAGTGGGAGCTGGAAGTGGACGAATTGGAAGCGCAGATTGAAAGCATGGCCAATCGGTCTTCCTCCAATCAAAAAGACCTCAACCAGCAATTGCGGGAAAGAGAACGCCAAATTGCCTCTTTGAAAAACCAACTGGGGGCTGTTGGGCAGGAACTGGATCGCCACCAAGCACTCATCAGTCAGCTCCAACAAGAGATGAAAGACTCCCTGCGAGCTTGGCCCAACATCAGCTATTCAGCCCGCGCCGGGAGCGAACAATTATCCATCATACTCCCCGAGGCAATGGTTTTTCGCAAGGGCAGTACCACTCGATTGGAAGAAGACGGCTACAATGCCATCGGCCAGATTGCTACCGTCTTGGAACGCTACCCGAGCATGAGCCTCACCGTCATTGGTCACACCGACAACAGCCGACCCAAAAGCAAAGCTTACAAAGACAATTGGAATTTCAGCCTTCTGCAATCTGCCACCGTTGTTCGCACCTTGGTCGAAGACTTTGACCTATCCACCGGGCAATTGCTCCCTGGCGGAAAGGGCGAATTTGCTCCCCGTGCCTCCAATGGGACCAAGGAAGGACGGCAGCTCAATCGGCGGATTGAGTTTGTGATCAAGCCCCTGGGCGAGCAACTGTCCAGAGCCATCCGGTCCAAGTTGTAATCTCTCTCGGCGGCATTGCGATTGTTATGGGCAACACCTACCTTTGCAGCCGATTTGATTGATACATCCACAAGCCATTCCAAACCATGAGAAGAACCGTCGATCTTGAGGCACTTGATTTTGAAAAAGGTCAAGGACTTTTGCCAGTTGTTGTACAAGATGCCAACACCCGCCAGGTATTGATGTTGGGATACATGAACGAGGAAGCCCTGCAAAAGACCCAACAATTGGGCAAGGTCACCTTCTTCAGCCGCTCCAAGAATCGATTGTGGACCAAAGGCGAAACCTCTGGCAACTACATGGAGCTGGTCGAAATTCTCCAGGATTGCGATGGTGACACTTTGCTCGTAAGAGCCATCCCACATGGCCCAGTCTGTCACACGGGGACCGACACTTGTTTTGGAGAGGAAAACACTGGCCCCTCCTTTCTACACCACCTACAGAGCGTCATCCAAGAGCGAAAATCCAAGCCTTCCGAAAAGTCTTACACCTCTTCTCTCTTCCAAAAAGGCATCAACAAGGTCGCACAAAAAGTGGGCGAAGAGGCGGTCGAATTGGTCATTGAGGCCAAGGACGACAACAAAGAACTCTTCCTCGGAGAAGCAGCCGATCTGATGTACCACTACCTCGTCCTTCTGGCTGCCAAAGACTACCGTTTGGAAGAAGTATTGCAACTATTGGAAAGTCGGCATCGTTAAACGACCAATGAACAAACAGGTCAGGCTCGGCCGTATTGGGCAAAAGCTTCCTCGAATCGCCCTTTCTTCCCATTGCTGTTGTATCTTTGGGAAACACCAATTCTTGACATGGGCCATCAAAGCACAGATATGTTGCAAAAAGCATACGTAGACTCCCCTTTTGGATGCTTCGAACTCAGCGGCAGTTCGCTGGGATTGCAGCGGGTACGCCTGTCCGACAAGAAAGTTTGTCCTGCCGGAGAGCCCCCCCTCGAACTGGCCGAGGCTGCCAGTCAGCTTCGCCAATACTTCGCCCGGGAGCGAACCTCTTTTGAGCTGACCTTCGACTGGGCTGGTGCGCCCGACTTCCACCAAGCCGTCTGGAAAGAATTGATGCGCATTCCCTATGGAAGAACGACTTCCTATTCTGCCATTGCCGAAAAACTGGGGGATGCCAACAAAATGAGGGCTGTCGGACAAGCCAACCGCAACAACCCCCTTGCCATCATCGTGCCTTGCCACCGAGTCATTGCCAAAAATGGAAACTTGCACGGTTACTTTTATGGTCTGGATGTGAAACGAAAATTACTGGAACTGGAAAATCCCATGAGCTTTGCCACTCAGGGGACGCTCTTTTAAAGCCTTCGCCAAACCAATGGAAACCACGCCTACTACCTTTGACTTTTCTCTGGACTTTGCCCATGCCATGGACGAACAGGATCCCTTCCAAGATTGGAAGCATCGCTTTTACATCCCGCAGCACCAAGGACGGGATTGCCTGTATTTTTGTGGAAATTCACTGGGACTTCAGCCCAAGACCGTGGAGCCTGCCCTGCAGTACGAACTGAAACAATGGAGGGAATTGGGGGTCGAAGGACACTTTACGGGAGAATTTCCCTGGGCAGACTACCACAAGTTTTTGCAAAAGCAATCCGCACATGTGGTGGGGGCCACGCCCGAGGAGGTGGTCATCATGAATACCCTCACCACCAACCTTCACTTGATGATGGTCTCTTTTTACCGGCCCAAGCCGGGACGCTACAAGATCATCATGGAAGGAGGGGCCTTTCCATCGGACCAATATGCCATGGAAACCCAGGCGCTTTTTCACGGTCTCGATCCTGAAGAAGCTGTCATCGAAGTTCACCCCAGGCCAGGAGAGTTTGCCATTCGGACCGAAGACATTTTGCACGCCATTGAACAATGTGGCGATGAATTGGCCTTGGTCATGTTTGCCGGGGTCAATTATTTCACGGGTCAATTCTACGATTTGGAAGCCATCACCAAGGCCGCCCATCAGGTGGGAGCCATGGCGGGCTTTGACCTGGCGCACGCAGCGGGCAATGTCCCTCTCCGGCTACACGATTGGGAGGTGGATTTTGCCGTTTGGTGCAGCTACAAATACCTCAATTCCGGCCCGGGTGGACCCAGCGGCATCTTTGTCCACCAAAAGCACGGCAACAAACCCGATCTCCCGCGCTTTGCGGGCTGGTGGGGCTATGACGAAAGCAGCCGTTTCCTCATGCGAAAGGGGTTCATCCCCATGCCCGGAGCAGCTGGCTGGCAATTGAGCAATGCTCAAATCCTCTCCTTTGCCGCCCACCGGGCCAGCCTCGACATCTTCATAGAGGCCGACATCGACAAATTGCGGCAGAAAAGTCTTTCTCTGACGGCCTACCTGGAATTCATTCTCTTGCAATTCAGCCGAGGCGGCAAACGGTTCAAACTCATCACGCCCAAAGACCCCCAACAAAGAGGTTGTCAACTGTCCATCCTCACGGGCCTGGAAGGTCCGGGGTTGTACAAGCATCTGAAAAGAAGTGGTGTGATTTGCGATTGGCGAGAGGACAACTTATTGGGACAATATTCCGGCGTCATCCGATTGGCTCCGGTGCCCTTGTACAATTCCTACAAAGATATTTACAGCCTGGGCTTGGCCATTCAAGATTTTTTGGAGTAAATCTGCCGTGTCTCCTAGTCTGTGATTTCATATTGTTTTCTGACGAACACGAAACGCCCCTTGTTCTGAATGGCGGCGGTAAGGGTCAGGGTACTGCCCTTCTTGGCTCTCTTTTGGATCAGGCGCTTCATTTCTGAGTTGAGCTCACCCGTGCTTCGCTCCTCGTGGTAACTTCGTTTTTTGCTCACGGAAAAACTCAATTCGCTGATGGTCGCTGCATTGCCGTAGGGGTCGCGAACGAAGATGTCATACGCCAGATTTTCCAGCAGCACTTCCCGGCTGATTTGCTTTTCATTCATGCGCCCCCAGCTGAGCTTGAACTGGTTTCCACCTTGGTTTTGTCCTTTGAGGTTGAAGTGGACCGGGAGGTTGAGTTTGACCTTGACGGGTCGCCCCTCGTGCTGGCCGGGTTCCCATTGGGGCATGCTTCGAATCACTTGCAAGGCGGCCTCCCCGCAATTGGAGCCAATGTTGCGCAGGATGGAGGGCTCGGTTACCGTTCCGGATTCGTCGACGATGAAACTGACCAATGCCGTTCCTTCCACCCCCTTCTCCTTTGCCTCTTCTGGATACTGAATGTAGTTGGCGATGTATTGAATGAGGGCGTCGTTGGAGCACTGTCGCTTTTGGTCGCTTTGGTTGTCCATGGCCTCACAACCGGGAAAATAAGGCATCTGATCGACCTGGGTATAGATGGGGGAGTCGGTTTGTGCTTGCAAAATGGCGACTTGACACAACAAGCAAATGCAAAGTAGTTTTTGATACATGGCTCTAAAGTTTTCTCTATTTCGATAGTTGCATCAGCTGCGATCGAAGGGCGACAGGGTCGAATGCCTCCGGCTTGGCAGCAAATTGTCCGCTTTTGTTGAGGATGTAGTATTGCGGCAATACCTGAACATTGTAGTTGCGCATCAGTTGATTGCTTTGGTCGGTTTCGGCCAGTACGTGAACGCCCTGCAGCTCGCGTTCGTCCAGTACATCGGTCCAAGCTTCGGTGGAGCGATCCAGGGAGACATTGAAAAAGACGACTCCCTGTTCTTCCAATTCAGCCTGCATCGGTTTCATCAATTCCATCTTGCGCAGGCAGGGTTTGCACCAGCTCGCCCAAAAATTGAGGTACACCACTTGTCCGCGAAAGGACGACAGGCTTTTGGACTGGCCATTGCGATCTGTCAGTATGATGTCGGGGGCCAAGGCTCCTTCGGCATACTTCATGGCTTTTCGATAGGCATTGATGACCTTTTCTTCGTATTGGATGTAGGGATTGGTTCTGGAAAAGGACTCGTATTTGGGCAAGACCTCTTCCGCCTTTTTGGACAAAAAGCCTCGAACAATGTATTCTGACTGTAGAAATGACAAGGCTCTGTCGTGGAAGTGCTCTTGGGCCAAATCGTACTGGCGGCTGTAGGATTGATTGGCCGCTCCCCCTTCCTTGGTGGCCAAATGGCTGACGTAGGCCAAGAGAAATTGGCGGTACCAGTAGTTTCCGGTTTGGCGGTGCTGGGTAGGGGTCTGGGACAGAAAATCGAAGTAGGAATCCCCGATTTGGTACTTGTTTTTGTACACATGTCCGTACAGCAGTCGGTGATAAGCATAATCGTATTCCAACTCTGCCTCCAAAAACATCCAGCAATTCTCACTCAGTCCAGAGAATCTTCTCCGCTTGTTGAGCAGAAACTGTTCTGCCTCCTTCCGCCTGTTGTCCATCTGCTGAACAAAAGTCGGGGGCGCCCATTGATTCATCCATTCCTCCATCTGTGGATTGTTGGCAAACCAGAAGTTTCCCTGTCGGTATTGCACCATTTTGAAGGGATTCATCTCTCGTGGGTATTGTTGAAAGTAGCTTTGCACCATTTGATTGTTGTCGGCTGCTGGGCCGGAAAATGCGACAGAGAATGGAAAATTTTGGGCATCGCAGTTGATGAAAAGCGTATCATTGGGTTCCAGATACAAGAAGGTCTTGTTGCGAGAGTAGACAATGGTCACCAAAATCGGCTCGTAGATGTCGAGTTCGAAAGCAAAGCCTCCATCCTCAGTAATTTCCGAGGAGTAAACCGAATGATCGTTGTTGAGGTATTTCTGATTGACCTGAATGTCAATGGTTTTGACCAAATGGGCGTTGGTGATCTGGCCGCTGACAAAGGCCGTCGATTGTGCGCTCAGCAGTGCAGAAAACAGCAGACAGCACAGCAGCATCAAGTGTTTGGTTTGTTTTTTTGTCATCATCGCAAAACTTTCCGGAGGTTAAAGCATCTCAAAGATGGCAGCTCGTCATCTAAAAAACCCTCAAAAAAAAGGCCGAAAATTTGGCTGCCCTGTACAGGCGCTACATCATTGGGGAGATGGCATTGTAACGAAGCCCATTTTGAAAATAGTACGCCCAGCGAAAACCAGGCATTTTTTTGTGTATTTTCATCCCATCAAATCAAACCAACACATGAGAAAACAGTGGCAATGGCCTCCCCGTGAGCTGCCCCCATCAACCCAGGAATTGGCCCGCCAATTGGCCATTCATCCCGCTTTGGCTGGTCTGTTGCACAGTCGAGGCATCCAGGATCAGGAGGCCGCCCAGGCCTTTTTCTCTCCCTCTTTGGATGCCCTGCACAATCCCTTCCTACTCAAAGACATGAACAAGGCAGTCAATAGATTGTTGGCAGCCCGGGAGGCAGGAGAGAAGGTCCTCTTATATGGCGACTACGATGTGGATGGAACTTGCTGCATTGCCATGTTGTACGACTTTTTGAGTGATTTGTCTTTTTCCTTGGACTATTACATTCCCAATCGGCATATCGAGGGCTATGGTCTGTCCTTGAAAGGCATTGAGTACGCCCGCGAGCAATCTTGTGGTCTGATCATCAGCCTGGATTGTGGCATTCGGGCGGTGGAGCCAGTGGCGGCGGCTCGGGCAGGTGGCATGGATGTCATCATCTGCGACCATCACCTTCCCGGCGATGTACTGCCCGATGCGCATGCCATTCTCAATCCCAAACAGCTAGATTGTCCCTATCCATTCGACCAGTTGAGTGCCTGTGGTGTGGCCTACAAGTGGGCACAAGCCATCGCCCATCGCCTTTCCGTCCCGTCGGATCGCCTCGAATCATTGCTCGATCTGGTGGCCCTCAGCACTGCCAGCGACATTGTGCCATTGCAGGGTGAAAACCGGATTTTGGCCCATCATGGCCTTCGGAGACTCAATCGCCAGCCTCGCTTGGGTGTCAAGGCGTTGATCCACGTTGCCAGGAAAGAACCTCCTTTGTCCATCAGCGATCTCGTCTTCGGGTTGGGGCCCCGCCTCAACGCCGCTGGTCGCATGGCCGATGCTGCACTGGCCGTTCGATTGTTGTTGTCAGCCGACGAATCTGCTGCCCATCAGTTGGCAGGCCATCTGGATCACCGAAATGAGGTTCGCAAAAAACTGGATCGAGAAACCTTCGCCCAGGCACAGGAGCAATTTGAGAGCGAGGAGGGGTGGGAGCAAAAGCCTGCCATCGTACTGGCTGGAACGGATTGGCACAAGGGGATATTGGGCATTGTGGCCTCCCGCCTGTCAGAGTACTACCACCGCCCGGCCATTGTTCTCACGGAGCATGCCAAGGGGCAGCTGAGTGGGTCGGGGCGTTCCGTTCCCGGCATTGATCTTTGTGCGACCTTGTCAACCTGCGCGGAACATCTGGGCCGTTTTGGAGGGCATCAGCAAGCGGTGGGCCTGCAATTGGATGCCAGCAAATTTGAGGACTTCCGGGATGCCTTGCTCCTCCAAGCCAGCCGTTGGAACATTGAAAAAGCCGTTGGTTCTAGCTTGGAAATTGCAGCCGAAGTACCCCTGGCCGATGTGAATGCTGGGTTTTATCGGGACCTGCAGCGCTTTGCTCCCTTTGGCCCGGGCAATCCACGACCTCTTTTCGCCAGCCGGGCCCTTCAAGACAGTGGCTATGTCAGGGTATTGAAAAACAAACATCTGAAATTTGCTGTCAGTCAGGATGGAAGTCAGCCCATGGATGCCATTGCTTTTGGCCAGGCCGATCGCTTGAAAACAGTGGCAGAAGGGGACTTTTCGATTTGTTATGTCTTGGAAGAAAATCGTTGGAAAGGACGTCGGCAACTGCAATTGCGCGTGAGGGACATCCTGGGACCAGAGGACAGCAAAGCCTGAAACGAACCCTGACTAGATCAGGCCCCTCGACTTGAGTTCCAGGTATTTGTTGATGGTATTGATCGACAGGTCTTGCGGGCGGGTCAGGACAGCTTGAATGCCGTATTGGCGAAGCTTCTGGACCATTTGCAGTTTTTCAGCCAAAAACTTTTGCGCGATGGTCTGCAGATAAATGTCTTCTGTGCTCGTTACTGCCTCTTCTGTGAATTCTCGGATTTCTGTGTTCTCAAAAAAGACGACCACCAGCAAATGCAAATTGTTGATTCGGCGGAGGACAGGCAACACCCGTTCCAGGGCGAAGGTACTTTCGAAGTTGGTAAACAGCAGCAAGAGACTCCGGCCTTTGATGAGCTTTCGGGCAGAGTGGTAGAGCAATTCGTAATTGGCCTCCATTTTTCGCTCTCTTTCCTTGTACAGGGCGTGTAAGATTTTGTTGAGCTGGTTGGCCTTGCGGTCGGCCTTGATGGTGGTACCAATCTTGTCAGAAAAAGTGAGCAATCCCGCCTTGTCGTGTTTTTGCAAAATGATGTTGGACAGCACCAAGCTGGTGTTGATGGCGTAATCCATCAGGCTCAGGCCTTCAAATGGCATGCGCATGGAGCGGCTCTTGTCGATGATGCAGTAGACCTGCTGGGCGCGCTCGTCTTCGTATTGGTTGACCATCAAGTGGCCCCGTCGGCTGCTGGCCTTCCAATTGATGCTCCGATAGTCGTCGCCCCGAACGTAGTTTTTGATCTGCTCAAATTCGTAGCTGTGTCCCAAGCGGCGAATCTTTTTGATGCCCTGTTGGTTGCTGATCCGATCAAAGGCCCGCAACTCAAAGTTTTTCATCTGCAAAATCGAAGGGTAGACGGCGATGCTCATGTCGAATTTGTGGCGGTAGCGCCGCTGAACCAACCCAATGTTGGATGACATAAAGACATTGATGTTGCCAAAAGTATACTCGCCTCTCTCCAGGGGCTTGATGTCATAGGTCAGGGTGCGCTCTTCCTCTGGTTTGAGCGTCAATTTGAATTCAAAGTCGCGCTTTTGAAACTGAAAGGGCAGCTCGTCGATGATGCTGACTTTCAGGCCTTGACTGGAGCGATTTTTGACCTCTAGTCGGACGACATTTCGATCGCCCAAAGAGAGTACCTTGGGCGTCCGCCGCCGCACCTTTACCCGCACTCTTTTGTTGAACAGCAACAGAATGTCCAGCAGGGCAACAGCCACCACCAGAACCAGCAGGGTCTGTGCCACGGGAAAAAGAAAGTCCAATACAAAGCTGAATATGAACAGGCCGATGATCAGACTGAGTATGAGGAAAATGCGGTCCGTGAGATAGAGGTTTTTGATCATAATGGGGCTTGGCCTTTATCTAGGCACTTCAATTTTTTTGATGATCTCTTCGATGACTGAACGCGTGTCGAATCCTTCCATTTCCCGTTCGGGGGTGAGGATGATCCGGTGGTTGAGTGCTGGGTATACGACGTACTGGATGTCGTCGGGAGTCACAAAGTCGCGGCCGTTCATGGCGGCAAATGCCTTGGAAGTTTTCAGCACGGCCAGCGAAGCACGAGGAGAGGCTCCGAGGAACAAATCGCCATTGTTGCGGGTGTTGTGGATGATGGCAGCGATGTAGTCGATGAGCTCGTCTTTGATGGTGACCTGTTCTACCAGGTCTCGACAGGCCTTGACTTCTTCCGCGTTGAAGACCTTTTGGACCTCTTCTTTGGTGCGCATCCCAAAGTCATTTCGGAACCTGCGCAAAATGCTTTGCTCCTCTTCCAAACTCGGGTAGTGCATATTGATTTTGAACAAAAAGCGGTCGAGCTGGGCTTCGGGCAGCTTGTAGGTTCCCTCTTGTTCGATGGGGTTTTGGGTGGCGATGACGATGAAAGGATGGTCCATTTTGTAGGTCTCGCCATCTACCGTTACCTGAAATTCTTCCATCACCTCAAACAAGGCTGCCTGGGTCTTGGCAGGTGCCCGGTTGATCTCATCGATCAAAACGATATTGGAAAAGACAGGCCCCTTGTTGAAGGAGAATTGGGAGCTCTGCATGTTGAAGACATTGGTTCCCACAACATCGGTCGGCATGAGATCGGGCGTGAATTGGATGCGTGAAAAGTCGACGTCCATGGAACGGGCGATGGACTTGGCCGTGAGCGTCTTGGCAATGCCCGGGACCCCTTCGAGCAGTACATGCCCTCCGGCAAAAAGGGCGATCAGCAATTGGTCGATCATGTCGTCTTGCCCGATGATCACCTTGTGCAATTCTCCTTTGATGCGGTCAACAGCTTGCTCGATCCTGGAAAGATCGATTCTGTTTTGTTGCCATCCTGAGGAGTTTCCCAGGGGCGAAAGTGGTTGTGGCACTTCCTCGGTTTCGGGAATGGTTCTTTGCGATTCGACACCGTCCGGGTTGATCTCTTCTATTTCGTTGAGGTCGTCGATATTCATAATCAGATTTTTATGGAAGGCCTGCCAACCAATTGGGTCAGCGGAGAGGCCTACTTGCAATTTTTGTAAAACTTGTCGATTTCCAGGTGAAAGTCGATCAGGGTCTGTTCGGATACGAAAGACGAACTGTCGATGTTCTGGTAGATCAAGAGTATTTTGTCAATGATGGATTTCGGAATTTCGGACTTGGCAGCGAGCTTGTGGACAAACTCTTTGTCGAGCTGCGAAGTAGGCAAATAGTAGCGGTCGCGGATGAATCCCAAAAAGAGCTTCATCTTTTGCACGCACATTTTCTTGTGGTCGTTTTGTAAAAAGTACAGACTGCCGATGGTCGACAAAAACTCCATCGACGTATTGGTGTTGGGCGCCAGTACCGGAATGACGCGCTGTTTGCGTTTGGCCCGGAAGATGACATAGAGCAAAATGGTGGCCAGCATCAGGTACCAGGCCCAAGCCAAGGGTGGTTGAGCCAGGACGTATTTGAGAGGGCTTTGGGAAGAAAGTCCCCGATTGCCACTTCGACTCTGCATCTGGTTGTAGCGCCTCCCGACCGATTCTTCTACCCGACTTTTGTCGTCCCAATAAATGTCGCCAGGCTCCAGATGCGACAGCACCTTGCTCGCATACGCAAGCCCCACCTGGTCTTTCATCTGAATGTTGGAAAAAGCGATGGGAGTCGTGTGCAAATAAAAATGTCCATCGCCGTATTTGACCTTGGCAAAATTGGCCTTGGTGCTGTCCATCATGCCCAATGCCACAAGACTGTATTCGTCTTCGCAGAAGTAGACCGAGTCGATGTAATGCCAGCGATAGCCCTTGGTCAGATTGCGGTATAAGTATCGGTATTCGTAGCCCTTTTCGGTGGCCAGATCGGGGTGGAGCATATTGAGGCGTACCGAGGTATCGCGCATGGTGGAATAATCTTCCCAGTAGTTGTCGTTGCACTCTTCGTAATACACATAAAACATCAGGTCGTAGGGAATGGTCTTACTGGAGATGAAGGCATCGTTGCCATTTTCTACAAACTTGAGCAGGCGATTGACCGAGGCCGTATCCATGAACATGGCCTCCCCCACAAAGACATAGTTGGCCTTGTCATTGGTGCGAAGAGGCAACTCCTCCGTCACACTGCTGACAATCGGCTTGAACGAATGGTCTTGAAAATAAGATTGGATCAGCTGGTGGATGATGTAAGTGCTGTAAGGGTCTTTGGTTTCTTCCTGATAGGTTTCTGTCCAGTTGTAACGATTTTTGCCTCCTTGCAAAAGTGTAAAGAAGAGCAGCAGCACCAGGGCTGCGATTCCGAAGATGATATAAGGCCTTTTGTCTTTGGACATATGGTTGTCGTGCAAGTCATTGGGAAATGTCTTTCCGGGCGACTTGTCTTGTTTAGCTTGTTTTGACCGTATCGATCAGTTTTCGAAAAATGGGCTCCAGTTCGTCAAAGCTGTTGCGGTCGAGCTGGCCATTGCCATACCACACCCGTTCGAATATGCGGGTGGCCTGGCGGAACGGCTGAAAGAATGCTCCATCGCGCAGTTCGTTTTGGTAGTCCCGATTGGTCTTGTCTCGTTTCCACTTGATCTTTTTGTTCAGCGACAATTCCTTGATCACTGCCAAGTAGTACAATCGAATGGCTACCGGATAATTGCCTTGCGACAAGGCTTGGCGAATGAAATCATCCAAATCGGATTCGTGTATGTTCTCTTCGACCTCCTCCAGTCGGATGGCACTGTCTCCAGGGGTGAAGCTCTTGCTTTTGGGCCGAGTGATGCTTTCCCCAATGAGGAAGTAAGCCAATACAGCCACCACAACGATGATCAATAGGATGAAAAGAATTTTGAAGAACAAAGCCCAGCCCGACGAGAGATCGCTGGATTCTCTTCTGTTGTAATTTCGCTCCTGCGGCCCTCCACTTTCTCCAAGGGTTCCATCGTCCTCGTCTTCGTCGATGTCTACATCTTCGTCGGGAGTATCTTCATTGTAGTTGATGTCCTTGACGACCTCCGACCATTTGCTCTGGTCCAGCTTGTTGACTTGGATGGACGAATTGAAATAGTCTTCTTTGGGATTGGGGGCGGTGTATTCCTCGTAATAGTCCTGAGCCTGCAGCAAAATTGGCAATGCCAACAAGGCAGTCAGCAGCAACAGGCGAACTGCGGCACTCGGCAATTGGATTGGGAAAACATTGTGCTTTGGCATCTCGGTCATTTACAGATCTTCTCTTTCAAGTCCTTGTATGCGCCGTCCACTTCCAATGGATTGTACCCGCCGGATGAGGTCGGGTGCATCCTGAATTTCTCGCATCGTATGGTACAACAGTCCACCTCCCAATGCCATCATGGAAAACAAGAGGCAAATGACGAAGATGGAGACAAAGGTCAGCAAGATGGCACCTACCTGTTCGAGTACGTCTTCTTCCAGGGATAGGTTCCAGCTGATGAAGTCAAAGTAGAGTTCCATCAGTGAGGTATCCATGATAAAGTAAAACAGCCCGCTGATGGTCACCACCAGAACGTAGAGGCCAATGCCCCGTCCGTAGGCGCTCATGTAGCCAAAGGTACGACCCAAGCCGGAGAAAATATTGGCATTTTCTTCATACATGACGTAGGCCCAGATCAAAAAGAAAGGACCTGCCAAGACCAGCAAAAATACGATGTACCAATCTCCAAGGTACATCATCGCCGCCAGGCAGCCCATGGCCAAAGTGACTTTTAGATAGCCAGAAATCAGTTGGACAGCCGAGGCCTGCTTTTCCTCCTCTCCTTGCTCAACCTGTTCTTTTCGCAGGTAGGTGAAGGCAGCGAAGGTGATGATGGAATAAATGAATGTATTGATCAGCACCAAAATTGGCACTTCGTCATTTCGAAAGAATTGCCCGATGTTGTCGAGAGCACTGAAGGAAACGTTGGGATAGGTGAAGGCGACCGCCGGAGGTTCCAAGGCCATGGGAAATGCCAGGCCGCAATAGACAACGGCTGCCGCCAGGGCTGTCAGGCTGATTTGCTTGAAATATTTCTTGTACACCACGAAGATGTCGGCAAAGATTTCTCCGGCAGTTTTGATTCTGACAAAGTCGATTTGCGGATTGGCATTGGGGGGAAGTTGGGTGTCGCTGATGTTGCGTCGGAAGCCCCTTTTGGCCAAATGACGGGGATACCACACAAAATACCCCAGGACGAAGCTCAGGCAGAGCAGAATGAACAGGGCTCGGACGACATCTGGCGTACCTGTGTAGCGGGTCAAATATCCCTCGATGAAGCCCGCCAAAATGATGATGGGGGCAATGCCAATCATGATCTTGAGTCCGCGACGGGCCGATATTTGAAAGGACTGCAATCGGGTGAGCGTTCCCGGAAAAACAATTCCTCGGCCCATGGTAAGCCCCGCTGCTCCTGCAATGATGATGGCCGATATCTCCAAGGTTCCGTGTATCCAGATGGTCAAAAAGGACTCTTGTAGCAGCCCTTGCTGGTAGAAAAAATACTGAAATGCCCCTACCATGATGCCGTTGCTGACCATGATGGCAGCCGACCCCACGGCAAAGAACACCCCGAGAATGAAGGTCAAAAAGGCCACGTAGAGATTGTTGGCCGTGATGCCCAAGGACATGCTAAAGGATCCTCTTTGCTTGTACACCGCCATGGGATCGCCCGATTCGATGTTTTCGATGGTCATGTCTACATAAGCGTCACCCAAGATGGCCCTTGGAAACTCGGGGTCCATGGCACTGGAAAAGGCTCCAATGACAAAGGAAGTGGCAAAAACGATGAGAGCTACCCGGAAAGAGATGCGGGACTCGTAGACGAGCTGTGGCAGTTCATCGGTCCAAAAGTAGATGATGCGCCCCAGTCGGGTCTTTTTGTTTTTGTATATCTTGTAGAAAATCTTCTGAGCCAGGTTGTTGAGATACACCCGTACAGAGCGATTGGGATAGAAGGTGCGAGAGTAAGACAAATCATCGGTGATCTGAATGAAGATGTCGTTCAACTTATCCGGGTCGCTTCGGTCACTGGAGAGGGTTCTTTCAAAATCTTTCCACTTATCCTTATTCTGACGAATGAAACTCGTTTCTCGCATTGAATTAATTATAGATGTCGTTTCTGAAGCATGTAAGTACAGAAAACCTGTTTTAGTTTTTTTGCGTTACTGATTTTAGGGACTTATCTTGGACTTCCGTCCCCTTGCTGGCAAAAGCCCAAAAATGAGCGTCGAATTGATGGAATGCTTTTTGGTTCGACGGCTTCGAAGGGCCAATCCCAGAATCACAGGCAGTCCTTCGAGAACTTGCTCCTGTGGATTTTGGTTGAAAAAAGCTCAGTTTACTATTTTTTTCGTACAAAAACAAGCTGTTATTCTGGGCACAAGCTGTTTTTGGAGGCTGCGCCGATCAAAAAAAATCAAAGTCATCGCAGGTCGATGAAATTTCTCTTAATTTTATCGTTTCAAAAAGTAGACAAACGAGATCCGTTTTCGGAACAAACGCGAAATATAGAAGCCTTGTGACTGATTATGCGAACCATAGACATTACAACAACCCAAAATGTGACGATTGAATACGAGCTGGCCTCCCTCCGGGATCGCATCTTCGCTTATTTGATCGATTGGCTCATCGTAGGACTGTTTTACTTGGTGGTGTTCCTCACTGTCAACAGTGTTCTAAATGCTGTCATCATGCAGTCTTCCTTGAACATGGCCTTCGTGGCTCGCCTGGCACCTTTGGGGTTGTTCATCTTCTACCAATTGTTTTCCGAAATCCTGGCCGATGGCCAATCCTGGGGCAAAAAAGCCCTGGGCATCAAAGTGGTCCGCCTGGATGGCAAAGAACCCGGTCTGAGCGATTTTTTGCTTCGAGCCATTTTCCACCTGGTCGATTCGGTGGCCTCCCTTGGAGTGGTGGCGGCCCTGTTCATCAGTTCTTCTTCCAAGCGACAGCGACTGGGGGATATGACAGCCAATACAACGGTCATCAAAATCAAGTTTTCCCTCCGGTTCCGCCTGGAAGACATTCTCAAGATCAACTCTTTGGAAGACTACGAACCTTCTTATCCGGAGGTGCGACAATTGCGCGAAAAGGACATGCTGTTGATCAAAACCATCATTTCCCGCTATCGCAAATACCGAAACCCAGCCCATCAGCAAGTGGTAGACGAACTGGTGGCAAAACTGCAGAAAGAACTGGACCTCACAGAGCGTCCGCCTGATAAAATTGAATTTTTGAAAACACTGATAAGGGACTACATAGTCCTGACCCGATGAGCCTGAGCCAACTATGGGACGAAAGAAAAGCAAAGCAAGAGTAATAGAACAAGTAGAAATCACAGGAACCGCCGATAAAGGGCGTTCTGTGGGCAGAGATCGAGATGGTCAAGTGATCTTCGTAGAGCACGTGGCCCCCGGTGACATCCTGGACGTGATCGTGGTGCGCAAGCGAAAGGGCATCATGGAAGGAGTGCCCAAATCATTCTACAAATATTCCGAACACCGGATTGCCCCTTTCTGTGAGCATTTTGGCATTTGTGGAGGTTGCAAATGGCAACACATCACCTACAAGGCCCAACTCATGCACAAGGAGCTGGTGGTCAAAAATGCCTTGCGGCGCATCGCCAAGATACAGCCCAAGGAGTTTTGTCCCATCCTGGCGGCGGAAAAGACGGCCTACTATCGCAACAAGATAGAGTTTACCTTTTCCAACAAACGCTGGCTGACGCGCTTCGAAATAGCTGGTGGGAAGTCCAATTACAAAAACGTCCTGGGATTTCACCGGCCCGCTGCCTTTGACAAAATCGTCGACATTCAACACTGCTTTTTGCAGAGCGAGCCTTCCAATCACATCCGAAATACCATTCGCGAGATCGCCTTGGAGCAAGAGCTGAGCTTTTTTGACATCAAGGAGAAGAAAGGCTTCTTGCGCAACATGCTCCTCCGAATCACCACCCTGGGCCAAGTCATGCTCATCATCAGCTTTCACTACGAGGATGTGGAGATGCGCACCAATCTGCTGGACGAATTGCTTCGGCGCGTACCGGGGATCGACTCGGTCTACTATTGCATCAATGGAAAAGGGAATGATTTCATGCTCGACCTTCCCTTGGAGCTTTATAAGGGGACAGAGTGGATAGAGGAAATGCTGGGTGACGTTCGCTTCCGAATTGGACCCAAGTCTTTCTTCCAAACCAACACCCGCCAGGCTGTTCGCCTTTTCGACGTGGTCAAAGATTTTGCGCAGCTCAGTGGCCGCGAAAATGTCTACGACCTCTACACAGGCATCGGAAGCATCGGTCTGTACCTCGCCAAGGATTGCAAACAGATCGTCGGCATCGAGGAAATTGGGCCCGCCATCGAAGATGCCAAGATCAATGCGGCACTCAACAATTTTGAGAATACAGTCTTCTATGCTGGAGATGTCAAGGACATCCTAACCCACGAATTTGCCGACAAGCACGGCAAGCCCGACGTACTCATCACCGATCCACCCCGCGCTGGCATGCACCCCAAGGTCGTACAGATGTTGCTCCAACTGGAGGCTCCCAAGATCGTCTATGTCAGTTGCAATCCCGCTACCCAGGCCCGCGACCTGTTGTTGCTCAAGGAAAAGTACAGCTTGGAGAAAATCCGGCCTGTGGACATGTTTCCTCACACGCATCACATAGAGACGGTTGCTTTGCTGCATTTGAAGGAATAGGCACCTGACCGCCAAAAATTTCGCTCTCCCTTCCCGTCACAAACTGTCTCATTTGCAGAGAAAGGCGTACTTTTGTATGAAAATGCAGGCTCATATGAATGTATCAGAACAATTTGGACGTTTGGAGGAAGAGATGAAGGCCTATTTGCCCATCTTGGGCAAAGCCTCGGAAGCCATCATGGATCAGGAGGTATCTGATTATCCCATATTCATTGCCCACCAACAAGAGTCGATAGGCGTTGGATTGTTGATCGCCGAGCGCGAACAGGTCCGAGGCAACTGGACGCTCCACGCCTCCACTTTGGAAGAATTCGTCACCAAGCAATTGATTCAAGCCGACCGGGTAGAAGATTTTAAACGAGTATACAAAGAACCAAAAGATTATATTTGCGTTTTTATAATACAAGAAATTGGTGCAACATTTGTATTTATACCTCGTGACTAGGTAACAAGGGGTTTTCACTGCCCTTTCGTCACCCGAATTCTTTACTCAAGACCACAATCCAAATCCATGTTGGGGAATCAATATTCAGCAGAGAACTCTACCTTCATGTATGAAGAAAATGCTCAATACGACAACTTCAATAAGATACTGCTGATCGAGGACAATCCTGGAGATGCACGCCTCGTCGAACTGTACTTGGGCGAATCTGATCTATTGAGCTGTCGAATTACCAATAAAGTCACCTTGTCGGAAGGCATGCAGGCCTTGGCAGAGGAAGGGGACTATGCAGCGGTTTTGCTGGACTTGACCTTGCCCGACAGCCGGGGATTTGAAACCTTGGATCGGTTGCTGGAAAAATTTCCCGACACCAATGTCATCGTACTCACGGGGCATTCCGACAAGAGCATGGGCATCAAGGCTGTACAGGCCGGGGCGCAGGATTTTTTGGTCAAAGGAGAGTTCACGACAGATTTGCTGGCCAAGTCGCTCCGCTATTCGATTGAGCGAAGTACGGTTCTCAAAAGATTGGAGGAGTCACAACGCATTGCTCACATCGGCAACTGGGAGTTTGATCCAAATAGTAAAAAATTCACTGCCTCCGACGAGGTCTTCCGAATTTTTGGCTTGGCACCTCGCAAAATGCTCATCACAGAGGAGATGTTGCAAGATCCCGACTCTCCGGTCTACATTTTTTCTGAGATTCACGAAGAGACACTGGCCAATAAGGGTGTCAAGAAAGACATTGAGTTGCGACAGCCCGACGGCCAGGCTTTGTATGCATTTGTCCAGTGCAGCATCAACAAAAACCTGACGGGACGCCTGGTCCTCAACGGCATCATCCAAGACATCACCGAGCGCAAAAAGGCCGAGGCAGAAATGATTCGGAGCCAGGAGCGCTACCAAGATATTTTTACGAAGTCCAAAGACGCCATTTACATCTGTGATTTGGCGGGGAAATTGGTCGATTTCAATGCCGCTACAGCCGAGTTGTTTGGCTATGAGGTGGAAGAATTGCGGGCCGTGGAAAACATCCACGATCTGTTTCGCCAACATGGACAAGAAGTGCCTTTCCTTCAACAGCTGGCCGACTCTAAGGCGGTACAGGATGTGGAATTGGAAATTGTGCGACCCAGTGGAAAGACCCGCTACTGCCTGCTGACGGCTTCTACTTCCGACAAAGAAGGAGAGTCCTTGTACAACGGCATTTTGCGAGACATCACGGAGCGCAAGCAGGCCGAGGAGTTGCGCAAGGCCCGCGATGTGGCCCGCCAGTCGGCCAAGATGAAGGAGCAATTCATTGCGAGCATCAGCCACGAGATGCGCACGCCGATGAATGCCATCCTTGGAATGAGCAATCTATTGGTCAAGACCACTTTGGAAAAAGAACAGTTTGGCTATGTCAGTTCCATCAAGCAATCCTCGGAGATTTTGTTGGGCGTGATCAATGACATCCTGGAAATCTCCACCCTTGAAAATGGCAAGATCAACTTTGAATACAAGCATTTCCACCTGCGCGAACTCATGAACAATCTCATGAATGTGATGCAGTACAAGAAAAAGGAGAAAGACCTCAACTTCGTCTTGGAAATTGCGGAGGATGTCCCACAAGTCATCATTGGCGACAAGCTGCGCCTCAACCAGGTCTTGTACAACTTGGTGGGCAATGCAGTCAAATTTACCGACAAGGGATTTGTGCGCGTCTCTTTGGAAGCCAAGCGGGAAGACGACAAGCACATGCGCCTTTTCTTCCGGGTACAAGACTCGGGCATCGGCATTCCCAAGGACAAGCTCAAGGCCATTTTTGACACCTTCACCAGAATTCGGACCAAGGACCGCATCTACGAAGGAACGGGATTGGGGCTGTCCATTGCCAAGAGTTTGGTAGAGCAGCAAAATGGAAATGTCCATGCAGAAAGTGAGCTGGGCAGTGGTTCGACCTTCTTTTTTGACATGGTTTTTGAAACCAGTACGCTGGACATGCTGGAGGAGCAAGAAAAAGCCAAAGAGACCCAGGAAGAGACCCTTGATCCCGATCGCGTAGTCCGTCTCTTGTTGGTAGAAGACCACAAGATGAACCAAATTGTCGCTCGCAAAACCTTGGAGCGTCAGTATGGAGAAAAGATTGAAATCACCATTGCCGACAATGGGAAGAAGGCTGTCGACATACTGGCTGAAAAACTGTTTGACATCATTTTGATGGACATTCAGATGCCGATCATGGACGGCTATGAAACCACGCAGTACATTCGCGAAAAAATGCCTGCCGAGGTGGCGCGCATTCCCATTCTGGCCATGACGGCCCATGCCCACATCTCCAAGGATGAGAAATTTAAGGAGTTCGGCATGAACGACTATGTGTTGAAACCGTTTGAACCCAAGCAGTTATTTTCTAAAATTGTCAAATACGTAAATAGGAGTAATGATCACAATGAATGAGAATACCTATGAGTATATCAATCTCGATTACATGGACATGATGTCCGATGGAGACAACGATATGAAGAAAGTCATGTTGGACATGCTATTTGACGAGTTGCCTGCAGAGATTGCCAAAATGCGTGCATTGGCCGACGCAAAGGATTGGCGCGAACTGATGGAGGTAAGCCACAAAATGAAATCTACCCTGGCATTTGTGGGCAATCCGACCATGACACAGACCAACAAAGACGTGGAGAGTCTGACCAAGGCCGAAGAGGATTTGGACCGCGTCCCTGCCCTGGTGGGCGAGTTGGAAGGCTTGGCACCCAAAGCCATTGCAGAGCTGAAAACAGAGTACGACAAGCTTTGAGGCTCCCACCCAATGTTTTTCCTATGACTAATTAATGCCCAACGTTTTACAAGTATCAAATTTTATTCATACCTTTACCAACATCTATACGATGGCACGTCCATTGATTTGTTAGTAAAGTATCCATCCATATGAAAATTTTGATCTGCGAAGATGAAGAAATCATGCTTACCGCACTTGAGTATCGACTTCGCAAACAGGGCTTTGATGTGATCTTGGCAGAGGACGGCAAGCAGGCCCTCCAGAAAATACAGGAGGAAAGTCCAGACATCCTCGTGGCCGACATCATGATGCCCTACATCACTGGACTGGAACTTGTACAATTCATCCGTCAAGAACTGAAAAGTACCCTGCCCGTCATCGTCATCTCTGCACTCGAACACGACGATGTCGTACTGGAAGCCTTCCGCCTGGGAGCCACTGATTTCATTACCAAACCATTTAAACCCAACGAGCTCATTCTTCGCATCAAGCGCATCTTCCAGGAAATGGAGCTGAGCGAACAATCCACCGAAGCCTGATTTTTTGCTCCGGCACCACAACATTTCCGGACTGCTTTTCGTCTCTTTTCTAGACCGTTGAGTCTAGCACCATTCTTGCTGATCTATATACCATACAGTCTTCATTTAAAACACTTTATCTACTATGAAAGGAATAATTCTGGCAGGAGGGATGGGCACTCGTTTGTATCCCTTGACCCTTGCCGTCAGCAAGCAATTGATGCCCGTTTACGACAAGCCAATGATTTACTATCCCCTGTCAACGCTCCTCATGGCTGGCATCCGGGACATCCTGATCATCTCCACACCCAAGGACCTGCCCAACTTCTGGAAACTCTTGGGAGATGGCAGTGAGATTGGCTGCAATTTTTCCTATGTAGAACAAGCCATTCCCAATGGCCTGGCACAAGCCTTTGTCCTGGGAGAGCAATTCATTGGCAATGATCCGGTAGCGCTGATCCTGGGTGACAACATCTTTTATGGCAACGGCCTGCAAGAGCTGCTTCAGAGCAGTATCGATCCCAAAGGTGGGGTGGTATTCGCCTACCAAGTAGCCGATCCCGAACGCTATGGTGTGGTAGAATTTGATGAGGGCTTCAACGCCATCTCCATCGAAGAAAAGCCCCAAAAGCCCAAGTCCAATTTCGCAGTCCCCGGCTTGTACTTTTACGATTCGCAAGTTGTAGACATTGCCAAGAATCTGAAGCCGAGTGCCCGCGGAGAGTATGAGATCACCGATGTCAACAAGCACTACCTCAATATGAACCAGCTCAAGGTTGGTGTCCTGAACAGAGGCATTGCATGGCTCGATACCGGAACGCATCAATCGCTCCTACAGGCAGGCCAATTCATCCAAGTCATCGAAGAGCGCCAAGGCCTCAAGATCGGCTGCATAGAAGAGGTGGCCTACGAGATGGGTTTCATCGACGAAGGGCAGTTGGAACAACTTGGTGTGAAGTACCAGAAGAGTGGATACGGGGAATACCTGCTCAATCTGTTGGCAAACAAGGCCGTCGTCAAACGCTGATCATACCAACAAATCAAATAGCATTGGATTGTCGTTGAGGGTTTGGAAGTCGATGTTGTGCTCTTGCATGCGCGAGATCAAGCCATCGTAATCTTCCTTTCGATTCAGCTCTATGCCCACCAAAGCGGGGCCGTTGTCCCGGTTGTTCTTTTTGGTGTATTCGAAGTGGGTGATGTCGTCTTCTGGTCCCAAGATATTGTTGAGGAAGTCTCGAAGGGCGCCAGCCCGCTGTGGAAAACTGACGATGAAATAATGCTTGAGGCCGAGCTGCAGCAAGGAGCGTTCCCGGATGTCCTCGGTGCGAGTGATGTCATTGTTTCCACCACTGAGGATGCACACGACGTTTTTGCCTTTGATCTGTTCCCGGTAGTGGGCCAGTGCCGCAATGGTCAATGCTCCGGCGGGTTCTGCTACGATGGCCTCTTCGTTGTACAAGCGCAATATGGTGGTGCAGACTTCTCCTTCCGGAACGAGAATCATGTCGTCGATGACCCGTTTGCAAATGGCAAATGTTTTCTTGCCCACCTGCTTGACCGCTGCTCCATCTACAAAATTGTCGATCTCATCCAGCGTGACAATTTTACCAGCCTTGAGAGATTGGTACATGGCAGGCGCTCCGGCAGGCTCCACACCGATGATGCGGGTGCTGGGACTGATCTGCTTGATGTAACTGCCCAGACCAGACGCCAAGCCACCGCCTCCGATGGCCACAAAGACATAATCGATGGGCACGTCGATGTCCTCAATGATTTCCAAGCCTACAGTCGCCTGTCCTTCGATGACCGCTTGGTCGTCAAAGGGATGGACAAAGAGCATGGCCTTTTCCTTTTCGAGCTGGCGGGCACAACTGTAGGAGTCGTCAAATGTATCTCCTTTCAGAATGATGTTGATGTGTTCCTTGCCAAACAACCTGACCTTGTCGATCTTCTGTTTGGGGGTGGTGCTGGGCATGACGATGGTGCCATTGACGCCCAAGAGGTGACAGGCCAGCGCCACGCCTTGGGCGTGGTTGCCCGCACTGGCGCAGACCACTCCATTGGCCAGATCGGACTTGGGCAGGCTGGCCATTTTGTTGTATGCTCCTCGGATTTTGTACGAACGGACCACTTGCAAGTCTTCCCGTTTGAGGTAGATCTGGCAATCGAAATTTTCGGACAGCTGTGGATTGTGCATCAGCGGGGTGCGCCAAATGACGGGCTTGAGTCGCATTTTGGCTTTGTAGATGCTTTCGACAGAGATGAAGTTGGGCTGTTTCGGTATGTATTTCGTCATTGGTCAGGTACTTGATGGGAGGGAGTTTGTGCTGTGCGAGGGGGCGCACCAAAAGAGATGCCGTCCCCCTGACACAGTCTTTGGTCTCTTGTTACACTTTTACTTTTTCGTTTTCTGGCCGCAGGCTGCGCACGACTCTGCCCGCTTGCCACATTTCAGATTCGCGCAGTTCTCTCAATTCCTCATCCAGTTTTTCGCGATAGTCTGACTGGCTGTTGCTGTCGATGGAACGCTGGGCCTCCTCGCCGCTTGCCACGCTCTCGTAGAGTTCGTCGAAGACGGGAGCGACGGCATCTCGGAATTTGTTTTTCCAATCCAAGGCGCCGCGTTGGGCGGTTGTCGAGCAGTTGGCATACATCCAATCCATCCCGTTTTCGGCCACCAATGGCATGAGGCTTTGGGTCAATTCTTCGACGGTCTCGTTGAAGGCTTCACTTGGGGAGTGGCCTCTTTTGCGGAGCACATTGTACTGTGCCTCGAAGATGCCCTGAATGGCTCCCATCAGCGTGCCCCGCTCTCCTGTCAGGTCGCTGTAAACTTCTCGCTTGAAATTTGTCTCAAACAGATAGCCCGAACCGATGCCGATGCCCAAAGCGATGACTCGCTCCTTGGCCCGTCCGGTGGCATCTTGGAAAATGGCGTAGCTGGAATTGAGTCCCCGGCCAGCCACAAACATTCTGCGCAGGCTGGTGCCCGAGCCTTTGGGAGCGACCAGGATGACGTCGATGTCTTCTGGCGGCACGATGCCTGTCCGCTCTTTGTAGGTGATGCCAAAGCCATGGGAAAAGTACAGGGCCTTTCCACTGGTGAGCAAGGGCTTGATGGTGGGCCAAAGTTCGATTTGGGCAGCATCTGACAGCAGGTACTGAACGACACTGGCTTGTTTGACAGCTTCTTCGATGGGAAAAAGCGTTTCGCCAGGTACCCAACCATCCGCAATGGCCTTGTCCCAGGAGCGGGAGGGAGAACGTTGGCCAACGATGACGTTGAATCCATTGTCGCGCAGGTTCAATGCCTGCCCTGGTCCTTGTACACCATATCCAATGATGGCGATGGTTTCGTCCTGGAGGATCTCACGGGCTTTTGCCAGGGGGAATTCTTCGCGGGTCACCACATTTTCTTCGACTCCTCCAAAGTTCATTTTTGCCATTGTGTTAATTTTTTTTTGATGTTTTTGAATACTCTATAGCGCAAGAGTATGGATCGTTTTGAAATGATTGTATTCGGTAGCTTTCTGCTCTGCCTTACATGGTGTCGCTGTCGGGAAAGCCTCCGGTTTCTATGGATTGTAGGTATTTGTTGAGTTGTTCCATGGGCTTGACGATGGCCACTCTTCCGGAGCGGACAAATTCGTAGATGCCCACCTTGCGCAGGTCGTTGAGCAAGGCTTCCGTTTCCTCTTTGTGCCCGGTTTTTTCCACCACGATGAACTCAGATTCGATGTCCAAAATGCGGGCGTTGTGCGAGCGGATCAGTGCTTCCACGGAGGTGCCATTTGTAAATGCCTCGGTGGGGATTTTGTAGAGTGCCACTTCCTGGTAGACAATTTCCTCCGGGTGATAGTAGAAGGCTTTGATGACGTCGATCTGTTTGTCGATTTGTGCGATCAGCTTCTTCACATCCTTTTCGGTGACCTCCACGACGATGGTAAATCGGTGGATGCCTTCCATGGAGGATTGGGAGGTGGTCAAACTTTCTATGTTGATGTGTCTTTTGGTAAAAACAGAGACCACTCTGATGACGAGGCCGATTCTGTTTTCCGTGAAGACGGAGATGGTAAATTTCTTTTTGGAGTCCATTTCGATCTGGTTTGTGATGACTGCCAGGCAGTGGATGTTGTGAAAATTGGGTTTGCTTATTCGAGGCGGGTGTCAGAAATGGAACTACCCGTGGGAACCATTGGAAAGATGTTTTCTTCCTTTTCTACCCGGACGTGCAGCAGATAGGGACCGTCATGGGCCAGCATTTCGGCCACGGCACCTTCCAGCTTCGATGGATCGGAAACGGTCTGTCCTGGGACCCCAAAGCCTTCTGCAATTTTGATGAAGTCGGGATTGACCAGGGCGACCTCTGAATAGCGATGGTCAAAAAACAGCTGTTGCCATTGTCGGACCATGCCCAGAAATTCATTGTCGAGCAACACAATTTTCACCCCGACATTCCACTGGCTGCACATTCCCAATTCTTGTATGGTCATCTGAAAGCCACCATCTCCAATGAAGGCGACAACTTCCTTGTTGGGACGAGCCAACTTGGCACCGAATGCGGCAGGCAATCCATAGCCCATGGTGCCCGCTCCACCGGAAGAGACCCACTGGTTGGTGTCGAGGTATTCGTAGTAGCGTGCGGCGACCATCTGGTGTTGGCCCACATCAGTGGCGACGATGGCCTTGCCAGCCGTTTGGCGAGACACTTCTCGGACGGCCTGGCCCATGCGAATCTGGTTGGCAGGACTGGGGCCCAAATCTCGTTGGATGACCTTTTGGTATTCCATCTCGTCGCACTGCCGGAACTCCTCCAACCAGTCGGGATAGGATTTGTCCTCGATCATGGGCAGCAGCAGTTCCAAGGCCAGCTTGGCATCGGACAGGATGGGCACATCGGCATGGACATTTTTATTGATCTCCGAAGGATCGATTTCGATGTGAATGACTTTGGCCTGTTTGGCGTAGTAGTCCAGATTGCCCGTCACCCGATCGTCGAAGCGCATGCCAATGGCAATGAGGACATCGCACTCGTTGGTTTTGACATTGGGACCGTAGTTGCCATGCATTCCCAACATGCCCATAAACAGTGGGTGGTCGGAAGGAATGGACGACAAGCCGTGGATGGTGGCGCCTACTGGAATGCCGCTTTTCTCGACAAATGCCTGGAATGCCTCTTGGGCATGTGAAATCTGGATGCCGTGTCCTGCCAGAATGAAGGGTTTTTTGGCCTGATTGATCAGCTCAGCAGCTTCCTTGAGATGTTGGATGTTGGGTTTGGGATTGGGATGATACGAACGAATCATCGGTTTTTTCTCGTAGTTGAAATCCAGCTCCCCAAATTGTGCATCCTTGGTAATGTCGATGACCACCGGACCTGGACGACCAGAATTGGCAATGTAAAATGCCTTGGCAAAGACGTAGGGAATTTCCTCCGCTTTGGTGATCTGGTAATTCCACTTGGTCAATGGTGTGGTGCAACCGATCACATCGATTTCTTGAAAGGCATCGCTGCCCAAGACACTGCTGTATACCTGTCCGGTCACACAAACCAGAGGTGTGGAATCCATGATGGCATCTCCAATGCCTGTGATCAGGTTGGTGGCACCCGGTCCGGAGGTGGCCAGGCAGACACCAGTCTTTCGGGTGACGCGGGCGTATCCTTGGGCGGCGTGGATTGCACCCTGCTCGTGGCGGGGCAAGATGTGTTTGAGCCGATCCCGATAGCTGTACAGGGCATCATAGACGGGCATGATGGCTCCACCGGGGTATCCAAAGAGCGTATCGACTCCTTCTTCCAAAAAGCAACAGAGAACTGCTTCGGCTCCGGTCATTCGACGGTTGGATGAGGTGTCGGGCTTGGATTGTGCAGAAGTATTTTGTCTTTTCATAATGGTATTTCATTTGACTGGCGACAGCATCATACTCGATTCGTCTGTTGCTCAAGCGATTGGAATTTTATATTTCGTCTGTGACACATCCCTCACTGGCAGAGGAAACGATCTTGCTATATTTTCGAAGGGTACCGCATCGGGCCGGAATGGCAGGTGCTTCCCATTGTTCTTTGCGCGCCGCGATTTCATCTTCCGTCAGTTGGACATCGATGCTGTTTTGGGTGGCATCGATGGTGATGATGTCTCCGTCTTCCACCATCCCGATCAGACCACCCGATTGGGCCTCGGGACTGATGTGGCCCACCACAAATCCGTGTGTTCCCCCGGAGAATCTTCCGTCGGTAATCAAGGCAACTTTCCCGCCGAGACCCGCTCCCATGATCGCTGAGGTTGGTTTGAGCATTTCGGGCATGCCGGGACCTCCTTTGGGGCCACAGTAACGGATGACCACCACATCTCCTTCCTGGATTTTGCCATCGATGATGGCGGCGTTGGCATCTGGTTCGTTGTTGAAAACTTTGGCGGTTCCTATAAATTTCTCTCCTTCCTTTCCGGTGATTTTGGCAACGGAGCCTTCGCTGGCCAGGTTGCCAAATAATATCTGTAGGTGGCCACTTTCTTTGACGGGCTTTTCAAAGGGAAGGATGACGTCCTGGCCTTCTTGCAAGCCGGGAAGTTCTGCCAAATTTTCGGCGATGGTCTTTCCCGTTACTGTCAGGCAGTCGCCGTGCAAATAGCCCGCTTCTAGCAACAGCTTGAGAACAGCTGGTACTCCTCCGACTTTGTGCAGATCGTCCATGACGTATTTGCCACTGGGCTTGAGGTCGGCCAGAAATGGCGTCTTGTCGCTGATGCGTTGAAAATCTTTGAGGCTGATGTCGACATTGACGGATTTGGCGGCGGCGATGAGGTGCAAAACAGCATTGGTAGAGCCTCCAAGGACGGTGATGAGGGTGATGGCATTTTCGAAGGCCTTTTTGGTCATGATGTCCCGTGGCTTGATGTCTTTTTGGAGTAGGTTTTTCATGGCTTCTCCCACTCGTTGGCACTCCACTTGTTTTTCGGGACTCACGGCCGGGTTGGAAGCGCCGTAGGGAAGAGACATCCCCATGGCTTCGATGGCCGACGACATTGTATTGGCCGTGTACATTCCTCCGCAGGCGCCTGGGCCAGGGCAGGCCTTGCGAACCACTTGGCGGAACTCGTTTTCGTCGATGGCGCCCGATATTTTTTGTCCCAATGCCTCAAAAGCAGAGACGATGTCCAGTTTTTTATCGAGGTGACAGCCCGGTTTGATGGTGCCACCGTATACGATGATGCCTGGTCGGTTGAGGCGTCCGAGTGCCATCAATGCGCCTGGCATGTTTTTGTCGCAGCCCACTACGGCAATGATGGCGTCGTACCACTGGGCAGAGGCGACAGTTTCGATGGAGTCGGCGATGATGTCGCGCGAGGGCAGGGAGAATCGCATTCCTGCCGTACCCATGGAGATGCCGTCGCTCACTCCGATGGTGTGAAAAATGAGGCCGATCAGTTCGTCTCGGTCCAGGCCGCTTTTGACGACCTTTGCCAGGTCGTTGAGGTGCATATTGCAAGGGTTGCCTTCCCATCCGGTGCTGGCGATGCCCACTTGGGCTTTGGTCAGGTCGTGCTCGTCCAAGCCCAGGGCGTGCAGCATGGCTTGGGCACCGGGTTGCGTATCGTCTTGCGTGACGTGTTTGCTGTACTTATTCAATGTATTTGTACTCATTGTTTCGCCTCTTTTTTGGAAAGGGTTTCTGTTGAAAAGTTTAATCTATTGGAAGGTTGCGGGTCGATGAAATCAAAATATCAAAGATTTACAATTGCCAACCAATTCTGTGATTGCCTAATGGTTTGATTATCAGTTGTTTGAAGGCTCGTAAATACGAAAGCCATAGGCTCGTTCGCTTTGCGCGGTTTGGGGGCCAGTGACAAAAAAAGCCGTTCCCCGGTGGAGAACGGCTTTCGTAAGCTCTTTCGCTGTGAAGGACTTACCACCATTCTCCCGCTCGTCCAATGATCATAATAATCACGACGATGTGAATTGCGATGTGTGTAATGCGGTTCGCTTGGTTATGGCCCATCATACGGTCATATGAAAAAAGCCATCCTCAGTGAGAATGGCTTTTGATGTATTGTTACAATACCATTCTCATCTTCATTGGGTAATGACGACACTATCAATAATAATAGCAGTGATGGCAATGGTATACATGTATTTAATCTTGGTTGTTGTGTATAGTTCAGTTGCGAGACATGCTACGTAACTGCTCTATCAAAAATGGGAAGTATTGCCATAAATAGCAAGTTTTCCGAAAAATTAATTCGCTAATTTCCCAGCTTGTCCGATCCAGTCGTCTTTTTTGATGCGTCCGGGGAAGAACTGAATGGCTTCTGTCAGCTCTTCGATCAGGGCGCTGTTGAGCTGGCTGATTTGTTGGAAGGTGAATATGCCCAGGTCGTTGAGTTGCTTTTCAATGAAGGGGCCGACGCCCTTGAGCTGTTGCAAATTGTCCTTCTGACTTTCGTCGGCTTCCGGGATGAGGGTGCCAATAGCATCGCGGATGGATTGCTTGGCTCGTTCGATGGCCAGTTCCTTGGCGCTTGTTTGGTCAGGGCTCAGTACATCGATTTCTTCCTCATCGTTTTCCTCTTGGTCGGTGCCGTCTAAAAACAGGCGTTTGTCTCGTTCGAGTCGAATGAGTTTGCTTTCCAGTGCATTGAGTTGTTCGGATTGTTGCTGCTGGCTTCTTCTCAATTGTTGAAATTCTTCTGAGGCGATGCCATTGGTTTGCAGGTCTTTGTCTTCGAACAATACCCCACTGGCCACACCACTTTGCTGAAGTCGCACGCGAAGTGCTTCGTTTTCCGAATCGAGCTGTTCGTTGATGGAGATGAGTTGTTCTTTGTCGAGTTGAAGGGCTTCCACCTGTGCCATCAGTCGGACATAGTCTCCCTTGGTAAAGTCGGAATCGTCGATGGTGTCTGAGAATCTGCGGTATTGCTCCAGTTCGATCTGGGCGGTTTTGAGCTGTTCTTCCTGCTCGTAGTACTGGGTTTGCAGTTGTGCCTTTTCCATTTCGAGCTTTTTGTTGTCATCGTCGAGTTGGTCGGACTGCAGGCGGATCGCATCCAGTTCTCCATCCTTGGTGTCGAATTGGCTTTGGAGGGCTTCGTAATTGGCTTTGGTGGTAATGAGGCTTCCCTCCTTTTGCTTGAGCCTTTGGCGAAGACCACTCAGCTTTCGCCGCAAGCTGAACCAACGGAAGATCCATCCGATGAGAAAGGCACCCAGCAAAAACAGCAGAATGATGATGCTGTCTTTATTGTCCAGGCTCGTGAAAAGCTGGTTGATGAAGTCAATGAGGTCGAGCTCTGACATATTGCGTGTTTTTTAGTGCTGGCCGAAAATAGCAATTTTTTGTTCACTTGAACCCAGGACAGGGATGGATTCAGATTTTTTGCTGCGGCTTATTGAATTTCCTTGGCCGTCGTGCTGTCAATGGTTGTTCGATAAAACAATTCGAACAGAGCGGGTTGCTGCAAATCCTCTGCTTTGCCTTCCTCGGCATAAAGCCGTACGCTGTTCTCCCTCACGCCTTGCTCGCCCAAGAGCTGGCGCAGGGCATCGGCGCGAGCCATCCCCAGGTTGTCGAAAAAGCCTTGTCGGATTTGGCGTTCCTCTTCTTGAAAGTAGGCCGTGATGGACAATTGGGAGAGGCTGTCGGAGAGGAGCTGTTCTGCCACTCTGCGGAGAAAGTCCCGATTGTTGTCGGTCAGAACAGGCTTGGCACTGGCTGGGGCAAAATAGAATTGCTCGTATCCCTGGAGCAAAATCGAATCGCCGAGAGACAAGGCAAGGGTTTTGCTGCGCTCTTTGTCAAGGGCGGGCGTTTCCATTGTGGCATCCTCACATTGGTTCTTGATTTTGCAGACATAATAGTAGCGAGCCGGAATGCACCAGACGCAGAGTGTCAAAAATCCCAGAAGGAAAGATTTCATATTTATCGTTTATCGCTTGGACGAACTGGACAGACTTGTATTGTCAATTTTTCGGAGATGTTGCGAAGTATAGCAAGGCTTTTGCTTCTCTAAATTACACAATATTGCCATATTTGCAAATGAACTGGAAGCCAACCATCAAAGGCTTTGAATCTTATCTGTTGCTCGAACGCTCCTTTTCCGGCAACTCCATCGACGCCTACCTGCGAGACGTTCGCAAGCTCCAAGAATACCTACAAATGCAAGAGCTGGAGGTGAGCCCACAGGATGTGACCCTTGAGCAATTGGAGGCCTTTATCCTCTACCTGAATGAATTGGGATTGGGCGCGCGTTCGCAGTCTCGTGTCCTCTCGGGCCTCAAGGCATTTTACCGCTATTTGCTGATGGAGGATTTGACAGACAATGACCCCACACAACTCCTGGAGGGGCCCAAGCTGTTGCAAAAAATCCCCGAGGTATTGTCCTACGAAGAGATCAGCCTCATGCTGGAGGCCATCGACCACAGTGAGCCACATGGGGTCCGCAATCGGGCCATGCTGGAAACCCTCTACGCCTGTGGCCTTCGCGTGAGCGAGTTGATCAACCTTCGACTGACCAATCTGTATCCCGAGGTGGGCTTTGTCAAGGTGGTGGGCAAACGCGACAAAGAACGCATCATTCCCATCGGTGATTCGGCCATCAAGCACATCGGCCTGTACATCGAAGGGGTGCGTCGCTTACAGGGAAACATCGATCCGGAGCACGAAAATTTTCTCTTTCTCAATCGGAGGGGCAGAAAGCTTACCCGCAACATGGTCTTCATCATTGTCAAGAACCTGGCTGCGGCCGCCGGGATCAAAAAAAATGTAAGTCCCCATACGTTCCGCCACAGTTTTGCCACCCACCTGATCGAGGGAGGGGCCGACCTCAAGGCGGTACAAGATATGCTCGGGCACGAATCCATCATCACCACCGAAATCTACACCCATCTCGATACCGACTATCTGCGAGATACCATCCTGAGCTATCACCCACGCAATCTCTCCTGAAGGACTTCTGCTCAGACAATTGGACTCTTGCTGTTATTCTTTTCTTAAATATTGTTATGGCCTACATCATTCCTTGCTTTCAAAGGGTTATTTTTGCAGCCTATTGTAACAAGTGATTATGATCGATCAATTGCATTCGCAAATATTGTCTGGCGTTTTGATGCTGCTTCTGTCTTGCTGCCTCTTGGATTGTGCCAACATCGTGGCGCCCACTGGTGGTCCCAAGGATACGGAGCCGCCGCGCCTGGACAGCCTTCGATCGACCCCCAACTTTCAAACCCGATTTGAAAAGCAGGACATTTTGTTGACCTTCGACGAATGGGTCCAACTCAAGGATGTCTTCAAGCAAGTCGTGGTCACCCCTCCGCTGTCTACCCGCCCAGAGGTAAATCTCAAAAAGAAAACGGTCATCTTCGAATTTCCTCCCGGTGAAGAACTGCGACCCGATGCGACTTACATCATCAACTTTGGCAAGGCGGTGGTGGATCTCACCGAAGGCAATGTGGCTCCGGATTTGCGCTTCGTTTTTTCTACCGGCGACTACATCGATTCCCTGGAGGTCATGGGCAGCATTGTGGACGCTGTCAGCGGGCAGCCCGTCAAGGATGTGCTCTTGATGCTCTACGACAACTTGGATGACTCTGTAGTCTACAAGGAAAAGCCATTTTACTTCTCCCGCTCTGACGACAAGGGACAATTGCGCATCAGCAACATTCGCTCGGATACCTTCAAAGTGGTGGCCCTCGAAGATGCCAACCTCAACTATCTCTTTGACCCGGCTGGGGAAAGAATTGGCTTCATCGATACCGTCTTGATCCTGACCGATTCCATCCTCCCCCGATTTGAGATGCAGATATTTGCCAATCAACAGCCATTGCGCATCGCCGACAAAAATCTCAAAACCTATGGACAGGCCAGCCTAATTTTCAACCAAGCTCCCAGCGAATCCCTGGAAATCGACTACCAAGACATTGGCCAACGAACCTACGTGGAGTACTTCCCCGATTCAGTCAAATTTTGGTACGACATGGACTCCGTCAGAGGGTGGGAATTGTACGTGCGGCAAGACAGTGTCCTCAACGATACCCTCAAAATACGCCCCTTGGACCGAGGGCGATTCCGCAAAGGACGAACTTTGCAATTGGAGCAAGACAAAAAGGCGCCCAGTCCTTTGCCATTGGACCTGAAGAAAGCCCTGCTCTTGACATTTCAGCATCCCCTCCAAAAATACGACAGTCTCAAGATCGATATTTTCCGGCAGCGAGACAGTTCTCAGGTAGAAGTAGAAGCCAGCATTCGCATAGACAGTCTGCAAAAACGCCAATTGGTGATCGAGCACGATTGGCAGGCTGATACCCTCTATCAGGTTCGCCTGCTGCCCGACGCCTTGACCGACTGGTTTGGACTGACCAATCAAGATACTTTGTTGTTGGAATACAAATGCCGCAAGCCAGAGGACTATGGCAGCATCACCCTCGTGCTCAATGATATGGATACGACGATGGCCTACCTGCTGGAGTTCCGGAGCAAGGATGGCCAGCTCATTGCCACAGAAAATGTCCAGGGCGATGCCCTTTTCCAGAAAGTATATCCCGATCTTTACAAGGGAAATTACAGCATTCATCTGGTCGAAGATCGCAATGCCAACGGCCGCTGGGACACGGGCAGCTATGAAGAAAAGCTCCAGCCCGAGCGGCAGGCAGACAAAGACCTCAAGGAGTTGCCGGGCAATTGGGAGGTCAATTCCGAAATTTCGGTGCGCCAATTGCTGAATGAAAAGCCAAAGCCTCCGGCATCCAATAAACAAAAGAAACCAGGCTCATGAAGTTAGAAGCACAGAATTTGGAGAAAATATATGGCCGCCGAAAAGTGGTCAACAGCGTTTCTGTAGAAGTCAACCAAGGCGAGATCGTCGGCTTGCTGGGCCCCAATGGTGCAGGCAAGACCACTACTTTTTACATGGTCGTGGGCTTCATCAAACCCAATGCTGGCAATGTCTTTTTGGATGGAGAAAACATCACGAGCCTGCCCATGTACAAGCGGGCGCGCGAGGGCGTTGGGTATCTGCCACAAGAGCCTTCTGTCTTTCGGAAACTCAGCGTAGAGGAAAACATCAAGGCAGTCCTGGAAATGACAACCCTCAGCAGAGCAGAGCAGAAGGAAAAACTGGAAAGCCTCATCGACGAGTTCAGCCTGGGCAAGGTGCGAAAGAGCAAGGGCGATACCCTGTCGGGCGGGGAGCGCAGGCGGACGGAAATTGCGCGGGCCTTGGCCACCAGCCCCAAGTTCATCTTGCTGGACGAACCCTTTGCAGGCATCGACCCCATTGCGGTGGAAGACATTCAGTACATCGTTGCGCGCCTCAAAACCAAGAACATTGGCATCCTCATCACCGATCACAATGTACAAGAGACGCTTTCCATTACCGACCGGGCCTACCTCATGTTTGAGGGAAGCATTCTAAAGGCCGGGACGGCAGAAGAATTGGCCGCCGACGAAATGGTGCGGAAGGTCTATCTGGGTACCAACTTCGAGTTGCGTCGAAAGGTCATTGACCTGGATCGGCTGGAACAGTAAATCGCTCCAACCTCCGATTCATCACCCGAAACCACAAAGGCGGGACAAAAGACATCAGCATGCAACTTGGGTATCCGGCAGGCAGTTGCGGGCTTTCGTCAAAGTGCCGAAGGACCTGGTACTTGCGGTTGGCCTTGAAGTGGTGATCCGAATGGCGGGTCAGTTCGTAGAGGAAAATCCGTCCCAGCTCGTGGTTGGAATTCCAGGAGTGTACCGGACGGACGTTTTCATAACGGCCATTGGGCAGTTGTTGGCGACGCAGGCCGTAGTGCTCGATGTAATTGACTGTTTCGAGTTGCAAAAATCCGATGATGGCAGCCACAATGGCCAGTCCCATTACCCACCAACCATACAGCAGGCCAATGGCCAGCAGCCAGGCCAGTTGAATGAATTGATAGATCAATACTTTGTTGCTCAGGCTGAACCAGTTCTCGCCTTTTCGCTGCAATTGCTGGGCTTGGATGCGCCAGGCATTGATGTACACACCGCTGACGGCCCGCAGCCAAAACGCGTACAATGCTTCTCCCTTGCGGGCAGAGACTGGGTCCTTGTCAGTGGCGACATGTTTGTGGTGGCCGTGGTTGTGTTCTATGGTGAAGTGCATGTAGAGGGCAGGCAGTAGCAACATGCTGGCCATGAGTTGGTCAAACCAATGATGGCGATGCCCCAGTTCGTGGGCCACGTTGATGCCAATGCTGCCAGCCAGTACGCCAATGCTGATGGTCATTCCCACAATTTCCCAATTGCTGAGGCTGTTGCTGCTGACGGTTTCCAGAAAAAACCACACACAGCCATACAGGATTGGTACGTTGAGGTAGAGCAAAATGTCGAAAAAGAGTTGGCGGGACCGCTCGTCTTCTGCTGCCGCATCGAGATTGTAGGTAGAAGTGGGCAGGACGAGCTCAAAGACCGGGATGAGGATGAATCCCACGTACAAAGCACTCGCAGACCAAATCCCTCCAAAGTAAATTCCCAGGATGGCGGACAGTGGCAGAAAATAGGCCAGTAAGTATTTCAGATCTTTCATGTCAATTTGGTTGTCCCACTTGGAAGGGTGGGATGGTTCAGATGGCAATGGCAGCGATGGGAATGAGCCTCTAAAATTAAGAAATTTGGATGGAAGCGTCAACTGCAACAGATTCTTTGGTGCAGAGACCCCCTGCAGATGGTGGCTTTTTTTGTGCCAAAAGGCGATTTTGACAGCCGTTTTCCCTTCGAAGGGGATTGCTGGCCCAGCCAATTTGACAAAATTTTCTTTTTGAATTGAACCTGATTGGTTTTGGAGTGTAAAAGCCATTACAAAAGACGACCTCTTGTCACAACATCACATCAATATTCAAAATATGAAGACTCGAATATTTTTCCTCCTCTGCTTGACCGTCCCTTGCCTACTGGCGGCCAATGTGGCTCCCAAACCCGAAAAAATTTACTCCATTACACAAGTGCTCAAGCCGCTTGCCTATTACAAAGAACAGTCGACTCTTTGGAAAAACGAGATTGACCAACAGTCCAATGATGCCAATGCCTGGCTCAACTACTACGCAGCCTGCCGCATGGCCAATTTGCGGACCTACAGCCCCACAAAACCATTTGACTTGGACGAGATCGTTGGTCAATTGTCGGAGAAGGTGCCCAATACCTTTGAATACCATCACGTCATGTCCTGGCATGGAGGCCATACCCCTGAAATGTTCGAGCATTCCCAAAAAGCCTATGACATGGCCCCTGACCGCCCAGAGACCTATCCACACCTGCTGGTCGCCCATCAGTTGGAAGATCGTCCCGATGAGGCTGCTGCCCTTTTGCAGAAGTGGTTCGAAAGTGGTGCCATGTCGCCGGGCATCCTCTCCTGGAATTACAACCTGCTCATGTCTTTGGATCAGGATGCGATCTTGCTCACCTCCGGAGACAATGATACCTATCCTGGCTGGATGCTGCAGCAAGTCCACAAAGTGCGTCCCGATGTGACCATCCTCAACCTCAATCTCATTGCCACCCAGCCCAAATACCGAAATCGACTGTTTGAAAAAAACGACATTCCCTCTTTTGACCGATTGATCGAGGAATATCCCCAGCCCGAATTTTTCTTTGAAGCACTTTCCAAGCACCTGATCGATGCCAGCACCAATCCTGTATACCTGGGAGTGGCCACCTCGCGCAGCCTGAGAGAGCTGCACAGCGAAAACCTGTATATGGTGGGCCTGGCCTTTCGCTACAACGACCAACCCTTTGACAATGTCGCTGTACTGAAGCACAATTTCGAGCAAAAATTTCTCACAGACTACCTCGGACTGGGATTGTACAATGATTTCAGTGCCTCCGTGGTGGATCAGATGAACCTCAACTACATCCCGCCTTTCATCGTGCTGCACAAGCACTACACCAGCAGTGGGGAACTGCAAAAGGCAAACAACTTGAAGGAACTCACCCTGACCATTGCTCGCAGGGGCAAGCAGGAGGCCAATGTGATGGCGTACTTGGGTGAGGAAGTCACAAAGGAAGAAGAGATCAAGTCTACCATTTCGGTCAAGAAGCTGGACAAGTCCATGAAAAAAATATCTGGTAGGCTTTATGCTGCAGAAACAGAATTGAGCAACGGCGACTATGAAAACTTCCTCATCGACCTGGTCAAAAACAAGGGATTTGAACAGCTGGCCGTTTGCAAACCCCAACAAACTGATTGGCGGTCTTTGCTGGCCCAGAAGTTTCGGAATACGCCAACCGCTGCCGTTTACGTATCTGGCAAAACGCCGGTCAGCAGTGCCGCACTCATCGAAGATTTCAGCAGTGTACCAGATGGCATCCTATTTCAAAATGGCCATCCCGATGCAGACAATTCCCCCCTTCAAAACATCAGCTACGAAGCAGCCGTACTGTATTGCGAGTGGATCACCAAGGTCTACAACCAATCGGATGAGCGAAAGAGGAAATTCAAAAAGGTACTTTTCCGTTTACCTACTGAGGCAGAATGGGAATTGGCTGCCTTGGGAGGCAGAATGGGCGTGACCTATCCTTGGGGAGGGGCGGAGATTACCAATGCCAAAGGCTGCTATCTGTCCAACATCAACGTGACGGAACTGCAGCCGTGCAAGGATTGTAAAAACAAAGCGATTGCCAACGATGGCGGCTTTTTTACCGTCGTGGCAGATGCGTACTTTCCCAATGACCTCGGCCTGTATGGCTGCGTAGGCAATGTGGCAGAAATGGTCCAGGAGAAGGGAGTGAGCAAAGGAGGCAGTTGGGAGGATCGTCCGGCAGATTGCCAGATCAAATCGAGAAAAATGTACAGCGACAATAGCCCGGCCATCGGATTCCGGGTATTTATGGAAATCATTGAGCAATAGGAATCAAAAGGATGTTTGCATTTCGCAAAAAATACGAGAGCTACTCCGACGAAGCACTGATGGAGCTGGTGGGAAAGGGAGACGAGCGGGCCTTTGGTCAGCTGTACGACCGCTATGCCACCAAAATGCACCATTACTTCTACCGCATGCTGTACCGCAACCAGGAAAAGGCCAATGATTTTACGCAAGACCTTTTCTTGAAATTGGTGGAAAAAGGAGCCAGCTACGACCCCAAGCGCAAGTTTTCTACCTGGTTTTACGCCGTGGCAGGCAACATGTGCAAGAATGAGTATCGCAGCCGCAGTCGCAGGGGAAGCACAGAGTCCATGTCGGAAGAAATCATTCGACAACTGGCTGATCCCGGCATGGCCGACCCCTATTTCTCCAATCCCATCGACCGGGACAGTTTCGACAAGGAATTGACCCAGGCCATTGAGCAACTGGAATGGCCACACCGCCAGTGCTTCGTACTTCGCTACCAAGATGAGCTACCAATCAAACAGATCAGTGAGATTGTCGGCTGTCCGGAGGGGACAGTTAAATCCCGCTTGTACTACGCTACGCGCAAGCTGTCAGAGCGTCTGAAATCTTATCAAGAAGGCCGCCCCCGCCAAGCAAAAAAGGGAGGTGCCTGCAAAAAAACCATCTGTGATGAAAAGCAATGAGCCAAACTACATGGACGAACGTCTGGAAGAACTACTCCTGAAGGCAGACTTTGCAGACCTCAGCAAGGCAGATCAGGCCTATGTGTACGATCGAATGGATGCCCAGACATTTGAGGAGTCCCGGCAGGCTTTGTTGGCCAGTCGGCGAGTGCTGAGCGAAAGTCCTCCTCCTCTCGATCCACAGATTCGAGGCCGTTTGATGGAGCAAATGCGGCAACATCATTCCCCAAAGCCAACGCCCATCCGCCAGTTGGCCAGCCGCCCGGTTCCCCTGTGGCAGGCCGTTTCGGCGGTGGCAGCAGCTGTTGCCCTCTTGCTCCTGTTTCGGCCCACCGTGGAAGTGCTGGTGCAAGGTCCTCCACAGATGGTCTATGAATACAAGACTGATACGGTGTTCCGAGAAGTCCCCATACAGGTGGCCATGGATACGCCCAACATTCGCAAGGCACCCTCAAAGGTGAGCACCCCCAGGGTCATCAACCGCAACCCTCGCCGCATTGCCGGGCGAATGGACAGCCTTCGCAGCCGTCGTCCCCTCCCCGCTCCGTCTACTCCTTCTGATTTGGGATTTGTATTATCGGCCAATGATTCTGCTGATTTTCAACAGGTCATTCGACAATACCCTCCCCGCAACTCGGGTGGCCGCCCTCTGACAGTGGACAAGGAGCTGATGCACTTCATCACGGAAATCTATTGAACGAATACGGTCCGACAATGACGCTTACCTGATCTTGACCATCAACTTGGTCTTTTGCCGCTGGGCACTTTGGATGCGATAGTAATAATGTCCGGCTGGCAGGTGGTGGGCCTCAAAGCGCAATCGGTGTTCTCCCGCTGGAAAAAACTGATCGGATAAGAGCTGAATTTCGCTGCCCAGATCGTCGAACACACTGACGCGCATCCTCTCTCCCTTGCTTTCAAAGGCAATGTTGGTCCAATTCTCAAATGGGTTGGGAAAGTTGTGGCTCTCGATGCTCTCCCCAAAGCCACTCAGGTCGATGGTCGAGGTCGTCTTGCAAGGCTGTAGAATGGGGATGTATTGAAATCCATCGTACAGCAGGGACCGAACCTGATCCTCCGGCACTTCAAACCAATCCATGAGGATGGAGCCGTAGATGGAGCGAAAATCGTATTGCATCGCCACCCCTTCTTGCACAGATACATCTTCCGAAATTTCTGGATTTTCTCCAATGATGCCTGGATTGACACAGGAGCCGAAGACCATCAGAGGGGCGGCAGTGCCGTGGTCGGTTCCCACGCTGTCGTTGGAGCGAATGCGGCGGCCAAATTCTGAGAAGGTCATCGCAATCACCCGCTGATCTAGCCCCAGTTGTTGCAGGTCTCTCATAAAGGCTTCTACTGCATCAGACAATGTCTGCAACAAGTTGGCATGGACACCTTGCTGAGGATTGCCCGCCACGACTTGTCCGGCATGGGTGTCGAATCCGCCAATGTTGACGACGTACACCTTGGTGCCCAAGCCTCCGGAAATCAGCTGAGCAACGGTTCTCAAGTGGCTGGCCAGTTGGTTTTCAGTTGGGTAGTTGGCGATGTTTGTCCCATTGTTGGCGGCTTCCAGGATGGTGCCGGAATAGGCATTGCTCTGGGCGATGGCCTGGCGCACAAAGGCCAGCTCTACGCCATAGGGTGAGTCGGGCGTCTCGCTTTGGCCACTCTCATCGATGGGAGAAAGGGCAAAGGGATCGGTAAATGCCATGCTGAAATTGGAGCCCACGCCCTGGCAGGTTTCGGATACAATGTTGTCGATGGTGATGGCAAAGGGATCGGGATAATCTTCGTTGGGGAAGTCTGTAGGGAAAGTGGGGTGGAGCGAGCCGAAGTGGCGTCCCAACCAGCCGGTGGTCTCGAAGACGTCGGCAGCCGAACCGCTGGTCCATATGTCGGTAGAGCGGAAGTGGGAGCGATTTTGGTTGGGATAAGCGACGCTTTGGATGAAGGTGGCTTTTGCATCGTCGAATACAGATCGGATGCCGCTCATATTGGGGTGCAGGGCCAGTTTGTCGTCGAGGGACAGCAGGCTGTTTTCAGGCAAAATGATGTTGCTCCTGACGTTGGCCAGCTTGTCGTATTGATCCATTGGAATGAGGGTGTTGAGACCGTCGTTTCCCCCATTGAGTTGAATCAGTACCAGCACCCGGTCTGAAGAATTGTTGATGCTATTGAAAAATGCTGGCTTTGGCATGGCCGACAGGCTGAAACCATTGAGGAGGAAGGGGATGCTGACGGCAGAACTGGCTTGTAGAAAGTTTCTTCTTTTCATGATGAGATGGATTTAGGCCAATGTTGCTTGATTGGTGAATGGGAAGAGTGGGCAGACGTTGGTCTGCTGTCGTTTGTGGGCTTATCCCAAATGGAATTCAGCCAGGGTCAATATCGCTTGGATCAGCCTTCGCAATTTGGCTTCTATGCTGTTTTTGGCATCGACATCCAATGGGTTTTCGCGATAGTAGGTGTATTCGACCTTCCACTCAAAATTGGGCAGACCTGGAATGAGAATCTCCCGCAAGTACTCATTTTGTTCATCCGTCACTCCCTGTGGAAGCAACAGGCGGGTCGTCTCCCGCAGCAGCTCGTCAATGTCGTAAGGATTGTCCAACTCATTGATGAAAGTGAGTACATCCAACCGGAGGCGGTAGTTGCCGATCACAGCGCCTCGGGTCGAGATGATGTCGGTGTACCTGACGCGGGAGCTGAGCGTGGAAGAACTGATCCAGGTTTGGTAGTAAAGCGGCTCTTGGTAGTAGGCCTTCCATCCAGCGACATTGGGCGGGAAATAGTACAGCATCTGTAGATTTTGGCTGTAGCCAAAGAGCGCAGAATAGGCGTTGTACTTCTGGAAAAGCGCAGACGGAAAATCGACCTTCATCTGCTTGAGGATGTTCACCATGAAGTCCAAGGGGTTTTTGATCATGCAACCAAGGCAGCCCGGTTGGTAGAAATGATCGCTCTTGAACAAGGCCCTCAGCACGGGTTTGATTTCGTAGTTGTTGTCGCGCAGGATTTGTGCCAGTGGCTCGATGACATTGAGTTCCACTTCTTCCGGAATGTCGTAATAGACAAACCAGCGATAGAGTTTGCGGCAGATGAAGCGGGCCACCTCCTCTTGTTGGAAGATGATGTCGATCAGGTTGATGTACTCGCGATTGCCTGCATTGAGGATGGTGGTGTTTCCAAATCGGTGCGACAATTGTTTTTGCTCTAGGTCGTGTCGGTTGATGAGGTAAAAAGCACCTGGTTGCTGATTTGGGTCGGCACTCAAATATCCCACATCCACCCAGCCAGTCAGCACCTTGGCAATCTCGATCACGTCTGTCTCCGTAAAGGTAGTGTAATCGCCAGGACCTGCGAGTTCTCCTTTGCCGATGGTAAACAGCTCCAGCAGTTCGCGGGCGTAGTTTTCATTGGGCGCTCGGCGGGTGTTTTGGTTGCCGTTCAGATAGCGCAGCATGGAGGGGTTGATGGTCACTTCTTTGGTCAGCTTCCGGAAGTTGCCCAAGGCATTTTCCCGCAAAAGACTGATGTAGTTGTAGGTATACCGGGGATCATTGATGTTTTCCGTCACAAAGTGATTGTGCCAAAACAGCGTCATCTTTTCCCGCACGGAAATCCCCTCTTCCAACAGCAGGCCCATGGTCCAAGCGTAGAGAGAGTTGAAGCGATAGGGAATGAAATTGACCGCTCTGCTGAAGGGCTTATCTACCCAAGTTGTGCCGATGGGTACATTGGGATCGTCGTTGAAAAAGTAATTGACGGGAGGTTCGGGCATGGGCAAATCAGCCAACAGCTGCTCCACCACGGCATCCAATCCGTCGGTGACTGCCTGTTTGATTTGTTCGTTGCTCACCCCAAAGGTGGCTCTTCGAAGCAGATGGGCAGCTTCTGTATATCCCCAGCTGCCGCTGAAAGGGCTGAGGTCGGAGAGTAATGTCCGTGGAGCTGACGGCTGTTCGGTCGCTTTGGTGTGCGTAGAGGATCGACCCAAAAGGGTGGCAAGTGTAGCTCTTCGATTCATGCTGTGCGATTTTAGGTGGAAGAACGATTAGACGGTTTCTTGCTCAAGTGAAGAAGGCCTCGCTCTGTGACGAGACAGACAGCCGCTTGGGCACATCCGATGGCCATCGACGGCAATGTGTGTTACTCTACCAATTTGTCCTTGATGAAATTCTAACTTGAGTATTGCTGTTTGCTCTTTTGACCCATTCTGAATCAAAAGGTTTAAAGTAATGTTAAAATTTACGTGAATTCTTTGGTTTTTTACTTCTTTGACCCTTGCAAATCACGGGTAGCTGTCTATTTTTGCTACTCAATCAAGCATTTTGTATGTATCCCGACCTCTCTTACATCCTTCACGCCCTCATCGGGACCCAACCCGATAATGGGTTCTCCATCGTCAAGACCTTTGGACTCCTATTGGTAATAGCCATCCTCACGGCTGCCTTGATACTCGACAGAGAAGTTCGCAGGAAAGAGAAGGAGGGGCTGTTGAAGCCAGTGACAGTCAAGATCGTCAAAGGCCAGCCAGCCAGCATCACAGACTTGCTGCTCAATGCGCTTTTGGGATTTGTGTTGGGATTCAAGTTTTTTTACATCATCGGACACTTTGCCGACTTCCAGTTTGATCCAGCCGCCATCATCCTGTCTGCCAAGGGCAATTGGCCTGGAGGGATTGCATTGGCCGTTGTTTTTGCGGGCCTCAAATGGTGGGAGAAAAACAAGCAAAAGCTCGACAAGCCCGTCTCACGTGACATGACGGTCTACCCCCACGATCGAATCGGAGACATCACGGTCATGGCTGCCATCTCTGGTGTCATTGGCGCCAAGCTGTTTGCCATCGGCGAAGACCTCGACATACTGCTCAAGGGCGAAGTCAGCTTTTCTGAATTTCTCGGACAGCTGCTGTCTGGCAGTGGTCTGGCCATATATGGTGGCTTGATCGTCGCCTTTTTTGTCATCTTCTTTTACCTGCGGAGCAAAAAGATTCCCACCATTCACTTCATGGATGCGGTTGCTCCGGCGCTCATCGTATCCTATGGCGTGGGCCGTATGGGTTGTCATTTGTCTGGAGATGGTGACTGGGGGATTCCCAGCGATTTGGCGCAGCGTCCCGACTGGCTGTCGTGGTCGCCTGACTGGTTGTGGTCTTTCAACTATCCCCACAATGTATTGGACCGGGGCTCTGCCATCGCCGATTGTACCTGGCGCTACTGCCGTCAACTCGATCAGGGGGTTTATCCCACCTCGGTCTACGAATTTGTCATGGCTCTCTTGATTGGCCTCTTCCTGTGGAGCATTCGCAAGCGAATCAAGATTCCGGGCATGCTCTTTTTCATCTACCTCATTTTCAATGGAGTAGAGCGTTTTTGGATTGAAAAAATTCGCGTCAACGAACGCTACGATGTCCTGGGCATGCAAAGTACACAGGCCGAATTCATCTCCGTCATCCTGATGATTGCAGGGCTGATTGGCTGCCTGGTGCTCTGGATGCGAAGTCGAAAAGCAGCGACCTGATTCATTCATTTATCAACTGTATAAACTATGAAAGTAAAACGACATCTTGCCATCCTACTCTTGTTGGCTTTGGCCTCCTGTACGGTTCCCAATTACACCAACACGACAAACAATCGCCTGCGCCAACAAGCCGCTCAAAAACAGAACAAAGAATTTGAAGAGCTGTATCAAGACAGCCTGGAGCAAGGCGCGGAATTGGTATATGCTGCCTACCATTATTTCATACAACGAACAGCCGACGGCAGCTATTTATACAAACGCTACTATGTGCCGAGCCGGATTCTTGTGGAGCAGGTCACCTATTCAGACCAAGAGCGGAAAATCAAGGAAGGCCCTAGCATTGGATGGTATGAGGACGGTTTGCCAGCAGAGCAAGGGCAGTACCGCAACAACAAGAGAGAAGGATTGTGGAAAGATTACAAAAGGGGGGAGGGCCATCTCGATTCGTATGGAGAATATCAAAATGGAAGCCCCGTTGGAAAATGGACGTATCTCTATCCATCTGGAAAGGTGAGGGAAGAGGCCAATTATGAGGACGGAAAGAGAAATGGCCATGTGCTGTATTACGACGAGGGGGGTACCCTGGTCAAAAGGTCACTCTTTGAAAACGGAAAATACATTTCTCACGAGCAATTGGTGCCCAAACCGGAGGAGGAGAAAGAGACATTCAAGGTGGTAGAGCAAATGCCGCGTTTCAAATCTGTGGAGTGTGCCGGATTGGAGGGAAAGGAGTTGAAGACTTGTGCCAACAAGGCCATGTTGGTACACATTTACAAAAACATTCGCTACCCGGAATTCGCTCGAAAGTACAGAATTGAGGGGACTTGTGTCATTCGATTTACCATCGACAAACAAGGCAAAATAAAAGACATCCTTCCGCTGCGGACCCTTTCGGAGGACTTGCGCGAAGAATGCATCCGGGTGGTACGAGAAATGCCCGACTGGGAGCCAGGCCGTGTCGATGGGGAGCCCGTCAACGTTTATTTCAACTTGCCAATCAAATTTCGTTTGGAATAGCGTGACATTTTGCGTAGATATGCCGTCAAATAAGCGTCGGACACATCATCCGATGCAACATTCCTAAACACATAAAAAATCAGAAATGGGATTATTTTCTTTTCTAAAGAATGCAGGTGCAAAGTTGTTCAACAAGAAGAAAGAAGAGGCAGCCCCCGAAGCCGCTGCAGCTGTTGAACTGAGCCGCGAAGAGTTGTTGGCCCAAGAAGTACAAAATCTTGGCATTCCAGTCAGTGGCCTGTCCATCGATTTGGGACAGCAAGTCATCGTAGGTGGCTCCACGGAGACCAATGCAGAGCGGGAAAAAATCATCCTGGCACTTGGCAATGTCGATGGTGTTTCCTCTGTGGATGATCGCATCGAGGTGACCAATCCAGAGCCAGAAGCTGTTTTTTACACAGTAGAAAAGGGAGATACACTTTCCAAAATCTCCAAAGCACAGTACGGTGATCCGATGAAGTACAATGCCATCTTCGAAGCCAACAAGCCGATGCTGTCACATCCTGATAAAATTTACCCTGGCCAGGTATTGCGCATCCCTCCGATGGCGTAATTCTACCAGTAACACGGCATAACAGGCGAGCCGTCTTCTTTTTCCAAGGGGATGGCTCGTCTCATTTGTTGACTGTTCCATCCTTGGTAAGCCTTTCCAGCAGGCTGTACAACTTGGCAGCTGATTGGTCCCAGTCAAATTGGCCACGCTGTTTCCTCCCCCTTTCGATCAATTCTTCTCTCAGCCCTTTTTCTTCCCACAGCCGCACCATCGCTTTGGCAATCTGGGCATCTTCTTTTGGGTCGACCAACAAGGCCGCATTGCCTGCGACTTCTGGCAGGGAAGAAGAATTGGATGTGATGACGGGCACTTCGCTGTGCATGGCTTCCAAAACGGGCAGGCCGAAGCCCTCAAAATGTGATACATAGACCAGGCCGTAGGCCGCGCCCAGCAACTGGCCGAGGTCTTGCTCCGATAAGAACCCAAGAAATTCAATGTCTTGTCGATGGGCAGATTCTTCATAGGCCGTCTTGACGGGGCCTGTCTGCCAAGCCCAGCGCCCGCCGATCAGCAGTTTGTGGGGGGCATTGGTTTGTTCTTTGAATCGATTGAATGCCCGGATCAGGCCATCCACGTTTTTGCGAGGGTGTACGGCTCCGGCATAAAACCAGTAGGGCTGGCCTTGGGAAAACTCTTGTCGAACCGATTCCTGTTGCTGTGGGGACAATGCCTGGAAAATGTCTCGGCAGCCATTGTAGAGAACGCTGATTTTTTGGGCCTCAATGCCATATTGTTGCTGGACATCTGCTTGGGTATAGGCCGACACGGCGCCAATGTGATCGGCTCGTTGCAGGAAGCGCGGCACGAAGTGGTCGTAATAGCGGCGGACGAGGGAGGGGATTTGATCGGGATGGTGCAAATGGGCCAGGTCGTGGCACAGCATCAGGCTGGGGCAGTTGCTCCGCAGAGAGCAATAATTGTCCGGTGAAAAAAATACATCAGCTTTCCACTGTCTCAAGGCCTTGGGAATGCCCCACTCAAACCAGGCATACCACAGGATGGGGTGTCGGGCAGGGGGGGATACCACCCGTGCGGTGACTCGATCGCTGAACAAGAAAGAGGGGTCATAGGCTCTGTCAAAGAGAAAGAGAAATTCATCTTCTGGATGTTGTTCGACCAGTCGGCGACTCAACTCATAGCTGACCCGACCGATGCCTTCCAGTCGGTCTTTGAGCAAAAAGCGCGTATTGACAGCAATTCTCATCTGTCCGGTAAGTTCCGCTATTTTTGCAAAAATTGGTCACATTTGAAAAGGGAAATGCAAATTTGGGCGTCGGCTTGCGGTCTTGGGGCTGCCCCGGTCAGCAAAAGTACAAGGCCACGGCATCCATCAGGGCTTGTTTGCGGCTGACGGAAACGCTGACATTGCTGCCGTCCTCCATGATGACATACCCACCCTTGCCCCGGATGTATTTGAGAATGAAGTCCAGGTTGATGGTAAAGGAGCGGTGGATGCGCACAAAACGCTGGTTGTCGTTGAGCATTTGTTCGATTTCGCGCAATGTCTTGCTGACCAGTAGTTGGCGGTTGTTGGTAAATTTGAGGACGCTGTAATTTCCTTGGGCCTCGAGGCTGACCAATTCATTGATCTTCTCGAAGTGAATGCCCTCCAGGGTGGGCAAGGCAATTTTTCGTCGATCGGCCCTTTTGGCGTATACTTTTCTCAAGGGGCGAATGGAGGGATTGACGTTGGTAGATTCAGAAGAAGGGTTCATCATGTTGCTGATATTTGAGATTCGTCGGGCTTGGTAATGTGGGCTTATTACAAGGGTAATATTACAGTCTATTTTTGGCTGTTCAAATCCAAGAAGCATCCATATGTCAGTTTTCTAATTTTGCAATATCTTTCCACAATTTGTCACATTTCAGCTGGTATTGCCTATATTTGACATCCGTTGCTACAAGCCAATACCCTTTATGCCTAAGACGCCTTCCAGCAAATTGTTTGACATCATCCAATCGCTATCCGGTCCGGAGAAAAGGTACTTCAAGCTCTTTGTGCGCAGCAACAAAAGTGACAAAGACAACAAATACATCCAGCTGTTTGATGCCATCGATGCCCAGACAAGCTACGACGATGAAGCCCTCCGTCAGCAAATTTACAAAGGCCAACCCATCCAAAGTCGGAAATTCAGCGAGCTCAAGTCTTATCTTTACGACCTGATTCTGAAGTGTTTACAGAGTTATGACGAGAAAAGCTCCATCGACTTTCGACTCAAAAGTCACCTGCAGAGCGTCAAGGTGTTGTACAAAAGAGCACACTACCAGGATTGTGCAGAATTGGTGCAGAAGGCCAAGAAAATGGCCATCAGCTTCGAATCTTTCAACCATTTGCTGGAGTTGCTGCGCTGGGAAAAACAAGTGGCCTACATTCAGTTGGACATCAGTTATCTGGACAAAAAATTGCCAGACATACAGGCCCAGGAAAAGGATTGCCTCTCAAAATTGGCGAACATAGCTGACTACAAAAATTTCTTTTATCGCATTATTGTCAGCATTCGAAAGGATTCATTACTGCGGAGTGAGGAGAAAATCGAGAAGCTCAACCAGCTGATGGAATACGACTTGCTGACTTCCCCGGACAAAGCCCTGTCCCACACGGCGCGCGTGCTGTACCACCGCATTTACGGTCTCTTTTACTTCAGTACATTGTCCTACGACAAGCTCTATGGCTCTGGAAAGCAGTTGCTGAGCTTGATGGAATCCCGACCGGCTTTGCTCAAGGAGGATCCCTCCGAGTACATATCGGCCCTCAGCAACTTTGCGGCCTGTTGTGGATTGCTCGAAAAGTACGACGAGGTGAAAGAGTGTCTGGAAAAAATGCGTCGCATTAAGGGAACTACCCTCAACGATGAGTTGCGCATTCACATGGAGTACTATTCCAAATTGTTTGCCCTGTGCATTTTTACGGGAGACTTTGAGGCGGCGCAAAAAGCCATGCTGGAACATCAGTCGGAGCTGAAGCGATTTGACAAAAAGTTTTTTGAACGCGGTCGGTTCTACTTCCAGTACTTCTACATCTATTTTGGCATCGGCGATTTTGACCAAGCGCTCGAAGCCCTCAACCAATGGCTCAATCTACCTCGCTCTGTCGAACGACAGGACCTGCAGAGCCTGGCCCGCATCCTCAACCTCATCCTGCATTTTGAAATGGGCAATACCCTCTTGCTGGAATACCTGCTGCGGTCCACCTATCGCTATCTGCGAACCCGCAATCGCATCCACGGATTTGAGAGGCGCGTGCTGGCCTTCATCCGGGAGTCCAACAAATTCAAAAGTCGGCAAGAGCTCAAACAGGGGTTTGTACAGCTCAAACAGAGTTTTGAAGAATTGGCGCAAATCCCATCTGAGAAAGTTGTCTTTCAATATTTTGACTTCATCGCCTGGCTCGACAGCAAGATTCGCAACATTCCTTTCCAAGAGGTTGTGCGGGAAAGATATTTGGACCAGACCACAGCCGATGAGGGCAAATGAAGCGGTTTTCTTTTTTTTGGCAAAAAAATTGTTGCAATCTCACTGAAATCCTCCCTTTCGTCCTCCCCTCTCTTATTTTCAGCAGATAAACAAACACACTGTTTCTCCTCCAGTGTAAGTAGAAGCCATGTAACCATGAAAAAAGCGATACAAACTCTTCAGCTCTTTGTCGCATTGTCTTTATTCGTTGCCTTTTCGACTCCTCTGGCAGCCGCGACTTTCACTGCAATCAGCAACGGCGATTGGCACGACGATGCCACTTGGGACCTGGGATCTGTTCCCGGAATTGCAGACCATGCAGTCATTGACGGACATGTCGTGACATTCAGTAGCCTGTCGGGTACCTTGAGCGTCGGGAGCATTGAGATTTCCAATGCTACTGGCACAGGCGATTCCTATTTGTACATCACAGGCGGGAGTCTGACGGTCGAAGGAAATCTCGACGCCATCGCGGTCAATGAAGGGCGTGTCGTGGAGCTCAGCATCAGCAATGACGCACAGGTACATGTCAAAGGAAAGGTGGAATACAGCCGCGACAATGCCAATGCACACAACGAGCGATTGAGATTGCGGATGGATGGAACTTCGAGCTTGACGGTTGACAGTACGTTTACCTATTACTATGGCGATGCTGTTGGAGAATTGGGCATCGACATCAACATAGCAGATACCAGTGTGTTGGAGATCAAGCAAGATGCCTACCTGTACTTGATCAATGGAGGGTCGCTGACCATGTCGGTTGCGAATAGAGCCTCTGTCACTGTTGGGGGCAATTTTGTCATGCAACAATCCGGAGGGAGTTATCTGACCTTTTCGGCCAGCGACGATGCAGATGTTCATTTCAAAGCAAATGTGTCAATGATCACATCTGGTGGCTGGGACAACATCTTTTCCACTTGGGGACAGGCATTCATCACCATCGACAGCAGTTTGATTTTGAGTTCTACTGTCAGTGGCGAAGACGTATCTGTTAACACCAATGGCAGCGAATCTTCCCTGGAAGTGAAGGGCGACATCGTCATGAGTGCTGTGGGTGCGGGAGATGTAGACATCAACATGACGGGTGGGGGAAGCTTGTTGCTGGGCGGAAATTTTTCTCGTCCTACCAACTTTGGCCAGCTGAGAATGGCCGCCAATTCTCAGTTGTCTTACAATGGAATTCGGGCCCAAACGATTGCTCGCGACGAGCTGGCAGGAGCCGACACTGACAAATTTGAATACACCAATGTCATCTTCGACAATACTTCTGGTTTTCCACTTTCTCTGGAAGGGCCCATGGTGATCGCCGATAGTTTGGTCCTCACCAATGGCATCATCCAGACCGATACGGTAAATACGCTGACCATCGCCGACGGGGCGACCATCTCAGGTGGTAGTACCAATGCATACATATCTGGTCCCATTACGAAAGAAGGATCAACCAATGGTGGTTCTTTCATTTTTCCGGTAGGAGGAGGTGGCACCTATGCACCGATAGAGATTGGAGCATTGGCCAATGCGTCAGATTCTTACACGGCGCGTTACTTCAACTGCCCACCGCCATTTGGCAACAATTTGGCAGTCGGATTGAGCCACATCAGCAACTCGGAATATTGGACGCTGGAAAAGGGAACCGGTACGCCGGATGTTTCGGTCAGACTGCATTGGAATGATGCCGATGCGCGAGGGATCGACGATCTGTCTTCCTTGGTGGTTGCCTCTTACAACAGGGGATCATCAGAGTGGATGAGCTTGGGCAATGGAGGCACCACAGGAGGGATTGGTGCGAGCATCAGCGGTTCGGTAACCAACGACCTCAATTGTCCACCACCATTTGGCAATTTGGCAACGATGTTCACCTTTGGCTCCACTTCTTCCTTTTTCAACAGCCTGCCTGTCGAACTGACCAGCTTCACCGCCCAACTGTCGGGCAAGCGTGTGTCTTTGGAATGGGAGACAACTTCGGAGCAAAACAACGATTACTTCATGGTCGAGCGTTCTGTCGATGGGGTTGTCTTTGAGTACATTGGTTACATAATGGCAGTAGGCAACAGTGCCGATGTCAACAATTACCAACTGTTTGACTACCAACCAAAGAATGGCTACAATTACTACCGGCTCAAGCAGGTGGACAGAGATGAGTCCTTTGTCTATTCAGAGACCATCGTCATCTCATTGGAAAACAATGGCACTCCTGTGGTGTTCCCAAATCCTGTCGGAGACCAGTTGAACATCTACATGGAAGGCACGAGCCAGGAAGATGTTCAGGTAGAGATTTTCAATGAAGCTGGCCAGCGATTGTTCAGCCGCAATTATCCCATTCAACCAGGGGTATTCCAATTGTCATCAAACGAGCTTCAACGCCTTTCGCCAGGACAGTACACCCTCGTACTGCGAAACAAGGCACAGACCCACAGCTTGAAATTTTTGAAAATATAAAAAGACTGCAGAGACAATTTCCTTGCTCTGACAATCGCTTGGTGGTGCGTTCCTTTGGTGCGCCCACAACCCCAAGCGGTCTCATCATTCATTTCCATAAAAATTGAACCAAGTCGAAGCTCAAATCGGGCTTCGTCAGCACGCAAATTTCATTCTGGCAAAGTAATTGCAAAATCGAGATTGGCATCCATTGCCATCCTCCCTTCTCAACCATCCCCCCTTCGAGAAATTGACATTTTGCAACGCACGGAATTGTCAGACCATGAAAAAAACGATTACACAACTTCTTTTTCGCTCTTTTCTCTTGGGAGTTTTTCTCCTTTCCACTGCATCTGTTTTTGCTCAACAGACATTTCAGTCCATTCGAACCGGACTTTGGCAGGATGCCTCTACCTGGGATCGAGATGAAGTACCCGGGCCCAATGACGATGTCATCATCGACGGTGATACGGTGTACATCGAAAATGCCACAGGCGACCTCACCATCAACAGCATTTCGCTGACCAATGCCTCTGGTGACAATACCTTCCTCTACATCAAGGGAAGCAACACCATTTCCATCACTGGCGACGTACAAGCGACTTCTGAAAATATTGACAAAAGAGTAGAGCTCAATATTTCCAGGAGCGTCAGTGTAGAGATTGGCGGCAACCTGAGTTTCACCCGCACCAATGACAACTACCACAACAGCAGACTCCGACTGGCCATGTCCAACAAAGGGCAGCTGATGGTGGGGGGTGATTTCACTTTTTACTACGGCAATTCCGATCCATATGAATTTTTGGTTGACCTGTACATGGAAAACCAATCCTACTTCGAGGTAGCTGGCAGTACGTATTTCCAACTGGTGGCTGGCCGAACGCTCGACATCACACTGATTGATTCGGCCCACTTCAACGTTCAGCGCAATTTTGTCATGCGACAAGATGGTGCCCACTCTGCCATGATCAACACCTGGGGCAATTCCCAATTCAGTGTCGGAGCCAACCTCACCTTGATTGGGGCTGGAGGTACCTATTACAACACCATTACCACCTATGGAAGCTCTACGGTAAAAGTAGATTCCAGTTTGATTCTGAATTCTACCGTTGCGGATGAGGCGGCAGCCGTTTTTATGAAAAGTCCCGACTCCCAGCTGAAGGTGGGGCAGGACATTGTCATGAGTGCCAATTCTGAAAATGACGTCGGGATCAACATGAATGACGGAGGGCAGTTGTACATCGGAGGCAATTTTTCTCGACCGAACAAGTACGGCGTGATCGTCATGGCTTCCAGTGGCGCCAGCCTTACCTACGATGGGTCTCAGCAGCAGACCATGGCCATGGACAGCATCGCCGGAGCGGGGACAGACAAGTTTGACCTCACCAACGTCATCATGGCCAACACCTCTGGCATGCCCATGTTGATGGAGGGGCCAATGGTGATCAAGGACAGTTTGGTGCTCAACAATGGCATCATTCAAACCGATACAACAAATACGCTGACCATCGCCGACGGGGCAACCATCGTGGGGGGCGGTCCAGATGCTTACATCAATGGGCCAGTGACCAAGCAGGGAGGCAGTCCAGGCGGTACGTTCTTTTTTCCGGTGGGAAATGGCGGAGTCTATGCTCCCATCGAACTCGACTCATTGATCGATCCGGCAGATAGTTACACCGTTCGATATTTCAATTGCCCACCACCTTTTGGCAACAATCTGTCGACCAAACTGAGCCACATCAGCAGCTTGGAGTATTGGCAGATCGAAAAGTCGGCTGGTGCGCCCGATGCCAACATCGACCTCAACTGGAGCGATGCACAAGCGAGGGGGATTGACAATTTGGCCAGTCTGGCCGTTGCCTTTTACAATTCGGCTACCTCTGAATGGGTGAGCTTGGGCAATGGCGGAACCTCTGGAGGGGTGGGCGCAGGCATCAGCGGTTCGGTCACCAACGATCTGAATTGCCCGCCACCCTTTGGCAGCGGCATCAATATGGTAACCTTTGGCTCTACCTCCAATCTGTTCAACGCCCTGCCCGTGGAGCTGACCCGATTTACCGCCGAATTGGTGGGCGATGCGGTGGAACTCGAATGGGAAACCAGCGCAGAACTCAACAATGATTATTTTGTCGTAGAGCGCTCAACTGATGGAATGAACTTCGAATGGATCGGTTGGCTCCCTGCCAGCGGAAGTGCTGACACCTACCAACTGACAGATCACGAACCTGCCGACAGTTACAATTATTACCGACTCAAGCAGATCGATACAGATGGGACATTTTATTTCTCAGAAGCCATCGTCGTCTCCTTGGACAACCGAGCCAAGCCAGTCGTCTTTCCCAATCCGGTAGAACGAGAATTGAACATCTATCTCAATGGATGGGAGCGCAGCAATGTGCAAGTGGAGATTTTCAACGAAGCCGGGCGGCGCTTGTACGCACGCAACTTCTCCATGCAGGTGGGGACCTTTCAGATTTCTGCCACAGAGATCGAGTCTTTGGTACCTGGATTTTACACCCTGGTATTGCGGAGTGAGGGGAGCACGGAAAGTCTCAAATTTCTCAAGAAATAAGCACCTATTCTATTTGGGGTAGCGAACCCGAACCAGTCGAAGGCGATTGCGTCTTTCGCTCGGAACAATCAGTTCGTTGGACGCCACTTGAAGGGCATCGCGAAAGCGCAAACGGATGTTTTGAAATTCCGTACTCATGACGCTGTTCCGATCGGCATAGCCTCGTCCATTGACCACATATTCGCTCACAGTACTGTTGTCCTTGATCTCGTCATTGAATAGAAAGCGCAAGTTTCGGGGCGTTTTGAGCAGGAAGAAAGAAGAGAAAGAGGCATCGTCGTCCTGAGAATATTGCTTTTTGTGCAAGACGGTCTTCCAGTGGGTTTCCCCATCGGGATGTACGGAGATCAAGCAGATGTCGTCGTAGTAATAGTCCACGATGTAGGGAGAGTAATCTTCCCGTGTGTAGCGACCGGTGGAAGCCATTCGGCGCTCGTACTCCCGCTTTCTTTCTGCAGCGATCAACATGCCGCCGTCTCTGCGCAGGATGAGCTCCACGATGGACAAGTCGGTAATGCCCTTTTTCTTTTCACTGTCTTTTCCCAAAAAGTTGCTGATGAATTCGGGATCGAAAGGTTCGGATTTGAGCAAGTGAGCCTTGGGGTTGTCGGGGTCCACTCGCAGGAAAAAATAGCCGGAAGCCCTTCCTTTGTTTTTCTTGGAATACAGCCCTGCGGCAATCAATTTGTTGTTTAGGTTGTCGTAGGAGAACTTGACATCGTAGGTCAGGAATTCCGGGAATGGAATGTTGAACTTTCGAATGCCTTGGGTATAGGGATCACTGATGTAGACTTGAAAATTGTGTTCTTCCTGATTGGATCGTCGGTTGTTTTTCTCAATGATGCAGTAGAGGTTGCCTTTATTGTCGAGCACCAGTTGCTGGAAATCGCGATAGACACTGAGGTCCTTGAGCGTGAATTTTCGATGCCATACGATTTCCATTTTGTCCAATAGGTAAGCACAAGCGTCCAGGGTGGTTTGCTGTTCGTAGTGGTAAATCAGCACGGCATTTTTGTCCTCCGAATACAGCAACCTGGTGTTGGGGGAATGGAAGCGTTGCTCGTAGGTGAAAACAGTGGCCGAGTCCTGTAGGTTGGCTGCGGCATCATAGCGATGCATTTTGATTTTGTACTGTCCCTTGTGCCGAAATTTGTAAAGGATGGTGAACTGATCTCTGCCGGGGATGACTTCCAGGATTTGTGGATTCTTCTTGTCCAGCGTGATCTCTTTTTCCCAAATCTGGCGAAGCTCCTCGTTGAATGCCTGCACCTCGAATTTGTTGGCCCGATCCCGAAATAGCAAAAATCGGTTCTTCATCTTTCCAACGATCGAGTAGTAGCGGTCATTCCGTATGGGAATATCTGTAGAAACAGTGACAGTCTGAGCTTCCAGACTGATGATGGCAAATAAACAAGCGATGAGTGTCAGAACTCCTTTCATAAAGATTGTATTTGAATGGCATTGTGGGTGTGGACAGTATGCGCTCGGTAGCGAATCGAAAGCAGTTATCATTGTAACTAAACGAATCAGGCAAGAGTTCGTTAAGATACTAAAAACTACAACTTAGCGCAACTGACGGACAATCTGGTTGAGATCGATCCGCTCTTTGTGCAGCTGAGCACTCTGTGCGATCCGCTTCATCATGGCCACCACAGCGTCCGGGTCATCCGAATTGGTCACCACACCATACAAATTGAGCAATTGCTTGTGGCAGAGAAATGTCAGGTAGTGCTCGTGCTGGACGGTCCGCGCCTTTTGTTTCTCGTCTTGGCTGCTGGGCGATACAAACTGCCAATGTATGTAGGACAATCCATCGGCCTGTTCCACAAACTCAGAGGTCACTTCGATGGGAAACTCCGTTTTCTCTTGGATGAAAGCCACTTCTTTGCGGACAAACTCTTCCAAAACGGCTTGCTCTCCATTGGGCAGTTCGCCCTCCTCTGTCTCTATGCTGGCCAGTGGCCGAACGAAGACTTCCAAGAACATCCCATCGACCGAATAGGTGAGTTCTCGACTTCTGATGTGGGCGACTTCATTGGCTCCTGTGATGTCGACCCGGAAAAAACTTTCCAACTCATTGAAGATTTGTATGTAGCCATTGTGGCTTCGGATGCTGCCGTTTCGGTAGTTGTAGTCCTCCTTCAATTCGTCTTGTGCAAAGACTTGTTTGCGCAACAATCGCCCTTTTCGGGACCAGTCGAGGAAAGTTCCATCTTTTTGGTCCTTGGCAAATTGGCCTTCCTGCTTTTGTTGGCCTGATTCGTACCATTCCTTCATGCTGCCTTGGCGAAGCCCCATGCGGTAATTGGTCTCAATTCGGGATTTTCCGCTGTTGTAAAACTGTCGGACCAATCCATCTGTCTTGCCATTTTTGTAGGGAATGATCTGGTCAATTTGGCCGTTGGGATACCACCAGGTGTGCTCTCCTTCTTCCAGCCCGTTGACATATTTGCCTCTGGATTTCTTTTCACCGTTTTTGTGCCACTCCATGCATTCACCTTCCGGCTTTCCGTTTTGGTAGGCCACTTGTAGTTTCTTCTGCCCGGTGGCGTACCAATGGGTTTCTGTCCCCATTTGGATTCCCTTCTCGTAGGTAGATTCGTGGACTTTCTTGCCATTTTTTGCCCATTCGTTGGTCTTGCCGTGGATTTTGCCATCTTTGATGGGGATGCGGATCTTTTTCTTGCCGTTGGGAAAGTCTTCAAAGGCAAGTCCAGAGTAGGGAGCGATGGTATTGGGCTGGTAAAACAAGCCGTTGATTTGATCCAGTTCGGAGGTGCGGATTTTCTTTTTCTGCTGGGCCATGGCCGGCCCCATCAGCAGCATACAGGCCAGTAGTAGTACAGAGGACGTCCAAGTCCGGGATTGTTTTCGCATGAGTCTGTCGATTTGTCGCTTCTCTTTACGCATCTTGAACGAAAGTAGTTGCCCAAATCGTACGAATAAGCCACAAGCAGCTTCATTATGTGCAGGATCGGAAGGTTTTCGAGCAGAATTTTCTATCTTGTTAATTGCATTTGTATGCTTTCCGAACTACCATAGCCAACATTCAGTAGATCGCCAGTTTTTGCGATGCCTGCTCGTCCTGTGCGTCTGCCTACACCAACAATTGTGGAACGGAAGTTTCGGCATTGCCCATCCGTTCCAAAGCTGAAAACAAGAACACCATGAGAATCTTTCTGAAAGGCTTTCTGTCCATTCTAATAGCATTTTTTGCTTGCTTGTCTTCTGGAAATGCGCAAATCCGCATTGAATACACCCACCCAACGGCCCCCGACGTACTGCAGGTTTGTGGACTGGCCGAATTTCAGGTCCATCTCACGCAGAACGGTCCAGATACCCTTCGAGATGTGGAGCTGCAGTTGGCATTTCCCAATGGCGTGGCATACGTCCTGTCCACTGTACAAAATGCCCAGGAAAAAGACATCAGCGATCCACAACGGCCCCTGTTCGAACTGCCGCTGCTCGCCCCTGCCAATCGCTACTCGATCAGCCTACAAATGGAGGCCCAATGCGAATTGGTGGATCAGATCAACAATGGGATTCTTTTTGCCAATGACATCACAGTCAATTACGCAGGTGGCAGCAATTCAATTCGGACATCCAATTACGACATAGAGACGCCTTTGCTGGTGGTGGTGGGGTCGACAGGTCTGTCCCAATCTGGTTCGAGAGGGGAAATTTTGGAGCGGAGTTTTCGCATTCGCAACACCCGATTTGGTCGGCTGTCTTCCTTTGTTTTCAAGGATGCATTTCCGGATGGACTCTCTGTGTCGGCCAGCCCAGGAGTGGATACCTCTACCATAGACGGGCGCTTGGCGGTGGTCCTGGACGGAGACGATTTTCAGACCATTGGGGATGGAGATGCCTTTTTTGAGCAAAATGAGACCATTGTCATAACAGAGCGCGTACTGGTGGAAGACTGTGGATTGTCCGGAGAGCTGTTGATTTCTTCGGTTCAACTTTGTTGGGGATGTTCGGGAGAAATTTGCCAGCAGACTACTCCCGTGGAGGCAGTGGTGGAGGCCGAGCCCAGTGAACTGTTTCCCGACTTGGTTTTTCGACCCATCATCCGGGCCCCCGAATGCTTCTGCCCCAATGGTTCAGCCGAACAGGAAATTTGGATTTGTAACAAGGGCAATGAGCCTGCCCGAGACATTGTGATTACCATCGACCAGAACACTTTCATCGGAGGGCTTTTCGAAAGTGGCTTTTCGCTGGACAGCATGGGCCGCATTACCCAGCTGACCCCTGTGCTGGGGGAGCCACTGCCTGTGGCCTGTTCACCAGAACAATTGTTTCGGCAAGCCGCGGTCCCGCTGCCGGATTTGGCAGAAGGGGATTCGGTTCGACTTTTTTGGACTGACGTACAATGTGCCGAGGAATGTGCCCGCCTCTACACCAATCGATGGTCTTACAGCTATGGCTACAATCGCTCGTGCCCACCCGACCAATTCATCAACGACAGCAACATCGGCCTGGAGATAGAGTCCAATTTCGACAACTTCTTGACCAATCTTGGCATCCTCGATACCCAGACCAATGTGTTTTCCTATTCTTTGTCTTCTGAACTGTTGGCATCCGATGATGGCCAGTTGGAGTTGGTGGTTGAAATTCCCTGCTTTGCCGATTACTCAAGCAATGATTTTGCCTTGGGAGGGCAGTTGCCAGATGAGGTTTCTATCAATTCTGCTGATTCTTCCGATTTGGTGACCATTTCTTATTCTCTGCCATTGCCTGCAGATAGTGTCAACATGCTTCTGTCATTGTTTTTCGATTGCTTTCAGGGCTGTGATTCTCTTTTCTGCAACCAAACCCTCGCCACGACTTGCCGGGATGCTTGTTCACTTTCGGGGACCAAAGTTCCGGGCATTGTCATCAGTGCCACCATCAATACCAATGCGGATTGTCCGGACGAATGTGGGGCACAGACCTGCTCGCGCGGTGAAATACAATACCCTTGCATCCTTCCGCCCTGCCGGGACAGCATTCCAGGATATGTCAATTTCAACTTTGAGATTTTCCGCCTCAATACAGGCCTGGCCGACAATGACGACGACCGTTTGCCCGATGCTGCTGGGCAGATCGATCTGAGCAAGATTCGCCGCGACAGAGCCATCGCGGGAGATACCATTCGCTTTTTCTTCGATGGAGAAGTAAAGGTCGACATCGAGGGCTTTGACTTTCGCCAGATGGAGCTCGCCACTCGATTTTTGGTATTGGAGCAGCTGGGCAGCGGTTCGAAGTCTTCGGCTTTTGCAGAGGATTCCTGGCGCCTTTTGGGCAATCGAATTCGCATATACGACCAGAGTGAGAATCGCTATTTCAATTGCTCAGACTTGCCGTTGACAGTAGATGGCTCTCCTTCTTTGGGCACCTTTGATGTCAATGCTGTGATCAGTGCCGATTCTCTGATGGGCAGTATGTGCAATCTCCCGGCAGATTTTGTCTTCCAACAGGGGGATTCCATCTATCTAGAGGCAGACCTTCGGATCGAGGAAAACCTCTTCAAACAGGATTCCACCCAGACGCGGCCCGACATCATAAAAATGGTCATGGAGCCCAACATTCGCCTGTTCAATACTGGTGCGGAAAGCTACCGCAATTTCAGTTGTGATTGTCTTTTGCCGACCATAGAGGTTTCTGGTTATTGTGTCAACCTAGCTCCAGGTGTGTATCCCATTCCTCCCTGTGAGAGTTCGGCCTACACCAGTGGCAGCTTTTTTCAAATCCTTTTGGGAGAAGACAACTTCTTTCCCTTTGAATACCGCAAGCTGGCCCAGTTGCAACGATTGTTTGTCAAGCTTCCTTCTTCCCATCAACTGACGGAGGCTCGGCTGTTGTATTTGCAGTTGCAGGACCAGACTTCCTTGTTGCTGGATCGCATGATTGATGCGGATTTTCAGGGAGGGAATTGGGAATTGGACTTGACAGAGGTGATGCAAACTCAGGAAATAGACGAGGGCTTTACCTACTTGTTCCAATTTCGTTTTGATGCCGATTGTGATGTCACGAGCAATGCTCCCATTGGCGTGGACAGCCGGGTATTGTTTTCTCCCAACTTACCGGAAATCCCCAACTCGCTCGATACGGGGGTGGTCAATCCCGTGGGCTTGCGGTCGTTGGTGTCGCGCTTGCGGCTCGACGTTCCCCTGGCCAACAATACCAGCCTGGACGACAAAGGCCGCTGGGCCCTGGAATTGTTCAACGACCCTTTGCGGATCGCGTCGACAGAAAGCGGGGCGCTGGAAAATTGTTGGATGGAGGTACAGTCTGGGTCGGGTGCTGTGAGCAATTTCCGCCTGATCGATCAAAATACTGGTCAGGTCATTTCTCCAGTCAATGGGCTTTTCCAACTGGGCCAACTCAATCCCAGAGATACCCTACAGCTGCTGTTGATTGGCGACAACCGCAGTTGTATACGGGAAGAAATCTTGCTTCGCTATGGCTGGAATTGCACGCCTTATGTCAATCGCATCCAACCAGCCTGTTTTGAGCGCACCCAGCAATTGACCCTGATTTCGCCGCCCGCAGAGTTGGAGCAACTGGTCATCAGTCCATCAGGCCCCTTCAACCTTTGCGATACGATCGATTACCACATCATCGAATTGTTCAATGCCGATCTTGGCCGCGCCTACGACATCTTGACCGAGGTGCGACTCCCGCCAGGGCTGAGCATTCTCCCTGGCTCCAGCCAATTGGCCTACCCTTTTGACCAGGCCTACGAACCCATTGCCGATCCCATAGATTTGGGTGGCGGACAGTGGCAGTGGAATCTCTCTACCCTCAATGATTCCATTGGTCTCAACGGCCTGCCCGGCAGCAACCTGGAACCAGCCAACAAGGCTCGCCTGCGCTTTCAGCTCATCACCGATTGCGACTTTATCTCCAATTCTGAGTTGATCGCAGTCGTTCGTGCCAATCAGAACTGTGATCAGGCTGCCAACACCCTGGCAGAGTCGAGTGCATCCATCGAAGTGGTGGGAGTCGACGAGCCGTACACCACTGATATATCGGTATCGCCATTGTTGACGGTGGGCTGTGAAGATGAGGAAATGTTGGAATTGACCATCAATCCAAACGGGACAACCTCGGCGGCAGACAGCCTGTTTTTGAGCTTGCCCCCTGGCATCAGTTATATTCCTTTCTCCTACCAAGCACTGGAAAATGCACCGGTCGACGGCCCTTCCATTGCCAATCAAGGATCATTTGATCAGTTGCGCTGGCGCATCCCCACTGGCATCACATCCAGCCAATCCATTCGCTTTCGGATTGGCATTGAAGGATTGCAGTCACTGGATTGTGGCCAACAGTTGATGAACATTCAAACCCTGGCGCCTGCCAATGCCCTTTGCGCGGCAGATGGACAGAGCTGTGACATTTTGGTGGAAACAGGCAGCAGTTTGTACGCCTTTCAGGTAGATCGCCCGGTGCTGGAAGCTTTTGATTTTTCGGTGCAAGCGGAGGCTGACGGAAGTGAGTATCTGTTGTTCTATGAGCTGTCGGTGCGCAATGGCGGGCCACAGACTACATTGCCAACTTATGTCGATTTGTACATCGATGCGGATGGCGATGGCTTGCTGTCTGCAGGCGATCAATTGGTGGCATTGGACTCCATCACCGCCAACATTTCCACTGGTGCGAGTCGCCTCATTGGCGGGGCCTTTCGATTGACTGACATTGACCAAATTTGCCAATTCATTGCTGTGATCGATCCCCTGAAGCATTGTGCCTGTCGGACAGTGGGTGCCTCCATTCGGCAACCCATTGAGATTCGACGTCCCGATCTGACTGCCTTGTGCTCTGGCGAGCCTGCCCAATTGGGAATCGACAGTGCAGAGCAGACATTGTACCAGTGGGAACCTGCTGACTTTTTGGACTGTGCGCTCTGTCCCCAGACCACCTTTTTGTACGAAAATCTTTCTGGTCAACCACAGCAATTGGAGTATCTGTTGCGGCAGGAAGACAGTTCGGGTTGTTTGATCAATAACTTGTTTTCTGTCATCGTTCAGCCTGAGCCAGCCATTCTGAATTCTTCGGACATTCTCTGTCTTGGCTCTGAAATTACCTTGGAAGCGACTCCGGCTGTGACCTACAATTGGCAGGGACCGGGCATTGTCAATCCAAGACTTTCCACCCAAACGGTTCAGCCTACTGAGGATGCACTCTACATTGTGAACATCACGGATTCTGTTGGTTGTATGGGGACGGATAGTTTGTTGGTATTGGTTCGCCCATTGCCGGGCGTAGATGCTGGTCCGGATACAACGGTTTGTGAAAATGCGGTCATCCAACTCGATGCTTCGGAGGTAGATGGATACAGTTATCAGTGGTCACCTGCTGGCCTGTTGAACAATCCGACGATCCCCAACCCCTTGTTGTTGCAAAACGAGACAACCGTTTTCCGTCTCACCGTCACCGACCAAAATGGTTGCATCGGCTTCGATTCGGTCCGCGTGGCATTCAGTGAACCGCCCAATTTGCAGTTTTCGGCCATTGATCCGCTTTGCGAGGGAGAAGAAGTGGTATTGGAAGTGAGTGGAGCGCAGACCTATGATTGGTCGCCAGAGGAAGGACTGAGTTGTACGGACTGCCCCAGTGTCGTGGCAAGTCCAATGGAAACCACCGTCTACACCGTTGTGGGGACAGATGCAGAGGGGTGCAGCAACAGCCTTGCCATACGGGTGGAGGTATTGGCAGCCAGCAACAGCCAGACCCAGCAAGGAGCTTGTGAAGGGGAAGTTGTGGAGATATTTGGTCAGTCAATAGAGCAGAGTGGGTTGTACTGCGATACCTTGAGCAGTGTGTTGACCGGATGTGACAGCATCAGTTGTATTGATCTGTCGTTCAACCCCCGCCCGGAAACGAGCAGTGAGGCCATTCTTTGCGAGGGCGATACGCTTGCCTTTGCCGGGGAGTTGTACACCCAATCTGGCCTGTACTGTGGAGACTTCCAGACGGCAGCAGGTTGCGACAGCACCCATTGTGTGGCGGTGGAAGTGGTGGAAGGCCCCCAGATCATTTTTGACGAAAGTGTGGAAGGGTTTCGGGGAACAGACATTCCCTTGATGCTGCCAACAGGCTTTGACTACCAGTGGCGGCCTGCCACTTATCTGAGCTGTACGGACTGTTCCAATCCCGTGGCCAGCATTCCCCTGGATGAGCCATCCGACGAATTGGTATACGACATCCTCTTTTCAGATGACAACAATTGTCAGGCGCGCGGGCGTTTGCGAATCTTGCTGCTTGATCCGGTTTGCCAAGAACCGTTCATCTTTGTGCCCAATGCATTTACCCCCAATGAAGATGGAGAAAATGATTTCTTCCAGGTATACGGTGCTGCCATCGAATCAATGCATTTGATGATTTACGATCGCTGGGGCCGGAAGGTATTCGAAACGCGCGATCCACAAGCCCAGTGGGACGGCACTTTCAACGGCCAAAAATTGTACAGCGAGTCGTTTGGCTATTACCTGGAGGTGGACTGTGTGGGAGGAGATCGCTTTCTCAAAAAGGGCAATGTGACTTTGATTCGGTAGAGCTGGTTCAGAATTTGGGGTCATTTGCGAAAATGAAATCAGAATAAACCCTTACTTTTGCGCTGTGGCAAATCCTTTCAATACCTATCAAAGACACGATGTGAGTCATGTGCAGGGGCAGCAGCGACTCACGGACTATTGTGCTGACTACATCCCGTCTCTGGGAAGTCGGTCGTCAGCCAAAAAGGCCATTGCAGCGGGAAAGTTGCTGCTCAACGGAGAGCCCGCCCATTTCAACGACCTGGTCCGCAATGGAGATTTGATTGAATGGCAGACGCCACCACCACCCCGCCGTCGCAAACTCCCCCCTGCCATCGACATCCCCATCGTCTACGAAGACGATCACCTCATCGTGGTCAACAAGCCTGGGGGAATCGCTGTCAATGGCAATCGAGACAAGACAGTAGAAAATGCCTTGCGTCGGCTGGCCCGTCCGAGTCCGGAGGAAGATGCGTTTTCGGGTCCAGTGGCAGCCCATCGATTGGATGTGCCTACCAAGGGATTGTTGTTGCTGGCCAAGACAAAGACCAGTCTGATCCGACTCAACAAGGCCTTTCAGGAGGGAGAGGTGGGAAAGGCCTACGTGGCCGTCGTTCACGGCAAGCCCCCCCGCAGAGGGCGCATCAGTTCTCCCGTGGATGGGAAGTCGGCCTTGACCAGTTTCAAGCGCCTTCGGGCTGTCCCATCCAGGGTATTTGGCGAGCTGTCGATGCTTCGCTTGAAACCCCATACCGGACGGACCCATCAGTTGCGCATCCACCTCAAGAACACCGGGCATCGAGTGGTAGGGGACAAACAATATTCTTATGGACTTCCCACCATTTTGGGCAAAGGCTTGTTTTTGTGCTCTTGCCTACTGAGTTTTGCACATCCAGTAGACGAGCGACCAATGAGCTTTGAAATTGATCCGCCCGCCCGTTTCCTGCGCCTGCTGCAAAGAGAAGAAGATCGATTTACGGATTAACCCAATCATACCACCAATTACCAACTCCTATCCAACATGGCCAAACAACTCATCGAATGCGTGCCCAATTTTAGCGAGGGCCGAGACATGTCCGTCATCAAACAAATTACAGACGAAATAGAAAGTGTAGAAGGTGTCCGCCTACTCGATGTCGATCCAGGCATGGCCACCAACCGCACGGTTGTGACTTTCGTCGGAGAGCCAGACCCCGTCGTCCAGGCAGCCTTTTTGGCCATCAAGAAAGCTGCCGAACTCATCGACATGAGCAAGCACCATGGCGAGCACCCCCGCATGGGAGCCACCGATGTTTGCCCATTGGTCCCGGTATCGGGCATCCGGATGAAGGAAGTGGTTCGCTATGCCCACAAACTGGGTGCCATGTTGGGCAAGGCCCTTGACATTCCCTTATATATGTACGAAGCAGCTGCCAGCCGCCCGGAGAGACGCAACTTGGCCGCCGTTCGTTCCGGAGAATACGAAGCCCTGCCCGAAAAGCTGAAAAAGCCAGAATGGAAACCCGACTACGGTCCGGCCAAGTTCAATCCCCGCTCTGGCGCAACTGTCATTGGTGCCCGCGACTTTCTGATTGCCTACAATGTCAATCTCAACACCACCTCTGTTCGTCGGGCCAATTCTGTGGCTTTTGATGTGCGCGAAAAAGGCCGGGTCAAGCGAAAGGGAGATCCAATCGTCGGGGCAATTGTTCGGGACAAAAAAGGGGAGGCAGTTCGCATTCCCGGTGCCTGCCCATCGGTCAAGGGCATCGGTTGGTTCATCGAAGAGTATGGCATTGCACAGATTTCCATGAATTTGACCAACATCAATGTCTCTCCCCTGCACGTGGTATTTGAAGAATGTTGCAAGAGTGCGGAGCGGCGGGGATTGCGGGTGACAGGCTCCGAGCTGGTGGGTTTGGTTCCTTTGGGTGTCATGTTGGAGACAGGGCGGTATTTTCTGCGCAAGCAAAAACGCTCCTTGGGCGTATCGGAAGAGGAAATCATCAAAATTGCCGTCAAATCCTTGGGATTGGATGAGTTGAGTGAGTTTGACCCTCGCAAAAAGATCATCGAGTACCAACTGGAAGATGCTGCGGCCAGCCCATTATTGGCAATGAATTTGCGAGATTTTGCCAATGAGACTGCCTCGGAAAGTCCCGCGCCAGGAGGAGGATCGATTGCGGCCTATGTCGGGGCCTTGGGTGCTTCGCTGGCCACAATGGTGGCCAACTTAAGTGCCAACAAAAGGGGCTGGGACAAACGTTGGAAGACCTTTTCCGGATGGGCCGAAAAAGGACAGCGCTCCAAAGATACGCTTCTACAGTTGGTAGATGAAGACACGCGTTCTTTCAAAAGCATCATTGAAGCATTTCGCCTGCCAAAGACCAGTCCGGAGGAAGTTGAGCTTCGAAAGGAAGCCATCCAGGCTGCGACGCGACGCGCCATTGAGGTCCCCTTTGAGGTGATGAAAGTATCCTTGGCATCCTTTAAACTGATCCAGACCATGGCAGAAATTGGCAATCCCAATTCGGTCAGCGATGCCGGGGTGGGAGCACTCTGCGCCAGAACGGCCATCCATGCCGCTTTTCTGAATGTTAAGATCAATGTAGGGGACTTGGAAGACAAGGCCTTCGTCCGCCAAATTCTAAAGGAAGGGACCAAAATGTGCCGGGAGGCAGACAAGCTCGAAAAGCTCGTCCGAAAGATTGTAGACGAGAAAATCAAAGGCTGACCTTTGTTGTCAACACATTTGTTCACTGTATGCAAAAACCGATTGTATGCGCTCTTTTGTACTACTTGCCGTTTTGCTCTGTCAGTCTTGGATGCTCTTCGGGCAGGATGACTATACTTATATTTCGGATCGAAGATTTCCCGATCCCAGCGATCTGATTGGCTACAACTTTGTCCCTTCTTCCATGGAAATTCCCAACGAAATGGAAGCGGAATTGGACCCAGGGGAATACAGCTTTGGCATTTCGAGAAACAATCTATACGTTGCGGGCGGAGAAATCAAAGGAGTTTACAATGTCAACAACATCAATCCAACAGAATATGGCTACATCCTTCGCCTGATCAATGCGCGCAATCCCACTTTGCAAGGCCACCTCAAGGTCATCCTGACACCGCAGGCCCAAGTCGAGGCCCTGGTATTTCGGCGCTCTCGCAATGACCAAGAAATCATCTTTTTCCAGACAGAGGCCGACAAGGAGCTGAAAGAGGAGGAAGCGGGCTACTTTACAGATCGCTGGGAAGTCCCCTTGGAGAGTCCGGACAGTTTGTGGGGCATGGTCGTCTATCCTTTTTTGCGCATCCACGAGGATGTCAGTGGCGAGCAGGAGCGCCTGCAGATGGAAGACAGTACATCCATCCAGTTTGTGGAAACGATTCGGGTGATTGAAAAGGTCAAAAAGAAGCGGAAGAAGAAAAAGAAGAAGAAGAAGGAAAAGATGGAGAACATCGAGCTGGGCATCACAGAGGAGGAGGCCGAGGAACCGGCTGCCGAAGCATTGGCGGAGGAGAGCGAGGCACCTTTGTTGGATTCATTGGGCCAGCCAATCGACAGCAGTCGACAGGATGTTCGCATCAAGACCAAAATCGTCAAGGAGTATTTCATCGAGATTCGCTCCATTCTCACCTACGACGATGATACACAAGAGGACAAAGAATGGCGTTTTCCAATCAAGAAGATCGTGGAACGAGAGGACGAAGAAGCCAGTGGAAATGCCGAGCGGTACCAGTTGGAAATTGCCACCGAAAAGGGGGGAATCGTCTATCTGTACCTCACACCCAAGCGGACGGTCAGTTCCATAGAAGTCATGGGCAAACGCTACCTAATGCAAGGTTTCTGACCAAAGAATTCCATTCATTTTTCTACCCTTTCCACAATGGGCTGACCAGATCCTGGACGGTCAGTGGATGGGTTTCCAGTTGTTTGTCTCGAAGCCAGTGAAGAAAGGCAGCGACATTGTCTCTGTCCATCCGTCCCCAACCATCGGCGGTGCCAAAGGAGTTGGTACAGGCGGCGAGGGCTTTTGTCAGGTCGATGTTTTGGTCATTTTGCGGAACGAAGGGCGCTAAGATGGCGGTGGCCTCTTCGGGATGTTCCTGGCTGTAGAGGTATCCTTGCCGGGTGGCTTCCAGTACTTTCCGGTAGGCATCTGCTTGTTGATTGACCGCTTGTTCTTGGGCTGCTATGACAGGGGAGTAAGAGTAGGGAATGCCATAATCGCTCATTTTGAAATAGCAAAGATCGAGATGGCTCTCTGCAGCTTCGACTCCTTCCCAATTCAGAAAAATCCAAGTGGCGTCGCAGGAAGCGTTGACGATGGTATTCCAAATTCCCAGTTTGGCGGGATACTCAATTCGAATGTCCCCTCTGCCACCATCATTTCGAATCATTTGTCGGACAATTTCATCTTCGTATCGGGCCTTGTAGGAAGCATAGGATTTGCCATCGAGGTCTTTGGGCGATTGGACGGTGTCGCTTTTGGGCACGACAATGGCGCTCAGGTCCTCTTGCAAAATGGCGGCCAGGGCGATGAGGTCAAATGCTTTGGCCTTGCTACGGTAGCTGATCACGCTTTCCAGGGGGCAGAGGGCAAGGTGGGCCATGCCCAATTCCACTTTTTTGGCTGGGGTGGTTTGGTAGTTGTCGGAGGAGGGGTCGAGGAGTTCAACGTCCAGCCCGCGGTCTTGGAAGAAGCCTTTTTGCTGGGCGACGAAAAATCCGATGTGGTTGATGTTGGGGGTCCAGTCGAGGGCGATTTTGATGTTTGTCATGGTGTTTGGTCATTGGGTCTGTTGGGCGAATTTGCAACAGTTCTTATATGTCATACAAGCCTGGTTTTTCATCCGCCCTCATGATTTGGATCAATAGGTCTTTTGTCGTGCCTTCCATTCTCTCTCTCGACTGTACTTCCGAAACAGCGACGAATATCGATCTCCAAAGCGGATGAGTGTGATGTCTTCATACGCAATCTTCGTCGGCTTTCGATCGATGAGGCCCTCGGGGGAGACATAGCGGATGCCAACCGATTTTTTCGATGTCTTTTCGATTTCTCCGATGGTGAAGCTGGGCTCCTTCAAGTCTTCACATTCTACAATGACGAATTGTTTGCTCTGTTGGAGGTCGTTGAAAATGGCCTGAAAACTTTGGAGAGACAGCTTTTGGGACAGCCCATGCTCAGTGGCAGTGATCCCTTCTTTTGTCAGTATTTTCTGGAGGAATCTTTCGCTTTCGCTGCGTTGTACTCCATCAAAGCGATCTTTTCGGATGATGGCATAGCCATTTAGGTGGAACTCCTCTTCCACTTGCAACAAGAGAAAATCTTCGCTGTTCTGCAGGAGGATGCCATGGAGAGAGGCCTCCCCCTCTGCACCACTTCTGTGGATTTTGATCAGCCGTTTGTTTTTGATGTACTTGTGCAGCTTTTTTTCGAAGGCTTGGATCAGCTCTCTATTTCTTTTTTTCATATTTTTTCTGGTCTGTTCGCTGGCATCCTAAAAACTAAAACCCAGAGAAGCAGTGAACACCATATTGTGGTCCTTGTCGTCTCTGGCGATGTATTCCAATCCGTCGCTGTTGACCCGAGATACGTCATAGGTGTCGCGAGTGGCATCCAGCAAGCCGTAATTGAAGCCCAGTCCCACATACAAACCCTGATTGATGAACACATTGACACCAGCCTGCAACCCCACATCCAAGATGTTGTAAATGCTCTTGTCCTTTTCGGCAAAGTCATAGTAGGCATTGAGGGCTTCGGGGACGGAGATTCGCTGTCCGTCTGCCTCAAACTTGGTGGCGTTGGGCGCATTGGCCAAGTCATCGGCCTTGGGAGGGGTGTCTTTGAAATAGTTGAAATCCATCAAAACCGATTCCAGGTCGATGGCAGTGTTGGTCAGGTCGGAGCGGCCCTCAAACAACAAATCGCCACTGCCCACTGAGCCCACCAGAAAACTGACCTGCCCGCCAGCATAAAACTCCAATTTTTCTCCCAATCGATAATAGGCGGTCAAAGGAACATCTAGGTAGGAGTTGGTAACAGTAAGGATGGCCCGGCGGCGGCCCGTTGCCCGGATGCGATTGCCACCATCAGAAAGAAAATATTGAAATCCATCGCCATCAAAGCGAACTTCTCCTCCCCGCTGGAAAAAGGTCAGCCCCGTTTTGATTCCAATCAGGTCCGTGAAGGCAAACTTGAGGTCTGCGCCCACGTGAAAGCCAGTGCCAAATCTGAATTCTTCCACATCATCGCCAGCAGCATTTTTTTCCGATGGCCCCGAAAAAGAGGACAGGTTGAGGCCCACCCGAAAGCCATAGGCGAGTTCCTGGGCTTGGAGGGAGGGGGCAAAGAGGAGGAGGAAGACTATGACGGTAGCAAATACGGTTTTCATATAATTTCTGGTTTTGATGACGATTGGGACCAGCTTATGCCAGTTGACCCTCGCCCGATGGATTGGAAATGCACAAAGATATATTTCACCTCAAGTAGTTTCAAATAGCAGTCGTGCTAAATTCGACCCTTTTGGAGGAAACGTTTGCCTTATCAACAAGGCTGTCTACCGTCCTTGTTCATTGGCGCGGTGTTTTTTAAAGGTTGTCAATGCAGATGTGATTGGTTGTATGTACTATTTTTCTGTTTGACTTGTCATCTGGCGCGACTTTCCTAACTTGTGGGCCGAACCGATCTTGTCACCATGCTGATCAACCGAGTCATCTGGATACTGGCTGTCTGTGCCTTTCTCTATCTGCTGAGCCTCTTGCTGGTCTACCTGCTGGAAGACCGCTTTGTGTTTCGTCCAACTGGCTTGTCTGACACCCATCAATTTGAGTTTGATCATCGCCACGAGGAACGATTTTGGGAGGCAGAAGATGGCACTCGCATCCACAGTTTGTTTTTCCCTGCACAAGGAGTCAAAAAGGGCATCGTCTTGTACTTTCACGGCAATGCCGACAATTTGCAACGTTGGGGGCGCTACACGGTCGACTTTACCAGCAGGGGCTATGATGTGTGGGCCGTCGACTACAGAGGCTATGGCAAGAGTGGAGGCCAAGTCGATGAAGATTGGTTTTACAAGGATGCGTACCAGATGTATCAGCAGTGCCGGGAAGAATACGAACCGCAAGAGATTGTCTTGTACGGGCGCTCTCTGGGCAGTGCGGTGGCTACGCATTTGGCGGCGCAAGTCCGGGCAAGGCTGTTGATACTGGAAACGCCTTTTGACAACATCCAGAGTGTATTTCACGCCCAAATGCCTGTATCGTTTTTGCCTTTTCGGCTGAAAAATCAATTTCCCAACGATCAATTCATACAACGAGTCCAATACCCCATCTGCATCGTTCACGGGACTGCCGATGACTTGGTGCCCCTGCAATCTGCGCTGCAACTCAAGCCATTGTTGAAGTCGGGAGACAAATTCAGCATCATCGAAAAGGGTGGCCACAAAAATCTGCGTACCTTTGAGGAATACCAGCTGTTGCTGGATCACTGGTTGGGGGTGGATGAGTTCAAGGATGAGGGATGACCAACGAGCTATTTTTTAAGATTGAATTTGGCATTTCATGAGTCGGCGGAATAAACTGGCAAAGTTTGCACAACTGCTTAGCTTTCCCAATGTTTACGAAAATTTTGATGATGGCGATGCACAACTGTCGGGAAAAGACGGTGAGCAATGCAACCTCAAGGGAAACTGGGCGAGCGGCCATTTTGGCAACGACAAACCCATCGTATTGGAGTTGGCCTGTGGCAGAGGAGAATACTGCTTGGCATTGGCCAGAAAATTTCCAGACAAAAATTTCATTGGGGTCGACATCAAAGGCGCCCGCATCTGGAAAGGGGCCAAAATAGCATTGGAGGAAGGATTGGACAATGTGGCCTTCATCCGCACGCGCATCGAACAGCTCACCCAATTCATCGGAGCCAACGAAATCAGCGAAATCTGGATCACCTTTCCCGACCCCTTCCTGCGCAAACCCAACCGACGGCTGACCGCCCCTCCTTTCTTGGACCGATACCGACAAATGCTTCAGGCAAATGCCGTGGTACACCTCAAAACAGATTCGCCAGAACTGTACGAATACACCCTCCTCTCGGTGGAGCGCTATCCACATGCCACCCTACAGTACGAGGACGACGACATCTATGCCAAAGACCTGCCCATCCCGGAACTGGTCTACAAAACTTATTACGAAAAGATGCACCTGGCAGTGGGCAAAACGATCAAGTACATTCGCTTTGGTCTGCAGGCGCTGGACCCCGTAGAGGATCAGTGAAGCAGTAAAATCTTGGTGACGATCGCATCTGGATTTTCGGCATTCTGGGTGCTGGTGCTGAATACCAAGTAGACCCCAGAATGGGCCTTTTGCCCGTTGTAGTCCCGGCCATCCCAAATGGCCTGTCCTCCCAGTGCTTGGGTTTGGAAAACCAATTGTCCGTTGACATCCGTAATCTTCACATCGGCATCCCGTGCCAAGCCCTTGATGGCGATGGGCCCCTCATAATCGGGTCTGACGGGGTTGGGAAAAGCATAGGCACCGGAGCTGTTGATGGCCGTCCCGGAGATGGCATCGGAGCGCAAAGAGATCAGCCCCTTGGCGGTCCCAATGAATGCCTCGCCATTTTCGGGATTGATGGCGATGTCGAAGATGACATTGTCGAACAGTGGGCTGTTGTCCTTATTGAAAAAGGCAATTTGGGTTTCTGCATTGGCGGACTGAATGAACACACCACTCTCTGTCCCGAACCACTTTCTGTTGGCGCCGTCGACGGCAATGGTCAGCACATTTTCATCTTCCAAGAGAAAGGCATTGAAGCCCCCCACCTCTACAATGCGGCGCGACCCCCTGCAATTGTCGTCAAATACATTGCTGCCACATTCAAAGACCACAGCCCCCTCAGCCGTCCCTACCCAAACATCTCCGTCCAAATCGACGCTGATGGTATTGACCAGATTGGTTGTCAGGGCGCTGTTGCTGGTATTGATGAATCTGTGCTCATCGTCGCTGGGATCGTCCATGTCACCTTCGTTGAAGACGAGCAGCCCACTGGTCGTACCGTCTACAGTAAACCACTTGTTGCCAAAGTTGTCTATCTGCACATTGCGAATTTTCATGCTGGAAGGCACATCGAAGCTGCTTTTCCAAGTTTCGCCATCTGCCATTAATACGGCAATGGAGTTGGGCGCATCGTGATTGGCAATCCACAGATTGTTGGATCGATCAAAAGCCAAGCCTGTGACCCGGATGACGCTGGGGTCGCCAGTGGCTGCCTGCAATTCAGGCTCATTGAGCACCCGAATGTTTTCGCCATCTACCTCTACCATTCCCCTCCAAAGGGTGCCAGAGTAGATCTTGCCATTTTCGGGATGAATGGCCATCCTGTAGAATCCGATGAGGTTGTCAGGGGTAAATTCTTCGTTGAAACGTCGGTTGTAGGTGGTCCACTCGCCTTGTTCCAACTTGTAAAAGCCGCTGGTGGTGAATCGAGGAGTGGTTTGCGTGGGTTCGGTGGCTACACACACGACACCGTTTTGTATCACAATGTCAGTTGCTTCGTGGGTATAGGGAGAGTCAAATTCCATTTGCTCACAGCTGGCTTCTATCCCAGTGGATACCCGAATGTCCCGCCATCCATCGGCATACCACAACTGCCCTCGTTCGTCTTCGATGGCATAGAGCGGTCGGTTGACACAATTGGAGCCCACTTTTGTGAAGCGATTTCTGTCGTCGAATGCCAGGACCCGGCCGTTGCAGTTGCCCAGGCAGTAGGCACCTGCCAATAGGTTGGACCCTTCTCCTGTCAAAAAGCGAATTTCGTGATTGTTGAGAAAGTAAATGGAGTCCAGGCTTTGGCCATCGTAGGTGTAGAGGACATTGTCCATGTCGAAGTAGAGCTGGTCTCTGAAGGACAAAATGGACAGGCTGCGGTACACGTCCGGGAAGCCGTCGTCTCTGCCCAGCAACATCCAGTTGCTGATGTCTTTTAGGTTGATGTCTGGGTCGTCCGGCGCGCGGTAGATGCCTTCGTCGGTTGTGGCGTAGAAATGATCTTGAAAGCGGGCCACATTGCTGACGCTGACATCCAAGTTGGCAGTGAACCCAAATTCTTCTCGCTCTAGATCGAATTCCACGACGCCAAAACTGGTGGCGAAATACAAATTGCCATTGTCGAGCAAGTTGACATCATTGATTTCTCGGTTGAAAAAATTGCCATCGGTGCGAATGTTGGTAAAGGTGCGCACCTCTCCATCGTGCAGCAAATCAAAGGACCCATTGGAATAGGTGACGATGAGTTTCTCCGTCTGTTGGTCGTACTTGACAAATTGGGTTCCCGCCTCGCTGAGTCCATCCACTTTGGAAATGTAGGAGACAGAGCGTTCTTCCTTGTCCATGGCCAGTACCGCCCAATCGGTCGTAAAATACACCTGCGTAGCACTCTGTGTGATGTAGCGCCCAAATTGATAGGGCAGATGGGAGCGCCATTGACCAATCTTGAGAGGTTCCTGGGCTTCCAGGCTCAGACTGCCCGATAAAAGGGCCAGCAAAAGGAGCAAATTTTGCGTTCGCATACGAATAAGGGTGCTTTTGATAAATGTCTGCAATTGCCTTGCGGCAACATACTAATAACCTACTCACAAAGGTATTATTGTTTTGTCAGACCCAAAGAATCTGGAATGTCGTAGATTGTGCGCTGCCGCATTATTTGCGGTACAAGCTGCTGGAAGACAGGTAGTCAAACACGCTGTCTGTTACCAGGTATTGAATGGACAGGCCTTCTTTGATGCATCGGCGAATGTAGCTGGCGGATAGGTCCATCATCGGCGCATCGAAGTAGCGTACCTTGGGGTGCTGGGCCAGCTTGCCAGGCTCGTAGGAGGGACGATTGTACACATACAATTGGTGGTTTTCCAGGATGAGTTCGTAGTTTTTCCACTTGTGAAAGCTCTTGAGGTTGTCGCCGCCCATGATGAGAACGAATTCATGGGTGGGATGCTTTTCTTTCAGGTGGGTGAGTGTATCTATGGTGTAAGAAGGCTGGGGGAGCTTGAACTCAATGTCGGAGGCTTGGAGTAGTGGATTGTCGCCGATGGCAAGCCGGACGAGGTGCAGGCGGTCGTGGTCGCGGGCCAGGGAGCTTTTGGGTTTGTGGGGGTTTTGGGGAGAGACGACCATCCAAAGGCGGTCCAAGTCGGTTTGTGATGCCATAAAGTTGGCGATGATCAAGTGTCCGACATGGATGGGGTTGAAGGAGCCAAAAAAAAGACCGACTTTCATAAGCAACAGCTACTGGAGATTTTCGAGTTGGCGCAGAGAATCCTGCATCAGTTCTTTCAATTCCTGAATGATTTCTTCGGCTTCCTCCTCGCTGAGTTCTTCCTCATCTGTAAAATCGACCAGCCATTGCCCGTCCTGTCGAATCAATCGGACGCTGTCTCGGATTTGAAAGCCCTCCTCTTCGGTGAGATAGCGACAAGAGGCGGTATCCCCGCTTTCGCTGCAACTCAGTTCGATGAATTGGGTCAGGGGAATCTCTTCTCCCTCCGGCAAATCGAAGAGCATGGTAGAGATCATGTCGATCCATTCAACGGTACTGGCCGTACTCAGTTTTTTTGCTTGATCAAATTCATTGCGATCAATGTGGCCTTGCCAATTGCGGAAGACTTCTTCAGACGACTGAGGGGTGCGGGAAGAGGCGTTGTTGTTTGACGAGGGGTTCTGACAAGCCCAGCAGACCAGCGTCCAGCAAGCCAAGAGCAGCAAGCGACGATGGACAGGATAAGCTGTAGACCTCATGTACAAAGGAATTAGTTGCTCAGCATAACGGGCATCACCAGCATGAGAATTTCCTCATCTTCTTTTTCTTCCACAGGCAGAAGGATGCCAGCTCTGGTGGGTGTGGAGAGCTCCATTTTGATCTCATCACTTTCCAGCACGTTGAGCATTTCCACCAAAAACTTTGCGTTGAAGCCGATGGTCAACGGCTGGCCCTTGTAGTCGCAAGCGAGCTGTTCGGTCGCTTCGTTAGAAAAGTCCAAATCCTGGGCGGAGACCGTCAGGCTGCCATCGTTGATGTTGAGGATGACTTGGTTGGTGGTCTTATTGGCGTAGATGGCGATGCGCTTCATGGAGTTCATGAAATCCTGGCGTCCCAGTGTCAACAGATTGGGGTTGTCCACGGGAATGACCGCATTGTAATCTGGGTAGCGGGCATCGATCAATCGGCAGACCAGGTTGATGTCGCCAAAGGCAAAAAAGGCGTTGGCTTTATTGAAAGACAGCTTGACATCGTCGCCGGAGGGAAGGGCGGACTTCAGCAAGTTGAGCGCCTTTTTGGGGATGATGAAAGAAGTGGAGATTTGACTTTCTATGTTTTTGAACGTGTGCTTTACCAATTTGTGAGCATCTGTTGCCACCATGATGAGCTTGTTGAAATCCACCTGGCAGTACACCCCGGTCATGGAAGGCCGCAATTCGTCGTTGCTGGTGGCAAAGAGCGTCTTGCTGATCCCTTGGGCCAACATGCTGGCGGACAGCTGGATGGTATCCACCGTATCGGGTTCGGGAATGCGGGGGAAATCCTGCCCATTTTCTCCTGCCAAGCGGTATTTTCCGTAGGCAGAAGTGATCTCTATTCCGAAGTTTTCTTCGTTGACATTGAACGTGATGGGCTGCTGCGGCAACTCCTTCAAAGTATCCTGAAGAATCTTGGCAGGTACCGCAACGACACCATTTGCATCTGCATTGACTTCAATCTGGGTCGTAATGGAAGTCTCTAGATCAGTCGCAGAGATGATCAATTTGTTGTTCTCTATGGTAAAGAGAAAATCTTCCAGTATGGGCAAGACCGGATTGGAGCCTATGGCACCTCCTGCAATCTGTAGCTGCTTCAAAAGGTCCGAAGACGATACGCTGAACTTCATGGTCGGTTAAGGTTTTTCTGAAGGGGCAAAAATAAGCTTTTGTCATCACATTTTTTGTACAAATAACCAACACTTTGTGGATAAGTCTCAGGGGGAAACACAGGTCGCGTGTACCACAATCATTTGCAAAATGCACTTTATCTCGGCCCACATTGGTATATTCGAATCAATCGGGCTAAATTTGCGGTCCGAAATGATCAGACAGACGTTTGAAAGAGTGATCCATTCAAGAACCTGAAAGACTGTAACGAACCGCCATGCCAGACCGTACGCGCGCGCCGAAGATCCGGGAGATCAGCAACCTCAGCCTACCCATTCCCCAACAATACCAATTGGACAATGGCATCCCCGTCTATGCTGTCGACATGGGGACGCAGGATGTCATCAAGATCGAAATTGTTTTTGATGCGGGACGGCCCTATGAGAAAAAGCAGTTGGTGTCGCGTGCCACAGCGGAGTTGCTCAAAGAGGGAACCAAAGAACAGAATGCTGCACAGATTGCCGAAACCATCGATTTTTATGGCGGCTCTCTCAGCTTTCCCGTCAATCTGGATACCTCCAACATCGTTCTGTACTCTCTCAACAAACACTTTGACAAGCTTGTGCCATTGTTGGCCGAGCTGTTGGTCCAGCCAGCCTTTCCCGAGAATGAGTTGCAGACCTTTGTGCGCAACAACCAGCAACGCTTGCAAGTCGATTTGTCGAAAAACGATGTGGTGGCCTATCGCGAGATTACCGAGTTGATTTTTGGTTCGCACCACCCTTATGGCTACAACAGCTACCCCAAAACCTATGGGTCTTTGGAGCGCGAGGACTTGCTGCAGCATTTTCGCCGCAATTTTGTGGCCTCCAAGTGCCAGATTTTCCTCAGTGGCTGCATTCGCCCCGATACCATCGAATTGCTCAATCGCTACATCGGGCGGCAGTTGCCAGTAGGCGAAAGAGAAGTGCCAGTCTTTCCCAGCGATGTCCAGTCGCCCCTGCACAAAAAAATCGAGCGGCCTGGCACTGTCCAGACAGCCATCCGGATCGGTCGGCGCCTCTTCAACCGAAGCCATCCCGATTATCATGGCGTATACGTGCTCAACACCATACTGGGAGGGTATTTTGGGTCTCGCCTCATGGCCAACATCCGCGAAGATAAAGGCTATACCTACAACATCTTTTCCACCATGGATGTGATGAATCACGACGGTTACTTCTACATCGGCACCGAGGTGGGCAATGACTTTGTGGGGGCCACTGTACAGGAAATTTACAAGGAGATGAACCGCCTCTGTGAACAGCCCATTGGCTTGGACGAGTTGGAGATGGTTCGCAGCTTTTTGCTGGGGCATTTGCTGACGATGCTAGACGGAGCCTTCAACGCCGCCGACCTCCTCAAAATGTATGTCATCCGCAATGTTCCCTTCGAGGCCTTTACAGAATTGGTACACACCATCAAGACCATCCAGCCAGAGACCATCCGCCAAATGGCTGAAAAGTATCTTTCCAAACAAGATCACTGGGAAGTGGTTGTGGGGGTATGAGACTGGGCAGTCTTCGCCCCAATGTGCAGAAAGGGGAAGCCTAAATTTTTTGCTGTGCCATAAAGGATTTACCTTCGCGTTATTGTTTGAGGTATTTGTTTCTTTTTTTTGTAAATTTTGCTTTCTTTTGTGTTCGCTCAAATTTTTTATAAAGTACTGTAGATGAAACTGTTTAGCTTCTTTTCCCAGGATTTGGCTATCGACCTAGGCACAGCCAATACCCTGATCATTCAAGATGGCGAGGTCGTCGTGGATGAACCGTCCATCGTTGCGATCAATCGCCGGACTGGCGAGACCATCGCCGTGGGCAATAAGGCTATGCAGATGCATGAGAAAACACACGAAAATATCAAAACCATCCGCCCACTCAAGGATGGAGTGATAGCCGATTTCCAAGCAGCTGAGAGCATGATCGAGGGCTTGATTAACATGGCCGGAAGCCGCCGTCGATTTTTTACCCATATGAAAATGGTCATCTGCATTCCATCCGGAATCACCGAGGTGGAAAAGCGGGCTGTTTTCGACAGTGCAGACCATGTCGATTCCAAAGAGACCTACCTGATCCACGAACCCATGGCAGCCGCCCTTGGGATTGGACTGGATGTGGAAGAACCCGTTGGCAACATGATCATCGACATTGGGGGAGGGACGACAGAAATTGCAGTCATCGCTCTCTCAGGCATCGTCTGTGATCAGTCCATCCGCACAGCTGGTGATGAGTTCACCATGGACATCATGAATTACATGAAGCGCCAGCACAACATTCTCATTGGAGAACGCACAGCGGAGCAAATCAAGATACACGTTGGTTCTGCCCTCCCCGAACTGGAAGATCCCCCCGAAGACTATGCCGTCAACGGTCGGGATTTGATGACGGGAATTCCCAAGCAGATTACCATCACCTACCAGGAAATTGGCCACGCCTTGGACAAGTCGATTTCCAAGGTAGAAGATGCCGTGTTGAAAGCCTTGGAGACCACTCCGCCGGAATTGGCTTCGGACATTTACAAAACCGGGCTCTATCTCACTGGAGGAGGTGCCTTGCTGCGCGGCTTGGACAAGCGCATTGCCCAAAAGACCAAGTTGCCAGTACACATCGCCAATGATCCGTTGCGGGCCGTGGTGCGCGGCACGGGGATTGCCCTGCAGAATATCGACAAGTTTTCCTTTCTGATCGATCGCAAGAGCGTCTAAGCCCACGCATTCTTCGATTTAACTTCGCGTTGTTATGCGCAACTTACTGATGTTGTTCGTCCGAAATGGTGGCCTGGTGCTTTTCCTGCTACTGGAAGCCCTGTGCATGGTATTGGTGGTCCAATTCAGTAAAAAACACAACGAAATCCTCTTCAGCTCTGCCAGCAACATCTCTGGCTATTTCTACAAGCAGTTTGATGAAGTGGCCAAATTTTACAGCTTGTCCTCGGTGGCCGATACCCTGGCCCGGGAAAATGCCCGAATTTACAACCAACTCGATCAGTCCAAATTGGTGCGTAGTCCCTGGCAGGATACCATGGGCCGACAGCCCGAACAGCTCCCTTGGTACACCTATCTTCCTGCACAAGTTCGAAGCAATTCCATCAATGCCCACAGCAATACCATTCTCATCGACATAGGCAAAAAGCATGGAGTCAGCAGTGGCATGGGCGTAGTCAGCAGCAATGGCATCGTGGGAATTGTGCGCAATGCCAGGGAAAATTTTTCGAGTGTCATGTCTGTACTGCACAAAGAATCCCGCATCAGTGTGAAGCTTCTCAAAAATGGCTACTTCGGTTTTTTGATATGGGATGGCAGCAATCCACTCAAGGCCTCTTTGATCGATGTGCCCAAACACGCCGGATTTCAGCCGGGCGATACCATTGTCACCAGTGGCTATTCCACCCTTTTCCCCGAGGGCATCATGGTGGGAACGGTGGAGGAATCCAGGATCGAGCCTGGAAGCAATTCCTGGGACATCGACATCAAATTGAGCAACGACTTGGCCAATATCAAATACGTTTATGTGATCGACAATTTGTTGAAGGAGGAGATTCAGGAATTAGAAGAAGGAAACGCCGATGAATAGTACCATACTCACACATATCCTGCGATTTGTTGGCCTCACACTTTTTCAGGTTTTACTTCTCAAGTCGGCTTCGCCCACTTGGGAAAGCTTCAATTACATTCAGATTTTTCTCTACCCCGTATTTCTCCTTCTCCTGCCTTTGCGGACTCCTCACACCCTGGCCATCTTCCTGGGATTTGTACTGGGGATCGCGGTCGACTTGTTTTACGACTCCATTGGCCTGCACGCAAGCGCCTGCGTATTTCTGGCCTTTGTGCGCCCAGCTGTTCTGGCCTTGATAGAGCCAAGAGGAGGCTACAATGTCAGCCACAGTCCGACCAAGCGCCGATTTGGCATCGGTTGGTTCAGCATTTATGCTTCCTGTCTGATGTTTGCGCATTTATTTTGGTACTTTTCTGTTGAGGCATTTACTTTTTACTATTTCTGGGATATATTACTGCGAACGCTTTCGAGCTTTGTGATTTCCATGATCTTTGTGATCATTTACCAATACATCTTCGATCCAAAAGAATGAAAGACAGTTTACAGCAGAGGAGTACCATCATCCGCCTGTTCTTCATGATAGGAGCGGTGTTGTTGCTGTGGAAAGCCTTGCAAATTCAACTCTTGGATACTTCCTACCAGGACAAGGCCCGGGCCACTGCCATCGACAAATACGTGATCTACCCTTCCAGGGGATTGATGTTTGACCGCAACAACAAGCTGATGGTCAACAACAACGCCATGTATGACCTGAAAGTCACCTACAAGCAACTGTCGGAAGACATGGATACGCTGAAGATTTGTGAGCTGTTGGAGATTGATCGCAAGACCTTTGAAGAAAATTTGAACAAAAATTTCCGGAGTCGGCGCTATTCCAAGTCGGTCCCCTTTGTCTTTTTGTCCAAGGTACCCGCCAACATTTGTGCTCGCTTCATGGAACACCTGCACGAATTTCCAGGCTTTTCTGTTCAATTGCGCAACGTCAGAGGCTACTCCCATCGAAATGCAGCCCATGTCCTGGGCTATCTCAATGAAGTAGACCAAGCCAAGATCGACGAGAATGCTGGCAAATACACTCGTGGAGACTACATCGGCGTGACGGGCCTGGAAGCCTACTACGAGGATGCCCTCCGAGGTAAAAAGGGGGTTCGTTATGTGATGAAGGACAACCTGGGCCGCGTGGTTGGTTCTTACAAGAGTGGAGAATTGGATTCTGCTGCTATCTCTGGCGAAGACCTCATCACCACCCTTGACCTCGATCTGCAACGCTATGCAGAGCAATTGTTGAACAACAAGACGGGGAGCATTGTCGCCATTGAACCCAGCAGCGGGGAAGTGCTTTGCATGGCCAGTGCTCCGACCTACGACCCCAATCTGCTGACCATCAACCGCAACCGTGGGTCTGCTTTTTCCCAACTGCAGAAAGACAGTTTGCGACCCTTTTTTGACAGAAGCATTTCCGCAAAATATCCGCCAGGCTCCATTTTCAAAACAGTTGTGGGACTTGTTGCGTTACAAGAAGGTATATTGAATCCCAACAGAGGGATTACTTGCAACATGGGATACTATTACAACGGAATGGTGCGCAAGTGCCACTCTCATCCCTACGCAGCCAATATACAAACTGGCTTGGCGCACTCCTGCAATGCTTATTTCTTTCAGGTTTTGCGCGACTTGGTAGACCGCTACGGCTTTTACAACCCACATCAGGGGCTCGATACTTTGGTGCGCTACCTCTACGACTTCGGCTTGGGCGATCGCTTGGGCATCGATTTGGCGTATGAAGTAGGGGGAAACATTCCCACCACCGAGTACTACGATTACCTCTACCCAAAGGCCAAAGGAGGATGGTATTCTCCTACGATCATGTCGATCGGAATTGGCCAGGGCGAAATCCAAATGACAACTCTACAAATGGCCAATCTGGCAGCATTGATTGCCAACCGTGGCTGGTACTACACTCCACACTTGGTCAAGGGCTTCCGAAATTCTGATCGACAAATCGAAGAAAAATTTCGGACCCGACACCAGGTGCCAGTTGACCCAATCCATTTTGGCCCCACCGTAGACGGCATGGAAAAAGCCATCTTGGAGGGCACCGGACGGGTGGCTCGCCTCGCAGATGTCAGCGTTTGTGGCAAAACCGGAACCTCGCAGAATCCACACGGAAAGGATCATTCCGTATTTTTCGCCTTTGCTCCCAAGGAAAATCCAAAAATTGCCGTTGCTGTTTATGTAGAGCATGGTGTGTGGGGTGCGACCTATGCCGCGCCCATGGCCAGCCTCCTCATCGAGCAGTACCTGAAGGGAGAAATCGACCCCTCCCGCCAGTACCTTGAAAATCGCATGCTGGAGGCAGACTTGATCAGCAGCAATCCTCCCTGATCATGCATCTTCGATTGTCTTCTCGCCATTGGCCGTTTGTTCTTCTTCTCTTTCTTTGGGCTTGTCGGCCTGTAGAACCTCAACAACTGCCTGCCCTGGAGTTGCCAGCCCCCAGCTTGGCCACCACTCCTCTCCCAGATGATACTTTGGACCTTCTCTTCGCTGGAGACATCATGGGCCACAGTCCACAAATCAAGGCGGCCGAGCGCAAACCAGACGGGCAATACGATTACCAGCCCTGTTTTGAATACATACAACCCCTCATTGCCTCTGCTGATTTGGCAATTGGCAACTTGGAATTGACCCTGCCAGGAGAGCCACCCTATCAAGGCTTTCCCTATTTCCGCAGCCCAACTGCCCTGGCCGATGCCCTACAGGGAGCGGGCTTCGATCTCTTGTTGTGTGCAAACAACCACGCCAACGATGCCCATCGCCAAGGGGTGGCCCGCACGATTGAGGTGCTGCAGGAAAGAAATCTTTATCATACTGGCACCTTTACCGATTCTACAGAACGGGCCTTGCAGTATCCTTTGCTGATTTACCGCCATGGCTTCAAGCTGGCCTTTCTGAACTACACCTATGGCATTGGTCGCAAAAGCCGACACAATCCTTTTCTGCTCAATGTCATTGACACGGCACAGATTCGGCGGGATTTGTTCGAGGCTCGTCTGATGCGACCTGACTTTGTTGTGGTCTGCCTACATTGGGGGCGCGAGTATGAAGAAACCCACAACAAAAAGCAACAGCAGTTGGCTGTCCAACTTCTTCGCTGGGGAGCAGACCTCATTGTGGGTGCCCATCCGCATGTGGTGCAGCCCATTGAACTGTATCAGATGCGCAAGGCCGAGGGGGCTCCGAAGAAAGCAGTTGTCGCCTATTCCCTGGGCAATTTCATCTCCAACCAGCGCAAATCTCTTACGGATGGAGGTATTGTATTGGGGGTGCGGCTGTTGCGGGAAAATGGGGCGGTTCGGCTGTTGGACCATCGCTACCACCCCATTTGGCGCTACATTGAGAAGAAGCCAGGCGAGCCTACGCACTTCCGGGTGCTGCCCATAGAAGAGGCAGAGCAAGCAGACAATCCTTTTGAGCTGGAAGCGTCGGCATTGGCTCGGATGAAGCGCTATGCCCGTTACATTCGCGGGCATTTGGGACAGTAGCTGGGTAAGCCTTGGGGGAATGTGTATCTTCGCCTTCACAGAACGAATTGCCTATGAAAGCCATGATTTTAGCTGCGGGCTTGGGGACCCGTCTTCGCCCTCTCACCGACGATCGGCCAAAGGCCTTGGTGCAAGTCGGGGGGCGGCCCTTGTTGGAGATTGCCATCCAGCGACTGGCAGCGGCGGGATGCACAGGAATCATTGTCAATGTTCATCATTTTGCCGATCAGGTGATAGACTTTTTGCAGGGGGCGGAGCAGCGATATGGTGTGCCGGTCCACATTTCCGATGAGCGGACTCGATTGTTGGAGACGGGGGGGGGCTTGAAAAAGGCCCGTTGGTTTTTGGACGGAAACGATTCCTTTCTCCTCTGCAATGCCGACATCCTCAGCAACATGGATTTGGCGGCCTTTTACCAGGCGCATTGTGCATCCGGAGCCTTGGCAACGCTTTCTGTTCGCCGTCGACAGACCAGTCGCTTTCTCATTTTTGATCCTGAGCGAGTTCTTCACGGTTGGACCAACATCAAGACAGGTGAGTTGAAAATGAGCCGTGCCACCAGGGGACAGTTTGACTTGTGGGCCTTCAGTGGGATTCATGCCATTCACCCGGCATTGTTTCAGTTGATGCCAGAGAAAGAAGCTTTTTCGATCATTGACCTCTACTTGGAAGCAGCTTCCCAGCAGCGGATCTGTGCCCATCCCCACGACGAGGACTTGTGGTTGGACGTTGGCAAACCGGCAGCTCTCCAACAGGCCGAAGAGGTCCTTTCCCAAATCGAAAGGGCAGGATGATTTTGGGCCAAGAAAAATCTCAAACCGCTTTATTTTGGGTATCTTTGGTGCGCAAATCACCAACAAGTGAAACCCCTCAACTATGAGCAAACTGCCTGTAGGTACATTCATCAATATGAGCACGGTTGTCTTTGGCAGCATGATCGGTGTCATGTTACAGCAGGTATTTCCTGAGAGCATTCAATCGATTGTCTTCCAGGCGGTGGGCTTGGGCATTTTGATTTTGGGCTTGCAGATGAGTCTCAAAGTCCCGGAAGGCTTGATGGTCATGTTCATTTTCAGCCTGATTTTGGGTGGAATCATTGGGGAATTGATTGGTGTGAAGGCGTTTTTGGATGGATGTGAGGTGTGGATCAAGAACAACTTCCAGCTGGGAGAACGGCAATTTACCGAGGGCCTCATTGCGGGCATCATCTTGTTTTGTGCCAGCCCCATTACCATTGTTGGGGCCATTGAGGAAGGCTTTCAGAACAAACGGGAATTGCTGTTGATCAAGTCGGTCTTCGACGGCATCATGGCCGTTGCCTTGGCGTCGAGTTATGGGATTGGGGTGTTGTTTTCCATCATCCCCATGTTGTTCATCCAGGGGGGATTGACCCTTTTAGCCGGGAAAGCCAAGCCTTTATTTACCAAAAACATCTTGGCTCTGGTGAGTGGAATGGGTGGTGTGTTGCTGATTGCATTGTCCATCAAAATCCTGGAGCTGTCGGAATTCTTTGTGGCCAACCTCTTGCCTGCCCTGGTCATTTGCGTGATCGTCGCCTGGGGCTACACCCGCCTGAAAGTAAAGGTGTAGGCCCACCATATTTCAAGAAGCTTTTACTTATTCAAGATGAGAAAAGCGACCCTTCGATTGAGTCGTCGCCCCTCCTCCGTGCCATTGTCTGCGATGGGAGAGCTGCTACCATAGCCTTTGAAGCGACAGCGACTTCTGCTGATGCCGCGCTTGTGCAGGTAGTCGACCACTGCCTTTGCCCGCCTTTGAGACAAGGACAAATTGTATTGAAATCCACCGATGCTGTCGGTATGTCCTTGTACCTCGATGATCATGGCGGGATTGTCGCGCAGAATGGTGAGCAATTTGTTCAGTTCGATGAAGGATCGCGGAAGCAATTCTGCCTTGTCGGTGTCGAAGAAGATGTTGCGAAGGGCAATGACTTTCCCCTTTTCGAGTATGACTTTGGACAAATCGTCTTCCTTTACGGGAACTTCCAGAATGGGATCCTCCTTTTTCACCATCACATCATCAACGTAATAATAGGCGTAGTTGAGGTTGTTGGCCGACATGGCCCGGTGGTGGGTGAGGCTGTCGGGGCAAAAGTTGCCGATGATGAGGTAGTTGGCGTCTGATACGGCCTTGAATCGGCCAGTGACGCGCGTCCATTGGCGGGCGGATACGATGTAATCTGCCTTTACCTGTGGGGTCAATTCCAGGGGACTGTCTGTTTTCACTTTGATTTTTTCATCAGAAAAGGCCATTCCGATGTTGTTGACCTGTAGGGAGCGATCGAGGTGGCACACCCAAAATTCTGCATAGTAGTTTTGGCCAGTGACCAAGGGCTCTGCCAGTTGGATTTGGACGTACTCCCGGCAATGTGGTTTTCCGCCTTCGCAGCCGTAGAGCGTAATGCCGACCATGGAAAATCCGTCGTGGGCCTCCTTTTCTCCAAAGCCTTTGGCGGCCCATTGAGCTGGTACGCGCACCTTGGGCCCAAAAATGTCGGGCGAGGCTCCGGTTGCAGAGCTCCAATATTTCATGACATCAGTGAAGTGTTTCCCCTTATAAAACCAGCCGATGGGCGTGCTGGAGTAGAGTTCGAAGCTGGGGTTGGGGACGATATTGGATGTGCGTGTTCCTTCAGCCGTCTGGCCAAAGGTCCATTGAACGATGAGACAAAGGCAGAAAATGATGTAAATTTTCCTCATAGGACTGCTTCGAGCAATGTTACCAGTCAGATAACGAAAGAGCTACCTCCTTCCGTATGTTGTCGCTTCTCTTCCATTTCTGGTGTCAAATTGGGTTTTTGGTTAGCCATTACTCTAGTATACGGGACAACAGCTGGGAAAGTTTGCCTTGGCAGGAGATGGAAGCAATAAAAAAACCCCTACAGGAAGCAGGGGCTTTTGCGCCTCAACAAGGACTTGAACCTTGGACCTACGGATTAACAGTCCGCCGCTCTAACCAACTGAGCTATTGAGGCATTTGCCGATAAGGAGAGTGACCATCCTTTGTAGGCGAGTGCAAAGTTATGACTTTTGCTAGAAAGGTGCAAAGCTTTTTGGGCAAAAAAAATTGAATAAAAAGCCCATCTTTGTGTCATCAATCAAAAAAAGCAGAACAATTATGGATTTAGTCAGTGTAGGCACCGTTGCATTTGACAGCATCGAGACCCCATACGGCAAAGCTGATCGCGTGGTCGGTGGTGCCGCCACGTACATTTCTCTGGCCGCTTCCTACTTCACCAAAAGCCTGGGCTTGGTGTCAGTGGTGGGAGATGATTTTCCGGATGAGGAGATCAAGTACATGCGCAAAAGAAAGATCAACCTCGACGGCCTAGAAATCAAAGAGGGAGAAAAGTCCTTTTTCTGGGCGGGCCGCTATCACGACAATATGAACCAACGCGACACACTCGTCACTGACCTCAACGTGTTGGCCGATTTCAATCCCAAACTTCCCGAGGCTTATCGCTACGCCAAGATCTTGATGTTGGGCAACCTGACTCCAGAGATTCAACTAAAGGTCATCCGCCAGATGAAGAAGGAGCCCAAATTGACAGTATTGGACACGATGAACTTCTGGATGGATGTTGCCATGCCTGGCCTGAAAAAGGTCATCAAGAAAGTGGACGTGTTGACCATCAACGACGAGGAAGCCCGCCAGCTATCTGGTGAGTACTCCCTGGTGAAGGCCGCCCGGGTCATTCACAAGATGGGACCTCGTTTTCTGATTGTCAAAAAGGGAGAACATGGCGCATTGCTCTTTTATGGTGATGACATCTTCTTTGCGCCTGCCTTGCCGCTGGCCGAAGTCTTTGACCCCACCGGAGCAGGAGATACTTTTGCGGGAGGTTTTACCGGATACCTCGCACAGAGTGGCCGAATCAATATGGCCAACATGAGACGCGCCATCATCTATGGTTCAGCAATGGCTTCTTTCTGCGTAGAGCAATTCAGCATCCAACGACTGAAAACGCTCAACAAACGGGAGATCAACAGCCGTGTCAAGCGATTCAGTAAATTGGTAAAGTTCGATCTTTAGGGCACCACGCGCAAACTGCCGCGCATGACTGAATGGTGGCCCGGCACTGTACAAACGTAGGTGTACACCCCTGGCTTTTTGGGCGCCACAAAGAAAATGGACTCGGAAGTACCCGGCGGCAGCAAGCGAGTGTGGAAAAGTACCTTGTTGGTATTGGGGATGTGGCTTTTCGCCGTCCCCTTGATGCCCAGCTTCATGGCCAGCTGACCCACATTGTCCGCCTGATTGGGTTGGGTAATGACAACATTGTGTGGCATGTCGTCATTGTTGTAAAAGGACAACTTGACGCGACTCCCCGCCTTTATGGTAATGGTTTTCTGATCGTATTTGAGTCCAGGCAAGGTGGACAAAACCACCGATTTGTCGATCTTGGTCCAGCTCGCCGGCTTTTTGGTGACGCGCTTGCGGCCAGCAACCACTTTGGGGGAAGCGGCTTTTTTGGTCTTGGTAGACTTGGGGGCTGTGCTCTTTTTCTTGGCGGGAGCTGCTGCTGCAGGTTGTTGCTTGGCATCCGGGCTGACCATTGTCATTCCGTGGTTGTGATGGGCAGCAGGCGCCGCAGCCTTCGGCTCCTTGGGTGGGGGAGGCGGCTCAGGCAAGTTGAGTTTTTCCCCTTCTGGTATGTTGTTCAAGGTATAGTAAGCAGCCGGATGCAGCAGGCCAAAGTTGTCTTGGTAGGAGCGCACTCCGGTAGCATTGATTTCGTGGATGTACTTTTCCCGTAGGTTGTCCACCACGATGCGAGCCTTGAGCCCATCGCGTGAGACGACCACACCTTTGACCCGACAATCCTTGTCATTGACAGCAGGGCTGCCATAGACTGGATGGTATTTGTAAATGAAACTGGTGACTTGGTAAGAGGCGGGATCTTGGGCCGTTTTCTTGTCCACAGGCTGGGTAAATTCAATTTCGAATCCATCTGGCATTGCCTTGACCGTCTTCATTTCAAAAGGAATCTTTCCCGTCCATGCCAGGCGTTGCAAGCCGTAGTCCTTGGTTCCCGCCGATCCCCATCCGCGGTTGGTTTCGCCGACGAACATGGACCCATCGTGCCCCCAACACATCCGCAAAACCCCCGACTGGAAGCCTTCCACAAATCCAAAAGCGACCCCTTGGTAACTGCCCTTGACCTTCTCCAAAGCCACTCGGACAATTTTGCTCTGGCCCTGGTCCCCGATGAACATTTGGCCGCTGAACGGTCCGAATTTTCCGCCAGTGGTGTCCACAATGATCTCCGAAGTGGAAATCCCTAGTACACCATGTGGCAGCCAGACAGCCGGGGTCTTCACGCCAGGTACTTCTTTGGCGACAGCATACAGGGGCGTTGGCTTTTCATCAGCAATGTCCTCGGGCTTGTTGGCCACTTGTCCCTTGGCGGCAAAGCGGGGGTTGACTCGGTAGTACACATCATTGGTGCGGACCTTCACCGGAGAGTTGGGCAAGCCCGCCCAGCGCAAACCAGCAGGGTGGCCTGTAAAGTCTCCTTTTTCCACATGGACCAGTCCGCCTGATCCCATCCAATCTCCTTGGTTGTCAGCGTAGAAGAATTCGTTGTTGTACAAGCCGATGCCGCAGGGAGAGCGCATGCCAGTGGCGTAGGGCTCCATTTGGCCATCGGGAGTGATCTTCATGGTCCATCCTCGCCAGGGTACCCGGCTTTCGCCTCGCCACCATTCGACCTCTCCAAAAGCAACGTTGGCCGTGACATACATGTCGCCGTTTGCGTCGATTTTGGGACCGAAGGAATACTCGTGGTAATGTCCTGACAAAGGCCACACATAGACGGCTTCGTACAGATCGGCCTTGCCATCGCCATTTTCGTCCACCAACTTGGTGAGTTCGCCGCGCTGGGCAGCATACAGGGCATTGTCTCGATAGGCCAAGCCAAGAATTTCATGCATCCCGCTGGCAAATCGCTTGTAGACGGGATTGCGCTCGTTGAGCATATAGGGATTTTCTACCACCCAAACTTCCCCTCGGCGGGTGGAGGCAGCCAGTTTGTTGTTGGGCAAGCATACCAAGCCCCCGACTTCCATCATCAGTCCCTCTGGTAGGGGGAGAGTGATGATGTTGTAATAGTCGGATTCTACCGGAGCCAGGGCATTGTCGTCCTGGGCTGATGCAGTGCCTACGCACAGCAGGCAAAGGAGGAAGGCAAAAAGATGTATGTTGATGCGATGCATGTCTTTCATTGAATTAAAATACGACAGAATAGTGAATGTTCTCATTTTGATTTAGGCGAATGAGTAGTTCCTGGTGTTTGTCCACAGTCCGAATGTCAGCCTTGGCGCCATTGGCCAGTTGGATGTAAAACTCCTGGTCGTTGACGCTGAACCAACCATCGCCCAGCGATTTGATCTGACTGCCACGGGCCAGTAAAAATCGAGACTGCTCGGGAGCATCTCCCTCTACTTTGATCCAGCGACTCAGCTTTCGGCCTCCATCTTCGGGGGCCAACTTGTCTTGTACATTGAGGCCGTACAATTGGTAGTGGAAGGTGGGCAGTCCCTCATCGTCCAGCCGATAGCCTCTGAATCGAAATCCTGCTTCGGCCTCCAAGGTATCCGGCCAAGGGGTAGAGGGAGAGGGCAATTGCCAGATGTTGGGTACATCGCCGATGGCCAGCAAGCTGCCAAGGGCTTTGGAACTTCCGTCGCCCCGGCTGTTCCACATGGGGGTTGCGTCCAGAAATTCTCCTCTCCAGATTTGAACCAGTGCACCTTCGTCGAGGTCATAGGTGTAGTGGAGTTTTTCCGGGTGGCCTGCGGACAGGGCGTGTACGATGCGGTGTTTGGGGGCATTGGGATGGGCCTGGTAGTCGACAAAGCAGCGCATCAATTCAGGCCCTTGTTTGACATGGAGGAAAATGGGTCTGGTAGGATTGGCCAGCAGGTAGGAAGAGGGGATGTGCATGGGCGCCATCCGGAAGCCTGGGCCGCTGACAAAAAGTCCCAGCTTGGGTTGCATCCAGCCTTCTCGCTTGGCATAGGTCAATACAAAGGGAATGTTTCCAGCCTTCAGGCGGACGGTATCTGTCCGGGCGTTCCATCCTTCCTCGATGAGTTCTTTGCCATTGATGGAGAGGCTGGTATTTTCGTTGCCCGATAGTTTGAAGGAATACAAACCTGCTTGTTTCACCTCTACAAATCCAGAAAAGCGGATGGCATATTCGTTTTTGCGTCTTGCCACTTCCCACGTCAGACTCTCCGAGGTTCCGCTCAAGTCGGGTGAGAGAGTATCGAAATTGGGTTTGCGATGGTGTTGAGAGCCGTAGTACACTTCGTACTTGATGTCGCTCAACTGGACTGCTTCCTGATCGTAATTTCTGTAGCGAATGTTGCGAAAGGCAACTGGGCCGTGATCTCCTTGGATCATCAGTGGGCCAGTTGGGCCTTCTTCTGCAAAGGCGGGGCCTCGGGTGGGGCCAGTCAGTTCGACCCCCTCTTGTACCAGGATTCCATTGAGATAGACCTCCAAGATGCGGGCATTGGCGACCTTTTGTCCATTGGCATTGAAGCGAGGTGCCTGAAAGGATATTTTTAGTTTTTGCCAAAGGCCGGGGGCGCGGCAGGTATTGGTGCGTGGCGCGTGGCCTTGGTAGCCTTTTTGTCCCTTTGGCTTGGACTCGTCCCAACGCTCGTAGATGCCTGCACAATCACCAAAAGAGGGCGACTGTTTTCCCCAGGAGTCGAGCAATTGGAGTTCATATCGGCCTTGTAGGTAAATGCCAGAATTGGATTTTTTGGCCATCATGAATTCCAATTCGAGGTCCATGTCTCCGTGTTCCAGCAGGCTGAACAAGTTGCCTTGGGCATTTTTGTCTGGCATGTTGACGAGTATGCCGCTGCCTTTTTGTACATCGAAGTGTTTGTCCTTTCCCAAATGAGCTTGTACGCCTCCCACGATGCGCCAATTGGCGGGTGGATTTTTGAAAGAGGACATGTCCTGTAGCTTCATCTCATCGCTTGGAAAGAGAGAAGTTTGGGCATCCAATCCCAGACTGAGCAATAGGCCGAGCAATAGGAATGGGAAAAAATATCTGGTCATATTTTGAGTGGATTTGAGCATTTGTAGAATGAAGCGGTCGGTTGGGACTAGCCTGTGATCATGTGCCCACCGTCAGCTGTAAACACGCTTCCGGTGCAATAGCTGGAGGCATCGGAGGCCAGGTAGACGGCCAGGCCTGCCATTTCATCGGGCTGGGCGATACGCCTGGAGGGCAACTGTTTTTCCACGTGTTTGAGGACAGACTCATTTTTCCACAGGGCAGAACTGAATTTGGTCTTGATCAAGCCTGGGCAAATGGCGTTGACGCGGATGTTGTCGGGGCCCCATTCTTTGGCCTGGCTCTGGGTGAGCATGATCAGGGCTGCCTTGCTGACGCTGTACAGACCGAGTCCGGCACTGGGCTTGAGTCCTTCCACGGAGGCGATGTGAATGATGGATCCTGCCCCCTGCTGCTTCATGATGGGGTATGCGAGATTGCTGAGTTGGAAGGGAGCTTTCACATTGACGTGCATGATCTTGTCAAAGACTGCCTGGTCTGTTTCTGCGATGGGGCCAAAGACGGGGTTGGTTGCAGCATTGTTGATCAAGATGTCGATGCGGCCATACTTTTCCATGCTTTGATCGATGAGTTGCTGGCACTGTTCTTCCTTGCCCACGTGACAGGCAATGCCCACCGCCTCCAATCCGTCAGCCTGAAAGCTGGCAGCTACCTCGTCTACCGCTTCTTGTTTGCGGCTGCTGATGACCACCTTGGCACCCAGCTCAGCCATTCCTCTGGCCATGGCTTCGCCGATGCCTTTGCTGGCTCCGGTGATGAGGGCAACTCTGCCATCCAATCGGAAGAGGGGGCCGATGCGTTGTGTATTATTCTCCATAGAATGTTTGGTTTACGATCTCGACATTCTCAATCGCTTGGAGTTCTTTTTCCAGGTATTTGTCCAAGTCGCGATACCAATCAATGTGCAAAGACCACTGTCCACATCCACCCAGTGAAGGCGGATGGCATTGGGTGTGCCGCCATTGCTTTTTGCAGGCAGGACATTGGCCTTGGGTATCAAAGGTGTGCCAACTGTGTCCACATTGGCAGTCCCATAGGTCAGAGGGAGTTGGTTGCCAGTTGCATTGCGGGCATTGAATTTGTTGGTCACTACTCATGTGAGAATGCTTATTTGCCGTCCCATTGTACTTAGAGCTTGTCTAAAGTTAATCTTTTCGCTAATATGAACGTCTTTCTTCACCATCCTTCAGCTATTTTTCGGTACGTAGCCTCCAGCTATGCACCTCAAAATGAGCTTCGTCTGGCTGTGAAATCCATTTCATATTATCTGAAAAACTAAATTTGAACAAGCTCTTGTTTGTCTGAGGCAAAGACGGCTGTTTTGCTTCAGAAGTACAAGATAGAAAATGGAGGATAGAATCGTGGAATATTTTGTGGCTTTTTGTCCCGATGGTCTGCGAACCGCTCCGATCGATTCTTCCAAAAGATTTTGCAGGGCAACTCAATTGATTCAAAGGTTTGTTATCTTTTCGCCATGAAGCAAAGGAGGCATCGTCAATGGATGCAACTGCTGTTACTCATTGGATGTTCACTGCGTTTGTTGCACCACCTGACCAATCGGTCTTTGTGGTACGACGAAGCCATGCTGGCCATCAATTTCATCCAACGCGACTTTTTGGGTTTGCTGTCTCCTTTGGAATACCAACAACAGGCTCCGCTTTTGTACATGTGGTCGGAAAGGGCCTTGGTAGAATTGTTGGGGCATTTAGAATATGTGCTGCGATTTCCTTCTCTCCTGGCAGGCCTCTTGTCTCTTTGGTTGTTTCGATCCTGTCTGCGCCACTTTTTGTCCCCACCTTTCCAGCTTTGGGCAATGGCCTTTTTTGTGTTCTCTCAACCGCTCGTCTTCTATGCCGCTGAATTGAAGCAGTACAGTTTTGATCTGGCAGTGGCCTTGTTGCTGCTCCATTGGAGTTTGCAAATTCGGTCGGGCAAAAGGGCACTTTGGGCGTTGGGCCTTGGCGGAATCATCGGCTTGCTTTGCTCCATGCCTGCCATTTTCGGCTTGGCGAGTTGTGGGACTTATCTCTTGGTTGTTTACCTCCGCAAAAAAGAATTGGGACATCTCTGGCGATTGTTGTTTTGGGGTGCGATTTGGCTGCTTGTTTTTGGGGCCAATTATTGGGTTTTGCTTCGGCCCGAAACGGCACAAGCCCATGTCATGGAATACCATCGACCCTACTTTATGCCCTTGTCATTTTGGGAATGGAGCAGTTGGAAGTGGTACGCCAAAAGTTATTTTGGTTCTTTTCGGGATCTGGGAGGCATCCTCTTCAAGCATCCGGCGGGCTTGTTGGCGCTTTTGGGAATGGCAGTGGGATGGCGCCGCAAGAAGGGACTCTTGTTTTTGTTGCTGTGCCCAATGCTGCTGGCGTATGGTGCCTCTGCGGTGGAAAAATATTCCACTTTGTCTCGCCTCATGCTTTTCACCACGCCCGCCTGGCTGATTCTGTTGGGTCTTGGCATGCAATATTTGGACGAAGTGGTTCAGCAGCGGTGGACTTCCCCCTGGTCTGCATGGCCGGTGCGGCTTCTCGGGATCGTTTTGATGATTCAGCCTGTGTTGAACAGTGTACATCGGCTGGTGGATGGGCATGAGATCAGCGCGTTCCGCAAGACGATGGCTTTTGTGGAAACGCACAAAAAACCAGGAGACGTTTTCTACATCCATCCCGGTGCTCGTCCGCAGTTCAGATACTACCGTTTGCAATTTCCACTGGAAGATTTGTCCATCCAACACAGCACTTTGGTCAGAAAAGACTGGCAGGCGGCCTTCCAGAAACACAAGGGCCGAGGCTGGGTGATTTTTGGACAGTTTGGAGAATACGAGTTGGAGTATTCCCGCTACCTAGAGCGCATCGGAGGGCAAAAGCTTTTGGAGTGTCGGGTGAGAGGCAGTGTTTGTTATCTGTACGAATGGAACAATGAATGATTGTCAAGGAGCGATCCAATTGCCTTGCCACTGGCCTTGTTCTCCCTTCTCAAAAGACAAGCGCAGATGTCCCGAGCGGTCGAGCTGCAGACAGTCGATCTGGTGCGCGACGGCCTGTAGCAGGACAAAGTTGGGAAAGCCCTCTTCCGGAATGCTCAGCCATCCTCCATCTGGGCTGCTGAGTTGTTGGCCCGGCAGAAATTTTCGATTGTAGTCCTTTTGCTGAAAATCGGCAAATCCACTCCAAATGTCCCGTCGAATTTGTGGGTCTTGCTCTACTTGCAGCCGACAGGCCATGCTGATTTGCAGTTGCTTTTTGGGATGGTAAAAAAGCAGGCTGGCTGCATCGTTGTTCTCCCGATCCGACATCTTTCCGGAGCGAGCATCCGTGTAGAGCCAAATGCGATTTTGGTCGTCTAGTTTGCGACTGACGAGGGTGCGCTGCACAGGTTGTTGGCCGCGGATGGTGGCCAGGGTCAGGAAGCGAAAGGGGTGGCGACGGTCGACGGTGCCCCGGCGGATTTCCTGCCAGATCAGCTTGAGGGCTTCCTGTGTGGTATGAGTGGATTGTATCATGGTCTTTTGGATTCAATTTAGCCTGCAGAAACAGCCTGCATCAAAAGGGCGCAGATGATGGCGCCATAGGTCCCCAAGGCATATCCCAATACGGCCATCAATACCCCTACTGGTGCTAGAGAGGGACTAAAGGCAGAGGCAACGACTGGAGCAGAGGCGGCTCCTCCGATGTTGGCCTGGCTGCCGACGGCGACGAAGAAGAAGGGAGCCTTGATGAGCTTGGCCGTCAGCAAGAGGATGATGACGTGAACCAGCATCCAAATGATTCCGATGGCAAACAAACCGAGATTTTCCCAGACCTCTCCCAAATTCATTTTCATGCCGATGGTAGCGACGAGGACATAGATGAAGACCGATCCCCAGCGAGAGGCACCGACCCCTTCCAGTTTTTTGGCCTTGGTAAAAGACATCACCAGTCCAATGGTGGTGGAGAAGACGATCAGCCAAAAGAAGTGAGACATCAGGGAATTGAGTCGATTGGCTTCCAGGCTCGCTTTGAAGGTTTTCATGAAAGGCGTCAGGATGTCGGCCCCTAAGTGGGAAAATGCCACGCCACCAAATGCCACGCCGCCGAGCAAAAACATGGAAGTTGTAGTAGGCATGTTACTGACGCTGGCCCGGTAGTCGGCCACCCGTTGTTTGAGGTCTTCTATGGCAGAGGCGTCGGCATTCAGCCAGCGATCCACCTTTGCGCTGATGTTGGCGCCGTAGAGCAGGAAGCCCATCCAGATGTTGGCCACCACCACATCCACGATGATCATGGTGGCAAAGAGACTGTCGCCCACTTTGAAAATTTCTTTCATGGCTGTCTGGTTGGCTCCCCCGCCGATCCAGCTGCCTGCCACGGTGGAAAGCCCCCGCCAAATCTCCGAGAAATCGGCTTGGATGATGTTGGGGGCAATGCTGCCGATGACCAACAAAGCAACGGGCCCACCGATGATGATGCCCGTAGTAGCAGCCAAAAACATGATGATGGCCTTGGGCCCCAGGTTGACGATGCCCTTGATGTCGATGCTGAGACAGAGCAAAATCAAACTCGCTGGCAACAAATAGCGAGAGGCCATGTAGTAAAGGTTGGAATGCCACTCGTAGGCCTTGGTCCCTGGGATGTTGTTGGCTTTGATCCATTGGTTGATTTCGTCGTAAGACATGCCTTCCCTGGGCAGCAGATGCAGCAGATCGGCCAGGTGTTTGCTCAGGCCTGCTTCGTCATAGGCGTGGGGGGTGATGAGTCCCAGTGGCCAGTGGAGCAAAGCGGGCAGAAAATAGCAAAGCAGTAGGGCGGGCACGTAGCGATAAAACTTTTTCCAGCCAGGATGGTCCAGGTGTGATGTGTAGAAGACAAAAGCCAGGGTGATCATCAAGAGGCCAAAAATAATGGCGTCATTGGTAAAGGGGAGTTGCATCCGTTGCGCATTTCGTTCTGGCTAAAGATAGCAAAATTGCTAAATTTGTGGTCTGAGCTCATCATTATGACAAAAGAAGACGAAAAATTTCTGCGCAGGGCCATCGAACTGGCCCGGAAAGGAATGGACACCCAGGTTGGTGGTCCCTTTGGAGCCATTGTGGTCAAGGATGGAAAAATTGTTGGGGAAGGCAGCAACAGTGTCACCTCTACCAATGATCCGACCGCCCACGCCGAGGTGATGGCCATCCGGGAGGCCTGCCGGACACTGGAGGATTTCCAGCTGACGGACTGTGTGCTGTACACCTCTTGCGAACCCTGCCCCATGTGCTTGGGAGCGATCTACTGGGCCCACATCAGTCGGGTGGTCTACGCCTGCTCGCGAGAGGATGCAGCGGCTGTCGATTTCGACGATGAGTTCATCTACGAGGAAATCGCTCGGCCCTTTGAAGAGCGTCGGATTCCCATGAAGCAATTATTGCGGGCGGAGGGCGTTGAAGTATTCAAAGTCTGGTCTCAGAAATCGGATCGCTTGCCTTATTAGTCCATTCACTATGTCAACAGATCACTCTATGTCAACCAACAAACGCAACATCGGCCGGATCGCACTCATCCTAGCGATCATTGTTCTCAACATCGGCTGTGACCAGCAAACCAAGATCATCGCGGAGGAGCAACTCATCTATGGCGTTCCACAGATTTACCTCAACGACTTTTTTCGCCTGGTTTTGATCGAAAACAAGGGGGCATTTTTGAGTGTTGGCTCCGACCTTCCGGCTGTGCTGAATACCATCCTTTTGAAAGTATTCCCAAGCTTGGTACTCCTGGGGATGGCGGGTTATGTGCTGTGGTCGCGCGAGTTGGTCATCGGACAGGCCATTGCCTTCAGCTTTGTGATTGGGGGTGGCTTCAGCAACATTTACGATCGCATTTTCAACGATGGAGCTGTGGTAGACTTTATGAACATTGGAATTGGAGGGCTGCGGACAGGCATTTTCAATTTTGCCGATGTGTCCATCATGATTGGCCTGGGCTTGTTGTTATTCTTTCATTTTCGGGGGGTACCCCAAGCTGCCTCATAGCTTTTCCTCTCGTCGGATTTCGATGGTCAGATCGTCAAAATAGGCGGCAGTGGCTTTGGCATTCCAGCAATAGAGGTCCAGTCGTTTGCCTTGAAGCTCCAAGAGTGGGTCGATTGTCAGTTCCAGTTTTTCCCATCCATTTTCTCCTTTTTCAACGGGCTTGCTGTTCGCTTTCCACAGAAGTCCTCCCTCGACGGAGGCCACCAGTGCGCCAGTAGCCTTCTGGCCTTGGGCTGCTTTTCGCCATACACTCAACTTGATCTTTTCGTTGCCATGTAGGTAGGGAATGTAGAATCCAAAACCATATTCTCCCTGGCCTTTGCTGAGTTTGACACTGTATTGGCCCGAGCGGGCTTGCTCGTCGCTTTGGTAGGCTCCACCAGAAAAAAAGCTGCCATCTTGTTCGAAGAAGGGGGCAGCCTGGTGTTGGGCGACGCGTTCGGCATCGCATTGGCGCAATCGCATCAGGGGTTCGTTCAAGCCCAAATACCAGAATGCCATGCCGACGAGAACCAGGTAAAATGCCAGGGTGAAGGCAAATTCGATCAGGGTTTTTCGAAAGTCGGCTGACGGCATGGTGGGTATGGCATTTTGTGGATTCAAAGGTACAAAAGAAGTCCATACCTCCGTAGGTGTTCCAGCGTCAAAAGACTATTTTTGCCGACATGGTCTTCAGCAGTGTTTACTTTCTCCATTACTTCTTGCCTGTCTTTTTGTTGCTGTACTTTCTGAGTCCCAAGCAATGGAAAAATGGAGTGGCACTCCTGGGGAGCGGCTTCTTCTACTTTTGGGGAGCGCCAGAATTCATGCTGCTGTTGATCCCCTCCTTGGTGGTGGACTTTTACTTGGTTCGACTGATCACCTTGGCGCCGACGGATCGATTGCGAAAGCGACTTCTGTGGGTGAGCGTTTTTCTGAATGTGTTGATGTTGGCCATTGCCAAATACCTCAACTTTTTTATCGATGGCATCAATCCTTTGCTGCTGTGGCTGGGGAGCGAAGGGCTGTCGGTGGCCCGCATCATTGTGCCCATTGGCATCTCCTTCATTACCTTTCAGCGGATCAGCTACATCTTGGACTGCTATTGGGGCAAGGTCCAGCCGTTGGACAAATGGGTGGATTACGCCTTGTACATCCTCCTTTTTCCCCAACTCATTGCCGGTCCGATTGTGCGATTCAACGAGATTGCCAGCCAACTGTCCGAGCGTACCGATCAGGAAACCATTGATGCCAAGCTCTCCGGTGCCATGCGCTTCATTTTGGGACTGGCTCGCAAGGTGCTCCTCGCCGATCAGCTGGCCATTGTGGTGGATGAGGTCTTCCGCCAAGATCCTGGTGATTTGTCCTCGGCGACGCTTTGGATCGCAGCCATTGCCTATTCCATGCAAATCTACCACGATTTTGCAGGCTATTCTGACATGGCCATTGGGTTGGCACGCATGATGGGCTTCCGCTTTCCGGAAAACTTTCGCTTTCCCTATTTGTCGACCAGCATTACGGAGTTTTGGCGTCGGTGGCACATGACACTCGGGCGTTGGATGCGCGACTATTTGTACATACCACTGGGGGGGAATCGGGGAGATTCTCGCCTGTTGTATCGCAATTTGTGGATTGTGTTTTTGTTGTCGGGACTCTGGCACGGTGCTGCCTGGACATTTGTGATATGGGGGGCTTTTCACGGCTTGTTCTTGAGTTTGGAGCGGCTGTTTTTGCAGAAATACCTCGACAAGATCGGTCGATGGCTTTCGATTGTGTATGTCTATTTTGTCATTTTATTCAGTTGGGTCATCTTTCGCTCGCCCTCCATTTCTTATGCGTGGGAATATGTATGGCAGATGTTTGCCTTCGATGTCTCCGCCCCTGGCATTTACATTTTGCAAAGATTTTGGTGGGCCTTGGCCATTGCCTTGCTGGTATCTTTGGGGGGATGGATTCGCTTGGATTGGGAAAAATGGTGTCGGGCCGATGGGAATTTGCTGAGTTTGGGTGTGCGAGTGCTGGCCAGTTTGCTACTGGGTTTTTGGTGTTTGATGGAGGTGTTTGGCTCAGAGTTTCAACCCTTTATTTACTTCAAATTTTGAGAATGTTTTGAAGACAGTATTCAAATATCTGCTTTTCGGACTGCTACTGGGTGGCTTGTTGCTCGTCCCTCATTACTTGCCACTGTTGCAAAATCACTTTCCCGCTTTGCAGGCTTCGGAATTGGGTGGCAGTTTTGAACCCGCTCCTCGCCCTCGTCTGTGGCCCCAAAAAGTATTGGAGAAGTCCTACCAAAAAGCGTTGGAACGACATCTGTGGTTGGAAAATCCGGTGGCGCCGTTTCTGGTGCGCAGTCGGACCCATGTGAATTTGCTTCTGTTTGACCAACTGCCCAAAGGCAATGTCATCAAAGGAGAGAAAGGACATTTTTTCTCCGAATCGGACTGCTATGCCGTCATGGGGAGCAATGACATTGGCCGGGATTCCATCGAGGAGATTTGCCACAAGTTGGAAGTAGTCACTCAATATTTTGCTGCCGACAGCATCCCCGTTCTCCTCTTGGTGCCTCCTGCCAAGCCGAGGATGTATCCCGACGCGTTGCCAGAAGCAATTCGCACCCATCCCAACGGAGGAAAAGAGATTGCCGAGTTTTTGTCGGTGTTGCGCGAAAAGGACATCCCCCTGATCGATTATGGTTATTTGCGGGAGCAGCAGCAAGAAAATGATGCTCCGCTTTATCCTTTTGGAGGGCTGCATTGGAATCACTATGGAATTGGACTGGCAGTGGACAGTCTTCGAAATCGAGTGATGGAACTGCTGGATCGTTCTGTGGCGCAGATGCAGTGGCGGGATGAAATCGAGTGGCGAACAGAGCTGGCCTCAACGGACAGGGAGTTGATCAATGGTGGCAATTTCTTGGTGGAACCACCTCTGCAAGCAATGCCCTATCCCACCTTTCGATTTCCAAAATCAGGAAAGACCAACCCCCCTCGGGTTTTCGTGGCGGGCGACAGTTTTTACATGCTGATGTACAATGAGGGCATTCACAAGGGGCTGTGGGCCAAGGAGTCGGTCTTTGCCTATTACTTCCGGGTGATTCATCCGCTGAAGATGCGGGGCAAAATGCCAATGAGTGGGCCTGCTCTGTTGGCATCGCTGAGCGAAAAAGATTTGATTTTGATCAGTTGCTACGATTCCAATCTTCACCGCCTTGGATTTGGATTTGTCGAAAAGCTCTACGATCTTATTTCAAAATAAGCAGGTATGGACATTCAACATCTCAGTCTATGGACCAATCAACTGGCCGCCCAAAAAGCCTTCTACCAAGATTGGTTGGGCATGGAGTTGTTGGACGCTACTGAGGACTCTTTTTCTGTGGCTGTTGGTCATTCCGTTCTGGAATTTCGCCAAGGGGAGGAAGCCGCCTATTATCATTTCGCCTTCAATGTCTCTCCCGCCCAGCTCGCCTCTGCCCGGGATTGGTTGCGCAGCCGGGTGCCGTTGATTTCGGACAACGGCCAGGAAATCATCGACTTCTCCTTTTGGAATGCCGAGGCCTTGTACTTCTATGATCCTGCTTTAAACATTGTAGAATTCATTGCGCGCAGGGACCTGGATTGGCCCGATGGCGATGCATTTGACATCCGAAACATAGCTGGGCTGAGCGAAATCGGACTGCCAGTCAATCAGGTAGGGGGGGAGTTCAGTCAACTTGAACAGATGGTAGGTGTGTCGAGATACAGTGGTGACATGAAACGCTTTTGTGCGGCTGGTGATCCAACTGGCTTGTTCATTCTCGTGGACCAAGCGCAAAAGGAGTGGTATCCGACCAGCTCAAAGTCCAAGCCTTTCGAGTTGAAGGCCAAAGTGCGAACGGCCAAAGGGACTTTTCAAATTACTTTGGCACCCGAAGGCGACCTCCAGATCGAGACTTTTGCCTCTTGAGAGCTGGATTGGTAAAAAGGCTCCAATTTTTCTTCTGCGAAAAGAGCAGGCTCAAAATCATTATCGTCAGCATGTTGTTCGGTTTTGGGTTTTACAGACAGATGCGATTGGTGCATTGCATTGGATCAGTTCATCAGGTCGAGGGTGCCCGGCAAGTAAGCGAGTTTTCCCTTTTCCCAACTGGGCTTTTTTGCTGCGGTAATGTCTTTGATGGTCAGTAGGAAAGATTGTAGTTCATATTCGTTTTCGAGTATCGGTGTGATGGTGACGCTGGCCATCTTCTTCTCGTCATTTTGCAGTGTAAATTCCTCTTCAAAAGTCAGTTTTTCCTGTTTGATTCTGATTTCGTCTAATAGTAGTTCGTAAGCAGTGTAGTTCAAAGTGCCTAAAATTTCGACAAGGTGTGTTCCTTGTAAATTTTGTCCCTGGCGGCCAAACCACTTTGCAAAGGCTGGGTTGCAGTGGAGCAAGCGATGCGTAGGGTCTAGGTAAGCTGTTCCCTCTGGCGTGGCTTCGGCCATGATTGTCATATTGTGTTGTTTGTTGACGACCACCGCGTGCAGCGTTGGTGTTGGATTGTCCCTGTTTTCAAGTTCTTCGATGACTTCGTTGGCTTGTTTTTCCTGTTCATTCAAGATTGTCAGTAGTAAGAATCCCATACTTGCGATCAGCATTCCCCCGATCAAGTCGGGTACGTCTTTGAGGATGAGGGCGGTAAATCCAATGACGATGGTGGCATAGATGATCGAGTTTTTGATCAAATTGTAGTTTCTCTGCTTGGTTGTCATTTTTTTCATTCGTTTTATGTAGTCAGTAGTATTGGCGTAGTCTCTTTACAGCGGTTTGATGTCATTATTTCGTTCGTTTTTCTCCGAAGAGAGAGCACATGGGTTGGGGAGTTTTGGGTTTTTGGCGGGGGGATGTTGTCATTATTCTATTCGTTTTTTCTCCGAAGAGAGAGCACATGGGTTGGGGAGTTTCAGGTTTTTGGTGGGGGAGTTGTCATTATTTTATTCGTTTTTTCTCCGAAGAGAGAGCACATTTGGTGGGGAAGCTTGCTGGGAGGCTGTTTGTCACAAACACTTCAATAATTGCAAATTGCATTCCAAAAGCGTGTCACTGAGGTCCGCTAGAATAAAAAAAGTGAAAAAAAGGGGGAGAATTGAATTTTGGGGGGTGCCTTGTGACAGAGTACAGGAGCTGATTTGATGGACAGAGATAGACAAAAAAAGGGTTTGCCCATTGGCTTGTGACTCGTTTCCAATGGAGATTTTTTTTGAAAAAAAATTCAGAAGGGTGCGTTTGCCTATGAATTTCCGAAATGCTGCCAGCCTTGTGCTTGGAGTGGATGGAGATTTCCACCTTTTGTATGCAGTCTGAGGCCATCTTCTGCGGCGACAATTTCTCCCATGATGTAAATGTCTGGTAGGTATTTGACCTTTTCCAGGTCTTTTGGGTCCACCGTAAACAGTAGTTCGTAGTCCTCGCCTCCGCTCAGGGCACAGGTGATGGGGTCGAGTCGGAACTTGATGGCCATCAGCTCCGCTTCGTTGTGAATGGGTACGCCACTTTCTTCTACGAAGGCCCCCACTCCGGATTGGGAGCAGATGTGAAACAGCTCAGAAGCCAAGCCATCCGAAATGTCGATCATAGAGGTAGGGACCAATTGGGCCTTTTCGAACAGCTCAATCATGTCCTTGCGGGCCTCGGGCTTGAGTTGCCGCCCTACGAGGTACTGTTGTTCTTCCAGGTCGGGCTGCACGCCAGGGGTCGACAAATAGATTTGCTTTTCGCGTTCCAGGATCTGCAGGCCGAGATAGGCCGCCCCCAGGTTGCCAGTCACACAGATCAGGTCACCTTGTTTGGCAGTATTGCGATAGACCACCTTCTCGGGAGTGACCTGCCCGATGGCTGTGACACTGATGATGAGTCCTTTGTTGGAGGAAGTCGTATCGCCACCGATGAGGTCCACCTGATAATAGTCACAGGCAGCTCGGATGCCATCGTACAGTTGTTCCAAAGCCTCTACCGAGAATCGATTGGACAGGGCCAAGGAGATGGTGATTTGTTTTGGATGGGCATTCATGGCATAAATGTCAGACAGATTGACCACAACCGCTTTGTAGCCCAGGTGTTTGAGCGGGCTGTACATCAGGTCGAAGTGAATGCCTTCCACGAGCATGTCGGTCGACACGACTGTCAGCAGTCCATTGTTGTCGATGACAGCAGCGTCGTCTCCAATGCCTTTGTGGGAGGAGGGGTGCTGCAGGGGAAAGTGCTGGGTCAGGTGTTTGATCAAGCCAAATTCTCCCAGTTCATTGACATCTGTTCTCTTTTGGGTATTGTCTGACATGCTGCGCGGTATTTTATGGAGTGAGTTACTGCAGGGCTTTGTTGCCCATGGCAGTTGTTTTGTGGTTTTTCGTCCTGTTGTGGAAAAATGCAGCCGCAAATATAGTCAGAGCATCTTAGAGTGTGTTGGGGAATTTGGTCTTTGCGGCGATTTGTTCAATTATTTGTTTAGACGACGCGCCAAAACCGGAGTTTAGCCTTAGCTAAATGAGCTTGCCTACCGGCAGGCAGGGCTTTTGGGAAGGAAGTATTAACAAATAAGTGTATGAATAAGCCAAATTATTAAATCCCGAACATGCTCTTAGAAAATGCTCCTTTATTGATGGTGTGTAGCTCGCTGTGGTGAAATGATCAGGACAAGACCTCCGCGAAGGCTTTCCAAATGGCCTCATCGGGGGGTGGAGCAGTGATCAGTACGCTCTCGCCCGAGGTCGGATGCTCAAATTGCAATTTCCAGGCGTGCAGATGAATGGACCGATCGGGATTGCGGCGTCGGGCACCATATTTCACATCTCCTTTGATGGGGCAATCCATGGCTGCCAGTTGGGCTCGGATCTGGTGGTGTCGTCCCGTGAGCAATTCGATTTGCCACAAGTGGTAGAAGTCGCTTTTGCCGAGCCATTGGTAGTGGAGTTTGGCCTCCTTGGTCTGTGGACCTGCTTCTTGGTGGGCAATGGATTTGTTGTTGCGGCTGTTTTTGGACAAGTGGTGGTGCAACTGTCCCTCCTTGTCAGGCAAGGCATTCTTGGTCAGGGCCAGATAGTGTTTTTGGATGCTTCGGTTTTGAAACTGCTCGCTGAGGGCGGCGGCGGCGGATGCACTTTTGGCAAACAATACGAGGCCACTGGCGGGGCGATCGATTCGGTGGATCAGGCGCAGTTTCTTTTTGCAGTAGATTTCTGCCAATTGCATCAGGGAGACATCCTGGCTGGGATCGTCTTGGACTGCCATGCCGGCGGGTTTGTGCAGGGCGATGAGTTGGTTGTTTTTGTACAACACCAGATTGCCGATGTTCTCAACAGCCATAAGGAGGGGATTTTGTTGGGTTAGTCGATCTCTTCGTAGTCGATGTAGTCATCGTCTTTGGCGTTGGACTTTTCGGAAGGGCCTGCCGTTTTGGGCTGGTCAATCTTGCGGGGAGCAAAGCTCATGCGGTAGAACAGATAGATCAGTGCGCCGATGGTGAAGATTTTGAAAAGCATTTCCAAAGATTTTTACAAAAGTACGGAATTTTCTTCAGGCCATAGGTTGAACCTTTGGCAGATTGTGGCGTAGATATAGGCTGATGTACCTTGGATAAACCTTTGTGTACGACAAAATTAACGATTTCTGAAAGGAGGAGGTCGTGTATAATTGTTACATTTGCGTTTCATTTCACCCAATGGTGCATGCGGGCAGAACTAGCCAAGTTCAACTGCCAGCATTCTTAAACTGAAATACTTCTCTAATGAGCAATTCTAAACGACTGACAAATATCGCCGGTTGGCTGGTTTTTGGCATCGCTTTTTTGGTATACTTTTTCTCAGCAGAACGGACAGGTAGTTTGTGGGACTGTGGGGAATTCATCACCGGAGCACACAAACTACAGGTAGTTCACCCGCCAGGTGCCCCTCTTTTCCTGTTGATTGGCCGCATGTTTACCTTTGTTGCCGACCTGGTCTCTGACAATCCCGAACACATTGCCTTTTCGGTCAACCTCCTCTCGGGGATTTGCTCTGCCTTCGCGGCGAGCTTTGTGTGTTGGTCCACCATCCTGCTGGGCAAGTTGAGCTTGGTCGGACGCGAAGGAGAGCTGGATCAGGCACAGACCCTGGCCAATACAGCTGCCGGCCTCGTCGCTGGTTTGGCAACCGCCTTTTGCACTTCCATCTGGTTTTCTGCGGTGGAAGGGGAAGTCTACGCCATGTCTACCTTTTTTACCACCCTCACGGTTTGGGCTGCCATCAAGTGGTATGCACTGCCCGACGAGCCGGATTCGGACCGATGGCTGATTTTCTCCTTTTATGCAGCTGGCTTATCGGTTGGGGTTCACTTGCTGAGCATCTTGACCTTCCCGGCTTTGGCCCTGTTTTACTATTTCAAAAAATACAAGAATCACGACCTCAAGGGGATGGCCCTCGCGGCGGGAATCGGTGTTGGATTGGTGGCTTTTTTGCAGGTGGTCGTCATCACGGGAATTCCCAATCTGTGGAGCTGGCTGGAATTGTTGATGGTCAATAGCTTTGGACTGCCCTTTCATTCGGGCATCTATCCACTTGTCCTCATCATTGGAGCCGTATTCTTCTTTGCACTCAAATACACCCACGACAAGCAAAATGCACTTTTGCAAAAGTTGGTCATCATGGTGGGTTTGGTGGTAGTGTCCTACTCTACCTTTGGGGTGGTCATCATTCGCGCCAATGCCAATCCTCCCATCAACATGAACAACCCGAGCGATCCGCTTCGCCTCTTGCCCTACCTCAACCGGGAACAATACGGCGAACGTCCACTGCTGCGCGGGCCTCACTACCAGACGGCCATCCGACGGACCAATTTGGAGGATCGCTATGGACAGTTGGGTGACAGATACGAAATTGTCGATCAAAAGGCGAGCTACGAATTTGATCCAGGCGATCAAATGCTGTTCCCTCGTTTGGGGCATTTGGATGAAAACCGAAAGCGACTCTACGAAATGTGGTTGGACAAAAAGGACCGACCGACGATGGGAGACAACGTTTGGTTTTTCTTCCGATACCAGATTGGCTGGATGTACATTCGATATTTCATGTGGAATTTCTCGGGGCGCCAAAACGGCCAGCAGGGCTTTTATCCCTGGGACAAAACCTCTGGACACTGGATCAGCGGCATTCCCTTCATCGACAACATGCGCCTGGGCAATCAGAGCATGCTGCCAGAGTCGGGCAAGGTCCAGGCCCGCAACAAATACTATTTGCTGCCATTCATCTTTGGATTCATTGGCCTGTTTTTCCACATCCGAAAACGACCCAACGATTTCATTGGCTTGTTGACCCTGTTCATCATTACGGGGATCGGCATCATTGTATACTCCAATCAGCCGCCCAATGAACCACGCGAACGAGACTACGTTTTGGTCGGATCGTTCTTTACCTTCTGTATCTGGATGGGGCTGGGCGTATTGCAATTGTTCCAGGTATTCAGAGATCGCTTCAACCTGAGTGGGATCACGCCTGCTCTGCTGGCAGGAGGTCTGGTACTGATCGCTCCCATCCTCATGGGCACACAAAACTTTGACGACCACAACCGGAGCGAGCACAAGGCCTCCCGCGATTATGCGAGCAACTTCCTCAACTCCTGCGAACCCAATGCCATCATCTTTACTTATGGTGACAATGATACCTACCCGCTTTGGTATGCTCAGGAGGTAGAGGGCATTCGGACAGATGTTCGGGTGGTCAACCTCAGTTTGATCGCTGTCGATTGGTACATCAACCAATTGCGTCGGAAGGTCAACGACTCGCCCAGGATCAAGATGAGTTTGAGCGAAGATGCGATTCGGGGCTTTAAGCGGATGCAAATCCCAATTGATCCCTACGGAAATGGCAAACCCATGCCACTCAACGCTGCTCTCAAGATATTGAGTGAAGACAATCCAATCCCCACCCAGTCGGGTCGGAACTTGGAGAGTTTCCTCCCCACCCATGATTTGTACATCCCGATCAACCGCGCCCGCGCCATCCAAATGGGCATGCTCAGCCCGACGGATACAGCGGTCGGCAGTCGGATGAACTTCAAGCTCAACAAAAAGACCTTTATGATGAAAGGCGATGCTGCCGTACTCGACATCATTGCCAACAACATCTGGGATCGACCCATTTACTTTGCCGTGACCTGCCGTCGTGAATCCTTGATGGGCTTGCAAGAGTACACACAATTGGAAGGGCTGGCCCTGCGGATCATTCCGGTCCGTTCCAAGGGAGACGCCATCTATGGAATGATTGGCAATGGACGAGTGGCGACAGACAAGTACTTTGAAAATTTCACCACCAAGTTTCGCTGGGGCAACTTTGACAAGGAAAGGCTCTTTGTCGACAATTCCTATGGGCCTACCATTCAGACGACTCGTTTTGGTGCCTTGCGCGCTTCCCGGACGCTTTTGGATCAGGGCCAAAAAGACAAGGCGGTCCAATTGGTCGATCAGTATTTCACGGCATTCCCCCACATGAACTTCCCCTACGATGCCAACACCATCTTATTCATCAATGTGTATGCGCAGGCGGGAGACATCGAAAAGGTGAAAACCCACATGCGAATTCTCGCCATGGAAACAGCAGATCAGTTGGAGTTCATGGAGTCTTTGGGCTCTTCCCGCGAAAATGGCTACGAAAATACGTATGTCAATTTCATGCGGGCACGGGAAGATATGATGCGTTTGTCTAAAGATGTGATCAAAGACCCAGAGTTTGAGAAGGAACTGAACGATCTTTTGGGTAAATTTGCTGTGGAAAGTTTGCAGGGCAAAGACTGATCGACGACAAGCTAATCATTTTCTTTCTTAGCAGCTAACCAAAATGAGGGCTCGAATGCCTTCATTTTGGTTTTCTGTTTGAAAGGCCAAAGGCTGGAATTGTTTGGACATTTGTTGCAATGGCTATCGGAAATTACTCTACCTTAGCACGAGTTCACCAAATACGCATCAGCCGTGGCAAACGTTACAAAAATAGCAGTTGGCGGAGATCATGCCGGGTACGAGCAAAAAGCTCAGATCGTCGATATGCTGCAACAGAAAGGATATGAAGTCACCGATTTTGGGACCAATGGTCTCGACTCTGTAGACTACCCAGACTATGCCCATCCCGTGGCCGAATCGGTCGAAAAGGGCTTGGCAGATTTTGGGATTGTATTTTGTGGAAGTGGCAACGGCATTGCCATGACCGTCAACAAGCACCAAGGCATCCGGGCTGCCATTACCTGGAGCCGCGAACTGGCAGAGCTGGCCCGCCAGCACAATGATGCAAACATCCTGTCCATTCCGGCCCGCTTTGTACCCCTGGAAACCACCAAAGAAATGGTCGAAGCCTTTCTGAGTACCGATTTTGAAGGAGGTCGGCACCAAAGACGGGTCAACAAAATCGCTTGTGGCTGAGTACATTCTGTTCGGGCAAAGGCGGCTTACTTCGTTTATCTCAAACCCTTTGCACATGAATCGCATTCTTGCCTTACTGACTTGCCTGCTTTTTTGGGGGGCTTCGCTGGCCCAAACCTCTGCTCCGTCCGAGACAGAAGTCGTTCCCAATCCCTCAGCGCCCAGCCTCACCACGCTGGCTGAGTTTGTCGATCAAGAGGGACTGAAAGCTCACCTAACTGTCCTGGCTTCTGACGAATATGAGGGGCGCGAAACTGGTCAGGCAGGCAACGAAAAAGCGGCCCGCTACATCGCTGAGCACTTCCGAGCGCTTGGACTGCCGCCCATCGGAGAGGAAAATACCTATTTTCAGCGCATCCGTTTCAATACCGAGCTGTGGAGTGACATCGACCTGAAGGTCAACGACAAGGAATTCAGACACCTCTGGGATTTCATTTCCTTTCCCCACCAAAACGAAGGCTTGTCCACCCCCTTGATTACCCAGGAAGTTATTTTTCTCGGATATGGAATTTCAGACAAAAAATACGACGATTACAAAGGAGTTGATGTCAAAGACAAAGTCATCCTGATCTACAAAGGGGAGCCGACCAATCGGAAGGGCATTTCTCATGTGAGTGGCAAAAAGACGCCAGCGGGTTGGGACGAGATGCGCAAGCTGCGGCTGGCCAAAGAAAGAGGGGTCAAGGCTGTTTTCATCATAGAGGACAAGATCAAGAAATTGCGCCAGGAGAGTCGTCGCTACCTGATGGGCCCCTACGTATCCTTGGGCCAGCCAGAAAACGATCCTGCCGATCTGGCCAGCAGTTGTTACATTTCCACCAATGTGGCCAAAGAAATCATGTCGGGAAATTTTCGGAAGATTGTCAAGGCTCGGAAGAAAATCCGAAAGCGCGGCAAGGCCCGTTCTGTCAAGATTCCTTGTCGTCTGTTGCTGAGGCAGGACAAAAGTCTGAAGGTGGTTGCAGGTGACAATGTGATGGGCTATATAGAAGGCACAGATCCCAAGCTGAAAGAAGAATTGGTGGTGGTAACGGCTCATTATGACCATTTGGGGAAGCGGGGAGACAACATTTTCAATGGGGCCGATGACAATGGTTCTGGTACATCGACGGTCCTGGAAGTGGCTCAGGCGATGGCCGAGGCCAAAAAGGCAGGAGTGGGACCGCGGCGGTCGGTCTTGGTGATGTTGGTGACCGGGGAAGAAAAAGGCCTATTGGGGTCGAAATATTACACAGAGCGACCAGTTTTTCCACTTGAAAATACCATTGCCAATGTCAATGTAGACATGGTGGGGCGGGTGGACAAGCGCCATGCCGATGATCCCAACTACATTTATGTGATTGGTTCGGACAGATTGAGCACCGAATTGCACGAAATCAATGAAACAGCCAATGAAAAATACACCCAGCTGACCTTGGACTACAAATACAATGAGCGCGACGATCCCAATCGCTACTACTATCGGAGCGATCATTACAACTTTGCAGAAAAAGGCATTCCAGCCATTTTTTATTTCAATGGGACCCACAAAGATTACCATCGCCCGTCAGATACGGTGGAAAAAATCAATTTTGAGAAAATGGAAAAAATTGGTCGCCTGGTTTTTCACACGGCATGGGAATTGGCCAATCGCGACAAGCGCATCGAAGTAGATGTGGAAGAGTAGAAAAAAGAGAGGAAAACAAAAAAGGCGTGCCGATCAATCGGCACGCCTTTTTTGATGGAAAAAAAGTTGAGTGAGTTTAGGACCAGTTCTACCCCCCAATAAACTGGTCCCACTCACTCGTTTAGGACCACTTCTGATCCTAAGATTTTTGCAATTAATATCCCAAATAACTGTGTACATAAATGTACTGGGGGTATTCGTTTGGGGGGTAACGCAAAAACCATATTCTTATGATAAAGTTGGTTTTAGACTTTCAAAGTAAAGTGAGATATGAGACCAGCATTACCCCCCAATAAACTGGTCTCACTCACTTACTTAAGGCCACTTCTGACCTTAATTCTTGTGTATCGTTTCAAGTTTGCTTTTTGAAAACTGGGGGTACAATTTCAAGTGATTTGAGCGGCCTTTTTTTGGGGGGAGGCTGTATGCTCAATTCTCCCTATACATTCCAAGAACTGTGCCATTAGGCCAAAATCAATGAACTTGTTTCCAAATTATTTTTTGGCAATTCCAAAGACAGGTTATTGGTCTTTGCATTGAGCAAGTCACCATACGTCTTCTTGTACTCGGCATAGTCTGTATGTTCACTATAGATCAATGAGCGATCCTGGTCGAACAGCAAAAATATCTGAAAACAAAGATGATTGTTTTGATAGTAAAATTTTGTTACTAGATTTTTGATCTGTTCGCCGCGGATATTCATTTGAGTAAAATTGTAGAAAGTTAGGTAATTGATCTTGGCACTCCAGAAGAGTCATTCCGTTGTACGAGTACCATTGCGTTTTGTTTAAAGGAGCAGAACAATGATAGCGCCATTTACATTTGTATTTTTCGTATAAACTAAATAGTTGTGACAGGAAAAAGTGACGGATGTTGCAGATGGAGCTGCTAATTTTACAGGAATTTGCATCAGATCTGAGACAAGACCAGCCATTTTGGCAGCAAAATTCGCATGGCATGTGCTTTGAGAACTGCTAATCTGTACATCAACTTAAAACTCTAGCCATGCAAAAAGGACAAATATCTGTACAAACAGAAAATATATTTCCCATCATCAAGCAGTTCCTGTACTCAGATCAGGAAATCTTCTTGCGTGAATTGATCGCCAATGCGGTTGACGCCACTTCCAAGCTCAAGGCCTTGGCCAATCGCGGAGAGGTCAAAGGGGAGATTGGAGAGCCCATCATTGAGGTCATTTTGGACAAAGAGGAGAAAACGCTCACCATCAAAGACCAAGGAATCGGTATGACATCGGCCGAAGTTGAAAAATACCTCAACCAAGTCGCCTTTTCCAGCGCCAAAGAATTTCTCAAGAAATACGAGAACGAAAGCAGCATCATCGGACACTTCGGTCTGGGATTCTACTCTGCTTTCATGGTGGCCGAACGAGTAGAGGTCGTCACCCAAACATACAAGAAGACCCCCAAGGCTGCCCGCTGGACCTGTGATGGGACACCGGAGTATGCCCTGGAAGAATTGCCACGCAGAGATCGCGGTACCGAGGTCATTTTGCACGTCAGTGAAGACAGTGTAGAATACCTGGAGCAAAGCCGCATCCAAAGCCTGTTGGACAAGTACTGCAAGTTCTTGCCCGTGCCCATCAAATTTGGGACAAAGACAGAAACTGTCTACGAGGGCGAAGGCGATGACAAGGAAGCTACGCAAGTAGAAGTCGACAATTTCATCAACAATACAGAGCCTGCCTGGAAGCGTTCTCCTCGCAGCCTCAAGGAGGAAGATTACAAATCTTTCTACCAAGAGTTGTATCCCTACAGCCAAGAGCCTCTCTTCTGGATACACCTCAACATCGATTATCCATTCAACCTCACGGGGATTTTGTACTTCCCTCGCTTGAACAATTCCCTGGAAGTACAGAAGAACAAGATCCAGTTGTACAGCAACCAAGTCTATGTGACCGACGATGTGAAGGAGATCGTACCGGAATTCCTGACCTTGTTGCATGGTGTGATCGACTCACCAGACATTCCGCTGAACGTTTCTCGCTCCTACCTACAGAGCGATCAGAATGTGAAGAAAATCTCTGGTTACATCACCAAGAAGGTGGCCGAGAAGTTGGCCAATTTGTTCAAGAAGAACAGAGAAGACTTTGAGGCCAAGTGGAAAGACTTGGGTGTCTTCATCAAATATGGCATGCTCTCAGACGAGAAGTTCCACGACAAGGCCATGAAGTTTGCCCTCCTCAAAAACATCGAGGGGAATTTCTCTACCATTGAAGAGTACAAGGAGAAAATCAAAGAAACACAGACCGATAAGTACGACAAGCTGGTCTTGATCTACACCAACAACCCGGATTCGCACCACAGCTTCATCCAAGGAGCCAAGAACAAGGGCTACGATGTGCTGGAGTTCGACAATGTGATCGACAGCCACTTCATGCAGCACCTGGAGCAAAAGGCGGGTGGTCTCACCTTTGTCCGTGTAGATTCTGACATTCCAGACAATCTCGTTCAGAAAGACGAGGAGCGCGAATCGGTCTTGAGTGAAAAAGAGGTGGAGAAGATCAAGGATTTGTTTGAAGGCCAGGTCAAGGAAAAGACAGGAGGCAGCATTCAGCTCAAGCCTTTGTCTCCGGAAGACCAGCCCGTGTTGATCACTCGTCCGGAATTCATGCGTCGGATGAAGGAAATGCAAGCGATGCAAGGCATGCAGTTTGGCAACATGCCAGATAGCTACAACATCGTGGTCAATACCAACCATCCATTGGTTGCCGAGAAGTTGCTAAAGATGCGCAACCAAGAAAAGAAAGAAGATTTCGTTCAACACCTGACCAACCTCGCTCTACTGAACCAGGGGATGTTGACAGGAGAAGAATTGACCAAGTTCATCAGCAAAAGTGTTGAGTACTTGAAATAATAAGGAATATCATCGTCCTGCGAGCAGGGTCGGGTACAAGTTTGTATCTGACCCTGTTTTTATTGGGCCTCTAGTTTTGAGAGGAGTTCTTCGATCTTCGCCTGGTAGAATCCGTCTTTCAGTTGGCGCAAATCCTGAAGCAACAAGCGGGCGTCGGCTGCTTGATCGGCCTGCAGGTAGGCGAGTGCGGCATACCAACTGGCATCCTCGTAATAGTCGCTGCTGTTGAGCCGAACGATTTCCAACTTGTCGATGGCCTGCTGACTTTTTCCTTCTTCCAGATAGGCCAGTCCCAATAACAAGGTAGCCATCACATCTTCGGAGTCTTGTGCCAGGTGGCGTTCCAGTGGTGGAATGCTGGCAGCATAGTCTTGGGCTTGGTATAATTTGGTGGCTTGCAGAAAATTTTCATCTGTGGACGACTGTTGACCATCTGCAGATCGGATGGCGGACAAGTTCTCGGGCACAAAGCTCTCGTGGTAGGCGAGGTAGAGATTTTCTTCTGCTTGGTGATTGGCGTATTGCCAAATGGCAGTAGTCAGCAACAGGACGGCGGCGGCAGCAGCGGCGAGGCGCGGCCAGAGTGATCGCTCCTTTGCCACGGTGGCCTTTGCAGGCTTGGGGGCGGAAGAGAAGTGCGTTTGGAGTTCTTCCAGTTGTTTGTCCTCCTCAAAGTTGTAGTGAGTGGCGTAGCCTTCGACTGCATCACTGCAGAGGGGACAGTCCAGCAGGTGGTTTTCCAACTGGTATTGGGTGTCTTCGTCCAGCTCCTCCCGAAGGTATCGGCGGATGTCCTCTTGGCTGAGGCAGCGATCGGGTTGAAATATCTTCTTCATCGGTTGCGTTAAGTGGACTGTTGGTTGAGCAATTGTTGCTGGAGTTGTCGTTTGCCATTTTGCAGATGACTCTTGACCTGCTTGGTATCCAGCGAAAGTTTTTGGGCGATTTCCTTGTAGCTGTGGCCTTTGTAAAAGAACAATTGCATGCACTGCCGCCTTTGGTCAGACATCTTCTTGATCAGTTTACGGACCAGGCGTTCTCTTTTGTACTGCTGTTCATCTTCCCTGAACTGTTCTTGTTCCGCCAAAAAATCAGTCTGCTCATATCCTTCTTGCCAATGTTGGTTGATTTTCTGATCGACTTTGCGGTCCCGAATGCGGTTGTTGCACTCATTGCGGATGAGGATGTACAGCCAGACTTTGAAGGATTGGATGGGGTGTTCGGGAAGGGTTTTGAGGATTTTTTCAAATAAGTCCATGACCAGGTCTTTGCTCTCCTCTTTGTCTTGCAAGTATTTGAGGCAGGCACCGTAGATCAAATGCACGTAGCGTCCATACAGCTCCGCCATATAAGCCTGGTCCTTGCTCTTCTGGTATGTGCGAATCAGCTGATCATCAGACCAAGACTGGAGGCCTGCGTTTTCAGTGGGCTTGATAAACATGTGTAATTCCCTTCGATTGGGAAGTAAAATATAAAAAGTGCCTGGAATAATCGATATTCCAGGCACTTTTTTGCCCAAACGCAGGCTGTGGACACAGAGAAAGCCCGCCATCATGGAATGCTGATGCTCGACAGGATGAGTTCCAGGTTTTGCATGTACTGTCGTTTGCGCTTGCCAGGGGCATGCACGAAGCCATCGACAAAAACCAACTCATTGGAATTGGGCTTGTGGATCAGATAGCTGACGAAGGGGCCACCCATGTAGTCATTGACGATTTCCCAGATGCCTCTCCCTTCCAGCACATAGTAATCCTTCAGTTCAATTTGCTGCACAAACATGGGCAAGTCCACATCATTGGTGCGCATGTAGGTATTGTCCGTTTCAGAGCTGACATAATTCAGTCCGATCGAATCGCGGATGCGCTTGATGCCTTTTTTGCTCAGTTGTTCTGGACTGGTATAGGGAAGTTTGTAGATGACGATGTTGCTGCTGAGAAATTCGGTTTCCTTTCGCAGCCAGGCAACTTTGCCGTCGTTGACTGCCAGGAAGTATTCGGACGGAATGTCGATTTCTACCCCGAAAGACTGTCGAATCTCATCTTTGAGTTTGTAGTTTTCTCCTCCTTGGTAGACGGTGGCTTCTATTTGGACGAGGTCGGCTTTTCGGATGCGTTTGGCCGCGCCGGGAAAGCTGCTTTTGATGTTGTCAACCAATTCATCTCTGCCGCGGGCAAAGAGATAGATGAGCAATTGGCCTTTTGCCCATTTGTCGCGTCCCACCCGGGTCCGGCGCCCATCCTTGTTACCAGCTTGCATGGCATTTTCGTTGCCAATGTCTTTGACCACCAACTGAGTGGCCATGGACTCTGGCTGGTCGAGATCGGCCAACAAAACATAATTGCGCAACTCCTTCCGGATGTGGTCTTCTTCCAACTGCTGTGGTGTGAAATGCTTGAGGTCAAAAATGGGCTCGGGTTGGGGCAAAATGGGATAGGCAGACGCAAAGTAGTAGCGAAAGGTATCACCCACTGCACTTTCCCACAGGTCGAGATCTGCCACGACCACCACCTGATTGGCCTTGCCAAAGGCCATCGTACGAGGGGCCAACTGTCGACTCAATTCCTCGGAGCAACTTCCGAGCAGGAGCAACAGACCGAAGAGGAACAGACCTTTATACACTATATTTTTCATACAAAGAGTGTTTAATGAATGCCATCAATAAAAATAAGTATTGCCATTGAGACCAAAAAGTTTCCGGGAGATTAGCGCCATTTTTTTGCAAATGACCACTGGATTGGTTCTCAACAATGCCACACTACAAAGATGCATCTTCCAACACTTTTGGTGTACATGCCAAGCCGCAATTGCCTAGTCAAAAGCTATTTGTAAAAGGCAGTAACCCTTGTGACCATGTCTTCAGGCTTGTCTTGTCCGTTGGGATCACTGATGTATTCTTCTACTGTAGGAGAGTCCATGCTCAAGTTGTTTTGGGCAAGGTATTGACTGATGGCAAGATGTGCCTGGGAAACCTTGTCGGGATTGCCCTTGAACTCCACCTGTAGGGCCTTGCGGGCGGGCAGATTGAGTGCCACCATTTCCTGGTCCAACGTTTTGGCTTGCTTGACAGGGATGGCTGCCGCTACATCGACCATGCCGCCTGTCTCATCCCAGTCGTAGAACAAGGCAGTTGGATTGCCGTCGACTACCAGTCCGCTGGATTGAGCGGTGGTGTAGATGAGGGGAAAGTAATTGGCAAAGTGCCCAGGCATGTCTCGCATGTTGAGTTTCTTGCGGCAAATGATGAAGTCCGTAGAGGGATAGGAGATTTCCTTTACTTCGAAGCCTGCAAAGCTGACACCTCTTGAACTCTCGTTGACGGCCTTTTGCTGCCCCCCAGCTTGCTCCTCGCAGATGGCACGCAGTTTTTTCAGCGATTCGGCCATGTCGCTTTTCAATTGGCGACTGGCATTCCAACCCGAGAAGCGGGCCAGCGGGCTGTTGCCCACTTTGGCATCGTGGCTCCAGCTGATCTTGATGCCGTTGTTGGCTTTCTCAAAACGCATTACGCTCTTGCCATCGAAGCCAGCGTAATTCATATTGGCAACGACCAGGCTGACGGGTTTTATTTCTCCCACTGTCACAGAAGTTCCTGCGGGCAGCCACTTTTTTAGGTTGTCTTCTTTGCTCGATTGGAGAAAGACCGCCTGGCCAGATACATTGGCGATGATCATAGAATCTTCGGCCGCAATGCGGGAAGGGAGTAGGAAGGTGATGATGCTAAGGATGACCAGAAGGCCAACAAGTCCGTATAGAATGCGTTGCATGAGCTTACAAATTTCTAATGAGTCAAATGGAACGTCGCAGATGAGCTGCCACGAACAACAATAATGATATGCAAAATTATAACCAATTCTGATCTACCCCAAAAAAAACTTCCTGCCCATGCATTTGTACAGGCAGGAAGTCTTTTTCCGCAAAGGGAAGCAGGCGATTAAAACAAGCTCTCGATGACATTTTCTTCTGTAATGCCTTCGGCTTCGGCCTTGTAGTTGCGAACGATGCGGTGCCGCAGGACATATTTGGCAATCGCTTGGACATCCTCGATGTCGGGCGAGTACTTGCCATGGATGGCAGCGTGGCACTTGGCACCCAGCACCAGGTATTGCGAGGCCCGAGGTCCGGCACCCCAGCTGATGTAATTGTTGACAGTGTCGGTGGCCCGCTGGGTGTTGGGGCGCGTCTTGGTGGCCAAGCCAACTGCGTATTCCAATACATTGTCGGCAATGGGAATTTTGCGGATCAACTGTTGGTAAAACAGGATCTGCTTGCTGCTGACGATGTGCTTGAGGTCGTAATTGAGTGTTGCCGTTGTTGCCTTGACTACTTGGATTTCCTCGTCGTAGCTGGGGTAATCCAGCGGGATGTTGAACATGAAACGGTCGAGCTGCGCTTCTGGAAGTGGGTAGGTTCCTTCCTGTTCGATGGGGTTTTGGGTGGCCAATACGAAGAAGGGAGCCGGCAGTGGATAGCGCCGACCGCCGACAGTGACCACTCGTTCTTGCATGGCTTCCAAGAGGGCCGCCTGTGTTTTGGGCGGTGTCCGGTTGATCTCATCAGCCAGCAATACGTTGGCAAAGACAGGGCCTTTGTTGAATTTGAAGTTGCGATCTTCGCCCAGGATTTCAGAACCCGTGATGTCGGAGGGCATGAGGTCGGGGGTAAATTGGATGCGTTTGAAATCCAAGTCCAATACCTCGGCGATGGTGCTCACCAAGAGCGTCTTGGCCAGCCCGGGCACTCCCACCAGCAAACTGTGTCCATTGCTGAACAGCGAGATGATCACGGCTCGAACGACATCTTCCTGTCCGACAATGACTTTGGCAATTTCTTGTGAGAGGTCTCTGTATGACTGCGCGAGGGCATCAACAGCTTCCACTTCAGATTTGTATACGGTATCCTGCATTTGATAAAGCGGTTTAGGTACTTACTAAGGGTCGATAAACGACATCTCATTTGTAACGCGCCACCTACTTTCTTTGTTTCGTAGGCCTTGCATTTTTGAAACGCGCGCTATTGGGCCGATGGACATTCCCAGAGCATGTCGGCCAGAGGGTAGGACTTTCCTCGAAAAGAATAGTGCCACCACTCGGTGCGGATGGGGTCGAGTTCAACGGCTGCCATGCTTTGTTTGAGCAGTTGGCGATTGGCCAGAACCACGGAGTCCAAGTCGGTATAATCGTGATAGGCCTCGCGGCCAAAATAGTCATAATCTGTGCCCATGTTCAACTCCTTGCCCTGGGCATCTACAATGGTCAAGTCCACTGCACTGCCTCTGTTGTGCATCGATCCTTTGGTAGGCGGTGTTACGTAGCGGGCGTCGGGTACTTTGTCCCACAGCTTTGCTTGAACGGGACGGGGCCGATAGCAGTCGAAGACTTTCAGTCCAAGGCCTTGTTGTTGGAGTTGGCGGTGGGCCTGCTGAATGCGGCGGGCCACTTCGGGTCTCAGAAGGCATCGAGGACAATCGTACATTTTTTCCTTGACAAAATTGTTGGTGGTTGCATAGCGAATGTCTTGCGCAATGCCAGGCTCCAGCCATTGCAAGTCGATCCACTGACTGGTGTCCAATTCGGTATGGGCAGGCCTACTTGGCTCGGTGGGAGCGGCGGGCTCTTGCCTGCTGGTATCAGCCGTCGGTTGAGCTGCTTCCTCTGGTGCTTGGGAAGGTGGATTTGGTCCGCAAGACCCCATGAAGACACACAACAGCAAAAACAAAGGGAGGTATTTCATATGCATTTGGACGACTTATTCTCCAAAAATCTTTTTGAGTTCCTGATGCAGCATATTTCCCCGGAGGTTGCGTGCAATGATGCGGCCTTCCCGATCCAGTAGTACGGTATGGGGAATGGATCGCACGCTGTACAATTGGGCAGCTTGATTGCTCCAGCCTTTGAGATCGCTGACGTGTTTCCAGCCCAAGCCATCCTTTTCAATGGCCTGCAACCAACGCTTTTTCTGCCGATCCAAACTAACGCCCAACACCTCGAATCCCTGGTCTTTGTACTTGTTGTACAGTCGCACCACATTGGGGTTTTCCTTGCGACAGGGACCGCACCAACTGGCCCAAAAATCGACCAAAACGACCTTGCCCCGGAGATTGCTCAAGCTCAAGGGCTCGTCTTCCGGAGTATTCATGGTGAAATCAGGAGCAGTAGCCCCCTTCATAAAGCTCTTGGCCCCTTCCAATTGGCTGCTCAAACTGGCAATGGCAGGCGAACCGTCTTTGGCATATTTTTCTGCAAATCGACTTCCGTACTCAAGGAAGGCCGGATGGTTTCTCGCCTGCAGTCCAACGGTGGTCCCTCCCAGGGCGTAGCGGTAGGCGCGGCTGTCGGAAGGGACGTGCTGCAGAACCGAGTCGACAAAGCCAATCAACTGTTCTTTGGACAGGCGAATATTGGCCAGGGTTTGCGAATAATTTTTGAATCCTTCGAAGAGGTAGGGAATGCCATTGTAGTCGGCACTGCTCAGATCGACCTGCTGAAAGAAGGTATTGGCGTAGTGTAAAACTTCATTGTTGTAGCCCATCGAATCGGTGAAATAGCTCTGATAGGAATCAATGGCAGCCACTCTTGCCACGAATGTGGAGTGCTGACGGATGCTGTCCAAAAGGGCCATTTTCTTGCGGTCTACCTCTCGGACCTCCTCCATGGAAGCAAGTCGCTTTTCGGGATCGCGGAAGTTGCGTTGCAGTTTGCGAACGGCCGAATTCATGGAAGCATTGTTTTGCCGCGATTGGGCCATGACGTAGTTGTACAAGTCATTGGTGGCAGAGCCTTGGGCCTGCATCATGCGCAGATTGTTGCAATCGCCGGTGAGCAACATTTTTGACTCGGGACCGATGATGAGGGCCTTTTTATCCTTTTCGTCTTTGCCGATGTAGACAAAGCGGGTGGGACTGGCTGGGAGGCTGAACCGGAGAGTGTCGTTTTGTACAGCAAAGCTTTCCAAGGTGCGGAAGTAGATGCCTTCGAATTGCATCAGTCGGATGGAATCTTGACAGCCTGACAGGATGCAGGTAACTTCTACGGTCTGTGGCAATTTGGCCTCAGTGGGGGCCGTGGCTTCTGTTTTTTGGGTCGTTTTGCAAGCCACGAGCAAGAGGAGGCCAAGTAGTACAGTCAGATATTTCATGCTTTCGGTTTGAATGAGTCCACAAAGGTACACTAAAATGGGGTGCTATGCCGAATTGGCGCACTGGCATTTATTGTTCCATCAACTCCAAAAACTGCGCCTCTGTTAGGATCTCGACGGTTCCGATGGCCTGGGCCTTTTTCAATTTGGAGCCCGCCTTTTCGCCCACCACCAAGATGTTGAGCTTGGAACTGACGGCACTGATGTTCTTGGCACCAGCAGTCTCCGCCATTTTTTGTGCCTCTTTGCGCGTCATTTGCTGCAGAGAACCGGTGAAAAGGATGGTTTTGCCTTTGAGAGGGGCATCGTCGGCCACTTCCAAGGGCTTGTCGGCTTCGGTTTGTTTCAGGTTGACCCCTAATTCTTCCATCTCCTTCAGCGTTTGCACATTTTCTTCTTGTGCAAAGTAGGACATGACATTTTTGGCAACAATTGGTCCCACATCCTTGATGGAGGTATAGTCTTCTTCTGTCCAGCTTTGCAAGTCTAGCACGTGCTCGATTTCTGCTGCCAGAAGCTTGGACGCTTTTTTGCCGAGGTGGTGGATGCCCAAGCTGTGAAGCAAGCGTTGGATGGGATTTTTCTTGGCCTTGTTGATGGCCTTTTCCAGATTGGCCGCAGACTTGGTCCCGAAACCTTCCAAGCGAGCGATCCAGTCGTAGTCCAGCCGATAGATGTCGGGGAGTCTTTTGATGATGCCCAGTTCGTGAAATCGCTCGACAATGGACTTGCCAAAGCCGTCGATGTCCATGGCGGGTTTGGAGACGTGGAAAATCATTCGCTGGAGGCTGTGTGGATCGTTGCCACAAACCGGACAGCGCCAGGCTGCTTCTCCCTCCTGGCGAACCAAGAGGACGGGTTCGTCATGTGGATTGGGGCAGTAGCGGGGGAAATCGATGGGTGTTTCGCTGCCGTCTCGCAACTCTGCCAGTGGTTTGACGATGTAGGGAATGACATCACCTGCGCGCTCTACCAAGACCATGTCTCCGATGCGGATGTCTTTGTTGAGGATGAAATCTTCGTTGTGCAGGGAGACAGACGATACAGTGACCCCTGCCAATTGGACGGGATCGAGCTTGGCAACTGGGGTGATGGAGCCGACTCTTCCCACTTGGTATTCTACCTGCAGGAGGCGAGTGGTGGCCTGCTTGGCTTTGAATTTGAAGGCGATGGCCCAGCGGGGATGGTGGCTGGTGTATCCACACTTTTCCTGCAATTCCCGGCTGTTGACCTTTACCACCATGCCGTCTATTTCGTATGGATATTCTTCTCGTTTTTCCTGCCACATCAGGCAAAAGTCGGCGACCTCGGCGATGTTTCGGCAGACCTTTCGCTCCTCTCGCGGGATTTTGAAACCCAATTCGCCCAGCATTTCGATGCCCTCGTCATGGGTAGGCAACTGATCGAGTAGGTTGTTATCATTGGCATCTACGGCATAGCCCACTTGGTAGATGAATGCTTCCAGTCCTCGTTTGGCGACCTCTTTGGGGTCTTTCATGCGCAGGCCTCCGGTGGCGGCATTTCTGGGATTGGCAAAAACGCTCAGCCCCTCCGACTCTCTCATTTTGTTGATTTTGCCAAAATTGTCTTTGCGGATGATGGCCTCCCCTCGAAGTTCGACCTTGTGGTAGCCTCTGGCCGAGAAGTTGGCCCGCAGTGGAATGGAGCGAATGGCCCGGGCATTTTTGGTCATTTCTTCTCCCAATACCCCATTTCCTCTGGTGGCAGCTCGCACGATCTGATCTCCCTCATAGACCAAGGCGATGCTTCCGCCGTCGTATTTGGGCTCGACGCAATACTCGATGTCCTCTTCGGCCTCGATGCCAGTGAGTTTTTTGATTTGTTCATCAAAATCCTTGAGGTCTTCGGCATTGTAGGAATTGTCGAGCGAGAGCATGGGGGTGAGGTGGGCGACGGAGGGGAAGTCGCTGGTCAGGTCATTGGACACCCGTTGGGTGGGGGAGTCGGGCTGGACCAATTGTGGAAATGTCTTTTCCAAGGCTTCGAGCCGCTTGTAGAGGCTGTCGTATTCAAAGTCGCTTACAACTGGATCATTGAGGACAGAATATCTCCATTCGTGATAAGGCAGCAGTTGGTTGAGTTCGGCCACTTCTGCGGTGGCAGCTTCCAGTCCTTCTGCGGGTGGCAGCTTGAGCAGTTCTTTGGAGCGATCAAAGAGGCGGCGTTGTTCAGCGGGCGTAAACATACATCGGGTCTTACGGGTGATGAAGGAGACTTGCTTTGGCCTTGCAAATTTCTCATTTTTTCCGAAAAAACCTAGGGGCAGCGATGACTAGCTCTGTGGTACCCGATCGTCGGGATGAGTCCATTGATTTTTGGGGTTGAATCCTTTCACGCCTCGGAAGAAGTCGTAGATGAAGGCAAAGTCTGCCTCCTTGTCGTCGGTGGTATAGAATGGTTCGCTGACTACGAATTTTCGGATGCCGAAATTGTATTGCAGCATGACGATGGGCGCTTTGGCCCCTTTGGCAATGTAGTAGAAACCCGTTTTGAGCTTGTCGACTTTTTGGCGTGTGCCTTCGGGAGACATGCAGAGGGCAAATTCTTCCCGCTCATTGAAAATCTGGACGACGGCATCGACAAAATTGTTGTTTTTGGAGCGATCGACGGGTACGCCTCCTGTCCAGTAGAAGAACCGTCCGAGTGGCGATTTGAAAAGAGAGTCTTTGGCAGCGTACTTGATGTCGCGTTTCATGGCACTGCGGATGAGGATGCCATAGGGGAAATCCCAGTTGGAGGTGTGGGGGATCACGATGAGGACAAACTTTTTGACGTCCGGCCATTGGCCAACGATTTCCCACCCCAATAATTTCAGAATGAAGGCACTGATCTTGCTGAGCATTCCTTTTTTGTCTTTTGATCTCGCTGCAAAATACAGCTTTTTGTGCAAATGCCATTTTTGGCACCCGATATGGGCTTGGCATGCAAATTGGTATGCTAATATACTCTAATGTATGTTTTTGAGGTATTGATTGGATGGGTGAGTTGGCAACGCAAATCATCAATTTGGCCATGAGATCGGCCCTTTAGTCCCTCATTTACAGCAACTTGAGATGTTTTAATCGAACAATGTTCACAGAAAAAAGTATTTTGTGCGACTTTGTTGCTAAGAGAAAACTACCCCCTTGTACAAAAAACACTTCATATCACTCTTCGTCTTTCTGCTTCTGGCTGGGATCAGCAGTGCGCTGGCTCAATCGGCACACAGCGAACGCCTCAAAGCGAAGGCCAGCGCCGATGACAAGCCCATACGGCCCATATTGGAGTTTTTTCCCAAAGGAGGTTTCTTCCAACAATCCACTCAGGTAGAGCTGTTCGCCCCTGATTGCCGCATTTACTACACCACAGACGGTAGCAGACCCGGCAGGCGAAGCAAACGCTACAAAAAGCCAATCGACATCGACAAAACGACTGTCATCAGAGCCGTTGCCTACAAGGGGCGGATCAAGAGCAAGTTGGCAGGACAAACCTACTTCATTGAGGAGCCCAGCTCCACCTTTCCCGTGGTATCCATCGCCGTAGACCCAGAAATTTTGTTCGATCCCGATCGGGGCTTGTACATGAAAGGGCCAAACGCTGTCGACTCGCTGTGGACAAAGGATGGCGCCAACTTTTGGAGTCGAAAGGAGGTGAGGATTCACACAGAAATGTACGAAACGGACCAACAACAAGTCTTCAGCAGTGGAACCGGATTGCGCCTCTTTGGAGGCATCAGCCGTTTGTTTCCCCAAAAGTCGATGACCATTGTGGCCCGCGACCGCTACGGCAAAAAGCGCATCCGGCATCGGGTATTTGGCGAAGAAAGCTTCAAAAAGTACAAGTTTCTCGTCTTTCGCAACTCGGGCAGTGACTGGGGAAAGTCGCATTTCCGGGATGGACTGATGACGGGACTTCTCGACGATTGGGACTTGGACAAACAGGCCTTTCGGCCCTCTCAGCTCTACATCAACGGCAAGTACTGGGGCATCTACAACATACGCGAAAAGATCAATCGCTACTTCATAGAATCCCATCACGACATCGACAATGACAGCATCGATTTGGTGGAACATCGCATGACCCTCAAGCGGGGGAGTCGCGGGCATTACCTCCGGATGCTGCGCTATCTCAAGAAGCACTCCATGCGCCAGCCAGAGCACTACAGCTACATCCAAAGTCAGATGGAGGTCAGCAATTTCATGGACTACCAGATTGCACAAATTTATTTTGACAATCAGGATGCGGGGGGAAACATCAAGTTTTGGCGCCCCCAAAAGCCCAATGGTCGGTGGCGATGGATTTTGTACGATACAGATTTTGGCTTTGGCTTGCACAATCCAAAGAACTACAAGAAAAACAGTTTGGCCTTCCACACCGAGCCCGATGGCCCGGACTGGCCCAATCCTCCCTGGAGTACCTTCATCTTGCGAAATCTGATGGAGAACCCCGACTTTCAGCGCACCTTTGTCAACCGTTTTGCCGATCGCATCAATACGACCTTTGCACCGGAACGGGTACTGTCGAGAATCGATGAGCACCACAATATGCTGTTGCCCGAAATGCCCCGCCACCTCAAGCGTTGGCGACTGAGCGAGAAGCGTTGGGAGCAGCAGATCAACAACATGCGAAAGTTTGCCCGTCTGCGGCCCGACTACGTCCGCATGCACCTCATGGAGCGATTCAATACAGGAGACATGGTGGAGGTGAGTTTGGTCTGTACAGAAGGCGGAAAGGTGTTGGTCAACGACAATCTGTCGATCGAAAGTACTTCGGTCTTTCGCGGAAAGTATTTTGAAAATTACCCCATTCACTTCACTGCCCAGCCTCAATTTGGCCACCGTTTTTCTCATTGGGAGGGCTTGAGCTATGATGCCGATGAGCGCGACATCTCGGTCAAGCTGCAAAAGGGGCGCCCGCTGCGGCTCAAAGCAGTTTTTGAAGCCTATACCCACCCATTGGCCGACCAGATCATGATCAATGAGGTCAGTGCCAACAACAAGAAATCGGGTGACTGGATCGAGCTGTTCAATGCTTCCAAGGAGACGGTCAGCCTCAAGGATTGGGTATTTACCGATGGCAAAAATGAGTTTCCGTTGCCAGATGTCAGCATCTCGGGCCGCTCTTATCTGGTGTTGTGCGAAGACAGTACCTCTTTTTACCAGCAGCATCCCGAATGGATCAAAGTGGTGGGCAATTTCCCATTTGGCCTCAACAAACGACAGGAGAGCCTTGGATTGTACACGGCAGACGGTGCCGCTGTAGACAGTACCTCCTATCTGCAGGAGCCTCGTGATTCCAACTTTGTGCTCAGCCATTTGCTGCCTCATCTGGACAATGGCGATCGCGACAACTGGACCGTGCGCATGGGGATTGGCACGCCGGGAGGTCCGAATCCCTATTACCTCGAAAGCCACATCAAGGCCGAGCAAGAGATGTGGGTGCGCATTGGTGTGAGCATTGGCGTACTGCTCTGTTTTTTCCTCCTGTTCCAATTCCGCAAGCAACGCCGCAGGCAAGCAGCTGTCCCCTCGACTGCCCGTCCTGCTCACCCACTTGGCCCGGCTACTGAGCCATCAAAGAATGGGACCGCCAATCCGTAGGAATGCTTGCCATTGCGCTCGCATTTCCCCCTGCTTTCCCGTAAATTTGCATCGGCGATTCTGCCGACATCAAAAAGTAGACGGGGTGGACGATCAGCTGTCTTCCAACGCCATGATTGGCCTGTCACTTGTACCAAAACAAAGAAGGATGAGAATTTTCACGTTTGGACTGTTGCTATTGGTATTTACCGCCTGTTCTTTGGGCGAAACCGATGGACAGCAGACGATACCAGAAGGAGCTGCCCACGAGTACAACATGCTCCTCAAAGAGATCAAAGCTTTGGAGGATACCCTCAAAAAATCGGAGACAAACATCGACAAGGTTTCTGCCATGGAGCTGATTGCCAAGAGCGAGGCTTTCGCCTCTGGTTTTGCCTCTGATCCCAAGGCTCCTTTCATGCTCTTTCGGGCAGCTGATGTGGCCCGGGGCATTGGTGTACACGATTTGGCCATCCAGCATTGGGAGACGATTTACAACAAATATCCCGAGTACGAACGGCGGCCTGAAGCCCGCTTCATGATCGCCTACACCTACGAGAACGATCTCAAAAACATTGAAAAGGCCAAGGCCAACTACAATGCTTTTTTGGAAAACCATCCCGAGCACAAAATGGCCGACCAGGTTCGTCAGATTTTGACGGTCATCGACAAGTCGCCAGAAGAATTGGTACGGGAATTTCAGAAGAATCAACCGGAGAACTGATCAATTGGATGCCTTTTCCGAGCCAAGATAAGGCTGTTACCAAATTGTTAAAGTTGTCGGGAATCCGAGCTTTGCCTGTGGCTGTATGCATTATCTCGGGCAAAAGACTGTTATAGTATGTACCTTGGAAGTCGATGAGGCAATGTCATCGGAGAAAGGATTATCAAAAAATTTTGCAAAAGAAGAAATAGAATGAGAGCTGTTTTTACCGCCTTACTACTCTGTGTATTCTGCCAAGCAAATGTATGGGCAGTTGGAATCGAATTTTTTCACGGCAGTTGGGAGGAAGCCCTGGAAAAGGCCCGAAAAGAGGAAAAACCCATCTTCGTGGATGCCTATGCCGAGTGGTGTGGCCCCTGCAAGAGGATGGCCCGTACGGTGTTTACCAATGAGGCAGTCGGAGATTTTTACAACAAATATTTCATCAATCTCAAGTTGGATGTGGAGAAAGCGGCTGGGCAGACCTTCGTGGCCAAATACCCCGTGAGGGCTTTCCCAACCCTCTACTACATCGATGCAGAGGGCAAGGTAATCGTCAACACCAAGGGCGCGCGCAACGTGGAGCAATTTCTGGACTTGGGACGCAAGGCCCTGGACAAGAATGACGACAGTGCCAAATATGCCAAGGCCTATGAGGAGGGAGATCGCACGCCAGACCTCATCTACAAATATGTCCGTTCTCTCAACAAGGCCTCCAAGCCTAGCATAAAAATTGCCAATGAATACCTGCAGACCCAAAAGGGCCAGTTGGATTCGGACTTCAACTTGAAGTTCCTATTGGAGGCAGCCTCAGAGGTGGATTCGCGCATTTTCGACATGATGTTGGAGCGCAAAGCCAAGATCATCGCCGTCACATCGGCAGAAAAAGTACAGGGCCGGATCGAGCGGGCCAGCAATCGCACCTTGGAGAAGGCCATCGAATTTGAGGAGGAGAGTCTGCTCACAGCGGCAAAAAAAGCCATGAAAGACCACCATCCCGACAAAGCATTGGTCTTTGGCCTGAAGGCGGACATGTCTTTTTACCAAGCCATGGGCAATACCAAGAAATACCTGAAGGCGGCACAGAATTTTGTCAAAAAGGATGTCAAAAACGACGCGACTCGCCTCAACAAACTGGCCAAGAGCATGCTCAAGGACTTCCCCAAGGAGGGCAAGGTGATGGCCTTTGCGGAGAAAATTTCCCGGAAGGCTTGTGAAAATGGAGGACTGTCTGGCTACTACTATACCTACTCCAGCATTTTGCTCAACAATGGCAAACGCTCTGAAGCTTTGTCAAACGCAAAGAAATGTCTGGAACTGGCCAAGGCTCGTCGGGTACAAACAGGGGGCATCGAGCAGCTGATCCGAAAGATCGAAAACAGTTAAAAGGAGCGGACTGCGACTGTCGCAATTTGTCTCAATTACGATCCCATAATATCGATTTTAATGAAAAGAATTTGGACGACTTTCTTCTTCGCACTCTTGTGCAGTGGCTTGTTGACAGCCCAGGGCATTCAATTCCGCAAAGGACAGTGGAAAGACATTCTGGCCGAGGCCAAAAAATCCAATAAGCTGGTATTTTTGGATGCCTATACCAGTTGGTGTGGCCCCTGCAAACAGATGTCGGCCCGCATTTTTACCCAGCCCAAAGTCGGCAGCTATTTCAACGACAAATTCATCAATGTCAAATTGGACATGGAAAAAGGGGAGGGGCCCGAAGTGGCGCGTGCCTATCGCGTCATGGTTTACCCGACCTTGTTGTTTGTAGATGGAGAGGGCAAACTCGTTCACCGGGCCGCTGGTTTCAAGGATGTCGACCAACTGATCGAATTGGGAGACATCGCCATGGGAAGCGACAAGAGCCTGGATGCAATGGCCAAGCGATTTGAGGCTGGCGAGCGGTCACAGGACTTTTTGTTGGAATATACCAAGGCCTGTTTCGAAGCCCAAGATGGTTCTCACACCAAAGTAGCCGAAGCCTACATGGCCACCCAGGAAGACTGGACAAAGGAAGAAAACATGGCCTTCCTTTTCAACTATACAGGTGATGCCTATTCCAGTTTGTTTGATTACCTCATCAAGGAGCAGGATCAATTCGCCAAGGTGTTTGGCGAGGCCAAGGTCAAGGGGCGCATTCAGGAGATCATCTACCAAAGTGTGTACGACAGTGCCGACAAGTCTTCCTTGGAACAAATCGATGAGTTGTTTGCCAAAGCCTATGGAGATCGGGCTGCTGAATTGTCTGCCAAATTTCGACTGACCTTTTATCGCCAGGCGGGAGACCGGGCCAAGTATGCCGAATCGGCGGTGGCCCTGCTCAAAGACTTTCCTCGCCAAGAGGCCGAAGAACTCAACGAGATTGCCTGGACGTTTTACCGGGTGGTGGAAGACAAGAAATTGTTGAAGAAGGCTGTCAAATGGACCAAGAAATCCATCAAGCAAGAGGATCGCTACTACAACAACGATACCTTGGCTGCCCTGTATTTCAAGCTTGGCAAAAAGAAAAAAGCCACCAAAACCGCTCTCAAAGCCATTCGACTGGCCAAGGAAAGTGGTCAGGACTTTACAGAGACCGACAAGATGTTGGAGGAAATCTACAAGCTCTGATTCTTTGTTGCGATATGCAATAAATTACAATTTGTTTTTGGTGAAAAATGCCGCTTTTGGCGTTGGCAAATCCGTTAGCTTGGGTTGTATTGAACCCAACCAATGGATCAGATCATGCTGTACCGATTGCTCAGAGCCTTTTTCCTTCTCGCCTGCCGAATCTATTTTCGCAAGATACAAGTTCATGGACCAGCCCTTCCAGAGGGACGTCCTTTCCTACTCGTAGCCAACCATCCCTCTGCTTTGTTGGACGCCATCGTACTGGCAGTGATCAGCAATCGACCGCTGTATTTCTTGGCCCGTGGTGAATCCTTTGACAAGGGGTGGAAGCGATTCCTGTGGCGTTGCCTGCACATGATTCCCATCTACCGCAAAGCCCACACCCCCGAGTTGACCCGTCGCAATCCCGGCATTTTTCGATACTGCCACCACTTGTTTGACAGCGGTGAGGGAATCCTCATCTTTCCAGAGGGCATCAGCAAAACGGAGCCCCGCCTTCGGCCCATCAAGACGGGGGCTGCGCAGATTGCCTTGGGTTATGAATCAGTCAATGGGGTGGACTTGGCATTGATCCCCGTGGGACTCAACTACAGCAAGCCCAGCCAATTCCGCTCGGAACTTTGCATCAACATGGGGGCAGAAATTCCTCTGGCCGAGGATCGAGCGTTGGCGGTGGAGAATCCTCGCAAGGCTGTGCAGCAGCTCAGCCATCGCATCCAACTGGCACTTCGTCAACTCACCGTTGTCATTGATGATCCCTCAGATGAAGCCTTGGTCGAGCATTTGGAATTGCACTACAAGGAGGAGTTGCTTCGCAAGGCACCAATCCTTCGGCGTCCAGGCCTTCGCTCTTTTTTGTTGACCAAGGACATTGTTCGGGCTGTGGATCACTTCCAGGCAGAGGCCAAGCCTGCGGCCAAAGACTTGTCCACTCGCATTGCCAATTACAGTCTCCGCCTGGAGGCCTTTGGCTTGCGTCGGTTTCGTTGGCCGGTTCCTTCCGCTCATCAATCCACTTGGTGCAGGAGGTGTCATCAATTGCTGTTTCTATTAGGGCAGCTGTGCTTTTTCCCCGTGCGGTTCCTGAGTCGCCATACGGTGGCAGTCACTTGTCAGCGGGAAGATTTTCGGGCCTCTCTTCAATTGTTGATGGGGAGTTTGTGGGCAGTGCTGTACGGACTTGTTGGCTTTTCCTTGCTGTGCTGGCTGGGGCAACATTGGTGGCTTGGTCTGATTTGGCTTTTGGGAATGAGTCTGTTGTTGCACCACCACCTTTCTCACTGGGATTGGATGGAGCAAGAGCGAGAGCAAAAAATCTTGGAGCAACTACAATCACAACAGCCCAATGCATTGCAACGTCTGATCGGTGAGCGCAACTCTCTGCTCAGGGACTTGCACCATATGCGGGACTTGTTTTTGCAGGATTGACCCTCTACTTTTTTCCTTCAAATTTTAACAGTTGAGGTCTGTAACTTCTTCAGACCCTTCTCGTCTCTTCTATGAACGGCACAGACAGAAATATTCTGGCAGTTCATCGAAAAATGCGCATTCTCGTCGAAAATTAGATACGCCCGAACGATAAATAGACTACATTTAGATTCGTTAAGAGACAAATGATGTTTTAAGAGACAATCAACCGCGTTGATCAGGGCAAGACTGTGTAGCCCGATAGAGCCCGAGCAAAGTTTTTTTCAAAAGTGTGATACTGTATGCAACTGAAGCAGTTCTGTATTGTCCTTCAGTACGGAGCCGTTTGTTTAAAACTCCAATAAGATCACCCATTAGATGAAACAAACGATTTTATTCTTTGTGCTATTGGTCTTTTCCACTAGCCAAGTCTTGGGGCAAGATGATTCAGAAATCGTCGGAAAGGCTTTTGGGCCTGATGGCGGACCCTTGGATTTTGCCAACATATTGCTCCACCAAGCCAACGACAGCAGCGTCCTCAAATTGGCGCTGAGTGATGAAGAGGGAAATTACCGTTTTGAGGCCATTCCGGCCGATCGCTACTGGATAGAAGTGAGTTATGTAGGCATGCCTTCTGCTCATTCTGAAGTATTCGAAGTCCAAGCAAATTCTACTTTTACAGCAACTGATATTCGCGTGGAGGCAGCCACGAATGAACTAACTGCCGTTACTGTCAAGGCGAGTCGTCCCTTGTTGGAGATGAAGCCTGGAAAAATGGTTTTCAACGTGGAAGGGAGCAACAATACCGTGGGCAGCGATGCCATGGAGTTGCTTCGAAAGGCCCCTGGTGTGGTTGTCGACAACAATGACAACATTACCCTCTTGGGCAAAAGCGGGGTGCGCATATACATCGATGGGAAGCCGTCCCCACTGGGCAATGCAGATTTGGCGGCCCTGCTCAAGAGCATGCAAGCTTCCGAGATTGATGCCATAGAAATCATTTCCAATCCCTCGGCCAAATACGACGCAGAGGGAAGTGGTGGCATCATCAACATCAAGTTGAAGAAGGACAAAAAATTGGGGGCCAATGCCAATCTCAATACCTCTATTGCGCAGGGTTGGACCAGGCAATACAATGCCGCCATCAGCTCCAACTATCGGAGCAAAAAAGTCAATGTCTTCGCCAATTACAGCTACTTCAATGGAGACAATCGCAATCCACTCAGAATTTATCGCGAACAGTTTGGGACCGCTTTCTCTCAAAAGGGAGAATCCAACAGCAATTGGGAGTCGCAAAACTTCAAAGTAGGGGCAGACTACTACCTGAATAAGAAGAGCACCATCGGTGTGTTGGTCAATGGAAATTTGTCCAACTTTACCAACTCCAACGAAGCCAGAACGTCCATTGTCAATCTCGGAGATGGTTTGACCAATCGGGTTTTGCTGGCCAATACGGATAGCGATGGACGGCGCAGCAACGCCAATTTCAACGTCAATTACCGATTTGACGATGGCAAGGGAGTCAGCTGGAATGTGGATGCAGATTATGGGCGATTCGAAAATCGGACGGACATGAACCAGCCCAATTTGTACTACAATGCCGATTTGACAAAGGTATTGCAAGAGCGTACCTACAGCAATTATGCACCAACAGACATCAACATTTATACCTTCAAAATAGACCACGAGAGGCCTTTGCTGAAGGGAGTGTTTGGGGCCGGGCTGAAGACAGCTTTGGTGGAAACAGACAATCTCTTTCGCTGGTACAATGTCATAGAAGGGGAAAAAGAATTGGACAACTTCCGCAGCAATCAGTTTGCTTATTCAGAACATGTTAACGCAGCTTACTTCAATTACTCGCGGCAGTTGGACAAATGGGGACTCCAACTGGGGCTGCGTGCTGAACACACCAGCTCCGAAGGAGACCTGCAGCGCTTCGACAACTCCGGCAGCAGACCAGAGGACAATGTCAAGCGCAATTACTTGGATTTCTTTCCGTCGGCTGGCCTGACTTACCAGGTCAATCCAAAGAACAGCTTCCAGTTGAGCTACAGCCGTCGGATCAATCGCCCGTCTTACCAAGACCTCAATCCATTTGAGGACAAACTGGACGAGTTGACCTTCGAGAAGGGGAATCCATTTCTGCGGCCGGAATACTCCAATAGCTTGCAACTGTCTCACACCTACAACTATTTTCTGACGACGAGTTTGAGCTTTGGGCATACGACGGACATGATGACACAGATCACCGATACGGTTGGCAATGAGGGGTCTTCCCTGGGATGGTACAATCTGGCCGATCAGTATACCTACAGCTTGAGTGTCAGTGGTGCCATTCCCATCACCAAGTGGTGGAATAGTTACACCAATGTGGCGGCTGTACACATCCGCAATGAGGCGGACTATGGCGATGGACGAACAGTGAGCCTCCAAACCAATGCTGTGAATCTTTACACCCAGCACACTTTCACCTTGCCAAAGGATTTCTCCCTTGAGTTGTCGAGTTGGTACAACAGTCCTGCTCTGTGGGGAGGGACCTTTGAGACGGAGACACAGTGGAGCTTGGATGCAGGACTGCGCAAGAAGATTTGGGACGGTCGTGGCAACATTCGCTTGTCGATCAGTGACATTTTCAAGACGGCAGCCTGGGGAGGTGTGAGTAGATTTGGGTCGCTCTATCTGAGGGCGAATGGCGACTGGGACAGCCGTCGGGTTCGATTGGGATTCTCTTATCTATTTGGCAACAGCCAAGTGAAAAGCCGTCGACGCAAGACGGGCTTGGATGCGGAGAACAGTCGGATCAAATCAAATTAACAAATGAGTCTTTGAAAAGCAGACGAAGCTCAGGTGCATCTCGACCTGAGCCTGCTTTGCAAGCTTAAAGATGTATCATACTAATACGTTTTTTTGGATGGCCGGTCCACCTTGGTGGTGCCGGCTATGTTTTTTTGGCTTGAGGAATGTGGGAGTTGTCTTGGATTGGATGCATCAATGAGTCACAATTGACGGATGTCATTGTGGATGCTGTTTTACCCAGGGATTGTTGGGCTGTGGGAATTGCTTTCGTGGCCTTTGTTTTATCATTGAGTGGACCAAAGTGGCCCACTCAATGATTTATCTCATCCAATCTTTTTGTACCAATAGATGACGTTGTTCAAATGTTGCTCACCGTACAACTCTACAAATTTTCGAGTTTCAGGATGTTTGGCATTTTCATAAACGCGCAATCTTGCTTGGGCAAATTCTTTTGTCAAGTTTATCTTGCAATCATTGACAATGCAGTTTTTCCATTCTTCAAAAGTCTGTGGTATCATATCGAAAAATTTACAGTTTGATCAATTGTTCATTGCCTGTTCTTTTGAGAACATGTCGTTGTATTCCAAATATTTTTTCTTGTCTACTTTGACATCATTCCAAAGGTCCAATACCAGCACTTCAATGCGATCGTCTATGGAGCTTTGTATGCCGTGGCGAAAGGCTTGGTAATCGGCATAGTGCGTCTGTGCGATGACGTTGAGTTGGTTTTGAAAAAAGCTGACGGGATTGAACCAGAATGTCTGTCGGATCAGTTGGTTTTTTGTCTGGCTTTCTTCTTCAATGGGCTGAATGCTTTCCTTTTTCAATTCATTGACAAGAGCGGAGGTGGAGTAACTTCTCGCCATGCCGTTTTTGGTCGAATCTTGGAAAACAGATCCATCGACAATTTTTGGAAACAATGCATTCAGTTGTGCTTGGGAGATGCTGTCGGCCTGGGCATAGATTTCCTGTTGCTTGTCTCGTACCTCAATGTAGTCTGTCATCAAGTTGGCAGGTTTGACAATGCTGACGACCTGGTGTACACTTGCGGGAATGACAAAGGCAAACAAAAGCCATGCCCCTACCATTTGCAGCGTATTGCCCAAAATACTTGTGCCATTTTTTGCAATGAAAAAGTAGATGACCGACCAGAAGAGTAGATACAGCAATGTGTACAATACCATTTGGCCAAAGGCATTACTTGCTGAGTGGAACACCCCGGTCAGCATGGCTCCATAGACCAACAAACCAAGGGTGAGGAAGGCGGAGGATGTGAGGTAAAACGCCATGCGGGAAAGCAGCCATTGATTGTTGGAGGCAGTCTGTACTTCTATCAAAGACAAAAAACCTTGTTCTGCTTCTGCACTTTTGAGATTGTACAACAAAATCAACAACAGCAGTGGCAAGAGAAACAGCAAGACAAAGGCGAAGTCCAAGGTGCCTGTTTGCAAGCGTTCGGGATTGGCAATTTCCTCTGCCATGTCTGCATCGTAGGGGCTTGCCCAGAATGTGATTTGCTTGTAAAAACCGTATTGCTCTGCCTGACCAATGCTGTACACCATGGCGGGAGAAGGTGTTTTGACATCATAGCCTGGCGTACACCAAATGGCCCAAAAAGGATTGCTCATGTCCACCCACGGACGGCCTTCGGGGACCATTTCTCCCTCTTCGTATTGGGTGGTATATTTTTGTTTTTCCTCTGCTATTTTTCCTTGTATTTTTTCAATTTCAGCCATTTGCTCTTTGTACAAACTGCTTCCATTGTGCAAGCCATAGATTCCAGCTATGGCAAACAATAGGACTGCTACGATCTTGAATGGATTTCTGACAAAGTGTTTCCATTCGTATAGAAATGTGCTCAGGCCGTTCATGCGATTTGGATTCTTTTGCTCCCTACCATCATCAGTCCGAGCACCAGAATGCTCCAGGCGATCAACAGCAGTACATCGGTGAGGTAGTATGGAAATACCGAGGCCAAAGCGGTTGGTTGGTGTTCAAAATCCGGGACAGATTTGAAAAAAGCATTGTTTGCTTTCCAGCCCCAGTTGCCCGTTTTGGAACCTCCAAAGGCGTGTTCGTCATTGAGCATTTTGATGAAGACTCTTCGATAATTTTCTACTTGTACCAAAAACTCTTGGTGGTGCAAATTGTCGCTGCCCGAAAAACCCATACTGGCATTTTGCAGGGAAATGAAAGGATTGACAATGCCCCCCAATTGGTAGTTTTTCTTTTGTTGCGTCAGCACGTCTCTCAACTTTCCAAAATGCTTGTCCCACACCTTATTGCCATACTCTTCATCTTCTTGCATCACCAATCCGTCAAAATTGATGGGCAGTTGGGAAAGGCTGTCCACGTCGTATTCTTTCAAGACTTTTGCTTCCAATTCCTTTTTTCGACTGTCAGAAGGATTGTGTCCATCCAAACCTTTGGAGCGGTCCTCTTTCATGGCTGCTTTGAATTCGTTTCTGCTTGGCAATTCGTGCCACTTTTCCATTGAACTCATCAAAATATTTGGCAGGAAAATCGTCCATACAATCCATATGCCCAGCATGGACGTCAAGGCCACCGTATGGTTTTGCCAGCGTGCCGAAAAGAAAACCGTCAGGCCACTGAGAATGAAATAATAGAGGCTGTACGACAGGAAAAAGAGGACGGCGCGGGTCAAAACTTCTGTCGTCAGATCTTGAAAATGCAAGGCCGCATAAGCCAAAATGGTTAAGGTCAGCAGCCCAAGTCCGTACAGCCATACGGAAAGTGTTTTGGCCAAGATCAGCGGAAATGGCTTTGCTCCCTGCAAGACCAATAGTTTCAGTCTCCCACTTTGTTTTTCGCTGCTGATGCTGCTGAATGCCAAGAAGATCAGCAAAATGGGAAGGATGTATTGGAGCAGCAAGGAACTCTTGAGTTTTCCAAACTTGGAAATGGCTTGCATCTGCGAGGCTTCTGAATGGACAATCTCATTTTGCACATGTCCTTCCACCCGCAATACGTTGCCTGTGATGCCCGTCACGCCCTCGTCCAGACTGCTCAGCAAGTTGGTGGGTTTGAATACATAGGTACCGTAGTGGGCTGCACCGTGCGGATTCATGGCTTTGATGCCTTCCCACTGTGCCCTCAATTCGCTTCGTGCTTCTTGGTAGCGTTGGCTTTGCTTTTGCGTTTGTCGGCTTCCCAAGACAATGGACAGCACCAGCACCAAGACAAAGCCCAGGCTGATGCCCAAAAGCCAGCGCGTTCTGCTGTAAAACAGCCATTCATTTTTGATCATTTGCCACATGACTCACTCTTAGTTTTGCATGTATTCCAAATAAAACTGCTCCAGTTCTTTGGCACTTACCTCCTCGCTGCGGAGTTCTTTTACCAAGGCCCCCCGTTTGAGAATGCCAATTCGGTGGCAGACTTCTCGGACCCGGAAGATGTCGTGTGATGCCATCAAAATTGCCGCTCCTTCTTCAGCGAGTTTTTGGAGCAAACCCGAGAGTTCATTGCTTGCCAAAGGGTCCAAACCACTCGCGGGCTCGTCCAGTAGGTAGATCTTGGCCTTTTTGGCATAAGCAATGGCAATGCCCACTTTTTGGCGCATCCCTTTCGAATAATCGCTGACCCTTTGGTGAAATGCCTCCGCTTGCAAACCACAGGTGCTCAGAAAACCTTCCAGCTCCCCCTTTGCATAGGTCAGGCCCGTCAAGCGACAGAAGTAATCCAAGTTTTCATATCCGCTCAGATAGGGGTAGAGGTTGACATTTTCGGGGATGTAGCCAATGAGTTTTCGAATCTCTTGGGGCTGCTCGCGAACGTCCAAGTCTTGCACCTGTACAGTTCCCGAGGTCGGCTGTAGAAAGCCCAAAATCATATTGATGGTCGTAGATTTCCCAGCACCATTTGCCCCCAACAAGCCAAATATTTCTCCTTGGTGGACTTCCAGGTTGAGACCTTGAACGGCATGGGTGCCTTTGAATGATTTGCTTACTTCTCTTAGTTGGATCATTGGTGCAGTTTATCGGTTGCTCACATAAGTTTTGGTGCCTGTATGACAAATATAGAAAAAGCAATTTTTTAATGCAACTAAGTTGCGTTAACTTGCGGGTCTATCAATCAACAGAAGAACAGAGAAGCGCGAAGACCCATTTCCCCAATTCCCCCAAGCCAAACGGCAGTAGCTCCTGGAGCTACTGCCGCTTTCAATGCTGTAGTGAGCAGTATTTTTCAGTTGGAACAAGCAAAATCAAGCCTGCACAGATCGGTGTGAAATTCGTTGAAAACACCACTTTGTCGCCTGTAGATTTTTGTATTCATCGCAATGTCATCGATGAGCCAATGGCTCAGTTTGGCTTTCAGTTCCTTTCTTTTCGCATTCAGATGATGTGAAAGGATGGGGACGACCAGACTGCTTTCTTGCCAGAGCGATTTTACACTTGTTTTTTCCCTCTCGATGTCATCATAGAGGGAACTCATCCCTCTCAGATCGCAGAAGTTTTGATTGTTTACTGCGTCCAAAACGATTTGATTGTCATCGGAGAGAACAAAGGTGATGCATCGTATTTGCTTTGTTTCTATCAATGCATGAATCTCCTCAACTTCATCTGTGTCAAGTGAAATGGAGTTCCCCAAGGATGTCACAAAGTAATTTTCACCCTTGAATGCGTTGTTGATTGCCGTTTCCAGAAAATCGGTTGGGCATATGAAGTAAAGGTGCTTGGTCATTGGTTTGATCAAGGGCGATGGAATGATGGTGCCTGCAATTTGAGAATGGCTTGTCGCTCTATACTTCGTGAAGCTTGATGACTTCAAAATTTCTGGTATCAAAGTAATCATCCAGTCCATAGTCGGTATTGATGATGATTCCGCCCAGTAGGGTCACTGTATCGACATGAAATTCGTTCTTGCAAGTCTCTACATATTCGTGAACTTTTTTGTCAATGATTTTGAAGGTTGCCTCTGTGATTGACTTTTGAGGATTGTCGCTGTTCAGGATTTCGTCTCTGAAGGGCAATAGGCTTTCCTCCAATTTCATCTGTTGGTAGTCATCCTCGTTCAATACTGGCTTGTAATTGCTGTCTTGGAATCGGCTCAGTGCCAGCATGAGTGCGCCACAAGAATTGCCCGTATCTTCTTGGCGGGGTCTGTACATTTTGCCCAACTCTCCATCGAGTGTCACACCTATGTGAGGTCCATAGAAGATGAACGCACTGCCTTCGTCTGGGATGTGATGTGCAAAGGCAGTCATTCCCGTCTGTCCTGCAAAAGGAATGCCTCCCAGTCCTCCCATGATGAAAGGGCCAAACAATACATTGAAAAATGTGGTAGAGGGCACGTTGATGTCGTCAGAACAGACAGAGGTCGCCATGAGCACTTTGGAAATGTCAATTTTGTGTTCGAGTTGCATTTTTCCCAAATAGTGAATTGATGTGTCTTTTGCATCCATGGCATTTGGAAATTGCCCTTTGACAACCTGATCAAATTTTCTTTGCAGCATGATATTTTAGTTTTGAGATTTAAACAGTATCTACCACGAAAGATAAGAAACTTTCTGAAATCGCAACTCGGTTGCATTTGTAAAATATGAGATAAATGTTGCGTGACGAGTCCTCGCCCGTGCTCGTTTGCATCGAAAAAATCTGAGCCGTTTCCTCTTCAAAATGAGAAATTGCTCTTAGCAGAAAGACAAAGCTTCTCACCGCTGAATGACCAAGGGAAGGCTGGCCTCCTGCCCGTCCACTCTCAGCCGTACCAAATACATTCCAGCTGGCAAGTCGTCCACAGAAAGGCTTTGTCTTTGGAGGTGGGTAAGTCTCTTGTCGACATTGCGGCGACGAACGGTCTGGCCCATGCTGTTGCTGATGATCCACTCTGCTTGCCGATGGCCTTTGGGCAACTGAGCAGACAGATGGAGGAGGGCGCCTGTCGGATTGGGGTGGATGCGCATGTCAAAGGTAGTGGCGGATACGGATTGGACATTGGTGAGTTGTGTCGTTTCGATGCCAAACCAAAGCGTTTTGTCTTCCCTCTGATCCAGAAGAATGTCGAAGATGCCCTCGTCATTGGGCAGGTAGGTTCGGTAGGTCGAAGCCGCTCCTGTGGCATCCAATGGGTGGACTTGAATGGCAGGGGCATCTATTTGGAGGCGCAGCGCAATTTGCAGAGGGAAAATGCTTGTCGGACTGGTTCCCCATTGGTCGTGTACAGTCTGATCGCCATCCCAGACCATTCCTTCGTTTTGAATCCTGGAAGATAGAGCGATGACAGAGCGTTGACTTTGCGGCAGGGGCTGCTCATCCAAAGACAGCCAGGACAGGGTACCAAAGCTGTTGGCCGACTGCAGTTGAAGAGGACCAAATTGCTGGCCATTGGCCTGGTCCAGAAAGCCACAGATGCCAATGAATTGCTCGCCAGTAGAAGCTACGATCCCCTCGTTGGTATTGACGCGGGTCTCTTCCCCAGCCGTCTCAAATACCCGACCTGGTGTGGAAGGCAAGTCAGAAAAGTCAGGCACTTCTTCGGCGGCATATCCTTGGGTGCGAATGGCCCGCTGCAAGCCAATGCCGGATTCGTAGGGGTGAAATGCTGTCCATGGCCCTGTGTTGTCATCGACAGACAGTTGGTAGACATAGTCTTCCGGATAGTCGATGAGGATGGGGTCGGGATCAGCTGTCAGCAGCTTTTGCCGAAAAGCATAGGAATAGATGGGAAACAGGCCCATCATTGCATTGTTTCGGTGAATGTTGAAAAAGCCATTGATCCAATCTGCTTCCCAGTTTTGATGACTCTCGTTATAAGAATAAAGCATCAGGGCATCCGCATCGTGCAAAGAAGCATAGGCAGTGAGGATGGCAAACAATTCCGTCTGGAAGTGATTGGGAAATGGGTGGTTGTATTCACTGATGGTGTAGGGCTTGCCGCGTGCAGCGAGGCCTGCAAACAAGCCGGGAATGGTCCCTAGAAATTCGCTTTTGACCATCGGCTCATTGTCGATCAACCAATCGTAGGAAGACCAGGGGATGGAGGGAAAGAGCGGATGATTCCAGTAGGCATGGTCGTCGACGAAGTCCATGTTTTGCATGCTCATGGCCTCTCCATGTCCGGTGATGGCATTGGTGCCTGTGATGGGGACCTGTACACCGAGCCTGTCCCGCAAGAATTGGTACATATCGTCAAAATATCCCTTCTGGATGGAGAAGTAAAATTCTGCTTGGTCTGCAATCCTCTGTGGAGTGTGGAACAAGCGGTCTGACCAGTGGATGCGGCGGATGTTTCCGGCAGACAATTCTTCGCCATCTTCCAAGCCAACGATGCTGGCTTCTTCCATGCGCAGCTGGTCCAACCATACCGCGCCCACCTGATCGGCCAGGCTGACGGAGAGGCGGGCCTCCAGTTCGTTGTCTTCTGGTGCTTTTACAGTAAAAGAATACTCTTGCCAATTGTTGTTGAGGCTGATGGTCGTACCCCCGTAATAGGTGTAAGGAGCATTGTGCCGCATCAAGCCAATAGAAGCTGTGCGGTTTCGATTGGAGCGAGCGGCGAAACGGATCACATAGTTTTTGTCCTTCTCAATGCTCAAGCCCGATTGCAAAAGCTGACAGTGCCAGCCCGCAGAGCTGGCTGCGGACACATTGACCCTTGCCGAATGATTGCCGTCGTACGGATTGACACCATCTACGAGTGCTGTTGCATTGGCATCTTCGTGTAGTTCCAGCAGCCAGTCATTTCCAAAGCTGCCAGTTTCAAAGCTGCCATTGCGCAGGGCATTGCCATTGTTTCCCGGATCGATGGCCCCTTCTGCCCAGGCAGTTTCGAGGCTCTGCTGGTCCCCGTATTTTTGGCGCAAAAACTCTTGCCAACGCTGGTCCAATATCTGGTTGTGTCGGCTGCTCAGCGCTCCCCCCTGGGAGATGGGCTTCAATTCGCCAGACTTCCAGAATCGGTAGAGGGAATTTTCGTTGGTGATCTCGACCATGGCCATCACCGGATCTTCCGACAGTGACAGCTGTGTGTAGGGGTTGCGACTTGTCAGCAATTGGCGGGCAAACTCCTTTTGCAGCTCAATCAAATAGGGATCAAAGTAAGTGACGGCCTTGCCAAACTCTGGGAGGGAATCAGCATCTGCTACGCCATCTCCCTCCAAAAAGGTGCGACCGACGTGTAGGTTGATGTTGGCGAATATACCCTCTTGCTTCATCTGGGCCAGCAGGTAGTGCATTCGGTCGAGTGTGATTGGATTGAGGGATCGAGTTGTGCCCGAGGAACGAACGAAGAGAGTGCCGTTGTCGGTGGTCCAGGGATTGTCCATGTGGTGAAACCGGACCAGGTTGATGCCCATTTTACGCATTCTGCCTGCGATGAATCCCGCCTTTTCTTTGAGGGGAAAACAGCCCCCTGCTGTCAGGTTGATGCCCCAAAACCGAATGGGTTGTCCCAGGTGACTGAAATGTCCGTCCGCGTCGATGTCGATGAAGTCATTGATGGGAGTTGGAGGGAAAAAAGGGAGAAAGGTTTGTCGACTCGTATCGTCATGTGGCAATACGAAGTTGAATCCACCATCAAAATTTTGGGCGTAGAGTCCGAGGCTGCTGCTGGACAGGACCAGGAGAAAAGGCAGAAGTAGGCGAAGCATAGCGATGGGTTTTGGTGAGAGGGAGCTTACACAATATACAGCAAATGAGGCAAAGCTGTGAGTGGTCCCAGCCAAAATAGATGTGTGCAATGAGTCGACGCATGATGAAAAAATGTAAAGCATTGAAAAAGCTTGTTATGCAAGCAGCATCCCTTGGCTTTTTCGCGAGAGGAGAGATGCGTAGATTGTCTTTGTTCATTTGAAGGAATTCGACAATTTTTTCTGTAAGCAAGCAGCCTGAGCAGTTGACAAGACAACGCTTTCAAGCGAGTTGTTGGCCCTGCAGGCAATCAAAATCCTATTATTATGATGCGTACCTTATTTTTGTTTCTCCTGATGATGGCTTGGATGATCACCCTTTTCAACTGATCTCTCCACCATCTTGACCCCTCCACCATCCGGAAGGCAATGTTTCAGTAGCCGTCCGGATGGTTCATTTCTCGTCCTTCCGACGATTTCTTCTCTTCTTTTCGAACTGTTTTCTTTCCTTTTCGCCGCACCTTCCCAATCCATTTTCTTGCTGGAATGGCCATGCTGATTTGCTTGGCCAAAAAAAGATGATTTTTTTCACAAAAAAGTGTTGCTCTGTTAATGTGCTGATAACCAGTCTGTTGAGGTAGTTTTGACTTGTAGGTAGTATATTTTTGTAGCTACTATGTGTTGCATAGTAGTGCAGTAATACCTATATTTGTTTCATGATCGAAAAGAAGGATAAATTGGAAAAGACAAAAGCACAAATGCGGCGAGGGGTACTGGAGCTATGCATCCTTTCTATCATATCCGAGCAAGAGGCTTATCCTTCAGACATCATCAGGAAGCTGAAGCACTCGGACCTAATCGTAGTAGAAGGGACACTTTACCCCTTATTGACCCGTCTGAAGAATGACGGGTTGTTACATTACAATTGGAGAGAATCGGTTCAGGGACCGCCGCGAAAATACTACCACCTGACCGACATGGGAAAGAACTTTCTCAACGCCCTACTTGAAACCTGGAACGAATTGGTACAAGCTGTAAGTCAATCTACTAAAAACATTCAATAACGATGAATAAGGTATTCAATATTAATCTAGGAGGCTACCCATTTACCATTGACGAGGACGCATACGAACACCTGAACAACTATCTGGACACCATCCACAAGCACTTCAGATCTTCTGAGGGGTATGAAGAGATCACGGGAGACATTGAGGCTCGCATTGCCGAGTTGTTTGAGGCGCATTTGAGCGGGCGCAAAATTGTTACCATCAAAGATGTCAATGCAGCCATTCGCCGGATGGGAACGCCAGAGGAGTTTGGGGCAGATTCTGCGGGGGAGAAGTTTGGCAAGAGCAAGGAAGGGCCTGGCATCAAGACTGGGAAGCGACTGTTTCGCAATCCGGATGACAAAGTTGTTGGAGGTGTGTGCTCTGGGATCGCCGCTTATCTCGGCATTCAAGATCCGCTGTGGGTGCGCCTGGCTTTTGTGGTCATTGCCATCTCCGGTGGCTTCGGAATTCCTGTGTACATCATCTTGTGGGCCATCGTATCGGAGGCAGAGACGGCGGGAGATCGCCTGGCCATGAAGGGTGAGCCCATCAATGTGTCCAACATCGCGCGTACCATCGAAGACGAGATCGATCACCTGTCTGACACCCTGACAGACATCAGCAACGATTTCAATTCAAAAAAAAAAGGAATGATGGAAGAAATCATGCGAGAAGTGCCGTTGCGGAAGGGTTTTCTGTGGTAGGAAAGGTCGTCGGCAAGGTTTTATTGACCATCTCGAAGATTTGGAAACCCATAATTTTTCTAATAGGCTTTGCGCTGATTATTGCTTTTTCCGTAATGTGGATTTTGTCAATAATCAGTTTTTTCTTTGCCCTTCCCTATGCTGATTACTTCTTCGCCGATTCGCGTTTTGCTTCCATAGTGGGTTTCACCAATGTATTTTTGCTCATCTCCATTCCCTTACTTGGCTTGGTTTTATTCATCGGTCGGCTGTTCTTCCGGCGCCAAACAAGTCCTCACCTCCGTGCAGGGCTTTGGTCACTTTGGGTGGTCAATCTCATCTCCATCCTGGCCATTGGTTCCATCACCGGGCGAGAATTCAACCAAGGAGCTGACATCGAAAAGACGCTGGGCATGTTCAAAGGAGTGGACACCCTGCGGATCGACATGAAGAACAATCCCTACCAAAATGCCATTCTCACCTTTGGCCCGCTGCAAGTGACCGAAGATCGACTGATCAACAGAAACATCAATTTGCACATCGAAAAATCAAAGGGAGATCACATCGAATTGGTGCAAAGAAACTATTCTCGGGGCAACACCATCGAAGAGGCCGACCGACTGGCCAAGGAGATTGCCTACGTCCCTGAATTCAAAGAAAATTCCCTCGTCCTCGATCCATTCTTTGCCATCAGCAATGGCGAAAAGTGGCGGGTACAACAGGTAGATCTTACCTTGAAAGTTCCCGAAGGAAAGTCCGTTCACTTTGAAAACAATATCAACTATTACGTCCGCCACATCGAACTCGATCCCGACAAGGGCCATCCTTGGGTGTATCGAAACCAGACTTGGAAGATGGAAGAGAATGGACTGGTGTGCCACGCCTACCGACAAAAACACAATTACGATCGGGAGCTGGACTACGAAGATTTCAACCACCTGATCATCGATGGGGGAATGGAGGTTCTGGTCGAGCAGGCAGATCAATTTGATGTGGAGTTGGAGGGCAAAGAACGATATGCGCGCAATGTAGAGTTTGCACAGATGGGAAAAACCCTGACCATTTCTACCAACAACAACTACAATTACAAAAAAGTCAAGCTCCACATTCGCATGCCCAAATTGGAAAAACTGGATGTAGAGAATACCGGCCGCTTTCGCGTGCAGGGCTTCGAACAAAAGTCGATGGCCATCAAATACCGCGGACGTCGTGGGATGAAGGTCTTGGTAGATGTCGATACGCTCCTGGTAAAACAAAGCGAGCGCAGCACCCTGGACTTGCGAGGCAAAGGCAAATTGTTGCAGGTGAATTTGGATGAGCGGGCAGATTTTGATGCCGAACATTTTGAAGTGGACAATGCCGAAATCACAGCCAAGGGATACAGCCGAGCGCTTTTGGATGTCACCACTCAGTTGACACAAGACGTAGAATCAGGCAGCAAAGTAGAGATGCATGGCAATGCCGATGTAACGGACGCAAGGGCAGAAGAGGACCAGCAGCATCAAAAGGGGAGTTAGAACAAAGCATCCCTGTTTCCATACAGACCAAATGCCGCCCAATAGCAGGGCAGGCGAAAAGCCGGATTGGACAATTCATCTTTGCGAAGGTAGTCCAGTTTGGCTTTTTGCAATGCTTGGTCTTTGCTCCATCCTTCCAATAGGTACACATAGTATTGTTGCATCAACAAAAAGGAAATCTGGTCTGGGACACTCCATTGGCTGGCCACGACACTCTGGACTCCTGCCAGGCGAAAGTAACGCGCCAGACTGAGGATGCCTTCCCCTCTGGAGACGGGCCCCGCCGCTGTTTGGCAGGCACTCAAAACGATTTGTCGGGCAGACAAATTCATGGCGCCAATCTCGGAGGCACTGAGCAAAAATTCTCGGTCTGTCTGGCTTGCTGGATGAAGCACGAGGGCCGATCGGTTGGGATGGCGGCTGTCTGCCAGCGCATGCGCAGAGATGTGAATGAGGTCGTAGTCTGGGGAGGCTTTTACGAAACGGACTTTTGTGGCTTGCTGATTGAGGAGCAATTGCCCTCCCAGCTTTTTCTGGATGCTCTTGACTTCTTTTAGGGCGTAAAACAAAGGAGTCAGCTTTTTGCCGCGCAAGGGAATCTGCATGGATTCTGTCAAAACGGTATCGCTCAGTTGTTGATTGATTCGATCGCCAACCGACTCTTCGTATTCGATGCCAATTCCCAGAAAATCTTTTTTGGCCTTTTGGTTTAGCCCCACTCCTGGCCGCAGGCTTTGGTACAATTGCAAATAAGACAGGCTGTACTTGTTGATCAGATAGTTGTTGACATTTTGCCAGCTGTCGGTTTTTTTCATCAACAAAGATTCGAAGCTCAGTTGAGCCAATCGGCCAGAGGGAGCAATGATCAGCTGTTGGATGTCGGATGTTTTTTCGAGGGTTTCGAGGGGGACTTGCAACAGTTCCCGATACAAGAAATGGGCAGAATGTAGAAACTGTTCTTCCAAGACTTGGGGCTGTTTTCGAATGCGGTCAAAATTTGTCAAAGCCACCTCTATGCTGTCGAGCATGGCATCCAGCGAATCCCTCCGCGGAAAGAGATGGAGGAAACTCTGGTCTTTGCTGGTGGTCAAAACATATACAGTCGAATCTCCCAAATGGTATTGCAGCAAGGCAGCGGATGAGGGTAACCAGGACTGCAACTGATCCATGGTCACCAACTGCTCGCTTTGCATGTAGTTTCGATACTTTTCGTTTTGCTCGGCGATGGAATCAATCAACTGCTTCTTTTGGGTGAGAAAACCAAATTGCTGATTTTTCAACTGGCCAATGCTGTCTTGTTGTTCCAGCGCATTGATCTTGCTTTGCCGTTTTTGGACCTCTGCTTCCAACTGCCGAATTCGATCGATGACGGACTTTTCGACACCGCTGATTTGCAGCGCTTCATTCTCTTTGATGGCTTGCTTGATGTAAAATCCTTGGCTTTGCTGTATGATTTGGCTGACCTCCTCGACCAATTGTGGATCGTCTGCAGCATATTGTTGGCGTTTGAGTTCGATCAACTCCTCGAAGAGGGGAGAGACATAGGAACTGAGCAATATGCTGGATTGCTGCTCTGCAAATTGTCGGTTGATCATCTGTGCATAAGCCAGCGCTTTTTCCAAATGACCTTGCGCATACGCCAACAATTTGGGATCCTTCCGTTCTCGGTACTGCTCTCGCAAGATTTTGCCTTTGTCGATCAGAATGAGGGGAATCCACACCTCTTCGAGATAAGACAGGTCGTCTGGAAAACTGTATCGACTCTTCAGGGATTGCTGCGGAAGAAAAACTTGCAGTGCCTTGTTGAACTGGTCGAGGGCCCGCTTGGCATCTCCCGATAGGGCATAGGCTTTGGCGAGCTTGGCCGATAACTTGCCCAATTCTCTGTGGTGGGGTGGCAGAACTTTTTGGGCTTCGGAGAGGGCTTTTCGCAAGGAAGAGATGGCTCGTCGAAATTGTTTGGTATGGAGGTAACTTTCTCCGCGCTTCTCGTGGATGCCAATTCGAATGTCTGGCCTGTCATCTGGAGAAAGCAATTCTTGTAGATTGTCCAATGTGCTCACCGCCTGGCGAGGCTGTTCCAACTGGAGGTAGGCCGATGAGCGTTCGAGCAAAATGTTTTTGAAGCGGATCGAGTCGAAGGAAAGAGACTGCTGAAAGAGTCCAAGAGCTTTGGCAGCCTGTTGGGCGTAGAGTTGGTTGACTCCCTGGCGGTAAAAGTGTCGGGCCAGCTCGCTGGGACTGAGCTCGTCTTTGGCCAATTGATAGGATCGATTGAAATAATACGAGGCCAATTCAAAGTTGCCCTGCATGGTGGCGATGCTTCCCATGTTGTCGTAGGCGCTGGGGCTGACCTTGCAGTTGGGCTGCGATTCACAATAGCTCAAATGTTCGAGATACAACTTTTTGCTTTGAACCACTCGGTTGTTGTAAATGGCCAAAAATGCCAGATAGCTTGTCAGTGCAGAATGGAGAGAATCGGGTGGTGGTGGGTCACTCAGCCGAAAAGAGTCCAAGAGTTCGTAGAGTTCGGGGGACTTCCAATCGCCACTTGTCAGCACGTGGTAAGAAGCTTTGCGATAGCGGCTCCATATTTGGTGTTGCCCACAGAGACCGAGTAGTTGAACGGCGCGCTCATGCACTCCTGCTGGGGGCGGCGATTGATCTTTGTCTTCTTCGATGCTCTGTATCAAGGAGTCGACCTTTGCGAGCAAATCGGGTTGAATGCTTGGGACAGAAGGAGGGGAGCTGCAGCCAGTTAGGAAGAGGAGAAACAGCAGAGAGAAGAGGCCAGCAATTGCCAGCCTCTTCTCTCTTGGTTGTATAGAACGAACCGATAATTTGTTCATAGAGGGAGTTAGAGTTTTACGAAGCGGCCATGCTGTTGGGCTGAGCCCTGGACCACTTGGTAAATATACGTTCCTGCTGCCAGATTTTCCACAATTATCTCAAGCGAAGCATCGGCGCGGTCCCAAGTTTGCTGGAACTGAAGCTTTCCCGCCAAATCGAAGACGGCAATCTCTAGAGGGACTTCGGACACAATTGGATCAGAAGCTTTCACATACAAGCGCGAGCGAACTGGATTGGGGAATACTTTCCACAGCTTGTCACTGGCATTCGTTGGGTTGAAAGTAGATCTGTCGGAGTATGTCACGTCTTGTGTTGTGCCACCTAGACCGCAAAAAGTTTGATCGATGACGCATTCTTGGGTCGAGTAGGTTTGGGCAACATTGGTGGCAATTGGCGCTTCATTGTCGAAGTAGATTTCAGCTACGGAGTTCAAGTGGTGACCTGCTGGCAGGTTGGGTTCGGTACAGAGTGAGAAGCGGAAATAGCCACAAGTTTCACTTGGGTGTACAGCTCCTTTTCCGATTTGCTTCAGTCCTGGCAGCTGGATGTTGCGATAGGTAATGTCCAGATGGGTGCCATGGTTTTGCCAGACGCAATCGTGAGAGGCATCTATTTTGACGATGCTGTTGGTGTTGATGAGATCGGGGAGAAACAATTGGATGAAAACATCTTTGGCAGCTCCCTGTCCTTCATTTTGAAAATGTACGATGTAGTCGAGTTTTTGACCTTCTATTGTATTGGGTACGACACAAGGGTGAGAGACGTAGATTTTGTTGGGGTCATAGGGATAAACGGTGTAATAGGAAGTTTCGCTTACGTTGATGGGGTTGTCGGGTGAATGGCTGAATCGCAGTTTGGCCTGGGTGATGATGGGACTGAGCAGACTGGGACTGAAGTTGGATGGAGGTGCTACATAGATGAAAAAGTGGCGCTGTTCGCCAAGCTTCAACCCACTGAAGGTCCACCTGCGGCGCGAGGGTGGGAAGTTGGCATTGAGAACGGGGACGCCGTTGCCATAGCTGTATGCATTGACAATGTTGAAATTGGATGCCATGTCGATGGTCACCGTACCGCTGACACCTTGTGGGGCTTGGAAAAAGGGGACAGACTTATTGGTGATGGTGAGGATGTAGACATTGGGGCTGGAGGCTGTGTTTTGAAAGGCCCGCCCAATCTTGACCTCCGCTGTCATATTGACCGGATTGGGGCTGGTGGGATTGGATTGAGTGATTGTAAAACTGCTGGGGGTGGAGGTGAGAAATTTGGGACTGTTGATGTCGTAGCGGTCTGCCAGGAAAACAGTTGGTTGGAAGGTGCCAGCCGGATAGGAGTGACTCTTTAGGTTGTTTGGAGTGTGGGCAAAGTTGCCATCTTTGAAATCGTAGAAAGCAAGAAACTTAGCGTTGGGGTTGCTGATGGAGAAATCCACTCTTCCGACGGGAGAGTTGAGATGTTGAAAACCAGATAGGCTTTGGCCGTTGGCTATACTTGGATGGAGTCCGATGCAAATGGATAGGCATACCAATGCCAGTAGTATTGCTTTTTGTTTCATGGATTGAGTCGTTTTGATGGAAAAATAAAAAAATATAAACCAATAGTTTGTCATAATGAATGCTTGAGAATGGAGAGTGTGACATTGGGTGGGCAAAAAAAAATATTCCGGTTCTTTTTGTCACGTTTTCACATGTCAGGCATTTATCCAATAAAGGCGACGCGAAAACAGAAACCTAGCTTCGCACTTCGCTTTGAAAAGGCCATCAAAAACAATGTCCACTGTAGAGACACATACGAATACCATCAGACGGAATCCCAAAAAATCAAACCATTTTGCCAGAGCTCAAAATGGGAACGGTACAACAGACTTTCCGTCGCCGAAGACATATAAGAATGGAGTAAACCACTAGTATTTGCTAGTTTTGATGGAGAGGTCAGACAGCAACTTTTGTTAGCTGTCTGGCTACTTTTTTCCTCCCAAAAATGCAGCATACATGCGGTGGTACCCCCTTTGAATAAAGAATAAAGCAGGCTTTTTTTAAGCGCCATAAGACTGTTTCAACTTTTGTAAAGACCGCAAAACATGCACCTGCCGGGCCGAGGCCTCTTGGACTGCTGCTCTTGGCCAGTGACTCTTGTCTGTGACTGTCTCGACTGCAGACAAGCAAAAAAGAGTTAGCTTTGGGACGATGGGTATGCTGTGGCGCGAGACGCAAAATGAGACACAAGAACACGCTAAAGACAGGACGTAACATATGAACAAAGAAAGCTCGAACAGAAGCTTGACGGAAAAAAACTTTGGATTGAGTGAGGCGGATTTCATCAAATTACTGGCAGAGATGAAAGAGGGAAATGAGTCGATGTTCGAACACATTTTCCTCAGTCATTTCGAGACCAACATCCGCTACTTGCGCAGGACGTTCAAGCTGAGCCATTCTGAGGCTTATGATTTGTGCATGGAGACGATGGTTCGTTTTCGGGACAAGTTATTGAAAGGAAAGATTGCCTATGGAAACTTGGGGTTCTTATTCAACCAGATGAGTCGACATCTGTTCTTACAAAGCCTGCGTCGAAAGGATGTACACGAACGGGCGCTGCTGTCGACTCTGTCTTTTGCACCAGATACATCCGAAGAAAAAGAATACCTCTTTGTACTGCTCAAACAAGCGTGGGAGTCACTGGGCGAGAACTGCCGCTCACTGCTGAAGTCATTTTATTTTGATGGCGTGAGTCTCAAAGATCTCGCTCAGCAGGAGCAAAAGTCAGATGTGGCTTTGCGCAAACAAAAGCAAAGATGTGTCGCAAAGCTAAAGTCGCAAATGATGCGTTTAATGAACCAATGAAAGACGACAACAATGAAGAGAGACCATTTTCAAAATTACTTCGACGGAAAAATGTCTCCGGAGGAGGAAGAAGATTTGACCGAGGAATTGGTCCGATTTACACTTGGCGAAGACAAAAAGAAAGCCTGGGCACAACGCCTGGAAAAGGAATATGGCATCAGCAAAACAGAAGGTCCTGTCCAAGGTGATCTCTCTACCCGTCGACTCTGGCTATGGGGCTTGTTGGCCTTGGTTGTGGCTCTTTTGCTGGCGGCATTGGCCTACTCTTTTGGCAAACCGAAAGCCGACCAAAGCATCATCATTGCCCAACAGCTTGTCGATGAACTCAACATACTACAAGATCCCACCGTTGTCAAAAAGAATTTTGGCGAACAGCCCCAAGTGAATCGCCTGCAAGCTGTCGAGGCCTATACCAAGGGCGATTATGCTGGAGCTGTCAAACTGTATACCCAATTGGATGCCAAAGGCGAGGCAGATGCCTATGACCTAATGTACCACGGCGTCTCGCTGCTCAAAGTGGGGCGATGGAAAGACTGTTTGCTCGTGCTGGAACGCTCTTCTGCTCGTGGCGGACCCCAAGGAGAACTCAATTGGTGTCGCGCACTGGCCAACCTGATGGACGGCCAAACCGACTTGACCAAAGAGCAATTGCGCCAAATCGTTGCACAACAAGGATACATGCAAGAGGCAGCTGCTCGATTGTTGGATCAATTGCAAAAGCAAGAGTAAAGGAAAAGCATCGTCCTTCGAAGGACGTTTATCCTTCCTGTGCGTAGGCACTTCGCGAAAAGGCGAGGATTTCCTCCAAGTAGGATCGACTGTTGGAAAGGCGCGGAATTTTGCTCTGTCCCCCATAGCGCCCCTTGGCACGAAGCCAGCTATGAAAGCTACCTTTGGGAAGAGCGTGCAGTTGCAAGGGCTGCAGCGCCATGTCCCGATAGCGCTTGGCTTCATAATCGGAGTTGAGCGCTTGCAAGTTCTGGTCCAATAGGCGGGCAAAGTCATCCAGTCGGACGGGTGCCTGTTCAAATTCTACCAACCACTCGTGACCTCCTCTGCTGTCATTGCTCAAAAAAATGGGCGCGACCGTGTATTCCGACACGATGGCATTCATCGCCTCCGAAGCCTGAGCAATGGCCTTGTCTGTGTTGGAGATCATGACCTCTTCCCCAAATACATTGATGAACTGCTGTGTGCGGCCAGTGATGCGAAAGGTGTAGGGCTTGGTAGAGCTGAAGCAAATCGTATCTCCAATGAGATAGCGCCACAAGCCTGCATTGGTGGTGATGACCAATGCATAGTTTTTGCCTGTTTCCACTGCTTCGAGTGGAATGGTCTGTGGATTCTCTTTGTCCCATTCCTCCATCGGCAAAAATTCGTAGTAGACGCCATTGTCCAGCAGCAGCAGCATGTCCTTGCTGTCGAGGGAGTACTGGGAGCCGAAGTAGCCCTCTGAGGCGTTGTAGACTTCGAAGTAGGTGACGTGATCGGCGGGCAGATAGCGTTTGAGTTGCTCCATGTAGGGCGAGATGTTGACCCCGCCGTGAATGTAGGCCTCAAAGTTGGGCCATACTTCCAGCATGTGATCTTTGCCACTTTGCTCCAAGATGTGGCGGAAAAATACGATGACCCAAGTCGGAACCCCTCCCACCATGGTAATTTCCGAGGCAATTTCTTCGTCGATGGCGATCTGAGCCATCAATTGGATTTTGCTTTCCCAATCATCGCGCAGTACGATGTCGAAGTCGGGTTCGAAAAAAGGACGGGCCACCCGAGGCATGTCCCGAATCATCAGGGCCGATACATCGCCGTAGATCGTGCGTTGGTTGAGCTGGTAGGGGTGGTGGTTGCCAGCCATCAGAAAGTTTTTGCCTGCAAAAATGCGGCAGTCGGGCTTTCGGTTGTACAAGAGCGTCATGGTATCCCAGGTCCCTTTGATGTGGCAATCTTTGAAATTTTCGGGAGAAACGGGGATGAATTTGCTCTTTTCACTGGTGGTGCCAGAAGATTTGGAAAACAGGTGGGTCCTTCCTGGCCAAAGGACGTCTCGCTCGCCTCGCATCATTCGATCGATGGAGCTGTGAAGGTCTTCATACTGTGTGACGGGCAGTTGTTGGGCGAAGTGCTCTGGACGACGGATGTCTGCCATCCCGTGCAATTCGCCCCATTCTGTGTACTGACCTTTGCTGACAATGTCTCGAAAAATGGCCTGTTGCAGATCATGCGGACGATCTTCCATCTGCTCAATACGCCGGAAGCGGTGTTGATAGTACAAGCGGAAGAGATTGTTGGCCAGGTTTCGCATTTTGTGGGGGTCTCAAGTTTTATCTTGCAAATCTAAGATAGCAGAATCTTAGGACTTCACAAATATGGTTTTTTTTACAACCATTTGGCCATTTGTGCATTTCTATTGTATTGGCTGAGCTTATTCGGTCAAGTCGTATAGAAAAAACTCTCCAAGGCAACCCATCCTTGTTGCCAATCCACACTGTCTATCATGGTAAATGGCCACTCACCGTGGCCTTTTCACAGAGCAAAGCATTTCGCAATGCTGCAAATTCGGGTAAATAATACCCTGCAAGCAGTCATTTCGAGCAAGCTCTTACAGAAGGATGACATTTGATTGACTTTGAAAAGTTATTTTTGCAACATAGTAGTAGAACAAAAAACCACGGTTTAGGTAACAGCACAGATGTTAGAATCATTTCACATACTTACCCTTACCCACAGGCAGGCAAAGCTGTCTCTGCTAGAGAATTTTGTCATACAGGATTCACAAGAGGGAGAAAAGCAACGCAAGTTGGGTATGCTCAAGGAGCACTTTGGTTTCCAGGAACTGATGTATCTGGCTACCTGCAACCGTGTCATGTACTTTTTCTTCTCTAAGAAACCTCTTTCCAATACCTTTCTTTCAGATTTCGTCCAATACGTAAACCCTTCTTTGCCAGAAGATTCTGTCTCAGATCTGGTTTCCAAGTTGTACCACCACAAAGGAGCCAAGGCCATCAATCATCTTTTCGAGGTATCTGCTTCCATCGACTCGATGGTGGTTGGAGAGCGCGAGATTTTGCGTCAGGTACGGGAAGCGTATCAGCAAAGCCTTGCTTGGAACCTCACAGGAGACAATTTGCGGATTGCCATGCAGCAAGTCGTACAAGCGGCCAAGGAGGTATATGCCCAGACCAAAATCGGAGAAAAGCCCGTTTCTGTGGTTTCTTTGGCCATCCAGGAGCTTCTCAAGGCAAAGGTCAGCCGCGACGCCCGCGTCCTCATGGTAGGGGCAGGGCAGACCAACAATCTGGTGGGCAAGTTCTTGGTGAAACATGGATTTTCAAATGTAACAGTGTACAATCGCAGCCTGGATCGCGCATTGGAATTGGCTGGAAAATTTGATGGAGAGGGATTGCCATTGACCTTGCTGCCCGAGCACAAGAGTGGTTTTGACTGTTTGATCGTCTGCACAGGAGCCACCACTGCCATCATCCAACCAGAGTTGTATCGCCAGCTGTTGGCCGGAGAGACGGACCGCAAGCTCGTCATCGACTTGGCAATTCCCAACAACGTAGCCAAAGAAGTCGTCGCTCAATTCGACTTTCAATACATCGAAATCGAAGGCCTGCGCCATCTGGCCGATCAGAACATCGATTTTCGACTCAATGAAGTGGACAAGGCTCGCGAGATTTTGGAGTTGCACCTCCAGCAATTTGCGAAGGCCTTCGAGGAGCGCCGCATCGAATTGGCCATGCGCAACGTCCCCGTGGAGATCAAAGCGGTAAAGGCCCATGCCATGAACAAGGTCTTCAAAAAAGACATCGAGTCGCTCGATGATGATACCCGCGACCTTCTGGAGCGCATGATGGACTACATGGAGCGCCAGTGCATCAGCATCCCCATGCGGGCTGCCAAAGGGGTGGGCATGAAGCGCAAAGTCTAGAAGTCATGAAAAGTACAAAAATCCAAATCCCACCAAGTACGTCAGCAGAGTAACATAGCTTGCATTCACAGCGAAACATCTTTTCCTTCCTTTTACTGGTTCTCATCACCTGGATATTGATTTCGGAGATGTGGCATCTCTTGGAGAAAATTTCATTGGCCATTCTCACCATCGTCAGCATCCGATTCCTGCTGAGGCACCAACTTCGCACTCGCTCCACCACCGTTTTGTGGGATGCAATCTTGGGCTTCTTTTTTGTTGTCGTCTTATTCAGTGGCTTGCTTGTAGACCAGCTCAAGGCCCGCCGGGTGGTCTTGTCAGAGTTTACCATTTACTATGTCCTGGTGGAGGAACATCTATTCGAGGAAAGCGATCTTCATCTGAAAAAGTGGCGTTTGGGCAAGACAGAGACCCTTGAGTCAGGCTTTTACAAGCATCGCATTGGAGAGGTGAGAATCGTCGAATCTGCCAATGGCATGGCCTATGAGTTGGTAGACTGATGGACTGTCAATGCCCGTTGACAGCAGAAGAGCGAGCTTTGGATACGATTTTGAGAAAGGGCTTATCGGATGTCCAGTCGTTTTTGGAAATGGGTGGATTTTGGTAATACCCTTCCAATACCTTGGCATGTTCGCTGTGGTGGAATTGCAACAACTGCGCCGGTAGATAGCCAGAGGTGCCGTCGGGCAATTTGACGTAGCACAAATTCTCCACGGTTTTTTGTCCTCGTTTCAGCACAAACTTTTCAAAATGCTTGATGACTTTCAGCGGTTGGTTTGGACCGACGCTTGTCAATTGGCGTTTTTGGGAAGGGGTGCTCCAGAGGGGGACATTGGCTCGCTTGGCGGCAGCGCGTACCACAGACCGGTTCTCCTTGTAAAAGGGGGCCAATTGTCGACTGCGATCATCCCACAGATAGGTATAGGTAACAAATTCGAGGCAGCGTTCCTTTTTGTCATCGTGGCTGTCGCAGCGATGGGAAAGGCTGTATTGGCCACAGGGCACATAGTCGATGTACTCGACCCGCAGCAAATCGCCATCAATTTCTATGCTTTTGAAAAGAGCGGGTGAGGCTTGATTGTGTTGGTAGGTGAGGGTCATCCGTTCGTTGAAAACGTTCTCTAAGGTGCCTGCCTGGAAAGCGAAGATGCTCAGATTCCGATTTTCTACCTGGCTACCAACTGGCTGGCCGCTGAGCTGCACAATCAACTCGGGAACATCGTCACCGGAGAGGTCATACAATTGAAAATGTCGAAGACGATCGGAGCCGCGGGCGCTTTGGGCGGCATACTGGATGTGTACAGATCGGCCTTGCTCATTGGTGATGATGATGTACTGCTCGTTGTAGACGGGATTGAGCAGGTCTTGCTTGTGGAAATTGTCTCGCCCCTCAAGTGCTCCCACCCAAATGATGGACTGTTCAAAGCCATTGTTGAAGGCAAAACGATGCTTGTGATAGGGGCGAAGCATGTCTGGTACTTGTTTGTCGGGCAAAATGACCGCTAGGCCATCGCCGAATACCCAACCGCTTTTCCCATTGGGCGCCTCTACTTTGTACCATTTGAACTTTTGGTTTTGCGCATCATCTTCGTGGTCCAAGGCTGTCTCCCCCAGGATTTTGAACAGCGTCCCCTCCTCAAAAGTCAAAGAAGAAGGCTTCAAATACGAAGAGTCTGGAAAGAGCACCACTCTGCCCAAGGCCGAGGCAACCTTGGTCCGAAGGACCAGATCGGAGGCCATGCATTCCTTGCCAAAGGCAAAGACCAGTAAGCAGATCACAAAAATCCTCATGTTCATTCCAATCACAATTATAGAGCCGGAGCGTAAATATTTGTCAAATTTAAATGTTTTTTAACCATAAGTGGACAATCGAGCGAAAGCATTGTCAAATGGGGCAATGATTGGTCAGCGATTCAAGCGTACCTCTTAGCTAACGCCTTGGCTCAGTAATGAATTGTACGATGAAAGCCCCCACAAAGTGACGAATTCCCCCACTTTTCTCCCAAGACGTCAGCCTTTCGACAGCCCTGTACTTGTTGAAAGGGACCCAAATGCAGAAGACCGCCGGATCAAATCACCCGGCGGTCCAAAGCATCTCATTTGGTTTTTATCACTTGATGCAAAGTGATGTGGAGTCAGCAGTGGAACTCAATTCACGTGAATTCATTGGGCCACTGCTCTATGGTTAGAACTTAGGTCGTGCGTGTGGTACGGGGCTGTAGCCATATCCTCCAACACCTAGGTTGAAAGTCAGCGATACCCCGCCGATGAAATACCAATCCTTGGCATCCGGATTTCCTCTTTGGTGTCCTTCCGGACGGTTGAAGACCAAGGCTGGATCGTATTCTGCGGTGCGATAGGAAAGATCGACGGCGATCAAATCCCCTTGTTCGCCCAATTGCTGCAAATTGGGATATACGGTACTGACATCATCCAAATAGTCTGTAAAGGTTTTGCGACCGCCAATCTCAAAGCCAATGTTGACGTATTCGCTCAAAGAAGCTTTGAAACCCAGACCCATCGGGATGCCGAATTGAAATTTCTTGTACTTGTCAGGATAGCCTTCCATGCCTTGACCCTCTGTCCCAAGTGGCTGCAGGTCGTACCATCTGTTGTCGATGTATGCTTGTGGATTGTGGTAAAATCCAGCAATTCCCACGAAGGCATAAGGTGTGAACTGGGAAATGTTTTCGAGTACATTGTAGCCAAATAAATTGAATTCGGCCATCATGGCAACCTCGTATATGTCGGATTGAAAACTCAAGTTGCGCTCGCGGCGATTGATGCCCACTTCTGTATGCACGTCGGAGCCTGAAATGGTCGCCTTGGATACCCCAAATCGAAACGACAAATGATGCCCATGATTGTAACGGGCCAGAATGCCATAGGCCAATTTGAACTCTTCATTCTCAACGCCCTCCGGCGTGAGGTCTCCCGCATAATTGCTCACCCCCATGAGTGCACCTACTTCGATCATCTGAGCCTGTGACATCAAAACAAGGGCAAAAAGACTGACTGTCGTAGCTATTAGTCGCTTCATAGTATATTGGAAATTTAACTGCATGATTCCCTAGTGCCTGCCATATCAAAATAGTAGCCGAAACAGGACAGAAGGGAGGGTATTGATAAATGAAAATGGTCATCGCCCGAAAGGGCAGTCAGGGGGGAGTGTTGACGTTTGATGTTGATGTTGCGTGATCACACTAGATCAAAGATGGTGCCGGAACGATTGTCCTACTGTTTGAAATAGGGGAAGTGCAAGAGATTGTACGGAATTGTAGAAAAAACTCTCTACCTTAGGCGACCCCTTTCCAGGTAGTTTTTGTGGTGCGAGCCAGCGGAAATCTTCCATCGGTAAGGCGACAGTATTCCATCTTTTGAATTGAGAAAACGAGCAAACATGCTGGTCAAGACTTTTGCAAGTGCCGTTCAAGGCATCGATGCACAAACCATTACCATTGAAGTCAATGCCGGAGGGATCGTGGCCCCGGGCAAAAGCAATTACTACTTGGTGGGCCTTCCCGACAATGCCGTCAAAGAAGGCTACCAACGCATCGAAGCAGCCATCCGCAACATCGGCCTGCGCCTGGCCAGGGTCAAACTGGTGGTCAATATGGCACCTGCCGACATCCGCAAAGAAGGCTCAGCTTACGACTTGCCAATCGCAATTGGATTGTTATCAAGTACGGGCTTGGTACAGTCTGATTCCCTCGATCGCTATGTGATGATGGGGGAATTGTCTCTCGACGGAGGACTGCGGCCCATCAAAGGAGCCCTCCCCATGGCCATACAAGCGAGAAAGGAGCAGTTCAAAGGATTGATTGTCCCAAAGGAAAATGCCCGCGAGGCTGCCATTGTCAACGACCTGGAAGTGTATGGCGTCGACAGTCTGCGGCAGGCAGTGGATTTTCTCAATGGCGAGCTGGCACTGCGTCCAGTCACAGTGGATACCCGGGAGGAGTTTTACTACGAACACAACCAGTACAGCTCCGATTTCTCCGATGTCAAAGGCCAAAAGGACATCAAGCGGGCCTTGGAATTGGCAGCTGCTGGAGGCCACAATGTCATCCTAATCGGCCCTCCTGGTGCTGGCAAAACCATGCTGGCCCGTCGCCTGCCCACCATCCTGCCGCCTCTGGGCTTGCACGAGGCCCTGGAGACCACCAAGATTCACTCTGTAGCCGGGCTGCTGCCCAAGGATGCCTCCCTGATTTCCGCTCGTCCTTTTCGCTCCCCTCACCACACCATCAGCGATGTGGCCTTGGTCGGTGGCGGATCCCATCCCCAACCGGGCGAAATATCCCTGGCACACAATGGCGTTCTGTTCTTGGATGAATTGCCCGAGTTTAAGCGAAAAGTGCTCGAAGTCCTTCGCCAACCCATGGAACAACGAGCCGTGACCATCTCCCGCGCGCGCATCACCCTCAGCTATCCCGCCAACTTCATGCTGATCGCATCGATGAATCCCTGCCCCTGCGGCTACTACAACCACCCCAGCAAAGAATGCGTTTGTGCCCCCGGCCAAATCCATCGCTACCTCAACAAAATTTCTGGCCCGCTCATGGACCGGATCGATTTGCACGTAGAGGTAACCCCGGTGAGCTACGAACAACTGTCCAATACAGACATACCAGAAGAGTCGAGCGAGACCATCGCCCAACGGGTCGTCCGGGCAAGGGAGATACAGGCCGAGCGCTTCAAAGACATTCCCGGTGTGCATGCCAATGCGCAGATGAATACGCGGATGATGCAGGAGTTTTGTGTCTTGGACGGCGCCAGCCGGGCGATGTTGAAAAAGGCGATGGAAAAGTTGCAGCTCAGTGCGCGGGCCTATGATCGGATCATCAAGGTGGCGCGGACCTCGGCGGACTTGGTGGGGGCGGAGAAGATTACCTTTGAGCACTTGGCGCAGGCGATTCACTTTCGGAGTTTGGACCGGGAGAATTGGGCTGGTTGAGGGGCGGAAGCCTTGCCAAGATGAAAAACCGTTTTCTTTTTCTCCTTTCCCTTTGTACTTTTGTGCCCACCCAGGCAAACGCGACACAACGCTCATTCGAGAATCTACTAAGAAGTACACCAACTCTTTAGACCAACCATTGCTCGGGACATGGACCAAGATACAATCAATGCTCACATCGAGGCTTTTCTGAAAAGTCTGCAAGAATTGAAGGTCTCGGAGAAGACCATTCAGTACATCAGAAGTCATCGGAAACTCACTCAGGTCAAGTCCAAAGACACGCTCATTCTGCCAGGAGAAATTTGTAAACACATTTATGTTGTCTTGGTTGGGGGCTTTGTTTGTCGCTATGTGCATCCCAAAAGTGGAGAGGCAAAGACCATCAATTTCTACCTCGACGATTTGCACCCCGTCATGGCTTGCCTGGACAGTTACTTCACCCAAACCCCCACCAATTGCGAACTCAAGGCCATCGCTGACTCGGTGGTGATTGCCATGCCCAAAAGCCATGTAGATGTTTTGAGAGAAGAGGACAATCTCTTTGAAAAGTATTATTACGGAATTGTCAGCATGGCCATGAGGGAAGAGAATGAATTGAAGACAAAGCTCATCGCTTATTCTTCGAAAGAAAAATATGCCTTCATCTTAGAGGAAATGCCCTCCGTCATCCAAAGAGTCCCTTCCAAATACATCGCCGAATTTTGTGGCATCTCTCCCGAGTGGCTGAGCAAGCTCAAAAAGCAGGGCTGATCAGTAATTTTCGTTGCAAGTTCTCTTTTTGGGAAAAGCGAAAATCTTGAATTAGTTCAAGATTTCAGAACGGTGCTGCTCCTACCTTTGTGACTGCAAACCAATCGAAAATCAAAACTTGACCACCATGGCAAACTCTCAGCCCGTACTGGAGCATCCCGATCTTGCGTCGGAATACAAGCCCTTTCTCCGCGAACAAATGGCGACCATCCACAAAGACATTTTGGCCCACTCAGAGATTGCCTTGCCTTGGGGCACACTGCCCGATATTGATGACATGATGCAGTTGGAAAAGGCGGGGAACATGGCTGTAGAAACAGGTTTCTCTCTGGCGCCCGATGGAAGCATTGCCGTGGCCGTGAAGACACTGATGCCAACGACCACTCCTCAGATGTGGGATTGGTGGTTTGGATGGCATGGCTCGGAGAATGAGCGATACAAACTTTGGCACCCCCAAGCACACCTCAGTGCAAAGTGGGCAGATGGCAGGAAAGACAATTGTTACATCGGGAGAGATTCCATCATCCGAGAGTACATTGGCAAAGACCTTTTGGATGCGGTGATTCAATTCAAGTCCCCCCTGGAATTTGGATTTTCTCACGACGCCATCAACCGCAAGGACAAGGCCGTTTACATCTGCGCCAAAATCGGACATCCAAAATTCCCCATTGATTATGGTTACTTGGTGCATCAGGTGCGGCAGACAGCCGAGGGAACGGAAATGCGTTCCAGGTTTTGGATGAGCGGCAAGTATGTATCGGCCCGCCACGACAATTTCATCCACAACACGGCTGTCAAGGTATTGCAAAAGTTCAAGAGCATGCCGAAAAATTTTGGTCAGGACTTGCTGTTGCACTGCGCCGAAGAAATGTCTCACCTGGCATCCATCCTTCCTCAATTGCACGAGGAATACGCCACGGAAAATGCTGGGGCCATCAGCGGCGATGTCATCCACCGGGCTGCCACCAATTTTGACAAAAAGATGATGGACACTCTTTTCAACAAAGCGCCAGTGTCACAAAGACCAGCCAGCATCTACGAGCCAAAGACCGTAGAAGACGTCATCAATGTGGTGAGGCATGCCAAGAAGATCGGCAGAAGAATCACCATCACCTCTGGAGGCCATAGTTTCAGTGCCAATTTCATTCGCGAAGATTGTCTGTTGATTGACATGAAACACTTCGATCAATTCAGTGTGAACGTCGATGCAAAAACTGCGGAAGCAGGCCCTGCCGTTGGGGGCAGTACCTTGATGAAGGCTCTCTACAAGGACAAGCTGTTTTTCCCGGCAGGCCATTGCCAGGGAGTTTGTTTGGGCGGGTACTTGCTGCAAGGCGGCTATGGCTGGAACGGTCGGAAACTGGGCATCGCCTGCGAGAGTGTGTTGGGCCTGGACATCGTCACAGCCGATGGAGAATTGGTGTATGCAGACTCGCAAACGAATGCCGACCTGTTTTGGGCTGCGAGAGGAGCGGGTGCAGGTTTCTTTGGCATTGTGGTGAAGTTTTACCTACGGGTATACGATCTGCCCCCGTACCGCGCCGTCATTGCGCACAGCTTCAGGATCAAGCATTTGGAGGATGTGTATCGGTGGGCGCATGAGGTAGGACCGGAGATTCCCAAGGCAGTGGAGTTTCAGATGGTGATGAGCAAGAATATGATGAACGTTCTCGGTCCGGGAATTGAAGCGGTGGCTCCCATCTTTGCTGATACCAAAGAAGAGTTTGAAGAGGCGAAGCAATTCATGAAAAACAGCCCCATTGCCCACAAAGCAATCATCAAAACTCCCGCCATCAACCCGGGCATTGACGTGCTTTACAAATCGGTGATGAGCCATTATCCCGACAATTATTGTTGGGGAGTGGACAACATGTGGACACATGCACCCATCGATGATCTGCTGCCCCATCTCAAGGAAATTGCCGAAACATTGCCTCCGCCTCCGTCCCACTTTCTGTGGCTCAACTGGCACCCTGGTGCATTGGAGTCAGACATGGCCTACAGCAATGAAGACAACATCTACCTGTCCCTATACAGTTGTTGGAAAAACCCATCTGACACCAACAAGTACGGAGATTGGGCCAGTGAGACGATGAAAAAAATGGAGCATCTTTCCACCGGAATTCAGCTGGCCGATGAGGCCTTGCACAAACGGACAGCCACCTTTATGACCACTGAGAACCTACAAAAAGTCCAATCCATCCGGGCGGAAAGAGATCCACAAGGGCTGTTCCACGAATGGCACAGCAAACCCGAGTAGCGATGATGTGTAAGACAGTTTAGAATTTGATTCACAGGCGTTTGGAAGTAGAAAATGCCTGTGGATCATTTTTGATTTTCCTCCCTCTGAGACCACCCACCCTGTTGAAGATTGCTCCGTTTGCCCACCATTTCATCATAGAATTGAGTATTTTGGTCTGAAAGATCTCCCGCCAACAAACTCTATTTTCTTCTGGTTGTTTTACCCTGGACAAACCAAGTGTACCATGACAAAAGTAACATCCAAGCCTCGCAGCATCGCCACTCCCAATGAGGCACATTACATTCCCATCAAGGAATTCTTTGACACCATGGGGGCAGAGAAGGAGAATACGCCCTACAAATCCACCTTTAGTTTTGTGCCCTTCATCGAGAAAATGAAAGGACTCAAAAGTGGCATCGCCAAGATTGACGACCAGGTAGATGTTGCTTTTCTGGACGAAATAGAGAAAAAATTGATTGCCTTTTCCGATGCCAAGCGCCTCGATACCTTGGAAAAGCGCCAGGAAGTGGTCAGTGTGCTGTTCCCCTCTCTGTTTTTCAAGGGGCAGTTGGGCTTTGTCGCCAAGCCTTTTACCAAGGAGTTTTTCTACATGACGCCAGAGCTACAGGAAATCTTTACTTCTGACAATTGGGAGATCAAAATCTATGGCGCCCTTCTGCAAGGGAAAATGGGAAATCCTTCTGTGGAGGCTGGAAAACTGATTTTGAATACCTTCCACGGACAGGAAACCGACCCCAATGCTTCCTACCAAACCATGACCTTTCGCGATCGGGATACGGGACTGGAAAAGCATTTCAAGATCAAGATGGTCCTCGACTTCATCAAAACGACTCCTCTCAAGGAAATCAAAGAGCTGACAGAGATGGAGATCTACGACCTCTTCAACGAATGGGAGAATGAAGAGGCTTGGCTCGAACAATTCCCCCCGGAAGACTACCTCTTTGAAGGGCTGGTCGTGGGGTACATACAGGATGTGACTGAGGTAGAGGTGCTTTCGCAAATGAAGGAGATGTTGGTGAGCGACAAGGATGAAGATCCCACCGATTCCTCTGCCGCACGTCAAGAGTTGAACAATTTGATTTGCTCTTTCTTAGAAATGCCGGATGTCAAGTTTGGCAATTTGTTGAACCGAAACTTCAAATACGGCAAAATCTTTTCCTGGAGTGTCATGGGCGATTTGGAAGACTTGGAACCCTTCAGCCAGGAAGACTTTGCACAGAGCCTCAGCTATGGAAAGGCACTCCGCACTGGGCGGGCCGTTATCATTGGCGACTTGTTGGAGATCGAAGAGCCCAGCAAGGTGGAGTTGCACCTGATCAAAAAGGGATACCGGAGCTTGTTGTTCTCGCCGCAGGAAGACAAAAGCGGCCGGACCATCGGCATCATGGAATTGGTTTCCAAAAAGCCTTATCGATTCAGCAACAAACTCTTGAACCAATTGGAAGAGGTCATCTCTTTGTTTTCCGTAGGGACCAACCGCTGGATACAGATCATCGACAACAATGTCAGTTTCTTCATCCAAAAGGAGTTTACCTACATCCATCCAAGTGTGGAGTGGAAGTTTCAGGAGGTGAGCCAAAAGTACCTGTTGACTCCGCAAGAGGAGGGCAATCCCCCTAGTTTGGAACCCATCGTTTTCAAAGATGTCTACCCCCTCTACGGACAGGCCGACATTGTGGGCTCTTCCAAGATCCGCAACCGCTCCATCGAAGCCGACATGCTGGACAATTTGCATCGGGTGCAAAAAGTGATGAAGGCATTCAGAAAGCGCCTCCAATTTCAACTGTTGGACATCTATCTGGCCAAAACCGAGGCCTTTTCTAGCCGACTCGAAAATGGCGGCTATGTCTCCAGCGATGAATCACAGATCGTGGAGTTGTTGACCGATGACATCCACCCCCTTCTGCGAGAGCTCAGCGCCCAGTACGACTTCTTGCCCAAAGGCATCCTCAAAAAATACTTTTCCTATCTCGATCCACGACTCGACATTGTCTATCGCAAGCGCAAAAGCTACGAAAAGAGTGTACACCAACTCAACGAACTCATCTCTACCTACGTCGATGCGGAAGTGGCCAAGAAACAGGAAGTGCTGCCACATTTCTTCGAAAAATACATCACCGATGGCGTGGAGTACAACATCTACTTGGGGCAGTCCCTTCTGCAAGAGGCTCGATTCAGCAACTACTTCCTGCAGGATTTCCGCTTCTGGCAGTTGATTCTGATGTGCGAGGTAACCCGCTTGGTCGAAAACAACAAGCAGAACTTCCCCGTGCCTCTGTCGACCGCCCAACTGGTATTTGTCTACAACAATGCCCTCAGCATCCGTTTCAATACAGATGAGAAGCAATTCGATGTGGACGGAGCGTACAATGTGCGCTATGAAATCCTGAAAAAGAGAATCGACAAGGCTGTCATCAAAGGTACCAACGAACGACTGACCCAAAAGGGGACCATTGCCATCGTCTGGCTACAGGAAAGGGACCGCGTGGAATACCTGCAGTACATCGAACACCTTCTGCAGCAAGGCTACATCACAGACAACATTGAGGAGTTGGAGTTGGAGCGACTGCAAGGAGCCGATGGCCTTCGGGCGTTGCGCCTGACAGTGGCCATGTGATCAGCCAACAACATTTTCTAGAATTCCCGATAGGTCGAATCCAAAAACTCATTGGCTGCCGACTCGGAGAACTGTGCCTTGTCACTGTCCCAATTCAATTTCTTGCCAGGGAATCTTCCCGCAATCACCCCAAGTAGAATGGTTTCTGTCAATCGGGCTGAGTAAGAAAAGGGGGCGCTGCACTCTCCCTTGCCCATGCAGGCATCTACGAATTGGTGGTAGTGCTTGGGCGACTCCTGTGCGTAGTTTCGAATGGGCTTGCCCAGCTCGCCAGCCGTATCGTATTTCGAGATGTCGAATGGCTCGTATTTTCCTTTCACAATCAATTTGGGCAATTGCATGAAGTGGGGCAGGAGTAGTCTGCCTTTCTCGCCAATGAACATGGCACCTTGGTCGGGCAGTGCTTCTTTGTTGGGAAGCTTGAGTTCCCGATGCTTGCTGGGTGCGCTGGGGCCGTCGTACCACACCCACTTGAAGGAGGAGGTGGTGTAGGGAGTGCCGGGGAAGGTGTAGGTGACCGTATTGTTTTCCGGAAAGCCAAATCCGTTGGGTTTGCGGCATTTGGTCTTGATGGTGAGGGGGACGTCCAGCTCAAGGGCGTTGTAGGGCGTATCGAAAATGTGGACGCCCATGTCACCCAGGGTTCCACAACCGTAGTCGACCAGCTTGCGCCAATTGCCGGGATGGTAGACATCCTTTTTGTAGGGGCGCTTGGCGGAGGTACCCAGCCACAGGTTCCAATCCAGGTCGGAGGGGACGGGGTCGGAGCCAGTGGGAACGGGGCCGTCGTAGCCCCAGTTTTTGGGCGACCATGCCCTGACGCATTTTACCTTACCGATGATGCCGCCACGGATGAGCATGGTGGCCAATTTGTAGTCGTAAAAAGAATGGACTTGTATGCCCATTTGTGTGATGATCTTTTTGTCGGCTGCCAGTTTTTTCATGGCCCTGGCTTCGGTCACATGATGGGTCAATGGTTTTTGGCAATAGACAGGCTTGCCCATGTTCATGGCCCGGATGGAGGCTGGTGCATGGGTGTGGTCAGGCGTAGAAATGATCACTGCATCAATGGCATTGCCCATTTCGTCGAAGAGTTTCCGGTAGTCGGAATATGCCTTGGCCTTGGGATACAACTTTTGGGCGGCTTTGATGGCCTTGGCATCGACATCGCAAATGGCGGTTACGGCTACGGAAGGGTGGGAGGCCACTGCCTGGAGGTCTTCCATGCCCATGCCTCCTACACCGATGTGAGCAGTGCGCAGGTGGTCTTTTTTGATCAAGGCCCAGACAGAGGAAGGCAGGAAGGTAGCGGAGGCGGCCAGGCCAGTAGACTTTTTGAGGAAGGTTCTTCTTTTCACAGTGGGAGGGGTTTACAGTTTTTTAATTTTGATGTTTCGAAACCAAATGGGACTGGCGTGGTCTTGTAGGCCAATGAAGCCCGTCCGGAATTTGCCGTAGTCGGGAAAATCCTTCCATTTGCCATTGTCTTTTTTGGCCTGCCAATCTTCCGACCAAGGCACAAAGTTGAGGACCATTTGGCCGTTGAGCCAGTGTTCTACTCGCTCTGGGGTGAAGACAATCTTGCTGGCATTCCACTCGCCGACGGGCTTGAGTTGTTTCTTGCTTTCGTCTGCCGGGTGCATGGCATAGTCAGCAGCCGTTTTTTGCAAAGCTTGCAGGGCGGCTGGGTTTTCTGTATAGCCCAGGCTGCGGTTGTAAGCGGTCAGGTCGTGGATGTCGGCATAGTTTTCATCGTCGATCAATTGGTATTCGGGCGCAATATCGGGTGGTCCTTTGTAGCCTTCCTTCAGGTGGTAAAAGATGCCGCTGTTGCCTCCTTTGGGGAGCTTCCATTCCAGTGACAGTTCAAAGTTTTCGAACTCCTCCTGTCCATAAATGATGTCCTTGCCGCCTTCGTAGTTTTGTTCCAAGCCCAGCTCTGTATCGAAGGTCAGCACTCCGTCTTTGATGATCCAGCCGGGGGGCAAGCTGTCGCTGTTGTAGGCCCGCCAGCCCTTGGCGTGCTCCTCATCCAAAAGAGAAATCCAGCCATCGTCTTTGGCAACTTGTTCTGTTGCTGGGGCTTCCTGGGTGGCGTTTTGTTGCTCTGCTTGCGGGCCGGATTGGCAGGAGACCATCCATAGGGCCAGGCAGAGGACCGAGAGGTATTTGTTCATATTATCAGTGTATTTTGGTCGTCGAGGAAAATTTGCAAAAGGGCAAAACTACTTTTTTAGTGGGCGTAGCTTGATGTTGCGCCAACGCACTTTGATGCCCCCACCATCGTGAATCTGAAGGGCGATGGCTCCCTTGCCGGCTCCGATCTTTTCGTCTTCAATTTGGATCATCTGTTCTCCGTTGAGCCAGGTGGTGATCTGTGGGCCGTCGGCCCGGACCTTCATCTGGTTCCATTCGCCCATTTTCAGGAATTGGTCTTTGGTAGAATCGGGTTGGATGAGCCAGCCCCTGCCGTAGGACTCGTAGATGCCACCCGTGTGGTGTTGGGGTGGTGCCACTTCTAATTGCCATCCACTGATTTTGGTCCCGTCCAGGGTAGAGCGAAAGAAGACACCGCTGTTGCCATTGGCCTCCTGTTTGAATTCCAGCTCCAATTCGAAATTGTCGTAATACTCATTGGTGGATAGGTAACCATATTCTGCTTTGGGGCCGCTTTCGCAGATCAACTCCCCCTTGTCGACATACCATTTTTCTTCTCCGTGCTGGGTCCAGCCATCGAGGTTTTGGCCATTGAATAAGGTGATGACATCAGACTGTTGAGAGGCATTGGGAGAAGAACAAGCAAAGCAAAGCAGGCAGAGCAAAAGCAGGCAGTGGCATTTCATAAGATGTGGTGGTTTTATCGTCTTGCCCTGCTAATGTAACAAAAAAGCATTACATCTCACGAGATAAAGTCGCTTGCGGAGTCCTCAGATGATTCCCTTTTGTTGGACCCGTTTCATGAAGCCATCCCTCATGCGCTTGCTGATGGTCAGTCGGTGTTGTTCGACGATCAGAGTGGGGCCGTCGATTTCCTGAATGTGGTTGAGATTGACGATGTAGGAGCGGTGGATGCGAACGAAGTCTTCTTCTGGCAGCAGTTGTTCCATGAACTGGGTGGTTTGCAGGGCCAGGATGAGATCGTCCTTGGTGTGGATCTTGACGTATTCGCCATAGCTTTCGACAAATAGAATGTCGGCGTAAACGGTCTTGACCATTTTGCGATTGGTCTTCACAAAAAAGTAGTCGGCTTTTGGAGAGGAGGGGAGGCTGTCGACTTTTGGGGGAGGCGTCGTTGTGTTGGAGGTTTTGAATTGAATCAGCTCAATGGTTTTGTTGATGGCTTTGTAAAATCGTTGGAAGGAAATGGGTTTGACGAGATAGTCGGCTATGTCGAGTTCGAAACCTTCCAAGGCATATTCAGAGTAGGCCGTGGTAAAGATGGTGATGGGAGGCTGTTTGAGTGTTTTGATCAGATCGATCCCGGTGAGGTCATCCATTTGAATGTCTGTCAGCAGAATGTCGACAGATTGCTCATTGATGACTTTGCGGGCGTCCATGGCATTGCTCATGGGAGGCAAGACTTCCAATTCTTCGATCTTGCGGGCGTAGCTGACCAGCAAATCCCGTGCGGGTTCTTCATCATCGACGATCAGGACGGTGTATTTCATCTTTTGTCATTTCTTTCTGCTCAATGGCATGGATAGATGGAGGCGATAAGTATCCTCCGTTTTTTGTTCAGTCAGTTGGTGGCGGTCCGGGTATTGCAAGTCCAATCGCTTGCGGATGTTCACCATCCCGAGGCCTTGGTATCTACTGGGATTGAGTGTCTTTTTCTTCACTGAGTTGACGATCTCCAACTGGCAGTGATCGTTTTCGTCTACTTCAATTTTGATGTTGATGAATCCCTTTGGATTGCTGATGGTGTCGCTGTGCTTGCAGGCATTTTCCACAAAGTTGACGATGATCAAAGGAGCGATCAAGTGGAAGCCTTTGATGCCAGTGGTTGTCAGGCAGATGTTTTGCTGTGTGGAGTTTTTCATCTTTTGAATCTCCAGCAGATTTTCCACCGCCTTGACCTCTTTGTTGAGTGCCACGATGTCTTCGCTGCAGTCGTACACCATGAATCGCAGAATGGAGGACAGTCGTTCCAACATGGGCGCTGTCTTGGGATTGTTGGTCTGGGCGTAGGAGTAGATGTTGTTCAAGGTGTTGAACAAAAAGTGGGGATTGATTTGCGATTTGAGAAAGTTGAGTTCGGTTTGCAACTTCTCGTTTTTCAACTGACTTTCGACCTGTTGGTTTTTGATCCAAACTTCCACAAAATAGTACATGCTCGAACTCCCCACGATAACGGACGACAACAAGAAATCGTAGATGAACGTCCCCCAGAATTCTTGCCCATAATCTGTCTCGTAGTCAAAGGGGAAATGAACGAGTACCCAAAAATTCAGAACGCAGTTGGCAGAAATCAATCCAAGGGTGGACAGCGCATACAGCCGGGGCTTGTCCCGATTGAGAAGGGGAATGAGCAAATAGTAGTGGATGTACGTGATGGTGGCAATGCCAGCGACTTGGCTGAAGGCATAAAAAATGGAAATCCCCAGAGAGGAATAATCGATTTCCTCCATAAAGTGGATCAAGACCAGAATGCTCCAGAATCCGATCTGTCCCAACAGACTGTAGAATTTGAACTTGGACGCTTTCATTTGCAATAAGAAACAAATATACGAGCCAAAAAGAAATTATTTCTTTTGAGTGGAGAAGATGAAGTGATCAGTGTGGCCCTTTGTCCCATGAGCGGTTGGGGGGGAAGGCCTGTCCACTCATCTGTCACTTGTGCCCGCTCGTCATCTGCCCTGATGCATTGGAGGATCAATTGATTTTCTGTGGACAAAAATGAGAATATTGAGAACAACAAACATCAAACGCATGAAGCATTTATGGATCATTTGGATATATTGTGGCATCGGTTCCTCCCTGCTGGCCCAGAACAGTGCGGAAGGCCTGCCCATCTCTGTATCCTACTTCAGTCAAGCCGTCTACCAACCCGGCGCCAAAATTGGGACCCAACTGAACCTTCGTCAGTGGCAACGTTCGTACGAACGAAAATCCAATACCTATCTCAAAGAGCAATCCATTTTTGTGGGACCGCAGTTGGGGTTTTGGATGCTGCCCAATGACCACCGCTTTGTCTTGCTCAATGCCGAGATTGGGTACCGCTATCAAAAGAGCAGGCGACAGACTTTCTCGGCCTTCTCCATTGGCTTGGGCCATCTCTTGCAGTCCAGGGTGGAGAGCTTTTCCGTCGATTTGGGCGGCGGAGACATAGGCGACAAAGATCGAGTCTCCTCCCATCACTTCATGCCCAGCCTCAATTATGCCTTTGGGAAGGCCATCAACAGCAAGATCAGTTGGTTTTCTCGTCTGTCCTATGGCTTGAAGTTGGCGTCCAATGATGCCAGTAGAGCTTTTTTTCTGGTGGAGGTGGGCGTGTGGATGAATCCATTTTCCTCATCTGTAAATCAACAACAATGAACCGCAAAGAATTCATCAAACAATTTGCTCTGCTGGGCATAGGCGCTCCCCTGATGGCCAGCCTTTTGGGTGCTTGCGATGGCAAAGAGGACTTTCCCACCGTCGAAGGAGATTTCAGTGGCAAGGTCCTGATCGTTGGCGCTGGTGCAGCGGGGATCACAGCTGGATACCTGTTGGCCCGCCAGGGAATTGACTTTCAAATCGTGGAGGCAGCCGCTGGCTTTGGGGGACGGGTGAAGAGGCTCGATGGATTTGCCGATTTTCCGATTGACTTGGGAGGAGAGTGGATTCATACGGACCCTTCGATTCTGTCGGAATTGATCAGCGACTCCTCTGTCCAAGCCAAGGTCGACATTGTCAATTACCGGCCACAGACTGTTTCGGTTTGGAAAAACAATCAATTGAAAAAGCGGAATTTTGTCAGCAATTTTTACAGAGAGTACAAGTTCAAACGGACCACCTGGTACGGCTTTTTTGAGAAATTTATGATCCCCCGCATCGAGGACAAAATCCTCTACAATCGCCCCATCGCATCCATTGATTATTCTGCCGACAAGGTCCGGGCAACAGATGTGCATGGCAATGCCTACGAAGCCGATCGGATGTTGGTGACCGTCCCGATTTCCATCCTCCAACAAAATCTGATCTCCTTTGAGCCGGCCCTCCCACAGCGAAAAATGGATGCACTGGACAGCATTGACTTCCCTCCCATCCTCAAGGTATTCATCGAATTTTCAGAACGCTTTTATCCCGATATGACGGTCATAGACGGCATACTCATCCAGGAAAAACTGTACTACGATGCCGCCTTTGGAAAAGACGCTGAAAAACACATACTTGGACTTTTTGTCATTGGGGACTATGCAGTCGAGTACAATGAGATGGCATCTGAGGAGGCAGTCGTCCAGTCGGTCATAGAGGAATTGGATGACATGTTCGATGGGCAGGCATCTGCCAATTATGTCAAATCAGTGGTGCAAAACTGGACAAAGGAGCCCTACATTCGAGGGTCGTATTCTCATTTTCAAGCAGACTACACCTCTACCATCGAAACCTTGGTCGAGCCACTTGGTGGCAACAAACTCTTCTTTGCAGGAGAAGCCATGGTCTTAAATGGCGATACATCTACCGTACACGGAGCTGCTGAATCTGCCTATCAGGCGATACAAAAAATCATGCAGTCTTGATGGGCTACTGACTCACATGATGATGTCGTTTCTCCAACTGTAGCCTTGTGGGATGTCGTGATCGTCGATCAACTGTCGGATGTCAATCTCGATGCCGCGGCTCATATTGGTGATGGGCACATCATTGGGGCCTCCCTCGAAGGGGTTCTCCGTGTTTTCCCCGATGAGTTCGATGCAGTAAAAGACCCAAGAGATCAGGGCACTGAACGGGATGGACAACCAGACGAAATGCTCTCCCAGGAAGTGGGTGATGAGGTGAAAAAAGCCCTCGTCATGGGTGTGGTTGGTAAACTCTCCGATGAAGGAATTGCCAATGTTTTCAAACTCGTTCATCACACCAAAGGGAACCAGAATGATGAAAATCCAGACAAACAGAAAGTTCAGCGTGGCAAATTGGCGGGGGTAGGGGAAGTTTTTGATGCGTTCCGATTTGCCTTGCAGGGTGTAAAATTCAACCAGCATGTTTTGCATTTCTACGTGCCGAAAGTGGTCGACGAGTCCTTCCTGATGCAATTCCCGAAGCCGTTTAGATTGGATGCCCAACAGTTGAGAGGCCCGGTTGCCCTTGGCCAGTATTTCCTCTTTTTCGGCAGCATCGATGTAGGGAGTGATGGACTCCTCCAATGAGGTCATTGTCTCGGGAATGTCATAGGTTTTTCGCCGAAACTCTGCATTTTCCTTTCGGGTCTTGAGGTGGGTCTCCCAGGGTTTGGGCTGGCGCAACTGATAGCGAAGGGCCGTCAGCCAAGCCACGTGGCGGTGTACCAGCTCGCGATGGATGGAAAAAAGCTGCTCCTGGCTTCGGGGATCGGAGGCGTGGTCATTGGTGATGAAGTCTTTGACCATGATGGTCCAGGAACGGGACGCATTGACGATGCCACCCCATATCTTGCGGGCTTCCCACAGGCGATCGTAAGAGGCATTGTTTTTAAAACCAGCGATGAAAGCCACGGCTGTTCCCAGCAGGCCGATTGGCAACCAAGGCAGGTGGAGCCACTTCCAGTGCAAGACATCGAACAACAACACAGGAATCAGGGAGATGACGAAAAAGATAAAGATGTATCTTCTGGTCCACATCAACATCCGTCTCAGAGGAAATATGCGGCGTATGTACATAAAATGAGATTTGAGGTCAGCGTTGATTTTAAAGGTAGGAAAGTCCATCAAATTACGAAGACTCCATGGCTGGTTTTTCTTGCATCTCTTGAAAAGAACCACTCACCATCTGCCATTTTTTTGATACCTTTCTGTGGTTTTGCTCACCCAATGTCACCATATGAAAACCAATTCGCTCTGCATCCATGTCCTGTTGTGGCTGGCCTTGTGCTCCTTGTTGTTTGTCGCTTGTGGAGAGTCGGTAAGCAGGACCGACAATTCTTCGAATGCCGAAAATCCATTGGTCGATTCCAATTTGCAGTACCTCCCCATGAGGCCCGTGACAGATGCCCACACCATCTCCAGGGCTCGTTACAAGGACCGTTTGTATGGGTTTTGGTTGGCACAGTGCATTGCCAATTGGACGGGTTTGATTACCGAGATGGACAAAATCGGTGGGCAAGGGAAGGATGGCAAATGTGCCGGATTTTACAGCAGGGAGGACTGGGGACAGCCTGACCAAGCCAACCTATGGGGTTCCAACAACTACTCAGATACCATCGACTTTTTGTGGGAAGAGGAGGGGGAAATCTGGGGCGCTGATGATGACACCGACATTGAATACATTTACCAACACCTTTTGTACACCCACAAAACCTCCCTGTTGAGTGGAGCGCAAATCAAAGATGGCTGGCTCAAACACATCCTGCGAGAAGAGGAAAATTATTTGTGGGTATCCAATCAGGCAGCCTTCGACCTCATGCAAAAAGGCATTCTCCCGCCCCAAACCAGTCAACCCGATCTGAATCCACATTACGAGATGATCGACGCACAGCTCACGACGGAGATTTTTGGCTTTTTTGCTCCTTCCCGCCCAGAAGTCGCCTTGAAAATGGCCCACCTCCCCATCCGAACCACGGCCCGCTACGAGGCGGCCCAAATTGCAGAGTTTTACGTCATCATGTACGCCCTGGCCTCTGCACCTTCCAATGGCAAGTCCTTGAAAGAGCAGGTATTTTGGATGGCCGATCAGGCCCGGCACCACTTGCCCGATACCTCCTACGCCGCCCATATGTACGACTTTGTCAAAGGAGAATACCAAGCCGGAGCGCCCTGGGAGCAGACCCGCGATTCGCTCCATCTCAAATACCAAGTCGGCCAAGAAGCTGGCTACGATTGGCATCGCCGCGATCCCACTTGCAACGGCTGCTTTGCTGCGGGCATCAACTTCGGGGCCAGCATCGTCAGCTTGCTCTATGGCGAGGGGGACCTCAAGGAGACCATCAAGATTGGGGCACTGGCTGGCTGGGATTCCGACAATCCAACGGCAACCTGGGGTGGCTTGCTCGGCTTTTTGCTGGGCAAAGAAGGCGTGGAACAAGCCTTTGGTCGTCGCTTCGCCTCTCGCTTCAACATCCACCGCACCCGGACGGGCTTCCCCAATGAGGGCATAGACGATTTTGAACAAATGGCAAAAATTGGCCTCTTTGTGGCAGATCGCGCCGTACAAGAACAACTGGGCGGACGCATCGATTTGGGACAAGACCTGTGGTACATCCCCCAAGCTGAACCAGGTCTCTCTCCGGATTCCTGACTCGACTCCTTGGGCATTGGACAAAACGTTTTTGGAGCTTCGCTCTTGCTTTATGCCTTGGTCTGGGGCAAAATGGTTATTTTGTACAAAGCAAACGCTTACATCACCTCACCAAAAATCTTGTGCTCTACGATGAATCGCACCAAAATCTTGTGGCTCTGCCTGCTGCCCTTGTTCCTTCTCTGGGCGGTCCAATGCCACCAAAGCACCGTCTTGCCTCCGCTTCACTATCCACTGAAAGTCACCCAACTGTCCGCCTCCCTGGCCTCTAAACTGGCTGGCGAAATCGAGGCGACCTCTTCCATCTCTGTTGCCGATGGATTGGAGGTAAAGCTGTGGGCTGCCGATACCTTGGTCAACGACCCCATTGCCATCAGCATGGATGTGCAGGGGCGCATTTACTACACCCTGGCGACGAGACTGACCCATTCTGAATTCGACATCCGGGGACATCGCGATTGGATGCCAGCCTCCATGTCCTTTGAATCGGTGGAAGACCGACGGCAATTTTTGCGGACAACTTTTGCAGAGGAGAACGAAGCAGGGCGCCAATTTCTCGAAGACCTCAACCAAGACAGTACCTTGGATTGGCGCGACTTGACGGTGGAGAAGGAACAGATTTGGTGCGTGGAAGATACCGATGGCGACCAGTTGGCGGACAAGGCCCAGTTGTACATCGAGGATTTTCACGAGGAGATCACCGACCTAGCCAATGGCTTGGAATGGCACAATGGGGAAGTCTTTCTCTGCGTCGGCCCCGATCTGTGGCGGCTCCGAGACAAGGACGGGGATGGCATTGCCGACGAGAAAACCTCCATCAGCCATGGCTTTGCTGTCCACATAGGCTTCGGAGCGCATGGCATGTCTGGGGCCAAGATCGGACCAGATGGGCGCATCTACTGGGGCATTGGCGACATTGGGATGAATGTGTTGGACAAAGAAGGCAAGCGTTGGAAATACCCCAACCAAGGGGTCATTGTTCGCTCAGAACTCGATGGAAGCAATTTTGAAGTCTTTGCCTCTGGCCTGCGAAATACCCACGAATTTGTTTTTGACAATTATGGCAACCTCATCAGCGAAGACAATGATGGCGACCACCAGGGAGAGCGCGAGCGACTGGTCCACCTCATCGACGGTTCGGAAACAGGCTGGCGCATCAACTGGCAATTTGGGAAATACACCGATCCGCTCAACAATGACTACAAAGTGTGGATGGATGAAAGGATGCACGTCCCGCGCTGGGAAGGGCAAGCGGCATATTTTCTGCCACCCATCATCAACTACGTCGATGGCCCCACTGGCATGGTCCACAACCCTGGGACAGCCCTTGGCAAGGAATGGGAAGATCACTTTTTCATTGCAGAATTTCGGGGCACGCCTGCCAAATCGCCCATTCACGCCTTCAGTCTACAGCCCAAGGGCGCTTCTTTTGAGTTGAAGCAAAGCCGGGAAGTGGTCCGAGGTCTTTTGCCCACGGGCCTGGACTTTGGACCCGATGGAGCCTTGTATTTTGCAGACTGGATCGATGGATGGGGCACCAAAAAGCAGGGGCGCATCTGGCGACTGGATGTGGCGGGAGACGAACAGGCAGCCATCCGGGCAGAGACGAAGCGGCACATTCAGGCAGATTTCTCTACCTATGAACTGGTACAAGTCCGCGATGCCCTGGCCTTCCCGGATCGGCGCGTGCGGCAAAAGGCACAGTTTGAATTGGTCAACAGAAAAGAGGCCGGGCAGCAGACTTTGCAAAAGGTGGCTTCCAATGGCGACAACCAACTGGCCCGCATCCACGCCATCTGGGGCATTGCCCAACTGGCCCGCCTACACGACAAAGAACTGGGGCGCAGTTTACAGCCCTTGTTGACAGATGCCGATCCAGAGATTCGCGCCCAAGCCATTAGGATGTTGGGAGACATCCGTCAGCAAGGAGTCGCTTCAGACATTGTCCCAGCTTTGAAAGACACATCGGCCCGGGTACAGCTTTTTGCCATGCAGGCACTGGGTCGCTTGGCCCATGCCCCTGCAGTGCCGTCCATTCTGGCGCTCTTGGAACAAAACAATGATGAGGATGCTTGGCTGCGACATGCAGGCATGATCGCTTTGGGGCGAATCGGACAAGAAGAGCCCTTGGCGGCCTTGGACCAGCATCCGTCAAAGGCGCTGCGAACGGTGGCAGTGGTTGCACTCCGCCGAATGAAAAGCCCAGCCGTTGCCCGCTTCCTTTCGGACTCGGACGAGTACATCGCAGCAGAGGCGGCCCGCGCCATCAACGACGATTATTCCGTCGAAGAAGCCCTGCCAGCTCTTGCTAGCTCCCTGGCCGGAACGAGTTTCCAAGGCGAGGCCTTTCTCCGGCGCGCCATCAATGCCAACCTCCGCGTGGGCCAGCCAGAAAACAGGCAGATCTTACTCGACTACATCCAGGACCAAGAGGCACCACAAGCCATGCGGGCCGAGGCTTTGGCTGCGCTCAGCACCTGGGGGAAGACATCGGTTTTTGACAGAGTTGATGGTCGCTACCGGGGGAGCATGGAGCGCGATCCGGCAGCTGTATTGGCGTCTCTTCAGCCGTTGATTGGCCAATTTTTGCAAGACCCGGCTGTGGCCGTTCAGTTGGCGGCTGTTCAGGCGGTGGGGCGCTTGCAGATGAAGGGGCAGGCAGAAGCTTTGTTTGCGTTGCTGCAATCCAGTTCGTCCGTAAAATTGCGTCGCCAGAGCTTGAAGATGTTGCAGCAATTGGAGGCCCCACAGTTGGCAGATGCCTTGCAGTTGGCGATCGAGGACAAAGAGGAGGCGGTGCGGGCCGAGGCCCTGGCCTTGCTCCCTGCTTCGGAGGTTGGGGAAGCCAAGGCGGTGCAAATCTATCGGGCGGTGATTGAGCAGGGGAGTGTTCGGGAGCGGCAAAGTGCGCTGAGGGCTTTGGGGCAGTTTCATGGCCAAGAGGCGGTTCAGACCTTGGGGGGAGAGATGAAGTCGTTGCTGGCTGGTACGATGGAAGCTGCTGTTCAGCTGGACCTGATCGAAGCAGTGGAGGCCCAAAAGGATGAAAAATTGTTGGTGCGATTGGCCTCCTACCAAGACAGCAAGTCAGAGGATGATCCTTTGGCTTTGTATCGGGAGGCCTTGGCGGGAGGAGATGTGGCTAAGGGACGAAAGATTTTTTACGAGCACGAGGCTGCTCAGTGTGTGCGTTGCCACGCCATTTTTGAGTATGGAGGCAATGCCGGGCCGGGCTTGGCGGGCGTGGGCAAGCGCTTGACTGCCGAACAGTTGCTGGAATCCGTTGTGCTGCCCAGCGCGCAGTTGGCCGAGGGCTACGGCATTGTTGTCCTCCAACTGAAGGCGGGCGAAACCCTCTCTGGCATTGTGGTGGAGGAAACGGATGAACTCATCAAGCTTCGCTCCGGCAAGGGAGAGGTTCGCACCTTTGCACAAGCCGACATTGCAAGTCGACAAGACATGCCTTCCAGTATGCCTTCCATGTCGAGCATTCTGGACAAGGGCCAGATACGGGATGTGGTGGCATTTTTGGGAAGCCTGCGGTAGCGCTGGACTTTTAGAGGTCGCTGTTGCTTTCCAGGTCTTCGATTTTCTTTTTCAGTTCGAGAAGTTCGGCCTTTTTCTTCAGTTCCTCCAATTCGGTTTCTCTCAGGTCGAGAAGACTCTTCAGGGCAGTTCCTCCGGCGTCGAGGGCCTCTTTGTTGAGTGGGTCTTTGGAGATGGTAATGGTGCTGATGAGGCCCAGTTTTTCGTACAGAGCCATGTCTGCTGAGTTTAGCTTTTGAGGGATGGCAATGGTGGTGCCCAGCTGGGAGACTGCTTGCGACTTTTGCCCTTCTACGACATTGCCTTTGTAAAAGGAAAAATTGATTTGCAGTGGAATCCTGTAGCGAAAGCCTTCGTGGCTGTTGGATGGACTGGCTGGGGTGGCAGAGGGGGATTGCACTTGTTCGGCAATCGGACGGTAGGCGTATTTGTAGGTGACTTTGGAAGTCGGCAATGCACCACTTCTCAGCTTGCTGGGGTCGGGAGACAGCAATTGTACATTGGGATTGTTGGCCAGTTGAAAACCATTGTTTTTGTCCAGGTAGAACAAATCCGTTGGTTGGATGGAGGTGGTGCCAGTGGGGAAGTCAATGAGTAGGACGACGGTGAATTCCTTGACCATTTCGGCCCGGGTAAACAGGGCGAGCAATTTTTTCTCCTCAGCCCTCATGAGCTTGACGGAGCTTTCCAGGTGTTCTTTGCCTTGGAACTTATAGGCACTACCCGAAAGGCTTTTGTTGATGTTGGCACTTGTTTTCTTTAGCTGTAGGGCCATGGCAGCTGCGCGCTTTGCCAAGGGAGAGGGAGTTAGATTGGTATCTATTGCCATTTCGGCAGCTTTACTGGATGTCCCATTCATGAAAAAGGTGCCAATGTTTGCGGCAGTTGTCAGTACAGTTGGGAGGTATTCCAGCACTAGGTCGGACTGTTCGGTTTTAAAGCTTTTGATGATGCTTCTTTCGTCGGTGGCTATGGTGAGGGAAGCCTTTTTGCTCTTTTTTTTCTTCTTGAGAGACACTTCATAGAGAGCCTTGGTATCCACCATGGCCGTGTCCTTGAATGAAATGGATTTGAGGCTGTAGACTGTCTTCAGATCGGGACGTTTTAGGAATACAGAATCATAGGAGTAGGATTCGTGCAGTTCTTGTCGAATGGCTGGCAAGTCTGGATCTGTGTATCCACCAAGGGAATATGGGCCTGCCTTGTAGGTTTTCTTCTGGATTTTGGCATATACCACCATCTTGTTGGCTGGCAGGGCGTAGCGGACAATCCCTTCGACAGCATCGGATTGTTTGACGGGCTTGATGACGATGGGGGACTTGCAGGAGGCCAGTATTAGACAAAGGAGCAAGAAATGCCAAAGCGGATTTTTCATGTTGAGTGATTTAGTGAGCGAAAAAAGCTGTGTTTGTGAGAAAATCATTGTCTACAGTTCTGGTTGCGGCAATAGAAATTTTCCTGTCATTGTATTCTTCACTGTACGATTCTATGAGTTGACAAAAGTCTCCTTCTGAGGCATATTGTCTTGGGGCGTACATGTCATAGAGCATGTCTGCAATGAGAGGTTTTTCGATCAGGTCGCTGTCTGATCCAGCGCCAAAGTACAGAACATCTGCAGAGATGTTTTCGATCTCATACTTGATGTCGCTGCTACAGTCTTGCTCATCCAGAAGGTAGATGGAAAAGGGATTGTCAAAATTTGGAGCGAAGTAAAAGTCTTTGGGAGAAAGGGCGTACATCGAGCCTGCGTGACAACAATCCATCATCATAAAGATTTGTACACCAGCCTGAAACTCTGACAGGAGTGCATGGATGGTATCATCGATCATGATTTCGTCATACAGAACAATGCCCTCATCGGTGCCATCCTGCTCCGAGCGATTGAAGTCGTAGAAAGCAAAATTCTTCAGGCTTTCCCCGTGACCAGTAAAGTAAAAGGTGAAAACATCTCCTGCTTTCAGGGAACGAGCCATTAGCCTTAGTTTCCTAGCTACATCATCGTGCAAGGCTTGATAATCCTCCATGATTTCGATGTCGTCATAGTCGGCTTCCTCTAAAATGTCTCGCAAAGTCTCCACATTGGATGATGTATTCGCGGTAGCTGTTGGATCATATCTGGACTCATTGGATGTTTCGGCAATGGTATTTTCAACTCCTACCAGGATTGCCTTTTTTACTCTTACATTTTCTTTTGTCTCTACCAGTTGTCCTGGCAGGAGTAGCAGCACAGAGAGAAGGAATTGTAACATTGGTCAAACGATTGATGTGACAAAATGCACCGATCAGCAATCAGCAGATGACTGTCAGTAATGACTGCAATGTCGAGCAAAATTTGGCCCTGTCAAAATACAAATGATCGCACTTGTTTTGGGGAATCACATGTGATTTGTGGTAATGTTTGGTGCAATTGGCTGTATACCAGTCATTTAAGGGTTAGTTGGGGTTTGAAAGTGTTGTTGGGGATTCTGGGAGAAGTGGCGCACAGCTGAGAAAACTTCCCAAACAGCAAACTGTCCGGAATTGCACAGATTCAAATGCAGTGCCCAAAAGATTCTTAGATGTCAAACCAAATGAATATATTGCTGTTATGTGTAAAGTGTGTACCAAAAATGGAGCAATCCAACATTTCGTACACATCCTCTCATCAGTGAGTAACCGTTTCCCAAATGCTGTTGCAATTCGTCGGTACAGAAGCTTGCCTCCTGTGGGCATGGCAGGTGCCGAAGCATCATTGTTTACTTATTTTGATAAAAAATATATAACTAATGATAACTGTTTTGCAATTTTTATATTTCTTTTTTTAATACTTTTGTAGGATTGAATAAAACATCCGTCCAGTCATGCTTCGCAAAAAACTTATACTATGGGCCTGCATGCTATTCATGCTCGCCACTGCCACGGGACAGACCTTATACAATGTAAGCTTCGGTCCCTTCATCGATGGAAATAAACTACAGGTACAGCTGCTATTGTCTTACGATGTAGCTGCCAAATTGGGCACCAGCAATTTTGTCTTTGAATACAATGCCAGCGCATTGGCCAATCCGACCTTGCTCAGTTCTGTATTCCAAACGCCACCTTACCAAGTTCCTTCTGTGACGACGCCCACCTCCACTACGGTAGCGTTAAACGTTGAGTTGGCATTTGCCAATCTTGGCGTCGACATCGGCACAGCGTCGACTTCCATTGCCGTGATCGAATTTGACATCACCGATCCCAACGCAGTAGCCGGATTGGTCTGGCGGACTGCCTCGGTTCCTCGGACAGAGGTCTTCCTCGACGACAACAGCACCCAGTTGGCACCAGGTACCATCACCAACGAAGCGGGTTTTTCTTTGCTGGCTTCCCTGCCAGTCGAATTGCTCAGCTTTGAGGCCCGCAAGACCGATGACCAACAAGTGGAGTTGGCTTGGCAAACAGCTTCGGAACAAAACAGCGCTTTTTTCAGCGTGGAAAGATCTCTGGACGGCAAAAAGTTCGAGCCTCTTGCACAAGTGGATGCAGCTGGCAACTCTTTGGCCACCCAAACCTATCAGATTTGGGATGAAAAACCAGGAAAGGGACTGAATTACTACCGCCTCAAACAGGTGGACTTCGGAGGAACATTTGAATACTCTCATCTACAGGTTATCGAATTCGAATCCAAAGAATTGAGCTTGTCTGTCTTTCCCAATCCCGCTTCCAGTGCCATCGAACTGCGCTTCGATCGCCAAGTACGACAATCCGAATTGGCCATTTACGACCTGACGGGCAAATTGATCATCGAGCGCAACTTCAGCGGACGACAGCCCGCCCAGCCAATCGCTGTAGACAATCTGCCCAACGGCATCTATTGGCTTCGCGTGACTGCCGATGATCAGTTCTTCAGCAAGAGAATCGTCGTACAACGCTGATCGCACCTTATTAATAAGAATCTTCATTTGCCACTATACCATTATGAAAAATATACTGTTTACCATCCTCCTGGTAGCCCTCAGTGGACTTCCTCAATGGGCCACTGCTCAACAACAGTCTTCTCCTAAGCTGCAAGAGACAGCCACCGAAGCAGAACCATCTTACCTGACTCCTTGTGCCACGCACGACATGACAGAGGAGGAAAAAAGATATACCCTCGAAGTCGTTGACAAAGCGGGAGCCGACCGCAACGCTGGTACCACTTGCCTGCCGCTGCGCATACACATCGTCACGCTCGACGATGGAACGGGCGGCATCAGCCTGGAAGAGATTAACATCGGCATGTCTTATCTCAATTCTTTCTACTTGCCTGCTTCCATAGAATACTACATCTGCTCCGTCAATTACATTGCAAGTACGGCCTGGTACAACTTCAGTACCTCCGAAGAGGCGGCACTGAGAGCTGCCCATCTGCAAGACGATGCCATCAACATCTTTTTTGTCGAAAGCATCAGCGTTGGTTCTGGTGGGGCTTGCGGCTATGCCTACTATCCTTCCAACAACGATCGGTCACTGACCATCCTGATGGACAACGATTGTACAGCTCGCTACCCGAATGGTACCTTGGTTCACGAATTGGGCCATACCTTCAACCTTGCCCATACACACAATGGTACCACCAGCGGAAATACCAACTCCAACGCGGAGCACGTACCGCGCACTGGTCCCAATTCCAATTGTGCTACCAATGGCGATTTTCTCTGTGATACCGAAGCCGATCCCAATGGAAGCAACAGTTCCAGTTGTGCTTTTGTCAACAATGGCAACAGCACCCAAGACATTTTTGGCAATACCTATGCTCCTGATCTGGACAACGTCATGTCCTATTACTCGGATTATTGTGGGGGAAGATTTACGCCCGGACAGTACACCCGCATCGCCAATGCACTGGTGACCCGCCAAGGGCATTCGGCCTACAACCTGACAGGCTGTCCTCCCAACGTGGTGGCGGATGCCTCTGGCCTTACCGCAGCTGTCAATGCTTCCTATTCTGTCGACCTCAATTGGATGGACAATGCCAACAACGAGACGGGCTATTTGATCGAGCGTTCAACAGATGGCGGAACTACCTGGTTGGCCATCGTAGGAGGAGGAGTGGCGCCAGATGTGACCACCTTCACCGATACAGATGTACAGGCCAATTCCACCTATCAATACAGAGTGAAGGCATCCAATGACGATTGCTCTCACTACTCCAATGTCGCTTCCATCACCACAGGTTTGTTGTACTGCATTCCTGGCCACCAAAGCAATTCTTGTACCGTGGGCAATGGGGGCAATCTGGGCGTTGCCATTTACGATTTTGAGCTGAGCGAAAGTGGAGCAGGGGGATCAACTTTGATTTCCAATCCGGGCAATGGCTGCAATGGCCCTCTGTCGGTATTCGTCTCTTCTGATTCTGCCACCGTTATGGCGGGAAGTACTTATGACATAGAAGTGGACTTCCGGAATTTGCCCAGTACCAGTTACTATGGTCAGTATTTTACGGTTTGGGTTGACCTCGACCGGAATGGCAGCTTTACGGATGCAGGCGAAATGCTTTACCAATCTGCTTCTGCTGGTGGTCCCACCCGGAGCGGTAGCATCACGATTCCTGCATCGGCTACGGCTGGCAAGACGACCCTCCGAGTGCGCAGTGGCTGGCAAGGCAATGGCATCATGGACGATCCTTGTGATTACAACTCCTTCAGTGAGGCAGAAGATTATGGTCTGATCATTCAGGCAGGTGGGGTAGAGTTGAGTACCAAGGCCTTTTTGGAAGGTCCGTACAGCAGTGGCAGCATGACGGATGGATTGCGGAGTGGAGGTTCCATTCCCACCACAGAGCCATACAGTTCGCTTGCCAATTACACCCACGTGGGTGGTGGCGGTGGAGAGACGGTTTCTGCCCCAGTATTGGCGGTTACTGGCAATGATGCCATCATCGATTGGGTGTTCATTGAGTTGAGAGACAAAAATGATCCCACACAGGTTTTGTATACTCGTTCAGCCCTTTTGCAAAGTGATGGAGACATTGTGGATACAGAAGGCGGAAATTCGACGGTTTCCTTTGCCAATGCGCCTGCAGACGATTACTATTTGGTGATTCGCCACCGCAACCATCTTGGCGTCATGACGGCTTCAGCCATTTCACTCGATGGCATGCCGGGGTCTGTCACAGACTTCAGCAATCCAGCCACGCCTACCTATTCCTTGGGGGCATCGGCGACCAAAGACATGAACGGTACCAGGGTACTATACGGCGGCGATGCCAGCATGGATGGCTTTGTCAGCGCCAGTGACCAAAATCTCAACTGGAGGGTCCAGAATGGGGGGACGTTTGACTACATGACCTCCACCGCAGATTTCAACATGGATGGTTTTGTCAGTGCCAGTGATCTCAATTTGATCTGGCGTCCCAACAACTCGGTTACCCAACAACTGCCATAAGGCAGCACGACTGTCTGCAATCCTTGTCGGAGCTTGTCAAAGGCTCTGGGGAAAAAGCTCCTGTTTGCATCTTGTGGACAGGAGCTTTTCATTTGTGGGCCTGTGGCTGATGAGATCGTCCTTGTACCTTGCTTGCAGGCGCCATGAGCTACCTCTTGGATATATTTTAATTTATTATCATCTGTTTGCGACTTTGGAGGGAAAGAATCATTATATTGTGTGGGTAACTCCAATAACGAAAACCAAATGCATTCTGGCATGGAATCCCTTACCCAGCTGAAAGAGGATGTCAAGTCTGCCTTGTTGCAAGGAGTGGATGCAGCATTGGACCGATTGAAAACCCTCCTTTCCCCTTCCTCAGCTCTTTTTGTCGAGGCCCAGAAGTTGGAAAATCAGTATCAAGACATTGTTGAACAAAATAAGAAGGGATTGTTGACGCCCGCTGCTCATGCAAAGGCACTCGGAAACATTCGGGCGCAATTGCAGCAAAATATTTTGTGGAAGTGGCAGAAATCAGATTTCCTGCCAGAGGTTGCCATTGCAGATGTCGACGCTTATGCAGCCGCGAAAAGTCTGTTTTTTGACCGTCGAACTTTTCAATATCCAACTGATTTGTGGCCCCTTTTGTTTGGGAAGGAACGAGAGCAGTTTCGCCAGCAATTGGACCGTATGAAGGCCCGTCCGGTGCAGCATTTTCTGTGGCAAAAAAGGGGGCAGTCTTTCCCGATCCATTCTTTGCTTTCCCATTTGGTCCGAAGTCTGGAAGTGGATGCCCAGCCAGTCGTCTATCAAGCCAGTCCCCAGAGGCTTCTTTTGGAGACATACTCCTTGTCGGACCAAGCAGTTTTGAACCAACTTCACTGGCAAAGCTTGTTCTCCCGGCAGTATTCCATCCAAGTATCTGAATTGCAACAGCTGGTTTATTTGCTGGAAGAAGAAGAGGTTGCGCCCCGGGTAGTCTTCCTGTTTCGGGTAGATCCATCTCGGCAGTCAAAGGTGACAGAGGCATTTTTTGATTGGATGATCAAGGAGTTTTGTCGTCTGGAATCCAACACGGCGATTCGCTTTCTGTTTTTTCATTTGTTTGAAGGAGACTTTGCGTCTTCCCATCGGATGGATCGAAAAAAGGAACGGGTGTGGAAAAAGCTGCTTGAGCGGTGGAAAACCCATCCGAATGTGGCGGTTCTGGAAGCAGGAGATGACAAAATTTCCAAGCAAAGCTTGCAGCAATATCTTACTTCCTTCATGCAAAAGCCCGAGGAGATCGAGTCGTTGGTTGGCGAGATGAGTCGGCAGCAAGGGGGCGCACAGAATTTTGACCGCCACTACCTGCACAACTACTTCCAGTCTCTTGCAGGGCAATCAGCCTAGCAAGGACATCATCGGAATTACCCCCAAAAAATGGACAATTACCAAGCTCACCCAGTCACCACACCAGCCCGTTCCCATGGGCGGGTCACATGGTATTGGGTGCTTGCCCTTGCTTTGGTAGGGGGGATTGTGGCTTATTGGTGGATGGGAGGGCGACCGTGGATTCTTCGGCTCTTACTCATCGCCTTGCCCGTGGCATTGCTCCTGTTGGTGGAATGGCATCGACGGTCCAGGCGGCATGCCTTGTTGGAGGAGCGATTCAGCGATCAGCCTCCCTACGCTTGGTCACCCAAAATAGAGGTGTCTCCGGGTGTTCTTCTCTTGGAAGCAGCTTGGCAACAGTCTTTTTCTGCCTTGCAAAAGCAGTATGGTTCCTTGCTGTTTCTCATCGATCAGCAATCGCCTGATGACCATTTGGCGGCCTGCTACGACTACCTGGCCGGGCATTTGGCAGAGGCAGGTCTGAAGGTCCACCGCTTTTTTCACCAGGGAGATTGGCAGCTTTTTGGGCAAGTGGAAAACAGGAATGTCCTTTCCTTGGAACAGCTGGCCAAGCAACATCCCAATGCCCTGCTCATTTGTTGTGGGGACGCCCATCGCCTGATCCATCCCGAGCAAAATGAGCTGACGGAATGGACCTATCTTTTTCACCATTGGAAAGGGCGCATTCTGCTCGACGGTCGGGCACCCTCACGGTGGGATTGGCGTGAGAAATTGCTGCACTCCCTCTTCCAGGTCATCCCTTTCTCTACAGATGGACTGCCCCTTTTGAAAAAGCTGTCAGAAGATCCTACGGCTGCCAAATTGCCCTTGGCCATCCCGCCAGCATCAGCCCCTTCTTCTTCTGCCAACGAGGCTGATCCCGTGGCCCAGCTGCAAAATACCTATGGCAACTCTCTCCGGCAGTGGATTGCTGCCTTGGCCCTTTTTTCCCGTCTCCACTGGGGGCTCAGTTTGAAGATGGGACAGTGGCTGGGGGTGTCCGATCCGGATTTGCTGTCTTTGGACCATGTGATTGCCATCAGCCGATTGGATTGGTTTCGCCAGGGTCAGATGCCCGCGTCTGTTCGGACCAAGCTCGTGGCTTCTTTGCCAGATCATTTGGCGGCAGACATCCGGCGGCAACTCATCCAATACCTGGAACACGACCCTCCGCTGCCCGGCTCTCATGCCCACAATCAATTTCGACTGGAATTGGCCGACCTCAAACTGCTCATTCCCAATTTTCCCCAGAAAGGCCTGCAAAATGAACGCAATGAGCTAAAAATATTGGGCTATCTGGAGGATGTGGTCTTTCAGGATTTGTTTGGAAAGGGGAGTGGTTGGATGCAGCGATTGGTTGGACTTTTGGAACAGCGCGTTCTCCACTATGTGCTCGCAGCTTTGTTTCTGGCCGGAGGGGTGACAACTCCCTTGCCAGATGCATCGACAACTGCGTCTACTGCCCCCGCTGTCCAGAAAACCGTCCCTGCGACTGCAAAGAGTGATGAAACGAAATCCACCCCATCGGAACAGATCACTGGCGAGGTGGTAGACCAAAAAGGAAACGCAATTGTGGGGGCCCGTGTCTGCATTGGTGATCCTTCGACCTATGCTTACAGCGGCACCGATGGTCGTTTTTCTCTTCGATCAGAATCTTTTCTGGCGGCGGATTCTGTCAAGGCGACTGTCGAGAAGGAGGGATATCCTTTGTTGGTGCAGGAGATTGCTTCTGCTACTTCTCCGGTCCGCTTGGTTCTCAGCGCATCTTCCTCTTCCTCACCTTCTCGGTCCAGCCAGATGAGGGGGCATGTGCGCGATTTGGAGGGCCGTCCCATTGCGGGGGTCAAGGTGTGCATTGGTGATCCTTCCAGCGAAGTAGAGAGTGGAAAGGACGGAAGTTTTGCGTTGGAGTCAGAATCCTATTTGGCGTCGGACTCTGTCAAGGCTTTTGTGCAAAAAGACAACTACTTGCCCCTGTTGCAAGTGGTGAGATCAGGCAGTTCGGATTTGCAGTTGGTATTGTTGCCGTCTCACATTGTCATTCGCTTGAAGGAGGCCGACGGGCAGTCGAGGATTTCCGGTGCCATTGTCGAATTTGAAGACCAACAAGATACCACCAACCGATATGGAAAGCTTCGATTTCGAACGCCTCCCACTCTTCGCCCGGGGAGTGTACTTGACTTTCGGGTACTTGCCAAGGCTTACCCAGATACCAGTTTTCGGCGGGCCTTTGCCCCTGAGATCACGCTCAGCCTATCGGCCAAACGCGGAGGGGATTGATGTTTGTCCGATCATTTGTCTGATGGTTTTTGGTAATTGGGTTCGGTGGATTTGTCCATTGGAGGGATGAGTAGGAGGTCGAAATTCTTGAGGTCTGAGAGGATGCCGTGAAAGCTGTAATCTGCCGGTAGACTGAGTTGCCCTGCCTCCACATTGGCCTTGATGGACTTGAGGTCGATCACCGTCCATTGGTCCTTTTGGCCATACATTTCAAATCCAAATGCAATGTCCTTGTCCTTGCGATCTTCCCAACTGTCATAAGTTTCTCCCTCTTCTTGGTAGAATCGCGAGGAGATGCCGAGATTGGTGGAACGCGTGCCGTTTTTCTGAGCCAATTGTTCGGTCAGGTGGCCGACGTCATAGGCGTTGAGCTGCTTGTCTTTACCGGTGTGTAGGCCTCCCAATTTGACGAATACCTTGGCGAGTGGATTTTTCAATTGCTGGTAGTTTTTTACGAAGTTTTCGCGCATGTAACTGATCCTTTTGGTGTGGGAGGAGCGACTGCGAAGGCGGTTTCGGTTGTAGATGTCCCAGCTGATCTTCAGGTCTTCAACAATGGCAGTGCATTGGGGGTTGGCTTTTTGGGCTGCTGAGAAAAATGCTTGAATGCTTGGGTTTTGTGCCAGGCTGTCGTAGAGTGGATAGCGCCGTTCTTGGGCGTCTTTGAGGTAGAGGCGTTGGAGGATGGGCTTCACTTGTTTTCTTAGGTTTTGTGTCTGTGGGTCATTGGCTGTCATGCTGGCGATCTCATCGAAGAGGTGAAAACTGGCGGTAAAATATTCTTGGTCCAATCCCCACAGGTCCATGCCCAATCGCCTGGACTGTTCCAACATGGCAGCTTCTTCTTTGGAGTCGAAAAAGGGGATGGGGATGTCGTCATCGGCGGAGAGGTAGTAGCGGCTGTTGAATTCGTGGAGGCGCTGGCTGGTTTGGGCGGGGTCTTGGGACAGTCGCCGGAGGATGCGGGCAGAATGTGGCCCGACCTCGACGGCAAAGCATTCATAGCTGTATTGATGGGCTTCTTGGAGTAATGTCTGTGTTAGTTGGATGATTTGTTGGGAACCGTGGTATTCTCCCATGACAAAGAACTGAGAGTTGGCCAAGTGTTGTTGCAAAAGGGCAGCTCCTGAGCCTTTGATCTGGCCATTTTGGTGGGTGAAATGGTGGACATAGGGGCTGACAGACTCTTGACTCATGGGAACTTGTGCCTGCAATGCCATTGGCAGGAACAGATGGAGGCAAGAACTCAAAAGAAGGGCGCGCAGAATCATATGGAAGCATTTGTGGTAAAGAATATTTGCAAAGTAGGTCTGTTTGTCAGCAAGCAAAAAAACGAAGGACGTATGAGCTGGAATTTGTGATCAAGTGGGGCTGAGGGCTGGAAGTTGTTGTAGGGCAGGAAATCATCAGAAGGAGGTATTTGGTGTAAGGAATGACGGCTTTGGTCCTTTCGAATAGGGTGTTCGACCAAAGATTTGTACCTTTTGTTGAAATTGCCAGCACTATGATGGATCGCCTGAAATGGCACCTGCTTGGGTGGTTATTGTTTCTGCTTTTTCGCTTTCAGGAAGATTTTCTTGTCGAAGATTTGGAGATCAAGATGTTGGTGCTCAATGCCACCTATTGTACCACGGTGATTTTGACGTTTTACTTTGTCTTTTCCTTTCTGTGCGAACGCTTTTCCCAGGCCAGCAATCTTCGCTTTCTTCTCATCGTTGTGCCCTTGGGGGTGGCCTTTTTCATCTTTTGCCGCTTTGTCATCGAAGAGGTGGTGCTGCCTGCCACTGTTGGCTTTGACAATTACTACAGAGATGAGTTGCTGGGCTATGCCATGGACAATTGGTGGCGCGGGTACCTGCCTGTGATCGCGGCAACGGTTTTGTTTTTGCTAAAGAAAAGGACATTGACAAGCCGTAGAAATACCGAACTGCTCGCGGAAAAAAACAAGGCAGAGCTGGCCTTTTTGCGCGCACAGCTCAATCCACATTTTTTGTTCAATACCCTCAGCTTCCTACACACGCGTGCCCTGACCACCGCTCCAGAACTGGCCGGGACCATTTTGCAGCTCTCTGACATTTTGCGTTATTCAGTGCAAACGAGTTTGGACAAAAAGCGAATCTTGGAAGAGGAAATTCAATTGCTTCACAGCTACATCGACATTTTGAAAAAGCGGTTTGGGCGGACTTGCTACATTGAGTTTGAGTGGAAGGGGGAGAATTTTCAGCAGCAGATTGAGCCTCTTTTGTTGTTGCCCTTTGTGGAGAATGCCTTCAAGCATGGGGTCTATGCCAAGGAGGACAAGCCCATCCGTTTGCAGTTGACAGTGGAGGGATCGACTTTGGATTTTCACATTGAGAATCACATCAAGCGACAGCACAAAGACCAGGGGACGGGGGTTGGACTGGAAAACATCAGGCGTCGGCTGGCCCTGCTTTATCCCAATCGACACGAACTGCACATTGACAAAACCGAAGACACATTTTCTGTCCAATTGCAAATAGAACTATGAACAAAGCCCCACAAAGTCTGCGCTGTCTTTTGGTAGACGACGAACCACATGCGCTGGATTTGTTGAAAATTTACATCGACAAAACGCCCTTCCTGCAATTGGCCGCTGCCACCACTTCGCCCTGGGAAGCCTTGGAGTTGCTGCGAAGCGGAGAGATCGACTTGTTGTTTTTGGACATTCAAATGGAGGATCTCAGCGGCTTGCAATTGCTGGATCTGAGCCAGACCAAATGTCCGGTCATTCTCACCACTGCCTACTCTGAATACGCCCTCAAAGGCTATGAGTATCGGGTGAAAGACTATTTGCTGAAGCCCTTTTCGTTTGAGCGTTTTTTGAAAGCGGTCAGCCCCATTTTTCACGAAAAGAAAATGGACAAACCAGCAGCGCCAGAGGCCCCTCCCTCCCCTGTGATCCTTCCCCATCGCGACTACTTATTTGTCAAGGGAGATGCCAAAAACAAGTACCACAAGCTGATCTTGGAGGACATCAGCTATGTGGAGGGACTGCGCAATTATGTGCAATTTTTCTGTCGCGATCAAAAGGTGGTGACCTTGCAAAACCTAAAAAGACTGGAGGAGGATCTGCCCGCCGATCGCTTTGTTCGCATCCACAAGTCCTACATTGTACACATCGATCACATCGACGAGATCGAAGGACAGTCTGTCCTCATCAATGGGCGGCGTTTGCCCATCGGCCAGTCGTATCGGACTCGATTTTTTTCCCTCATCCGCGATCATCGAATTGGAGAATAAAATTCTGAACAAGCCCTGCGTTTTTTGAACCTCTTTTCTTTTTTGGTGTAGGCCATGAAAGCAAGGATATTGTTGCCTTGGTCAAAACTCATTGGTCTATGAAAAAAATCTACTGTAGCCTCCTTTGTTGTCTATTCTGCACCTTGGCATGGGGCCAGCAAAAGCATGTGATTTCTGGTTCTGTACAAGACGAATCTGGGCAGGCCCTGGCATATGGCGATGTGGTGTTGTTGCAAGCCGAGGATTCCAGTATTCTGACATCCACTTTGTTGGTCGATGGAGAATTTTCGCTTGCAGAGATAGTGGCAGGAGACTATGTGTTGCGCGTTGGCTCTTTGGGATTTGAAGATGTTGAGCAGCGCATTCAATTGGAGGCAGATCGTCGTTTGGAGCTGGTGATGAAAGAAGATGTACAGCTGTTGGAAGAGGTGACGGTCAGCTCTTTGCGGAGCGCGATTGTCAACGAAAACGGCAATCTCAAAATCAATTTGTCCAACTCCATTTTTGGGGCTCAGTCCAATAGCCTTGACTTGCTGTCGATGTTACCATCCGTTTTGGTGAGTCCCGACCGGAGTTCTGTCAGCATCATTGGCAGGGGGGCTCCTTTGATTTATGTCGACAACCAGCGGATCACCTTTGAGGACTTGCAGGCCATCCCTGTGGAGAGCATCAAAGAAATAGAAATCATCAACAACCCTTCGGCTCGCTACGAGGCCAATGGGCGGGCTGTCCTGCTGATCACCCGCAAGCTCAACTTTTCCGATGGCATTCGGATGGAGGTGTCGGAGACGGCATCTTTCAAAAGGGGCTTCAACAATTTGGCCGGAATCAATGCCTCTGTGAAAAAGAACAAGTGGGAAGTGCGGAGCAATTTTTCCTACAACCAGTTGGTGATTTGGGAGCGGATTGCCTCCGAGTTGGAAGTTTTGCCACAGCAGATTGAGTTGGAACAAACGGCTTTGTCGACAGGGCCTCGACCACAGTTCATTTTTGGGACAGGTGTGTACCGTCAACTGGGCAAGGGCGATTATCTGTCGGCCAATGCCAACCTACGGACGCACACAACGGAAGCCCCCATTACCACCCAGTCGACTTTTGGCAAAGAGGGCTTGGTGGATGCCATTGAGTCTTTGTCGGAGGAAGAAGAGGAGCGCCATTTTTTTACGTCCAACCTCAACTACAACAACGAACTGACAGGCATTGGTGGGAACTTCTTTGCAGGCTTTCAATACTCCAACTACGGCAGGGCCTTGAAGAGTTTGATCTCCAACAATTTCAATGAAACGGGCTTTGAGCTGGACCAAGATCGGGATCAGGATTTCAGCATTGATGCGTGGAGTGTTCGGGCTGATTTTGAGAAAAACATTGGCAACGGAATTCGCTGGGAAAGTGGCATCAACTTGTATTTGGCCCTTGCAGATGCCTTGGTAGATTTTCAGTTTTTTCAAACGGCGGATCGCTTGCAATCGGAGTACTTGTACGAGGAGACAAATTATGCGGCCTACACCCAGTTGTCGGGGCAGTGGAAGAAGGCTTCCTATACTTTGGGATTGCGTGCGGAGAAGACAAGTGTGGAGGGAGGATTTTCTGATGCCGGTGATTTGCTGATCGATCGCGATCAATTGCTGTTTTTTCCGAGACTCACTTTCAGCACGCCTTTGGACAGCAACAAGACCTTGTCTTTCAATTATGGCGTCTCTGTTCGGCGGCCCAATTACCTCAGTGCAAGTTCCATTTCTACCTTCATCACTCCCTTTGTGGAATACAGTCGCAATGCCAATTTGCGGCCGACCATTATTCACGAGGCATCGCTGAATTTTCAGTACAAAAACCAGTCGGTTCGATTGAACTATGTAGATCAGCAGTATGTTGTCAGTCAAAGTGCCCGCTACGAGGAGGCCAGCGGTCGCGTCATCACATCGCCCGAAAACTTTGATCGGGAGAGGGGATTTGATCTCGTGCTGGTGAATCCGTTGAATTTTGGCAAGTGGACGATGACCAATTACCTGGTGGGGAGTTGGCGGAAAATCAACGACCCTCGTGCCATGGAGATGAGAGTGAGACCATATGCCTATTACTACTCAGATCACCGCTTCAAACTGCCAGCGGGCGTTACGGCAGGCTTTTCGGTTTGGGGTTTCAGTCGACGCTTGCAGGGGGCTTTTGAGCGCAATGCCTTTGCCATTTTCAACGCGTCGGTCCAACGCACTTTTTTCAAAAACTGGCAATTCTCTGTTACAGCCACCGACATTTTCCGAAACATGATTGCGGAAGAAACATTTCAGATCAACGAGGTGCAATCCCGTTCTACCTTCTTTGCCGACTTTCGCAATTTCAGTTTTGCGTTGCGCTATTCTTTTGGCAAAATTTCCAAGTCGCAGTACCAAAACAAAAATGTGGACGAAAACTTGGATCGGATCAATTGAGTGGGGAAAAATCAACTTGGTCTTTGACGGATTCTTCTCTCAAAATCAATCAGCCATCTTTTTCTCTCGACGCCACCTCCGTAGCCAGCCAACTCACCATTGCTGCGAACGATCCGGTGGCAGGGAATGACAATGGCAATTCGATTGAAGCCATTGGCTCGCGCCACTGCCCTTACGGCCTTGGGACGATGGATGATGTAGGCCTGTTGTTGGTAGGTGGCGGTTTCTCCAAATGGAACTTGTTGCAATGCCTTCCAGACTGTATTCTGAAAATTGGTGCCAGGTGTATGAAGTGTAGATTCGAACTGGGTTCTTTTGCCTTCGAAATATTCTTGCAATTCTTTTTTGAGCTGCAGCGTGTGATCGTTCTCGCCGATGAGAATGCTTGCCTTGAGCCGTTTTTGTAAATCTCGAAATTCTGTTTCCAACATCCTCCGGTCGGTAAACTCCAAGAGGCAAATGCCCTGATCGCTGGCACAGACAAACATGGGACCGAGGGGCGTACTCAATCGGTTGATCAGCAGAATGTTTTGCTTGCTGTTTTGGGAGGGAGATTGTCCCAGTACTTTTTTGTAGGTGTAGCCAAAGCCACTCAGGGATTCGTATCCGGCATCGAAGGCGGTGGCGGTGGTTGTCTTGCCATCCTTCAGTTCTTTGTAGGCATTGTTGATGCGGTACATGCGCTGGTAGGCCTGGAAGGTGATGCCATAGTTTTTTTTGAACCATCGGCGCAAGATGTCTGGACTGATTTGCAGGGCTCGAAGTTGGGCATCAGAGACTTTTTCTTTGGGATTTTGTTTGACGAGTTCGATGGCTCGGGTGACTTGTTCTGGACTCTCGTTGGCATTTTTGGTTGGGTTGCAAATCTTGCAGGGGCGAAATCCATTTTGGAGGGCTTCGGACAGGGTTTTATAGAATACGACATTTTTCTTCTTGGGTTTTCTGGCTCGGCAGGTGGCAATGCAGAAGACAGAGGTCGTCTTGACGCCTGCGTAAAAAATGCCAACGTAGCTGGGGTTTCGGTCGAGTAGGGCCTGGTAGTATTCCTCAAATTTGGTGGCAGAGATGCTGGGCATTAGGCAAAGAGATTTTGAAAGGAATGGGAGTGACGGATCCAGGAGAGTTTGTCCTCAAGAGCCCTGCGGGAGCTGTCGTAGGCAAAATTTCCCATGGAGATTCGTTTGACTCCCAGTTGGGACAAGGTAGCAAAATCTGGGAGATTGGGCATGCACATGACGTTTAAAGGTAGGTCAAGGGCATCTGCAATTGCTTGGATGTCTTGCGCTTTTTCCACACAGGGTACAAAAAGTCCATCAGCTCCTGCCTCTTGGTATTGTTGGCCTCTTTGGATGGTATCTTGACGCGCCTGCGGCAAGCCAAGCAGAAAGGCATCGGTTCGTACATTGAGGAACATATTCAGGCCTTGGCGATGCAGAGAAGTACAGATGCTTTCAAGTGTTTTGGAAAAAATAGTGACGGGCAGGATCTCCCTTTTTTCTCTCACGATGCTGTCTTCGAGATTGATCCCTACCACTCCCATATCGATCAGCTGCTTGATGTGCTCAACGATTTGGTCGGGCTGTCGGCTGTAGCCCCCCTCCAAATCAACGGTCAGTGGGATGTTTGTCGATTGGGTGATTCTGCCGACGATGTAGGCCAATTCCTGAAAGCTCATCTTTTCGCCATCTTCATATCCCAGTGTGCTCGCAATGGCTGCGCTCGATGTCCCGATGGCGTCGTATTGGAGTTGTTGGGCTATTCGGGCACTTTCAACATCCCAGACATTGCAAATCAAGGTGGCTTCTTGTGCTCGATGGAGGTCTTTGAAAGTCATGTTTTCTATTTTTCCTGCAAGTTTTCATTTCTATAGCTCTTTGGCAACCGATTTTTTGGCAAGTATTTTTTGTCATGTTCCCTGAAAAAATTAGTAAGTTGTTGGAGCGAATGCCAAACAGCTCTCTGCAAAGCATTCTGTAACACCTATTTATTATGCGGTCTTTGGTGCTGTGTACATTGCTGCTCCTATTGGCATGGATTGATTGGCGCTGCCAATCTGCGGTCGACTCTTCTCCCTCTTCTTATTCCCCTTTGTTTGTGGATTACATTCACCAGCCAGACGTTCACAAAGATTTCTGGGAGAGTGATGTTGCCAAATGGGAGCGGGCCTACCAACAGGCGGCCGATGGCTACGAGGCGCTTTTGGAGGAGGACAAGTGGTCGGAGGCGGAGCGATTGTATGTGGAAAATCAGCTTGCCTACTGCTACCTCAAACAGGATAGAGTGGAGCGGGCTGCCCAGTATCTCAACCCTTCTGCTGCTGTACATCTACAGGCAGGCATTCGGGCCGACCATCTGTGGAACAAAGGATGGTATTTGCTCAAAAAAAATGCGATGCGGCAGGCCATTGATTGCCTAAATGAAGCCGATTCTTTGTACGAGCACATCTATGGCCCTTCCCACCTTCGTCGATTGGAAGCACTCACAGCCCGCGGCCTTGCCTATCGCTTTTACGGCTCCAACGAGAACCTGGCCACCCGACTGATTGGAGAGGCTTTGGCCCTGGTAGAATCAGAACCGTCTTACCAAACACATGCAGCACATACCTACTATGTGCAAGCACAGCTCATCCGCTTGCAGCGCAGGCACATGCAGGGCTTGAACAACATCAATCTCGCGCTCTCCATCGCCCAGGAGGCTCCCCATTTCGACACCCTCTTTGTGGCAGATTGCTTGCGGACAAAAGGACACATGCTCAAAAAGATGAAGGAAACTGCCAGGGCGCGGGAGGCCTTGGCGGAGGCCATTCGATTGGGAGAATTGAAGGGAGTGGTGGACGATCGTTTGTTGTCTTATTACGAAGGCATGATGACGACCTTGCTCAGCAAAAAAGATTCTGCCCGTTTTTACCACTACCTGGGCAAGTTGGAGAAGCGTTTTGTGACAACGGAAAATGCGTTTTATGACCCTCGTTGTCTGCAGGCATATTACGATTACAAGACTGGAAATTACGAGCGTTCTCTTCGCTTGTATGAGGAGTTGGAACGAGACTATCAGGAGCTGGACATGCTCAATCCGGGCTTTTATGGAGAGGCCTACTACGTGTTGTCTGACATTCACCGGATTGTCGGCAACTTTGAGAAGGCCAAGAAATATGTCGACTTGCTGATCCAGCTCAAATTTGATCGGAATCATGTTCCCAAAGAAGCGCCTGGACAAAATTGGGGCGCTTTCGATGAACTCGATGTCAGTTCGAAATTGATCTTGTTGATTTTCTACAGCAAGTACCCCAATGTATTTTTGGCCGAGTATGAATCTGATCCTCAGCGCCATCGCTCACAAATTTTTCGGGCAGTGGAATGGTACACAGCCATTGATAAATTGTTTTTTGAGCACTCGGAAGTCATGGACGAAAACCTCTTGCTGACCTTTGCGCGCGAGCATTTTCACAGCACCTACTCCCAGGCCCTTCGCGCTTGTTATCTGGCAGAGCAGGAGAGCCCTGGCCAAGCGTATTTGGAACAGGCCCATCGTCTGGTTGAGCGGATGAAGTACTCACTGTTGTCTCGGCACATTTTGCTCAAGCAATTGGCACCCCAGGACAAAGGTCACCAAGCCTTGTTGGCCGAGGAGCAACGCATCAATGATCGGCTGGCAGATTTGCGACAGCGTCGATTGACAAAGAGCCAAGCGTTGGACCCCAAGGAGGAGCGAGAGATGTTGGCTTTGCACGATCGACAGCAAGCTTTGTTTTTGCAGTTGAAAGAAAAATATCCTTCCCATTTTTACGTCAGCATGCAACAGCGAATTCCCCCTTTGGCACAAATCCAGCAGCAGTTGGAGGCGGAAGGTGCGCTGGCACTGCAGTACCACATTGGGCCTCGCTACATCAGCACTTTTGTCATCTTGCCCAATGACATTTTGTTTCGGCAATGGGAGCGTCCCCCCGATTTGATGCGCTCCATCCAGACTTACCAGGCTGCCCTGCGCGATGCCGATGCTCCTTATCGACCTGGAAAGTGGAGGCAATTGGAAACGGTCAGTCGGCAATTGTATCAGTACTTCATAGAGCCCTTGGAGGCAGAGCTGGCGCCCTATCCCAAGTGGATCATTTGTCCGGACGCGAGCAGTGCGTTGTTTCCCTTTGGAGCTTTGCTTGTTCCGACTGATTCTGTGGAGAATGCCGCTCCGGTGTATTTGATGCAAGAGCGGGAGTTGAGTTATGTTTTTTCGATGAAGCAATACGCCTATGGTCAGGGGCGGCGCGCACCTCTGTCGGCGGAGAGTCGAATACTGGCCTACGCATTTTCTGAGCTGGGGGCGGGCGATACCTATGCAACAGTGCGGCAGCGGCGGGATGCCTTGCAGGAGTTGCCGGGGAGTGCTGCGGAGTTGTTGGACATTCGGGATGTTTATGGGGAGGAGGCGCACCGATTTCGATTTGGGGTGGAAAGCAGCAAGGCCGACTTTTTGGCACAACTTCCCTTGGAGTACGACATTTTGCATCTGGCGTTGCACGCTGCGTCTGATGATACGTCCCGCTACAACAACCGCTTGTACTTCAAGGGGCGCAGCTCAGCTGACAGCAGCAACATACTTTTTGGGCCAGAGATTGAGAAGTTGGACTTGGACATTCCGTTGGTGGTTTTGTCGGCTTGTGAAACGGGGCGGGGCGAGGTTTGGCAGGCGGAGGGGACTTTTAGTTTGGCGCGGTCGTTTGTGTCGGCTGGTGCGGAGCGGGCGCTGTCTTCTTTGTGGGCGGTGGAGGATGCGGCCACTCGCGATTTGATGCGTTTGTTTTACCGTCGGTTGCGGGGGGGGGAGTCGGTTGCTTCGGCATTGAGTTTGGCCCGGCGGGAGTTTGTTGCAGGGGCGGAGGGGCACCGGAGGCATCCGTATTTTTGGGGGGCGTTTGTGTTGTGGGAGTGAGTGGTAGGTGCTTTGTCAGTCTTGTTTTTTTTCCTCGTTGTCATTTGACAAGTAGATTGTTGCTCTTGCCTTTCCAATTTTCTTCAATAGGCCTTCGTCGTTTAGGTATCTCACATCTTTTTTCAAAGTATAGGATGTGTAGTCCGGCAATGCCGCTATGATGTCACTGATTTTAACTGGCTCATTGTCCTCTATGTATTTCAGCAGTGTTTTTTGTCTGTTGTTGAGATAGCTTTTTCTATTCTTGATTTTTGCATATCGCTCTTCCAGTTTGTTGATGGCTGCTTCCAGCATATCGAAAAAGAATAACAGCCAATCACTGATTGTTTCTTTTTTTGTTCCTCGGTTTTGCTGGCCACTCATTAGGGCCTTGTAATATGCTTTCTTTTTTCCTTCGATCTCTATTTCCATAGATGCATATTGCATGAAGTCGTAGTCATTTTTCAATAGCAGCAGTGTCGTTAGCAATCTTGACAATCTTCCATTTCCGTCTTGGTATGGATGAATAGAGAGAAACTCATATACAAATGTTCCAATCACGATTAATGGGTGTATTTCTTTGTCTTCTAGATTGGTGTTTGTCCAGGCCATCAAAGTGTCCATTTCATCTTTTACCAAAAAAGGTTCTGTTGTATTGAATATCACTTTTTGCTGACCTCCTGGATAATTGGCCACTACCTTATTCGAGACCTTCTTGTATTTTCCTCTATGGCCATCGTCTTTCGTACTGGATTGGAGCAATGTCTTGTGGAGATGGTGAATGTGACTCTCCTTTATTGAGATGGCCTCATATGATTCCAGAATCAGTGAAAGTGTTTCGTAGTATCCAAATACCTCTTGTTCGTCCCTCGTTTTGAATGAGGCAATTTTCACGGATTCTATCAGCTTTTTTACTTCATCATTTGTCAAGGTGGCGCCTTCTATCCTTGTTGAAGAGCCAATGCTTTCTATCGTGGCTATTTGCTTCAATTCTTTTAGATATGTGGATTCGGAAGCTTCTAAACCTGTCCATCTACCTTTGAATGAGTCGATGAATGCTATTTTGTTGATGATTTTTTGATTTGTTTTGAAGTCAAAGGACAACTTGGATTCCATTAGATGGTTATTTGATTTTTATCTGATTCTTATCCAAAACTAAAGGGATGAATCAAATTATCCAATTCTTATTCGATTTTTATTTGATTCTTGGGGCCATTCGCTTGGATGAAGAAGTACTGTGGGTATCCATATGGGGGCAGTTTGTATTATAGGAGTAAGTGATTTTCCTGGTCATATGTGATCCTAGCCCAGGTCTGAATAGATGGGATACAAGTAGTCCATCAGCTTCTCACGGACATCGGTAAATGGAATTTTTTGCAGGCCATTCCTTTGCAAGAAGTTGAACCACTGTTTTGCTCTTCGCTCGTCAGTGAAGAACTCAGCTTGGAAAACAGGATGATTGGGGATGATCGTTGCCTTTCTTCTTTTGAATGTATTTTTTATGGCTGTCCCCAGTATTTTTTTGTCGCACTTTTCTATGAGTGTATACACATCGTAAAAGTCCTTCATTCGAGAATTGAATTCTCCCAGATCAATCATTGCGTGAAACTTCTCCGAAATCAGTGTCTCGATGGAGTACGCAAGCATCATGGGAGAAGGCAGTTCTTTGAGGATGGTGGGAAACTCGATTTCTTGTGGTCCAGGAGTCACATAGTCACCTACACCAATGTCAACTTGTACTTGTTGAGATATTTTTCCGAGTTTGGCCTCGACTTTAATTCTGGTACCACTGTAGTTTCCTTCCTTTTGAATGGTTTCGACTTTGATGTTCTTTGATTTGAACAAAACGCCATCATTGCTTGTAGTTTCGCAAATGTCCTCAAATACCGTTCGTAGGTTTTCTTGTTCTGCCTGTAGTTTGCTGATCAAGAAGTCTATGTCCTTTGTATGACGGCTGTCGTCACCACCGATGGTATATGCCAGCGCGCCACCTTTGAGTAAAAAGTTGTGTTTGTAGTTGGATATGGAAAGTCTGTAAAGGGATCTTTCCTGGAAGAATTTGGTCAGTGTATTTTGATGGACTTTGTTATTTTTTCTGGAGTAATTTTTCAGCTTTGCTTTGATCGACTCGATGTTCATAGTAGTATTTCAAGGTAGTTGCTTAAGATGGATTCAATCTTTAGGTCTTTTGAGTAGCTTTTTAGTTTCGCAAAATCTCTCTCTTCATCTTTTATGTAGGACTTGAGTACTTCTTTGACAATGCTTGGGTCCAGTTTGTTTCTGAATTTGAGAAAGTCACAAACTGTTTTTTCTTTGTCATATATATTGAGAGTTGATTGGCTGACGGATTGTTGGATGACTCCCAATTCGTATTGTTTCTTTCTCCAATAATACAATTTGATTGGTGGATAATCTGGAAGGCTTGGGTAGTAATTGCTTTTGATGGCCAAGTGGTATTTTTTGGGAATGAAGGTGGTATAATCATAAATAGCGGCGGCAGACAGTAGACAGATGATACCTGTAGGAATGATTTGTTGAGCCAAGAAATATTCATTCTCATCGAATTCGTGAAATACATACTTTCCTCTGCTGACTCTTTCTATGGCTCCTTTCTGTAAGAATTTTCGGATGGAATAATGGTTGTAACCTGCCGATTGCAATTCTCGGGAGGTCAAAACACCTTTGTTTTCCATGAACAATCTCCGAAGTCTTCCTTCTTTTCTCATTATTTAACTCTGGGTTATTGAAGCCAATCGCCTAAAATTAGATGAATTTTTCCTGTGAATCAAGAGAAATATTTATTTTCTAGCAGGCTTTTGGCGCCAATCGCCTACTCTTAAATAAAAAATGCCCCACCACCCGCCAAGAGTTTGTTGCGAAGCAAAAGACCATTCCATTCGTCCACATTCCGGTTGCTGTTGTACCGTGGGTATCGTCGAGTACATGCGGCGTAGTCCCCGATTGGGGGCTATGAGTATCATGTACTTTGTTAGTAGCGGTTTTTATTCATTCTCATTATTCTTCTTCTGAATTTTTTTGATCTCTTTTTCCATTTCTTCTAGGCTTTTAATTCTTTCAGCTAGTTTTCTTTTTTCATTGTATTTATCATATTCAGTAGCTGCTAATTCATCTGCCATTTTCTTTGTAATTTTTCCAGCATGATTTAGTATCTCTCTTTCATTGATGGCAAGAATGTCGTTTAATTTTTTTATCCAATCCTTCATGTACATTGGCTTCTTCCGTTTAGCTTGTGATTCAGCAAAAGCCAAATATTGTTCAACCAATAAATTTAACTGCTCCAGCTCATCTTGTTTCAAATAATTTTTTGCAATCGTTGTGTCTGATTTCCTAATTTTAACTCCTTTCCAAGTGGTCAAACCCATATTCTGCTTAGAGGCATCAACTCTTTTTTGAATTAATTCTGCTGCTGTATTTTGATGTATTGCCCAATGCAATTTATTTTGGATCGTCGCGTAAAAAACTTGTGATAAATGAGATTGTCCATCGTAGTCAATGCTTGTTGTGTAGATTTCTTTCACCTTCTGATAGAAGATTTTTTCAGAACTTCTTATATCTCTTATTCTTTCAAGAAGTTCATCAAAGTAGTTCATTTGATTACCCGATTTCAATCTTTCATCATCTAAAACAAATCCTTTTATAAGGTATTCTTTAAGTCTTTGAGTTGCCCAAATTCTAAATTGAGTTCCCCTATGAGAGTTTACTCTGTAGCCAACAGAAATAATCACATCTAAGTTGTAATATAGAATGTCTCTTTTCACTTTTCTATTCCCTTCTTGACGAACTTGTGCAATTTTTACACAAGTTAGTTCTTTGTCTAATTCTCTGGTTTTGAATATGTTTTGTATGTGTCTTAATATCGATGTTCTATCGGTCTGGAACAATTCCTCTAGTTGATATTGATTAAGGTACACTGTGTCATCATCTAAGATAACTTCTATTTTAGTTTTCCCATCTTCGGTTTGATATAAGATTATTTCTCCATTCATGATTTAAAATTTGATTCCTCGACTTGTGCAAATCTATACAAGTTCAACTAAATTGAAAACTTTTTGTTGGTTTTTTCTTTTGTGCTTACTAACGGTGTGCATTTGTGTTCTGGGAGTAAATGGTGTATATTGAAGCTAACTAAAAAGAGTGGTGTAAGCCAAGGGGAAGGATGGAAATGATTGGTTTTGTATCTTAACTTTTACCTTGTGG
>JBCBOS010000001.1:121380-528046 GCA_039821145.1 Bacteroidota bacterium | reverse complement strand
GTTCTCCCAACCAATGAAGAAGCTGGTTCTTTATCATCGGCAATCAATCCTTGATTATTTGGAGAACTTAATATGCCCCTCATTTTTGAGCTTTTGTAAGGTTGTTTTGGAAGTGATTTTTAACAACTGCATAGCTTCCTCGCCAGAAAGCCATTTAGGTTGCTCTTTACGTTGTTGCATCATACGGTCAACAACATCTTCGACTAGCTCATAGAAAGCATCAGTTTGTAGGCAAATGACTTCCATTGAATTTTTGATATAGTTGTATTCTTTAAAGCGTTAATATACGAAATACCGTCAAAGTTATCCTTGAAGATCAAGAATTTAGTACTGCATCAAGAGCATCATCCGCATCTTTAAAGATAAATGCTTTCTGGTAATTGATTGTAGTGGTAATATCAGAGTGCCTATATAGCTTTTGGAGCATCTGCACCGGAATTCTATCCCCTGAAATATTGCCAAATGTATGACGGGCAATGTGAGTGGTAATTGGCTTATCTAGTTCCAATTTTTCAGCAATTCGCTTTAGATGCTTGTTGAGAACTTTAGTACCGTTACTTACTTTTCTGAAAATATCCTTTTCATCCTCCAAATTGGCCTTTTTCAGTTCAGGAAAGATGAAATCCTCATTTGAGGATTTATCAGCTGCATAAGATTGTAGAATGGCTAAAGCTTTATCTGCTACTTTTAAGGAGAGAACCTTTGTATTCTTACCCATCTGATAGTAAAGCCTTCCATCTTTAAAATCAGACCACTTTAACTTGAATACATCAGATATACGCATACCCGCGAAATAGAAGGAGAATAACCAGACATTCCTCGCATGTGCCTCAGAGGGGAAATCAGTTAAATCAATTTCCTCTAATGCAGTTAATTCTTCTGATGATAAGCCAAGTTTGATAGATTGAGGAAACTTTATCACAATACGTCCTTTACCAAAAGGATAGTATTTACGTTCTACGATCCCTTCCCTAATCGCTAAGTTGAAGATAGTACGAATAACAATCAGGTGGTTTACAATAGTTCTTTCGCTAACCCCTCTATTTGTTCTGAGATAAGATTGGAATTTCTTTAATAACACTTCTGAGATTTCAGAGAAGGCAATATCCCTGCCCTTCAAGAATTCTCTGAAATGCTTGATGCGCGGCTTTTCAGCATTGACCCGATTGAATTTTCCATTTGCTTCAAGTTGATTGATATAGGTTTTTGCTAGATCAAAAAAAGAAGTAGGAGAGATAGTGGTTTTGACTTGCTTAGTAATGTTTTGAGCCGTTACCCTTTCTTTTGAACTCTGTAACTCCAAGAGCTTATCATTTGCCTCTGCAAGCTGCTTCGCAATAAAGTTATTTAGCCATGCTGAATTAGGGTGAGACTTCTTGATTTTTCGATTCTTCTCATCCCAATACTTCTCTTCTATATACTGGCCTGTATAGATATAGCTCGGCTTCCGATCTTTGATAATTCTTATAACTATCGGGTGAGTCTTATTGGTCTTTTTCTTCTTCCAGAGTAATACTTTGATAGATGCCATATCTCTATAATTTTGCTTATCTTTTTGTAAAGATACGGAATCTGGGTAAAACATAGGTAAAACAATTCTTGATATTTTATGACATAATATGGTCAGTTATGAATTTTGATTACTCGTAAATAATTCATAACCAGCTAAATAATATCACATAAAATTAAAAGCGAAAGGATTCATAATCCTGAGGTCGAGAGTTCAAGTCTCTCTCTCGCTACTCGAAAGGTCTTAGAGTAACATCTAAGGCCTTTTTATTGTTTATCAGTGAGTTATGGGTGAGCGCGGTCTTGTGTGAGAGTAAACAAATACGTTATTTCTGGGTGGTGTTCATACCCTTATTTGAAGCTCTGTTACAACAAATCCTGGTGGACTTGCAATAAAAAGCTGGACAAAAAGTTAAGCACTATGCGACTCTTGGATGGTTGAATAAAAGTTGTTCAAATTCATCAGGCGTTAAATGATTGAGAGATGAGTGCCTTCATTGGGCATTGTACCAACACTCAATATACTCAAAGACAGCTATTTGGGCTTGATTTTCAAATCGCCTACCAGAAAGCCATTTCACTTTCAGACTTTTTAAGAACGATTCTGCCACTGCATTATCCTGACAATTTCCTGTTCGACTCATGCTCTGTCGGACTTTGTGTTGACTTAATAGTGTCTCAGATTCTTGGCGCCAACGATAGATTACCCTTACCCGTATGCCGAGTTCTTCGGCTGGTGTCCAATATTGTTGCGCTTGTTGCTTGGTTCGACTGCTTTGGTCTTGTACTTCTGATCAAAGGTTCCTCTTGTTGTTGACACATTGATTGTTGACACATTGAGTTTTTTTGACCGATTCGCCCTCAACTCAATGTTCTGGCATATGGTAACTCCTACCCAAACCATCGGACAATGAGCGGATAGCATCCCTTTCACACATTTCTTGAATTAGTTCAATTTTTCAGAAAGCCATCACCCCTAATTTTGTCCCCGACAATGGTTCTGAATTCAACAAATTTCATTGAAAAAAACGATGCACGATGATGTCCTTACAGAAAGTGGTTCTGACCTCCATACTGTTTTTCTTTTTGCTCTCTTACAGCTTTTCCCAAATTTCCATCAGTCCCAACGGCAGCAGCCCCAATGCTTCGGCCATGTTGGATGTCAGTAGTTCTGACAAGGGGATGTTGATTCCCCGAATGAGTAGCACCGAGCGCCAGGCAATCAGCAACCCGGCAAGGGGGCTATTGGTATACGACAACACGACCAACAGCTTTTGGTACTACAGTTCAAACTGGGAGGAGATCGATACGGATGACCAAACCATTGATGTGTTTTCGCTGTCCGGCGATGTACTGCAGCTTTCTTTGGAAAACGACGGGCAAAGCACACAAACGCTGGACCTGAGCAGCTTCAAAGACAATACGGACAATCAAATGATTGATGTGCTTTCTCTGTCGGGCAACAATCTGCAGCTCTCCTTGGAAAATGACGGGCAGAGTACGCAAACACTGGACTTGAGCAGTTTCAAAGACAACACGGATGACCAAACGATTGACAATTTTTCTCTGTCGGGCAACAGCATCCGTCTCTCCTTGGAAAACGATGGGCAGGGCTTGCAGTCGGTGGACTTGAGCAGCTTCAAGGACAATACGGATGATCAAAGGATTGATGTCTTCTCTCTGTCGGGCAACAATCTGCAACTCTCTTTGGAAGGCGATGGACAAAGCACCAAATCCTTGAGCCTGAGTAGTTTTAAACAAACATTGAGCTTATCCAATGACAATCTGAGCATCAGTGGGGGCAATTCCATCTCCTTGAACAGCGCCTTTGTTTCCAGCAGTGGAGTGACATACGGGACAGATACCAGTGATGACTTTTTGTTTGGGACCAACAGCTTGAACCACAGCTCGGGAACAGAGTCCAAATTCTTTTTTGACAAAAGCAAAGGGGCATTTCGAGCTGGCATCGTGACGGGAACGGAATGGGATGAAAGCAATGTTGGGAATTACTCCTTCGCAGCAGGCTATGACTGCATCGCCGCCGATCGATATGCTGTGGCTCTTGGCTTTGCAAGTGATGCGATGGAAGAATACTCGGTCAGCATCGGTTCTGCAAACCGAGCAGATGGAGCCTTTTCAGTGGCGATTGGGACCTCCAATGATCCAGATGGACTCTCAGCTGTCGCTTTGGGGTCGGGCAATGACCCAGACGGTCAGTCAGCAATCGCGATTGGGGATGGAAATGACGCCACTGGCAACTATTCTGTGGCCATGGGAAGAAATCTGGCCTCGGCTTCCTTCGGAGAGATTGTTCTCGGATTGTACAATACCACTTATACCCCCAGCAGTACCACTGGATTCAATGATGAGGATCGACTCTTGGTCATCGGGAATGGTTCAGCTTCCAATGATAAGTCAAACGCTTTGGTGATCAACAAGGCCGGGAGGTCTCATTTTGATGGGGATGCTTTTGGTTCCAACGAGTATGTCATGACCATCGACAATACCCGAAGCAACAACACCCAACCAAACAATGGCTTACTGATCATGGCAGGTCACAATTCTTACAACAGCAGTACGCAATCCTCTTTTATTCGCTTCTTTCGGCCCGATGGCACCAATTGCGGTCGGATTCGACAGGATGGAGGGAATGACATCAAATTGGTGGACTCTTCTGATGAGCGGTTGAAGGAAAACATCCGCCCTACTCGCTACGGCATCAAGGACATCCTCAAGATAGAGGTCAAGGATTACAACTTCATCATAGATGACGATGATTTTGTAAAAACAGGCTTCCTCGCTCAACAATTGTACAAGGTTTATCCCACTGCTGTGACCATCGGTGACGATGTCAAAACCAATCCTTGGGGAGTCACCTATGCAGATCTGACCCCGCTATTGGTCAAGGGAATGCAAGACCAACAGGATCTCATCGATCAGCAGGTCCAAGAAATCGAGCAGTTGCAAAAGGAACTAAGCGAACTGAAAACAGCTCTGGCCACAGTCGATGAACTCCAAGAGCAATATGCCGAACTGAAAGCAATGCTGGAGCAAACGCAACCTACGCAAAGCAAATAAGTCGATAAAACATTTCAACTCATGAAACGCAATAGAAATTTGTTTTGCCTGCTCTCCCTGATCGCACTTTTGTGTGGCTCGTACACTGCTTATGGCCAAACGGTACTTACCATCGACGGAGGACAGTTGGTACACAGTGGAAGAAGTACGATCAATTTGAACAATACCCAGTTCATCAACAATGGGACTTACCAGGGGGGGGAAGATGCCAAGGTCTACATCACTGGCGATGGCACAGATGAGCAGTCGGCCATTGGCGGAGACTCAGTTACTACTTTTTTCCAACTAGAGATTTTCAAGTCCAGCAATGGCGTTCAGCTTCAACAAAACATCATGGTGGACAGAGAGTTGATTTTGGAAGAGGGCAATCTCGATCTTCATGGAGATACCATCACTTTTGGTCCCGATGGTTTCATTGAAAATGAATCGGAAGATGGACGAGTTGTCGGTCCCAATGGAGGCGTGGTTCAAATAATGGTCGACCTCAATGCGCCTCGCAACAGAGCGCCGGGAAATATGGGACTGAGCATCAGCTCTGACCAAAACCTGGGTGCCACCCTCGTCCAACGTGAGCACATGCCGGTGAGCCTCAACGATACAGTGGGCATTGCCCGAACCTATAAGATTTTTCCAACCAACAACAGCAACTTGGGAGCCACTGTCAAGCTGGATTACTTTGAGGGGGAACTGAACGGACACAGCGAATCTGAATTGGGTATCTGGCGACGAGACAGCAGTTTTTGGTACAACCCCAGCAGTACCCTTGAGGCGAATCTTGATCGACTGGTAGTGGAAAATGTTGATTTTCTGGCGGAGGAATGGACCATCGCATCGACTGCGCCAAAAATCCAATTGAAAGCGTTTTTACAAGGAGCTTATTCCAACAGCACGCAGCAAATGGAGGATGCCCTGAGAAGTCTGGACTTGCTACCAAGGGCAGAGCCCTACGCAGACCTTGGCTTTGTGCATGTAGCCAGTGGGGGAGGGGAATCCATTGATCCACCTATCCTGACAGCAACTTCTGATTCGGCCATCGTCGATTGGGTGTTTGTAGAATTGCGAGATGCAACGGACTCCACCAATGTCATCGCCGCCCGTTCTGGACTGATCACCAAATCCGGGAACATTATCGATCTGGATGGCAAATCTCCTTTGTCCTTTCCCGGCCTTCCAACAGGCAACAACTACTACATTGCCCTTCGACATCGCAACCATTTGGGCGTTATGACGGCCAGCCCAATTGCTGTCACCAGAGACGGGAGTAGTTCGTACGATTTTACGGACAGAAATCTTACTGCTTACACTGATCCCACAAGGCCCCAGGCTGCACAATATGACAATGGGACGCACTGCATGCTATGGGCCGGCGATGCCAATGGCGACAATCAGATCGTCTATGTGGGCAATACCGACATCACGCCCATTTCGGCGGCAGTGTTTCTGAATCCGTTGAATCCTACATTTGACCCTACCGTAGCTGTCAGCAATACCTATGACCGGGCAGATACAAATATGGATGGAGACATCATCTATGTGGGAGACACGGACATCACGCCCATTTCTGCCTCCGTATTTCTGCACCCTTTGAACCTTGGAATTTTTGACCCCCTGTTCATCATTTACCAACAACTTCCCGAGTGATGTGATGGCAATTTTCGAATCGACATTTTAGCCTGACAAAGATTACTGTAACACCAAAAAAATTAATGGAACGACATGATTCAAAATCGTTACTTTACAATGATTTGTTGCCTTTTTTCTATGTTGCCAATGATGATGCAGGCCCAATCGGTCACTGTAGATTTGGCATCCAACGCCCCGTCGACCATCGATGTGAATTACACCGCCCAAGGGAGTTTTCCCGTCAACATCTGGAACAATCAAGTGCTGACCATAGTCTGGCCAGACGTAGGAGCGGGCGGTCCCGGAGATGCGGTAAGCCTTGCCGTATCCTCCAGCAACAGCGGCTGGTTTTTCAATCTTCAAGGCAGTGTAAGTTGTGCCAGTGGGGTTTGTTCTCAGAAAGTGATTTCGTCCAGCAACAATGTATTCGTCGACCTATCGACTACCACCAGTGTGGTGACTTTATCGGTATCGGGTACTGGCAGTGACAATACGACTTACTCCGTCTCCGGTGCGACGAATGACCTCTTTGTGAATCACGCCATCTTTGGCAATGTCGGTACCGTAGGAATGAGTGTGACGCTGGTGCCATCCTTGCCAGTAGAGCTTTTGAGTTTTGAGGCGCAGGCCACTGCCGATGACCGAGTCCTGTTGGATTGGCGGACTTCCAGCGAATTGAACAATGATTATTTTGTCGTGGAACGATCCAAAGACGGCCAGCACTTTTTGCCCATAGACAGGGTAGCCGGAGCAGGCAGCTCCCAGGTCGAATTGCAGTACAAAAGCTGGGATCACAAACCGTTTTCAGGTACGAATTACTATCGCTTACAACAGGTGGACTTCGATGGCACCATCGATTATTCCGACATCAGAGCTGTGGCCTTCGAAGCGGAAAAGCCTGTACTCTCCGTCTTTCCCAATCCCACGTCGGATTGGTTGACCATCAGCTACGAAAAATCCATTGGCCAAGGCCAGGTCCAACTGTTCAGTGCTTCAGGCCAACTGGTACAAGCCCGGCAGTTGCCATCCGATGCCAGTCAGGTCCAACTACCAGTCAACCAACTCCCTGAGGGCATTTATTGGCTCAGCATCCAGACCGATGGACAGGTCTACAGCGAAAAGGTGATCATCACAAGAAACTGATTCTCATCACAATTTTTTTGGGGTTATGTATACCGAGAGAGAATGGTCCTTCTTTTGGCCATTTTCTCATCGGTATGATGTTGGAATGCTTTCTTTTGGAAAGAATGCTCTACAATTGTCATGTCATTGGTGACTGGAAGTTGTTCTTTGGGCCACTCATCAATCACTTATTAATCACGCAATAGAGGACATCTACGGTATCGGGTCCTTGTTGAAAATATCTTTCCCGGAGACGATGGAATTCCGGTTCTTGTCTTTTGGTAGAGTGGTGAGGTTCCATCTCGTGTAGAGAATCAGTCTGTCTTCTTTTTGCTCAATGTATCCTGTCCAATTTGTCAGTGAACGGTGTATATTCCATCTGACATGGAAGGACATAATGATGTGAAAGTTGTGTTCATTAAAGGAGGTGTTGTAGTCAATCACTCCATTCATTTTGAATCGTCTTCCAGTTGTGCCCAAAGGAGACTGATAGTGGCCACTCAGCAAGCCATTTGGATTGACCGCCAATATTTGCAGTGTTGATCCTATCTGGTTCTGCCAATTTCCAAGGATTTTGTTTGAGATTAGCTCGATCTTATTATTCACTCCTACCATAACTGATGTAGTTTAAATTGTTATAGAATAAGTTGGGATTTGCTTACTGTTTGGATCATATGGCAAATGGAGCCAATATGCCTCTTCCTAGTTTTGGTAGCGTAAAAATGCTGTGATTTGAGTGGAAAGCATCGGAATAATAAAAGATTCATCAAGATTTTTTAATGGTAATTTTTGGAAAAAATGAATCTTTTTTAAGAAAAATAATTAGAGTACATCAGTAATCGATTGATGAAATGTATTTTTTAGTTATGTAATTATTTAATTATAAGGTATTTATGAGAGTATACTTATCGATCATTGAAAATGGACCTCTCTTTAATTGATTAGAAAAATTGAAGATTTATTCAGAATATTTGACTCGAAATCTGCTTTGTGGTAATTTTATTCATTATAGTGACTCCCTAAATATGAAGACATGTCGAATGTTGCTACCCCTTTTGAGGAAGGATTGTTACAAGAAATTCTGGGCTATCCTTTTCACAATTCTCCCTTTGAGAGAGACATGACCGAAGAACAACTCAAGGAGTTGACAGAGAAATACTACAAAGATGTATTGGAGCAAATCTTGACCAAAATCAGCCAGCACATCAAAAAGAAACAGGATGAAAATGTGTTTAGAATGGTTGAGAAATACAATGTTCCCCCTTCTTCTTATCAGGACCTTTTGGACAAAGGTCAGGACATCAACTTTCTGAACCCCAAAACACTGCGAACCAGCCTGATTCGTGGAGGTGGAACGGAAAAGGTTCACGCTTTGTTTACCGCTTTTTCCAAGGTAGTCGAGGTGGAGCATGAGGACCACGCCAACTTGAAGAGAGTACAAGGTTTTTTCAATGTTTACAATTCTCACAATACAAATAAGGGCAAATTTCAGTTTTCCAATCTCTTCATCGGCTTGGGGGAAAAAGAAAGTTACCTAACTTATTTCAGTCGACGATACAAAAAAGAACCCAAGGAGGTACAAGTGGAGATCGTTGGGAACGATAAGTTGCTGGTAACACTTCGAGACGAGAATTGTTACTTAGCATTTTACGCCTTCATAGGTGCTTTGGCGCAGCCTCAGATCATTCAGGCCACCTTTCTGTATAACAATGGTTTGGGACATACACTAAGTGGAATCGCCATACTCCAAAAGGTGAAGAGTAAAAAGCTATTTGTAAATCCAGGTAGAGAAAAAGACAATTTCGATGAGATTTCTGACGACATTCTTTCTCAGAATGACAAAAGAACCATCCAGAACTTTCTGGGTACCAGGGGACAGATTATCAAACCCAAATTGTTCACAGGAACTCACTCAAGGCAGCCCATCAAATTTAACTTCGATGATGTAAAAGTCTTTCCTGGGCCCAACTCCAAAGAAGCTTTATTTTATGAAAATGCCAAACAGTATGTCGGGAAGTACTATGTCTTTTTCAACGAGCGATTTCCTTCTGTAGACATTCGTGACAAGAAAAAGAACGAATTTTATTCTACGGTCGGAAAAGGAATTCTCGACATATACATAGACCCTGACAGTGGGCGTTTTCGGTGTCGAATGAAAACCAAGAAAAATAGAAAAAATGAAATCATTGTCCATGACGGCTACATCGTGAACGATACCCTGAAGAGTCCTTCGTATTTGATTTTAAACATGTACGAACAAGAAATCAGGCACAGGTTTGTCAACATCATTTTGATGAAAACCGGTGGGGATATTTTATTGGGCAGCCACAACATTATGTATTCACGAGTAGGAGAATTAGGGGCAGGCTCTGTTGTGGTTGTTAGAGTTGACAATGAAAAGGAATTTGATGACATGGAGCCCGATTCACTCTATCCCTGCGCTTACCATAAAAAACCCTTATTTGATGTCATCATCAACTATCTGTCCTACAATTCAAATGCCCTTCTATCGCCCATTACCCATACGAAAACGCTCCTCAAAGAATTTGCGAACCTCCAATACAGTGGGGTTTATAAAATGTATTCGTACAATAAAAATGGTGTTCGGGTTGGAATCATGAAGATCAATAAGACAGGATTTGTCACGCATGATGGATTTTCAGGTGGGAAAAAAACAAAGGCGTTCGGCTACGTCACTTTGGTGAAGTCCGTCATGAACATCTTGTTGAAAGATACTGAGAATCAACGCACGGGCTTTTGCAGTGTCAAAGTTGGAGAAGTTCAACCTTCCAACGGCATCTCAAAGCATACTCGCATTAGAGACAGAGAGGATGTAACCATTTATGTAGGGGCTTTTTCTGGGGTTACCAGAAGAGGTGGGCAAACTCCTTTGGCATCTACCATCATTCTAGAATTTGTTGGAAATGTTTCTGATGCCCACAACTTACATCCTCAAATCATCAAATACAATCAACCAGGATATTCACAAGTCCCCCAAGAAATCAAAGACGCTCTCGGGTTGAAGCATCAGTCTTTCATCGGCTTCATTGGGGCCAGGCGAGGGATCTACAGTTTGGCAGATTTGAAAGAGTACAACAATGAAAATGTCCTTCGCAAAAAGAACTATATGAAAGCTTTGGCATATGGTTCTGCAAGTGACAATGGCCCTTCTGGAAGAGTAAGAACAAATACAGAACGCCATGGCAAGATCAAGGACGACTTGGGACTTGAGAAAGAGGAGTTGTCCAGGCATTTTTATGAACGGGCAGTGTATCATGCAGTGGTTAAAAACAACCCAGAAGAAGCGTTGAAACTATTTTTTACATCTAAAAATCTCACCTTATCTCCCGCCAAAATGGAGGAAGAGTTTAAAAAGGAAATAAAGGATTGTGAGTGTTTTCAAGTGATTTTGGAGAAGCTGGAAGCACCCAAACAAATACAGTAGGGTGCATTCTCTTGACAGGGGAAATTCTGTAGCTTCTCACTGCTTCTCCTTCTCCAACTCCTCCTTCCCCTTCGCAGCCGCCTCCCCCAGCGCCTTGATGGACTCGTCAAGCTTTTCCTTCACCTGCTGTGTATAGTAATCTTCTGCCTTGTTGTTGTCGGCGCCACCCACATTTTCGTAGCTTTTGTAAAAGACAAAAAAGCCTGCCATGGGCTTGTCCGTTGATGCCTTGCCTGTGCCCAACAGCTTCAGTGTGTAGATGGCGGCATAAAGGCTGGTCCGAAGGTCGATTTGATGGGTGGATTCCCGAGCCATTGACTCGGCTTCGAAGGCTGGGAGTTCAGTCATGCCATCAGTGACTTTGGCCAATTTGTTGTAGTTGGCATCGGGCGTTCCTGTGATCTGCAGCCGGGTGGCATCCATGCTGAACAAGACCAACAAATACTGATTGCCACCGTGGATGACGGTCGGCAACTCTTTGGGGAATTCCTTGATCTCCAGCGCTTGGTAACTGGCCAAACTGTACCCGTACTTTCCCACATCGCGGATGACGGCATCCTTGAATTCATTCAGTAGGAGTTCTTCTGCGCTCACGCTGTTGGCCGCTTTTAGACTGGCCCGCTTTTCTTCAATGACAGACAGCAGATGAGACTGATAGCCTCTCTCTTCTCTGTTGTCCTTTTCAATGCCTTTGATGTAGCCGTCGCTTTTGTAATAAATGAGCACATTGACCTTGGAATCTGCCTTGATGTGTTCCTTGGCCATCTCAAAGTCGATGCTGTAGTCGACTGCGAGGAAGGCGGTTCGCATGTCCACCTTTTGGTACACCAAGCCAGGGGCCTGCACCGTTTTGAAATCTTCGGGAATGCCAATGGCCAAGCTGCTGAGTTCTTTTTGCAACTCTTCCAATTGCAGTCTCGAATCGTACATCATGCTGCCTTCGAGCTGCAAAGGGGCATCGCGATGGCCATCGTCAGAAATGATGATCCAGTACTCATTGCCTGGGTAGAGGATGGTGGACAGGCCCATGTTGAATTCGTGAGATTCAAAGATCATGTGCTCGGAAAGACGGTAGCCTTTTGCTTTGGAGGCTTTTTGAATCTGTTGGGCGGCCGCATTCATGGCCTCCGTTGTCTGTGCATGTACAGCTAGAGGAAAGGCTGATGCCAAAAACAGGGCCACTGCCAAAAAATGAATGAACTTCATGGAATTTTTTTGTTTGAATGATGGAGTCAAATGGTGCGCTGCAACTTGGATGACCGTCAGAACGGATTTTTGATGGCTACATATTTCTGACGGCCAGTACAATGAGTCCAATGATGATGGCCAGTGCCAGGATGGCGATCCCCAAAATGAGCAAGATGGTTTGCCAGGAAAATCCACTGGCGGCAAAGAACCAGATCAAGGCAGCGAGCAGCAAGACGGTCACTATAATACCACCAAGGCCGCCACCATCGTTGCCCATGGTCTCCAAGAGGTTTTTGATCTTTTTCTTTTTTCGTCGGATCAAGAAACCAATCAGGCCCAAGCCCAATGCTCCCAAAAATGTTTTTGCGAGCTTCTTCTTCCACCAGCCTTTGCGCTTGGCTTTTTTGCTTCGGCGAGCCTTGGTGTATTTTTTGTGCTGTCGTTTTTTTCCTCGCACTTTCTTTTCTACCTCCATCACATCGGCCACGCAAAGCAGCCCGGAAGGAGAGGAGGTGGCTGCCAAGGACTTTTGAGATGGCAGCATGACAGCAGTGAGGAGCAAAAGGAGAAAACTGATTTGTTTGATCATATTGGTCATTCGTTTGAGTGTTGCAATTTTCCATCCCTTTTGAACATCGTTTCATAAGGATGCGTCTTCCCATTTCGGTTGTCAGTGAAGGTTCCTCGATCGTTGACCAGCCATTGACACTTTTCGTCATCGGGAAAGAGTACCTTTCCATGATCTTGTGTTTGGCCGATAAGTGGCAGGGCAAGCAGGGGGGAGAGTGCGACCACTAGGTGGGGCAGCAGTTTTCTAGAATTCATGGGATGCAAATAATTTGACAAGTAGTGGGGATCGTTGAGAGTGTAAAATTGCAAGACCTTTCCCACTGTCGGTATCGGGTGAATTCCCCATTTTTTCACTGCCAGACGATCTTTTGGGATTTTTATCAGATAAATACCCCAGAGATGAGTATGTTTGCCATATATTTTGTTTTTTATTATGTTCTTCTTCTTGGATGAATTGCAAGCGATAGAATGGGTGTAAGAATACTTTTGCTGCTCTTGGCGGTGGGGCTTGTCTGTCCCATTGCTGTCTTTTCTCAACAGCCTGTATTCCAGCAGTTTACCGAGCAGGATGGCCTGCCCAGTAACTACCTCAATTGCCTTTTTCAAGACAGCCGTGGATTCATATGGATTGGTACGGACAAAGGATTGGTTCGTTTTGATGGCCATTCTTTTCAGACCTATACAACCGATGATGGCCTGTCGGGAAACATGATCCTGGATGTGGCAGAAGACCAGCAGGGACAACTTTGGATTGGGACTTTTGAAAGGGGCATGTGTCGATTCGACGGAAAGAAATTTGAGTGCTGGGGAAGGGATCATGGCATCGCCACCGTTTCCAGTTTGTTGGTAGGGGATGGGCACACCATTGTCTACTCGTCGGGTGCAGGCAAATTGTTTCGCTTTGTTGTGGAGACAAAGAAGTGGGAAAGCTTGGTGGACAAAGAGCTGACAGGAATGGCCAGTTCGGTCATTGCTCTCTCAGATACTGCTGTCTTGTTTCCTTGTGGCTCCCAGCTGTATTTGGTGCCGAAAGGAGAGCAAGCCCGCTTGTTGCCCTTGGAAGATGATCGGGTGCCCTACTGGATCACCAAAGGCTTGGCAACTGCCAAAGGAGAAATTTGGTTGGTGGATACCCGTCAGGGTCGCTTGCTGCAAGTGGAACTCCGGCCAGACCGATTGGAGGTTGTGCGGACACTGCCTTGGTCACGGTCGAATGCAAGCCTGTTGGAGCGAGATGATCACTTCGTACTCAATTACCAAAAAGAAAACTCTTTCCACTTGGTGGATCGAAAAGATGGAACCGCCCAGACCATCCCCAACCCACACAGCGGCCAAAACATCGACATGCTGCTCGACAGCGAAAACCAACTCTGGTTGGCGAGCATTGGCTTTGGACTTTGGCTGCAAAAAGGCCATCCATATCTCGGACAACTGCCAGATCAACAAGGCGCTGCCTATGATGTGGAAATCCTGCCCAATCGCCACATTTTGGTGGGAGGCAATGAAGGGATTTGGTGGTATGATGAAAACCTGAAACTTCGTGGCCATCAATCGGGAATGGAACAGGTCCGCGGTGTCAAAAAACTGAGGGGAATTGGAATTTGCGCCGGAACACTCCGAGGAGAAACCTATTTTTTCAACAATGAATCAGACCTCGCCCGGAATGATTTGTCTCACACCACGGTGGTTTCCTCTGGCCTTTCCGGGCTTGTATCTGCTGGAGAAGGGGAGGTGTTGTTCAGTTCCTATGGCGCTGGCTTGCAGTTGTTTTCCAATGGGAAAATGGAGACATACGACAGCCCTGCTCTGCCCAATTTGATGGTGGAAGGCCTGTTTCAAACGAGCCAGGGATTGTGGGCAACCTCTTCCAGCGATGGCGTATTGCTGTTCGGTGAAGATCGCCATCAGTTGTTTTCCAAACAAACGGGATTGACCTCCAACAACATCTACAGCATTTTCGAAAGTACTGCGGACAGCATTTGGATGGGGGCAGAAAATGGAGCAACGCTTTGGGATGGACGACAAACATTTGTCAATTTCACTTCTGCCGATGGGCTGGCGGGGAAGCGCATCACCGCATTTTTCAAAGACAAATACAAACAAGTCTGGGCCTTCTCGGACGCCTACCTGCATCGTTGGAACGGTCGACAATGGACAGCCCTCAAGAGTCTGAGTTTTCAGAAAACGCCTGCAGGACGAGTGTACGATGTAGCCTATGATGCGACTGCACACAGAGTTTTTGTCGCTGCCACTACAGGAGCCTTTGTACTGAGCCTACAAGATGCCAAACCAATGGGCGAGCCGATTGACTTTGTCTTGGAATCCATTGAGGGCAAAGACGGCCCATTGGAGGCAGAGGAACTCAACATACTACCAGCGGAAAACAATTCCATCCGCATCCAATATGCGCTGCCCAGTTTTACCAAGTGGGAGGCCAATCGATCTTGCTTTCGCCTATTGGAACAGGGAGAGGATTGGACAGAGGCTCGGCAAGTTTCTTCTTTTCAATTTGAGAATTTGCCCTCGGGGCATTACACCCTGCAAGCCTTTGCAGAAAATCCCGATGGGCTGAGAAGTGACGTCCAAACACTTGCCACCGTGAAAATCCTTCCGCCGATTTGGCTCAGTTGGTGGGCCATCGCATTGGAAGTTTTGCTGGGCATCCTCTTGCTGGGAAGTCTGATTGCGTGGTACTTTCAAAGAAAAAACAAAAAGCGACTGGCGGCCCTGAAGATCGAGCGAGAACTGCAGACAGAACGTGAGCGCATCTCCCGAGACCTCCACGACAATATCGGAGCACAGCTCACCAACATCACCTACAAACTGGACATGGCCGCCCACCTATCCAAAAATGAGGAGGATGCCCGCAAAATGGAACGGGTGAGTGATGAAACCCGCAACACCATGAAGCTGCTGCGCGATACCATTTGGGCCTTGGACAAAGACGAGTTTTCCTTTGAAGACCTGGCGGGTAGACTGCAACTGTATGTGAACAAGTTGGAGGGAATCGACATAGCCTTCAGCGTCCGAAAACAAATTGAAACAGATTGGATGATTTCCTCCAAGGAGGTACTGCATCTCTTCCGAATCCTGCAAGAGGCCATCCAAAACATCATCAAACACGCCAATGCATCGCGTGCCGAAATTGTCTTCAACATCAAAGCGCAAGCCTTTGAAATTGTTGTCATGGACAATGGAAAGGGAATGACCAACAACGCAGCCGATGGATCTTCTCATTATGGATTGGACAACATGGCGTTTCGGGCACGAGAGATCGGTGCCGATTTTTCCACCCAAACCAACCGACCACAAGGCACTGTGGTCAGCATTGTCAAAAAGAAATAAAATTGCCCTATGATTTCAATTGCCATAGTAGATGACGATGGGAAAATTTGCGACAACCTACAGCAGATATTCAAAATATTCGAGAGAGGAAAAGTCTTGTTTATTGCACGAGATGGAGAGGAGGTGGTCCGAAAAGTCCAAGAGGCCACAGAGCTTCCACAGGTCATTTTGATGGATATCCAAATGCGGAAAATGGATGGGGTCACAGCGACACAACTCATCAAGTCTCAGTTTCCCAGCATCAAAATACTCATGCTCAGCATTTTTGATCAGGAAGATAAAATCTTTCAAGCCATTCAAGCTGGTGCCGACGGGTATTTACTCAAAGACGAGCGCCCACAAAAGATTGTGGAAGCTGTCGAAAACGTCCTAGAAGGGAGAATGCCCATGTCGCCTGCCATTGCCGCCAAGACCTTGTCGTTTTTGCGCAATCCCAGACCAAAGCCCAATTGTAAGAATCCGACAGATTTTCAATTGACCAAACGAGAGATAGAGATTTTGGAGTTGCTGTCTTCCGGAAAAAGCTACCAAAAAATCGGCGAGGAATTGTTCATCTCCTACAAGACGGTGAGCAGTCATGTGGAAAACATCTATCGAAAGCTGGGGGTGCATTCCAAGGTGGAGGCGTCCATGTTGGCGGCGAAGAATCGGTGGTTTGGTGGGGAGTTTGATTCTTGATGCGCCGATAAGTTGTCCAATAGGGCATCACTGACTGTCCACAATGATGCCCTATTGGTGACAATCTTCTTACAGCTTGAACTTGTTTACATTGACCTTGGCGCCACTGACAGCCTTCTTCTGCATCTCGATCTCCTTGGCTTTCTTTGCCTGATCTACCTCATTGGTCTCAATCTTCTTTTCATTTTTGGCAATGGTCTTTTTGGCTTTCTCGATGGCCGAGCGGTAGTCCTTGTTGTCGCCTTTGAGCTTCTTCATTTGCTTTTCCAGCTCCGACAAGCGTTTTTCTTCCATCTTCATCACAGATGATGCGTGGTTTTTGGAAGCAGTCATGGCATATTTGGTCATGATGCCGTGGATGTAGGTTCCCTTTTCACTGTCGTCTTTGGAGTTGACAAAGCGATCTCCCATGTCAAACCAAACCGTGATGGTAGAGGTCTTGCTGTCGCCACCGCTTTCCACGATGCTGGCGTATACGTCAACGGGATTTCTGCTCAGGTCGGGCATCTTGGCATCGTCGGTGACATACAATTTCTTTTTCTTGTCGTACTTGGTCTTGCCTCCTTTGAAATCGCCCATGAAACTCTTCCAGTCTTTCTCGGCTTCCTTTTTGCTCACATCCGGGAGGCTAAAGAGGAAGGAGTTGTGGGTCTCACCATCCTTGGTTCGGGGAGCCTCACTGATGTCTACAGATTGGCCAAAGGCAAGGGAAGCGGTCAGGAGGAAAACGAAAACGGCAATTGATTCTTTCATGTTATTTTTCATTTGAGATGTTTTGTGTTGTCTGCTGCTCTTTAGACTGCGGTTTTACAGATGGTCACAAATGGGAAGGGAATTTTTGTGCCAAAGGAGTTCATTTGATGAGCCAACTGCCCCATTGAACGAAATCCCCCAAAAGATGTTCGCCCAATCAGATTCTTAGTCTACAACATCACTTATTCCGAAAGCTGTCAATCACAAAACCATAGGTCAACAATACCCCCAGGCGCCCTTTGGTCAGCCCCTCCAAATCCGGCTCCAGTCTTCCCACATCCGTCAACAAGCGAAAGCCTTCCGTATCTGAAGACTCAACGAGTCTGCCCCAGTCGAGGCCAAAAAGAACTGTGTTGTTTTTGAACTTGAACTTGGTCCCGAGGACAAGGTGAAAGTGGTCGCCATCGAAGATGACATTGCGCGTACTGCCCGCCGATGGTGCGCGATTTTCATAGGCAAAATAATTGGAGCGAATGCCGCAAGACAACTCCATATTGGGCGTCAACTGATCGGAATAGCTGATGCCAAAGTTGACAACCGCATTGCTTCCATTTTTCCAGGATACGTCGCCAGCCGCAGACTCGATCTTGGCCATTTCATACTCTTCGATGGCACTGTGGTAGCTGCCATTGAGCCAGATTTTTCGGCCGGGACTGATGACAAGGCTGTAGCCCAAATGAAACTCCCAAGGTGTTTTGATGGTGGGAGATACATCGGGATCGATCAGCTGTTCGGCCGTGTTTTGATTGAGGCTGATGTTGCTGGTGATTCGGTTGTAGGCTCCTCCCTGCCTCAGACGCAAAAAGGCAGGTGTTGTGATGCGGATGCCAATGTCGTGTACCTTGGTATCGACCAGTAGCCCAATGTTGGTGAGTAGGGAGAAGTTGCTGTAATTGCTGTTGATGTCGGAATTGAAGTGACGGACGGGGCGATTGGGTGGGGCATTGACATTGATCGTTTCCACCAGGATGTTGTTGCGATACCGAAAGCGGGCCAGACTGAAGAATTGACTGATGCCGACCGACAAATAAGAGTTGAGCTTGACACTTGTGCCAACCCCAAACCAGCTGTCTCTCCCACTGTATTCATACTCAAAGAATTGGGTCTTCAGCAGGTTGACATTGGTGGCTTCTCGTTTGGCATTGAAAAAGTCCATCCACTCGCTCTTTCCGATTTTCAAAAAGGCCAAGTCCACTTTGTTGATGCGCACCTTGAAGGAGATCAGGGAAGGCTCCAATCCGACGTCCCGATTGATCTCGCTGGTTTCTCCCTTTTGCCAAAACCGATCAAATCCAAAATTGCTGACCTGGGGTTGCAACAGAGAGATGTCGAGCTGAGAGGATGCCAGGTGGATGGCTGCGGGATTGTAATACGTCATCGTAGGATCATCCGTTCCTGCGGTGACTGCTCCGCCCAACATGGCATTGCGCACCCCAAACTGCAGGCTGTTGTACAAGTGGTTTTGTCCGTTGGCAAAGAAGGGGAACAGTAATAACAAGAAGAGGCCGTGCTTTTTGATGTAGGTCATGCTGGTAAAATAAGGAGGATATTTGAAAACCACCATCCGACCCAATGAATTGGACAATACCAGCATTTCTCTATCAGAAGCTGCCTCTATGAGTGTGTTTGGAGCTTTGACTCAAGCAATGTGGGTCATCTCGTGCAGGACAAATTCTTCCACAGCTCCTTCGGTGGCAGCTAGGTAGTCCGCCAGGTGAGTATTGCCCATGTGCTTTTGCCACAGATCGCGGCTGGTCCAGTTTTCGTAAAACAAAAACAAATTTGGATTCTCATTGTCTTGGTGCAAGTCGTAATTGAGGCAACCCTCTTCGGCCCTGGTGATGTCGATGAGCTTGAGCAATTCAGATTGGACGAGTTCTCTTTTTTCTTCCTTGGCCAGGATTCTGGCAACGATGGTCAATTTTTGCGTGGACATATTTTCATTTTTAAGTGCAAAAGGATGAGTTCGACATCCGTTGTCGAGACACAAAGATGGGAAGCTTTTGCTCGGGTATTTTGGTACAAAAAAAGGGAATTCAGGTACTTTTATGGGTTTTGGGCCATCTGTACTGGAAATGAAACAGGATTTTTGACTATTTTGGAGACAAAATGGACAGATATGCAGGTAATTGAGGCCTACAAACCTTTTGAAATACAAGAAATTGAGCTGAGTGAGTGGCGGCAGCGCCCTGTCAAGAACAACTTTTTTGAGTTGGTTGTGATCAAAGAAGGGGAGGGGACGCAGTGCATCAATTACAATGAGTACCCCTATCAAAAGGGCAGCCTGTTTTTGTTGCCCCCGCTGAAGTGTCACTCTTTCCAAATTGTCGAGCCCTCGCGCTTTGTCTTCCTCAAGTTTACCTCCGATTTCTTTCAGGCGAGTGCCAGAGATTCGGTCAACCAGTACGAGTGGTTCAAGGAGGCGGCCTACATCTTGTCCAATTACAACCAATTGCCTGGCGACGTCATCCACAGCGAATTGGATCGGCAGCACATCTACACCCTCATTGATTTGATTTTGAAGGAAAACCAAAATTATGGTCTGAGTTCTGCCTCGCTGATCAAGAGCTTGATGACCAGCATTTTGGAAATACTTCTTCGAAATACCAAACAGAGCACCTTTTACGAACTGGAAACATCGATCCATCAGGACGAGCGCATCACCCGATTGCTCACCTACATCAACGAGCACATCAATGAACCCCACTTGTTGAAAGTGGAGCAGTTGGCCAAAACATTTTTGCTGTCGCCCACGTACCTGAGTGAGTTTTTCCGCAAAAAGGTCCAGATCTCCCTCCGGGAATACATCATCAAGGCCAAACTGAAGCTGGTCGAAATCCGACTGCTCAACTCCAATTACACCCTGACAGAGATCGCCAATGAGTTGAGCTTTACCGACGTCAGCCACCTGTCCAAAACATTCAAACGCTACACGGGCTTGTCGATCCGGGATTTCAAGAAGCGAGGGGAGTACCAGCTGTTGAAGCGAAGCAGTTGTTGAAGGAATGTGAAATTATCCCTGCTTTTCGAAAACAATTTGGCCATGAGATTTTTTTAGCAATAGAACAAAGAGCATTTCCATTTGCAAATCTTGCAGCTCGGCAACTCTCTCCGCTCCATAATCAAACAAAGAAACCGATCGGTCAATACAATTGACACCTCATTCTCGCATGTCTTCTGGCTTTCGGCTTAATGATGTTAAGCCCTTATATTTGGGGGTAAATCGGAGAATGTTGCGTATATTCACACCGGACTTTTCAAAACCTAAAGAGTAAAAATTTATGAAAGTAAAAATCTTGAAACATCCACCGACCCACATCTTGGTGGAAGACACACAAACGGGTAAGAAGCTGAAATACAGCAAGCAATACTTCAAGAAGCAGTACGAGATGGGAAGAATTGAAGTGGAGAACATTCAAGACCTTGCCCCGCAAATCTGAAGAAGTCATATTTCAAAAGCATACCTATCCATGGGGGTTGTTGTCTTCACAATGACTCCCAGTTCTCTTTCTGACCCCCTCCTCAAATTCCTTTCTGGCATACTTCCTCTTTTTTTCTTATATTACGGCAACAAATCATTTCTGCTGTTCCCACCCTCAGCAGGTTTCCACGGCTTAACAACTTTCTGAAAATTTTATGGAACGATGCATCCCGCACGCGTAGATGCTGTTCGTCCCCTCTCACCGGAGAATCGACCTCGCTATAAAATTTCAGATTATGAAAAAAATCAAATTCCCCATTTATCCCCTGTTCCTGCTCTTTGTGGCAGGGATGCTACTGTTCAATAGCTGTAACAAAGAAGAAACGATACAGCCAGCTACTGTTGACCTAGAAATCATTGAGCTGTCACCGGACGGAAGTGAAATCGTCGAAGCCATCATTCTCGATAGCGAAGAAGAATTCACCGATGACCTAGACGCTCCTCAAGAAGATCTTGCCATCAATGAAGAAAGAATTTGGTGCGTGTACAAAATTGACCGAATCATTCGCTCCAATGACCGCTTTCGGACCCTGCGCGGAGGAGATCGCCTCTGCTACCGCTGCCCCGACTCGGGTGAGTGCCCCAAAGCCGACTGCGTCGAGCGGGTCATTCGCGTCACCCGCATCTACAATGGACGCAAGTACGTCTCCTACACAACTGTCAAGGTAAGTGGTGGTGGTACGTCTTGCATCAGCTGCCCAGCTGGTGGCAAGAGAATCCGCTCCGTAGTTGGGCCACTTCCCGGAGGCAATTGATCTCCCTTTCCCCACTTAAAGTGAAGCTGTAAGCTACACCATTCCCTAAGCTTGGCGGGGTCGTTTCTCTCTTTTCCTGCCACAGCCCTTTTCACTTTCCCTGCCATTCAGGCGCAAAATGCTTGAATTGTCATTTTTCCCGTCCCGGATATTTTTGAAGCCTGAATATTATTGATAACTTTTGGGGCACAAGATCAAATTCAATACATGGCAAAGAAAATTTACGTGGCCTCTACCGGGCAGCACAGAGGAAAAACCACTTGTACCCTCGGATTGGTCGCTGCCCTCACAGCGAAGGGCCTCAAAGTGGGCTATTGCAAGCCTGTTGGACAAAAGCACCTCATGGTCAGGGGAAAGATGACAGACAAGGATGCTGTCTTGTTCGAACAAATCCTACAGTTCAAAGTCAATCCCGAACTGCACAGCCCGGTGGTGATTGCCTCCGGTGTCACGGCAGAGTTCATCCGCAATCCCGAGAAATTTGAATTTGCCAAAAATATCCAAGATGCCGCCGACTACTTGGAACAGCACCACGACGTCGTTGTCTTCGAAGGCACGGGCCATTCCGGTGTGGGCAGCATTGTCAACATGTCCAATGCACAGGTAGCCAAAATGCTGGATGCCGAGGTCATCATCGTCATCAAGGGAGGCATCGGAAGTTCTTTCGACCGCCTCAACCTCAATTTGGCCCTCTTTCGGGAGCAAAACGTGACTGTCAAAGGTGTCATTGTCAACAAAGTCCATCAAGACAAGATGGAACACGTTCGGCTGCACCTGGGCAAAAAGTTGGAACAAATCGGCATTCCCCTCCTGGGCATGTTGCCTTTCGATCGAACGCTTTCCTTTCCCTTGATGGGGACGGTCAACAAGGCCATCCGTGGCAAGGTGATGTTCAACGGCCACCGCCTCCACAACCAGGTAGAAGAAATCCTGGCTGGCTCCCTGATGGAGATCGACGAGTTTACTTACTCGCGCAATATGCTGCTCATCGTCAACCAAACCCATTTTCACGAAGCGATCACCAAGATCAAGGAATTTGCCAAAGAAAAGGAATTGCCGGAAGCTCCCTTGGCAGGTGTCATCATCACTGGCGACGGTCGCCAAAATCACTGGTATGGCGAAGACGATCTTCTGGCACCTTATCTGAAGAAAAATGAAGTGCCCGTATTGACCACCTCGCTGGAAACCTACGACACCGTGGTGGCCATCAGCCGGATCGAAGTAAAGATCAACACCAAAACTCCCTGGAAGGTGATGCGGGCCATCGAGCTGATCAAGCAAAATGTCAACATCGATGGTTTGTTGTAAGCCCCAGTCGTCAGAGAGATAAGGTTCTGCCGAATTGGCAAGCAAGTTTATCCATGGAAAAAAGAGACATACAAGACCGGGAAGACATCGCACAGCTGCTGGCCTCCTTTTACGAAAAGATGTTGAAAGACGAGCTGATGAAACCCATTTTCATCGATTTGGTCAAGATCAACTTGGACAAGCACCTACCGATCTTGTGTGACTTTTGGGAAAACGTCCTCTTTCAGTCTGGCAATTACCAGCGCAATGCCATGAAGTTTCATCTGGAGATTCACTTGCAGCATCCGTTGGAAGAAAAACACTTCGGGCGTTGGCTGTCGCATTTTGAGGAAACCCTTCAGGAGTCTTTCGAAGGCCCCAAGGCCCGGCAAGCCTTGGAAAGAGCCCATTCCATCGCAGGCATCATGCAGTTGAGAATTCAGCGCTTGGACGAGCAAGGGCGAAAGTACGAGGCTGGGTCTTGAAGGCGAGTCAAAAATTGCCGTCGATGCGGTCGGTCAACTGAAGGATGCGCTCGGTCAGTTGGCGGCGGGCCACAATCCATTCATTCAGAGAAAAACTTCCCAGCAGTTTGGCTTCTTCCAAGGCATGTACTTCAGATGCAATGACAATGGCGATGTTGTACGTGGGATTGTCCACCTCTTTGGCCATCGACAACAGCTGGGGAATGGCCTGCTCCAGGCGGTTCCTAGCGACGAGTTGTTTGATGTCATTTGCATGTTTCATGTACAGATGTGATTGTCTGTGATGAGTCTCTCAATTTCCCCCCTTGCTCACCCGTGGCAAAAGATGGACGGACGAAACAGGGTCGTGAACGATTTGGTTGAAGTACTTGTGAATTTATGTACTGAGTATATCTATTGTCGAAAGTTGTCGTTGACTGCTTTGGGTTCTGCAGGCTCTCGCGGAAGGGGCTTCACTTAGAATACGAATGACTCAATCTTTTCTGCTCAAGACAGACAGAAAAATGACATTGGCAGGGCGCCAGGCCATTCGATGATCCATTACTGATTGCCTCGGAGATCGACAACTTTTTTGACGATGATGTCGCATTCGCTGTGAAAAGTAATGCCCATGCGCGACTTGACCCTCAGCAACAGTTGCCAGTAGATGCGGAGGTCGTTTTGGAGGTAGGTACCTGGGAGGCCGTTGTCGGGAAGGTCAAAAAAGACTTGGTTTTCATTGGCTACCGGCTTGATGGTCTGCTCTTTGGTATGGAAAATCTGCGTATCGTATACTTTGGCATCCTCGCCCTCATTGTTGGTCACCTCTTCCCGTATGATGTACTGAATGCCAATTTCCTTGATGTCTTGTCGGTTTCTCAGAACGCTGACATCCATCTTCATCTTTTCTTCTTCTACAGTATGGATGGCGATGGCAAGGCTGTTCAGCAAACGCTGGCAATGGCGGTAAAAAATGAATTGGCCAATGGTGATGAACAGAAAGAACAATCCGAAACCTCCCAGGACATGGGGTGCCTCGTAAAGGAAAATGCTGAGGAGAACCATCATCAATAGGCTGGGCCAGAGAAAGTAATTCCAGCGCACGCTCATGGGCATTTTCTTCTCGCGAATGTCGTAGCGATGGCTGTGGGCCTGCACTTCGAAATACTCAAAAGCCTCCAGTTGCTTGTTTAGATTCAGGAGTTTTTTGAAGTCCAAGTTGCGGACAGCCTTTTGTTGCACATCTCTTTTGCTGCTTTCGACCAAAACGACGAAGGCTTCCAACTTCCAAACAAACTCTGCATTGCGGCCTCGGTAGGACTCCAGGTAGGGAATGGAGGTGGAAAATTTGAAACGGTACTTCTCATCCTTGTAGAGCACGCGAGAGTCCGCTACCTTTTCGCTTCGAGCCACGGCAGCACTTTGCCTTAAATTGCCAGTGACCACATGTACCAAGCGGCATCTGAGTTCGTAGATCTCCATGTCGATCCAAGGCCATAGGATGATGTCTGCATTCATCTGATCTCCCGTCCGATAGATCCTTTCGGGATTGTCTCGAATGTCAATTTGGATGAACGGTTTCTTTGTCATGCTCTGTATTTTTTGAAAGACTGATGTAGCTGACACCAGTATGCAAAATCTGCCATCAATAATACAATTTTTTTGACGATAGCCTCTATATTGTCGCTCAATGACAATGCACAATTGCCCCACTCAATGAAAAGATACAGCAACATCGACCTGGCCAGAGGACTCATCATGGTTTTCATGGCATTGGATCACGCCAGTTTGATGGTTGGGCGCAGGCACTTTCAAGAGATGTGGGGGGTAGACTTTGAGCGCTATCCCGACGTTTTCTGGTGGTTGACTCGCTTTGTCAGTCATTTTTGTGCGCCGGGCTTTTTCTTTCTCATGGGCATGAGCATGCTGTTGTTGGCCGAGAAACGATTGGCATCCAACTGGTCTGCTGCTCGCATTCGAAACTACTTTTTGAAGAGGGGTGGATTGATCTTATTGGTCATGCTTTTTTTGGAAGTCCCTGCCTTTGTCCTGGGCGATGCCTTTGCACAATCCCTTCCCAGCCATGTCAAACCTGGGCAGTACAATGGAGGCTTCATCTGGCCGGGAACGGTGTTGTATGGCCTGGGAACATGCATGATCTTGGGTGCCTTTTTGTGGCGATTGGGCAACAGGGCCTTGCTGGGCATCAGCGTGGGTTGTTTTGCACTTTCCGGCTGGTATCTTCACCAGACAGATCCCTTTCAGCACTTTCATCCATTGCTGCATGCGGTCTTGGTACCAGGCAAGTCGGATGGAGCCCTCATCATGTATCCCATCATTCCCTGGTTGGGCATTGCCTGTTTTGGCATCTTTTGGGGGCGTCTACTCAAGACACATCCTCAAAAAATCTACGACTGGTCTTTGAAAACAGGCCTGGCATTCATCGGGGCTGCCCTGCTGGTGCGCGCCTTGGGCCATGGCAATTTTCAGGTCAGTGACTACAGCGATTGGGTCAGCTTTTTTACCCTGGTCAAGTATCCACCCAGTTTGACCTTTGCCTTGCTGACCTGTGGCGTCCACCTGCTGTTGCTCTATGTCTTTGTCCGCTCCTTTGGCCGACCCTGGCTTCAGCCCCTTTTGGTTTTTGGCCAAACCGCCATGTTCTTCTACATCGCACACTTGTACCTGTATGCACTCATTGGCATTGCCTTTCCGGAGGGCTGTGCCATTGGCTGGATGTACCTCATCTGGCTATTGGGACTTTTGATATTGTATTTTCTTTGTCAACGCTACCTGGCCTTCAAGCGAGCCAAACCCCCCAATTCCATTTGGCGAATGCTGTGAGCTTGGACCGGTTTTTCAAACATCAATCAATGAGCATTTCAGAATCTTACAATGCTTGGGCAAGCATTTACGACACCAACAAAAACAAGACCCGCGATTTGGATGGGCAGGCCACCCGTCAGACGCTGGCGCCCTACGCATTCACACATGTCTTGGAGGCGGGTTGTGGAACGGGCAAAAATACCCTTTGGTTTGCCGAAAAAGCAGTGCAAGTCACGGCATTGGATTTCTCAGAAAAGATGTTGGCTGTTGCGAGGGAAAAAGTGTCCAAGACAAGTGTCCACTTTCAGCAGGCAGACCTTCTCCAAGCTTGGCCAGTGGAGGATGCTGCTGTCGACTTGGTCAGCTTCAACCTGGTGCTCGAACACATCGAAGAGTTGACAGCAGTCTTGGCCGAGGCGCATCGGGTTCTTGAGCCTGGAGGAAAATTGTTCATCTGTGAACTCCATCCTTTCAAGCAGTATGTGGGAAGCAAGGCGCGTTTTGAAACGGAGGAGGGCGTGATGGAATTGGAGGTGCATCTCCACCATTTTACCGATTACATCAAGGCCGCCCAGGCGAACGGATTTCGCTTGCTTGATGCCGCGGAATGGTTTGATGAGGAGGGAGAGACGGACCTGCCGCGCTTGTTGTCCTTTCTATTCGAAAAATAATTGACTTCGTCTCTCATTTGGAAAGGATCGTATAATTAGCACCCTGGTTCATCTGATTTTTTGGTTGCTGCGACAATTTTTATGGATACTTGTAGGCGTACACCAAACTCCCAGTTCAATATGAAATTTTCACCCATTTTCTCTTTTGCATTGCTGATGTGTTGCCTGATGTCTGTATCTGTGCAAGCCCAGCAAAACAGCTCTCCATTTACCGACCAATTTCAGAAATTGTTGGAAAAAAAGTTTGATGCCGACGGGCCTGGTGCAGCCGTTCTGGTTGCCAAAAATGGCGAAGTGATCTTTCGCTCCTCCATCGGAAAGGCCAACATCGAACTCGGCGTTTCAATAGAGCCCGATCACGTCTTTCGCATTGGCTCCATCACCAAGCAATTTACCGCAGTGGCCATCCTGATGCTGATGGAGGAAGGAAAGTTGGCACTGGATGATGAACTGACTCGCTTCCTGCCCGACTATCCCACCAAAGGAAAATCCATTGACGTGGCCCAACTGCTGACCCACACCTCCGGCATCCCCAGCTACACAAGCATGCCTGGTTTTCTGGACAACTATTCTCGGAACCACTTCACTCCCGAAGCCATCATCGACTCTTTCAAAAATGAAGAATTCGATTTCGAGCCCAATACAGAATTCCGCTACAACAATTCTGGCTATGTCCTCCTGGGCGCCATCATCGAGAAAATCAGTGGCATGTCTTATGCCGATTTCATCCAGCAGCGCATTTTTGACAAAATAGGAATGACACAGTCTTATTACGACGACCACAGCACCATCATCCCCAAGCGGGCGTCTGGTTATGAAAAGGCAGGAGATGGATATGCCAATGCTTCCTACTTGGACATGAGTCTTCCCTATGCAGCTGGTTCCTTGCTGTCTACGGTCGACGATTTGTACAAGTGGCAGTCTGCACTTCAGGCAGACAAGCTTGTGAAAAAGGAGACATTGCAACAGGCGTTTACTCGCTACAAATTGAAGAACGGCGAAGAGATCGACTATGGCTATGGCTGGTTTCTCAACAAGCTTTTTGGAGAACCTGTCATCGAACACAGTGGAGGCATTTACGGTTTTCTGGCACAAGGCGTCTACATTCCCAATGACAACATTTACGTAGCCGTCCTCACCAATTGCACCTGTGTGTCTCCCAATGAAGTGGCCAGGATGATGGCCGCCATCGAAATGGGAAAATATAGCAAGCGCACCCCCAAACCCATGTCTGCGACCGACTTGAAAGAATATGTCGGTGTATACGCATTCAAATCCGAGGAGGGAAAAAAGGTCACCATCCAAGTGGAAGAAGATCACCTGATGGGGCAGCAAAGTGGGGGCTCTCCACAGTCTCTTTTTGCATACGACAAGGACAAGTTCTTTGTCGAATCTTCCATGATCGTGGCCGAGTTTCAGCGCGACCCAGCGGGCAGTGTGCTTTCGATCAAATTTGAGATGCCCAACGGAGATGTGGAATTGGCCGAGCGGACGGACGAACTGCCCGCCGTGCGCCAGGAAATTGACCTCCCCCCATCTGTGCTCGAACGCTATGTGGGTGCATACGAACTCATGCCGGGCTTCATTCTCAACATCAGTTTGAAGGATGGACAGCTTCACGCACAGGCCACTGGCCAGGGAGCCGCCCCAATTTTCGCAGAATCAGAAACCAAATTTTTCCTCAAGGTTGTCGATGCCCAATTGGAATTCATCGCCGATGCCGAGGGGGCATTCTCCAAATTGATTCTCTACCAAGGAGGACAGGAATTGACAGGAAATCGAAAATAAGGAAGTAGACTGCCTTCGGCTTGTGTAAGTGACGAGCCGAAGGCAGTTGTTTTTCCTTTTAGTCAATCAGCAAGACTTTCACCGCCTCCCAACGCTCTCCGTCGTACACGCTGATGAAATAGGTCCCTCTCGGACGATCAGCCAGGGAAACAGTCAACTGATGTGGCCCCGCTGGCAAGAAACGATTTTGTTCTTCCACCAATTGGCCGTGTACATCCCGAATGCGAATCTGCAAGTCGCCAGCCTGTTCCAATTGCATAGACAAGTGAAACTCTTTCTGACTGGGATTGGGGAATACGCTGAATGCAGTTGCAGCATCCAGTTGGGCGGTTCGAACCACCGAATACTGGAATTGCCCATCCACGTCCGTCAGCTTCAGTCGGTAGTAATAACGAGTGGCCTTTTTTACCTCCCGATCCAAGAATTGGTATTGCCCATCTGCTGCACCCGCTGCGATCCATTCAATGGGTGAAAAGAATTGACCATCTTCAGAGCGCTCCAGCTCAAAGCCTGCAAAGTTGATTTCTTCTGCGCTCTGCCAATCGAGTTGAATGGCTTCCTCCAGTGCCTTTGCCTCAAAGCGAAGCAGTTCCAGAGGAAGAGGCGTTTGCGCCACAAAATCATCGGCAGAAATGCTGTACAAATAGCCATAGGTGAAAATTGGTGGGGCCATGTTTTGGTGGACCGTATACTCGTTGGTGGGAGGAGCGACGCGCTGCTCGAACCAACGCTCATGCGCTGGCCACAAATCTTCATCGGCCGGGTAGATGTATTCAAAGGCCCACAGATGTGTCCAGGGACCCAAGCCGACAAAGCCGTTTTCGGCGCGCGAAGGGCCATAAGGGACCACTCCCTGCCGGGGCTGTCCTCCGCCGAGGTACCAACTGTCGAGGCACAGGATTTCTTGTGGACTGCGCTCGCCCAAGCCTGTGATCCAACACATGTTGAGCGGGTTGTTGCCCAAGAAATAGTCGGCAGTCGAAAAGAGGGCATCCAGGTAGCGCTTGGCCTTGGCGGGTTTGCTGTCCTTGAACAGATAATGCCCCACGATGCCAACTTCTACGATGGGCGTGGTGGGCTGACCGTTTAGAAATGGAAACCAAAAGTTGCCTGCCCATCGGCTGGCCCTGCTGTCGCGAAAATCGAGTAGGATGAAATCACTTTCCGCTTCTATTTTGCTTTGCACAGCTGTCAAAGTGGCGGCGTCCAGTGGATGGATTCCCTCTGTCTTGGCATAAGCCGCCATTCCAAACAACCACATGGGAGTCATCAGGTCATTGGCAGGGACGAGATTGAGATGGGTAATGAAATCGCTTTGGTAGGTGTTCTGACCAGTCAGGCGGTAGAGGTTGGCGGCTGCGAACAGGCGGATGTGCGACATGCCAAGTCCAAACTCGTCTGTATCCCCTGGACGGGTGTTTTGGACAGCCCAAGCGTACGCCTCGGTGGCCTCTGTCGCCCAGTCGATGTTCTGTGGATCGATCAAGGTGTCGCGCTGCAAGAGCCACGCCATTTGGGCAGCCATTCCGGCGTATTTGAAGGTGATGAAAGGATCTTCTCCGGTACAAACCCACTGTCGGGCTGTGTCCTGCCAGGAGCCAATGGTGGAGCCATCAGGCAGCTCGGCATCTCCCCAGAGATCGCCAAATACCCGGCCTCCTCCTACGCCACCAGTCCCGTAATTTTTGTCGAGCAACTCTTGTCGCAGTCGATGGTAAAAGCGCAGTTGCCAAGCAGCTTCGTCCAACAAGTCAGGGAAATTGTTGCCTGCTTCTGGGAGGTTGAACTGGAGGTCTCCGAATTTTTTGGGTGCCATTTCGTAGAGCCACAGCAAGAGGAGGGGGACTTTGGCGTGGGAGGTGTAGCTGTCCCAGTCACCAGCATCTTGGTACCAGCCCCAGCTGTCGAGCGGCCCCAGAATGGCAGCATCGATGTCTGCTTTGTCGGCGGGTTCGCCATCGCCTGCGTTCATGTCGGAGTGTCGGAAGGAAGAATACACCAGCTTGCCGCGAAAGCCCGGTGTCAACAGTGGATTGTGGGGGGCAGGGCGGGGCTGGTTGGTAAATGGTGCGGTGGTGGCAATGCCACTGCGTTGTTGGTACAATCCATTGAGGACGAATTCGAGTGGAGACTGGTAGGCGGTCGACGAAATGTCAAAGGGAAAAGAACAGCCGATGCCTTCTACGCACAGTCGGTAGGTCCCGACATCTTGGAAGGTGGAAAAATCGCATTCATAGGCTTCTACCCCCAGGAGGTTGCCGTAGGGTGGGGCTTCGTTGGTGTAAGCAAATTCTTGGTTGGCCTCGGCTGTCCGGAATGTCAGGTTGCCGCTGAATGCCAGGCTGCCATCATTTTGATCGACCAAGTGAAAGGCATTGCCAGCAAAACTGCTGAAGTCCATGCCGCCGCCGTCGCCCAGCCAATGGTGTACATAGCCGTACTTTTCTCCTGCCACGGGATCGTAGCCCAGTTGGTTGACATGGATGGCTTCGGATCGGTGTGCCTTGTCATCGAAGGCAATGCTGACGGGGGCGAAGCCAGCGAGGCCTGGGAACTGCAGTTGATAGCTGTTGCCATTTTGCATCGGACTCGGTAGGTTGAGATACAACCAATGTTCTTTGGCGTGATCTGCATCGGTGTTGACGCAGCCCGTGCCATTCCATCCCTGACAAAGCCAGGCAAAGTCCGTTGGTTTGGACTTTCGGTTGACAGAGGCAGGGGAGAGGGGCGTTTGGTAGGCCGGATCGTCAGAGCTGACGATTTGATAGGCATTGGCAGCCGACGCCGCTGTGGTATTGAGTGGCGTCCCAATGACCCATTCGGTTCCTCGCGACTCACCCAGTTGGTGGTGGCGCACCTCGCCGTCGTCAAAATGCACCATGATGGTTTGGGCATTGAGTGGCAGTACCTCGACGAGTTTGGGATAAGTTTGTCCTGTCAGACTGATGCTGATCAAAAGGCAGATGATAAGGGGAAAGACTCTCATGTTGGCATACGTTTGTTCGTCTTTGCTTGTCGTGCGGCAAAGAGCAGTGTTGATGGTTGGGATGAATCTGAATAAGGTCTTTGTTGTTTGTCTATAAAAAACCAGCCTCAGGATGTTTTGCCGATGCAGAGACCGACTGTAGAAAGGGAGCCATTTGTATCTTATGATGGGCTGGCGTTACCTTTAAGGTAGGAATTTATTTTTGGATCTTCTGTTGCCAACTCCAATTTTCTTCTGATTGGCAGCTCATCCATCGCTAAGCCAGCCGCGTTTGTGTACCAGCTGGATGACTTGTGCCCGATTGCTGACGTGGAGTTTTTCGTAGATGTTGGACACGTGTTTTTTGACCGTCAGGGGAGAGATGAACAGTTTCTCGGCAATTTGCTTGTACTTTTTGCCATTGACGAGTTGTTGGAGGATTTCGATTTCTCTTTTGCTCAAGTCGGTGGCTTCGTCGATCCGCGCAATTTTTTGTTGGCTGCGAGGCGATTCTTTTCCCACCAACATGTTCATGGCCTTGCGGGCGATGGCGGGGCTCATGGGGATGCCGTTGAACTCGTATACATTGCGGATGGCATCGAGGAGGTTGAGGTGGTTGTCTTCCTTGAGCAGATAGCCGTTGGCCCCTACCTTGATGGCATCAAAGATTTTTTCGTTGTCCTCAAATATGGTGAGCACGATGTAGCGGATGCCGGGAAAGCGCACACTGGCGCAGCTGATGGCCTCGATGCCGTTCATGCCGGGCATTTCCAGGTCCATCAGCACCACGTCTGGCAGCGTCTCGGCCTGTTGGCATTGATCCAAAAAGTGGTGCCCATCTTTGGCCTGGAAGCAAATGGTGATGTCCGGGTGGCCATAGAGCTTTTCGATGACTGTCCGGCGATTGACTTGCTTGTCGTCTACGATGGCTACATTGATGTTCATACGGTGAAGTTACAGCAATTTCTCTGCCGGAACCATACTGCTTATGGCGTATTTTGAGGGGCAGGCGTTGTCCATTGCACCATCAAATCTTTGGAAGACTCGGACCCTTGTTGTGGGGTTTTGAGGGAAAAGGTCGCCGCTTTTTCGATGGCATTTTCCTTGTCCAGTACGAAAGCCTCCCGGAGTTTGGCGTCCAATTCACTACCTCGCTGGCGATCTTCGTCCAGGTAGGGATGGGTATTGGCATGGACCTTTCCCTGGCGATGGGCAGTCTCCCACCTCTTGCTGATGTCCCAGCTTTCCTTTGCCATTTGCAGAATGTCTTGACTGACCGGACTGAGCAAGTAATTGGGATTGGGTGTTGGTTGGTATCCTTGGAATTCGAAGAAGTGGGGTTGGCCATTGAGGTTGGCAATGCCGTAGGCGGGACAATCAAACCAGTGGTAGAAAAATACTTCGTCCCTATTGTCTTTGGCTGTCATGTGTGCTTTTTTGGGGTCAATTTTGGTCAAAGATAGCGCCTACACTCGTCTTTGCCACCAAGTCATCAGGACTTTTTTGAAGGGGCCAGCGGAATTTTTAGCTGGTAGTGAGTTCCTTGCTCAGAACTTTTGAATTCCATCTGGCAATGGATTTCTCTGGCGCGCCATTGAAGGTTTTCCAATCCTTGCCCAGCCATGGTCTCTTCGGCCCGAAAGCCCTTGCCATTGTCGATCAGATGCAGCTCAATCTGTTCATTGACCCAAATGTTGAACACGATCTGGTCGCCATCGGCATGTTTGATGGTGTTGTGGATGATCTCCTGCAGCATGGCCTTGAGATGTACCACTTGGCTGGCCTCTAGCAAGACATCTTTCTCCACCTTTTCATTCACCACCAACTGGTACTGACTTTGGTGGCCCGACAGCCGGAGGGCAAACATTTTGACATTGTCGATCAGCTCGGTCAGGTAGATTTTTTTGTTGTTCAAAATCCAGATGGTATCGCGCAGGCTGGACAGGATGTTTTTGGCATCTTGTTGCATCCTGTCCAACTGTTGGCTGCGGGCCGGAGAGTCACTTTGTTGTTGCAGTCGCTGAATGTTGGAGATCAAGGCGGTGGTATGTGCCCCCATATTGTCGTGCAATTCGCGGGAAATCCGGCGGCGCTCCCCCTCCAGGGCGGCTTGTTGTTTTTGTTGCTCTTCTTGTCGTTGTTGTTGTCGCCGATGGTAAAGCCACCAAGCTACCCCCAGGCCGAGAAAGAGCAGGCCCAAGAGACTGGCGAGAAACCAGCTTTGTCGGTACAAGGGCAGGGCAATGAGGATTTGTAGGCTTTGCTCTGTTGTCTGCTCTTGGTTGGCCAATTTGAGTCGAAATGTGTAGCGACCTGGTGGCAGCTGTGGATAGCGCACTGCCGACTGATCACTCACCACCCAATGCTTGTCGAATCCAGCCAATTGATATTCGTACAAGAGTTTTTCCTGACTGGGAAGCAGGAGTTCTTGAAAGTGAATGGTGATGGTGTTTTGGTCGGAAGACAGGCGGACCAGCTCATCCCCGGGCTGCAATCTGCCGGGAAGGCGATCGTTGATGGCCAAGCCAGTCAGGACAAGCGGAATGGAGTCCTGGAATTGCTTGTCGGCCCCCGGCGCAATGCGGGTAATGCCTCCAATGCCGCTGAAGTAGAGGACGCCATCGGGAGCTTTCCAATAGCCGTAGGAGTTGAATTCAGTTGCCGAAATGCCATCTTTCTTGCTGTAGTTTCGAACGCTCCAATCCCTGGGATCAATTTGGCTCAGGCCTTGGTTGGTAGAGACCCAAATGAAGCCTTTGTCATCGGTCAGTGAGCCATACACATAGCTATTGCCAAGCCCGCTTTTTTGGTCCATGATGCGCAGCTCCTCCGTTTGTACATACAATCCAGTCGAGGTGGCCACCAGCAATCGGCCATCCGCATCCCGCCGAATGTCTTTGACGATGCTTCCCTGGTAGGATGGAAGTGCCCGGCAATCTTGCCCTTGGCATTGGTACAGCCCAGCGGTGGTGCCAATCCAGAAACCCGTCTCTTCTGCCATGACAAAGGTGATGGGCACATCGAGGCAAAATCGCTTTTGAAATTGCTTGCTGCTCAGCTGAAAATCGTACAAGCAATGGCCACTGGCCACGAGGGCGTCTTGGTCTCCAAGGGCTTCGTAAAACAGATAGAGCTGAGAAGATTCCTTGTCAGAAATTTGTGCCATGAGTGGCGTCAGATAGTCGGTCCAGCTCATCGTCTGAAGGTCCAATTTTCCAAACACACTCTTGCCCGATAAGACAAACTGATCGGGTCCAACTTGTTCCAGGCCATTAAAGCCAGCAAAAATATCGGGGGAGCGAAGGGGAGGGGGGAGGTCTACAGAATCGCTGATCACATCTCCGTCGGGGCCGAAGACCTGCAGGCCCTTGCCCAGTACATAGGCGTACAAGTGCTTGTTGGAGTCGGTAAAAATGTTTTTGATGATGGCAGGCGGTTCCTGCGCAAACTTGCGGGTGCTGAATTGGTTTTGGCCCAGCGAGCGGTACAAAACCCCCAGCGGATCGACGCCCACCCAGAGGTAGCCCTGGTGGATGAGGGCTTCAGAGATGTAAAAGGAAGGAACCTGATTGCTGCGCTGTTGGTAAGCCGTTATTTTTTTGATGAGTGCCAGGGACTGGTCCAAGAGCCAAATGTCTCCCTGTGCGGTGACCATGCAGTAGCGTTCTTGCGAGGCCTGGTACACCACCCTGCGAACGTCGGCAATCGGCAAGGGCTTTTGCATGCTCATCCCCTCTGGTCCAATGCGGGCCAATCCAAATGTGTGCTTCTCTCCTCTTTGAATGTTGCAGATGATCTGGTGTTGATCGATTGGGTAAAAAATCTCTTTTAGGGTTTGCGTTGGATCATGCTCTACGACATAGCGCTCCTTGCCGCGCAAATTGCTGCAACGGATCTGGTCTTTGTAGGAGTCGTAGGCAAACAACAGGTCTTTTGTCTGGTCAAAGGCCAGTGGTTGATAGGTGTTTTTTTCGAGTACAGCATCCAAAGAATCCAATGGAGTGAAGCCGGGAGACAGGTTGCTTTTGACCAATGGCTTTTGCGTGAGGGGGTCCCAAAGGATGTTGGTATAGTACTGCTGGGTCAGCTGCTCGATCAGCACCGTACTGGTATCTGCCTGCAGAGACAATTTTTCCAAGGCAAAGTTTCCCAGAATGTAAAGGTTTCCCTTGGGGTCGAATGCCAGGTCGAGGATGGCAATGTTGTGGATGGGGCGTTGAGGGGCTTGGTAGCGGTAGGTAACCAATTGGTCGCCATCAAAGCGATTGAGGCCATCTTGGGTTCCGATCCACATAAAACCCTGTGGATCCATTTGCAGGGCACTGACACTGTTTTGGGTCAAACCTTGCTCCGTTGTCAAGCTTTGAAAGCCAAAATTTTGCGCCTGTAGGGAAGAGCAGCAATAGAGGCAAAGGAGCCACAGCAAGCACAACTGGTAGTTGGTCTTTGGTGTGTAGATGTAGTATGCCGTGCGTTGCTGCATGTTCAGACTGTAAAATTGTCGGGAATTGCCCAGTATCGAAATACTACTTTGGTAGTATTGAATGCCAGAGTCGTCATATTTAGTTTTGTAGCTACATGTAGCGGACTAAGGTAAGTGTAAAAAAATGGGTGTCAAAGCCCCGCTTGCCTTGCTCTAGACAATCCCTTAGAAAAACCAATGCCCTCCCATTTCCCTTTCCACCCATCTGCCCGTGGCAACTTGGCTGGATGTATTATTGTTTGACCCAATCGAATGATTCGATTCACCAATCCTTATCCCATGATGAAAATGATACCTGTTTTGATTTGTTCTCTCTTGTGCTGTTTTGGCTTGAATGCCCAGTTTGCCAGCACCAATGGCCCCGTAGGAGAGGGCCTTGTGGATGCAGTCTATGCCTTTGGTGATACCGCCTTTGCAGACATCAACAACCTGCCCTGGCGGACCACCAACGGGGGTGATACCTGGGAGGTGGTACTGGGAGAAGTGCCCGATGTTCCCAACCCGGATGCCTACGCCAAGCGGGGCAATGTCATCTACATGGGTACCAACAACCACGATAGAATGTACCGTTCTTTGGATTATGGCGAGAGTTGGGAGACCTTCAACAATGGCTTGCCACTCATCGTTGGGTTCCCCGCCGCTGTGCCCACCCATCTGCAGCGCTCCGGAGACCGGGTGTTTGCGGGCGGAACCAACTTTGGACTGCGCTACACCGACGAGGCAGACACCGCCTGGGTAGAGGTCAACAAGGAAACTGGGAACCTCGTTTTCAACATCAGCCCCATTGGCAAAGACTCCCTCATGGTCACCCAAGGGACTGGTTTTTGGAATTACACTTATTTCTCTGCTGACAATGGAGACAGCTGGACCCAGTTGCCCACCGAGCCAGTGCCCGTGCGGAGCATCGCCTCTACGGGTTATGGCAAGATCGGGAATGTACTGGTCGGCACCACAGATGCCGGAGGAGCCAATTCGACCTATTATTCCACTGATTTTGGCACCACCTGGATTCTCAGCAACAATGGTCCGGCCATTGTTGAGCAATTGATCCAGCCGAGGAAAGATTTGATCTATGCGGTCAACTTTGAAGGCATTTACCGAACCACCGACGGCATCAATTGGGTGCTCATCGATGAGGCAGGTGGTGGCAACAGCATCGCTTGCTGGAAGGGAGATCGCCTGCTGTTTGGCTCCGACACCAAAGGGATGTGGGACCTGAGCAAGGATGCCGACCCCAGTCTGAGACAGCAAGCCTTGCCCGTCGCTACCCTGGTGGACCAAGTGGTGCATCGCAACTCCTTGTACGGCTTGACAGATGGAAACCTGTTTCGCTTTGATGGGGCAGTCTGGGAGCGGGTGCGCGAATTGGATTTCCTCGGCTCACCAGATCTTGTGAACACAGGTCTTTCTCTTGACCTGCAATCTTACAACGACCTGCTTCAGATCAGTACCAACAATGGCTTGTACAGAAGTGAGGACGGTGGACAGAACTTTTCTGCCGTGGAAGGTTTTGAGGGAGAACGCATTGTATTGAGCTACCGAGCAGATGGCCTTGACTTGGTTGTGAAAGCTGTGAAACCCAATCAATTTGATCCCCGAAAAATACAAGCGGAGCTGTACTATTTCAACGCAGACAGTGCTCGCCATGTCCAAGCTGAACTGGATGGCAGCAGGCAAAATTTTCCACTCTTGCTCCAGCATGTCCTGGTGGATGGCCAGACCGTGTATTTGTCTGGAGGTACCAAGGATGTCTTTGTGTCCACTGACAATGGTCGTTCCTGGACCCAAAAAACGAAGGAGTACAACATAGCAGGCATGGCACTTTTCGATGGCAAGCTGTTTTTTGCGGCGCCCGATCCCGTTACAGGCCGGGTATTCTACACCGAAGATGGTTTTGACAGCCATGAGGTCGTCAGCTTGCAGAGCATCCCCCGGGGAAATGAGTTTTTGGAGTGGTGGTACTTCCGAGACATCTTTGTCCAAAATGGTCGCCTGTACATTTACCAAAATGATCCGACACCGGACGTAGACGTCAATGGCTTGTATTACCTGACGAGTACTGATGCGGAATGGACCTACTTGGAAGAAAGCTTGTTGCCAGCGCCTCCCTCTCATTTGACAGCCTTTCGCACTGGATTGTATGCGGCGATCCCCACCTGGTCGGTATGGTCCAATGTGGATTTGCTGTCGAATACCCAGTCTCCTGCAAGCATGACCCCAGTTCGCCTGGCCCATCCCAATCCCACCAAGGGACGCTTGTTCATTCCAAATCCAAGAGAAGAGAGCTGGGAGTTGTACGATTTGGCAGGGCGCCTGTCTTTGAGTGGCCGGACGCAGGAGGCCGATTTGTCTTCTTTGCCATCTGGTCTGTACCTGCTTCGCATGGGAGGAAAGCAACAAAAAATTGTCAGGCATTGAGTTGATTTTTTTGCCTTCCATCCCTCCAATTCACGGGGTCTTTGGGTACTTAGTGTCAAAATGGGTAAAAAGTATCCAAACTGCTTTCTGTTTTGGGTGGAAAGTTGTTACATTGGCAGAAAATATCACATGGCTCATACAAGAATCAGAATCGGAGGTGTCCCCGAACACTTCAATTTGCCAGTACACCTGGCCGATGAGCAGGGGGCTTTTCACAGTCGGAATGTAGACATTGAGTGGACCACTTTTCGAGGAGGAACGGGGCAGATGACTCGGGCTTTGCGCGAAGGGGAAATCGACATGTGCATTCTGTTGACCGAGGGGATCATCACCGACATCATCCGGGGCAATCCCAGCAAGATCATCAGCTTGTATGTGCGCACGCCGCTGACGTGGGGGATTCATACGGGAGTGGACAATTCGCTCAAGTATTACGAAGACATTTTCTCGAAGAGGTATGCCATCAGTCGCTTTGGCTCTGGCTCTCATTTGATGGCCATTGTCGATGCGATGAGTAAGGGGCATCAAATTGACCAGGAACAATTCAAAATCATCAAGAATTTGGATGGGGCTTTGGAGTCTTTGGGAGGCATGCAGTCCGATGTCTTCTATTGGGAGAAATATACCACCAAACCATACGTCGACTCTGGCCAGTTGCGCCGGGTAGGAGAATTTGTCACACCCTGGCCTTGCTTTGTGATTGCCGCCACGGACAACATCCTTCGGGAAGAACCGGAAAGTGTGATTCGACTGCTGCGGACCCTGCACGACAGCTGCGACAACTTCATGATGGACGACACTGCCATCGATCAAGTGAGCAAACGCTACAAACTACAGCTCAAGGATGCGGCTCGTTGGTACCACAGTACAGAATGGGCCATCCATGGTTGGGTGAGCGACAAGATGTTGAAGAGTGTTGTGTACCACCTGCGTTCTGCGGGCATTGTGGGACAAGACGATCACATCCCAGAATTGGTCTGGCGTCGTTGAGGTCGTTTTTGGCGATGGCAATGTTGATCAACACTGCCATCGCCAAACAATGATCAATTTCTACCTACCCTTCCTGCCTCACTTTCTATCCCCGTTTTCCGGCGACGAGACTTGACATTTTGATTGCCCAATGAGTAGCTGATGCTCAAGCTGACCCGGCGGCTGTCATTGCGCCCCGATCCACTGGATACCAAGCCATCAAAGCTGGACACTCCGTCCCATCCAGTCTGGTAAAACAGATCGCTTCCCGACAGTCTCACGTTGAGTTGATCTTGCAGGAATTTCTTTTGGATGCCGAGATCCAAACTCCAATTGCTTTCGTATTCGAAAACACCTCCCCAAATGCCAGGCCCCGAGTAGTAACCTGAAATCTCTCCTTTGAATCCTCCGGGAAGATCGAAGGTGTGCTGCTGGTAGATCACATAGTTGAATGCCTGCACATCGACCACCGCTCCCTCGCCATAATCTGCCTGGTTGTCCATGTAAGAGGCATTGAGGTTGAAAAAGGCGTTCCACCATTTTTTGATCTGGATGGGGGCACTGATGTTCAAGCCGATGATGGTTTGTTCCGCCAGGTTGTCCCAACTGATGAAGCTGGAGCGAGGGTCGTCTTCGTCCGGGCCGATCAGGCGGGTGATTTGGTCGGTGGTACGGCTGTAGGCCAGTTTGAAGTTGTATCGATAGCCGAGGGTATAGCCCAGTTCGATGTTGTTGACGATTTCCGGGTTCAGGCGCGGGTTGCCTCTTTCGTAGGACAACTGGCTGAGCTGATTGCGGAAGGGGTTGAGGACGTTGTAATCGGGGCGGTTGATGCGACGGCCATAGTTCAAGGACAGCAAGTGCATGGGGGCGACCTGCCAGGTAAGCCCTGCGTTGGGAAACCAGTTGAGGTAGTTGAGATCGACGGGCGCTTCCTGTAGGCTGTCTACGAATGCAATCAAATCACCTGTAGCATCTGTCTGTTCTGCTCTCAAACCAGCAGAAAAATTCCACTTTTCGTTGATGGGGCGGGTGTAGGTGAGGTAGCCCGCATAGACATTCTCTGTGTATTCGAAGAGGTTGGAATTGACGTTGTTTTGCTGATCAACATCATTGATGACATCGAATACCAAAAAGGAGTTGTCCGAGACCACACGACTGAACTTGGAGCCAGCCCCCAATCGACCTCCCAGCAGGTTGTCTTCCCAGTCTACGGTGGTAGTATAAATGTCGATGTCCGTATTGGTCAAAAATCGATTGTTGATTTCTGTGAGGAGATTTTGTTCACTGGCGTCGAAGTACTGATTGGGTTGAAAGCGCTTGGTGTCGTTTTGGAAGCGGCCGTAATCCAGGTCGATGTTGAGGGTGCGTCCTTTTCGGTTGTCAAAGCGATAATTGACGTTGTAGGTATTGCGGGTCCGTCCAAAGTCTGTGTTGTCATTGGCTACCAAGATGCTGTCAATCTGGTTGGGTTTCTCCTGAGTTGCCAACGAGATGCGATTGAGAGCCGTCCCCAAGCCACTGATGTCGTTGTAGCTGACCAAAACGCCGAGGGTGTGGTTTTCTTTGAGGAAAAAATCTGTCCCCAGTCGAATGTTGTAGTTGTTGGCATCTCTTTCGGAGTCCAGGGTCTCCTTGAGGCTCAGGCCATTTTGGGTACTTTGAAATTTCAGGAGATCAAAGCCATCGTTTTGGCCATAGCTGACGTTGCCGAAGGCATTGAGGATTTTGTTTCGATAATTGGCGCTGCTGTTGAGTCGGTAGCGCGTCCGTTGCCCTTGGCTGAAAGTGCCGTTGATCGAGCCATTGGTCCCGTGGTTTTTGTCCTTTTTGAGGCGGATGTCGATGATGCCGGCATTGCCTTCTGCTTCGTATTTGGCCCCTGGGTTGGTGATGATGTCGATGCGATCGATTTGCTCGGCAGATAAGTTTTGGAGAAAACTGCTGAGATCATCTCCTGTGAGCGGCAGGCGTTTGCCGTCGATGTACAACAAGACACCACTGCGGCCCAATAGGGTGATGTTGTCGTTGTTGTCGACCATGACACCGGGTGCTTTGCGCAGCAGTGCCAAGCCATCAGCTCCTACGCTGTTGATGGTGCCTTGCACGTTGAAGACGGTTCGGTCTGGTTTGACCTCCACCATGGCCCTGGAAGCGGTGACTGTGACCTCTGACAATTCCAGGGAGCTGGAAGCAAATCGGAGAATGCCCATGTCCAGTTGTTGGTCTGCGGTCAGTTGGACGTTTGTTTTTGTCAAATCGGTCAGGCCCACAAAAGAGGCCACTAGGTAGTAGCTGCCCGCTTTGATGCCTTGCATGTTGAAAATTCCGCTGTCATCGCTGGTTTCAACCTTGACCAGACTGCTGTCTGCCGATTGATAGAGCGCGAGGTTGGCGAACACGACGGCCTCGCCATCGGGATCTTGGAGTTGGCCCTTGATCGAGGCATTTTGTGCATCGGCAGCCAAAAGGGAAACGAAGAACAGAAGGAGTGTAAAATTGAGTTTCATTGCAAAAGATTGGTACATAATCAAATCGAATGGCAAAGTACATCTATTGGCGAAAGCATGAGTCTGATTTTCGATCAACGAATGGGTTTTGCGCATGAAAGCTGCCCATCGTTGGCTCGTGAAGTCTTGGACTCAGGTCTTCCGAAAATATTTGTTGAAAGTCTCTCAGGATGATTCTCTACTTGGGAAAATCGCAAATGAATTGGTGTATTTGTTATGCTGTTTGTAGTGAAACTTTCTCAATGGCGAAAAGGTTTCCAAAATCTTTATTGTTTGATCAAATTGTGTTTGTGCAAAAAGTCGATCATGGCGATTCTAAGTGCTGGCGAGATGCGGAAAAAGCGCCAGTAGGACCGATTGGGGTCCAAATTGATCCACTCAGCCTCGGTTTCCATGCCGTGTCCAGCACCATGCACAACGAGGGTCGTCAATTGGTCCTTTCTATTGGCAAAGCACTCTTCCAGCAATTGGATGTTTTCCTCGTGTGGCACGATCCAGTCTTTCTCCCCATAAATGGCCAGGAAGGGTTTGTCGTATGTCATCAAGACGTTTTTGGGGGCATATGCATGTCTGCGGACCCAAAGATTGTTGAGGCCTTCCACGGAGCTGGATACATCCGTGTCTTCCAACAACTGCTTCCATCCTTCTTGCTCTGCATTGGCGAGCAGGGCATTCATCTGGGCAAAGGTCTCTTCTGTGGCATCTGCTTCCAGCATGAGCTTGGTATAGGTCTCTAGATTTTGGAGGGCTTGTGGTTCGAGATTGAAAAATTCGGAGCCATAATCCATGGACTGCAATTGTTGCTCTTTGACAGAGGTGGAAGGCCCGACGATGCTGATCATGAAGTCAAAATCGGTCATTTCTTGTGCCTTGGTCATGGTCCATCCACCAGCACTGGCTCCCAGCACACCGATCTTTTGATAGTTGTTGGGATGCGATGCCAGGAATTCTTTTACATTTTTGAGGTCAGTGGCCAAGTTTTGGATGCTGGCCGTTGCGCAATCACCCGTAGATTGTCCCGTGCCTCTTTTTTGGTATGCCAGGACAGAGACCCCATATTCTCTCAAAAACTTTGCATTCAAGTCGTATTGAGGCTCAGATGGATAGCAGCCCCTTCCGCCCACGATGATGATGGCCGTGTGGTGTTGGCTGTTTTGGGGAATGTGAAGATGTCCGGCGATTTTGGCCCCTCGGCTGTTGATGCTCACCTCTTCGATTCGGTAGTTGGGGGTTGGTTTGGGAGGGACTTTCTTCAGATGTAGGTAGATGATGGGACTGACATCTGTGATTTGGCCAAGCAATTCCAGGTTGTTTTTGTCCAGTTTCAGCTCTGCCTTGCCATAGCCAGTGGTCAATCGGATCGTGCCGGTAGAATCGATTTGCACGGGCACTTGAAATTCTCCGAAGGAAGGATGCCATTCTTCCATGACTTGAAAGCCAAATACCTCTTGGTCTTTTTGGGTAAAGTTGAGTTCGATCTTCTGATAGGAGTTGGCCTTGATGAAGGCCCCTTCCCACCAACCCAGGAGAAGTTGTTGGTCGTTTGGAGACTGTGAAATCGATAAAAGTGGGCAGAGAAGGAGGAGTAGAAGGGGGTAGATTTTCTGCATGTCTTGCTTTTTTGCGTTAGCGATCACATAATATACTCCAATCGCAGCCCTTTGGATTTTGGGGATTCAAAAAAATGTCCATTGGTCTCGAAAAAATGGGCTTGGGCAGGTGATTCTCGCTCGAATGGTGCTTGCCTTTGGGTACGGCTGGGGTTCTGGAGACACATCATGATGACTGAGCCCACCAGGAGATTGGGCTTCGGACGATCAAAAGAACCATAGCAGTTGAGTAAAAACCCGGATGTTTCCCCTTGGAGATGATTCGGGTTTTGTTTTAGAGCTTGTCCAAATTTAGTTTTTCAGATAATATGAGATGGATTTCACAGCCAGACGAAGCTCATTTTGAGGTGCATAGCCGGAGGCTACGTGCCGAGGAATAGCTGAAGGATGGTGAAGAAAGACGCTCATATTAGCGAAAAGATTAACTTTAGACGAGCTCTTACATATTCGGGGGCAGCAATTTGACATCTTTCAGTTCGATTCGCGACAACTCGCTCAGTTTGCCTTCTTCAAAGAGCTTGGGAAGTTGGGCCAGTGGGGTGTCGGCATCTGCTTTGTAATTGACATAGTCTTGAAAGCGAATGCCATCGATGATGCGCGGGTTGTAGGCCGACCGAAAGCGGACCCCACCTTTGTTGACGTGAAATTGGTAGGCCAGGTAATCGACGGTGTGATTGTCTTTGTGCAGCCAGTAGTAAAAAACATCCTCAAAATCAGTCCCGCCTCCTTCTTCCCGGAAGCTCACCTCTACGACCTGGTACTCTTGTCCCTTGATGAAAACGCTTCCCTTGTAGGCCTTTTTGACGGCGGGGTCTTCCAACTTGTAGGGGAGCAGGGCAAAATAAATGACCGAGTTGAGCGAATTGCCGAAGCGGATGCTGTCGCGCGCATTGAGCGGCTGTTTTTCTCCGTTGACGCTGCGTTGGAACCCGGCGTTGGTCAGCCTGTCAACAATCTTCTTGTCCTTTTTCTCGTAAAAACGTTCGTAGGTAAAATCTTGCCCATTGTGCCGAAAACTGTAGTTGGTGCCCCGAAATACGAAAGAATAGTTTGCCTTTTGGTAGAGCGCCCCCCCATGTGCTTGTACAGCAGCGGCAATGAGCTTCGCCTCTTGTGACAGGGCCTTTTGGCTGGTTTTGGAGCAGGAGAAGAAGATGGAGAACAGTATGATGATCGGCAGGACGTATTTCATGTGTTTGTGGATTTGTTTGATGGGGTGAAAATACGGTTTTTATCTGGAATGATGTACTCTGTAAAATGCCCGCCCCAGGACACCCGGCCCCCAAATCTCAAATCCCAACTCCCTCCCTTGTCCTCGGCACGCAATATTTCGCTACATTTGCAGTCTTTCCCATTATTGTTGTATCATTTAAAAAATTGCAAGAATGAATTTCAAACGTATTAGCCTATTGTGCTGCTTGTTTTTGATGGGGCTGCAGCTGTTGGATGCGCAGGAAATGAAATATCCTTCCATGGACAAAAGTCCTTTGGATGCAGCGACTTATCCCAGAGAAGCCGCCTGGCGAAACTACCTGACGGGTGATGCCCAAAACACATCACTGAAGATCAAAGCACTCTACTCTCGTCCCATGAAGAAAGACCGGAAAATCTTTGGTGGCCTGGTCCCCTTTGGACAAGATTGGCGATTGGGAGCCAATGAGGCGACCGAAGTGCTTTTCCAAGTACCTGTAGAAATCGGTGGGGTCACCATCAACCCTGGTTATTACACCATGTTTGCAGAGGTCTACCCTTCTCAGTGGATTCTCAAGGTCTCTTCCGAAAGACACATTGGAGGCACCAAGAACCGCGATGTCAGCAAAGACCTCGTTGCTGTCTCTCTGCCTGTGATCAATACCCCGGAGAGCCGGGAGTCCTTTACCATCGGATTTCAAAAGATCGATGACGACAATTGCCACATGGTTTTCGAATGGGACCAGACCAGAGTGCGCCTGCCCATCAACTTCAACCCACTGTTTTTGGCCACCGACGACAAGAGCCCAATGGACTTGGCCCAGTACCCACGCAACTCTCGCGTGCGCAACTACTTGGAAGGTGCCGAAAAAGAGGCTGCCGTTCCAAAAGTACGAGTGGTCTACAGCCGCCCACAGAAGAAGGGCCGCAACATCTTTGGCGAAATGCTGAAGTATGGGGAGCCTTGGAGAATGGGAGCCAACGAAACCACTGAAATCACCTTTTTCGAAGACGTAAAATTTGGTGACAAAGACGTGAAAGCTGGTCGCTACGGAATCATGGCCGTCCCACATGCCGACAAATGGGAGTTGGTCATCCACACCGGAATTCCTTCCTGGGGAACCTTCGGACACGATCCTGCAAACAACATCGCCAGCATCACCGTGCCCACTGCCCAAACCAAAGAGGAAGTAGAGGCATTGTCTGTGATGTTTCAGAAGAAAACCGACAAATTGGTACACATGATCGTCGCATGGGACCGCACTCAGGTGGAAGTTCCCATTGCCATGAAGTAAACGTCTGTCTGTCCAATCACTCAGACGATGTATTTTCCATCGATTCAGGGGCTGGTGTGCGCATCAGCCCCTGAATTATTTTATCTGCTCTTTGAACAGTTCGATGCTCTCCACATTTATTAGTACATTAGCTAATATGACCCTGCCAAATCCAACTTCTGTTTCATCTCACAATGGAAAACCTATTTGAATGTCAAAAATTTCACACCATCGCTTCAAGAAATTATTGGTTGCCAACCGGGGAGAAATTGCGATTCGCATCCTTCGGGCTGCCTCTGAATTGCAACTGAGAACCGTCGCTGTCTACACCTTTGAAGACCGCTATTCCTTGCACCGCTACAAGGCGGATGAGAGCTATCAAATCGGACCAGACGACGAACCACTCAAACCTTATCTGGACATAGAGGAGATTCTTCGCGTGGCCAAGGAGCACCAAGTGGAGGCCATTCATCCGGGCTATGGTTTTTTGTCTGAAAACGTGCGTTTTGCAAGGCGTTGCCGGGAGGAAGGCATCATTTTCATTGGACCCGATCCGGAGGCGATGGAGAAAGTGGGGGACAAGGTGGTCAGCAAAAAACTGGCTCGGGAGCTGAACATTCCCCTCATCGAAGACAGCAAAGAATCTCTTGATACGGTGGAGATCGCCTTGAAGGAGGCAGAGCGAATTGGATTTCCCATCATGGTCAAAGCAGCTTCCGGTGGGGGAGGCAGGGGCATGCGGGTCGTTCGATCGGCCGATGAATTGTCGACCGAATACCACGAGGCCCGGCAGGAGGCGCGCACAGCTTTTGGGGATGATACCGTTTTTTTGGAGAAATTCATCGACAGGCCCAAACACATAGAAGTCCAGATTTTTGGTGACAAGCACGGCAATCTCATCCACCTTTACGAACGGGATTGCTCCGTGCAGCGTCGCTTTCAAAAGGTGGTGGAAATCGCACCCAGCCTTACCTTGAGTTCAACCACCAAGGAAAAACTGTACGAATACGCCCTGACCCTGTGCCGGGCGGCAGACTATTCTTGTGCGGGAACAGTAGAGTTTCTGTTGGATCAAGAGGAAAACATCTACTTCATCGAGGTGAATCCCCGCATACAAGTAGAGCATACCATCACAGAACAGATCACGGGCATCGACTTGGTCCGCTCCCAGATTTTGGTTTGCATGGGCTATCCATTGTCCCATCCCACCTTGATGATCGATCAACAGGAGGGCATCAAGATCAACGGCTGTGCCATCCAATGCCGGATCACCACAGAAGATCCTGCCGAGGATTTCAAGCCCAACTACGGCACCCTCATCGCTTATCGCTCTGCCAGTGGTTTTGGCATTCGACTCGATGCTGGAAGTGCCTATCCCGGGGCGGTCATCTCTCCTTATTTTGACAGCTTATTGGTCAAGGTTACAGCGCACGGTCGGACCATGAAGGGGGCGGCCGAACGCCTGCATCGGGCCCTGCGCGAGTTTCGGGTGCGAGGCGTCAAAACCAACATTGATTACTTGCTGAATCTACTGACCAATGAGACCTTTGTCAAGGGGAAGGCGACGGTCAACTTCATCAAAGAAAACCAAGAACTCTTGCTGCTGCCGCGGCGTCGCGATCGGGGAACCAAGGTGTTGAAGTACTTGGCAGAGGTGATTGTCAATGGCAATCAGGATGTCAAGTTCAAGGACAAGCGATTGATGGATCAATTTCGCCAGCCTGTTGTCCCCGAGTTTGATGAGAATGCCGAGTACCCAGCAGGGACCAAGCAACTGTTGGACGAGCTGGGCCCAGAGGGATTGGCCACTTGGCTCAAAGACCAAAAAAGCATTCAGTATACCGATACCACCTTCCGCGATGCACATCAGTCCCTGCTCGCCACTCGCATGCGGACCTATGACATGATGCAAGTCGCAGAGAGCTACAGTCGGCACATGGGAGACAAATTGTTCAGCATGGAAGTCTGGGGTGGTGCCACCTTTGATGTTTCTTTGCGCTTTTTGAAGGAATGCCCCTGGGCGCGACTCGAACTGCTTCGCAAGGCCATCCCCAACACCCTTTTCCAGATGTTGCTCAGAGGCTCCAATGCAGTTGGATATACCGCCTATCCGGACAATCTGGTGGAGCGATTCATCGATTGTGCGGCGGAAACGGGCATTGACATTTTCCGAATTTTCGACAGCCTCAATTGGGTGGAGGCCATGAAAGTATCCATTCGTCGGGTTCGCAAGGCGGGAAAAATTGCCGAGGCCTGTCTTTGCTATACAGGAGACATCTCTGACCCTACTCGCTCCAAATTTGATCTGCAATACTACACCGATCTGGCCAAGCGGCTTGAGGATGAGGGCGCCCACATCTTGGCCATCAAGGACATGGCGGGCTTGCTCAAGCCCCGGGCTGCAGAAATGCTGATCCCAGCTCTGCGCGAGGCGGTTGATCTGCCCATTCATTTGCACACCCATGACACCAGCAGCATCCAGCCAGCTACTTACTTGAAAGCCATCGAAGCCAATGTCGATGTGGTCGATGTTGCCATTGCGAGCATGAGTGGCCTGACGAGTCAGCCAAATTTCAACTCTGTGGTGGCCATGATGGAAGGGCACGAGCGCAGTACAGACATGCGACTGCCCACCCTCAATCGCTTTTCCAACTATTGGGAAGCTGTTCGCGCTTATTATTACGCTTTTGAAACAGAATTGCGGGCGGGTTCTGCCGAAGTATACGATACCGAAATCCCAGGGGGACAATACTCCAATCTGCGGCCACAAGCCAGGGGACTGGGATTGGAAGAACAATTTGAAACCATCAAAGCCAATTACAAAGCGGCCAATGAACTCTTCGGCAACATCATCAAAGTGACCCCTTCCTCCAAGGTTGTGGGTGACATGGCCATGTTCATGACTTCCAATGGCTTGACCAAGGAGCAAGTTGTCCAACAGGGAGATCGACTCGCCTTTCCCGAGAGTGTCAAAGCCCTCATGCGAGGAGACCTGGGGCAAATTGGCGGAGGCTTCCCCGAGGAAGTCCAAAAGATGATTCTCAAGGAGGAAAGTCCTTATACGGATCGGCCGAATGCACACCTCGCCCCGATTGACTTTGATGCAGAGCTGGTGGAATTTCAAAAGAATTTTGGCAAGCACCAAAGCTTCAAAGATTTCATTTCCTACAAACTGTATCCCAAGGTATTCCGAGACTACAACGAGCATTACGAAACCTATGGCACTGTCCGCATTTTGCCAACGCCTGCATTTTTCTACGGCCTGGCGCCCAACCAAGAAATATTGGTCGAAATTGAAAGGGGGAAAACCGTCATCGTTCGCTATCTCAACATGACGGAGCCCAGTGCGTCTGGCAGCCGCTTGGTCTTTTTCACCATGAATGGCCAAACCCGTTCAATTGAAGTCAGTGACCGCACCTTGGATTTGGAGATCGTGCGCAATGCCAAGGCATCAGGCGAAAAAGAAATTGGTGCGCCATTGCAGGGAAAAATCTCTCGCATCCTCGTCAAGCCCGGAGACAAAGTGGAGATCAATACCCCCCTATTTGTCATCGAGGCCATGAAAATGGAAAGTACCATTACTGCTCCAATGGCAGGCACTGTGCTGTCCGTCCCATTGTCAGAAAAGTCCTTGGTGGAGCAAGATGACCTGATTGTTGCCTTGGAATGAGCGACTGCCAAGTAGGTTCCCACCACAGGAGCCTACATTCTCTTTTTGGCAAATGGCAAAAGTTGATCTATGTGTCTTTATTTTTAACTTATTGTTAAATTATCGTTAACTTTGTCGCCGTTCAAATCCATTCACCAAAGTACAGTCTGTCATGAAGTCATCTGGCCCATCGGAAAAGCAAAAAGCAAGGGTAAAAAAAATAACTGGTCAACTGGCCAAACTGAGCAAGTCCATCGACAAGCGAAAGAAGCAGGAGAAGGCTGCCAAGAAGCGGTACCAGGACAAGCTCAAAAGCTGCCGGGCCCATCTCAAAGAATTGGAGAGAGCCCACAAGTTGGTCAAGAAGCACAAGCAAAAGGAAGAAAAAGAGTACAAGCGGCTCAAAGAAAAATTGGCTGAACTCTTGAAAGCAGCCAAAGTCCGCGAGGCTCAAAAGACCAAGGCCCAGGCAGCCAAGAAGAAAGCGAGTCCTCCCAAAAAAGGAAAGACATCTACTGCTGCCAGCAAGGAAAAGAAGCGGAAGGCGAAGCAAGTAACGGCTTCGAAAAGTACGACTCCCGTCAGCAAGGTGGAGAAGGCCCCAGTGGCAGAGGCTGTGAAGAAAACCGTTGCTCCTGCAGCTGCGCCCACCAGTCGACCTACGACAAGTAGAAAACCCATTGCCGACAACCGTCGTACACGCACACCCAGACGCACCTCTGCCGAAGGCACACCCCCTGCTCCGCCCCAGGCACCAGTAAAAGACCGACTCCGCAAAATTGAAGGCATTGGTCCCAAGATCGAGGCCTTGTTGCATACGTCGGGCATTCCCACGTTCAAGGCTTTGGCAGCGGCCCGTCTCACCCGCCTTCGGGCCATACTTGCCGAGGCAGGGCCCAGCTACAAGCGCCACAGTCCGTCGACCTGGCCCAAGCAAGCTCGCTTGGCAGCGGCAGGGAAGTGGGAGGAGCTCAAGGCTCTGCAGGACGAGTTGCACGGAGGCAGAGAGAAGAAATAGACTTTTATAACATTGCCCATATAAAAGAGAGCATCGGGGAGTCGTCCAGCAGGATGGTTTCCCGGTTTTATTTTTGGGGAGGCATCATCCCGAGTTCCATTCATCCAGCTCCAAAAAAGAAACCTCCCCCTGACATCAGAGAGAGGCATTCCAAGAACTGGTTTCTAAAAAAGGTCCCAGAACAGCGTCTTACAGTGCGACCCCGACAAGGGATGGCACAGCAAGACAACTGCCCCCGCTTCGTCACAAAGCAGGAACTCATGGCAAAGTACCCGGTAGACCCATGGGGTCACCCAGTGAAAAATTGTCGTTTGCGGTTGTTGTAATGGCTACAAGCCGATTGCAGTGGTCAGAAAGCAGTGGATCGTTTGACCAGAGCCAATGGATTGTAGGACTGCGGGAATCGCAGTCGGTCGGTTTGAGGGATGGGTTTGATTGGAGTTGGTTATGCCTTCAGTGGCTTGTGGTTTTGTCCGGCATCTGTTGCCGTTGCATCATCTCGTATTGATGCGTACTTTTATATCGAAGTTTTTATACATATGTTTCGATCATATTTGTAAAAAATTAAATTTTTATGAAAATCGCCCGACTCCCCGTAGAGAGCCGGGCGAAGATGCCAGCGAAAATGTAGGTGCTTTTGTCGTCGGTTGGCGCCGATTGGTCACTGTTCCTTTATTCCAGTACCGTCATCTTTTTGACGGCGGTATGCTCGTCACTTTGCAGTTGGTAGTAAAAGATGCCTCCCTGGGGCAATGCACCCCGCTCAATGCGAAACTCATTGTACCCAGCTTCAAAGGACCCTTCCTTGACCAAGACTTCCTTGCCCGCCGGATCAAACAGGCGTAGCCTGGCCTGGCTGGCTTGTGGTAGGTAAAACCCAATCAGCGTTTCGGCCTTGAAAGGGTTGGGGCGGTTTTGGAAGAGCAAGAATCGACTTCCCGCTGTTTCTGCTTTTCCTTGGTCAAATTGCAGGGCAATGTCCAGCAATTCTTCTGCTGTGCCATATCCTTCTGCCGGCGTGAATCGGGAACTGCTGCTGATGACCTCGCTCAACTGCCCATCGCGCAACGCCCGAAAGCGCAGGCTGAATGCCACACCTTCTGCTGGGGCCTTGGTCGCTTCCAAAGCAGCCCAACTCATGGTCAATGCCCCCTCCGACAGCAGATTGCGGCCAAAGTTTCCAGCATCCATGCCAGGCAGCTCTCCATAGTCGATGTCCGCCAAGGCAACAACTTCTGGATCAAATTCCAAGGTGTATTGGAAGCCCAGCAAAGAAGTGGATGGATCGAGACGGAACGGAATCTCGTAGCTTTGTCCCGCTTTGAGTGCCATGTCGGGAAGGTGGAAAACCAATTCTCCCGAGCGATTGCGGGTCTGACTGCCTACCGCCTGATTGGGTTGGGCACTGCAGTTGACATCTCCAACCTTGACAGCCACAAAATCAATGCGCATGTCGTCAGAGAGGTTGTTGATGTTGTACACCTCCGGGAAACTGGCTGTGAAGGGATCATCTGAGTTGGGAAACAGGTAATTGGCATCGATGAAACGCCAGGAGGTATTTTCCTGAAAGTCGCGATTGACAAAAAGGATCAACTTCCGGATTTCCACCATGTCCAAGGCCGTGATTTCTCCATTGCGATTGGCATCTGCTGCAATCATTTTGTAAGGGGAATCCAATTCTTCCAGGCTGAGAACGTGCTTGCTGATTTTTACCAGGTCATAGGTCGATACCCCGTTAAGCGGCCGATCGTCCTTGGCCGGAGAGATGCTGTAGTTGAAGCCCATCGGGATGTTGGAAAAGTCGAAGTTGCCATCGACATCCGTCAGAGAGGTTCCCCGGCGATTGCCATTGAGAGTGACGACGACATTCTCCACCCGGCCATTTTCTTCATCCAATACCTGGCCCGAGATGATGGCGGGCTGACTGGACTTGGCATTCGGACAATCGCTGTCTGGCGTATTGGCAATGTTGATGAAGGGATCGCATGGCGTTCCTTTCCCCGTCTGGTCGTACACCCACAAAGTCAGTTGGACTGTTCCATCTACCGATACATCGTCACAAGTAATGGTGGTATCGCTGACTGCCAAATTGGATGGTGGATTCAACGGGTCAATGGGCGCTGTAAAGTTCAATTCTCTGAAACTGAAGATCAAATCGCTGTTGCTGGTGCAATTGTCGGTGGCTGTCGGATTGAGGTCAGCCACGTTGATGACAACCTGATTGCCTGTTCCCAACGGAATTTCTGCAGGTGGATTGCAAGTCAGCGTGGGTGGATTGAGGTCTTGCAGGGTGAAAAATACCGAGCAGACCGCTGCAGGATTGCTCACGCTGGCTGGAATGTCGACAGTGCCAGGGTAAACGGTAGGGTATTGTGTGACGTAGTCGATGTCGCCACAATCGAAGGACAAAGAGCTGCCACTGCCAATTCCAGCCACATCGAAACTGCTGCCTGCCACGCCACCACTGTAGACATCGCTGAGCAAAATGGTCACAGGCTGTGAACCGAAGTTGATGGCATTGTCGCGCGTGACACTGTTGCAAGGATCATCCAGTACCACGACCTTGACCGTGTCAGTGGTCTCCAAGCCACAATCATCCATGGCGGTGAAAATGATCTGATGTGTACCACTTGGTAGATCTGCATCGATGGCAGTGCCGTTGCCGCTGGTGATGGAACCGCCAGGGCTGATGCGGAAGCGCACATTGGAGGCATCGAATGCGGCTGTACAGTTGTCGTCGATGCTGGCATTGAGGGTGTAATTGGCTGTGCTTTCTCCCATGGCAATGAAGATCGTATCGCAATCTCCTCTGTCAAAGGAAATGCTTGGGAAAATGGTGTCCCTGACAATGACCGTTTGCTGCCCGTTGAGTAGGTTGGGGTCGGTAAATTCTGAGCCAGGTTGACACCAATCCGTAACCACCCAGTTGCGCAAGACCTTTTGGCACATTCCGGCCCCCAAGGTATTGAGCGGTCGGCTGAAGATCAACTGATTTGTAGGAGCTGAAACAGCTTTGGAGCAGTTGTCATTGGTGTAAATGGGCGCTCCCAAGGTATCGAGATCCACCTCACAATTTGACTCGCTGAGGAATACCTCTAGGTTGCCTTGCCAGGTGATGTCGGAAGCCGAAAAAGGACTGAAGTCCATGATCGCAATGGTTTGCGTGATCACGGCTGGCGTCCCTGCACCACTGGAAATGGTCATCTGTCGGGTGATCGTTCCGGTATTGCAAGTTGGGTTCAGATTGAAAGTCGAATCGTACTGAATGCTCAAATTGTCGTTGCAATTGTCCCTGACCAATGCGTCTTGCCCCCATGTGAAGGCTTGCGGGGTATTGACTGTGTTGTCGGGATCATTGAGGGTGATGTTGCTTTGCTGTGCCACATCACTGACCACCCTTCCAAAACTGGCCGATAGATTGTTGGCATCGTAGGCAAAGTTGCAGCTAATGGTCACATCTGGCAGGCTGCTGAGCAAGAGTGGCGATTGTCGGTCTTGGACTTCCACAGGTACCATGACATCACAGAAGTTGCCAATTCGATTGCCTGAGAGGTCTTCCAAAAAGCCTTGGTCCATCCGCTCCGGTGCGATCGGCCCCGTTCCAGGGTCGACGTCGAATACCCGGAGAATGACCGAGTCGGCTGTGCTTCCAATGTCTGCGCAGCAAAAGGTGACGGTATCGTCGAAGTAAATCTGGGTGCCCAGTAGTCCCGCCGCATCATCGCCATTGTTGTCTCCACAAGCATTGGCAGACTGATCGGCATTGGAACCGTTGACACTGCCATTGAGATCGACCATGCGGATGGCTTTGAAAAAGACGGTTGAGCTGCAGTTGTCGTAACTTCCATTGTCAAAAGTAGCTGCTGATACCCTTCCACTGCCATCGATTTGGAGTGTCGCCACAAGGGCTTGACTGCCTTGTACGTTTGGACAAATCTCATCTCTGGTGGTGATGTTGAAGGTACAGGTACTGCTGTTGCCACAATTGTCGGTGGCTGTGTAGGTGATCGTGCTGGTGCCCACAGGCAGATCAGAAACCACATAGTTTCCGAGAATGTTTGTGATGGTACATCCTGTACAAGAGGGGACCACGCTGATGTTGGCCGTGGAGGAGCAGTTGTCGGTCAGGTTTGATACAGTGGGCAATACCAGTGTGGCACTGCAAGTTTGTGCATCGGTGCTGATGATGGTATCGTTGGGACAAGTAAAAGTGGGTCCGACGGTGTCGAGTACTTCGATGAGCTGCTGTCGAACTTCGGCAGGCTGTCCCGGCGTACACCAATCCATGACCCGCCAGGTACGGATGATCTTAAAGCTGTTTTCACAAAGTGTATCAATCAAGTCTTCGGCTGGAAATACGTTGATCATGCACACCCCGTCCGCATTGTTGCCATCGATGGTGGGCTGACCCGTGATGGACGGACCTGGCACTCCATTGACCAAGCTGCAACTCAAAATGGTGTCAGCCGGGAATACCACATCGCTGATGCTTCTTTGGGTAACTTGTACTTTTTGGTAGCATTCGCCTGTATTGCCATTGCAGTCAGTCGCTGTCCAACGGCGGTAAAAACAGTATGCCTCGCATTGGCTGCTATTGGTGGCAAAGGTGAGATTGCTGTAAGTCGCCAAAGCGTTGTCTGCACTTCCATTGGAACCGATGACAAAACAGAATTGCTCACCGGCAGAGACAGCCAACCCACTGACACTCCCACTGGCGATGCTGCTGCTGGACAGTTGCGTATACGTGGTCACCAGATTGGAGGTGATGGCATAAGCGGCGGGATCAGAGTTGGAAAAAAGGTTGCCCGAACCGGCTGCCAACGACCAATCAAAACCAATGGTGCCATCTGCCGGAATGTCGATGCAAACCTGTGCGATGTAACAACTGGCCAACGTATTGTTGACGATGGGGCGGGGACTTGCCGAGGAAGGATTGCCACAGCTAAGGGTTCCTCCAGTATTGTTGGCTCCCGTCAGCAAAAGAGAGCCATCGTTGAGAAAATCAAATGCTTCGCCAATGCCAGCGTCTATGTCGTTGGTCCAATTGGCCGCTGCGAAAGGGCCGACAAAGCCATTGATCTGGCTGAGGTTTTCAAACGCGATGTCGCTGTCGCTCATGCTGCAACAGTTGTCCGTGGCCGTTGGTCGGTTGTTGATCTGGCTTGTTGGATCATCGGCACAGCTGATGGTGTCCGTGGCACAGGCCAGAATGGGTGCAAATTTGTCTTCTATCAGTACGTCGTTCATGCAAGAATTGCCGGACACTTGATCCGTTACGGTCACTGTCACCGTGCGGCCGATGCAATTGAGAGCACCCGCATCAAAGATGTCAGAATCGTTGATTCCAGTCCAAATCAGATTGCCGTCTTTGGCAATGGTGATGATGTAATCGTTGCTTCCGGCAGGGTCGTTGACAATCAGGGTATCCAGCTCACCTTTGGTGATGCCACAGTTGATGCCCACCGAGATGTTGGGGTTGTGGCAGCCCAAGGCTCCTTGCGCCTGCACGTCTTGCCAAGTTGTCAGCAAAAGGCCCGTCAGCAAGACCCAAAGCAGTGTAGGGGGTGTTGGGAGGGGAAATTTACATAGTCTTTCCATAGTATTTGATCGATTTAAAAGGGTTTGGATGGGGCGTTCTGCACAAACAGCACAGAAGGACACCCAGGTGTACAAATCTGGTTCCGGTCGAAGCATGCACCAGCCAAGTGGACCAGCCTCACGGGAAGGTCGGCCACCAGCTAGCAGCAGCTTTTGACAAGCCCATGCCCAAAGGCACAGACATTGCCAGCCCGATCAACTGCGACAGGCAGTCGAACTTGTTGAATGAAATTCTGTTCGCTTGAATAAAAGGTGGAAACCAGTTGGGATGAATACAGTCCTCTTGCACGACCCGTCGGCAAACGGATGGTCAAAGGATGGTTTGGATAAGCTGTTCAGGACAACAAATTGGGAAGCTAATGTCGGCGGGTGTTTCGGTTTTTGGAACGTCGGACCCATCATAGGTCACTAAAAAGCGCCAAAAGTAGCTTGCTCATTCGTATGTTTGTGTTTGTTTGCCAAGCCCAATAGGGGAGATGCAAACGGTTTACTATTTCGTAACCAGATCAAAGATGGTACCAATCAGATGAAAATAAATAAAAATATATTTTTCTTTTTATGTTTCTTTCTCCTGGGTAGCAACTCCTCCCTTTGGGCGCAGCAAGAAAACGCTCCGGAGCCCAACTTTCAGAATCCCTACAATGCCATGCACGTCCACCTGTACTACTTGCAGCCCGAGACCTATCAGCCCGAGATGGCAGGGCGCAGCATGAGGGGCATCGGCGGCAAAGAGGCAGAACGCAAAGCCATTCAGCTCAAACAAGTGTTCGATGGCAAAGGACTCTACGTCTATCTGAACCTATTGCCCCAACAGGCCGACTATGTCGACAGCATCACCGGAAAGGCATATTACACTCCGTTCCCAGAAACCCTTCCAGAGGTGTATCTCGAAAAAAAGGACAGCCTCTGGCAATACTCTTCCGAGACCATCGGCCGGATCGATCAACTGCACAAAGAAGTCTTCCCCTTCGGAATCGATCGCCTGCTCAACTGGCTTCCCAAAACCGGACAGAGTCAGTACCTGGGACTGGCCCTCTGGCAATACGCGGGCATCGCTTTGTTGATCTTATTGGTCTACTTGATGTATTTTCTACTGGGTTTTCTCTTCAAACCCATCATCCAACGCCTGTCCAAAAGCCAATACACCATCGAAGAATTGGATGGGACGGTGAAGCGCCGAATTGCCCTCATGGTGAGTTTGTTCATCATGCTCTACGTGGCGAGAATACTGCTGCCCATCTTGCAACTTCCCATTGAATTGTCAGGGGCGGTGGTCAAAGGACTGCGAATGGCCAAAACGGTGGTCCTCATGTTCCTGGCCCTGCGCATCCTGGAATTGGCCATGGCCTATGCCGGGCGATATGCCCAGCGAACCGACAACCGCATGGATGAACAACTGCTGCCCATTGTCCGGAGATTGGTTTCCATTGTCATCGTCACCGCAGCCATCATCCAGTTGTTGAGTTTGTTGGATGTCAATGTTGCAGCCCTCATCGCAGGGGTATCCATCGGTGGTTTGGCCCTGGCTTTGGCAGCGCAGGATACAGTCAAAAACCTCATCGGTTCTGCCATGATCTTCATTGACAGGCCCTTTCAAATTGGGGATTATGTGGTGATGAATGGGGTGGGAGGAACTGTTGTGGAAGTGGGATTTCGGTCCACGCGCATCCGCATGGCAGATACTTCCGTCGTCGCCATTCCCAACGGCATCGTGGCCAATCAATCGGTGGAAAACAAAGGAGTCCGGGTCTATCGCCTGTTGAATGTCACCCTCGGCCTCAAGTACGACACCCCACCGCCAAAGATCGAGCAATTCATGGCAAGCCTCCGTCAACTCATCGCAGACCATCCATTGACCCACAAAGAAGATTACTATGTCCACTTCTCGGAGTTGGGTGCTTCTTCGCTCAACATCATGTTTCGCACCTTCCTCTCAGTGCCTGGTTATGCCGATGAATTGAAGGCTAAGGAGGAAATTTTCCTGTCGATCCTCCGCTTGGCAGAGGAACAGGGCGTTGAGTTTGCCTTCCCAAGTACCTCCATCTATTTGGAAGGCCAACAGGCAAAAATGGCGTAAACAGGGTACATAGATCAACAAAATGTTTATAATTAGAAAAGTTTTGTTTGATTTTACTTGCTAAAAAGAAACATTTTGTTTTAAATTTGTTTGACATGATCATTCACACTCAAACAAGCCTCCACTATGAGAACCCTGTGTCTACAAATCAAACAAACCCTTAGAGCCATGATCTTTGATGCACCGAGTCGGTCTGCGAGATGGTTGCAACTGGGCATACAAGCCATCGTTGTTGGAAGCCTACTGCTTGTCCTGATGAAAAAAGATTTGAATTTTCAATTTGAGCTCCGTGCGGTAGCGGATCAGTTCAGCGATGCCACCTTGGAAGAAGCCTCGGAGAATCCCCCTGTTCAAAAGGCGGCCACCATGCACTTCGGGGCCAATCTTTTGCCCGCCTTTCGCCATGCATCCAAAGCAGAGCAGCCGACGACTGCACACGACAATGTGGGCAATACATATTCCAATATGACCTACGAGGGTGGGACTTCCGCCAAGGGGAGTGGCAGTTTGAACGCTGCTGCCATCAAGCGAAAAAAGCAGTTGGCTTATGTTCGTCGCTTTGCCCATGTGGCCCAGGCAGAGCAGAAAAAGTATGGAATCCCCGCCAGCATCACCCTGGCCCAAGGCTTGATTGAGAGCAATGCAGGGGAGAGTCGCCTGTCCAGAGAAAACAACAACCACTTTGGCATGAAGTGCTTTTCCAAGAAATGCAAGAAAGGGCATTGTTCCAACTTTACCGATGACAGTCACAAGGATTTCTTTCGGAAGTACCAAACGGCTTGGGAGAGCTATCGTTCGCACAGTTTGATGTTGAAACATGGCCAGCGATACCGGAACTTATTCCGCCTTCCAGCCAGCGATTACAAGGCTTGGGCCAACGGGCTGTCCAAGGCGGGCTATGCGACAGACAAGCGCTATGCACAAAAGTTGATACACATCATCAATGACTTGGGATTGGCCAAGTACGATCGGAAGGCAAGTGGGCGTTAAAATATTCCTAATGCAATGCAATTGATGGCCTTTTGGCATTGTATGTGCGGCAAAAATGGAAGACATATGTTCCAGGTCTTTAATACAAAATTCAAATTGCCATGAGGAAAACAAACACACTCCTAGCTGTCCTTTCTGTCTTTTTGCTTTCCATTCATTTACAAGCGCAAGATGTTGCTCTGGCCGACTGGCTGGCGGAAAAGGGAATCATGGCCGAATCTACGGCCGATGGTTTGTACTATGCCATGGACCAAGCTGGAAACGGGGCCATCCCAAAAACAGGTGATTATGTGATGCTGCGCTATAGCGGACGACTCCTCGACAGTACGCTCTTTGACCAATCGCCAGCAGATGATCCCTTCGTCTTTCAATTGGGCTATCGACAGGTGATTCTGGGTTGGGAGCTGGGCATTCCACTGATGCGGGTTGGGAGCAAAATGCGTTTGTATGTTCCTGCCTCCCTGGCTTATGGCAACCGAGGCGCTGGCAATTCCATTCCGCCCAATGCCCATTTGCAGTACGAGCTGGAATTGTTGAAGGTGATGAATTTTGAGGAATACGATCAATACATGGTCTCCCTAGAGGAAAAGGAGCGTCTGGCTTTTGAACAGCACCAAAAGCAACAGTTTTTGGCAGACAAAAAACTCATCAATGACTATGCTTTGAGTCACAAACTGAAAACCAAGCGCACGTCCAGTGGCATGAGCTATTCATTGACCCGGAAAGGAAAAGGAGCCGTGGCCCGCCCAGGCGACATCCTCGAAGTACAATACGAAGGGCGACTGATCGACGATACGGTCTTTGATCAGACGGTGGGCAAGCAGACCTTCCGCTTCACCCTTGGACAGGGCAAAGTCATCGATGGCTGGGAGGAAGGATTTACCCATTTCAAAAAGGGGAGTGAAGGTTGGTTGTTGATCCCCTCGCAAATGGCCTATGGTCCACTGGCCATTGAGGAAGATGGCATTTCATTGCCTGCCAATGCCGTTTTGGTCTTCAAGGTGAAGGTGAAAGACATCGTACAGCAAGTGGCCAAGAAATGAACTCGATTGTTGCACTCCAAGTGCATCCAAAAAAAAGAGGATAAAACATCGGTGGTGAAACTGGTATCATCAGCCGAATGCATTTATCCTCTCGAATTAAAAACGGAGTTTACTCTGTCTTGACTAAATTTTTTTTTATTCTCTCATCTGCCAAGCTGGTATCGCAGGCCCATTCCAAGATGGCCGATTCTGACTTTTGTACTCACATCTTCTTCTCGACTCCAATTGCGAATGTGCGTTGAAAATCTGGACTGAATGCCCAGTGACCAGCGTTCGGTCAGTTGGTGGTATATCCCCAGTCCTCCAGAGACAGACCAGCTGCTTTTCTGGTAGATGCTGTTGTCTTCATTGTAAGTCATCAGTCGCTCGCCCACATTGACTGATCTGCCATTGCCCGCACGGATCAAGTGGTAGCCTAGTCCGACATCTGTATTGATCAGCCAGCGGTTGACCAGCCATTCTTTCCCGGCACCCAATCGGAAGGAGTACAGTCGAATGTAGTTGTAGTGCAAAACGGATTTGGTTGATACAGCAGCGACCAGGGTGTCGCGATGGACATTGATGCGCCGCTCGGAAAGCGGGGCAGTATAAGTGGCAACAAGCGCATCTCTCAACCAAACATTGGTGTCGATGACTTGCACAAAATCGAAGCGTTGCTCCAAGCGATCTGCACCGATTCCAGCGTAGAGATAGATGCCATTGGCCCAACGACGGGACAGGGTCCCATCCAGGGAGAGACCCCGACCTGTGTGCGTAGACTCATTTCTGAGCTGGGCAAAATCGGGTTCTCCTCCATATGAGAGCTTCCAGTCATTTCCTCCGCCATTGAGGTACAGTACCCAGGTCGGACTTGGGCGATTGTCTCCCGAATACTCTGGTGCCTCGGACAAGGTCTCTTCCCCAAAAGATTCAACTGATGTGCCATCGAAGCGGGTGGGAAGACTGGGAAGCGGGATGATTTGATTTGTCTTATTCTCGTTTGACTGAGGGCGATCGACCTGCACCTGTTCATTTGAGGAAGGAAGGTCGGCCTTTTGCTCCAAAGATGTCAGTTGCTTTGGAGAATCTGTCAGCAATTGCTCCTCCGATCTTCCTGTTGTAGAAATGGCATCGGTGGCAGTTGCCAAGGGTGTATTGTCTTTTGTATTGGAAGCTGTACGTTCTTTTGCTGTCGTCGGAGAGAGTGATTGAGTTGTGGCCTTTTGGGATTGTGAGGCCGCTTTGGTGGCAATTTTTGTACTTGTTGTTTGGGAAAGTGGTTTTATTTGTTGCACTTCTTGCTGGGCAGTGGCGTTGTCAGCACTTGTACTTGGCTGGCGCTCGGTGGTTTCAATCATGGTAGTTTGGCGGTCGGCACTTGGCATTGGTAGCTTGATCTGGTCTGAGTCAACGGCTTCTGTCGCCAATTCCAGACTTTCTGTTGCCACGAGGTCGTCTGGAGAGGTAAGTTCAGGCTGACTTGGCTGTAGGGTGTGATACCCAAGCCAGGTGGCGGCAATGAATACGGGGATGGCCATCACCCATGGCCATAGGGATTGATGCCATTTGGGCGTGCTTGTTGTCCCAGATGTGGATGGCATCTTCTGGAAGATGGGGCCTTTCATGTCGTCCCAGTCATATCCTTCTGGAATGTCAGACGAGGACTGGTTGAAGTGCTTCTTCATGTCTTCTTCAAAAAAATCCATTGGCCTGTAGTTTAATGTCCTGCTGTAATTTATTTCTGATCCAGATTTTAGCTCTTGACAATTGAGAGCGGGAGGTTTCGGGGCTGATCCCCAGCATATTGCCCACCTCTGCATGGCTGAAATCGTCAATCACCACAAGCAGGAAAATGGTTCGGTAGCCCTTCGGCATTTTGTCGAGCAGTCGTCGAATCATTTCTTTCGACAGCGAGTCAAAGCGAAGTTCCTCGGCATATTTGTTTTCGTCTATGTGCTCAAGGGGGACCAGTAGGTGGAATCTCTTTTCTTTTCGGATGTGCATCAGGCAGATGTTGACAGCAATTTTGCGAAGCCAAAACTTGAAGCTTCCCTTGTCTGGATCGAACTGTCCGATTTGTTGAAAAACCTGTGCGTATACTTCTTGGACCAAATCTTTGCGTTCCTCTTCCTGGTAGATGTATCGTTTGACAATGGAATAGACATATGGCAAGCTGAGCTTGTACAGAGAGCAGTACCCCTGCTCCTGTTTCTTTTTGCATGCTGAAATGATGGATGTACTTACAATCACTGCTGCCAATTGAGTCAAGTAAATAATTCGTTTTCGTTTGCTTCGGTCTTGGGGCAAAAAGAGAAAAGAGAAGGCTAAGAAGACAAATTTCCGTGTAGCTGAACTGACACTCAGCCTTCCCCTTTCGTCAATGAATCCAGTATTATCTCAAATGATTGGGGATGTTTTATTCTCTTTTCTTATTGGCACACTCCCAGCAACTCATTGACATCGTCGTCATTTTCAAGGGTGACCACAGTTCCGTCGCTGTTCAATGTGATGGAAACCGGATAGACGACAGAGACAGGACTGGCCTCTCCCGGTCTGATGGGTTCCAGAAGCTCGGCCAGGCTGGCGTATTCTCTGACAGTACCGTTTGAAAGATTGGCATTCAGTGGGAAGTTGATGTCGTAGCATCCAGTACCAGGTCCTTCTATATTGCTTAGGAATAGTAAAATGAGAAAGGCCTCGTCTGAGCCGACAATGCCACCATCGTAGCAGGCATCCAGCAGTTCTGACAGCTCGGCACCGTCGTTGGCTGTTACCGTATTTCCGTCTACGTCGATCAAATTCAGAGGGTATACAAAGTCTACAATTTCACCTCCCAGGAACAGGCTGTTCAGGTCATTCGCGTCATTGGCTGTCACAACGCTGCTGTCGGCTCGTAGGAAGGAAACGGGGAATTCAAAAGTGTAGCAAGCGATTTGGTCGCCGAAGAAAACGGAGTCACATGGATTGTGAACCTCTTCACAAAGCGCCAAGGCTTCAAACAGTTCTTCGATGTCGGCAGGAGAAATGGTGGCGCCATCTTCATCGATCAGATCGACAGGGAAGACAAAGAACAGGACTGGGTTGTCGGCCAATAGGTCGATGAATTCTGTTTCGTTGTTGGCTGTGAAGGTTTGTCCATCAGGGTCGCGCAGGTCGATGGGGTAGGAGAACTCGTAGCAGGAATTTTCCTGGTTGATCAAAAAGGCAGGAAAATCGTTCTCTGTCCATCCACCACCTGGGATACAGCTGGCAAAGAGCTCGCCCAGTTCTTCTGGGTTGTTGACGGTCGTGACTTGGCCGTCTCCATCTGTGACCTCTAGTGGATAGACAAAATCGACCAGGCAGCAATTGGTGGTGTCCTCCAGTGCGTTGATGAGGTCGGTTTCATCGTTGATGGTGATGGTGTTGCCGTTGTCATAGGCCAGGTCGAATGGAAAGCTGATGGTGATGCAGTCGAGTTGGAGGCCATTGGAAGTGGAGACTGTCCGTTCGCTGCTGAGCAATCTGTTGCTTTCGATTTCTTTGGGTGTTACTTCTTCTTTTTCGATGACTTCACTTTCAAATCCATCTTTCTCACAGGAGGTGAAGGTAAAAAGTGTGGCTAGAAAAAGGAAAGGCAAATATCTTAGATACTTCATTATTTTTATTTTGAAGATTTATGGATTTTCTTTAATGGAAATATGACTTTATGGTTCGTGTCTTCGATCGATTGCACATTAGAACTATATGCACATCTTCTTCTCCTCGTTGCACGAGGGGAAGAAGTTTTTTTGTCGAAAAAGCTCCTGGGATTCACTATGGTCTGATTGTCAGTGTATTACGATTTTTAGTTGCCGAATGCTTTGCCAGCCAGCCGACAAAATGTATGGCAATCAGAGGAGGTCCATAGGCCCCAGCCGCAGAAAAAGGATGGATGATGAAAATGGTAGGAAAACAACAATTCAGCACCAGAAAGCATCCGATGCTGAATTGTAGAAGAGCGTATGGCAAGACCATCGGCCCCAAGGGATGGGCATCCAGGTCTCAGTCGGTAACAGTATGATTCAAGCCCTAGGCTTTGTCGTTGCTTTCAATTGATTTTTGGTGATCGGCCTCTTTCATTCCTTGCTTGATCTCACTCTCAATGGTGGCCTTGGCATTGTTGAACTCGCGAATGCCTTTACCCAGACCTCTCATCAACTCGGGAATCTTCTTTCCTCCAAACAGCAGCAGAATGACAAACAACACGATGATGACCTCGTATCCGCCCAATCCAAAAAATAGTAAAGTATCCATATCGAAAAGATTTAAGTTTTAACAAAGTTACAAAAATTAAGGGTATGTTCCGATTTTGTTCTTTGAGTCGAGAATAGTCAATTTTTTGATTAGACGAGCCTCATTTTTTGGCGCATAGCCGGAGGCTACGGGCCTACAAAATAGGAGAAGTATAATCGAAAAAGTGGCATTTGTAGACCAAACTAATGAATTCCGAACATACTCTAAACGTCTTTGTCATTGCTTTCCCTACCGCAAGTGACGTAGATGATGCTTGTAGAAAGGGTCTATTACTTGGACGTTTTACCACTGCAAAGGTTTAGTCATGGACAGCTACAGGCTTATTTCTTCAAACCAATCTCCCGTAGGCGCTCATCCAAATACTCCCCAGCCGTGATCGGATCGTAGGCCAGTGGCGTCTCCTCCGTCACACAACGGTTCAGACAACTCAGGTCCATCGTATGGCGTGGATGAAGGAAAAAGGGGATCGACAAACGAGGCAAGTGCCACTCCTCCCGAGGGGGATTGACCACCCGGTGGGTTGTCGACTTGAGGTAGTTGTTGGTCAAGCGTTGGAGCATATCGCCCACATTGATCACAATCTCATCTTCCTCCGGCATGATGGCCAGCCACTCATCTTCCTTGTTCAACAACTGCAAACCGCCAGCAGACGCCCCCACCAACAAAGTGATCAGGTTGATGTCTTCGTGCATCTCGGCCCGAATGGCTGACTTGGGTTCCGACTGGATGGGAGGGTAGTGAATGGCCCGCAAAATGCTGTTGCCATTGTGGATTTTGCTCTCGAAGTAATCTTCTTCCAACTCCAAGTGAATGGCAATGGCCCGAAGCAGTTCCGCCCCCGCCTTTTCGAAAGCCTTGTACAATTCTCGGCCGTGCTCACTGAAGGCAGGCGTTTCATTGACCGATACATTGTCTGGATATTCAGACTTGATCGCATCGCCGTCCTCCACAGTCTGCCCAATCTGGAAAAATTCCTTGAGATCGGCGACCTTCGACTGCTTGGCGTGTTCTTTCCCAAAGGAAGTATACCCTCGCTGGCCAGCCAAACCCGCAATTTCGTATTTTCTCTTGATGGGTTCCTCCAAGGCAAAAAACGACTTGGCAGCACCGTAGAAACCTTCGATGAGGTCTTTGGGAATGCCGTGATTGCGAACGCCGACAAATCCAATTTCGTGAAAGGCATCGCCCAGTTGTTGGACAAATGCTTGGCGTTCCTCTGGGGTCCCCTCTACAAATTGGGACAAGTCAACCACGGGAATAGCTCTATCTGGCATATGTTTTCCTTTTTAGCTTGGTGAATGATCTGGAGGCAGCTCCAGATGACCTTACGAATTTACGATTTTTTTCGTCAATCGGCACTAGCGCGGCGGCTTGTAGCGGGCACCTTCCAGCAACTTCTGAGCGTCTCGCATCTCAATCAACTCCTTCATGCTGCTGTCGGGATGTCGCTTCATATAACTCTCAACAATTTTCCACCCCATCCAGTTGGCTGTCCGGCCAGGAGCTTCTGGTGGCATGCCAGGAGAATTGGGGCTGTGGTCTACCAACTTGCGAATGTCATTGACTTGGGTAGAATACAATAGGTCTTCTGTCAAAAAGTAGGCCCACATCTGTCCCTCGTTGTCCTCACACCACTGGCTTTGTGCCGCTGTGTAGCCCAAGCGGATCGAATCGGGCACGTGTGGCATCAAGGCGTCCAGAATGTAGAGTTTTTTGCCATTGTGAATCATTTGGTCGAGGAGGCGGTCTCCCATGGGCTGTCCCACCAGATCGTCCACCAAGGCATCGATGGCCAGTTTGGGCAAATGCTCCTTGTTCATGGTCCGGCGGATGTAGCGGGGGAAAAAGCGGGGATCGTAGTAGGGATAGCCCTCGCCGAGGCCAAAGTCCAGCCCGAGGGCCAAGATGTTGTTGTCGGCCACAAAGGCAGCATAGGAATACTCGGATACGAAGGTGTAGATATCTGGTACTGGCAAATCCGGAAAGTGGTAGCGGAAATATTGAAATGCCTGTGACAATTCGGATTCGATCTCCGTCAAATCACCATAGACGATCTGCGTGGTATCGTACAGTTGGCGCATGCCTTGGTTGCTGATCAGTCCTTTGACAGCCTGTGCATACTGCTCCTCTGAGATCATTTGTGGTCGAATCCCCATCACATTGACGAGGTACAATTCGGCAAAGTAGGGGAAACGCTCTTTGAGCTGCGCGAGTTCTGTCGCCATCTGGGTGGTATCCATGGAGAAGAGAGCCTGCTCAAATCGCACAACATTCAAATCGACTGTTAAATGAGAAACATCGGGAATCTTTTTACCTTTGTCGTCCGTACAGCCATTGAACACAACCAACGAAAAAGCCAACAGACAAAAAGGAAGTGAGAGAGAAAATGTGGGGGCCTTGGCCAAGATGCTTTTCATACAAGTAAAAGTTTGTTGGAATTTTGCTTTTCAGAGTGAAAGTAGTCAATTTTCTGCGCAGTGAAGGATGCCCCACTTGTAGCGGCTGCTGGTCAAAGTTTCCACGCGCAAAATTAGCACCAATTGCAATAATATGTTTCAGCGTCCCGTTCCTCATAACGTTTCCGATTGGACAGTACGCAACCAAAACATTCCAGGAATGAAAAAAATTGTTTTTTTAGCTGCCTTTTTGACGCTTGCCTTGGTCAAGGGCCAGGCGCAAGACCAAGACTTCCGATTTGGATTTCAAGTAAGTCCTACTTTCAGTTGGATGAAGACCGATGAAACCAAAATCAACGGCAATGGAACCAATTTGGGACTCCGCCTCGGGGTACTTGGCGAAAAATACTTTCGCGAAAACTACGCCCTGCTATTTGGGATCGGCTTTGCCTTCAACCAAGGAGGGACCCTCAAACACGATTTTGGAGGCAATCTCTGGCCCAATTCCGACCTGAGCGATGCCATCCTCAACACCCGCGACGATGCCCTGCCCAATGGCGTCAACCTCAAATACGGCCTGCAGTTCATCGAGTTGCCTTTTGCCTTGAAAATGCGGACCAATGAATTTGGACACATGCGTGCCTTTTTCGAAATCCCTCGTTTCACCATCGGCATCAATACCCAAGCCCGCGGAGCCATCGAAGGCCTTGGCATAGACGTGGAAAAGGAAAAGATCGAAAAGGATGTCAACTTCCTCAACCTCTCCTGGGGCATCGGCGGTGGTGTGGAATACCAATTGGGTGACGGCACAGCATTGGTGGGTGGCCTGTTTTTTCAACAAGGCTTTTTGGACCTGACCAAAGACAAAAATACAGTCCGCTTCGACACCAACGAGCGCACCACCCTGGGCCAAGACGATTCCAAAGGCACCATCAGCAGCATTACCCTGCGCATCGGCCTGATGTTCTAGCCTTCGTCGGAGAGCATCCACTCAAATAGAGATAAATTTGCATTTGTTCCATAAAAATTGGAATATGCAACTTCCATTCACCAAACCAGATTTGTCTTATGACCGAGGCGGATACCATCCACAGCGAACAAATCCAGACATTCATCCAACAGGCACTGGCCGAAGATGTCGGACCAGCAGACCATACTTCCGAAGCTTGCATACCCGCTGATTCGCGTTCTACCGGACAGCTTTTGATCAAAGATGCCGGCGTGGTGGCTGGTGTGGAATTGGCCGAACAGATTTTCCATTTCGTCGATCCCACCGCCCAATTCGAGCGCCTGATCGAGGATGGAGCAAGTGTCAATTTTGGGGACATTGTCTTCAAAATTACCTGCAACAGCCGGGCACTGCTCAAAGCCGAGCGCCTGGTCCTCAACAGCATGCAACGCATGAGCGGGATCGCCAGCCTGAGCAACCGCTTCAAATTTGAGGTGGAAGATTTGCCTGTGGTCATTCTGGACACGCGCAAGACCACACCCATGATCCGATTCCTCGAAAAATGGGCCGTCCGCATCGGAGGCTGTACCAACTACCGCAATGGCCTCTACGATTGGTTCATGATCAAAGACAACCACATCGATGCTTGCGGTGGCATCACACAGGCCATCGAACAGGTGGTGAATTACAAAAAGGAAAACAATCTCGATCTGGGTGTCACAGTCGAGGTGCGCAATTTGGTGGAGCTGGACGAGGTACTCAAGATGGGAAATGTGAATCGCATCATGCTGGACAATTTCGAATTGCCCTTGCTGCGCGAAGCGGTACGGGTCATCGACGGCCGCTACGAGTCAGAAGCATCTGGCGGCGTGAGCATCCATACGGTAAGAGAGATTGCAAAGTGTGAGGTGGATTTCGTGTCAGTGGGTGCCTTGACGCATTCGGCTCAGAGCTTGGACATGAGCCTGAAGGTCGTTCGCTGAGTATTTGCTCACCACCCATCAGATCGGATAATTTAGATAGTTCATCAAGCCCAGGAGCATTACAGATACAATGATGAGCCAGAATCGCACATCTCGGTAGTATACTTCTTCTCGTTCGCTGGATACGTCAGTTAGTTCTTCTGCTTCGGTCATGTCGTTTTCGATTGGTTACAGGTCATTTCATCTGCTTTGCCGCTCAGCAAAGTCAGTCCAATCAGTTTTCAGTAGTAGTAAAATGGTTTGGCCCGGAAGGTGGGAGATGACTGTGTAAGCCGAGCTGCTTTACCACTTTTCAAAAAGGATGCCAAGCGATGTTTTGTGACCAATTTCCGGTGGACTTTGCGTCATCCTTTCTCGATCAAGGCGCGGTTGATCCGGCGCACCAAAGATGGCCCCTCGTAGATCAATCCCGTGTAAATTTGTACCAAACAAGCCCCTGCTTCCAACTTCTGGATCGCATCCTTTGGCCCCGCAACGCCGCCTACGCCAATGATTTTGAGTTGTTTGCCCGATTTTTCATACAAATAGCGAATGACTTCAGTCGATCTTGCGCCCACTGGCTGCCCACTCAGTCCACCCGCGCCCATGTCTTCCACGGCCTGTCCGTCGGTTTGAAGATCGGCCCGGCTGATGGTCGTATTGGTGGCGATGATGCCGTCGATGCCACTTTGGGCAACGATTTCGAGGATGTCGTCCAATTGTCCTTGGGTAAGGTCGGGAGCAATCTTGAGCAAAATGGGCTTGGGATGGTCCTTTTGGCGGTTGAGGACCTGGAGTTGATTCAACAGCTTGGTGAGCGGTTCTTTGTCCTGCAGAGCGCGCAGATTGGGCGTATTGGGAGAGCTGACGTTGACCACGAAATAATCCACATAGGGAAATAATGCCTCGAAGCAGTAGGTGTAATCGGAAGCCGCCTTTTCGTTGGGCGTCACCTTGTTTTTTCCGATGTTGCCACCGACGATCAACCCATTCTTTTTCCGGTTCTTGAGCCGACCCACCAAGGCTTCCACGCCTTCGTTGTTGAAGCCCATCCGGTTGATCAGTGCATCGTCGGCAGGGAGGCGAAACAGCCGAGGCTGGGGATTGCCCGCCTGTCCCTTGGGGGTGACGGTCCCAACCTCGATGAAGCCAAAGCCAAGGGCCGACATGGCTTCGAAATGCTTTCCGTCTTTGTCGAAACCCGCCGCCAGTCCGACGGGATTGGGAAAAGTGAGCCCAAAAAGCTGTCGTTCCAGAGATGGATGATTCAGCCGGAAGAACGAGCGGAAGGCACCACCCAGCAAGGGAATGGACAGCAGCAGTTCAAATAAGAACAAGGTGAAATGGTGCGCTCTTTCGGGCGGCAACAAAAAGAAAAGAGGTTTGACAAAGAGCTTGTACATCTAGCGAAATCTTTTGGTCGCCCAAAAATACGCTTTGATGTGGCAATATCAAACCCGAAGGGTAGACATTCCTCCGTCTATGCCAATGAGTTGTCCACTGATCCAATTGGCTTGCTCAGAAAGAAGGAAAGCAGCCAGGGCAGCCACATCGCGACTTTCGCCCACTTTGCGCAGGGGATGTCGATTGGCAGAGGCTTCTTTTTTCTCCTCACTCGACAGCAACTTGGCTGCCAAAGGGGTATCCGTTAGAGAAGGAGCGATGCAGTTGACGCGAATGCGCGGGGCCCACTCGGCGGCCAGAGAACGGGTCAAACCCTCGACGGCTCCTTTGGCTGCGGCGATGGAACTGTGAAAGGGCATCCCTTGTCCCACGGCCACGGTGCTGAACAGCACGACGCTGGCTGAATCCGACGCCTTCATCTTCCGTTGGCATGCCTGCAGGGCGCGAACGGCACCGATGACATTGATCTCGTAATCGCTGCGGAACTGTTCTGGTTTGAGAGATCGAAATGGTTTGAGGGTAATGCTTCCCGGGCAATATGCCAGTCCGTCGATCCGGTCGGGGAGGGGAAGGCCCTTCAAATCGTCGGTCAAAACATCAGCGGCAATGTGTTGAACCCCCAGAGAGGCCAAGTTGTCACCAGTTCTGGAAACGACGCTTAGGTTGTATCCTTTGTCGAGGAGTTGTTGGACCAGTGACAGACCAATGCCTGAGCTACCGCCAAAGACGACTATATTTTTATCCATTTTTCTCTGCCCTTAGTTTTTCAATTTTCTTGTACAGCTCTTCCGACTCGGCCATTTTCTTGGAATATTCCTTGATATCGCCGGATCGTTGGATGTCTCTGGCCTGTTCCAGAAGCTGGTTGTATTCTTTTTCCAACGCTTTAATGGGGTCTTTCTTGAATAAGCCAAACATATATCGTAAATTTAGTTGTTATCAATAAAAAGTGCCCTGAGTAACCAGAGCACCTACTTAATCTAAAGCTAACCTAATCAAATTCTTTATGGTGAGTTTCCTGTTTTATATCTTTTCGTGTTTCAAGTGAGTCTTGTTGTTGGCTGTATTATTGCCTTATGAACGTAACAACAAGGTTTTTTTTGTTTTGTTTAATGTTTAGGAGGTTTTTGTTAAACGAAATGACGCTTTTTTAATTTTCGCTGAGAAAGAGAGAAGTACGACGAGGGATTCTTTTGCCTTGAAGCTTTTCTAAAGCAATTCATTTATGACCTATTCAATCAAAGAATTAGAGCGATTATCTGGGATAAAAGCCCATACCATTAGGATTTGGGAAAAACGATACAAGCTATTGCAGCCAGAACGGACCTCCGGCAATGTAAGGCTCTATCCCAGTATCGAACTAATGAAACTCCTGAACGTAGTTACCTTACTGGAAAATAACTGGAAGATATCTAAGATCAGTCAGCTCAACGAGGAGCAGATCAGAGAGGAGGTCCGTCATTTAATTGAAAGCCAACCAGTCAATGCAGAAATTCAAATCAATGAATTGCTGCGTTGCACCATCCATTACGACGAGAGAGGCTTCAGCGAGGCGCTTTCCTACAATTTCGAACAAATGGGCGTGCGCAGGGCCTTTCTCGACGTCGTTTATCCCTTCCTCAACCGAGTCGGCATTCTGTGGCAAGTCGCCGACCTGCACCCCGCCCAAGAACATTTTGCCTCCAATCTCGTCCGGCGCAAAATCATCTCTGCCATCGACAGCCTGCCCTTCGAAGGAGCCGAGGAGAAAGAAACTTTCTTGTTGTATCTCCCCGAAGGAGAATACCACGAAATTGGATTGATGCTCGCAAACTACATCATTCGCTCTTCTGGATTTCAGTCCTGCTACCTGGGGGCCTGCGTCCCGACCCACAATGTCTGTGATGTGGTCAAGAATGTCCGCCCCGATTACGTGGTCACTTTCTACGTTACCTCTGCCCGACCAGAAGAATTTTTGGCGCCTCTCTACAACGTGGCAGATGTCTTCGAAGGAGATGCCATCCTCGTTTGTGGCAATGTACCCAAGGAAATTGTCGAAGAAGACCTGCCCAAACAGGCAAGAGTCCTCCGAAAAGTGGAAGACCTCGAATCTCTCCTCTCAGATGGCGAAAGCATCAGCGACATCTAAAGACCCCCATCACGCCCGCTCGTCACTCCGACAATTTCAGACTGGCAGCCTCCCTTTTCGCTTTATGCTCCAAAATGTTGTATCTTTACGCCCTCCCAAGGCCCAAAAAGGCCTAACATTGCAATGAGCCCTGTCAATGGGTAGATTCATAAGCTGATCTCAACTTTCTCTCACGTCCCTCAACCGATTGCCAAACGTCACAGCCTAGAGGCAGTGTATGACCCTATGGAGCATGCCCTTGCCCGAGGACAGATAACGAGAGCTTAGACATGAAGAAGATGCGAACGTTTTTGTTGATCATGTTGTGCTGTCTCTGCATCCATGAGGTGCAGGCCCAACCCGCTTATACTGCCAACGACCTGGTCAGCCGCTACGAAGGAGGCTTTCGGCCCGGACTCAACCTGGGGATTTATGCTCCCTGGACCGACGAGCAGCTGGGCGATCTGGCGGCAGGCAATCCAGACATCGACCTTCCCGGCGTCGGTGCCAAGGCCATCCGCCCCGCCTTGTACGAGCACTTTGTGGCCCAATTTGGCTACGACCTGCGCGTCCCCACCTATGAGCACTACGACAAAATCGGTCTCAAAGACAATACCCTCCTCATTGGCTTTCCCTCAGATGCCCGGCGAGATCCCACCGAATATTGTCCGGGCGTTCGCTCCGAGCTTTTTGCCAACCTCTATTTGGACATCTGGGACAATGGAGAAAACGGAACACCTGTCAACGACCAAAATCACTACGCACTCTACTTGTACCGCCTGCTGCAACATTATGGTCCCTACGTTCGCTTTTGGGAAATCTGGAACGAACCGGGTTTTGACTATACGGGAGCCAAGGGCTGGGCACCTCCTGGAACGCCCGGCAATTGGTGGGAAAACAATCCCGACCCCTGCGATTACAAGCTGAGAGCCCCCATTTACCACTACATCCGCATCCTGCGCATCAGCTGGGAAGTCATCAAGACCATTGCGCCCGAAGACTATGTGGTGGTATCAGGGGTTGGCTATCCGAGCTTTTTGGACGCCTTGCTGCGCAATACCGACAATCCCCGGGATGGCAGCACCACGTCTGATCATCCGCTGAAGGGAGGCGCCTACTTCGATGTCATGGGCTATCACGCTTACCCACACTTCGACGGCAGCCTTCGATACTGGGACAACAACATCCAGGATTTTGCCTACGAGCGCCATTCTGATGCGGCGGCAGAGGGTTTGATCAACTCTCAGCAGGCCTTTCAAGAGGTATTGTCCGACAGAGGCTACAATGGGCAAACCTACCCGCGCAAGCATTGGATGATCACCGAATGCAACATCCCTCGGCGGGCCTTTGACGAATACATCGGGTCGACCATCGCACAGCGCAATTTCGTCTCCAAAGCTGCCATTCTCTGCCAAATGAATGACATCCTGCAATTGCACATTTACAAAATAGGGGAGGAGACCTCCTACGATCAGGCCAGGCAGGAATTTGAACTCATGGGCTTGTATGAAAAGTTGGAAGGACTCGATCCCTACTTCGCTCCCCTCAATGAATCCGGCATTTCCTACAAGACAACTTCCGATCAGCTGTTTGGCAAAACCTATGACCCCGTGCGAACAGCTGCCATGCAATTGCCTGCCGATGTACAGGGAGGCGCTTTCCAAGATGCCTACGGGGCCTACACCTACGCTTTGTGGGCCCGCACCCAGGAGGATCGATCAGAAGCCGACAGCGCGACCTACTCCTTCCCGGCTGCTTGGAACCTTGGACAGTTGGTGCGGCGGGACTGGGACCACGGCATCAGCGCAAAGCAAACGATCACCTCCGCTGAAGACCTCCTCTTAACAGCCAGTCCTTCCTTTTTCACCGAGCAGGCTTTTTCCATGAGCCAGTCGGAGGGATGCCTTCCACTGGAGGTCCAATTTGAAGATGGGCAAATGCCGTCGGGGCTTCAGCGTCTCTGGACATTTGAAGGAGGCCAGCCTGCCACTTCCACCGCTGCAGCTCCTCAGGTGCGCTACGAGACAGCCGGTACTTTTGAGGCCCGCCTGGAGTGGCGCGATGCAAATGGCCAAGTAGTCTTCCGCCAAAGCAGTCAATTGCTGGCCAGGGCAGGGGTGGAGGCAGCCTTCGACAGTTACCAATCGGGGCCCATCGTTCGGCTCAACAATCTGACGGGATTGACAGCAGATGAATTTTTGTGGGATTTTGGCAATGGACAAAGCAGTACAGAACCCAATCCCACCCAAGTATATTACCAAAGTGGCAGTTACGACATCACCCTGACAGTGCGCAATGAATGTGGAGAAAGCAGCGAGCGAAAGCGTTTTGAGGTGCAGGTACCTGACAATGACAAGGCTCTTTTGTACACGGCCAACGACACCATTGTGCCCTACCAAGGGCAGTTTCGGCCCGGCGTCAACTTGGGGGCTTATCGCCTGTGGTCTGACAAACAGCTGGCCGACATTTCTGCTGGCAACATCCAGAAGGGAATCGACGGAGTGGGGGCCAGGAGTCTGCGCCCGCTTTTGGATGAAAAGTTTTTGGAAAAATGGGGCTACGACATTCGCCTTGACGAATTTCAACACTACGTCAATCTCGACCTCCAGGACAACACCCTCATGGTAGGCTTTCCCTCGGATGCTCATCGCGACCCCAATTTCTACTGCGCCACCGATCAGTCCGAACTGTTCGACCAATTGTATTTGGACATTTGGGACAATGGCGAAAATGGCACTCCGGTCAACGACGACAATTACTACGCACTTTATCTATACAAGACCGTTACGAGATACAAAGACTTTGTCAAGTTTTGGGAGATCTGGAATGAGCCCAGTTTTGACTATGCCGGCCATGGTTGGAAGCAGCCCGGATTGGCAGGCAATTGGTGGGAAAACAATCCACATCCCTGCGACTACAAACTGCGGGCGCCCATTTTTCACTACATCCGCATCCTGCGCATCAGCTACGAGGTCATCAAAAAACTCGATCCCGATGCGTACGTGGCTCTGTCCGGCGTGGCTTATGGCAGCTTTCTGGATGCCATCCTTCGCAATACCGACAATCCGCTCGACGGCAGCATCGCTAATGGCTATGAGCATCGCGGCGGCGCCTATTTCGATGTCATGGGTTTTCACACCTATCCTCACTTTGACGGGAGCACCCGCTACTACGATATCGACCTGCAGCGATTTGTCAACCAGCGTCATTCCGATGCAGCCATTGGTGGGATTTCCAGATTGCAGGACGACTTCACGCAACTACTGGAGAGCTATGGCTACGATGGCCAGCGCCATCCTCGAAAGTATTGGATCATCACCGAGGCCAATGCCCCGCGCAAAGCCTTTGGGATTTACTTCGGCTCCTCGGAAGTCCAACGCAATTACCTGATCAAGGCCTATGTACAAAGTGTGCGTCGAGGCTTTTTGCAACTGCATGTCTACAAAATCGGGGAAGACGAGGAGTACAACAGTGCCAGCAACGAATTTGGATTGATGGGCTTGTACCAAAAATTGGACAACCTACCTCCCAACAATGAAACCATCAACGAGTCGGGAATCGCCTTCAAAACAACTTCTGACATCCTGTACGGCACGACCTACGATCTGCAGCGCACCCAAGCCTTGGCCCTGCCTGCCAATGTCGATGGCGGGGCTTTCCGCAATGCAGATGGAAAATACATCTACGTCCTTTGGGCTCGCACCCAAATCGACCAATCAGAAACAGCCAATGCCACCTATGACTTCCCTACCGCCCTCGGCTTGCAAGCCTTGTACCGGCGCGATTGGGATCATTCTACCACCGGGCGCCAAATGGTGATTCCCGCCACAGGAGTAGCGCTGACGGGCAGCCCCATTTTCCTGATGGAGCAAGCCCAAGTCCTGATGCCCCCCGTAGCGGCCTTTTCCGCCGATCAGCCCTGGGGATGTGAAGGCATGGAAGTTCGTTTCCAGGAAGAGGCTGCGCGCGCCGATCGATTTTTGTGGACCTTTCCCGGCGGGAATCCTGCGAGTTCTACAGCGGCCAGTCCCAGGGTGCGCTACCAGAGCAGTGGAACGTATCCGGTGACCCTGGAGGTGTTCAACAATGCCGGAAAACACGCAGCTACCTACCAGCGATTCATAGAAGTGCGGACCACCCCCAATTCTGATTTCACCTTCGAAGTAGATGGCAATTGGGTGGACTTTACCTCTGTCGTGGGTTACGATGACTCCATCAGTTACTTTTGGAGCTATGGCGACGGATACACCAGCCCGGGCGTCGATCCCGATCACTACTACTTTGACAATGGAGCCTACGAAGCACAACTCATCGCAACCAACAGCTGTGGGTCAGATACGACGACGAAAACTGTCTACATCAAGAACCCGCCCATCGCTCAATTTTCCAGGGTGGTCTCCTCTTATTGTCCTCCACATCAGGTCTTGTTTTTGGATTTGAGTCCTTCCGATCCGGAGGTTTGGGAGTGGGAGTTTCCCGGTGGCTTTCCGGCGAGTTCTTCGGAGGCCAATCCCGAGATAGAGTATGCACAGGCGGGCTGGTACGAGGCCAGACTGATTGTGTACAACTCTTTTGGCAGTGATACCACGAGTCAACGATTTTATTTGGCAGCAGGCACCGAAGAACAGCTTCGCGAACAGCTGTGCGATGATGAAGAACTACTCGTCAATGGCACCATCTACAATGCAGCCAATCCTTCGGGCACAGAAGTCATTCCAGGAGTGGGCTTATTGGGTTGCGACAGCATCATCCAGGTGGACTTGAGCATCGGCCAGTCCAGCCGGAGTCTTTTGGCATCCACCCTTTGTCAAGGAGAGCAATTGGTGGTCAATGGAGTGATCTACGAACAGAGCAGGCCCAATGGAGAAGAGACATTGTCAGGAGCCAATGCAGAGGGTTGTGACAGCATTGTCCAAATTGCCCTGTCTTTCCACGATCCGGCCTTTTCGACGGTCGATCCGCAGCTTTGTCCCCAAGAGGCTTTGTACATCAATGGCCAATTGTACAATCAGGCCAATCCGCAAGGAGAGGAGGTCATTGTCGGGGGGAGTGTCAATGGCTGCGACAGTACAGTTGTCATCGATTTGAGTTTTCATCCCCCGGCAGAAAGTTATTTGGAGAGGCAGTTGTGTGAAGGAGAGTTTGTGCTGGTCAATGGCAAACGCTACGACCAAAGTCGACCCACAGGTACAGAGATCATTGCCAATGCCAGCAAGGATGCTTGCGACAGTTTGGTCTTCATTGACTTGTCTTTCCATCCCCCGGCTGTCGAGGAGTGGACCCAGGCGCATTGCCTGTCGGATACGGTGCTGATCAATGGCTCGCTCTATCACGCAGGGCGGCCCAATGGGGTGGAGTTGATCCCCGGTGGCAGCATCCACGGCTGTGACAGCAGCATCTTGGTCGACTTGACCTTTGATACGGCCATCCGTCAAAATTTGTCGATCCGTTTGTGCGAGGGAGAAGGCTATTTGTTGGGGGATACCTACTATTCGTTGAGTGGAACATTTCGCGATACGTTTGCCGCCCGTTCTGGTTGCGACAGCATTGTGGAGTTGAATTTGCAAATATTGGATGACCCCATTACCAATTCATTGGATGTGCAGCTGTGCGAGGGAGAAAGCTACAACGGGCAAGGGTACGAGCAAGATGTGGTCTTGATCGATAGCCTCGTGAATGACATTGGCTGTGACAGCATCCTCTACACCTTTGTGGAAGTTGCTCCCGTGCAGGAGGAATTTCGGCAGGTAGAAGTTTGTGAGGGGCGGCGCTACCACGGCATTCGCTACTTTGCAGATACCGTCATCACCGAAGTCTATTCCAATGCATACAATTGCGACAGCTCGGTCACGACCACCATTGATGTTTTGCCGGGCAGTTTTTCCGTTTTGGTCGATACCATAGAGTTGGGGCAAAGCTATTGGGTGGGCAATTCCAGCTACGAGCAGACGGGCTCTTATGTCGACACGCTGGTCAATTCACTGGGGTGTGATAGCATTGTATTTTTGGAGTTGACGGTTTTGGATTTGGTGTCGGTTGGCTCCTCTGTGTCCGCCGTTTCCTTGCAGCTCAAGGCACAGCCCAATCCTTTTGTCTCGTCGATTGCCCTTCAGTTTGAGTTGCCTACTGCCAGTGAGGTTCGCTTGGAGTTGCTGGATGTGCATGGCCGACATTTGTGGTCGCTGATCGAAGGCGTCGCCTATCCATCGGGCAGCCATCAGATTGACTGCCAGAAAGCGCATTTGCCACCCGGTTTGTACTGGTGTCGCTTGCAAGCTGGCAATCAGCAGGCAGTCATCAAGTTGATCAAGCTGTAGGTACGATCACTTTTCGTTGAGAAGGGAGGCCAGGTCAGCAGGAGAGTAGTTGACCGACTTCAATGTTTTGTCATCCGACTGGCGAAAGACCAGGTACAATTCGCCCACCTTTTTGTAGTAACTTTCTGTGTTGTAATTTTGGCGGTAGTGTTCGACCGTTGCCTTTGCCTCCTCTTCGGTCCGGCAACTCTTGCTCATATTCGACCGTTGGACTTCGTCGAAAAGCGTGCGAAACTTTGCCCCCAATCCAAATTCCAACACGGCGCCCGACAAGACATATTGGATGTCGCACAAAGCATCTGCCACCTCTACCAAATCATTCTGTTCAATGGCTTCTTGCAACTCTTTGAGTTCCTCGGCAATCAAGGAGACGCGCAGCTTGCAGCGAGCTTCCGACGGGATGGTGGGCTTGTCCAGAACGGGATGTTGAAAGGTGCGGTGGAATTCAGCGACTTGATTGAGAGAGTCCAATTGGTCCATTTGAACAGGAGTATGAAGCGTGTCTGACATCTTTTTTTCTTTGAAGTGGAAAGCCGATGCGGCCAAAATTGTGAGCAGGCAAAGATAGAAAGATTTGCGTCTTTCTCTGGGACAAAATCAAGAGAGCAGGGGTGTTTACAGCCAAATAAAAGCCATCCAAACTGCTTCGGAAAGGGATTACTGGAAATTTTCGACAAAGTTCCCTATCTTAGTGGAGAGGGTCTTTTGACAAACTGTCTTTGCAAAGGATTCTGCCCAATACAGGTACAACAGCATTCTACACAACTGATTCCTTCGGGAAAGCTTGTATCCGATCTACATCAAAGCTTAATAGTTCCCAATTACTACGCAAACTTTGCTGGTTAAACTGATTTGAAAGGTGACTGGCACTTTCGGCTTTCTGTCTGGAAAATCAAAGCTGAAAAGTCCACCGCTGTCACTCTTCATCCGCTACAGTGCGGCAGAAGGAAGGTTCCATCTGTGAAAAGGGGGACACATGCCTCCTTTCAATCATACAACATTTACCTTTTTTGGGGTATGTGACAGCTTGTTGTGAAATTGTATTTTAGCAGTTGGACCATCCCCCTAGGTCTTGAATTACCCGGCCGCTTGTCCCTCGCATGATTCGATGGCATCCCGGTTCGGTTAGGTACGAACAATCATCTGTAATACAACACCAATGTTGCCCGAATGACTTTGGGCAATCCTTGTCATGCTAACCTTGCAATCGCTGATTCAGTCATGCGACTGTATGCTAGTGTGTAAGCTTGATGCCCCAATACCTGCATATTTATCTACGATGTGACTATGAGTAAAAACAGAGTGGATGCTTTCCCCTCATTCCAAGGCAAATGCATCCACGAAATATTTGAAACAGTAGCCCTCCAGAATCCCGACGCCATCGCTTTGATACATGGCGAAGAGAAACTGACCTATCGAGAGCTCGATCAACGCGCCAACCAATTGGCGCACTACCTTCGCCAAAAGGGAGCTGGGCCGGAGGTACTGGTCGCCATTTGCATGGAGCGATCTGTCGACATGTTCATCGGTCTGTTGGGCATCCTCAAATCGGGAGCTGCTTATGTCCCCTTGGATTTTCACTACCCAAAAGAGCGCCTCTCTTTTTTGCTGCAAGATACTTCTGCGCCTCTCTTACTTACTCAGTCTCATCTGCTGAGCTTTCTGCCAGCCATCAACAAAAGTACTATATGCTGCATTGATCAATTGCAGCCCATCCTCGACCAGCAAGCGACCGAGGCTCCGCAGACCGGGGTCGCAGTCGATGATTTGATGTACACCATTTATACATCGGGTTCTACTGGGCAGCCCAAAGGCGTGCAAGTGGAGCACCGCAATGTCGTCAACCTCATCGAGGGCCAATTGACATTTGTTCGGCAAAAGGTTGATCGCTTTTTGTATGCCTACTCTTTTGCCTTCGACGGTGCAGTGCTTCTCATTTACTGGACTCTTTTGGATGGTGGCACATTGGTGATTGCCCCGGAAGGCCTGGAAAAGGACATTCGCTTGTTGGCCGATTGTGTAGAACAACAAGCCATCACACATTTGTTGACCTTCCCTTCCGTTTACAATCTGTTGTTGGAGCAGGCCAATGCCAGCGCCTTGCAATCTTTGCAGTCTGTGAGCGTGGCGGGAGAGGCTTGTCCGGCTGCCATGGTTCGCCAGCACCACAAACTGCTGCCAGGGGTGCGATTGCTCAACCAATACGGGCCGACAGAAGCAACAGTTGGCGCTACGATTTGCGAAACCCAAGCAATTTTCGAGGGTCACAAAGTCCCCATCGGAAAGCCCATCGACGAAGTTGTTGTCTACCTCTTGGACGAAGAGTTACAAGCAGTAAAAGTCGGAGAGACAGGAGAGATTTTCATCGGTGGCAAAGGCGTGGCACGCGGCTATCTCCATCGCCCCCAGTTGACAGCAGAACGCTTTCTGGCAGATCCCTTTGCGGGGCAGGAAGGTGCCCGAATGTACCGGACCGGAGACCTTGCCCGACGGTTGCCAGACGGCCAATTGGATTTCATTGGACGGGCTGATTTGCAAGTCAAACTCCGGGGTTATCGCATAGAGTTGGGAGAAGTGGAAGCGGTGATTCTGCAGCATCCTCCGGTACGCGAAGTGGCGGTGGTCCTCCGAGGAGATACGGCGGCCAATCAAAAGTTGGTTGCCTATGTAGTGGCCAAAAAAGAAGAGAAACTTGGACTATCAGATTTGCGCAGTTCTCTACAAAAGCAATTGCCAGAGTACATGCTTCCCGCCATCTATGTGCCGCTTTCCGAATTGCCCTTGGCCCCCTCCGGAAAGGTTGATCGAAAAGCCCTGCCAGCTCCTCCATCAGACCGTCCAGCATTGGAACAAGCCTACGAGGCGCCTCGAACGGATTTGCAAAGGAAACTGACACAAATGTGGACCGACATCTTAGGCATTGCCCCCATCGGCATCCACGACCGCTTTTTTGAATTGGGAGGCAACTCCCTGCAAGCTGCTCAGTTCATCAACCAACTTCAAAAAGAATTACAAGAAACCATCTTCATCGTCAGCATCTTTGATGCCCCCACCATCGATGCCTACGCGATGATGCTTGAGAGAGATTACGCCAGTGTACTGGCCCGCCTTTTGACAGGCGACGATACTGTAACTGTTACACAAAAAACCTCTGCTGTCCTGAAGCAAAAAGACTTCGACAGCTTCTCTGGCTATGTCCCACTATTGACGCCCGCTCCGGCCCCCGAGAAAAAGAATCGGCCTGCCATTTTCATTTTGGCACCGCCGCGCTCCGGGACCACACTGCTGCGCGTCATGCTGGCTGGCCATCCCGATTTGTTTGCAGCCAATGAGTTGCAACTTCTGGGCTTTCACAAAATGACAGATCGACAACAGGCCTACCAAGGGAAATTTTCCCTCTGGGGAGAAGGACTCATTCGGACCATCATGGAACTGCAATCCTGTGATGCAGAACAGGCCCGGCAGTGGATCAGAAAGGCAGCGCAAAGCGGGCAGACAACGCAGCAAGTCTACGCCCAATTGCAAGAGTGGATTGCGCCTCGTTTGCTGGTGGACAAGTCGCCTTCCTATGCCTTGGACCCTTCCGCATTGCAAAAGGCCGAGCAGGAATTTGACGGGGCCTTGTACATTCACCTGGTTCGCCATCCCTATGCCATGGCATCGTCTTTTGTCAAGATGCACATGGAGCAGGTCATGTACTTGGAGCCACATCCCTACGATGCCCGGCAAACGGCTGAGCTGATCTGGACAAAGTCTCACCAAAACATCTTAGACTTTTTGTCGGAGATTCCGGCGGGGCGTCAGTTTCGGCTGAGTTACGAAGATTTGGTGCGTCAGCCCAAGCAGCTCATGCAACAACTTTGTGCGCACCTGAAAATCGACTACCACGAAGACCTCATTCTTCCCTACCAAGGCATCGAACAAAAGATGACGGACGGGATTTATGCAGACTCGAAACCGATGGGAGATGTCCGCCTGCTCGAACATGGGCGCATCGATCCTCGCTTGGCAGACAAGTGGAAAGGGGTGTGGAAAGACAATTTCTTGAGTCCTCCCAGCTGGGAGTTGGCTCGCTACTTCCGCTATCCCGATGCACCAGAGGACTCTGAACAACAAACAAAACCAACACAACAGGCGGTGGCCATCGTTGGACTGTCGCTGCGCGTCCCGGGAGCGGACAATCCCGAGACTTTTTGGCAAAATCTTTTGGACGAAAAAGATGTCAGCCGGGAATTCAGTCGAGAGGAGTTGCTGGCCGCTGGAATCTCTGTCGATCTGGTCGACGATCCAGATTACGTCCGCCGGGGAATGCCGTTGGACGATGCAGAATGTTTTGACGCGAGCTTCTTTGGCATCCATCCCAAGGAGGCGGCCTTGATGGACCCCCAGCATCGGATTTTTCTCGAACAGGCCCATGCTGCCCTGGAACGGGCTGGCTGTGATCCCTCGCGCTACCATGGCCGAATTGCTGTTTTTGGTGGCGTGGCTCGCAACACCTATTTGGTTCACAATGTGCTGACCCACCCCAACTACTTCCAAACGGTGGAAGACTTTACCAAGGGGACCAGTCAGGAAAAGGATTTTCCCGCGACCCGTGTGGCCTACCGACTGAACTTGAGAGGTCCGGCAGTCAACGTCCAAACGGCCTGCTCCAGCTCTGGCGTCAGTGTTCACCTGGCTTGCCAAAGCTTGCTCCAAGGCGACAGTGACATGGTGCTGGTCGGAGGAGGGCGCATCCAGCCTCCGCTGCAGTCCGGGCATGTGCATACCGAAGGGCATGCCCTGTCTCCAGATGGCTATTGTCGGGCCTTTGATGCGAGTGCCCAGGGGATGGTCCGCGGCAATGGGATGGCGTTCATCGTACTCAAGCGCCTGGAAGAGGCAGTGGCGGACAAAGACAACATCCTGGCTGTCATTCGAGGCTCGGCCATCAACAATGACGGATCGGAAAAGATCGGATTTACAGCTCCTGGAATTGCAGGTCAATCAACGGCCATTCAACAGGCTTACGAGCGTTCGGGTGTTCATCCGGAGACGGTGAGCTACATCGAGGCGCATGGGACGGGAACCCGCATTGGCGACCCCATAGAAGTGGCTGGCCTGACGAAGGCGTTTCGAACATTTACTGATCAAAAACAGTTTTGTGCCATTGGCTCGGTGAAAACCAACATTGGACATTTGGATGCGGGCGCTTGCTTGGTGGGCATCATCAAAACGGTGCTGGCCTTGCAAAAGGAGCAACTTCCCGCCAGCCTGCATTTTCAAACCCCCAATCCCCAAATCCCTTTTGCGGACAGTCCTTTCTTCGTCAACGATCGGTTGCGGGATTGGAAGCGGACGGATCAGGTGCGACGGGCTGGCGTGAGTTCTTTTGGATTGGGAGGAACCAATGCGCACATCATTTTGGAGGAGGCACCGCTTCGCCTTTCCACAACGAAAAAAGAATCGAAGAGCGAGCTGTTGATTTGGTCTGCAAAGCAAGAAGAAGCCTTGCACCGAATGACAGATCGTTTGGCCACTTTCCTGTCAGATGTTCCCGAGACGCCACTGGCCGATGTGGCATTTACCTTGGGAATGGGGCGGCAGTATTTTTCCAAACGCGCTTTTATCGTTGGGGCAGATGCTGCAGATGTGGAGAGGCGATTGGTGGCAGGCGAATGGGAAAAGGCGAGTTTGACAGAAGCTTCCGGCCTTTGTTTTCTCTTCCCCGGTGGAGGCGCACAGCACAGCAACATGGGCTTGGGCTTGTACAATGCTTATCCTGTGTTCCGCGATGCGGTTGATGAATGTCTGGAGATTTTACAGGCCAATCACCAACTGGATTTGCGAGAGGTACTGTTTCCGCCCGATGCTCCCTTGGAAAGCAATCCGATCCGGCAATCTCAGCATGCCATTTGTTTGCTCTTTGCCATCGAATATGCAACAGCTCGTCTGTGGATGGATTGGGGGCTGCAGCCAAGTGAAATGATTGGGCACAGCCTGGGAGAATATACAGCAGCTTGCTTGGCTGGCGTATTTTCCTTGGAAGATGCCCTGGCGATGGTCAGTCGTCGGGGAGAGTTATTTCTAGAATTGCCGAAGGGAGGCATGCTCAGTGTGGCCCTTTCCGAAAAAGAATTGCAACCCTTCTTGGAAGGCGATCTCGACATTGCTGCCATCAACAAACCCGGCCAATGTGTGGTCTCTGGTTCAGAAGAAGCCATCGAGCGCATTCGACAAAAACTGGAGGCGCAGGAGGTGCATTGTTCTGTCTTGCAGATCTCAGTGGCGGCCCATTCTCGGGAAGTCGAACCCATCCTCGAATCATTTGGTGCCTTTCTGAAAAACATCAACTTCCATCCACCAAGCATTCCCATCGTATCCAATGTGACGGGCGATTGGGTGGACGAAGAGGAGGTACAACAAGCTTCCTATTGGCTCCGTCATTTGCGGCAGACCGTTCGATTTTCCGAGGGAATTGAACGCATTCTGGAGTTGAAAGGACGAGTGCTTTTGGAGGTGGGACCAGGCCAAACGCTTAGTACATTCAGCCGCCAGCATCCCGCCCGTTCTGCCCAGCAAAGCATCTTGGCTTCCCTGCGACATCCCAGAGAAAAAACCGATGATGTACAATTTTTCCTCACAACCGCTGGAAGGCTTTGGATGAACGGCTTTCCCATCGACAAGGCATTTGATGCTGCAGAAGCCCGACGGACAGCTCTGCCTTCTTATCCATTTGACAAACAACGGCATTGGATCGACCCCAAACCCCAGGCGACCACTGCAACGGATTTCCCCTTTCAGGAACATCTCCGCCATAAATTAGACAATAAAGACATGAATGCTCCCCGCTTTACCCGAAAGGAGCTGCTCAAGGAAAAACTAAAAGACATTTTCCACCAGTTGAGTGGCATTCCGCAAAACGACATGAAAGACCAGGCCACCTTTTTGGAGATGGGCTTTGACTCCCTTTTCCTGACCCAGGCCACCAACAAGATCAAAAAGCAGCTGAAGGTCAAATTGAGTTTCCGCCAACTGCTGGAAGAAGTACCCAATCTGGCAGCACTGGCGGGTCTACTCGACGAGAAGTTGCCCGCCGAAGCTTTGGCAGAAGAAGTGGCCGAGCGGCAGGCTCCGGCTTCCAAGGCAGAGCCCCCCGTGGCTGTTCTTCCCAAAGCAGTTTCTCCTGCTCCTGTTGCCACTCCCATCGTGCCCATGACCCCCATCGCATCAGAGGGATTGGAAGGGATTGTACAGCAACAGCTGCGCCTGATGGAGCAGCAATTGCAATTGTTGGGGGCACGGTCGGCCAGCTCTCCCCTTGTACAAGGCAATGGCCACAGTCAGGACTTGACAGTACCACCTCCGGCTGCCGATCCACCTGCGAAGGCCCAGGAAAGGGACGAAAAAATGCCAACTGCTCAGACGGGCATTGTGAGCAAAAAGGAAGGAGCTGCTCACGGGCCCTGGAAACCCATTGATCAAAAGAAGGGGGCAGAATTTGGCGAAAAAGAACAGCAATATTTGCAAGAACTCATCACCGCCTATACACAGCGGACCAAAGGCTCTCAGCAACTCGCTCAGCAGCAACGCAAAAAATTGGCCGATCCTCGTTCCATTACGGGCTTCCATCGCTTGTGGAAAGACATGGTGTACCAAATCGCGGTGGAGCGATCCAAAGGCGCCCACATTTGGGATGTGGATGGCAACAGATATGTCGACTTTCGGATGGCATTTGGCATCAGCCTCTTTGGGCACTCGCCCGATTTCATTCAGGAGGCCGTTCGCCAGCAGTTGGACAAAGGCTTCGAGCTGGGGGTCAATACGCCGCTGGCCAAGAAAGTTGCAGAGCTATTGGCGGAATTGACCGGCATGGAGCGAGTCACTTTGGTCAATACCGGATCGGAGGCCATTTCTGCCTCGGTGAGGGCGGCGCGCATGGCCACAGGAAAAGACCGCATTGCTGTATTCGAAGGCGATTACCACGGCATAGCCGACGAAATGTTGGTTCGCTCCGTCAAGCGAAATGGTCGTTCCATCTCCCTGCCTGTTTCTCCAGGGATTCCCTCTTTTTTGGTGGAAAATGTCCTGGTCTTGAACTACCACGATCCCGGCGTACTGCAACAAATCGAAGACCATGCCGACGACTTGGCTGCCGTCATCATCGAGCCCGTCCAACCCAACAATCCCCATCAACAGCACGGAGAACTCTTGCATCGCATTCGGGAATTGACCCAGCAAAAAGACATCGCCTTGTTGTTCGACGAAATGATCACGGGCTTTCGGGTCGCACCCCGCGGTGCCCAGCAATGGTATGGCGTGGAAGCGGACATCGTGGCCTATGGCAAGATCATTTCCGGCGGTCTTCCCATGGCAGCAGTGGCGGGCAAGGCGCGGTTCATGGACTGCTTTGATGGTGGGTATTGGACCTTCGGAGATGGCTCTACACCTCAGGCTGGAGTGACCTTCTTTGGGGGAACATTTGTCAAACATCCCCTCAGCCTAGCCGCTTCCTATGCCGCACTCAGCGAGATCAAAGCCCGCGGTCCCAAACTCTACGAAGACCTCAATGCCAAGACGGCCCGCTTTGCCGAGCGCATCAAAGAATTGTTTGTGCGGACCAAGGTGCCCCTGCAAGTCTTATCGACTGCTTCGGTGGTGGCCATCAAGGTGACAGACAGCAACCCACTGTCTCGATTGTTTTTTTACTACCTAAAACTCAAGGGAGTCCACCTGCTGGAAAAGGCGGGCTTGGTGTCCACGGCACATACGGAAGAGGACCTCGATTTCACCCTGGAAGTCATGGAGGAAAGCATCCGGGAAATGCAGATGGCCGGATTTTTCAAAATACACATGGGGGAGCCGAAAGATCACCACCACATTGTTTATCCACCTTATCAAGATGAGGCAACAACCAGTGGAGGGGTGAAGACTGCCGCAAAAAAGAAGCTTCCGCTGACGGAGGGTCAGCAAGAGGTGTGGGTTGAACAACGCCTGGGAGCGGAAGCAGCTGCAGCCTACAATTTGTCCAGCAAGATGTTGTTGGATGGTCCGTTGGACGTGGAGACATTGAAGGAAAGTATTCAGCAATTGACGGACAGGCACGAAGCCCTGCGCTGCCATTTTGATGCAGAGGAAACAGTTCAGCACATTTTGTCGACACTGGAGTGTGATTTACCCATTTTGGATTTGTCGGGGCTTGAACCCAAGGAGCGGGAGGCAGAATTTGCCAAAGCTTGTGAAGCGGAGACAGCGCATCCGTTGGACTTGTTCGAGGGGCCATTGGTGCGTTGGCGATTGTTGCGGTTGAGTTCTGAGCGGCATTGTCTGTTGATGACAGCCCACCATGCCATCGCCGATGGTTGGGCCTTGGGGGTCTTGTTCAACGATCTGGCCCGCATTTTTGCGGCTCGTCAAAATGGACAAACAGCAGAATGGGAGCCAGCCGAACAGCTCAGCGAATTTGTTGCCGAGGAAAGAGCTTTCCAACAGACAGATTCCTATGCGGCCAATCAATCCTATTGGGCCCAGCAGTTTGCCGATGGTGTGCCACTCTTGGAATTGCCAACGGATCGACTTCGACCAGTGCGCAAAACCTATGATGCGAAGATTGAAAAACTCCATTTGTCTGAGGAGATGATCTCGCAGTTGAAAGAAGTGGCTGCCAAAGAAGGCACAACCCTTTTTATTCTCCTGTACACTGCCTTCCAAACCCTTTTGCATCGACTGTCGCGGCAGGAAGAATTTGTACTGGGATTGGTGGCTTCGGGACAAGCTGTGGCAGGCTTTGATCAATTGGTGGCCCATGCTGTCAACCTGCTTCCCGTGCGCACCTCCATTCATCCGGATGCATCCTTTCAAGAACACCTCAAAGCCATGCGTCCCCAAATCTTGGATGCCTTTGAGCACCAGCGGTACAGCCTGGGGGCCTTGGTTCGCCAGTTGAAGTTGCCGCGCGATCCAGGACGCCAACCCATGATTTCGGTTTTGTTCAATATGGACAGCCCCACAGGAGATTTTCAGATGGGGCATTTGCGCACGGAGTTGTCGCCCATCGTTCGCAAATACGAAACCTTCGACAGTTTCATCAATGTCAAACCACTGTCGGAGGGAGCATGCTTTGAATGGATTTACAACACCGACCTATTCGATTCCCTGAGCATTCAGCGTCGATTGGCGGAATTTCATTGCTTGTTGCAAAGCATCATTGCCGATCCTTCTCAATCTGTCTCACGGCTGAACATCTTGCCAGATACCGAGCAGCAGTTGTTGCAATCCTGGCAATATCCCCGGGCAGACTACCCCCGCGACATTTGCGTACACCAATGGATCAGTCAACAGGCTCGGCAGCATCCCAATCGCATCGCATTGGCATCTGGCCAAAAAGAATTGCGCTATGACCAATTGGAAGATGCTTCCAAGCGACTGGCGGAAAATCTGGTGGCCAAAGGGATACAAAAAGGAGATTTTGTCGGTGTCTTTTTCGATCGATCCACAGACTTGGTGATCAGCCTGTTGGCCTGTATGAAAGCAGGGGCCATCTACGTGCCACTCGACCCGGCCAATCCACTGGAGCGACTTCAGGTCATCATGGAAGATGTGCAAGCCAATTTTTTGCTGACCCATCAGCCCATGAAGGATCGCTTGCCTGCATTTGGTGGCAAGATCATTTTTTACGAGCAATCTTTGTCTGCACTCAATGGCTCTACACCCCCTTTGCCCACCGTGGAAGCCCATGAGTATGCCTACATCAATTACACCTCTGGTTCGAGTGGGCGGCCAAAGGGCGTGCTGATTCCGCATCGGGCAGTCATCGACCACCACTTGGCCATTCGCGATGCCTTGGAATTGGACCACAACACCGTCAACTATGGAGTGGCATCCATCGCCTTTGATCCCTCGGTACAGGATTTCTTTTTGCCATTGATGATTGGGGGCCGTACGATTGTATCGCCAGAGGCTGTCAAAACGGATGGGTTTCTGTTGAAGGAAGAGCTGGAGCGTTTTCAGCCGAGCTTGATGCAGGCCACGCCATCTACCTGGCGCATGTTATTGGCTGCTGGTTGGCGCGGGCACGGTGGCCTGAGCATATTGAGTGGGGGAGAGGGGCTGACCCGGGAGCTGGCCAAGCAGTTGCTGTCTTGTGGCAGTCGAGTGTACAACATCTATGGGCCTACTGAGACCACCATTTGGTCGAGTCTACAATTGTTGACAGTAGAGGACTTGCAAGCCAGGCCCTCTTCAGGCTATGAGGCAATTGGGCATCCCATCTCCAACGTGGCCCTGTATCTCTTGGATGAACACAAGCAGCAGGTACCCATTGGGGTGCCAGGTGAGCTGTACATCGGTGGAGAAGGAGTGGCGCCAGAAGGATATTTCAAGCGCGCTGACCTGAATGTGGAAAAGTTTGTGGAAAACCCCTTCGGAGGGATTGGTGGCCCGAGATTGTACCGGAGTGGAGACATGGCCAGGTACCTGCCGGATGGACGATTGGAGTATCTTCAGCGGGCCGATAATCAGGTCAAGGTGAGAGGGTTTCGGATCGAGTTGGGAGAGGTGGAATCTGCCTTGGCACAACACCCAGAAGTGCGCGAAAATGTGGTCGTGATTCGCAATGACCAAGTGGGTGAACAGCGGCTGGTCGCTTATGTGGTTGCCAGCAATGGCCATCCTCCCACGGCCTTGATGCTCAAGGAATTTCTACAGCAAAAGTTGCCAGACTACATGCTGCCAACTGCTTACGTACAGATGAAAGAATTTCCCTTGACAGCGAGTCAGAAAGTCAATCGCAACGCTTTGCCTGTACCGGACTTGGGACTGTTAGAAGCAGGGCGAGAGCGGGAAGAGGCTCGTACAGAGACGGAAAAGTGGTTGTTGGCGCAATGGTCAGAACTGTTGGGCATGCAGGCCTTGGGGGTGACAGACAACTTCTTTGAGTTGGGCGGGCATTCTCTGATTGCGATTCAACTTATGGCGCGCATTCGGGAGGAAAAGGGCTTTGTGTTGCCTTTGGCCGTGTTGCTGGAGCATCCGAGCATTCGCCAACTGGCTCGCCTGGTAGATGAGTACAACCAAGAGACGTCTTACAGTTCTTTGATCGCCATCAAGGCCAGCGGTTCCAAGCCACCCATCTACTTGGTACACGGGGCCGGATTGCATGTCTTGATGTACGAAATGTTGTCGCGCTACATGGATGAAGAACAGCCCATCTATGCCTTGCAGGCGCGGGGACTGGATGGCAAAGAAGAACCTTTGGATGCCATAGAAGACATCGCAGCCCATTACCTGTCAGAGATATTGCAACAAAATCCGGAGGGGCCTTATGCCATTGCGGGCTATTCATTTGGGGGACTCATTGCCTTTGAGATGGCCCGCCAGCTGCAGAAGATGGGCAAGGAAATGGCCATGCTTGGCGTCTTTGATACCGTGGTCCGCCAATCGATTACCGGGCAGGCCCACAATGGGTATTACCAACAACTTTCCAACTTGGGCAAAAAAGTGGCCTGGAACATTTCGCTGCTGGCCCGGCGGCCTTTGGATGGCTTGCGCTACAAGTCCAAGAGTCTTCACAGGCGTTGGAAACGTTGGAAGTACCAACTGTTGCAAGCGGATGCCAAGACAGAGGAACAAGCTGGTGTAGAAGAATTTGGTGCAAGAGTAGATCAGAAAAACAAGTTGGCTTTCGAACGCTATCGCATCACGGCCTACGATGGCGACCTACACCTCTTCCGAGCAGTAGAACGCAGGTTTTACGTCGATGACTTTGAGTATTTGGGTTGGCATCCCTTCATCGAGGGGGAAATTTCCATCCACGAAGTCCCCGGCGACCACCTGCATTTGTTCAATCCTCCACATGGAGAGACCTTTGCAAAAACCTTGCAGCAGACACTGGACCGCTGTTTTCAGCAAGATGATCTGCTTTGTCAATACGACACAAAACTCAAAAGTCTAAGCTAACCGATTCGACTGGCATTGGCCCGATACATACTGATTTTCGATAGCAGAAAAGAATGATTTGGCACGAGAGTGCAGAACTCAGAAAAAACAAGAGACATGAGAATTCATTGCATCGAAATGAAACAGACGAACTGGAAGATTCAACGGCCAGAGTATTTATTGCCTTCCAATCATACCGACGTATGGTTGATTGATTTGCGGCGCTTGAAAGCAGAAGATTGGATTTTTCTGGCCAGCAATTTACGAGAGGATGAGTTGGAAAAATCCCGGTCGTGTACAGACGAGTCGGAACGCCAGCGCTTCATCGCAGCGCGTGCAGTGCTCCGGCAACTGCTGTCCACTTACCAAAACATCCCGGCCAGAGAATTGGTCCTGCGCTCGGATCCCAATAGAAACCCCTATCTGGAAAACGCAGACATTGCCTTCAACTTTGCTTACCAGGGCAACAAAGTTTTATTGGCCTTTCGCCGCCAGCATCCCGAACTGCGCATTGGTGTATATCTGGAAAAGATGATGCCTGGCTATGGTGGAAGAAGCATTTCTGGCCACTATCAGACGCCTGCAGAGGGAGTATCTCAGGTTCCTGTCTCCAATACGGGAAGCATCTTTGAATACCGAGCGCGGCGAGGGGCATTGTTGCAAGCCACTGGACTGGGCCGGGTGGACGAGATGGTGGCAAGGGAGCTGGGGCCCAGCATGAATCGAGGGAGAACGGAAGGCATTTCACCTAGTTTTGGGAAGGGGCCGTATTACATCTACTCTTTTGGATTGGACCAGCATTATGTGGGAAGCTTGGCCATGGAGGGCATGCATGGCGTCTTGCGCTTTTACCAGTGGATGGCGCGATGAGGCTGTCGGATAAATTTTGTTGAGTAAGTAAGAGAGTTGGGGTGGGGGCACAGGCTAGAGAGAAAAATTAGAATCTACAGGACAAATTCTGTATCTTACTATCCAAATTGTGACAAACCCCGAAAAATGGAACCAATCACTGACCCCCATAGTGTGATGGAAAAGGCCGTCTCTGTCTATCAAAGTGGAGATCTTCCTGCGGCCACTGGCATGGTGCAAGTGCTTGTAGATTCGGAGCCAGACAATGATTCCGCCTTGAGCCTCTTGGGCAGTTTTTTGCTGGCCCAACAGCGCACCGAAGAAGCCCAACAATATCTCGAAAGAGCCTTCCAGCTCAATCCTCAAAATACAGAAGCCATTGCCAATCTGAGCGCATTGTACGGTCAGCAAAATCGCGTGGACGAAGCCTTGAGGATGATGGAGAGCATCTTGCCTCAAATAGAAAATCAGCGGCCCGACATCCTGTTCAATTACAGCAACATGCTGGTGCAGCAGAAGCGGTATGCGGACAGCATCCACATATTGGAAAAGGTCCTCAACTTACAGCCCGATTTTTTGCCAGCCCTCAATACCCTTGGGGCCTTGTATGCCTACGAGAACCAAAAAGAAAAGGCCATCACTGTCCTTCGGCGCTTGTTGGCCTTGCAGCCGACTCACATTCCATCCATTTTGAGTCTTGGTAGTTTGTTGGTGGATATGGGACAAAACCAGGAAGCCCGGGCATTGTATGAGCAGGTCCTGGCCATCGACCCAAATGATCCACAGGCACAGGCCTTCCTCGGCAAGCTCTACATCGACTTGTTGGACTATGACAAGGCCAAGGAGTTGTTGCAAAAGGCAGCGACCTTCCCGCCCAATGCCGCCAATTGTTACGTCCTGCTTGGCAACATTGCCAAAGAAGAAAACGACAAGGCAAAGGCGGAGGAGTATTACCAAATGGCTCTCAACATCGACCCCGACAATCAAGGAGCCTTACAGAATCTTCGCCGCTTATTCAATCGCTCCATCCCACAGTGGCATTTTACCATGCTGGCCGATGATGCCCGCAATGAGGTATACCAAAAGGCGTTGGAAAAAGCCATTCGGCCGAGTGATTTGGTGTTGGACATCGGAGCTGGATCGGGGCTACTGTCCATGATGGCAGCCCGGGCGGGTGCCCGTCAAGTCGTCGCCTGCGAGATGCAGCCGATGTTGGCCAAAGCAGCCACCCAGATTGTTGCCGACAATCAGTTTGCCGACCGCATCCAAGTCCATGCGCTCAAGTCTCTGCAACTCTCTGTCGGAAGGGAATTGTCCGAGCCTGTGGACCTCATCGTATCCGAGATTTTGGATTGTGGTGGTTTGGGGGAAGCGGTGCTGCCCTCTGTGCGTCATGCAGTCAATCACCTGGCCAAGCCCGACGTTCGCATCATTCCTTCCCGCCTGGTCTTACATGCCCAACTGATGGAGATTCCCTCTCGCAGCCGGGTGGTTCCAGTTCGGGACATATGTGGGTTTGACCTGTCGGCTTTTGATCGCTTTCGGGTGCCCAACGAATACATTCGAATCGACCTGGGAGCAGAAGACTACAAGCCCCTGTCGGATGTGGTCCAATTTGAAGACATCGACTTTTACAATATGCCGCCTGCTTATGCCGACGACGATCCTCTTCGCAAAAACCTAGACTTCTCCATTCAGCAAAGTGGCCAGCTGCAAGCTGTGGTTTTTTGGTTCGATTTGTACCTGGATGATGAATTGAAGGTGTCCAGTGGCTTGGGAGGAGAGTTGGTACATTGGGGGCAAGCATTGTACTGTTTTGAACGACCAACGGAAGTTGTCGCCGGAGCGCAGCTTTCCATAAAGATGTTGCGCAGCGATCAAATGATCCGTTTTGCACTTTAGACACATACGAACAAAGTGATTCCTGAATAAGAATTAGCAAGGCTGTATTGGAGGCCACAGATTGCCGACAACAGCCTTTGGAAAAACAAACTCATCTCCAGCTACAAAATATGTTTTGATTGAGTGGATGCTCAATCAAAAGACATTTCTATTTCAAAAAACTAAATCTCTTTTATGATGAAAGCAATTACACTTGGATGTCTCATGGTGTTGATGGCAATGGGTTTTGGGACGTCGGATCTGTATGGCCAGGTATTCTGGCAAGACAATTTTGAGGGCACAGCGCCCAACATGGGGGGCGGCACGCGATCTCCCATAGAGGGAGATGGGCCCGATGTCTGTGGTTCTAGTGACTATTTTTATCGAACAGACTGCAATCTCGCCTCTGGCTCTGGAAGGGATTGCAGTGGTGTCAGCGATGTCTTTGCAGGTGTGCAGGGCTCTTTTATGTGGCGGGGAGAAGATTTGGATGGCTGTACGAGCGATCCTGATATCGTCGAGTTTTTGGGCATTGACATCAGTGGTCGGGGCGCATTGGAATTCAGGGGATTGTTTGCCTGTGACGATGACCCCAATGAATGGGAAGGGCCGACAGCAGCGGATGGGCACCCAGATTACATCCGCATCGACTATCAGATAGATGGTGGCGGCTGGCAGCCAGGTTTGGACTTTCGGAGTGATGGAAGTGCCAATGCAACCTTTGGAGATGGACGCGGTGTGTTTCAGGTGGATACAGATGGCGATGGTGTAGGCGATGGTGGGATTGTAATGGACAAGACCTTCAAGCAGTTTACCTTCGACATTTCAGGCTCGGGAACCACTCTTGATCTGCGCCTGGTCGCCTTTGTCAATGGATCGGGCGAAGAATTTGGCGTCGACCTCTTTGAAGTCAACGTCACTGGTCCACTGCCTGTGGAGATGACGGATTTCAATGGCCAGCTGGACAAGGGAATGGTGTATCTCAATTGGGAAACAGTAACCGAAATCAACAACATGGGTTTTGAGGTTCAGCGGAGTATCAATGGCAAGGACTGGAAGACATTGGACTTTGTGGATGGAGCGGGACAATCCCAGACCTTGCAGCAGTACCAATACATCGATGACTCGCCCAATACAGGCATCAGCTATTATCGCCTCAACCAAATCGACCTCAATGGGGCGGCCAGCTTGTCGCAAGTCATCACCATCCGCAGCAAAAAGCCGATGGGTAAATTTTCGGAACTGTACCCGAATCCCAGCTACAACGGTTTGGTCAACATCGACATAGACACTCCGGCCAAGGAGGTACTGACACTAGAAGTATACGATTTGATGGGAAGACTATTGCACAGCCAGCAGCTGTCGGTTGCCAAGGGAGAGCAGACCATCGAATTGAACTTGGGCCACCTGGGGAATGGCATTTTCAACCTGATGTGGCAAGATACAGAAACGCAAACTTACCAGCAATTGGTCATTCATTGAGTTCACCAATTGGTCTTCCGTTTTGCAAGCGCCTCTCGGTTACAGCCGAGGGGCGCTTGTCGTTTGGGTTCGGGTGAAAAAGTTGGTTTGATTTATGCAATGTATTACTCATAAGTGGCAGACCACTGGATAAAATTGCATTGGGATCAGCTCGGTCGACATCGGTGGCCTGACTACATGACTACACAACACATAAATCTTTAGAACATTTTTGGATGCAACAATTGGACTTCCGCTGGACTCCAGTGATGTGCATTCAGCTGTTGTATAACCTCATTTAAAACGCTAAAGTAAAATACTACTATGAGAAAATGTCTATGCACCTTTCTGATGCTTGTCATGTCGGGCTCCTTGTTCTTGAGTGCCCAAACCATTATCTGGACCGATGATTTTGAAGCAACGACTCCTTCTAGCGGCACGAGATCCCTTTCTGGACACACCAGCTCAACTGACGGCTCCGATCCTGCTGCATGTGGCAGTAGTGATTATTTCTTCCGAACAGACTGCAATACTTCTTCTGGTACAGGAATGACTTGTTCTGGTGTCAGTGATGTATTTGCAGACATCCAGGGTTCTTATGCTTGGAGAGGGGAAGACTTGGATGGCTGTGTAACTGATCCGGACATCATCAACTTCACAGGAATCGACATCACGGGGCGGTCCAATCTCGTTTTTCTGGGACTGTTTGCTTGTGATGATGACCCCAATGAATGGGAAGGCCTCAGTGCTTTGGACGGGCATCCTGACCGCCTGGAAGTGCAATATCAAATCGATGGTGGTGGCTATACCACTGGAATTGTTTTCCGAAGCGATGGGTCCGCCGATGCTACATTTGGTGATGGCCGGGGAGTATTTCGAGTAGACACAGACAACGATGGAGTTGGAGATGGCCCTACGGCAATGGACAAGACGTTCCGGGAATTTTCTTTTTCCATTTCTGGTTTTGGAACGACCTTGGACCTGCGCTTCATCGCATTTGTCAATGGCAGTGGAGAGGAATTTGCCATCGACAATTTCCGGGTCGGTTTCACCACTCCTGCTCCGGTAGAGTTGGTACGCTTCGAAGGAGCACCTCAAGATGACAAAGTCATTCTCAATTGGTCAACAGCAACAGAGTTGTACAATGAAGGCTTCGAAATTCAGCGCACCTCTGGCGAAAAGTGGGAGACCATCGACTTTGTGGAAGGAGCGGGCAATTCACAAGTGAGCCTGGAATATTCTTATGTAGATGAAGCGCCCGCCAAGGGCTTGCAATATTATCGCCTGCGCCAGATAGACACCGATGGCAAGTTCACCTTTTCCGATGCCATTTCGGTTGACCTATCTGCTGGCCAAGCAAAAATGGGGACCCTCTATCCAAGTCCCAACCGCACTGGTTTGGTATACATCGATGTGAATGCGCCAGCCAGGGAGTTGGTGACGGTGGAAGTGTACGACTTGATGGGCAAGCTGCGACACAGTGAGAGACTGTCGATTATGAGAGGAGAGCAAACCGTTGAGTTGGATGTCAGCCACATTGGCACCGGTGTCTTCAACCTCGTATGGCTGGAAGAGGAAGGACAAAGCAACCAGCGATTGATCATCCACTAAGGATACAGTTGCTTAGAATAGAGAAGCGCCTTCTGGTCCTACCGGGAGGCGCTTTTTCATACCCATTTGCCAGCATAGGCCAGGCTTTCCCCGGAGGCATCTTTGAGGTAGTCGTATTTGACTTTGGTGATTTGCCGGATGTGTAGATAATCGTGTGCCAGCCAGTTGACAAGGTAAAGGTGGGCACTGAGCGGCCCCAGCTGACGATGTTGGTAGGTATTGTCCCATTTGGGGGCGGGGTCAGAGGCCAGCAAGTTGCGAAGCCATTGGATGGACTGCTCGCGCTCGGACAAAAAGCTGGTCGTCGTTTCTGCAAAATCCTGTTCCATGTAGGCCCGTTTTTGGGCCCATGTCTCGGGAAAAATGGGGGGTGGATCTTGGGTGGAATCTTCCAGTACCAATTGCAAGCGGATTCGGAAATCGTCTTTTTCTATGTCTCGAAGGTGGCAGATGATTTCCAGGAGGCACCACTGCTCGGGTGTTGCCTTCCAGCGAATGAGTTGTTGGGGGACATCACTGAGTAGGCACTGGAAACTTTGTTGATTGGATGCCAGCTGTTGAAGGACCATGTGGTAATCCATGAGATGGGAGCTTGTGGTATTTGGAAAAACAGAAATGCGTCTGAAGAATGGGTTTTTGCTTAAAAAATATACTTATGATGCGTTTTAAACCCCAATAACAATCGCTTTTCTACCCTGAGGCCAATATACTACATATTCTGCCTGATATTCCATGCTTAACTCAAGCAATTTTTCTTTTTAAAATTTTGAATAAAACAGATTGTTATTTGGCAATATTGGCAAAGGGCACTTGGCTAACTCATTCTGAAAGGATATATTGTAGTTATAGGAATATTTTTTTACCATTTATTTAACTGCATTATGAGAGTAACATTAAACAAGCTTTCGAGCCTAACAAGCGGCTTGTCCCCCCAGCAGTTACTAACAACGTCTCAGCGGAGACGTGTCTTGGGTGGCAATGGCGGAGGAAACGGTGACAAACCAATCCCTTCTTCTGTACCCCCTCCCAATACGGACATCGACTACTAAAGGGGAAAAAAATAAGCGCCTCTGGCAACTGCCAGGGGCGCTTCTGGTTAATATACTTTCGTATCGTGGATTATTTACTTTTTAGCCATTGTAGGTTTGCTTGACCTCGATGATTTCGTACGCCTCGATCACATCTCCCACCTTGATGTCGTTGAAGTTCTTGATCGTAATACCACATTCGGTATTTTTCTTGACCTCTTTGGCATCTTCCTTAAATCGCTTGAGGGAGGAAATCTCTCCGTGTGCTCCTTCCTTGGTCGGATAGATCACAATTCCGTTGCGCACCAAGCGTACGTGACTGGACTTGGCAATCTTGCCTTCCACCACATAGGAACCAGCGACGGTACCCACCTTGCTGATCTTGTACACTTCGCGAACTTCCACCTGTCCAACGATCTTTTCTTCCTTGGTCGGTTCGAGCATCCCTTCGATGGCCATCTTGATTTCCTCAATGGCTTCGTAGATGATCGAATAGGTCTTGATCTGAACGCCTTCTCGCTCGGCCAGTTTGCGAGCATTGATGGACGGACGGACCTGGAAGCCGATGATGATGGCATCCGAAGCAGAGGCCAGCAAGACATCTGATTCAATGATTTGTCCCACCGCTTTGTGTATGACGTTGACCTGTACCGTTTCGATGGACAGTTTGATCAAGGAATCTGCCAAGGCTTCGATGGAGCCATCCACGTCCCCTTTGACGATCAGATTGAGTTCCTTAAAGGTACCGAGAGCCAAGCGGCGACCGATTTCGTCCAGACTGATTCGCTTGCTGGCTCGTGTGGCTTGTTCGCGCGAAATCTGGGCGCGTTTGGAGGCCAATTGACGGGCTTCCTGTTCAGTATCCATCACCTTGAATTTCTCACCTGCCTGTGGGGCTCCACTGAGACCGAGGATGAGAACAGCGGTTGATGGGCCTGCCAATTTCACCTTGCTGCCTCGCTCGTTGAACATGGCTTTGATCTTACCGGAGTATTCACCTGCTACGACAGCATCTCCGATGGACAAGGCGCCATTTTGTACCAGAATCTTGGTCACATATCCCCGTCCTCTGTCCAGAGAAGCTTCGATGACTGTACCGATGGCCTGGCGATCTGGATTTGCTTGCAGTTCGAGCATTTCCGCTTCGAGCAGCACCTTTTCGAGCAGCAGATCGATGTTGTCACCAGTCTTGGCTGAGATGTCTTGTGATTGGTATTTGCCACCCCATTCTTCGATCAGCAAGTTCATGTTGGCCAATTCCTGCTTGATGCGGTTGGGATCGGCTCCTTCCTTGTCAATTTTGTTGATGGCAAAGACCATGGGAACGCCTGCCGCTTGTGCGTGGCTGATGGCTTCCTTGGTTTGTGGCATCACGTTGTCATCAGCAGAGATGATGATGATGGCGATATCGGTGACCTTGGCACCCCTGGCCCGCATCGCGGTAAAGGCTTCGTGACCAGGTGTATCGAGGAATGTGATCTTTTTATTGTCTTCGCCGACTTCCACTTCGTAAGCACCGATGTGCTGGGTGATTCCCCCTGCTTCCCCATCGGTCACGTTGGCCGAGCGAATGTAATCAAGCAAAGATGTCTTACCGTGATCGACGTGCCCCATGACTGTGACGATGGGAGCCCGTGGCGACAAATCTTCTGGATCATCAATGATCTCTTCCTCCTCTTCCAGCTGGTCTTCTGCACTGATGAATTCCACCTCGTGGTTGTATTCACTGGCCACCAATTCGATGATTTCCGCATCGAGTCGTTGGTTGATGGATACGATGACCCCCAGGTTCATACAGGTTGTGATGACCGAGGTAACGGGAACATCCATGAGGCTGGCCAATTCAGACACAGATACGAACTCTGTCAACTGCAGTGTTCCTGTATCCTTTGCCTGTTCGATCATCTCTTGCTTTTCGCGCAATCTTTCGCGATTGTCGCGGCGGATGCGCTGACGCTTTTTCTTGCCCCCTCCGGAGAGGCGGGCCATGGTCTGCTTGATCTTTTCTTCGATCTCCTTTTGAGAGACCTCTTTGACCTCGTCTCTTCTGTTATTCCTTGTGCGTCTACCATCACCCGATCTTCCTCCCGGTCGGACAGTAACAGCGACGCGTTTTCTGGTGCGGCGGCGCTTTTTGGGCGCATCTCCTCCCGTAGAGGATCCACTGCTTTTTTGCGTGGAATCTCCTTCCTTGGAAGTATTGCTGCCAGAGGCATTGGAATCTGGAGCAGCTTCGCCTTTCTTCTTCTTCTTTTTCTTGGGACGCTTGAGTTTGTCCGTATCTATCTTGCCGAGGATCTTGAGGCCCTTGAGCTGTGGTGTTTTGGCTCTGACCAATTCGTTGGAATCCCCGGATGAACTTTCTTGTTTTTCCCCCTTTTCTTCTTTGGTTCCCTCTTGAGCTGGAGGTGTCTGAGGCGTCGTTTGCTTGTTGACAACTTCGGCAGGTGGATTGGCTGGCACTTCTTTGCGCACTTCCTCTTTGGGCGCTTTGTTGATGACCTTCTCCTCTTTTGCTACTGGAGCACTGCTTTCAACAGCTTTCGTTGCTGGCTTTTCAGGCTCTTTCTGCGGAGACTGCGCTTCCTTTTTTGGCTTGCCTATGTTGTCGAGGTCGATTTTGCCTTTGATGTTGAGACCGATCTTTGGCGAATCTGGCTCTTTGGCGGGAGCGACTTCCTCTGCTGGCTTTTCTTCGACTACCTTTGCCTTGGGTTGTGGTATCTCTGTAGCAGGGGGGCTTTCAACGACAGGCGTTTCGACCTTTTCTACAGCGACGGGCTCTGCCGGGGGAGTCACTTCTGCAACTGGAGCAGCTGGAGTTTCCTCGACAGGGGCTGTCTCGACGACGGGCGGAGGCGGAGGTGGTGGAACAGTAGCTTTGGGAGCTGGAGGCGTGGGGGGAGGAGGTGGAAAGAGAGGTTCAGAAACTTCTGCAGCTTCTGCTTCTTTCTCTTTTTTGACAGCAATGCGATTGCCAATGACGAGTTGGTCTGCCTTTTCCTTGATGGCGATGGACTTCTGGAACTCTTTGAGCAGTTCGGTATACATCTCATCAGTCACCTTAGCTGTCGGCTTGTTGTCAATATCATAACCATTCTTGTTGAGGTGGTCAACAATGGTTGAAGTACCGACATTCAATTCTTTTGCTATCTTAATCAAACGTTTGGCCATCCGAATATTTGGAGGTTTGATAGACAAAAGACTTTACGAAAAGAGAGATATTGCTTACATTCTCAGCTCAATTTTTGATTAAGTAATGGGAACAATACACAAACATGCAAAAGTCTTTCGCCTCTAGTAATTAAAAATACGAGTGCAAATTTACGTTAAAACTATGGTATGCAACACTTTTGGCTATAAAAACAAGGCAAAAGCGGTATAAAATAGTTCAATTTAAGCTGGAAAAAAGCAGTTTACCCACTTTTTTCCAGTTGACGGTCTTTATTCCTCCTCAAATTCAGCACTGAGAATGGACAAGACCTCGTCGACAGTCTCTTCTTCCAAATCAGTCCGGCGCACCAATTCATTGCGGCTCAATTCGAGCACACTCTTGGCAGAATCACAGCCAATGGATTTGAGCTGGTCGATGATCCAGTCTTCGATCTCATCGGAGAATTCGTCCAGATCGACATCCTCGATCTCTACTTCGTCCGTGTTGCGGAATACATCGATTTCAAAGCCAGTCAGCTGGCTGGCCAGCTTGATGTTGGTTCCTCCCTTGCCAATGGCCAAAGACACCTGGTCGGGCTCTAGATAGACAGAGGCCCGCATCTTCTCCATATTGAGGTCAATGCTGCTGACTTTGGCTGGCGTTAGAGAACGCTGAATGAAGAGCGTATTATTGTTGGTAAAGTTGACAATGTCGATGTTTTCGTTCTTCAACTCGCGGACAATGCCGTGAATGCGCGATCCCTTCATACCGACACAGGCTCCTACAGGGTCGATTCGATCATCATAAGATTCCACCGCTACCTTGGCTCTCTCGCCTGGCATGCGAACGATCTTTTTGACGGAAATCAGTCCATCTTCGATTTCGGGTACTTCCTGCTCCAGAAGCTTTTCGAGGAAAGTACTATCGGTGCGGGAAACCAGGACAACTGGGTTGTTGTTTTTCATCTCCACTCTCTTGATCACACCGCGAACCATGTCGCCTTTGCGGAGAAAGTCGCCCTTGATCATCTCGTTTCTCGGCAACACCAATTCATTGCTGGTGGCATCGTCGACGACGAGAATTTCTCTTTTCAAAATCTGATGAACCTCACCCAAGACAATTTCACCGACTCGATCGACGTAGCGCTTGTAGACGTCGTCTTTTTCGAGTTCCATGATTCTGGAGATCAATGTTTGGCGAGCGGCCATGATGGCGCGGCGGCCAAAATCTTCCAGTTGCAGCTGCTCGTAGCACTCTTCGCCAATCTCGTAGTCTTCGTCGATGGACAATGCCTCGGAGATGGAAATTTGGCTGCGGTCATCCAACACCTCACCGTCGGGAACGATTTCGCGTACCCGCCAAAGTTCAAGGTCTCCCTTCTGTGTGTTGACAATGACATCAAAGTTTTCGTCAGAGCCATATTTTTTGCGGATGAGTGTGCGGAATACATCTTCCAGTACACGCACCATCGTTGGCCTGTCTATGTTTTTCCCCGCTTTGAATTCGGAGAAAGTATCAACCAAGTTCATCATGACTGAATCAGTTTAAAATGAGATTTTTACGATAGCTTTTAGTATGTTTTCGAAGGAAACACGGGTCTGTTGGACCTCCGTTCTCTTCTTTTTGCCTTCTTTGATGCGCACCTTATTTTCCAGTACGATCTCCGAGTCGTTGACTTCCACGAGTTTGCCGCTGAGTTTTCCACCCTCTTTGACCGAAACTTCCAGTTTTCTGCCGATGTTTCGCGGATATTGTCGGGCGAATTTCAGGGGGCGACCCACGCCAGGCGAAGATACTTCGAGTACATACTTTTCACCGAGCCAGCTTCCCTCATCGATGTGTTTCTCTAGGTAGCGGCTGACTTTTTGACACTTGCCGAAGTTGATTCCCTCGTCGGTATCGATGTATACGTCCAGTTTTCGGTGATCGTGTAGTTTTACCTCTATGATGAAGCAATCGTCGAAAGGTGGCTCCTGGAATTTTTCTTCGAGTAAGCCCACGATGCGGCTTTCAATCTCTCTTTGCATAGGTACAATAAATAGAAAGAGGGAACGTTTTGTTCCCTCTTTTGGAGCTAATTGTCGGACAAATATATGACTTATAATCTAAAAAGGCAATAGATGATTTGAAAAGGGAGGTTTCGGTGCTTTCAGTAAAAAATGAAAATTAAATCTGCTGTGGATAAACTGTGGCATCGGTATCTTTGTTGTACTTTTGAAAACAAACCGCCCCTCAACAGCACAGAAGTCAAAAAAGGAACAACCTTTGGCAGTATTGCGTAGAAACTCATCGATTTCGGTGAGGGTCACACAAGCAAAGCGGACTCTTTTGAGGTCGGACTTCTTTGTTGAGAAGGATAAAATTCATCGCTGACCGAATCTAGCATTGGTAAATGGTACTATTTAGCATCCACAAAATGCCACTGATATGAATATTGGAGATTTGTTGCACCGGGCTTTGCAAGGCGAGTTTTTAAGCCCAGAAGAAGGCGTTTTCTTATTTGAACAGGCTCCCACAGCGGAGCTGATGTTTGTCGGCAACCAAATGAGGCAGCAGCGGGTGCCCGGCAATGTGGTCACTTGGATCATCGATCGCAACAGCAACACCACAAATGTCTGCATTGCCAATTGCAAGTTTTGCAATTTCTACCGCCGACCCAAGCACGAAGATGCCTACATCACCACCATCGACGAGTACAAACAAAAGATAGAGGAGACGTTTCGCTATGGAGGCGAACAGCTCCTTCTGCAAGGGGGGCACCATCCCGATCTGGGACTTCAATTTTATTGTGACTTGTTCCGCGAGCTAAAGTCCCTCTATCCAAATCTGAAACTCCACGCGCTGGGCCCGCCCGAAATCGCCCACATCACCAAACTGGAAAAGTCGACTCACTACGAGGTCCTCAAAGCCCTCCAAGAATCTGGTATGGATTCGCTGCCAGGGGCAGGAGCGGAAATCCTCTCCGATCGGGTCCGCCGACTGATCTCCAAAGGAAAATGTGGTCGGCAAGAATGGCTGGATGTGATGAGAGCAGCACACAAACTCCACATGACAACCTCTGGGACCATGATGTTCAGCCACATCGAGACCAACCTAGAGCGCATGGAGCATTTTGTCGACATCCGGCAGGTGCAGTCCGAAAAACCAGAGGGAGCCAACGGATTCCTGGCCTTCATCCCCTGGCCATTTCAGGATGAGGATACCATTCTCAAGCGGATGAAGCGGGCTCGCAACACTTGTACGGGCGATGAATACGTGCGAATGATCGCCATGAGCCGCATCATGTTGCCCAATATCGTCAATATTCAGGCCTCTTGGCTGACCGTGGGCAAGCAGGTGGCTCAACTTTGTCTGCACGCCGGCGCCAATGACTTTGGCAGCATCATGATCGAAGAAAATGTGGTATCAGCTGCAGGTGCCCGATTCCGTTTCACAGCAGATGGCATACAAGAGGCCATTCGGGAGGCGGGTTATGTACCCCAGCTGCGCAACCAGCAGTACGAATTCAGAGAGTTGCCTGCCAACATCATTCAGCAAAAGTTGGATGGAGCAGAGTTGGTCGTCGACTGATTTTTGGATCCACAAATCATTTCCCCCATGCTTTATGAAAATGCCCAGGAAGCGGCCCGTTTCATACAGGAAAAAAGTTTGCTTTCTCCCACCATTGGCATCATCCTGGGCACTGGTCTGAGTGGTTTGGTCCATCTGATGGAAGAGAAGATCACCATTCCCTACGACGACATTCCCCATTTCCCAACCTCTACTGTCCAGAGCCACAAAGGACAATTGGTCATTGGGCGTCTCAATGGGTGCCCCGTCCTGGCCATGGCTGGTCGGTTTCACTACTACGAGGGCTACAGCATGCAGCAGGTGACCTTTCCCGTGCGGGTGATGAAGCTGCTGGGGATTCAGACCTTATTGGTGTCCAATGCTGCTGGTAGCATACATGCCGAGATGAAGGCAGGGGATTTGATCCTGATCAAGGACCACATCAATTTGCAACCCGAAAATCCCCTCCGCGGCCCCAACGACGAGCGCTTCGGTCCTCGCTTTCCCGATATGATGAAAACCTATGACCTCAAGCTGCGGCAGCAAGCCCTGGCTGTTGCAGAGCGCTTGGGCATTCCCTTGCGCGAAGGCATTTACGTTGGCTTGCAGGGACCCAATCTGGAAACGCCCGCCGAATATCTGTATATGCATCGCATTGGTGGCGACTTGGTGGGCATGTCCACTGTACCCGAGGTCATTGTGGCGAGGCACATGGGCCTGGCGGTTCTGGCCATGTCTGTGGTGTCCAATCAGTGCCATCCACCGGAAGTCATCCAAGAGACTACCGTAGAGCAGGTAATTGCTGTGGTGGAGGGGGTGGCCCCCCAAATGCAGCAAATCATTGGAGAGTTGATCAAAGAAATTTCCTAGATACCTAATTTTCTTATGTATTCCTTTTGATACCTAAAAATCTTAGGTATATTGCAGCATGTTTTCAAGAGAACTGCTCAAAGGAACCCTTCGTACGATCATTCTCAAGCTCTTGGCTGAGAAAGGCCGGATGTACGGCTACGAAATTTCCCAATATGTCAAAACGCAATCTGACGGTCGCCTGCAGTTGACCGAAGGGGCTTTGTATCCCAGCTTGCATAAGTTGGAGAAAGAAGGCTTGGTCAAGGTAGAACGCGAACAAGTGGGAAAGCGGATGCGCAAATACTACAGCCTGACGGTGGCGGGGGAGAAGGCTTCGCGGAGTCGCCTGGCCGAATTCGAAGAGTTTTTACAAGTCATGCAACTGATTATTCAACCCAAAACCCAGGGGGATGGCTCCTGAATTGACAGACTTTCACATTCATTACATCAAGGCCCGGCTGGAAGAAGAGGGCTTGGAGTACGGTCCACTCAAAGAAGAATTGTTGGACCACCTTTGTTGTGCCATTGAAGATCAGATGAAAGATGGTGCGCATTTTCATATTGCTTGCGAAAAGGCCTTTGCCGCCTTTGGAAAAGATGGAATTCAAAAGATTCAATTACAAACCATTCGCTCACTCAATCAAAAATCGCAACTTATGAAAATCATTGCTGCTGCTGTTTTGTTTTTGCTAGGTGCCTACTCCAGCCATCATTTGCTGACCGATTCTGAACCAACTTTGGAAGCCCATTGTGAGGACATTTGCTGTGAAGTCCCTACTTATGCGGACTGGGGAGAAGAGCCGCCGAGCATTCGCCCAGTCAAAGGTCATTGGAAAGTTTCCTCCGGTTTTGGAATGAGGATGCATCCCATCCAGAAAAAGAAAATACACCACAGAGGCATCGACCTGAAGGCCCCCTTGGGCACGCCTGTGGTGGCGACGGCCGATGGCGAGGTCTTCAAGGTACACCGACACAAAAAAGGCCATGGGCTGCACATTTACATCCAACACGACGACACCTATACAACCATGTACGCCCATCTCTCAGAGATCAAGGTGGAAGAAGGGCAGAAGGTCGACAAAGGCACGGTGATCGGACTGGTGGGAAACAGCGGTTTTTCCACAGCACCACACCTGCATTACGAGGTCATTGAAAATGGAAAGCGAGTAGATCCCTCCTCTTTTATGACCCTTTGAAAGACATTGTAATTTCATCTTTTATGCACAGGCTGTATCGACGAATCGGTACGGCCTTTTGGTCTGCTTATACTCGCCCGTACCACTATGTAATGAGTATACCTAAACCTAATGCAGTTTTGGATTGTTGAAAACTTGCCGTTCAGCCGAGGATAAAAGAAGACGCTCATTGGCAAAAGAAAGCTTGTGACAAAAGATTGTCCAATCTCCTCCTGCAAATCCTAAAATCATTAGGCCAAGCAGCATTCTTTTGGTAATTTTGCGATTTGGCTAACCGGCAAAGGAATCCTTCAACAGCAGCGATCCAACAGAATATACAAATGGCAAAAAAGAAAGAGGCAAGCCTCAATGGAAATGGGCATACTGTCAATGATTCGATAGAGGTCATTGGCGCCCGGGTTCACAATCTGAAAGACATCGATGTTGCCATTCCGCGCAACAAATTCGTCGTCATCACAGGCATCAGTGGCAGTGGAAAGTCTTCTCTGGCATTTGATACCATCTACGCAGAGGGTCAACGTCGGTACATGGAGACTTTTACCTCTTATGCCCGTCAATTCATCGGTGAGATGGAGCGTCCCGATGTGGAAAAAATCTCGGGTCTCAGCCCTGTGATTTCCATCGAACAAAAAACGACCAGTCGAAACCCGCGCTCTACGGTAGGGACAGTGACGGAAATTTATGATTTTCTCCGCCTTCTCTACGCCCGCATTGGCGAGGCCTACTCCTACAACACGGGCGAGCGAATGGTGCGCTACAACGAGGACCAGATGGTCGAACACATCTTTGGGCATTTCTCCTCCAAAAAAATCCTGTTGTTGGCACCACTTGTCAGAGGACGAAAGGGGCACTACCGAGAGCTGTTCGACCAGGTGCGCAAACAGGGATATACCAAGGTGCGCGTCGATGGTACTGTGGTGGACATTACCCCTGGCTTGCAGGTGGATCGCTACAAAGTACACGACATTGAGGTGGTCATCGATCGACTCAAGGTGGACGAAGACCGCAAGGAGCGCCTGACAAGCTCGCTGCAAACTGCCTTGAAAATGGGCAATGGCCTCATCATGGTGATGAATCACAGCAACGGAAAAATCTTTCCGTACAGCAAGCATTTGATGGATGCCGCCTCTGGACTGTCGTACGAAGAACCCTCACCCAATACCTTTTCTTTCAACTCTCCCTACGGTGCCTGCCCTCATTGCAAGGGCTTGGGCAAGACGCATACCGTTGACATGGAACGGGTCATCCCCGATGATACCAAAAGCATCAATGAAGTAGGGATTGTCCCGTTTGGAGAGGTACGCGACAACATGACCTTCAAGCAATTGAGAAGCATCGCGCGCAAGTACAAGTTTTCATTTGCTACGCCAGTGAAAGACATTCCCAAGGAAGCTTTGGATACCATCTTGTATGGAGGCAATGATTCTTTTAGCGTCAACCTGCGCCACAGCAAGCACGATTTTACCTACAACCTGGCACAAGAAGGCTTGGTGAATATGTTGATTCGCTGGTACAAGGATTCCAGCTCCGAAAAGATTCGCTCTTGGGCAGAAGAGTTCATGACCATCATCACTTGTCCAGAATGCAATGGGTATCGCCTCAAAAAGGAATCGCTTCATTTCAAACTCAACGGTCACCACATCGGCCAACTTGCTGAAATGGATGTGGCACAGCTCTCAGAGTGGATGGGCAATTTGGAAAAGCACCTGGACAAGCGGCAGCGATTGATTGGCAAGGATGTCTTGAAGGAAATCCGCTTGCGACTCGGTTTTCTGCTCCATGTGGGTCTCGATTACCTGACCCTCAACCGTCCGGCCCGCACCCTATCTGGTGGGGAATCCCAACGCATCCGTTTGGCCACCCAAATTGGTTCTCAGCTCACAGGCATCACCTACATCTTGGACGAACCCAGCATCGGTCTGCACCAGCGCGACAACCAAAAGCTCATCGAGGCATTGCGCGAGCTGTCCGACATTGGCAATACCGTATTGGTGGTGGAGCACGACAAAGACATCATGTTGGCTTCTGACTATCTGATCGATTTGGGCCCCGGTGCCGGGAAACATGGTGGATTGTTGGTAGGGGAGGGGCATCCGGAGATTTTTGTCAAAAACGACACCCTGACTTCTTCTTACCTCAACAACCGACGGCGCATCAGCCTGCCGGAAAAGCGGCGAAAGGGCAATGGACAGTTTTTGGAGTTGAAAGGAGCTACAGGCAACAATCTCAAAGGGGTTGACATTCGCATTCCGTTGGGCACCTTTACGTGCATCACAGGGGTGTCTGGCAGTGGGAAGTCTACCTTGATCAATGAGACCTTGTATCCGATTTTGCGCCGTCATTTTTATCGCTCCCAAAAGCGGCCCATGGCGTACAAGGGCTTGGATGGGTTGGAGCATCTCGACAAGGTCATCGAAATCGACCAATCTCCCATCGGGCGAACCCCTCGCTCCAATCCCGCTACCTACATCGGTGTATTTACGGACATTCGGAAGATTTTTTCTGAGTTGCCAGAGTCCAAAATTCGCGGCTACAAACCAGGGCGCTTTTCTTTCAATGTAAAAGGAGGGCGTTGTGAAGTATGCCAAGGAGCTGGCAAGCGGATCATTGAGATGAATTTTTTGCCCGATGTCCAAGTGGATTGCGAAAGCTGCCTGGGACGTCGCTACAACCGGGAGACCTTGGAGATCTTGTACAAAGGCAAAACCATCAGCGATGTACTCGACATGACAGTCGACGAGGCCACTCTCTTTTTTGAGCCCATTCCCAACATTTACCGCAAGCTCAAGACTTTAAAAGATGTGGGGCTGGGATACATTACACTGGGACAGCAGGCGACGACTCTTTCCGGAGGGGAAGCGCAGCGGGTCAAACTGTCGGAAGAGCTTTCCAAGCGCGATACTGGCAACACGATGTACATCTTGGATGAGCCGACGACGGGCTTGCATTTCGAAGACATCCGGCAATTGCTCAATGTGTTGAACAAATTGGTTGAAAAAGGCAATACGGTGGTGGTGATCGAGCACAATATGGATGTGATCAAGATGGGTGATTTCATCATTGACATGGGACCAGAAGGCGGGCATCGGGGCGGTACGGTGGTCTGTACAGGGACACCAGAGCAAGTGGCCAAGCGCAAGAAGAGCCATACCGGGCGTTTCCTCAAATTGGAATTGGAATTGGCCCTGGCCGAGTAATCGTTTCAGAAAATGAATTGAACATGCGTTATACAATGAGATGTCCCAAATGCGATTCGGATCGAGTGGTGGAAGTCGTGGGCAGCAATATGAATCAGCACCAAAAGATTCCTCTGACCACCTGGAGTTTCAAGCACGCGACTTTGGATCGCTACATCTGTGCAGACTGTGGGTATACAGAGGAGTTTGTTCAACTCACCAATGGGTTTCAACGCTGGGCCGAACGCCAGCTGCAGCGGCAACCCAGGAAACCAGATGATTTTGTGTAAGTTTAATTCTTAAATTTACTTTTATTCAAAATTTTACTTAATATTGTGAATCTATCACATCTGGCATTCCCGACTAAACCATACCTCCTACTCGTCACACGCTAGGAGCATCCACGAAAAAGAACAAAATTGTGATCGGGGATTTGACACATACCATTCACGTATGCGAAGCTGTGCTGCAACTTCGCAGAGATTGAATTGTGAATGAACGACTCCCCGCGAAGGCTGAGACACGGAAAAGTGGTCGGGGAGTACTTTAGTACGATCACCCAAATTTTGTTCTGCAATGGATAGAAAAGATTCCTCTGCTTTTAGAAAAAAGCTGGATCGATTACTGGACGAATACAAAAAGAATCAGGACCCGGAAAAGCATTTGCCATTATTGGAAGCTTTGGAAAAGTTGTTGAAGCGCTACCGGAACAGAGAGGAAGAGGAGTAATGCTATAAATTTCGGTTTCCCACAGTCTATTTGTTTTCCAGATCATCTTCTAGCTTGCTGATTCTGGCCACGAGTAATTCAATTTCTTTGTCTTGCTTGCTGATGGTTTTGCCCTGACTCAAGAGGACATTGTCCAATCTTCGCTGCTTTTCTCGTAGGGTCTTGTTTTCCTTGACCAATCGCTCGATTTCCTCCGATTGATAGTTGGTATCCGAGTCGTTGGTGACCTGTGCGTTTGCATCTGTAGTATTGGGAGCAACGTCGCCAAAGAAGAACCAACGCGGTTCAATCTGAAAACGAGAAAAAATTTCATCGATTAGCTTAATGGGAATTTCTATCGACCCTCTTTCCATTTTGGAAACAGACGACTGGTTGATACTCAGCATGTTAGCAAAGTCCCCCTGCGAAAGGCCCAGCTGTTTTCGGACGGACCTGAGCTTATCACCAAAAGCCTTTTTAACCATTTGAAAATAATTTTATAGTCAAATATTGAATTTTATTCAAAACAAGACTATATTTGTAGAAATACAATTATGTACGTCTGCAATATAGTAAATTATATGCACGAATAACTTTATCCAATTTTAAAGAATGCAATTGAGGAGGGTAAAACGCCCTCCTACTGATGGTTTTCTACATATCATCTTCTGTCAATCTTATACCATGTAAAAAGTGAAAATTTCGCGACTTTATACATGGGTAACGGGGATGTCTTTTCCCAGGCGCTAAGGAATTTCTTCCTTGGCTTAGACAGAGTTACTGCTAGGCATGTGAACAGGCTTCGTGCCTGTTCGCTTTGCAGTAAAAGAGACCAGCTTTTAGACAAAATGCAATCATTGATGCTTGCTTTACACCTGTGCGCTGGCAGCTCGGGTTCATGGGCAGTGAGTGATGCCGTTTCATGGCCTGCAACAGCTTGCCCGAATGTCAGTTTTGGGATGGCGGCTTCACTGGCCGTCCCCAAGACTTCATTGATGACATTCAATGTGCAATAGCAGTATGCGTCCTCATCGCTGAAAGCCCCTTGTTACATTGGTTTTTCGGTGGGCGGGACGCGCTCTGCTCTCACCTCGCCCTTGTCTTCTGAGGGTGTCGATACACTTGGCTGCTTTTCTTTCCTGTCTCAGCCAATGGGTCGACCTTCCCCAATGTTGTATCTACGCTTGAAACATTCTGTATGGTAAGGTAAAAAAATCTCAAAAATATTTGTAGTTTTAGTTGTACTAAATCATTTGGCTATGATTCAACTAAACAACCCAAGGTGTGACTCACCTTTGAAAACACTTTTTGCCTTCGTCCGTCCTCTACCAATCAGCACCAATTCTCGCTGCCTTCGAGGCTTCCTTCTCTTGCTGTTTTGCTGTTGCCTCTCATTGACCTCCCTCCATAGTCGCCACATCATCAGCGGTTGTATGTCCTACAAATGCCTGGGCGACAATCGCTACGAGATCACAATGGACCTCTTCATCGACTGCTCAACAGTAGGAGCGGCCAATTTTGACCGAACTGCTTCCATTGGTATTTTCCTGGGAGATGACCTATTGGTCAATCGCTTGGTGGCCATCGGACCGACTGAGGAGATCTTGGTGGAAGGCCCCCGCTTCGATTGTCAGTTTGAGGAGGGAAGTTATTGTCTGCAAAAAGGAACCTACACACTGGAGTTGGAACTTCCCAGCAGTCCTGATCCATACCGCATTTTGTACCAGCGTTGTTGTTTGGCAGAAGAAGTTGTCAATGTCGACAATCCAGGTGCCCGAGGCTTGTCTCTGATGGCAGAAATCACGCCTTTGGCACAATCGCTTTGCAACAGCAGCCCGGAGATTGATTTTCCCCTTTCCTATTACAGCTGCCCCAATGTTCCAATGTCTGTCGATCTGATGGTCCAAGAATCGGATGGAGACAGTATGGCTTACCAGCTTTGCATGCCATTTTTGGGTGGGGGGCTTGGCGGTTCCCCCTCTGAGCCAAACAAAGATGCCAACGGCTGTGACGGTGTCGTCCCGTCTCCTCCTTGCCCACCTCCTTTCGAAACCATGCCCTTTGCTGGTACGTTTGATTTGGACAACCCATTTCCTACCCAGGATGGGGTGAGTTTGGATTCGCAGACAGGTCAGCTGTCTTATACTCCGACTGATCAGGGGATGTTTGTCTTTGGCATTTGTTTTTCCGAATACCGAAATGGACAACTGTTGGGCACCTATCGGCACATGATGTCGACTGTCAACCGACTGGGCATCATCATTTCCACCGAAGAAGTAGAGAATGCTGCCACTTGGTCGGCCAGATACCAAGCAGGAGCCGACCAGATTCAATTGTTCCGATCTGATGTCCCTGCCTCGGAAGCAGAAGTGCAATTGATCAACTTGAATGGACAAGTACTGCAGAGCAGCCCATTGGATGGCCAACAGGAGGCAAATCTATCCGTTGGGCAGTATTCTGCAGGCCTGTACTTGGTCCGCATCCGAGAAGCAAATCAAGAGCAGGTGCTGAAGGTAGCGATATGGCGTTGAGTGATCCTTAGGCGAGGGCCAATGCCTGATCCAAATCTTCGATCAAGTCGTCGACATCTTCTACGCCAATGCTCAAGCGAACCAAGGAGTCGGTAAGTCCTACCTTGATGCGTTCCGGTCTTGGGATCGATGCGTGCGTCATGGTAGACGGATGCCCAATCAGTGATTCCACACCACCCAGTGATTCCGCCAAGGAAAACAGTTTGGTATTTTTCAAAACCGTCAAGGACTTTTGTGCATCGTCGTTGGGGAAGTCAAAGGAGACCATTCCTCCGAAGTGGCGCATTTGCTCTTTGGCGATGTCGTGGTTGGGATGATCGGGCAGTCCTGGGTAAAATACCTTGTTCAGTTTGGGATGCCCTTGCAGGTGTTCTGCAATTCTTTGGGCGCTTTGGCAAGAGCGTTCGACGCGCAGGTGAAGGGTTTTGATGCCTCTCAGGGTCAAAAAGCAGTCTTGTGGACCAGGGACCCCTCCCGATGCATTTTGGATGAAGTACAATTCCTTGGCCAATTCTTCGTCGTTGACGGCGATGACCCCCAGGACAACATCTGAGTGGCCTGCGATGTATTTGGTGGCAGAGTGCAATACGAAGTCGGCACCCAAGTCAAGCGGCGTTTGCAGATAAGGAGAAGCGAAGGTGTTGTCGACGCAGACCCGAATGCCGTGTTGCTTGGCGATGGCGCAGATTGACTTGATGTCAATGATTTTGAGCATCGGGTTGGTGGGCGTTTCGATCCAGATCAGTTTGGTATTCTCATTGATGGCCTTCTCAATATTGGAAGGGGTACTCATGGGGATGAAATGTCCTTTGAGTCCGAAACGCTCGTAGATTTTGGTAATCAGTCGGTAAGACCCTCCGTAGAGGTCGTTGGTGGAAATGATTTCGTCTCCGGGATTGAGCGATTTCATCACGGCATCCATGGCGGCCATTCCACTGGCGAAGCAAATGCCATATTTACCGTTTTCCAAGGCAGCGACATTCTTTTCCAGGGTGCTGCGGGTTGGATTCTGCGTGCGTGCGTATTCAAAGCCTTTGTGATCTCCCGGTGCGCTCTGTACGTAGGTAGACGTTTGGAAGATGGGCGTCATGATGGCACCAGTAGACGGATCGGGTTCTATACCTGCATGGATTGCTTTTGTACCAAATCTCATAGTAATTTCTTTTGTTCAGCGTGATGAAAAAATCCATTTCCAAGGGCAACAAATATACGAGAATTTTGGACAGCATGCCTGGCTGAAATTTGGCCTGTCCGGGATTTTCGTCTTGTGTCAATTTTTGCCCAACATGGCAAGGAGGCTTTTTCGCTCCACCCAGTAAAAACACAGCATGTACGCCAACAAGATCAAACTATTGATGGTCAGGACCAAGAGCAGGGAGTCTCCCAGCCAAGGTCTGATCCAGACGCTGATGCCGTAAAACAGCAGAGCAGACAAGACATAGGCCGCAATGCGTCCCATCGGATAGGGGATGGGATAGTAGTAGCGTCCACTGAGATAGCTTGCCAATGCCATGAAAACATAACAGGCCAGCGTGGCCCAAGCCGGACCCGCATAACCAATGGAGGGAATGAGGAGCAAATTGACCACAAAGGTGATTGCCATGCCCCCTATGGAAATGTATGCTCCGATTTTTGTCTGGTCCTTCAGTTTGAACCAGATGGCAAAATTATAATACAAACCGAGGGCCAAATTGGCCATGAGTAGAATGGGGACAATGCTCAAACCCGTCCTCAGCTCTTTGCCAATGAAAAATTGGATGAGTTCCAGGTACAACATGATGCCCAAAAAGGCCAGACTGCCCACTGCTGCAAATGCCTGTCCCACCTGTGCATAGATGTGGCGGGAGTCGGAACGCTCTACATGTCGGAAGAAAAAAGGTTCGGCGGCGTAGTTGAAGGCCTGGGTAAACAAGCTCATCAGCACGGCGATTTTGGCCGAGGCACTGAAGACACCCGCCGCAGCCCGATTGGCCTCCAAACCTCCGGGCAGCCAGATTTCCAGCAGCTTGTAGGCGATGTTTTGGTTGATCACCGCCGCCAGAGAGACGATGATGAGTGGGGCCGCATAATAGATCATTTGCTTGAACAAGCCCCGATCGAAGACAGCGCGAATTTTGAAATAGACCGGAGACAGAATCAGCATGACAATGCCACTGCCCAATAGGTTGGAGATGAATACGTAGGAGATGCGGTGTTCTTCCTGATAAATGGCGCTCGCCCAATCATGGCCCTGTTCGATGAGGTAGGGACAAAGCTTGAGAAAGAAAAATATCATTCCCACATAGATCAATATGCCGAGAGTCTTGGCAATGGCAAAGCGAATGGGGCGGTTTTCCAGCCGAAGGCGCGCAAAGGGGATGGCGGCCAGGGCATCAAAGGCAATGATGCTGACCACCCAGTAGACATATTCTCGATGATCCTCCAGATAGAGTGCCTCGCTGATGGGGCCGGAAAAGACCAGCAGACTCACCGATAACACAATGGTGGTGGAGAGAATGGCGATGGAGGCGGTGGAAAAGGTCCGATCCATCTGTCCCTCCTTGCTGCCAAAGCGGAAAAAAGCGGTTTCCATCCGATAGGTGTAAATGACTGTCAGAAGGCCCGAGTAAAAAAACAACAGGGTGATGATGCCGTAGGCTTCGGGGACAAACCAGCGGGTGAGGTAGGGGGTAAGCAACACATAGCTGATGAGGCGGCTGAGGATGCTGCTCATGCCGTAGATTGCTGTTTCTCCCGCCAGTTTTTTCAGTAGGGACATATTCCTAAGACGTAGGCATTGGACTTACACTCGTCCAAGCCACTGTGTAATGAGATAGGAGGCAAGTTTACGGAATATCTTTGACTCTTGGGTAGAATTTATGCCACCGCTTCTCCCGCCAGTTTTTCCATGTCTCGGATCAGCAAGCGTCGGCGATTGAATGTGAGGATGTTTTTGCTTCGCAGTTCGTTGAGGACAGTGGTTACCGTTTGACGAGAAGTGGCCGTGAGGTTGGCGATTTCCTGATGGGTCATGAACTTGCGCACAAGCATCTCGTAGCCCACCCGTTGGCCTTTTTTATTGGCCAGATCGCGAAGAAATTCCACAATGCGGGTTCGGGAATCTTTGAAGACCAGTGATTCGAGGCGCTGTTCCATTTCCAAAACCCTGGACCCCATGATGCGCATCAGAAAAAGATTCAGACCGCTGTGTACCCTCATCATGTTTTTGAGTTCATTGGATGGCAGGACACAAGCCATGACGTCTTCCATGGCGTAGGCAAAGTCTCGTCGCTTTGACTCCCCAATCAGTGCCAATTCACCAAACACCTCTCCAGTCGACAGGATGGCTTTGGTGATCTCTTTGCCTGCTTCAGAATAACTGCCAATCTTGACGCGCCCATCAACCAAGAAGAAGATTTTGTCAGATTCGTCTTCTTGCAGATAGATGTACTCTCCTTTTTTGAAGAGTTTTTCGGTGTGGACATCTCCCTTGGTGGCACCCAATTTTTTTGGGCAAAAGATACCTGTAACGTCTATGTTTTCAAGATACCATAAGGACTGGTCTTTCATGGATCTAGCATTTGGTGAAGATACTCGGGGTAAATTAACAATTTCCGGCCAATTTCAGAAAAATAACGCTTTGCTCTCGACTGGTGTTCTTTCAGTCCAGCCCAGCAGTAGCAAATGTCTTGGCCCTGGCATTTGATCGCCCAAAAATTGGCCTTCTCTCAATCAGTCGTTGTCGGGTTTCAAATCGAATCGCTGACGCAGCAGCTCTACCTGTGGATTTTTTTCCTTCATCAGTAGGTATTTCTCCTTGGTTGTCAGGATTGTCGGTTTCTTTGGTGCATCGGGCTGTTTGCTGCTGTCGATCTGTATGTCCAAGAAGAGCTGTCTGGCCCGGAGCTTTTGTCGGAGAAAGTCCATCAAGCCTTTTTCTTGCTGGATCATCTCCTTGCTCATGGCCGATCCCACGGTGGCCAGGATGGTTTGCTGGTCGACGGACAATTGTGTACTACGCAGGGTATTGCGGACCGAGTGAGAGGGAATGGATTCCGCATATTCCTTCCAGATGTTTTGCACAACAGTCAGATCAAGCGCTTCACTGGTTTCGTTTTTGGCGGCTTCTTCCTCCTGCTTGGCTTGGCTGAATAGGTCGTCCAAATTGACACCAGGCACATTGTGTTTGCTGCTGATGTTCAACTGGCCATTTGTCTCTGGCTTGCTTGCTTGAGGAGTGGATGTACCATTTTCCATGGCAGGCAAGGGGCTGGGAGGAGGAGGTGCTTCCTGATGAGTACTGTTCAGCGGTGCGGGAGAAGGTGTAGTGACTGGCTCTGCGGGTGGTGGCGGAGTTGCCTCTGCAGGAGGGGGAGGACTTGTCTCTTTGGCCGCGGGCGTGACAGGGGGAGGCGGAGGTGTTGTACTTGCTGGGGTAGGGGGAGCCGCTGGTGGAGCAGGCGCATTGATGGGAGCTGTCCTTGGCTCAGGTGTTTTTTTTTCAATATTGGGAGGCGCAATGTTGGCAGGGCCAATCTGAACGGCTCTGTTGATGTACACCATTTTGACCAAAGCCATTTCCACATGCAGGCGCTTGTTGCGTGCCATTTTGTAGTTGACATCACAATCGTTGGCCATATTGAGCAGGGTAATGAGAAAACTGGCCGATGCGACCTTGGCTTGTTGTTGGTACCGTTGGCGAAGGCCATCGCTGACTTGCAGGAGGGGGAGGGTTTGTTCATCCTTGCAGACCAATAGATTCCGCAGGTGTTCTGCCAGTCCATTGATGAAGATGTCTGCCTCAAAACCTTTGCGTTGGATGTCTTCAAAGGTCAATAGAATGCTGGCCAAGTCTTCGGTCAGCATGGCATCAACGATTTTGAAGAAGTAGTCGTAGTCCAGTACATTGAGATTTTCAATGACATCCTGGTAGACGATCCTGTTGCCGCTGAAGCTCACGATGCGGTCGAAAATGGAAAGGGCATCCCGCAGCGCACCATCTGCTTTCTGGGCAATGATGTGCAAGGCATCTCTGTCTGCCTCGATGCCCTCCTTTTGGCAGATGTCCTGCAGGTGTTCCACCATATTGGACACTTGGATGCGTCGGAAGTCGAAAATCTGACAGCGCGACAAAATGGTGGGGATGATCTTGTGCTTCTCCGTGGTTGCCAAAATGAAAATGGCATAGGGTGGCGGCTCTTCCAATGTCTTCAAAAAAGCGTTGAAGGCCTGCTGGGAAAGCATGTGAACCTCATCGATGATGAACACCTTGAATTTTCCCTGCTGCGGTTGGAAGCGGACCTGTTCGATGAGCGCCCGGATGTGTTCCACACTGTTGTTGGAAGCCGCATCCAATTCTGTGATGTTGAAAGAGGCGTTTTCATTGAAGGCTTTGCAGGAGCTGCATTCATTGCATGCCTCGAAGTCATCCCCCAGATTCTGGCAGTTGATGACCTTGGCCAGGATGCGAGCACAGGTCGTTTTGCCGACGCCCCTTGGACCACAAAACAGGAAAGCATGTGCCAAGTGATCGTTCTGCAGCGCATTTTTGAGTGTCAGTGACACATGTTGCTGGCCAACTACTTCGTCGAAGCGAGCCGGGCGGTATTTGCGAGCGGATACGATGAATTGATTCATGCAGTTGATGGCTTCTGGCCGTTGACAGCTGCGAGCTGTTTAGCCTGTTGGTGAAAATGGGCAGCTTCCATTCTGAGCGCATTCATCAAAGTGGATACCCATTGACAAAGGTACAAAAAAGGCAGGGGAATACGATTGGAAGGGCTGAAATAGCCAGGGAGGCAATAAAAAAACCTACTTAGTTTGATTTTTAAACTAAGTGCCCTTATATTTGTTGCAAATCTTGGAAAACAGCAGCCCAGGCTGCGAACAGAAAGTATCGCAAACGAAGCGCCCTATGGGCGATTCACACCACAAGCTTGAAATAGATATGAATATAGCAATTGCACAACTCAACTTCCACATCGGCAATTTTGAAGGAAATGTCGATAAGATGCTCGAAGCGGTGGGGCAGGCAAGGGAACAGGGGGCCGATCTGATTTGCTTCAGTGAGTTGGCGACCTGCGGGTATCCACCTCGTGATTTTCTCGAATTTGATGACTTCATCCACTTGGCCGAGGAGGCGATCGAGCGATTGGCAGCAGCCAGTACAGACATTGCCATCGTAGTGGGTTCTCCCAGCCGCAACCCTGTCATCGAAGGAAAGGACTTGTTCAATTCTGCCTATTTTTTGGCTAATGGCGCCGTGAAGCAAGTGCAGCACAAGGCTTTGTTGCCGACCTACGATGTATTTGATGAGTATCGCTACTTTGAGCCCGCCAGTGAGTTCAAAGTGGTGGAATACAAAGGGTATCGGATTGCATTGACCATTTGCGAGGACATCTGGAATCTTGGCAATGAAAACCCATTGTACACCATTTGTCCTCTTGACGAGATGCTGCCCCAGCGGCCAGATGTCATTCTCAATTTGTCCGCCTCTCCTTTTCATTTCGAGCAAGCCGAATCGCGCATTCACGTCGTGCGTTCCAATGTAGAGCGCTATGGGCTTCCGCTTTTTTATGTCAATCACTCAGGCGCTCAAACGGAATTGATCTTCGATGGTGGGTCACTCGTGCTTGGTCCCAATGGCAATGTGTATGATGAGTTGCCTTATTTTGAGGAATGTGTCCGCACTTACAATCTGAAGACGGTCCAGTCGAGCAAGCGCCAGTCTTTGCAGCCCAAGGACAAGATGCAGCTCATCCATGACGCCATTGTGCAAGGGGTGAAAGACTACTTTGGCAAGCTTGGCTTTCGCAAAGCCATCCTGGGACTCTCTGGTGGCATTGATTCGGCAGTGACAGCGGTGCTGGCAGCTCGGGCATTGGGACCGGAGAATGTGCATGTCCTTTTGATGCCATCTCAATATTCTTCGGGTCACTCGGTGGAGGATGCCCGCCAATTGGCAGAAAATCTAGGCATCTCCTACGACATACTGGCCATCGAATCGGTGTACAAAGCCTATGAAGCTCTGCTGCAACCACACTTTGAAGGCCTGCCATTCAACGTGACAGAAGAGAACCTCCAGGCGCGCAGCCGGGGTATGTTGCTGATGGCTTTTTCCAACAAATTTGGCCACATCCTTCTCAATACCTCCAACAAAAGTGAAATGGCAGTGGGCTACGGAACGCTCTATGGCGACATGTGTGGGGGGCTGTCGGTGATTGGAGATGTATACAAATCTGAACTTTTTGAATTGGCCCGTTTCATCAACAAGAAGGCAGAGGTCATTCCAGAAAATACCATCACCAAGCCGCCTTCGGCCGAATTGCGTCCCGACCAAAAAGATTCTGACAGCCTGCCCGATTATGCCTTGCTCGATCAGATTTTGTATCGATACATTGAGCAGCGGCAGGGCCCCCAAGACATCATCGACGAGGGCTACGACGAAAAGTTGGTGCGGCGGGTCCTTCGCTTGGTCAACATCAACGAGTTCAAACGCCACCAAACAGCCCCTGTCCTTCGGGTATCCACCAAAGCTTTTGGCATGGGGCGCCGGATGCCGATCGTTGGCAAGTATTTGTCTTGAGGAGGGATTCGAAAACGGAGTAGGCCCAATGAAAAATCCCGAATTTTCTGCGCGAAAATTCGGGATTTTGCTTTTAACAAGTTAAAGGATGGATCAGTCGAACCTATCGTTTGTTGAGTCGATGGGTTTTGATCACCTTGTTGTTGCTGCCAATGAGCTGTACGAGGTACATGCCGTTGGGCAGATCGCCTATGTTGTACTTTTGGTCATCCTCTACGACAAACGTTTTGATTTTGCGTCCCACTACATTGTAGATCGCCAATTGGGCGATTCCCTGAGTGGAGGACAAGCCGATGAAGTTGGTAGCAGGATTGGGATACACTTTGATACTGGCCTGCGCAGGTTCTTGGTAGAAGGCAAGGAGTTCTTCTCCTCCCTGGTTTCCAAGCTGCGCTGTGACAGTTGTGCAAGTAACAAACAATAGTAGACAAAAAAGTAAAGTATGCTTCATATTCTGAGCTTACGGGTTATTACGGCGTATTTCACTAAAATAGGTGAATCAGGTCAGTTTATCAAGGATAAGCCGTGGGCTTTATAATAATTTTAACAGTGGTAGAGCAATATTGGTTCTAGAAAGGGCAAAGAGTAGGGTATTGTCGAATGACGAAGGGCAGGTAGTAATGTAGAAACAATTACAATATAGCTGGCCTGTTGATGGAAAGGGAGTGGGAAAGAGGGGAATTGTGACAGGGATGGGGCCAAAAATGCCAACACAGGCAGCCTTCCACGCTATCGGTATGGGAAGACTGCCTGTGACGATCTACAGCAGCTCTTGAAGCATCTTGGAAAACTCTTCCAGACTCATGCTGCCTTTGTCTCCTTCGCCTTGACGCCGTACGGATACGGTGCCCGCCTCCAATTCCTTTTCTCCTACGATGAGCATGAAGGGAATCTTTTTCAATTCTGTATCCCGGATCTTGCGTCCGATCTTTTCATTCCGATCATCCACATAGCCACGGATGTCCATGGCGGCCAACTTGTTCTTCAAATCGTTGCAATACTCGACAAATCGCTCGCCAATGGGGAGCAAGGCATACTGTTCGGGAGCCAGCCAGAGTGGAAATTTGCCTGCACAGTGCTCAATGAGTACCCCTATGAATCGCTCCATCGAGCCAAATGGCGCCCGGTGGATCATCACGGGTCGGTGTGCCTGGTTGTCGGCTCCGATGTATTCCAGCTCAAAGCGTTCGGGTAGGTTGTAGTCTACCTGGATGGTTCCAAGCTGCCAGGAGCGTCCCAATGCATCTTTGATCATAAAGTCGAGCTTGGGTCCGTAAAAAGCTGCCTCACCCAACTCTGTGATGGTAGTCAGTCCTGCTTCTTTGGTGGCATCTATGATGGCTTGCTCGGCCTTGTCCCAGTTTTCATCCGAGCCGATGTACTTCTCTGTGTTTTCAGGGTCGCGAAGAGAGATTTGCGCGGTAAAATCATCGAAGCCCAGCTTGCTCAGGACGTGCATGGTCAGATCGAGTACATTCAAAAATTCGCCTTTGAGCTGTTCTGGAGTGCAGAAGATGTGGCCGTCGTCTTGTGTAAAGCCCCGCACGCGCGTCAGGCCGTGCAGCTCTCCACTCTGTTCGTAGCGGTAGACGGTGCCAAACTCTGCGATCCGGATGGGCAGTTCTTTGTAAGAGTGTGGCTTGCGCGCATATATTTCACAATGGTGTGGACAGTTCATTGGCTTGAGCAAGAACTCTTCTCCTTCCTTGGGCGTGGTGACGGGGCGGAAGCTGTCCTCCCCATATTTTTCCCAGTGCCCTGAGGTGATGTAGAGGTCTTTCTTTCCCAGGTGCGGAGTGACCACAAGCGAATATCCTCGTTTGATTTGTTCCTTTTTGAGAAAATCTTCCAAGCGGGTGCGAAGGGCTGTTCCCTTTGGCAACCACATGGGGAGTCCTGCTCCCACTCGTTCGGAAAACATGAACAGGTCCAACTCGGCTCCCAATTTGCGGTGATCTCGCTTTTTGGCTTCTTCCAGCAAATGGAGATATTCCTCCAATTCTTTTTGCTTTTGGAAGCTGACGCCATAGATGCGAGTCATTTGCTGGCGCTTTTCATCTCCCCGCCAGTAAGCCCCGGCGATGTTCATCAGCTTGACCGCCTTGATCTTTTCGGTGGAAGGGATGTGAGGGCCTCGGCACAGGTCGGTAAACTGACCTTGTTGGTAGAAGGTGATGGAGCCATCTTCCAGGTCTTGCAGCAATTCGATTTTGTATTCGTCGCCTTTGTCTTCAAAGTACTTGAGGGCCTCCTCTTTGGAAACCTCTCGTCTTTGAAATGCATTTTTCTGGCGGGCCAGTTCGATCATTTTCTTTTCGATGGCTGGCAGGTCTGCGGCAGTGATTTGGCGGTCGCCCGTATCGATGTCGTAGTAAAATCCATTGTCGATGGCAGGGCCGATTCCGAATTTGGTTCCGGGGAATAGCGCTTCGAGGGCTTCGGCCATCAGGTGAGCGGAGGAGTGCCAAAAGGTCGACTTTCCTTCCGCATCTTTCCAGGTCAGCAATTGGAGTTGTGCATCCTGATCGAGGGGGCGGGACGCATCCTGGACTTGGCCATCCACCTTGGCGGCGAGAACGTTTTTGGCCAGGCCGTGGCTGATGGATTTGGCGATGTCGAGGGCGCTGACACCTGCTTCGTACTGTCGCACATTTCCATCGGGGAAAGTAATGTTGATCATTGGGCTAATGTTTTGCCAGAAAAATTGAATAAATCTATCTACGCTGTTCGGAAAAAAAAAGTTTGGATTAGGAGGCGAAAATATTGCCTGGCGGTCAAAGGCATGGCATTGCAGCTCCCATTTCCTGAAAAAAGGTTGGCAAATTAGGATTTTTTGAAAACATCCGGAAATGGTGAAGACATAAAAAAGACCTCAGAAGAGCAGATGTCTTGAGGTCTCTTACTTGATTAGGGCCTGAATTAGAATTTGTTTAGAATTCATGAATTGGGCTGCAATTGCCAATTCATGAATCAGCTCACTTCAAAGCTCACCTTGAGGCTTACCCGGAACTCCGTTACTTTGTCGCCTTTGACGGCCACACTTTGGTCCTGGACCCAGGCGGAGCGTATGTTTTTGATGGATTTGGCGGCTTTCTTGATGGCCTTTTGGGTGGCATCTTCCCAGCTCTTTTCAGAGTTGGCCAAGATTTCGATAACTTTAAGGACAGCCATATGTGCTTTATTTAAGTAGGTGATGAAATCGATTAGTGGGCATCAGTTGAGGAGTGTCATCTGAGTCAGTCAGTAGAAGTGTTAGTAAGTTAGCACAATATTTTCAATTGGCCTACCCCTTGTTGGCTTTTTTGATGGCGTCCAATAGCAGGGCTTCGTCTCCCGGACTGTACTTCCTTTTGTGGTAGAGGATGTTGCCTTGTGGATCGAGCAGAAACGTCTGGGGCAGCCCATTGAGTCGGCCAGGCATGATCTGGGAAAACTCTCTTTTGTGATCGTTGAAGGCTGGCCAAGGCCATTGTTGTTTTTCCACCAATGTGCTGAAGCGCGAGAAGTTTTTTTGAAAATCTGTGGAGATGGCCACCAAGTTGAAATCGGCCTCTGACTGCCAGCGGTCGTACTCTTTTTGGATGGCGGCCATTTCCATGCGGCAGGGATGGCAGGTGGTGAGCCAAAACAGCAATACAGTGGGCTTGTCGTTTTGGGGCAGCACGGTTTCCGAGCCGTGAATGTTTCCGTCTGCCGATTTCAGTTCGATGTCGTAGGGAAACTGCTGATTGATCTTGTTGGCAGGGCGTGCCTGCGAAATGATCATATTGCCCCTTTGGCGCTGCTGAGGCTTTGCCACTTCCTGTTGTTCTGTCATGGTGGGCTTGGGGGCGCTGGGATCTGCTTGGGTTTTGACCTCCTGGCAGGCCAGCAAGAAACAAGCGAAGAAGAGAAACAGGATTTTGCTGTGGTGCATGACAAAATTATTTTGTGCCCGATGCCTTGCCTTGTTGCTGAAGTTCGTCCAAGCCTTCCTGTGCTCTTTCAAAGTCTGGCCGCAGGTTGAGCGTTTGCTGGTAATCGTTGCGAGCTTGGTCAAATTTGCCTTGCAGCTGTGCAGACAGTCCCCGGTAGTAATATGCCAAGGCAAAAGTCGGCTGCATTTTGATGGCAAGGTCAAAGTATCCGTAGGCTTTTGGGATCGAGTCTTTTTCCATGTAGGCCAGCCCTGCATTGTAGTAAGAGTCTGGGTACTGAATGTCGATCCGGTTGATTTTTTTGTACAAGGCGATGGCTTCGTCGAGTTGGCCATTGGAGTGGAGGTAATTGCCCTTGGCAAAGAGGGCATTGATGTCGGAGGTATCCAATTCGATGGCACTGTCGAAGTAGCGCAAAGCGATCTTGTTTTTCTTCTTAGCAAAAAGGTTGCCCAATTTCAGCCAGACTTCTTGCAGCTGTGGATCATTTTCCACGGCAGTTTGGTAGCTGTTGATGGCGCGGTTTTCATCGCCGAGGTCTTCGAATACGCGGCCCATCATGAAAAACGCCTCGGCATTTTGTGGATCTTTCCGCAGCAGTTGGTCCAGGGTTTGGAGAGCCTCCTTTTGTTTTTTGAGAATCAGCTGGAACTCGGAGAGTTTGAGCAGGCTGAAGGCATTGTCGGGATTGAGTCGCACGGCCTTTTGCATGGTCTCCAAGGATTCTCGCGATTTGTAGTAGTCCAGGTAGACATCAGCCAGCAGGTGGAGATAAGCCACATTGGTGGAATCCATGGAGAGGGCTTTTTGCAGATCGCCGATGGCTTCGTCGTATCCCTCTTTTTGGTAGTAGGCCTCCGCCCTCTGTGCGTATAGGCTTGGGTCGTTGGGAGTGCCTTCTATTTTTTGGCTGAGCTGGTTGATGACTGCCATTCCAGGATCGGAAGTCGGGGCTGTTTCCACCTTGGGCTCGCTTTGGGGGGTGGATGAATCTCCACCGCAACTGGTCAGACCAAGGAGCAGGGAAATGGCTGCGAGAAAGAGAATGTGAGCTACACTTTTCATAACAAATGAATTTTGCGGATCGATAAGCGGAAGAGTATTCAGGACTCGTTCTGCTTTGGCGTTCTTAAATAAATGCTCGACAGCTGTGGGATGTTGTCCAAGTCGTCGGGGCTACAGAATGCCGGGCAGTGGCGTGTGGTGTAAATTTCTACAAAAAAAACGAACAGTTCCTACAGGCGCTGTTCGTTTTTTTTAACTGGTGAAAGACAAAAAATATTATCCATTCATCGAGGTGAGGAATTCTTCGTTGCTGGATGTGTGCAACATGTGCTTGCGCAAGAATTCCATGGCCTCCTCTGGCTTCATATCCGCCAGGTGTTTGCGCAGGATGAACATGCGCTGTAGGGTATCCCTGTCCAGCAAAAGATCTTCGCGACGAGTACTGGACTTGGTGAGGTCGATGGCAGGGTAGAGGCGCTTGTTGGCCAAGGTGCGATCGAGCTGCAATTCCATGTTACCAGTTCCCTTGAATTCTTCAAAGATGACACCGTCCATTTTGGAACCGGTATCAATCAGTGCTGTGGCGAGTATGGTCAAGGAACCACCTCCTTCAATGTTGCGAGCTGCACCGAAGAACTTCTTGGGCTTGTGCAATGCGTTGGCTTCCACACCACCGGAGAGAACCTTGCCACTGGCAGGAGCTACGGTGTTGTATGCTCTGGCCAGACGAGTGATGGAATCCAGCAGGATGATGACATCGTGGCCACATTCAGTCAATCGCTTGGCTTTCTCCAAAACGATGCCCGCCACCCGTACGTGATTGTCAGCCGGCTCGTCGAATGTAGAAGCAACGACCTCTGCATTCACACTTCTTTTCATGTCGGTGACTTCCTCCGGGCGTTCGTCGATCAACAAGACGATCATGTAGCATTCTGGATGGTTTCTGGCAATGGCATTGGCCACATCTTTCAACAAGAAAGTCTTACCAGATTTTGGCTGTGCAACGATCAATCCCCGTTGGCCTTTCCCAATGGGAGAGAACAGATCGATCATCCGATTGCCGTAGTCTTTCCCGGTAGGAGAGTTGGTCAGCGTAAACTTTTCATCTGGAAACAAAGGTGTCAAATAGTCAAATGGCACCCGATCTCTGATGTCGGTAGGGTCCAAGCCATTGATCTTGGAGACTCGCAACAAGGCGAAGTACTTTTCCCCTTCCTTGGGAGGGCGGATGGCTCCTCTGACTGTATCACCCGTGCGCAGACCAAACAGTTTGATCTGTGAAGGAGAAACGTATATGTCATCCGGTGATGTCAAATAGTTGTAGTCGGCAGAGCGGAGGAATCCGTATCCATCAGGCATCATTTCCAGAATGCCTTCTCCCTCTATGATGCCGTCTAGTTCTATGTTAAATTTTTCTTCCTTGGGTTGTGGCGCCTGAGGTCTTTCTTCTTCGTATTGGCCACCTCCTCTTCTGTCATCGCGATAGTCCTCTCTACGATCATCTCTGCGGTCATCCCTTCTATCGTCGCGTCTGTCATCTCTTCTGTTGTCACGTCGCTCATCGCGTCTGTCATCGCGCCGATCGTCTCTTCTGTCGTCGCGTCTGTCATCTCTGCGATCGTCTCTTCTCTCATCGCGTCGATCATCTCTGTGATAGTCTCTGTCGTCGCGTCTGTCATCTCTGCGATCATCTCTTCTCTCGTCACGTCGCTCGTCGCGTCTGTTGTCATATCTTTCTGACCGTCTGCTGACGACCTCTTCTTCTCTTCGTTCCTCTTCGCGTTCTTCTTCTCTCTCTCTTCTTTCTTCTTCGCGAGCCTCCTCTTCTCTTCGTTCCTCTTCGCGTCTTTCCTCCCTTCTTTCTTCGCGTCTTTCCTCTCTAGCGGCCTCTTCTGCCGTTACTTTGCGGCGTGTTCTGCGTCGCTTCTCTCCCTCTTCTGGCTGTTCTTCGGCGGCAGGAGGTGCGCTTTTCTTGGGGCGCCCTCTGGTTGCCTTTTTGGGAGGCGCAGCTTCTTCTTCTTCTTCCTTTGGTTTTTCAGATTTTGTGTTGTCGTTACCGGCTAGTGCCTGCTCATCGAGGATTTTGTAGATCAGTTCTTGCTTATTCAACCTTTTGTAGCCTTTCAAACCGAGTTGCTCAGCGAGTTCCTTTAGCTCTGGAACAAGCATGTCGTTCAGTTGCAGTATGTCATACATAGTCGATGTAAATTAATTGTTTTATGATTGTATAGTCTCCTTCAACCCAATATGTCTTGCGAGATCATAGATGCGTACTGTTAAGCCGGTAAATTTGCGTAGAGTAATAATTGTACCATCAAACAGAAGTGACGCTTGGAGAACCGTATTCCTAAAGACTAACGCCTGAAAATGGAAATTGCAGTGGGAATTAAGAAGGAATAGAGCTTAAATATCAGAGAAACCTTATGTTGCGAGAAATCTAAGCCGGTTATTGATTTTCTTTTCGTCGCAGCAAAAATACGTTTATTTTTTCATTTCAAATAGTATCTTTGCAAAAATTTAACGAAAAGTTTCCGTTAAAGTTTTAAATCTCTATCACTTTTACAAAAATTTGGCAGTCCAGGACTGAGAGCATGTTTACAATTGATCCTTTTGCTGATGCAAACGCTTTTCTTCGCCACATCACGGCTACCTGCCTCGTCAACGGGTGGGATCTGGGGGGACAGCTTCCGGCCACGTGCCCAAAACGGAGCTTTGTCCACTTGTGGAACCCATTTTGCACCAATAGAAAAGCCAAATGAGAACACACTCTTATTCGCCACTCTGTCGCTGGTCCACCAATACTACTTCCCATGATTGTACTTCCTCATTGCTTGACTGCTTGCGATGGAACCATGTGCTGAAAATGGGTGTATGATAATCAATCGAGTGGGCGTGCGGCCATGGAAGAATGGCATTCGAATACATTCCTACTGTTTTTTTAATACTTTCGAACACCGCGATAAAAGGTAAATCACAGATGTTACAAACCAGTTTTATACGAGAGAATACCGCTCGGATCAAAGACGGACTGCGTAAGCGCAATTACGCCGAACAAGACATTCAGGTCGTCGATGAGATATTGACAACAGATGATACCCGCAAGCAAACGCAGACCGAATTGGATGCTTTGCGCCACAAAAGCAATCAACTTTCTTCCCAAATTGGACAATTGTACAAGTCTGGCAAGAGAGAAGAGGCCGAGGGATTGAAGCAAGAGGTTGGAGCGATGAAGGAGGAGCTCAAGCAGCTCAATGAGAAATTGCAAGAGGCCGAGGGAAAGCTGGAATCCATGCTGTTGTCTTTGCCAAATGCTGCTCATGAAAGTGTGGGCCCTGGCAAGTCCGACGAAGACAATGAGCTGGTGAAGGATTGGGCGGGAGCTTTGCCCGAATTGGGAGAAGATGCGCTTCCCCATTGGGAATTGGCCAAAAAGTTTGATCTCATCGACTTTGAGCTGGGGAGTAAAATCTCTGGTAGTGGTTTCCCACTCTATCGCTCCAAAGGTGCCCGACTGCAACGCGCCTTGGTCAATTTTTTCCTGGACGAGGCTGCCAGTGCTGGCTACGAAGAGATTTTGCCCCCTCTGCTGGTCAACGAAGCCAGTGCCAGGGGAACAGGGCAACTCCCTGACAAAGAGGGCCTTATGTATTATGTGGAAAAAGATGACCTCTATCTCATTCCAACCGCCGAAGTGCCCATCACCAACATCTTGCGCGACGTGATCCTGGAAGAATCGCAGTTCCCGATCAAATTGTGTGGACACACGCCTTGTTTCAGACGAGAGGCCGGCGCATATGGAAAGGAGGTCCGTGGACTGAATCGGGTACACCAATTCGACAAGGTGGAAATCGTACAGGCTACACACCCGGATGCTTCCTATCAAGTATTGGACGAGATGGTGGCCCATGTCGAGGCGCTCTTACAAAAATTGGAATTGCCCTACCGAATCATGCGATTGTGTGGGGGCGATTTGGGATTTGCCTCTGCTTTGACCTACGACTTTGAGGTGTATTCTGCCGCTCAGAAGCGTTGGTTGGAAGTCAGCTCTGTTTCCAACTTCGAAACCTTCCAAAGCAATAGATTGAAGCTTCGCTACAGAGACGAAAAGCGGAAAACTCATTTGGCCCACACACTCAATGGCAGTGCATTGGCCTTGGCGCGAATTGTAGCTGCATTGTTGGAGAATAATCAGAAATCAGACGCCATCGAATTGCCTGCCGTTTTGCATTCTTACATGGGGGGCGACAAAATTTCATAGATAAATGTGACTTTTTGGTCTATGGCATGCGTCAGAATTGTCGAAAATCATTATTTTTCTGTTGTCAAACATCCTACAATTCACCAATTTGTTTGTTGTAGTATCATGACGACAATATATTTTGGACATACTCCAAGAGAAAATTTACTAACAGAACTGATTGCCTTATGATCATGAGTGGTTCTTACATGGGATACATGATTGTGGCTGGCCTCCTGTCCTTGGTCGGCATGTTTGTATCCAACCGTTTGAAAAGCAAATTCAAGCACTACAGCCAGCAGGGATTGCGCTCTGGCATGAGTGGACAGGAAGTGGCCCAGGCCATGTTGCGTCACTACAACATCAGCGATGTACAGGTCGTGATGGGGCAGGGGTTTTTGAGTGATCACTACAATCCTTTGACCAAGACGGTCTCTCTGAGTCCGGCAGTGTTTCAGGGGCGCAGTGTATCCGCTGCCGCTGTTGCTGCGCACGAATGTGGCCATGCGGTCCAGCACGATACAGCCTACAGCATGTTGCAGCTTCGTTCTGCCTTGGTACCATTTGTCAAATACGCGGCCATGGCCCAGCAGTGGTTGTTGATGGCTGCCTTGGTGATGCTGTCGAGTTTTCCCTCTCTCATGTTGATTGTTATCATTGCATTTGCAGTGACGACTTTGTTCAGCTTTGTCACCTTGCCAGTAGAATTTGACGCCAGCAAGCGCGCACTGGTTTGGTTGGACGAATCGGGGGTAGCCCAAGGGGCGGAGTACGATGGTGCCAAGGACGCTCTTTGGTGGGCGGCCATGACCTACGTAGCGGCTGCGCTTTCTTCCCTGATCACCTTGTTGTACCTGGTCATGCGTTATGTGAGCAGCGACTAGGCTGGAAAGTGAAATGCTTTGCGAAAAAGACGAGTGTGGAACGACAATTCCCACTTGTCTTTTTTTATTCATATGAAATTTTGAAAAAGATAGTTTTTCGCTTAATTTAGCCCGCTCTTTCATCCCATTTGCTAGCTATTTGGTGGCAGCCGAAATTCATTGGTAACCCAATTTTGGTTGACTACTCATCATCAGACGACATTATGGATACACATACACGCAGATACATTTTCGTAGATTTTGAAAACCTCAAGAAGGTAAAGATCAAAAAATTGGAAAAGGTGTGTGACAAAGTGTTCATCCTGATCAATGCGGAGGAAGAGAGCATTCCATTCACCTTGGTCCAATCCATTCAACGTTTGGGGAAAGGAGCCCGCTGGGTTCCCGTAGCAGGGCATGATGGCCAATTCAATCTCCATTTGTCTTTCTTGATGGGTAAGCTTCATCAAAAGGTGAGCAGAGACATCCAGTTTGCCATTCTTTCCAATGATTCTGAATTTGATGCCTTGGTCAATTACATCAACGAAGATGGCCGTTCTTGTCTGCGGGTCAAGCGCAAGCGGACCAAGCAAGAGAAGATGCTTCCCTTTGAAGACGAGTTGGACATCAGCAGATACGAGTCAGAAGTCCCTGGGCAGTCTGATGGCGTGGGCTATTCGGTCGAGACGGTTTTTCAGTCCGAGTTGATCGAGGAAACGGCACGAGATACGATTGACCGCTTGGTGCGCTCTGGCAATCGCCCTCTGGATGTGGGGATGCTGCGGAGCTACATTTTGTTGCACAATCAGGAACTTTCGGAACACGGAAATGTTGACATGATTATCAACCGTTTGCGGGAAAACGATGACATCACCATCGAAAAAGGAGAGGTGATATACAATTTTTAATAATGAATCCTTATCTGTGCGTCAATTTCTTAGGGCACAGCAAAAGAACAAAAACAGATTCTTATGGAAGACTTGGAAGAAGCCTTAGAGCTGGTACAAATGGAAATGGAAGAAAGCATTGTCTACCTGAATTCCGAACTGGCGAAAGTAAGAGCCGGAAAGGCCTCTCCATCCATGCTGTCCGGGATCATGGTAGAATATTATGGCTCTCCTACGCCTTTGAGCCAAGTATCCAACGTAAGCACGCCAGATGGTCGGACCATCAGCATCAAGCCTTGGGAGAAAGGCATCATTGGCAACATTGAAAAAGCCATCTTTGCGGCCAATCTTGGCTTGACCCCACAAAACAATGGGGAGGTCATCATCATCAACATCCCCGCTCTTACCGAGGAGCGCAGAAGGGTGCTGGTCAAGCAGGCCAAGCAACTGGGAGAAGATGCAAAGGTAAGTCTCAGGAGTGCTCGCCACAAAGGAATGGATGCCATCAAGAAAGCAGTGAAGGACGGTTATCCCGAGGATGCTGGCAAGCGCAAGGAGGATGAGGTTCAAAAAGATACAAATGGCTTTGGTGACAAAGTCAACCAATTGGTGGCCGCCAAAGAAAAAGACATTATGACCGTGTAAACAGAATCCAGTATTTCTGGGAGCGGCCTGTTGCAACAATCTGCAGCAGGCCGTTTTTCATTGGCAGCTACCCTTCCTTTGGTCGATCATTCCGCAAGGCCTTCAGCAAAGAAAGACTTACCACCACCAGAACCACAGAAAAGGCAAAGCCTGTGGAGAGCGATGCCGATTGAAGGGCCGACAGTCCGCCTCCCACCAACAAGGCAATGGCAATGGCTCCCTCCATGCTCGCCCAGAACACCTTCTGTCCCTTGGGGCTGTCCAACTTGCCGCCAGAGGTCATGTAGTCCACCACGAGAGATCCACTGTCTGAGGAAGTGACAAAGAAGGTTGCCACCAGGAGCACAGTAAGGAAGGAGGTAATGCCTGTGAGAGGCAACTGTTCCAACACGAGAAAAAGCCCTTTGGAGCTGTCTGCACCCACTGCAGCCGCAATGTCGATTTTTTCTTGAAATTGCAGCTCGAAGGCGGTTCCTCCAAAGACAGACATCCAGAAAAAGGAGAAGAGAGAGGGCAGAAGCAGTCCATAGATGGCCACCTCTCGAATGGTCCTCCCTTTTGAAATTCTCGCGATGAATGTCCCGACAAATGGTGCCCAGGAAATCCACCAAGCCCAGTAAAACATGGACCAGCCCTTGAACCACTCTCCGCTGCTTGCATACGCTCCACGGAATGTACTGATGACGAAAAAGTCATCGAGGTAGATGCCCACATTTTCGATGAAGCCGTCGAGGAGCAAAGGCGTTTGTCCGATGAACAACACAAACAGAACCAACACAATGGCCAGGATCATGTTCAGATTGCTGAGATATTTCAGGCCCTTTGTCAAGCCAGACAAAACGGAAAGGATGGCAATGGACGTAATTCCAATGATGGCAACGATCTGCAAGCTGAGGCCATTGGAAATACCCGGCAATAGGGAGACACCTGTGCTGAATTGAATGGCGCCAAATCCCAGGGAGGTGGCCAGTCCAAATAGGGTGGCCAATACGGCGAGTACATCTATCGAATTGCCAATCCAGCCGTGAATTCTTTCTCCTATGAAGGGATAAACCGTGGAGCGCAAGGAAAGGGGCAACTTGTGGTTGAAACAAAAATATGCCAAGGCAATCCCCAGCAGTGCATAGATGCCCCAGACGTGCAGTCCATAGTGAAAAAAGGTGTGCTTCATGGCGTATTTGGCCTTTTGCACATCACTCAGATCGGATTCGATGGGGTTGGAAAAATGGTACATCGGCTCGGCCACACTGAAGTACACCAAGCCAATTCCCATCCCGGCAGAGAAGAGCATGGCCACCCAGGAAAAGGTCGAAAAATCGGGTTTGGCCTCTGGCCCTCCCAGCCGGGTGCGTCCAAATTTTGAGCAGGCCAAGAACACGACAAATAATAGGTAGTAATTGATGCCTACACTGAGGAGCCAGCCGAGCTTTTGCGTCATGAACCCCTGGAACGATCCAAAGAGTTGTCCTGCTTGCTCTGGAAAAACAATGGTGAAGAGCACAAACAGGATGGTGATGAGGGCGCTGGGATAAAAAACGGCTGGATAAATGTCGAAGTACTTGTTCTGCTTGCTCATTTAGGGTCTTGCTTTGGAGCTGCCGTTGACGATTGAAAATCGATTGTCCGTATCGGAGGTCTTGACCAGGTGGAGCACACCGAAGTTGAACTTGGTTCCCGCCATTTCACCTGTCCCACTGGGAATGAGCATTTTGGAGTAGAGGTGGTTTTCCAATCCAAATCGGATGTTTTTGGAGTACAGCTCCCCAACATTTTCCTGATTGAAAAAACCAGCGCCCAATACAGTGGTATGGCGATAAAAATCTTCCACACTTTCTGGCTCGTTGTCGAATTGGAAGCCAAACCATTTTTCCAGGATCTTGCAAGGGTGAACAAACTCCTCTCCGGAGCCTTCAAATGGATGGAGTTCTACCAGATGCCGATTCAAGCTGGCCCAAATGCACACTGTATGCGAGCCTTTTGCCAAATTGTTGTGCGCAATGTTTTCGTAAAATCCATACACCAAATCCTTTGTCTCGTCCTTTACATCATCTGTTTCGAAGTAGACCCCCTGTGTTGCTGGCTTGTCGAAGTGGACTTCGTAAAATGGATAGAGAATGGGAGGATTGAAACTGACCATGGAGTAGCGATTGGTCTTGTTCTCAGAAATGTCACCGAGCGAATGGTTGTAAAAATTGACAGCTGGCGTCATGCCTGTGCTCGCTGCGACAAAGTCATCCATGTGCTCGAAGGAGGAGAAATGAACATCGGGGAAGAAGCGGCTGACTCTTTCCTTGGCAAAGACGAGGGCTTGCGGGTTGATGTCGATGGAAAAGACTCTGGCTTGGCCAAGGGCTAGGTACAGCATGGTGTGGTAACCAGTTCCGGTGCCAATGTCCAAGGTAGGCAAATCGGGCATGTCGCCCTGTTCAAATGCGAATTTGATGGCATTGGAGATGGCCTTTGTCATTTGCGAGACGACAAACTCTCCTCTGGGGACTCCGACGGATTGGATGTCGTGTTCTACGAGTGGTTGGATGTCACTCCAACTTACTACATCTTTCATTTTATTTGTTTTTACGTTTCTGTAAATGTTGTGCAGAGCCATACTCACCAGGAGCGAGGCTTAGTGGCTGGCTACACCCGCCATTCTTGCGTGTGATTTTCATAAAGTATGCTTGAAGGGTACCCAAAACAATTGACTTATCAAAGAAAACTTTGTCAATTTTTCCAAGAGGTGCCTTTGGTGAAGTGCTGAGAAGTGGCTTGTTGAGGCCAGATGATCATGGAGTTTGTGTGTAAATCCAGAGTCCTTTGGCGTCGGATAAGTAGAAGCAATTGTCTTGTAGGCGGACTTGTTGGGCTTGTTGGAGTCTTATTGGGCCGGGCCGTTGGTAAGTCAGCAGCGATCGCAGGTCGTACTGCAAAAATTGTTGGTTTTGCTGAAAACTCAGCAGGTATTCACCGACCTGAAAGTGGCGGAGGGATTTCAGGGGGAGGGTGTGTAGGTAGTTGGCAAAGTTGTCGAATACAAGTATGCCCAACTCTGGATCATTGAGATAAACTTGGTTGTTGCGTTCTACCAAAAAATTGGGATCGATGGAATGGCCAATGGCCAGGTTGAGGTTGTTGCTTTCCAGCAGGACATTGCCTTGCCGATCAATTTTCTTCAGCGTGAAGCGAATGTTGTCGTACAGCCAAATGTTGTTGTCGTTGGACATACCTGCTGCTTGAACGTCTGTCAGGTCGAGATCGAAAAAATTGTAGGTACTCGTTTCGTTCAAAGTGCGGTCCAATGTGATGACCGTCATGTATTCTGGATAGTACAAAAAAAGATTGAACGGGTTGGTGGCATCCACGATGGCGAGCTCTCCCAGCCAGTTGTTGTTGTAGCGAAACAGTTCTTTGCCTTCGCGATTGTATTTGATCAGTTCATTGGTAGGCGATATGGCGTAGCACTGTTGCAGTTTGTCGGTGGTGAAGTATTGAAACTCTCCTTGGATGTGCCCCAACAGCTTGAAACGGCTGCTGTCGGATGGTGGGTTGGGAATGCTGTCTTGTGCGAAGCTTTGGTGGAACGAACTCAACAAGAGAAATGCCATCCAAAAACTACTCTGTAGGATGCGGTTCAGGGGGCGAAGCATCTGGATGGTTGTTGTTTGAGTAGACTTTTCCATTCTCATTGTCAAAAAACTGAATCGTTACATCTTGGCCATCGAATACGGCATAGGAATATTGGCTGAGCCATTCTCCGAGATTGATATAACGACTGTGTCCATTTTTTAGCGTGTAATCAATCGGCAAATGTCTATGGCCGAAGACAAAGTAATCAATGGATTGTTGGTCCAATTGTTCATTGGCGTACTGCAGCAATCGCTCCTTTTCTTCTCCCATGAAGGTCTTTTCCTCCTGTTTGGTAGCCTTGCGACTTCGCTGTGACCAAAAGCGCATGATGCCGATGCCCAAGTTGGGATGGATGCGGGCAAAAAGCCATTGGCAAATGGGGTTGGCAAAGACAGCTTTGATGAATTTGTAACCGTAGTCACCTGGCCCGAGGCCATCCCCATGTCCGATCAGAAACGTTTTTCCGTTCCACGTTCGTTGGATGGTTTGTCGGTAGATGGGGATGTCCAATTCGTCTTGCAAATAGCGGAACATCCACATGTCGTGATTGCCGGTGAAGAAAAAAATGGAAATGCCGCGATCTTTCAACTCACCCAACTTGCCCAGGAGCCGAACAAACCCTTTTGGGACCACCTCTTTGTACTCAAACCAATAGTCGAACAGGTCTCCCACCAAGAACAGCTCATCGGCATCTTCTTTGATCTGATCCAGCCAGGCAACTACTTTTTGCTCTCGTTCCCGGCTGCTGTGCAGGCCATTGACTCCGAGGTGAAAGTCGGAAACAAAGTAAATTTTTTTCATCGGATCGGATTGGGTCGATCGTCAGGAAGTGGGGGCATGCTACATGCGTTCCATGACGGTACCACAGGCATCACAAGTGCGTTTTTCGTCGGACTCCATGAAGTCGTTGATGACGACGGGGAGTTGGTTGACGATGTCCTTCATTTCGAAAGAGGCCTCGTGTAGTTTGTGGTTGCAATTTTCACAAAACCACATCAGCTTGTCTTCTTCCCCAGGTTTCCGATAGCGTTCGATGACCAGGCCCACGGTGTTGGCTGGGCGTTGGGGAGAGTGGGGAATGCGTGGCGGAAGCAAAAACATGTCTCCTTCCTTGATGCTGATGTCCTCTGGTTGACCATCGTCGTTGATGATCTTCAGGGTGATGTCGCCCTCCAATTGATAAAACAACTCTTCCCCATCTTCAAAATGGTAGTCTTTCCTTCCGTTTGGCCCACCTACGATCATGACGATGTAGTCTTCATTTTCCAGATACACCTGTTTGTTGCCCACTGGAGGTTTGAGTAGGTGGCGATGTTCTTCGATCCATTTTTTGAGGTTGAAAGGTTTGCGGAGAGTCATGTACAATGAAAATTTGGTCAGTAATAAACGAATATACAAAATAGGGTCGAAACGGATGATTTGCGGGCAGCATTTTGGCACATCCTGAATTTGTGATAAATTTAGCAATAAATTTCTAACAAGCTCACTATGGACATCAACCTCAAAGGAAAGAACGCATTGGTCTGCGGAAGCAGCAAAGGCATTGGCAAAGCATCGGCCCTTGAACTGGCATTGCTCGGTGCCAACGTCACTTTGGTTTCTCGGAGTGCGGAGAAAATGGCAGCAATCATTGGCCAATTGGACGACAGCAAGGACCAGCAACACGATTTTTTGGTGGCCGACTTCACCGACAGTGCTGATCTGAGCAAGAAGGTCAGGGGATTGGTTGCCTTGAAGCCCATTCACATTTTGGTCAACAATACGGGAGGACCTCCGGCTGGGCCAATTCTCAATGCTGATCCGAAAGAATTTGTACAGGCTTTTCACAATCACATCATTTGCAGCCACATTTTGACCAAGCAGGTTGTTGAGGGGATGAAGGCGGCAGCTTATGGGCGCATCATCAATGTCATTTCCACTTCTGTGAAGGAACCCATTGCAGGTTTGGGAGTCTCCAATACCACGAGGGGAGCCATGGGCAATTGGGCCAAGACGATGGCGGGAGAGTTGGGAGGATTTGGCATTACGGTCAACAACGTCTTACCTGGCTATACGGCGACGGAGCGCCTGACGGAGATCATTCACAACCGGGCCAAGGCGTCGGATACCACTCCTGATGCCGTTCAGCAAAAGATGCGATCTACGGTGCCTGCCGGGCGCTTTGCAGATGCTCATGAAGTTGGAGGTGTCGTTGCTTTTTTGGCCACCCCTGCTGCGGGTTACGTCAACGGGATCAATGTGCCTGTGGATGGTGGGCGCACGCGGAGTTTGTAGTTTTTGTATAAAACATTTTGTTTTTATTGGTGTTTTGATTAGTTTTGTTTTCCTGCGAAAGCGGAGACAAGATACACTACATCAAATATGCCCATGCCCGAAGACAAAGAAAAGGGCGGCAACTTATTCGACCGAATCCTGAAGGAGAACGTCGAGTCCATCTTCATTCCCCTCATCAAGTGGCAGCTTGGTCTCCAAATTTCTTCTTACAAGCCTTTGAAGGACAAAATCACCAAAACTGTGGAAAGGGAACTGGATGCACTCTACGAGCTTCATTTAGAGGATGGTGGACAGATGCTGCTACATGTAGACTTTCAGACCCGTCGCGATCCCACCATGTTGTATCGCATGGCGGAGTACCATGGTTTGGTATTCAAAAAATACCGCTTGCCCATTCAGCATTTGGTGATTTATTTGGGTATGGGAAAGTTTGGGGGCAATCAGCAGCTACAACAGAAGGAGATTTTTCAGGGATTCGAGCTGTTGAATCTGTACGAACTAGATGTGGAGAGGCTCCTTACACAAGAATCTCCACAGGCAGTGATTCTAGCCTTATTGGCCGATTTCAAAGGAAGATCGACAGAGGTAGTATTGCGGGCCATTATTCTACGCCTGAAAACCATCTGCCACTCCAATTCTGAACTTAGGAAGTATCTGACTCAATTGACTATTTTGTCCAGATTGCGTAAATTAGAAGATGTTGTTCCAAAAATGATTAATAGTATGCCAATACATTACGACATAGAAACAGATGGGTTGTACATCCGAGGGATGAAAAAGGGGTTGGCGAAAGGAATGGAAAAAGAAATAGAGAACTCCCGTATTCGCGCGGAAGAAAAGGAACGCAGCATCATCATTTCTCTGCTGCAAAGCGGACTACTCAGCCCAGAACAAATCTCAGAGCACTTACAAGTACCTTTGGAAAGAGTGCTGGACATTCAGCGTGAACTGGAAGAATAGACTTTCGCCAGAGAGCATCATTCCAAAAATGATCAATAACATGCCAATACACTACGATATAGAAACAGACGGGTTGTACATTCGAGGGATGAAAAAGGGGGTGGAGAAAGGGATGGAAAGAGGGGTAGAAAAGGGAACGGCGAAAGGAATGGAAAAAGAAATGGAGAACTCCCGTATTCGCGCGGAAGAAAAGGAACGGAGGATCATCATTTCTCTGCTGCAAAGCGGGCTGCTCAGCCCAGAACAAATCTCAGAGCACTTGCAAGTACCTTTGGAAAGAGTGCTGGACATTCAAGATGGGAGCTGCTAAAATGGCCTTGGGCCAAATTCCATAGACCAATTACTTTTGATACTCCATTCCCATTTCGGACTTTCCCTGTGTGACCTAAAGGGCATCGACTTTGTACAACAACATGGTGGTATTTTTGACTCTGATGACATACATTCCTTTGCTCAATCCCGATGTGTCAATGCCAATTTTTGCTTCTCCCGACTGTTCCAATTTGGTCAGGTGGGTCACATCCTGAGCAATTGCATTGAAAATTTTGATGTCTTGTAAACTGTGTTCTGTCCCCATCAGGAAGGCTATATTCCGAGCCGGATTTGGATAGAGCCTCAGTCTTTCTTCGCCCTTGTGGGACACAGCAATTTGCTTTGAGTAAGAAAATTGCCCATTGAAATCTGTTTGCTTCAAGCGGTAGTAAGAAACACCAAGGTATGGGGTCGGGTCAATCTCCTCATATTCAGTGACCGAGGAGGAAGTACCTACACCAGCTACTTCTTTGAGAATTTCCCATTGCAGGCCATCTCTTGAGCGCTCGATTGTAAAGAAGTCGTTGTTTTGTTCTGAGGCTGTTTGCCAATTCAAGAGCAACTGATCTCCGTCCATCAGCTTCGCGTCAAAACTCAACAGGTCGACAGGCAGAGAGGAGCGGACCTGCAAGACCTCAGAGACACCATAAATGGGAAGACTCAAACTGCTATTGGTGTTGTTGGATCGCCTTTCCCAAAATTTCAGCTCTGCTCTCGCCAGTCCAAAGGTAATGGCTCCAGAGCCTCCAAGGTACCGACTGTCATCAGCTGTGCCATCATCTTTGGTACCTGTCCAGACAGCTGTCCAAGAAGTAAAAATAGGAGTATCGTTTGGTCGAAGACTTCCATTCTCATCCAAATCAATTTGTGTATTGATGGTGCCATCCCAAAAATCTGCAATGTCATTGGCCACCACCTGTGTGCCATTCATCAAGAAAAGTGCACCATCGGTATCGGTGCTCGTGGTAAATGTATTGTCGACAGCATCTACAGTACTTGTGGAAGCGATGGCATACCAGTTGACACTTCCCAAACCTGCTGCCGTCGCCGCACTTTGTACGTGACTGTTGTAGTCTGCAATGTTGGTGGAAGTAGCATTTCGGGTGGTACTAGATACAAAGATCAATCGGTAGGTATCGCCAATGGCCCAAGCCGATCCCGTTTGAGGGTTGATGCCACCGTTGGCTGTCAAGTCCAATATCCCAAGCTCTCCGATCATCTGTGCAGAGATGCCATTTGATACGATCAATAGCAAGAAAAAAATAAACACTCTCATCCTCATCAATTTTTGAGATCAACCAATAGGGGAGTTCGTTTGTGTGGATGTAAAATCAACCCTCAGAGCCAGTCGTTTGAGGTCGTTTGATTATTGATGGTGTTGTTAGGCTTTAGATCTGTAACTTCTTCTGATGGAAATTGTCACTTTTCTTTAAAAAACCAACACAATGGGGGGGAGTTCTTGTCGGAAAGTGACTTGGGAGGGGATCAGTTTTTCTTTGTAAAATTATTTTTACAAGCGTGCATGTCCAAAAGGCGTGCCGTTTTTCTTAGCCATAACAAGGCAATGAGACTTTTTGTGTGTTTTACACTTTGGCAATCAGGCCCCATCTTCTCATCTGTCTCGGAAAATTTGGAAAATCTTACACTTGCCAAAACATTCTGTCACATTCTGAATCTTATGAGCTTGAGTTTGTAGAAATGGCATCAGTACCAAGCGTTGGTTTTGACAATCCTCCCCAGATAGTTGGTTGGAGGTTTCGGTCTTGGCCTCGTCTTGTTGATGAACAGTGGGATAAAATGAAGAATGCCTGACCCATCCGTTGGGCCAGGCATTCCGTACTTGTCTTTTGATCCGAGCTAAAGCTAGGGACGAATGTTCTTCATCAGTTCCTCCACAGCCGCTTCGATTTGCTGGTCACGTCCTTTGCTCACTACTCCTGGCGCGTTGTTGACCTTGATGTCTGGTTCCAGCTGGGTATTCTCCATGTATTGGCCATCCGTACCTACCATTCCCACTTGTGGAATGCCAAAGACAATTTCACCATCCATCAGTCGCTCCCACCAGACAGCTGTCCCCGTACCCGGAACAGGCATGCCCACCAGTTTGCCGATGCCCAATTGCTTGTAGGTGAAGGGAAAGAGGTGCGCATCGGAATAGTTGCTTTCACTCATCAAGACAACCGACTCTCGTTTCCATTTGAATTGTGGCTCCGCTCCCAGGTTTTGGCCTCGTGGCATGAAGGTGAGATAAGTGGTACCATTGAGGAAGGTAGCCAGATCGTCGTGCAGCCATCCTCCACCATTGAAGCGGGTATCGACGATGAGGGCATCCTTGTTGGCATTTTCGCCCAAGACTTCATCGTAAACCGTCCGGAAGCTGCGGTCGTTCATGCCACGTACATGCACATATCCCACCCGGCCATCTGACAACTGCTTGGTCAAGTCCCGGCAATTGTCCACCCAGCGGTTGTATCTCAGTTCTTGTTCTCGGCCCATGCTGATCGGCTTGACGGTCTCTTCCCAGCGATCACCACTTTTGGGATCGAACAGAGACAGCAGAAGGTTTTTGCCAGCCTTGCGGTTCAAGAATTGGTGGTAATTGTCGTCGGCAGAAATTTTCTGTCCGTCAATGGCTTCGATGATGACACCTGCTTTGGCCTTTGAATCTTTTTGTACCAGCGGCCCTTTGTCCATGATCTCGGCAATCTTGAGGCCATCGCCTTTGTGGGTTTCGTCCAAAAACAAGCCCAGGGAAGCGGTCTCGGCACCTTCTTCTTTGTTGCGGGGGCGGTAGCGGGCACCTGTGTGGGAGGCATTGAGCTCTCCGAGCAACTCACTGAGCATCTCGGCAAAATCCTGTTTGTTGTTGATGTGGGGAAGAAAACGCGCATACTCTTTTTTATAGAAATCCCAATCGATTTGGTGCAGATTGACTTTGTAGAATTTCTTTTGAACCTGTCTCCAAACATGCTCAAATAAATGCTCGCGTTCCTTGGCCTCGTTGAGCACCATTTCTCCATTGATCGAGATAGCGGATTTCTTGCCCTCTTTTGCTTTGATCTTGTGGATTTTTCCATCGGCCAAAACAAACAGATGTTGCCCTTCCTCATCGGTCGAAATTTTCCCAACTCTCCGTGCGCCCAGTTTGCTGAGGATTTTTGTCTCGCGGGTCCGTAGATTGGTCTGCCACAAGTCATAGCCCTTCTCCACCCTGGCCAAGTAATACAAAAATTTTCCATCGTTTGAGACCAAGGCATCTTGCAGACGAGAGGAATGAATGGTCAGGCGTACCTTGCGATCGTCGATGTCATCCAACTCAATTTTGATCGGTTCACTGAGGCCAGCTTTTTTCTTCTTTTTCTGCGCTTTCATCTCCTTCTCTTTGTCCTCATCTCCTTCTTCGTCTTCCTCTCCCTTCAGCAGTTCGTATTCTTCGTTGTTGAGTTTGTAATCATCATAGGCTTCCTGTGTCAAGAACATGCCATATACATCGGCCTCTCCACCCCAGCTGGCGTGGTTTTTCATTCCGTCTCGACTGGAAAAATAAAGCATCATTTTACCGTCCATCTCCCACCGAGGAGAGTTGGCTCCATATCCACTCTTGGAAAGATTGATGATCTCTCCCGTTCCGTCAGCTGATACCAAACCCGCTTGGTCGGTCCAGGATTGGTCCTGTAGGAAGTTGAGGAAAAACCATTTTCCATCGGGAGACCATTTGTAGTGTTGATCGCCGTCGGAGTAGGAGTAGTTTTTGTTTTGAGGAGAAATCTCCCGGACCTTTTTGCTGGCTAGGTTGACAACCTTCAAAGCCGTTCTCTCTTCCAAATAGGCCACTTCTTTTCCATCCGGGGAATACGCAGGTTGGAATTCTTCGGCTGGCGAATCAATGACCACTTCTTCTTTCAAAACAGTGGAGTTGAAAAAGTAGGATTCAGATTCGCGGGTCAGAGCGCTGTGGTAGACGTTCCAACTGCCATTCCTTTCGCTGGCATACAAAATGGCCCTTCCATCGGGGCTGAAGCTGACGCTGCGTTCTTGTTCCGGCGTATTGGTAATTCGTTTGGTCGTCCCTTTTTTGATCGATGCCACAAATACCTCCCCATGTACGACAAAGGCCACCTCTTTGCCGTTGGGAGAGAGGGCCATTTCTGTAATGTCAGACTTGACCTCCACGATTTTCTCGTCGTTGTAGCGTGCATCCGCTGCAATTTTGATGCTCACTTTTTGGGCCTTTTGTCCCTCTTGCATCGTGTAGATTTCTCCATTGAAACCAAAGCACATCAAACCATCGTTGCTGATGCTGAGAGAGCGGACGGGATGTTTTTCAAAGAAACTGACTTGCTCGCTTTTGCCCGCTTTGTCGAGTGCCATTTTGAAGATGTTGAAATCGCCTTTTTCTTCACTCAAGTAATAAATGTGTTGTTGGTCTGGTGCGACAATGGGATGCCGATCCTCTCCCGCAAACTGACTCAGTTGGAGGTATTCACCAGTTTGGGTATTGTAGCTCCACAAATCGCGGGTCACAGAAGATTGGTGGTGCTTGCGAAAAGGATCTTCATAGCCTTTGCGATCGTGAAAGACAATGAGGCTCCCATCGCGATTGTAGCTGGCTTGTTGGGCCGCTGTCGTCAGTACCTGGCGTACTCTGCCGCCTTCAGCAGGAACTTCGTACAACTCAGGCAAGACTCTGGAAGGAAACTGTTGGTTGGAAAAGGCATCTAAGCGGGCGGAGCTGAAGAGAACTGATTTGCCATCGGGGGCGAAGGCAGAGGGGTGGTCATCCGCTGAATGATGGGTCAGCCGTCGGGCCTTTCCTCCTTCTGCAGGCAGCACAAAGACGTCGTAATTGCCATAGCGATCGGAAGCAAAGGCAATGTGCTTGCCATCGGCAGACCAAACGGGCATGAATTCATGGGCATTGTGGAGTGTCAACGGATACGCCTGGCCTCCCTGGCGATCGACTCGGTACAAATCTCCCTTGTAAGAGAAGACAATGGTCTCTCCATCTGGTGAAATGGCTGGATAGCGCATCCAGAGAGGGGCATCTTGTGCCAAGCAAAAGGAACAAACAAACAGACAGCTCAATTGTAGTAATAGGCGATGCATGAAATAGCGGTTTGGATGATGAAATGGTGTAATTTCAGACCTTCAAACAAAAACGTCCTTAGGTAAATTTAGGCAATTGCCAAAGGAAAAATAAGCGGTAAAGTGTTAAGATGGAAAGAATAGCAATTTTTTGTGCTCGCAAATGTTTTGTGAGATAAGTTCAAATTTACTTTGCGCTTTGCACAACTGTCCCTCATTAGCATTCGTTGTCATTTTCTTTTGATTGTAGTCAAAAGGTTCTACTTTTACAATAGATTTTGAAAAACAGCCAAACATATCGCCTTTTCACAGCCACAGGCTTGATCTTTATCTTGCTGTTTGCGTTGTCGATCAAGGATGTACATCACATCCTCAGCCACGACCACGACCATCCGATATGTCAGGCCGATCAGCTGGGCGTCAATCACCTGCACAGCGAAGAATACAGTTTTCACAGCTGTCAGATTTGTGATTTGCCTTTCCTGCAGCTTTCTTCAGAGACCGCTCAGGCTGATCCCATTGTTCCCTCTCAGTTTATTTTGCACACCAGGCCATCTACAAACTCGTTTTTGTGGGATTCATTGGATCCATCTACTCGATTTCGAGGGCCACCAACTTTCTGCTGATTACTTTTGGCTTGCCTTGTTTTGTTGCATTGGTAGTTGAAGATCGAGTAGCACAGATTGCTGCCATGGCTTCATTGAAAAGAATGCAAGAGAAAAAGAGCCAGGATCATTTGCCATTGAATTCATCATCGAAAATTGGGACGGATGAAACGCCCCACAATCTACCTCTTTTGGCTGGTGGCAGCCATTTTGTGCTTAGGTACAACTGCCACTGCCCAGACATCTTGCAAACTGAGCTTATCTGGCATCATCCGCGATGTGGAGAGCGGTAAGCCAATGCCCTATGTCAATGTATACCTGAAGGAGGCAGAACAAGGGGCAGTGACCGATCACAGTGGTCGCTACACCATCAATGGCTTGTGCAGTGGAGAATATACAGTGGCCTGCAGTCACATCGGTTGTCATCACTACCAGGAAAAAGTCTTGGTTGCTCGTCAGGTCATCAAAAATTTTACCCTTAAGTACTCTGACAATGTCTTGGAAAAGATCGTTGTCAAGAGCCAGCGTTTGCCACTCGGCATATTGGCACCCGGCGATGAGTTGAGTGGCGATGAGTTGTCTGCCAGGCAGGCAGCTGGTTTTGGCAAAGCCCTGGAGGCCCTTCCCGGTGTCCGGACACTGAATACGGGAGCCTCCATCTCCAAACCAGTCATTCAAGGCTTGCACAGCAACAGGGTCTTGGTGCTCAACAATGGCATCCGGCAAGAGGGACAGCAATGGGGGATGGAGCACGCACCAGAGATTGATCCCTTTGCAGCTGAAAAACTCAAAGTCATCAAGGGGGCCGGAGCAGTCCGTTACGGAGCTGATGCCATCGGTGGTGTGGTGTTGATGGAACCTCGGGCTCTGCCTGCTACAAAGGGCTGGCAAGGGGGGCTTCAGCAAGCATTCCAAAGCAATGGCAGGCAGTTGGTAAGCTCGGCTTTTGTAGAAACCAAACTAGGCGGCCGATTGCCCCTGAGTGGGCGCCTGCAAGGAACCTACAAGAAGGGAGGGAATCAACGGAGTCCAGATTACTTTTTGGCCAATACAGGCTTGGAGGAATACAACTTTTCTTATGCCATCGGCCTGGAAAAAGAGCGATTTGGAAGCGAATTGTACTACAGTCAGTTCAATACCCGCCTGGGCGTTTTCAGCGGAGCACACATTGGCAATCTGACGGATTTGCGAAATGCGTTCGAGGCAGAGCGGCCACGGAAAGAGGCAGACTTTACCTATGATCTTGAACGCCCCCAGCAAAAGGTTGAACACGAGTTGTTCAAGGCCAAAAGCTGGTGGAAATCAGCCCGCTTGGGCAAGTTTGAGTGGCAATACAGTCGGCAATACAATTTGCGCCAAGAGTTCGATGCGCATTCCATAGGAGGTCGAGACCTCAGCGTGCTGGAAAATCCTGAAATTGAATTTCGGACAACCACTCATGCAGTAGATTTCTTGTGGGAACACAAAAAGGTACTTCAACTGGAGGGTATGCTGGGTGCGCAATACCAGTACAAGAGAAGCAAAGTCAATCGAGGTGGCCTCATTCCGGGAAGCGAACAAAATCGCTTGGGGTTGTTTTGGCTGGAAAGGTGGCGATCCTTTCACTCCCTCCTGGAATTGGAATTTGGCCTTCGGTACGACTACCTCGTGATGGATGTGCGAGCAGGAGAGTCCAATGAAGCCACAGAATTGCAATACGATGGATTTTCTTCCACCCTGGGAATGATCTACCGGCCAGCGGAGGACTGGCGCATTCATGTTGGCCTTGGAACGGCCTGGCGCTCGCCCAATGTCAATGAGCTGTTCAGCGATGGGGTTCACCACGGGGCGGCGAGTTTTGAGAAGGGACGAGTGGATTTGGGTACGGAAAAAGCATTGAATACCCAACTCAACATTCGCTATGAACACAACAACATTTCTGTGGAAATTGCTCCGTTCTTCAAGCTGGTAGACGATTTCATCTATCTCCAACCATCTGCCGAACCAGTGCTCACCATCCGCGGTGCTTTCCCCGCCTTTCAATACGAGCAGGCCAAGGTTCGCCTGTGGGGAACAGATGCTCAGGTCAATTACAAATTGGGCGAGTTCTGGGAGTGGCAAAGTCGCTACTCCACCATTCGGGCCCGCAACCTGGACGAAGAGGAAGGATTGGTATTGATGCCTGCGGATCGCTTCCAGAACCAACTGCAATTCAATTTGCAGCCCGATGCGGAGCTGCCCGCATTTGTCCGCCTTTCGATGGTCCACGTGCTCCGACAGGGACGCGTGCCGCCAGAGGCGGATTATGTACCACCTCCTGCTGCCTACCACCTGCTGAACCTTGAGGCCGCATGGCCGCTCCAACTCGGCAAACAACAACTGACGGTAGGACTGAACGTCAGCAATTTGCTGGATACCGCATACCGTGACTACTTGAATCGCTTTAGATACTTTGCTGACGATGTCGGCCGCAACATTACTTTTTATTTAAAAATGCCAATTGGCAAAAACAAAGTTCATTAAATCATGTACAGTACAAACAAGAATTCACTACTCTCACTCGCAGTGATCTTCCTATTGGCTGGTACCCTATTCGTTGGTTGTAAAGGCGATGATGACGCCGAACCAGACGGGACAGATGAAGAATTGATCACCACCTTGAAAATGATTTTTTCCCAAGGCACAGAGACCCTCACCTACACCTTCAGCGACCCTGACGGCGACGGAGGAAATGCTCCCACCGTAGATACGGTTGTCCTGAAAGCAGGTGCTACCTACACTTTTGATGTCCAGGTATCTGATGAGTCCAAAAACCCGGCTGAAGACATCACTGAGGAGATCACCGACGAAAAAGACGAGCATTTATTCATCTACACAGTGAATGGCGCCAACTTGACCATGACCATCGTCGATCAAGACAGCAACGGTCAACCTGTCGGACTTTCCGGTGCGGCTGTCACAGGCGCTACAGGAACAGGCACACTCAATGTAGTCCTGAAGCACGAACCAGACAAAACGGCTGCCGATCCTGGCGCGACAGGAGAAACCGACATCGAGGTGACCTTCGCCGTCAGAGTGGAGTAAGCCACGATCCATTTGTAGAAATTGAATTTTCTACCCAGGATGCCAGACTTTCGCCAAGAAGGTCTGGCATTGGTGTTTTTGGACCAAAGCCTTATCTTCGTACAAACTTATCCAATCACCTCATTCGCAAAGACATTGATGATGAAACAGATTCTCGCACTTTTTTGCCTGACCCTTTTGATCGCCTGTGGACCATCTGCCGACTCTGGTTCTGCTTCCAACACCACCCAGGCTCAAACCGATCAAAGCACATCGGTGGAAGAGCTTGAAAAAATGGAAATTACATTGGATGCAGACGTAGAAGAACTGCGCCAAATCAGCAACAGCATTCAAATTCAGGGTCGGGAACTGACTCCTGAAGAAATGAGCCTGTTGGAAGTGTTTGACAAAATCATTACAGACTATACGAGCTGGAAGGAAGAGTGGGAGGCAAGCGGTGCTGCCAAGGCCAAACGCGCAGATCTGGTCAAGCGCATGGAGACACTCAGTGAGCAGGTACAGGAGGCCTTGGACCTAGCCGATCAGGAATAGCCTACTGGCCAATCGCCAGTCCAGTCCGTATTTTCATCCGACCCATTCACGAGCCAAGTATGCCACATGCCCATCATTACCAAGCAAAGCATCAAAGAGAATCTGCCACGCAAAAACATCGTCCAATCCGTAAACGAGTTGGTGGAATTGGCCAGAGTACACGACTCCGGTCTGTACAACGAAACCTTGCTCCTGGCCTCGCGAGCCAACTCTCTACAATCTGACATCCTACATGGATTGATCAATGCGTCAGATGCCAATGTCACCCGCAATCAGATCAGCTATGCCCTGCTCAGCTATCTCGAAAAATTTGATCCATCCTGGCAAGTTGAAATGGAATCTCCCATGGAGGCTCCTCTTCTACAGGCCTCAACCAATCAAAGCATTCAGATTCTTTTCCTGGGAGTCAACCCAATCGATGGGCCGGACAACCGCCGGATCGATGAAGAGGCGAGAGACATTGAAAATGGACTGCGGCAATCCAGGAATCGGGATCTGATCAGCATGAAGACCAAATGGGCCATTACCCGAACAGAATTGCGTCGGGCTTTGCTGAATGAGCCTTGCAACATTGTCCACTTTGCAGGCTTTGGGCGACAAGGGGAAGGCCTCGTCCTGGAAGATGCATCGGGGGTGACCACCAGCGTGTCTCCTTCTGCCTTGGCCGATTTGTTTCGCTTGTTTGCCAACCAAATCCAATGTGTAATCTTGAATGCTTGTTTTGTGCAAGAACAGGCCTGGGCCATCGCAGCCCACATTGACTATGTGATCGGAATGCCAAGCAAGCTTCCCAAGGAGGCTGCCATCGAATTTGCAACGGCCTTCTACGACTCTCTCGGGGCTGGGCGCGACATCGATTTTGCCTTTTCATTTGCCGTGAGCAGCATGCAGTTGCAGAAGGAGCACAAGATCGTGCAACCCTTGCTGTTTAAGAAGGGAGCGAACTGAATTGAACCTCTACTCCTTCGATGGTCGACTGCCCTTTGGTCAATACCTTTACTTGGAAATACTCATCGGCAAGTTGTTGGCGAATGCTGGCTTCCAGGGCCGAACGAATGCTGCCCCTCTGCGCTTTGACCAACGCTGCTTCTTCCAACCACAATACCAAAACGACCCTCTGAGAAGCATCTGAAAGCAATTGATCGGCCAGCTGCCAAAAGTAGCCATCCCAACGCCAGCGGACCGAAGGGGCGAGCCATTTGCTGAGACGCAAGGCAGGACGGTACCACCATTTTCGATTCAGATAGCGCACCACGGTACGGATCACCCGCCTGCTGTCCATGACTTTTTCCACAAAGGCTTGACTCAAATGATCCACATCGGGGACCAGGTGCTCGGGGGATTGCTTGGAATTGCGTCGGCGGTAATTTTTGACCTCCATCAAAACGAGCTGTTGCTGGGCATTGATCCCGATGAAGTCCACGCCCTTGAGTCCCGATCCACTCAGCCATTTGTAATAGCGGTGCTCATCAAATTTTTTGACCCACCAATCGGTGCCAAAAACAAACTGGAGTCCACTTTCTTCAAAACTAGGCATGATGGTCGAGGAAGCTGGGTAAGTCCTTACTTGTGCAAGGCAGGCAGAAATATGCCCAAAAGGGAACCGACGACATAGCCCGTGATGACATCGGTGGGGAAGTGCTTGCCGCCTCTGACGCGCAGGTAGCCCGTCGCAGCGGGGATGATGGCTGCACCAGCCCAGATGTAGGGGCGGGCCTTGCTGTCGGGATGGAAATCGCTGTACATCCTTGCTGTCAAAAACGACATGCTGGCCGCTGTAGAGGTGTGTCCAGAGAAAAAAGAGCGCCTGGCATCTTTCTTCAGCTTGAGATTGAATGGGATGGTGGGGTCGGGATTGTAGATGTAGGGGCGCGTTCGCTTGGCTGTATTTTTCAGGAGATTGGTCAGGGCGGTGTTGATCACCAAAGTCTCCAAATAGATCAGTGTAAACTCCTTGGGGTTGTTGTTGACTTCGCTATCGGCCAACAGGAGGGTTGGCAAGGCAAAGGAGGAGTAGACGAGGATGTCGCTGTGTTTTTGGGCGGTGGTGGACCAGCGATAGGTGGTCGAGCGGTCAAAGGGACCGACGCTTTCCCGCCGGAGTTGCCCGATGGCAGATTCGTCAAAGGCTTCCATCTTTTTGCCCAAAAAGTGGGAGGTTGCCAGTACGCCGATGCCCGATCCCAGCAATGGTCCGTCCAGCCCCCAGCTGACTTCATAGGGGGATTGTGCTGTGCAGAGACAGGAAAAGAGAAGGAAGACGAGCAGGGAGAGAGGCTTTTTCATATGCCTTAAAGAAACGGTTAAATAATGGCATTGTTCGTACATGACCGCCAAAAATTGCCCATGCAATGGCCTGTTGGGCACAAAAAAAGCCATCCCGCGAAGGATGGCTGGTGTCGTTGTGCTTTTTGAGCAGGAAAAGGGTGGAATCAATATCTGTTCTGTGCATCGTTTTTCTGCTTGTTGATGTTTCGGCTGGCTCTGTTCTGTTTGCGGTTGATGACGGCTCTTTCTTTCTTGGTCACCACGCCATCTGCCTTTGCCCGCTTTTTGGTGCGCTGAATGTTGACTTGCTGCGCTTGCAAACGCGTTGCTTCCTTCTTGGTCAACTCACCAGATTTCACGCCTTGGTTGATGCGTTTTTGCTGGGTAACCTGGCGTTTGCCCACCCGTGGAGTGGTTTGGGCATCAGCAGAGTAAGAAAAGGTACATACGAGGGCAAAAATTCCGAAAATGATGGCTTTGATCTTCATGGTATTAGGTTTTAGGTTTCTAGTAATGAATCTTAATCGGTTACGCTTTCTAAGACTGGAGGAGAGGGGGAAGGTTTAATGGTCGATCAAAAAAACATCACTTCTTAACATATTCTTACTATTTTTCTTTGTGTGACTGAGTGGGGAGAGAAGCCAAATCCTTTCGTAACTTGCACGTTCTAAACTCAGAATACATGCACAAAATTGAACACATTGGCATTGCGGTCAGGGACTTGGCCAAGAGCAATGAGTTGTACAGCCGCTTGTTGGGTTGTGAACCCTACAAAATGGAAGCGGTAAAGTCAGAAAATGTCATGACGTCCTTTTTTCAAATGGGAGAATCCAAAATAGAACTCTTGGAAGCCAGTGATCCGAGCAGTCCCATCGCCCGCTTTTTGGACAAAAGAGGGGAAGGCATGCACCACATTGCCTTTGCCGTGGAGGACATTCGCAAGGAGATGGACCGACTGAAAGAACAAGGATTTCAACTCCTCAATCAAGAACCCAAGAAGGGGGCAGACAATATGTTGGTGTGCTTTGTTCATCCCAAAACAGCTGGTGGCGTACTGGTAGAGTTGTGCCAGCCCATCGCCGAAGCCGAAGAGTAGAATGGAGCATTTGGAATGGTATCACTACCTCATTGCCATCGGAGGAGGGGCGTTGGCAGGTGTGCTCAATACCTTGGCGGGAAGCGGTTCTGCCATCACCTTGAGCATCCTCACGGAGGTGATGGGACTGCCCGGAAACATGGCCAATGGAACCAATCGGGTCGGCGTATTTGCCCAGACCCTGGCCAGCACCATCAAGTTTCACAACAAAGGAAGGCTGAATCTCGAACACAGCCGGGGATACATCTTCTGGACGGTCGTCGGTGCCATCATCGGCATTGGACTGGCAGTCTGGGTGAGCAATGAACAATTTCGCCTCGTTTTCAGCTATTTGATGATCCTGATGTTGTTCATCATCTTGGTCAACCCCAAGCGTTGGTTGATCGAAACGGATCACTCCCGCCCGATGCCAAGTTGGCTGGCCATCCCCGCTTTTCTGGCCCTGGGCATTTACGGAGGATTCATCCAAATGGGCATGGGCGTATTTTTCTTGGCTGTCATGGTGCTCGGCGCTCGGTACAGCATCATCGACAGCAATGCCGTCAAAGCAGCGGTGGTGGCATTGTACACCATCATTGCCCTGGCCATCTTTCAATGGAAGGGACTCATCGACTGGCGAATCGGGGGCATCATTGCCATCGGACAAACCGCTGGTGGGTGGTATACAGCAGCCTATGCCTCCGAGAGCGACAACGCCAAGAAGTGGGCCTATCGCTTGCTGGTTTTGGTGGTGTTGATGGCCATTGTCAAGCTTTTTGGCTTGGGCGATTGGGTGTTGGAAGTCATGAGGACGGATTGAAAAATCTCCCGTATCTTAGCCCCTCTAAGCAATCGTCAATGGCAAAAAGTGTAGTCCGCAAGCGCAACGAGGTCTTTACAAAGGAACTGGCCCGGCTCAACAGTCGGCAGCGAGAGGCTGTGGAACAAATCGAAGGCCCTGTGCTGGTCATTGCTGGCCCTGGAACGGGCAAAACCCACATCCTGGCTGCCCGCATCGGCCAGATATTGCTGCAAACCGATGCCCTGGCTGCCAATATCCTTTGCCTCACCTTTACCGATGCCGGCGTGCTGGCCATGCGCGAACGCCTGATTGAATTCATCGGTCCGGAAGCCCACCGGGTACACATCTACACCTTCCATTCTTTTTGCAACAAAATCATCCAGGACAACTTGGAGTATTTCGGGCGGCGGGAATTGGAGCCCATCAGCGATCTGGAACGGGTGGAACTCATCCGGTCCATGCTGGACAAATTGCCCCCCGGCCACCCCTTGCGTCGCAAAGCCAATGATCCCTATTTTTACGAATACCACCTGCGGGATTTGTTCAAGCGGATGAAGGCCGAGGACTGGTCGCCCGCCTTCATGCGAGAGCGCTCAGAGGCATACCTGGAAGACCTGCCGCAACGCAAAGAATTCATCTATCAGCGCAAAACCCGCGACGCAAAAAAAGGTGATCTCAAGCGTTGGAAATACGAAGAGGAGATCGAACGAATGAACCGTCTGGCCGCTGCCGTAGACCTGTACCCCGTCTACATCGAAGAGATGCAAAAAGCCAATCGCTACGATTTTGACGACATGATCTTGTGGGTGCTGCGGGCATTTGAAAAGCAGCCAGCCCTGTTGCGCCAGTACCAGGAACAATACTTGTATTTTTTGATTGATGAGTACCAAGACACCAACGGATCGCAAAACCGCATTGTGCAGCAATTGGCCGAGTACTGGGAATCCCCCAACATCTTCATTGTTGGAGATGACGATCAGTCGATTTACGAGTTTCAAGGAGCAAGGCTCAAGAACCTGGAAGAATTTTATCAACAGCACCAAGAAGACCTGAGCCTGGTCTTGCTGGAAGACAACTATCGATCTTCTCAAAACATATTGGATACCTCCCGTGCGGTGATCGATCAAAATACCCGTCGCATCATTCGCCAAATGGGAGGGGTGCAAAAAATCCTCACGGCTCGCCATCCAGACTTTGCTCGCTCTCCGGCCCAGGTCCGCTTGCTGACTTATGCCAATCGCGCGCAGGAGGAAGTGGGCATAGCCGATGCCATTGCTCAACTGCAAGCCGAGGGATTTCCCCTTCAGGAAGTGGCCGTCATCTATGCCCGGCACAAGCAAGCCCGCAATCTCATTGAGTTGTTGGAAAGACGCCACATTCCCTACAAGACCAAGAGGGAGGTCAACGTCCTGGACATGCCTTTGGTCCGAAACATCCGGCAGTTGCTCCGCTATCTACAAGCCGAATACGAACGTCCTTACAGCGGGGAGTACCTCTTGTTTCGGATCCTGCATTTTGACTTTCTCAAAAATAGGCCATCGGATTTGGCAAGGCTCAGCCAGCACATGGCGGCTCATCAGTACGAGCAGAAATTGCAGTGGCGGGACATCATCGCCGACGAGCACTTGCTGCACAAACGGAATTGTCGACAGCCAGAAAACTTTTTGACATTTGCCAAGCTCTTGGACCAACTCCTTTTAGACCAAGCCAATCTCAGCGTCATGCAATTGCTCGAACGACTCATCAATCGCTCGGGCTGGTTGGGCTTTTTATTGACACAGGATGATAAGGCCTGGCAGTTGCAACTGTTGAAAACCTTTTTGGACTTTGTACAACGCGAAACAGACCGCAATCCCAGGTTGAGCTTGCGCCGCTTGCTCGACATTCTCGACAGCATGGATGCCAACCGTTTGCCCATACAAGTCAACCGCACCATTCATTCTGAGGAAGGTGTCCAACTCATCACCGCTCACTCCTCCAAGGGCCTGGAATTTCAATATGTGTTCCTCATCGATTGCGTCAGCGAATATTGGGAGCCATCCAAGGGGCGTGGCTCGGGGCGTTTTGCCTATCCAGATACCCTGACGTTTTCCGGGGAGGAAGATGCATTGGAGGCGCGTCGTCGCTTGTTTTATGTGGGCATGACCCGCGCCAAGGAAAAATTGCAATTGTCATATGCGCTGACAGATCGGCGGGGCAAGGCATTGAAGCATGCGCAATACATCGATGAGATTCGCGAGAAAATGGACATCGAGCCAGAGGTGGCGCAGTTGGATGTGGCCAGCATGGAGGAAGCGCAGTTGTTGCTGCTGCTGGAGCCCGAGCCCGTGCGGGTAGACTCTCCGGGGCTGGATGCGGTCAAGGCATTGCTACAAGGATTCACACTGAGCATTTCAAGCCTCAATACTTTTTTGCGTTGCCCCTTGAGTTTTTACTACGAATACATTTTGCGGGTGCCCACCATCATGAGCGAGGCGGCAGCCTACGGGACGGCCATGCACTATGCCTTGGACAAATTGTTTGAACGACGTCGGCAGTCGGAGGACCACAGCTTACCAGATGTCTCCATTTTACTGGAAGCATTTCAAAAGGAGATGGCGCGGCAGAAGGGTTATTTTGGCGGTTCTGTTTTTGGCCAACGATTGAAAACCGGGCGGAGTTTGCTGGAAAAATACTACGATCAATTTTCGGCTGACTGGCCCGAGCGATCACTCTTGGAATACCAAATTCGCAATGTGGAATTTGATGGCGTCCCTTTGACTGGTACGATTGATCGCATCGATTTGATCGACAACAAAAAGGCCTTCATCGTGGACTACAAGACGGGCAGCCAGAGCGATCGGAAGCTTCGGCGCCCCTCGTCGTCCAATCCACAGGGGGGCAACTATTGGCGTCAATTGGTGTTTTACAAAATCTTGTACGAGTCCATTCAAAACGAATACAAGGCATCGGCCGGAGCCATTTCCTATTTGGAACTCAGCAGCAAAGGAGTCTTCGACATCAAGTCCGTCGACTTTGACAAAAAAGATTTGGAGCAGGTGGGGGAGATGATTCGCGATGCCTATGCGCGCATCATGAAGCACGAGTTTTACGAAGGTTGTGGAGAGAGCAGCTGCAGTTGGTGTGAGTTTGCCCGGACCCACATCATGCCATCGGCCATGACCAGTCCGGAACAGGAAGAAGCCGATGATTGATTTGCACTCGGAACACCTCATATGTAAAGCTTGCGGTTTTTCACCTTGATCAGATTTTTGTCTTTCAGGCTCTTGATGGCCCGGATCACAGTCTCCACTCGCAACCCAATGATGTTGGCGATCTCCTGTCGGGTCAGCTTGACTTGAAATTCTGATTCATGGCCAGCCTCTTGTTTCAGGTATTCCAACAGATTGATGATTCTCTTTTCGGCTTCGTGGCAATTGATCTCTATGGCAATCATCGATTTGAAGCGGATTCGTTTTGACATCTCTTTGAGGAACCACATGCTGATGTCGTGATTTTCATTGAGCATTTTCAGGAAAAGGCTTTTTTCCAGGCAAATCAATGTTGTTGCTGTCGTCGCCTCTGCATTGGAACAGACCGGAAAGTCACCGACCAAGGAAGGTGCTCCAAATCCCTCTCCTTGGGAAAAGATTCCCTGGATCATTTCTTTTCCTTTGTCATTGTAATTGGTCAGTTTGATCTCTCCCGTTTCCACTTGATAGTAAAAGATGGGATCGTCTCCTTCTTGAAACAGCATTTCTCCTGGGCGCAGCTTTTTTTGAACGGCTCCGTATGTCTTCAATGTATTTTTATCAATCATGATACTATTCTCTTATGATGTAGGTCATAAAGCTGTGGGCCGGCCAGTCAATATCTTTGTCGCAAAAGAAAGCTGTCTCAATAACTGTAAATGGCACCGATATGACACAGGAAAGTTATGATTTATCTCAACGGAAAACAATCCTCGATCGATACAATGATTTTTGCACTCGGCAGGAAGGACAACATTTCCTCTGGTACTCGATCTCCTTCATTACCTTGGTGGGGTCTGTCATGCCCATTAGTCTGATCCTCATGTCGATGACACCTTTGTTTTTGCCCTACGTCTTTGTCGATATGTTGTTCTTCTTCGGCAATGTATTGACAATCATCGGCCGGGCGAGAATGAAAGTGGTCATTTCATTTTTTCTGTTGACAGTGGCTGTCAATATTTTGGTACCGGCCATGTATTTCTTTGTGGTGCAAATTGTCGGCTGATGCATTGAGGTGTCCCTACCACTCGTTGGTGTTTGATGTATTTTCAAAATCAAATTGTATTATTCTCAATTTTTCTCGTCTTTGGCTTGCATTATTGCAAAATAAAAATGTGAATTTGTTACAGCTGCTAAGGGCAATCAGCAGTTTCTTCAATGGGCTCCAAGCCTTCTTTGTCAATTCAAAAGAGATGGAACTTTCGTACGGCTCTCGTACCCACAATTGATAAAGTTCACATTTCCGTCAGTATTGTAAACATTGGTCAATTCTCAGTATCCAAGCTGTTTGATGGAATGATTTGTCTGTCATTCTTCCCGTCAATTTTTTTGTGTCGTTTGCTCGTGGAAGCCTTTGGTGCATCCGCGTAAATGAGCTTTTTAGTTATGCCATCATTCATGTGTAGACAACTGTGGTGAGTCTCTTGATTCGCCCTGTCTCTGCTGTGCTGCTTCTGGACATCTGTCCTTGATGCGGCCCTAGATGGCTGTATCATTCACCATATTCAACCACATTTTCAAGTCACAAAATTAAGTCAAACATGCAACCAATGTACTTCAACCACTTCAAGAAATTCTCATTCGCATTGCTATCCGCAGCCTTCGTTTTATTTCTCAGCAGCTGTGGAAACAAAGACGACAACTTCCTCAACGACGGACAAAGTCTCATCCAAGGAGGAATTTTTACACAAGTAGAGGACGGCCAGGAAATCAACAAGGAATTGGAATTCCCCTTCGACTATGTCATCCGCAAACGCTACGTGAGCCTCAACGAAGATTTCTACCAAACGACCATTCTAGAAGGCAAAAAGGACGACAAGGTAGTACTGAATCTTTTCGATGATGTTTCCGTCACGGTCAAAACAACTGACCTGATCAACAAGGGCGATGGCATTACCGTCTGGAAAGGGGACATCGAATCCAAAGTATATGGCCGAGCCATTTTTACCAACCTGAAAACAGTTGTCATCGGGCGCATTCAGATCGACGACAAAATGTATCGCATTTGGCCCGCCAACGAGCGCCAGATGTTCATCGCCGAAATGGATGCCTCCGCCTTTCCCGACGAATATTGCAGCATGCAAGACGAAGGCCTGGGCAATGATGTACAACCCGAGCTGGGACCTGTCGCACAGGAGCGAAATACAGTGATGCGCGTCATGCTGCTCTTCCCTCGCCAGATGAGAAATGCCTGCCAGAAAGTTTTTGGCCTCCGCATGTCTGACCTCCTCAAGGCTGATTATGAAGAAAATGCTGAGGACGTATTCGACGCTTATGGCAATACCAACATCACCTTGGACATCAATGTGGTATGCCTTAACAACTACAGTGCAGTGGGGGGAATACTCAGCTCAGATTTGAACTACATCAAGTCCGATGCCACCATAAGTGCCATGCGCGACGCATTGAGAGCAGACCTGGTTGCCTTGATTGTCCCCAGCAGTAGCTACTGTGGACTGGCACAGTACAATACCCCTCCCGTCAACAGCAGCGACATCAACAGAGTATTCAGTGTAACCAAGTCCTCCTGTGCATTGGACAATTACAGTTTTGTTCACGAAATAGGACACAACCTGGGCTTGCGCCACGACCGCACTGCTTCCAACTACACCTCCAATGCCACCTGCAACTTTGGCCACCTGATCCGCGTCAACAACTCTGTAAGCTCCCGTACCGTCATGTCCTATGGCAGCTCCTGCGGAAATTGCAGTCGCGTGGGAAGGTATTCCAACAATGTTACGGAAACGGTTCGCTTGCCATTTGGTCAAAACATCACAATTGAATACGGAATTGATTGCCGTTCTACCTTCACTGGCTTTTTCGGTCCGGCAGACAATCAGTATCACTTCCAGACATCTGCTGGAGTCGTCAGCAGCTTCCGTTGAGCAACAAATGGTTTTCTTCCGCTCAGTAGGTTCTGAGCTGTTGTCACCAAAGAAAGTACAATAGAATAGGTCCCTTTACGAGCAGAGCAGAGAGATTGTGCCAAGGCATGAGCTCTCTGTTTTTTTGTCTGAGAAACACAGGGAAGCCTTTGGCCTAGCCTTTGTCCAACGCAATTCCCGCTTCCATTGCTGCGATCACGTCGAGGGTTTCGTTGTAGGTCTCGCCCATGGCTGCTGCATTGTCTCTGCCTGCAAACAAGGCCATTTCACAAGTTTGGACAATGGTCAAAAATCGTTGGATCAGTTGTTCGTCTACGGAAAGCGAAATGAGTCGTTCGCGGACGTTTTGCTTGCTGAGTTCTGACAGGGGGATGCTGAGCTTGTCGCATACATAGCCGAAAAGGGCCCGAGAGACTTCTTCGTAAAAGGCCTTTTTGTTTTGTTGGTCCAAAAATCCTTTGGCTTGTTGCAATCTTTTCTTCGCCAGCTTTTGGGCCTGCCTCTGTCGGAGGATGCTCGGGTCGATCAACTCTCGCTTGGCTTGTATGCGTTGGAAGGCCAACAGACCGCCAAAGGCCACGAAGGGAAACAACAAAATGGACCAAAACAGCGGCGACCCGTAAAATGAATCCTCACTCGATTGAAAGGAGGCCGTTGTCTTGATGAAGCGAATGTCTTCCTGACCCGCCTTGTCATCGACCACTGGGGGAGGAGCAGAGTCGGAGCGCCTGCCTCGGCTGACAGCAATCTGAAAACTGCGGTTTTGCAAGTCGATGTAGCGGAGACTGTCCGAGTCGTAATAGGTAAAGACAGGATTGAGCACATAGCGGCCTGGCTCTTTGGGTAAGATGATGTATTCAAAGGTCTTCTTGCCAGTGATGGCTTCCCGGCTTTCAAAGCTGTTTTCTTCGATGACCCTGGGCTCATACACCTCGAAGCTGTCCGAAAGCAACAGAGGCGGCGCTTGGATGCGTTTGATGTCTCCATTGCCGGTGACGCTCATGGTCAAGGTAATGGCATCGTCGGTAGACAGGGCTGCCTTGTTGGTGTTGACTGACAGGTAGTATTTTCCCACGGCACCCGTAAAGGTAGGCGGTGCATTGGGGGGCAACTTTTTGACATTGATGTTGATGGGCTCTGATCGAAGCACCACCCGATTGACTTTTGGGCGATAGAAAAAACCGCGTCTTCTTCTGCTCCCGTCTTCTACGATGATGGACGCTTGCACGGCAATGGGATCGATCTTGAGCCTGCCTGCCTGTTGGGGAAAGAGCGACACACGCCGGACCACGGTGGTGCTGTACTGAACGCCATCGATGACTTCTTTGATAACACGCCCGTTGGAGGACCGTCTGATTTCCTGTACGAAAAAACCGGGATAGTCGGACTCGGCAGATACATTGTAGGTGTCGATGTCGCGGGTGGTGTACAATTTGTAGTCCAGCAATATTTGTTCGCCGATGACTGCCTCCGTTTTGACGGGTACAGCTTGGACAAATACCTGTTCTTCCAGCTGGGCTTCCAGATCGGCCTGCGTAGTGGCATTGGAGTTTTTTCCTTTGACCACTTGTATGCGCAAAGGTTTGGTGCGATAGGTTTTTCCCTTGACCACGATGCTGGCCGCTCCGATGGTAAAGGTGCCGATGCGCGATGGTTGGAGGTTGTACGAAAAGCCAACAGTGCGCGACCAGCGGCCGTTGACAGAGGTGATGCTACTGGATTGACTGGGCCCGCTCAGTACAGAAAAGTCTTTGAAGGAAGGAGGCGAAAACTGGGAGCCCTCTCCATTTTCCAATGTGAATTGAACCTGAAAATAGCCACCAAGTACGATCTGTTTGGCATCACTGCTCGCATAAAACTTGATAGGACCTTGTGCGGACAGGCAGAGGGGCCATGCCACAACAAAAAGGAAAATGAGTAGCTTTTGAGTCATTGTTACAACTTGTAGACTTTGCGCTTTTTCTTTGGTTGCTTTTGGGGCTGTGGTTGTTCCATGGGGGGGATGTCTTGTGGCTGTGGCATTCCTCCGGGGAACATCTCTTCCAGTGGCGTACTGGGGAACATGTCGAAAAAGCCTCTGCTGCGCTCTGCCCGACGAGGCTTTTGGATGATGCCATCGGGATTGGCGAGTACGATGATCTCTTTTGGCTCGGTCTCCAACACTTCCTCAGCTGTGCTGATGCTGGCCGCTGTGATGTAGAAATTGCCCAGGTCTTTGGGTTCCAAGTAATAGGTATAGCTCATGCTTTGCGACATTTGGCCGTTGATGAAGCTGGTTGACATCGACTGATTGGGGCCGCTGACGACCTGGAAGTCGGGAAAATCAGGGGGGAGAAAATTGCTGCCGTTGGCGTCTTTCAGCGTGAAGGTGACTTCAAAATAGTTGCCCATCAGGATGGAATCGGTGCTGACAGTCACAGTAAAAGAAGGGCTTTGTGCCCAACTGATTCCCCAAAAGCCTACACACAGGCAGATAAAGATGAACTTCTTCATGATCCTGTTATTCAGTTTGTCAAATAATATTTTTCGCCGCAAAGCCTTTTGCCCTTACCAGTCTTTATCGGACTTGCTGGGCTTGGAATTGGCCTTGCGCATCTTTTCCAGTACTTTCCGCTCCTCTTCCCCCATGATCTGCAGCAACTGCTGTGCCTCCTCCTTGCTCAAGTCCTCCTGTTCCTGCGGTTGCTTGTCATCTCCGTCCTCTGGCTGCGAATTGTCATCGGCATTGCCCTGCTGAGGTTGTTGCTGGTCTTGCTGCTGCTGTTGTTGTTTGTCTTTTTGTTGGTCCTGCTCTTTTTCATCTTGCTGCTCCTGACTCTGTTGTTGCTGCTGCTGTTGTTGTTGCAATTGCATCTGTTTGATGGCCATGGTCAGGTTGCGCTTGGTTTCCAGGTCGTTGGGTTGCAGGCGCAAAGAGTTTTTGTAGGCTTCAACACTTTTGTCGAATTCCTGCTTGGAAAAATGGGCATTGCCGAGGTTGTGATATGCCCGCGAGCGAACGTCATTGTTGCTGCTTTTGTTGAGCACATCATTGTAGTGTTTGATGGCTTCCTCGTATCGCTCTTGTTGGTAGACGGAGTTGCCCAAATTGTAGGTTCCCTTGGTGCTGTTTTCTTCCAACAAGGAGCGGCGATAGCTTTCTTCGGCTTCCGTGTAGTTTCCCGTTCGGTAGGAGCGATCTCCTTTTTTGAGGTGCCCATGTGCTGTTTGAGCAGTGGCGGCCCAAGCTCCCAAGAGTAAACAAATGCAAATCCCTAGTCGGTTCATTTTTCTTTTCTGGTTTCAAACAAATCTGTCCCGCTGGCCCATTGGCTTTTGCGGTAAGAAATGCCAAATTCGAGCAAAATTAACAACAAGGCAGCAGCGATGAAGTATTGAAAATAACTTTCAAATTCGGTAAAGACCCGCTGTTCGAACTCCCGCTTTTCAATCTTTTCGATGCCTTTGCGAAGAGAAGGGAGAATCTTGTCTTCCTCCAGCAAATTGTGATAAGCACCTCCGCCTGCTTCCGACAGTTCGCCCAGCATCTCTTCATTGAGTCGGGAGATGATGGGGTTGCCAGAGTTGTCGCGCTTGAAATCCTGGCGGCCCCCGATGCGCATCGGAATGAAATCCCCCTTGCTCGTCCCTACACCTACGCTGAAGATCAGCAGGCCATTGTTGTAGGCCTCTTCGGCTCTTGTCAGTGCCTCGTCATCGTGGTTTTCGCCATCGGTGATCAGGATCATGGCCTTGTGTTGCTTGTTGTCTTCCTCAAACGACCGTTCTGCCAATTCAATTGCATCCACGATGGCCGTCCCTTGACTGGGAGCCATCCGCGGGTTGGCACTTTTGATAAAGAGCTGTGCCGCGGCATAATCCGTTGTAAGGGGCATCTGCAAATAGGCATTTCCAGCAAAAATAATGAGCCCGATGCGGTCTCCCTTGAGTGTTTTGACGAGTTTTTGGGCAAACAACTTGGCCCGTTCCAGTCGGTTGGGGCGGATGTCTTCGACCATCATGCTGCGCGAAATGTCCAGGGCGATGAAGATGTCGACACTCTTTCGCTTGACCTTTTCCTTTTTGCTGCCCCACTGAGGATTGGCCCAGCCGATGGCCAGCAGCGCCACCGCCAGCATGAGCAGGACAAACTTGAGCCCGTGCTTGTAGCGAGACATTTGGGGCATCAGTTGCTGTACCAGGCTGTGGTCGCCAAAAGCGGCCAGCGCCCGCTTGCGTGCATAACGCATCAGCACGAAGAAGACCACCAAGACAGGAATGGCCAGCAGTGCGTACAGATGTTCAGAATATTCGAATCGAAAAAGCATGTATCCGTTCTTTTTCCAAAAAATGAGCCCTAGGGCAAGGTGCGGAACAGGCTGTATCGCAACAGCAATTCCACCAGCAAAAACAACAGGCCCCAAAAGGCGAAAGCGTGAAACTCTTCACTGTTTCGTTTGATGGCCGTGATTTCTATCTCTGTTTTTTCCAATTGGTCAATTTCGGCATAGACCTCTTCCAGCCCCTGGGCCGAGGTGGCCCGGTAGTAGCGCCCCTTCGTCATTTCTGCGATTTGCTTGAGCAGGGCTTCGTCGATCTGCACGGCTGCCAGACCAAAGATGTATTTGCCATCGCTGCGACGGCTGACCGGAGCCAGGGCCTTGCCCCGCGAGCCAACCCCAATGGTGTATACTTTTACGTCAAACTCACTGGCAATTTCTGCCGCCGTAATGGGTTTGACATAGCCCGCATTGTTGTCGCCATCGGTCAGCAAAATGACGACCTTACTTTTGGCCTCGCTTTCTTTGAGTCGATTGACAGCCGTGGCCAGTCCCATCCCGATGGCGGTTCCATCTTCTAAAATCCCACATTCCAGATTGGCCAAGAATTCCTTGAGGATGCTGTGGTCTGTGGTCAAAGGACATTGGGTAAAAGCCTCGCCGGCAAAGACGGCCAGCCCAATGCGGTCGAACTTGCGTTTGTCCACAAAATCCGCCGCCACTTTTTTGCTGACCTCTAAGCGGTCGGGTTTGAAATCTTGGGCCAGCATGCTGCTCGAAAGGTCCATGACCAGCATGATGTCGATGCCATCTGCGGTGATCTCTTCTTCCTTCAAGCTAAGTTGGGGGCGGGCCAGTGCGATGACCAATGCGATGAAGCTCAGACAGCGCAGGATGGGGAGGATGGACCGGAGTCTTCCCCGCCAGGAAGTGAGGCCTTGGAGGGAGCGCAGGCTGGACATGCGCAGGCTGGCATAGTGCTTTTTGTAGCGGAAGTAGTAAAAAGCGCCTGCCAAAGGAATCAACAACAGCAAAAACAAAAAGCCTGGATTGACAAAGCTCATGTCCTCTGACCAAAGTCCCATCAGCCACAAACTGCTCAGCTGGGTGGGGGGATCCATTTTGCTGTCCTCTGAGGCATCATCGGCTTCGGCATCCGTAGGAATATCTTCGTTTGAGGTAGCCTCTGCATCAGGCGCTTTCTCTTCTTTGATTGGCTCTTCTCGATCTTTGGGTGCCTCTGTGATGGGTGCTTCTGCCTCTGATTCCGTTGTTGTTGGTTCTTCGGCTGTCTCCCCATCTGCCTGCTCTGTCTGCTGTTCTTGTGCTGTTTCCTCTGCCATCCGGCTGCGGGTTTGGAGCACAAAGGATTCGGTCAGTTGGAAGAGTTGGTCATGGATTTCTTCTGGTGGTTTGGCCTTGGCAAATTTGACCAAATCAGCCTGTTGCAGCATTTGGCGAACCTGCCGTTCTGTTTCCTGGTCGAGCAATTGGATTTGAGACAGTTGGCGGGCAATCTCATCGGTGGTCGATTCGAGGGCCTGCAGTTTGAATCTGTTTTCCAGGTATTCGCGGAAGATGTAGGTCAATTGACTGTGATAGGCCTTGACCTCTCCTTGCTGCCACAATCGAGCTGCTTTGAGTTCTTCCAGCTTTTGCAGGGCCAGCTCGTGGGCGGGGATGACAATTGCTGGTTTGGCAACGACTTCTTTGGGGCGATTGCGGTAGCGGATGTACCACCAAATCAAAAAGCCCACTAGGATGAGGCCAAATACACCGATGAGCCAGCCGTAAATGTCTTCGAAATTGAAGGGTTCCTCCATGATCCACTTGATGGGAGCCAGGGGAATGGTGTCAATTTGAGGGGTGGCGACTTCGAGAAGCAATTCGTTGGTGGTCGCCATGCCGTTGCGCCCGTTGAGGATGTAGCGGAAGGGGATGGCGGGGATGAAGTGTGCCCCAGAGTCAAAAGAAGTGATGATCAATTCTTGTTGGAAAAGCAGTTGGGAGCCGTCGGACGAGCTGTCGGGCAGGCTGACCTTGAGGACTTCGATGGATGTAAGGCTGTCGAGAAAGGACAGGTCCGGAGCCAGCATGCGGGTGCCTGGGCTGTAGCGGGCACTGAGGCTGAGTTTGAGTTGGTCGCCGATGAGAATGCGGGTGCTGTCCAAGCGGGCACTGACTTGGGGTTGTGCGCTGGCAAACATCGGCAGCAAGTACGCCACGGTCAGAAAAATCCATCCTATGTACTGTCTGTAATTTCCCATTTGCTACCTGGATCGTTTTTGAAAAAATTTCAAAAGGGCATTGACATACGACTGATCAGACCGAACGCTCATGGTATCGGCACCGCTTTTCAGAAACGTACTTCTGAAGTAAGTGGAATGGTCGACAAACCATTTGGCATATTGCTCGCGCACCTTGGCCACCGAGGTGTCTACCCAGCGAACTTGCCCCGTCTCTGCATCCATGGCCCGGATCAGGCCGATGTTGGGAAGCTCCTCTTCTCTCGGGTCATAGAGGTGCAGCCCGATGATGTCGTGCCGACGCGCCGCTACGCGCAGGGGCTTTTCGTAGCCTTGGGTCAGGAAATCTGACAAGACAAAAGCGATGCTGCGTTTTTTGATCACATTGTTGAAATATTCCAGCGCCTGGCTCAGGTCAGTGCCTTGGCCTTCTGGCTTGAAGTTGATCAACTCGCGAATGATCCGGAGGATGTGTTGCTTTCCTTTTTTGGGAGGGATGAAGCGCTCCACTTTATTGGAAAAAAACAAGACCCCGACCTTGTCGTTGTTGTTGATGGCCGAAAAAGCCAGGACGGCAGAGATTTCGGTTAGGATTTCGTTTTTCATCTGCTTGACCGTGCCAAAGAAGGCCGAGCGACTCACGTCGATGAGCAGCATGACAGTCAATTCTCGTTCTTCCTCAAATATTTTGACGTGTGGGTCCCCGGTCCGGGCCGTTACGTTCCAATCGATGTTGCGGATGTCGTCGCCATATTGGTAGTCGCGAACCTCGCTGAAGGACATGCCCCGCCCCTTGAAGGCCGAGTGGTACTCACCTGAGAAGATGTGTCGACTCAGTCCCTTGGTTTTGATCTCGATCTTGCGGACCTTCTTGAGTAGTTCGCTCGTTTCCATTAGCCTCCATTTTGTTGATATAAATAAGCCACCGGGTTTTCCTTTCGCAAGTAAGGCCGAAGTGCCTCATAGGAAATCAATACCCGCTGTTGGCCGTAAATGGCGTTGAAATCGGAAGAAAAGCACAAGCCATCCTGCCGAATGGTGAAGTGTGGGAACTCCAATTGGGCGACCCACTTGCGGTAGGTATCGCTCTGTTTGTACAAAGGCAGATTTTTGACTTGCTTGCGCAGGTGAAAGTCGATGAAGGTCCGGTGGTTGAACCCTTCCCGAAACAAATCCTTCAGCAGGATCTCTTTTCCTTCCACAAAGTCAAAATTGATGGTGCGGGTTTGCACTTGTGTCGACCAGGAGTTGTTCATCGTGAGCAGGCCACTGATGAGCTGGGCCGAGTAAAAGTCCAGGTCAGACCAGGCAAAGGAGCGGACCGAGGCCCGCAAATCTGCTGTGTTTTTGTCGTTCAGTGCCCGCACCTCCTTCGAGTAGTTTCTGCATTTGTCCACCCATTGATCTGTCAGGGCTTCCATCCATCTGTTGAAGGGAACGTGCTGGGTTTTGGGATAGGTGATGTCGTAGCTAGAGATGAAGTCTGCAAACTCGACACAAGCCACCGGCAGGGCTTCTTCCAGTCGGAAAACAGCATCTTTTTGGTAGCCTCCCGTGGTGACGAACTTGAGTTCTGAGAGTTGATCCTTTTGAAACTTCCCCACCAAGTACCCCCTGAACTGCTCCTCGATGTCTTTGATGGCCAATTTGAAGTAGCCATAGGCATCGGCCTGGCCACTGAGGTTGTAGCTTTTGTTTTCGCGTTGGATGAACAAGATCCCTCTCAGCTGATTGTCGCTCTCTTTTTGCAACAGCAGATTGCTCTCATAGGGGACGATGACACCTTTGTAAAAGTGAATCCACTTGTTGTCGCCACAGTAGGAGGGGAATTCTACGGGCTTCTTGACAGCATTGAGATGAAACTGTCCGCCGATCGATTGATCGGTATTGTGCCATTCACCTACGATGCCCTCTGGAAGAACTTCTGCCTGGATGTGCCCCGATACGAGCGACCCACTTTTTTCTGTCAACAGCAAGATCTTGTTCTGTAGGGTACCCTCCAGCTCAAAGCGTTCCTTGCTGCGCAAATAGAGCATGTGCCCTTTGCAATTTTTGCCATCAAATCCCAAGGTAACGGCAATGTCGTTGACATCGTCGATGCGGCCTTTGTAGTGTTGAATCCACTCGATGGCTGCTGGCTGTTCGAACAGGGCTTGGACGGCTTGTTCTTCCGCTGAAGATTGGGCCGACAGCAGCAATGGGGCGAGTAGAAAAAATAAGTGACACAGTTGTAAACGCATGGGAACGGATCAGGGAACTTCTATGGAATTCAAAATTTGGTTGATGATGTCTTCTTGGCTGATGTTTTCCGCCTCTGCTTCATAGGTCAGGCCAATTCGGTGGCGCATGACGTCGTGGCAGACGTTGCGGACATCTTCGGGAATGACGTACCCTCTTCTTTGGAGAAAGGCATAGGCCTTGGCTGCCATGGCCAGGTTGATGCTGGCGCGGGGCGAACCACCGTAGTTGATCATCAGGGCCAGGTTTTTCAGCCCGTATTTGGCTGGCTGGCGGCTGGCGAATACGATGTCGAGAATGTACTGCTCGATGGTTTCGTCCATGTACACCTTTTTGACTGTCTCCCGAGCTTGGAGGATGACGGCCGGGTCGACGATCGGAGGCACCTTTTGGCTGATCTCTCCGTTGAGATTCCGGCGGATGATGGTGCGCTCGTCTTCCATGGTGGGGTAGCTGATGTTGACTTTCAGCATGAAGCGATCCACTTGGGCTTCGGGCAGGGGATAGGTCCCCTCTTGCTCGATGGGGTTTTGCGTGGCCAGTACGAGGAAAGGCTCTTGCAGTGGGAAGGTCTCATTGCCGATGGTCACTTGTCGCTCCTGCATGGATTCCAGCAAGGCCGATTGGACTTTGGCGGGGGCTCTGTTGATTTCGTCTGCCAGGATGAAGTTGGCAAAGACAGGCCCTTTTCGCACGGTAAACTCGTTTTTGCTGGGGTTGTAGATCATGGTGCCGATGATGTCGGCTGGCAATAAGTCGGGGGTAAACTGGATTCGGCTGAACTTGGCGTTGATGGCTTTGGACAGCGTCTTGATGGCCAGCGTTTTGGCCAGTCCAGGCAAGCCTTCGAGCAATACGTGTCCTCTGGCCAACAAACCCAGCAAAAGGCGCTCGATCATGTGCTGTTGCCCCACGATAATTTTGGAGGTCGCCTCGTTGAGTTTATCTACAAAAGCACTTTCGTTGTATATTTGTTCGTTAAGCTCCTTTAAGTCGACAGATTGCTGTATCATGGCTTTTTTTTAAGATGGCAAATTTGATAATTTTTTTGCAGAATGTGCAATTTTATACTCGGATAACGTAGGTAGGATCAGACTGTTCCGAGAGTTTAACTAAATCTTAACAACATGACAAATTGCTTGTGCAAACACCTGCTCTTCACCGGACTGGCTTTCTTTCTTGCTGCATCTGTCTGGGCACAGCCTGCCAGTGGCGAAAAAGAAACGGATGCAGCTGCTGGTGATCCCTTGGAACAATCAATTGCTGCCATCAAAGAGTTGAAAGATGGTGTCTTGATTGTGCGCCTGCCGAGCAAACACCGCAAAATTGAGCAATTGACCCAGCTGCTGGACAATGACAAACTCTCCAAGCGCAAGCGCAAACGCATGCAGAAGCTGCTGGACCAAGCCATCGAGCAAAGAGACAGAGACGGGGAGGGAATTTGGGATGCCTACACGAAGAATTACGATTTTTCAGAGCTCTATTTTACCTACGATACCTCTACTGTACACCTCAAAAATGGCCTTCAGTCGGGCTTTTTTCTCAATGCACAAAAGGAAGTCGATCCCTCCATCTCACTCGCTGGACGGCCCTTTTATTTGGTGGGCAAGGGGAAGGTGCGGGAGCGGGAGAATTCTCCTGGCTTGGATGCCTTTGTGATCTTGGACAAGGATTTCAAGCGAATGAAAGGCCCCTTTCCCTACTATGCGCGCTACAAAACGATTTCTGTTTCCTACACCAATTTGGTCAAGCCAGGGGAGTCCACGCGCCTGATGGCAGTGGAGGCGGCCAAGACCTTTCGCAATCAATTTGGCTATTTCTATCAGCGCCACGTCAAGAAGGAAAAGCAAGACGACAGCCCCCAACAAAAAAGCACGGGGCAGTAAGCGCCCCATGCATTCCATGTTTCTCGGATGTATTTTTCTTGGCTAGACTTGGGTCATCCCTCCGTCTACTGGGATTTCTGCGCCTGTGATGTAGGAGGCATCGTCGGATGCGAGGAACAAAGCCGTCTTGGCGATTTCATCTCCGCGTCCGAAGCGACCAATTGGTACCTGGCCAACAACGCCTTGTGCAAGTTGACTGACCTGCTCATCGGTCATATTCGTTTTTTGGTAAATGGGCGTTTCGATGGGGCCAGGGCTGAGTGCGTTGACCCGGATGTTTTTGTGTGCCAATTCTGCTGCCAATACCCTCGTGACGGAGCGAAGAGCCGCCTTGCTCGATCCGTAGATGGACACACCAGGCATGCCCTTGACATTGGAGACGGAGGTATTGAAGATGATCGAAGCACCCTCATTGAGGTGGGGAACCGCTTGGTTGACGGTAAACAGCGGGCCTTTGATGTTGATGTCGTAGATTTCGTCGAAGATTTCTTCGGTCAGCCCACCGATCGGCGCCACTTTGAAAATGCCTGCATTGAGGAAAATGATGTCGATGTTGCCAAAATGCTGGGTGGTGGTCTCCATCAATCGCTGGCTATCGCTGAGGCTGGCGGCATCTGCTTTGACCAGGAGGAAATCCCCTTCCAGTTGGTCTTTGAGCGCATCGAGTTTGGCTTGGCTGCGCCCGGTAATGACGACTTTGGCTCCTTGGCTGAGAAATAGTTTTGCGGTGTCCAGGCCCATGCCGGATGTCCCTCCGGTGATGATGGCGACTTTATTTACTAATTTTTCCATGTTGTAGTAGATCAAATTTGAGGTGAATAATAGGCACGACTCCATTGGGCTGCCAGGAGGGACGGTGCTCTCCGGCGGCGGAGCAGGGGCCATGAAAATTGTTGCAAAACTGGGATGTGTGATGATCCCGATCCCTTTGTTGTGTGGGATATAGCAGTAACAGGCGTCTATATTGGAATGTTCGTTCTAAAATGAAAAAAATTCATTCTCTTTGTTTTGGGAGAGAAATCATTTTTCCAATTTCAGCAAAAAGTCTTGCATCATGCGGCTGGGAATCTCCTTGCAATGGACGCGCAGGCTCTTTTCCAATTCTTGCACATCAATGGAGGAGGGATCTACTTGTATGGTGTTTTGTTGAAAACAGCGGATGGTCTGCTGGAAGGTTTCTTGGGCTTTGGAAGACATCTGCACAAACTGATCGCGTTGGTCGTCTTCCAAAAGTTTCTTCATTTTTCGGTTCAGTTCGACGCTGGGAGTTGCACATTGGCAAAATTGGACAGCTAGTTCTTTGTATACATCTCCCTCAGAGGAGGAAGTGTCGGCATCGGAGCAGGCGAGAAGGGCCAAAAGGGGGAGGAGGAGGAAGAGGATGCGTTGATTCATCGTGGGCGATTCTTTTTTTGCAACAACCAATCTACTCTTTTTTTGTTCTAATTGCCAACTGTCCCTGGAGAGATTTTGCTTTCCTTGCCGGACCATTTTCCTTTTGCTGTCAATGGATGGACGGTCCCTTTTGATGAATCAATCACAGCTGAAGGCTTATTGGGGGCAACTTGCCATTGTTGCAAAGAATTGTATTCTGGTTGAAATTTTATCAATATTCGGGTGATTTGGTGGTGTTTTGATGGACTTGATCGTGGTTTATTATAAATTTTTCAAAATAACTGGATTTGACCAGGGGTAATTTTACTTTTCATAAGGATTGATAACTATTATTTATGATTATTGTAATAATTATTGATTTTTGTTAAAATATTTGCATTGAAAGGGTGTTTTGGTTTATATTTGTATTATCAACAAACGAAATAATAAAGATTATTTCAAAACACTGTGAGGTGATGAAATTGGCAGCCATGCCCTCCTGTCTCGGGGGTGGAGATAAGGGACAAACTGTGTCGGCCTCGGCCCTAAAGACACAGCCAACCGCTCCTTGAAGGTTCGAATCCTTCTCTCACAGCCACAAGCAGCGTCGAATGCGTCGCTGACAATTTGAAAGACTACCAGTCGAAAGACTGCCACACTGTGAGGTGATGAAACTGGCAGCCATGCCCTCCTGTCTCGGGGGTGGAGATAAGGGACAAACTGTGTTGGCCTCGGCCCTAAAGACACAGCCAACCGCTCCTTGAAGGTTCGAATCCTTCTCTCACAGCCATTTATCCGTAAGGGGTAATGGATTTACAAAAGAAAGGAAGACCTCTGATTGTCATGCAGTCAGGGGTTTTCTTTTTGGGACAATGAAAGGCATTCTGGAGATCAAAGAAGGGAAGAGGCTGAAAATCAGCGATTTTTTGACCAAATTTTACAACTTCCTGCGGCAAAATACCGTTGAAAATGTAAATCTGCTCTTGGCAAACAGAATTATTGCCAAAACCTGGGCCGAGATAGCCAAATAATTGTATTTTACCAAAAGAATAAATAAATTGATATTAAACGAGATAGCAGCCCCTTCTTTCAAAGATATTCAAGACAATAAAGTAATTTAAAGTTGATTTTTTGTTAAACTAGTGAGAGTAGGTAAGGGGCTGCTTTTTTTATTGAAACTAGTGAGATATTCTTACCTAAACACATCAGTAATACGAACAAGGCCCGCGCGCCGCTGCCTGCCCCCCTCAAATTTTTTCATATCCCGCCACAATTTCCTTCAATTCTGCCAGATGCAACTCCTTTTGATGTTGTCTGCGACTTAGGCTGGTCTGCGTAAAAAAGCGGTGTTTTTCCAAAAATGAAATCTGCAATCGATTCCACTCTTGCTCGGTACTGAGCACCTTGTATACTTGTAGTTCTGCAAAAAGGGTGTCGCCGATGGCTTTGAAATCATCTCGCCCCAGGTAGTCTAGGTCCGCATCGCAGATGATCTCTTCCAGCAAGTTGTTGGGCGACTGAGGAATCTTGGTTGCCATGATCATGCCGCAGATGAGGTCTATGTCGGCCGGGGAATAGCCAAATTGGGGCAAGCTGGCCCGGGCGAGTTGACAGCCAAGTTGTTCGTGTTGTTGATTGTGAATGGTGAAGCCAGAGTCGTGGTACAAGGCCGCCGTTTTGAGCAGCAAGGTATTTCGGGGATTGATTTTTTCTGCCTTGCAAAGCTCGCCCGTCACTCGCAACACATCCATTGTATGGTGGATGCCATGGTAATACAGCTGCTGGGACAGCTCTCTTTCCAGCTTGTTGAGAATATAGGCTTTTGTGGCAGGGTAGTCCATTCGTTACAATGAGGGTTTGTCGCTCTTCCTCTGGCGATAAAAATACCAAGAGCTGGTTCAGATGTAAAATTTTGGTGCTTCAAATGAGGACAAAATTGTTCATTTCCGCAAATCATCCCAAGCGCTGAGCAAGCCCTAATATCGGTAAACTTTTTGAGCCTTGCTCTGAGGAGCCTCCCGATTGTTGGCTCCTTGCACAAAATACATGTCGATTTCTCCTTTGTTTTTCACCTCGATCTTTCCGCGGTACAGGCATTCGAAGGCATCCTTCACCTCCTCATAGGTCGATTGGGAGATGTTGATGCGGTCGACTTCTCCATTGCTTTCCATCCGGGCAGCCAAGTTGACGGTATCTCCCCAAATGTCGTAGGCAAACTTTTTGCTGCCTACGATGCCAGCCACGACGGGGCCGGTGTGAATGCCAATGCGCGATTGGAAAATGGGTCGCCCTTCCTGTTTTTGGCGAATCTGCAAGTCGGCCATGAATTGCTGCATTTCGATGGCAGCCTGCACCATTCGATAGGGGTGGTCGTCGCTCTTTTGTGGAAGGCCGCTCGCACACATGTAGGAGTCGCCAATGGTTTTGATCTTTTCGATGCCGTGGCGGGTCGTGATGTCGTCGAAGGCCCGAAAGCATTCGTCCAGCTCGGCCACCAATACCTCGGGGGGCAAGCTGCTGGCGATGCGGGTAAAGTCCTTGAAGTCGGTGAATAGCACGGTCACCGAGTCGTATTTCTTGGCGGGTGCTTGTCCGTGCCGCTTGAGCTCCCTTGCCGTATCGGCGGGCAAAATGTTGAGCAGAAGATCTTCCGATCGTTGGCGTTCTTGTTCGATGATCTTGTTCTTTTCTTCCAATATCTGTGCTGCCCGGTTCTTGATCCGATAGCGATTGTAGAGCAGCAGAGCCAACAGCAGCAAGCCGAGGGTACCGCCGATGAGGGTATTGCGCCAAAGGGCGGCCTGTTTCAACTCGGCATTGCGCAGCGCAATTTCCTTTTCCTTCTTCTCGATCTCCAATTGTTTGCGCCCATCCACGTACCGGGCCTCTCGGCGGGTATTTTGGGTCACGATCTGTTCGTTGAGTCGGTCGTAGCGCAGTTCGTCGTACTTTTTGCGGTACTTGTAAGCTGTCTTGTACTTTTCCAGTTTGTTGTACACCCTGGCGAAGTCCTTGTAGGCGCTTTGTACAAATTTTTGGTCCTCGATGTCTCTTGCGATGTCCAGATAGCGCTCTGTGTAGTCCAATGCCTTTTGGTATTCCTTTTGGCGGCGGTACACATCCCCGATGCCATTGTACACCTCCATGACCCCCTTGCGGTTGTCGTCGGCCTGGTGCATGTCCAGGGATTGTCGGAGCAACCCATGCGCTTTTTCGTAGCAAATCTCAGCAGAGTCGTCCAGGTCCAGCTCTTCGTAGAAGCTTCCTTGGTCCTTGTAGAGGACACCGATGCTGTTGTACAGGTCGGCAATGGCCACCGAATCTTCTAGTTCTCTGCCGATGTCGAGGGATTGCTGGTAATAGTCCAAGGCCTTTTGAAACTCTCCTCGGGCCTCCAGGAATTGTTTGTCTTTGTAGTGTTCTTCTGCCAAGTCGCCCATAACATTGCCCATGTTGAGGTAAGCCTGTCCGATCTCATAGGCATAGTCGAGTTCTCGATAGCGCTCGATGGACTGCAAATAGTGGTACATGGCTTCTTCCTCCTGCCCTTCGATTTCGCGCTTGATGTTGCCCAGGATGTTGTGCGCGTTGGCCACCTCATCGGGCAGTTCGAGTCGTTCGGAATAGCTGAGGTAGGTCAGGGCATAGTCCAATGCCTCCGGATAATCCCCGAGGTTTTCGTAGGCCAGTGCGATGTTGTTGGAGACGCGGGCAATGCGGAGGGTGTCCTTGAGTTGTTCGCGGGTGTAGAGGCTTTGCTGGAAACTTTTGAGAGCAGCTTCATAGTGGTTTTGCTCCAAGAGGATGTTGCCAATGTTGTTGTGAAGGGAGGCGATTCCCTTCAGGTCGTTGAGCGATTGGCGAATGTCCAGGGCGCGCTGGTAGTATTCCGTGGCTTGTTGGTAATTGCCCTCAATGGTTTCTACCACGCCGCGGTTGTTGTAGGCTTGTGCTTCGCCTTTGGGATAGTCGATCTGCCGGGCCAATTCGGCAGATCGACTCAGCAAGCTGCGTGCTTCTTCTGCATCCTCCAGCTTGAGTTCCCAGGCGATGTCGTTGAGTAGTTTGACCTGCTGGCTGTCCTGATCGCTTTGTGTCAGGACTTGGCGCAGGCTGTCGACGAGCGATTGAGCTTGTACTGATGCGGCTGGCCACGATAGTCCCAAGAGCAAGAACCCACAACAGATGGATGCTTGTCTGAGGGTGCATGTCAGAGTTGTCAGTAGGTTCTTCAATAGCCGTTTTTTAGTTCATTACCAAAACACCGGATGCCATGAACTTGAGTTCTTCTTGTGGCTCGGTGATGGCAGCAATTTCTTCTTTGCTCTTGCCTTCGTCTTCGGCGTAGTGGCGGAGTTCGGATACAGACGTTACCTCGCGGTATGCATAGCCATCCATGACGACCTCTTGTCCTGTAATGTCTACTGGTACAAAGAAGCCATAATCTTTGAATTTGACAAAAATTGGCTCTCCATTTTCATCTTGGGAGACAACATTCATCCAGCAGCCTTTGACCTGGCAGACAGATTCTACTGTTCCGCGGATTTTGACTTTGAGGGAGTCGACATTTTCTAACTTGGCTGGCAGTTCGGCCAACATGATGGCATCGTCCGTGGTGATCTCTTCGCCAAAGGTAGATGGTCCCTTGTCTGCTGCCTCGGCGGTTTGTTCGGTCTGGCTGGCTTCTTCTGCGGCAGCCCCTTGTGTATTGGCATCGCCTCCACCACAGGCGGCGAAGAGGCATGAACTGAGTATTAGTGCGAAAAATAGGCCATTCTTCATTGTCATACGATTGATGTTGTTTTGTTGATGATAAAGGTTTGAAGCATGAATCGTTTGTTCTTTGCCAATTACAAACAATGATTATGTGTTGTGGTTTGGCTGGGGAACAAATTTGGTATCGGCAACAAAGGTACGACAAAGAACCAGCTCATAAAATACCTTTCCGATAGAATTGTCCAGCAGTCAAATGTCGACAATTGTTAATTTGTTCAAAAAAAAATCTCGGTGGACAATTAAGTTCTGCCAAATTCAGTTATTAAGCCATCTCACGACCGCAAGGTCAGATGTTCATAACCGTTTCACTAATCTTACATCCTTTGCCTATCAGATCCTACCATTACATTGAATTGAACCGAATTGCTCAACCAAAACCCTTCGGCAATGATGAAAAAATGGTGTTTCGTACTGATCGGCGTGTTTGCTTTCCTGGCCAGCTCTCAGGCCCAATGCATCAACGGCAATTGTTACTCTGGTAAAGGGACTTATGTATATCCCAGCGGTGCCCGCTATGTAGGAGATTTCCGCAATGGCAAAATCCACGGTGAGGGCATTTTGTATTTCAGCAATGGCAATAAGTATGTTGGCCAATGGGTCAATCAGTATCGCGAAGGCCAAGGCCGATTGGTGTTTGCCTCCGGCGAAGTTTACGAAGGTGCTTTTCGGCGAAGCAAATTCAGCGGCAGGGGGACCATGGTCTTCAAAGATGGCGAGAAGTACACCGGCCAGTGGGAGGATGACATTCAACACGGCCAAGGGACCTACTACTATTCTGATGGCGACCGCTACGAAGGAACCTTCAAGAGGGGGAAATTGCACGGCAAGGGCACCATGTTTTATGCGGATGGCTCTCGCTATGTCGGTCAGTGGAAAGGCAACTACAAAGACGGCAGAGGGACGTATGTGAAGGCCAATGGCAAGCGGATCAGTGGTTTGTGGAATGCTGGCAAATACCTCGGCAAGGAAAACGTCAGCGAAACCCCCAGTTCTCAAACGGAGGTGTTCAGCACCCAAAGCAGCAGTCCGGGCAACGAGCTGCGCGACTGCAACAGCATGTATTGCAAGGATGGACAGGGAACCTACAAATACACCGATGGCTCCAAGTGGGTGGGCCAATTCCGAAATGGAAAGCCAGAGGGTCAAGGCACTTGTTACTATTCCAACGGAGACAAATACATTGGCAGCTGGAAGAGACATGCTCCTCATGGCGACGGTGTAATGCATTTTGCGGCAGGCAGGGTTTTGGGCGCCAATTGGAACTATGGGACTCCCGTCAGACAGATTGACGTTGAGCAAGAAACCGTCCCAACCCACACCGTATCTGTCGACAGAGACGACAAAGTCAAAATATGGGCAGTCGTTGTAGGAGTGGCTCGCTATTCGCACATGCCAGTCCTTAAGTTTACCGACGACGATGCCTACCAAATATACGCCTTCCTCAAAAGCCCGGCCGGGGGTGCGCTCAAGGACGACCAAATTCGCGTGCTGGTCGATGAGGAAGCGACGCGCAAAAATATATTGGGCACGATGCGAGACGTGTTCCTCAAAGCTGACGAAAATGACGTGGTAGTATTGTACTTCTCCGGCCATGGTTTGCCGGGTGCTTTTCTACCGGTAGATTTCGACGGCTTCAACAATCGCCTGAAGCACGAAGACATTCAAGCCGTGTTGAAGCAGAGCAAAGCCAAGCACAAATTGTGTCTGGCCGATGCCTGCCACTCTGGTTCTTTGACTGCCATGCGCTCCACCCTGGCCGACGGTCTGAAAGACTATTACAGCGCCTTTGAAAATTCTGAAGGAGGCACTGCCTTGCTATTGTCCTCCAAGGGCAGCGAGGTATCTTTGGAAGATCACGGGCTGCGCCAAGGGATTTTCAGTCACTTCCTGATGAGGGGGCTGAAGGGAGAGGCAGACTTCAATGGCAATAGCATTGTTACCATCAAAGAATTGTTTGACTTCGTCCACAGAAAAGTGAGAGCCTACACAGCCAATGCACAAACGCCAAAACTGTCCGGTGAATTCGATCCAGCCATGCCGGTGGCATTGGTCCGTCGTTGATCGGCGAGATAACGGAAGAGAAAGGATATTTCGACGAAGGCGATGCCGGGCCAGCCCACATGGGCTGGCCCGTTTGGGTTGTATGATCTTGTAGGTAATTTTAGCGAGGCAATTTTGGTCAGGCAATTTTGGTCAGGCGCTTATGCAAGTACAAAGACAAATGAATCGGATAAAATTGAGTAGGTTAGCAGCTTTGTCACACCAATCTCTAGCAACATGAAAAACCTACTCTCCCCATTTCTACTCCTCTGCCTCTGCCTGACAAGCCTGCAAGCACAACGAACGGGAAGCTTCCAACAAAACATCACCTTTGACGAGCCGGACTATCAGTTTACCCGGACCTTGTATTTTCAGGTGCCCGACGACTATGATCCCGATCAGTCGTACAAACTGGTCGTCGGCTTCAGAGGTGGTCCAAACGTCAATGCGGGAGATTTTAGGAACAGAATTGCTTTTTTGTCCGACAGCCTGGATGCCATCATTGTTTGCCCGGAAAACCAGGGCCACTTTTGGAATGAAGAAGGCCTGACCAAGCAGTTGTTTCGCTACTCTGTTGATACCACCATGGCGATGTACAACATCGATCCGGATTTCATTTACTTGACGGGACTCTCCTACGGGGGAAGACATGCGGTGATTGTCGCCATGGACACAGACGATGGGCCGATTCCAAAGCTTCGCGGTGTCATTCCTTTTGCAGCGGGCTCTGAAAGTGATCGGCAGCCCAATTATTCGGCCGTTGCCAGTTTTGCACCTGCCTGCATTTGCATTGGTTTGAACGACAGTGACAATTTTCGAAACGTTGCAAACAATTTGCACAACGAGCTCCAGGCCAAGGGTGGGACATCCTTTCTGAACGAAATCCCTGGGGTTGGCCACACCGTCAACTTTGCCAATTTCCCAGACGAGATGATGCAGTGCATCAACTTCATAGAAGATCAGTACCAGACGACCTCTGTCAAAAACCTGCCCGCATCCGACCCCGCGGCCATCCATCTGTTTCCCAGCCCAGCCACCAACATCATCCAGTGGTCCTACACCAAAGAGATTGTCCCCTTGGAAGTGATGATTCACAATGCCTCTGGTCAACTGGTACAACAAATAGAAGCCAACCGCACGGAGGCTGATCTGTCTCAGCTTCCCAGGGGCACCTATCTATTGTTGGTAAAATCGAAAGAAGGGCTTCACAGCCGTCAGTTTTCCCTTCAATAAGGGGAAGTCGAAGATTCTTTTGCTTTTGTGACAAGGAATGAGCGGTCGAATGAGGAGAATGAAAATGTAACACATTCCGGGGAATCGGCTTTGGCTTGGAAGCAAAATGTGTCAACTGTAGGGTTTTGTGATGTCACGAGCAATTGAAAAAATAAAATGCGTACGTGCTGTTACGGTACGGACTTTGTCATATGAATGACTCAGTTAATGCTTCGCGCATGCTGTGAAAATTTTTGTCGAACCAACGTCCGAGAGGACCCTTGTACAGTCTGAGAAAGAAAACGACTCTACAAACCATCATTTCTCAAGAACTGAATACCATACTATTATTTGCCCCTCGTCTTTTCAGAGACCGGCACAGAGCCATCCACAATTAACAACATAAATATTTTGAAATGGTCTCATTTCTGAAACGCATTGGATTGCGTCCTGTATGGCTGTGTGCTACACTGTGTCTACTCTTCTTTCAACAAACAACTTTTGCCGAAGGGATCAAGGAATTGGCTCCCGCTTCGTCGGACACCCTCATGCTGAATTGCAACAATGGGGCGTACTACGATTTTGCGCGTTATGATGGAGATTCGTCGACCCGATTGTACATCCACATCGAGCATCCCAACAAGGAGCAGGTGTTTTTGGGCTTCTCACAACCCAGGAGCAGCATCTACACCAATAGCCCCCAGGTAACAGGCTGGTTCCGCATCAAAGCTCCGGATGGCACAGTGGTGTATACGGCCCAACGAATCGATGGCACAACGGCCAACATCAACAATTGGTCACAAGGCAATGCCGGACCTGCTCCCATTGCTGGTTCAGGGGGGTACACGCCATTTGTATTCGATCCGACTGGCTTGGCTGCTGGTGATTACTACATAGAATTCAATCGCGATTCTTCTACCTACAATACTGGGGTGCTCACCTTCGAATACTTCGACATCACCGTGGCGACCAATGGAACAACTCCTGCTGCCATCAACGGACGCGTATTCGCCTACAACTGGGCTTTTGCGGCTCCCTCCAACAGACTCAACGCCACTACTTATGGCGATTACCACCGCCCCTTCAACGGCACTTTTTATGTGTATACAGATGAGCAGTATGTGTCCAAAATAGACTTCAATGGTTCGGGCTTCCAACCTTGGGCATTCAACATTTCGCTCAACTCCACCGGGACTGCTACTGGATTGGGAGTGGTGGAAAATCGAAAGTCTTTGCAAAGCATGCAGGGAAACATTCCTGAATATGCCGTTTATCTCAACGATCCGGATGCCAGCATATATCCATCAGGTACTTTTGGAGAATTGCTGACGGATTCTACCTTATTATACGGTTGTCCACAGTCGGGCTATTTTTTCAAGCTTGTGACAACCAAAACCGGCGTCGTAGAAGTGCTGCTGGACCAGGACCAGGCCAGTGGCACAGGCGTCTACGATCCGGGAACAGCTGACCGCTTGTTGGCCTTTTACGTGGAGCAACAACTGACGGATACCATTCCCGGCATTTACATCCGGCACATCCCCTGGGATGGACTGGATGGCTTGGGCAATGCTGTCAATTTGGCCAACCCCGTTCCCACCAAGGTGACCTTTTCGCAAGGAGGCTATCACATTCCCGTTTACGATGCGGAGTACAACCTCAATGGATTTACTGCCACCATCGAACGACCCAGTCCACCTGTTGGATATTCACTTGGCTTTTACTACGACGACTCAAATATCAGCGAGGCCCCCACTGGCAGCGAAGTGGAAACAGTGGGATGTACGCCAGCTTGTCATACTTGGACAGATTACGATTTTGGTGATCTCAATACCATCAATACCTGGTGGTTTGCCAAGCAAGAAAACCAAAGTGTCAACATGATGGTGGTGGCAGACTGTGGGCCAGATAACGATGGCGATGGAACTGCTGATGCCATTGACATAGATTGGGACAATGATGGCCTGCCCAACTTCATGGAGTCTTGCAATCTGCCTTTCCTGGACAGCATCAAGGTGCAGCTCAATATTCAGATGGACAATTTTCCTGCGGACTTCAGCTGGGAGCTTAGAAACGCATCCAATGCTGTGGTGGAAAGCGGAGGAAGCTACACAACGGCCAATGCCCTGGAAACAGAAACCTTTACCGTGCCAAATGGCACCTATAACTTGGTCATTACAGATGCCTTCAATGATGGCATTTGCTGTACCCATGGCGATGGATACTTTGAGGTGATTCTCAACGATGTACATACCATTGGTGGATCGGGAAATGGCAGTTATGGATCGGGAACCACTGTCACCTTCAACGAATTTGACTATCTGTATTCCTGCCTGGAAGCTGATCCGACAATTGACAGCGACAACGACAACATCCCCAATTACCAAGACGAAGACTTCTGCACCCTCAATTCCTACGGAATCTGTAGTTCACTGGACAGCGACAATGACGGCATTCCTGCCTTCCTCGATTTGGACAGTGACAATGATGGCATTCCCGACATTGTAGAGGCGGGCGGCACAGATACCAACAATGATGGACAAGTCGACTACGCCACCCCCGGTGATCCTTCTACCATGGCCGATGGAGACAACGATGGTTTGGCAGATGCCTATGACCCAGATCAGCCTGCCACTTCCTTCATTCCCAACCCGGATACAGACGGCGATTTGGTACCCGACTTCTTTGACCTTGACAGCGATGACGACGGCATTGCCGATTTGGTGGAAGTCGGAGGCGTGGATGCCGATGGCAATGGGCAGGTGGACAGTATGACCAATCCCGCCACAGGAGATGCCAATGACGATGGTTGGGCAGATGACATCGCCGCTTCTCCACTCGTCGACCAAAGCCTTGCCGATGCCGACATTGATTTTGATGGTGATGCCTATGCCAATCACCTGGACTTGGATGCCGATGCGGATGGCATTGCCGATGTGATCGAATCGGGTGGCCAAGATGGCAATGGCAATGGCATGGCCGACAATGGGGCAGGCACCCGGACAGATGCCAACAAGGATGGATGGGACGACAACTACGACAACGCAGTCATCACCGTGTCAGCCGACGGACCTGATGCGGGTACTCGACTGGATTACCCCAGCGGAGGTGGTGCGGTAGACCGCGATGGCGATGGCTTGCCCAATTGGTTGGACATCGATGCGGATGACGACGGCCTTGTGGATCACAACGAAGCCCAAGCAACTCCGACGGCAGGCATCCTGTTCCCTTCATCTGGTACTGACAGCGATGGCGATGGCATGAACGACATCTTTGAGCAACCGGCCACCATCGGAAGTTTTGGTGGGGCAGGCTTGTCACCAACAAATACAGATGGGGTAGCAGTAGATGGATCAGATTACCTGGATGTAGATGCGGACAACGATTTGGAAAACGATGCCATAGAAGGCCATGATACCGATGGCGATGGCAATGTGGATGGAAGTGATTCTCCAGCTGCAGGAACGGGAATGGCCACTGGAACTGATGTGGACAATGATGGCTTGGACGATGGTTTTGACAACAACACCTCTTCCAAAGATCCCACCAACGGAAACCTGGAGCCAGAAAGCTATGTCAATTTCGACGATTTGTCGACCAACGAAAGAGATTGGCGGGAAACCACAGACATCGATCTGGACAATGATGGTGTGACCAATGCTGCAGAAGATGGCGGTACGGGCTTCGATCCGGTCGGAGATGCCGATGGGGATGGGACGCCAAACGCATTTGATGATTCTGATGCGACCTCTGGTTTTCCCACTTGGACAGACTCCAACAATGATGGCATCAACGATGCCTACGACGCAGACTTGGATGGGGTACCAGACTATGCTGACCTGGACAGTGACAACGACGGAATTCCCGACATTGTCGAAGCAGGGGGCAGCGATGCTGATGGAGACGGACGAGCCGACGATCTGACGGATACGGACTTGGATGGCCTGGTGGATATTTACGATGGCAATTGTACCAACGCAAGCTGTACGCCAGCAACCACTGGAACCGATTTGACCCCGGACGACAGAGATGGCGACGGGCTGGACGATATGTACGACCTGGACAGTGACAACGATGGACTGGCCGACATCATCGAAGTGGGAGGTGTCGATGCCGATGGCAATGGCATGGCCGATGACATGATCAACCCAGCCACAGGCGACCTGAATAGCGATGGTTGGTCCGACGCCATTGATGCCTCGCCAATTGTCAATACCAGTTTGTCAGATGCCACCATCGATTTTGATGGAGATGCTTATCCAAATCATCTCGACTTGGACAGCGATGACGATGGCATCACGGATGTCCGGGAATCTGGCGGGCAAGATGGCAATGGCGATGGTTTGGCAGAGGATGGCAGCTTGGCAGGAACTCGCGTAGATGCCAACAATGATGGCTGGGAAGACAATTACGACAATGGTGTCATGACCAGTACAGCCGATGGATCAGATGCCAACAGCTTGGCTGACTTCCCAACTGGCACCAAGCAAGCAGATCAAGACGGCGATGGCCTGCCCAATTGGTTGGACATCGATGCCGACAACGATGGAATTGTGGACAACAGTGAGTCCCAATTGACCAGCAGTACACAATATGTTGCACCGCTCACCGGGCCCAGCAGCGACTCGGACAACGATGGCCTCAACGACGCTTACGAACAGCCCGGAACCATTGGATCATATGGAGGAGTGGGAATCATTCCAATCAATACAGACGGAGCCGACAATCCCGATTACTTGGATGTAGATTCGGACAACGATTTGGAAAATGATGCCATCGAAGGCCATGATACAGATGGCAATGGAGTGGTCAATGGTTCGGATGCAGCTACCGCCAATACTGGTTTGGCAACGGGAACAGACAGTGACCAGGATGGTTTGGACGATGGCTTTGACAACAACATCGGGTCGAGAGAGGCAACCGATGGTGGCCTCGATCCAGAGAGCTACGCCAATGCCGACGACAACTCAACCAACGAACGGGATTGGCGGGAAACCACAGACATCGACCTCGACAATGATGGCATTCCCAACATCGCAGAAGATGGAGGGACTGGATTCAATCCCATTGCCGATGCCGATGGCGATGGAACGCCCAACTTCACCGACGACAACGATGTCACCCCTGGCTTCCCAACTTTTGTAGACAGCAACAACGACGGCATCAACGATGTCTTTGACATGGACTTGGACGGTGTTCCGGATTACATCGACTTGGACAGCGACAACGATGGCATTCCCGACATTGTAGAGGCAGGAGGAGATGATGCCAATGGCGATGGCCGGGCCGACGACTTGACCGATACCGATGGTGATGGCTTGGTAGATACCTATGATGGGAGTTGCGTTGGGGTAGGCTGCTCGCCTTCTACGACGGGAACCGATCTGACAGCCCCAGACAGCGATGGTGATGGCTTGGCCGATCCCTATGACATTGACAGTGACAACGACGGCATCCCAGACCTCATCGAGGCAGGGGGAACAGATGCTGATAAAAATGGCATTGTCGACAACACAGTAGATGCCGATGACGATGGTCTGGCAGACATTTACGATGAAAATGCCAATGATGGCTCTGGAAGTGGCGGGACCAATGGAACGGCACTCGCAGAAACAGATGGCTCTGGAAACTGGGTCTCTGGTACTGGCAACAGCCTGGACAGCGATGGCGATGGCCAAGCAGATGGCATCGATCTGGACAGCGACAGTGATGGCTTGCCAGATATCATTGAAGCAGGTGGCAACGACAGCAACAATGACGGCTATGTGGATTACGCCACTCCCGGTGATGCTTCCACGATGGCCGATGCCGACAACGATGGCCTGGTAGACACCTATGATCCCGATCAAAATACTGCCATTGCCAACACAGATACCGATGGCGATGGCACCACAGATGCTTACGACTTGGACAGTGACAATGACGGCATTGCCGACTTGGTAGAAGTGGGTGGTGTGGACAGCGACGGCAATGGACGGGTTGATCAAATGAGCAATCCTTCCACCGGAGATACGGACAATGATGGCTGGGCGGATGTGATGGAAACAACTCCCTTGGTCGATCAAAATCTGACAGACAATGACATTGACTTCGATGGCGATTCTTATCCAAACCACCTTGATCTCGACTCCGATGGCGATGGCATCACGGATGTGACCGAATCAGGTGGGCAAGATGGCAATGCAGATGGTCTGGCGGACAATGGTTCCAGCGGAGGAACGCGTACCGATGCCAATGCAGATGGCTGGGATGACAATTACGATGGCGGAGTCATCACGGCAGCAGCTGACGGCCCGGATGCCAACAGCCGCCTCGATTACCCAACGGGAAGTGGCAATCCGGACTTCGATGGCGACGGCCTGCCCAATTGGCTGGACATCGACGCCGATGACGATGGAATTGTGGACAATTCAGAAGCCCAACAAACCTCAAACCTACGATACGTCGCCCCTGGTGCCGACAATGATGGCGACGGCCTGGCCGATGCTTACGAGACACTGGCGACCGTAGGAACATTTGGTGGCGCTGGCATCGATCCGGTCAACACAGATGGACTTGGCGATGGTGATGACTACCTGGATGCCAATGCTGACAATGATGCAGAACAAGATGTCTTGGAAGCCCACGATACCAATGGCGATGGGGTGGTCAATGGCTCAGACAGTCCAGTGGCCAACACGGGCTTGGCAACAGGCGCTGACACTGACAACGATGGCTTGGACGATGGATTTGACAACAACATCGGATCCGTTGACCCCACCGATGGCAATTTGGAGCCAGAAAATTATGCAAATGCCGACGATGCCAGCACCAACGAACGCGATTGGCGAGAAGTCAACGACATCGACATCGACGACGATGGCATTCCCAACAGTGCAGAAGATGGCGGTACAGGCTTCGATCCACTGGCAGATGCGGATGGCGATGGCGTACCAAACTTCCAAGATGACAACGACACAACCACTGGCTTCCCCACCTTTGTTGACAGAAACAATGATGGCATCAATGATGCCTACGACGCAGATGTAGACGGCATTCCCGATTATTACGACCTAGACGCAGATGGCGATGGCATTCCCGATCTGGTAGAAGCCAGAGGGGTTGACACCAATGGCGATGGCCGCGTCGATGATTTGACCGATACGGATGGCGATGGCCTGGCCAATACCTACGATGGCAATTGCTCAGGCACTGGCTGCTCACCAGCCACGACGGGCACTGATTTGTCTCCACCTGATACCGACCTGGACGGCACGCCCAATTACTACGACTTGGATGCCGACAACGATGGCATTCCCGACCTGGTGGAAGCTGGCGGCATTGACACCAATGGTGATGGCCGGGTTGATGACAATACCGATGGAGACGAAGATGGTCTGGCCGATGTGTATGATGAAAATGCAACCGATGGGAATGGCGTCGGTGGAACCAATGGCGTGGCCTTGGTGGAAACCAACAGCAGTGGCGTATGGCAAGATGGAGCCTCAGGCAATGTCTTGGATACAGATGGTGACAATCTGGTGGATGGCCTAGACTTGGACGCCGACAATGATGGCATTCCCGACATTCGAGAGGCTGGGGGAGTGGATTTTGGTGGAAGCGGAATGGTCGATACAGGACTTTCCCCTTGGGATGTGGATGGCGATGGCTTTGCCGATGTGTACGACACCAATGTGGGCGATGGGCCAGGTGGCACCGGAGCCAATGGCACTGCCTTGGTCAGAACAACGGCGGATACCGATGCCGATGGAAAAGTGGGAGCAGTAGGAGAGAGCATGACGGCTGGTGGTTCCAACAACATCAATGCAGATGGCGACGGTCGGGCCAATCACATCGACTTGGACAGCGACAATGACGGCATCACCGATGTGGTAGAAAATGCAGGAGGCAACACAACGGCCGATCACAGCAGCGGAAGCCTCGATGGCATCTTTGGCGATGCTTCTGCCATCAGCGATGCCAATACAAATGGCTGGCACGACTCTGCCAGTTCTTCTACAACCGATACAGATGGGGACCAGATTCCTGATTATCTCGATGTGGACGCTGACAATGATGGCATTCCCGACTATCTGGAAGGGGTCTGTACTTTGGGCTGCCCCATTCCAAGTGGGGGAGAGAGCGATGCCAATGACAATGGTGTCCTCGATCTGTACGAAGGCTTGACTGCCAGCAATGGCTCTAGTGGGGGCAATGTGGGCGTCACACCCCATGCTGATGCCGACGACATGGTGGATGCCATCCCCGATTACCTCGACACAGATACCGATGAAGATGGTGCATACGATTGGACAGAAGGCTTCGATGTGGACGGCGATGATGGTGCCGCCGATGACCTGATGCAAATGGCTTCGACTTTTGCCGGAAACAACAGTGGCAACGCAGGGGTCTACATCAATGCCAATGACACCGACAGCGATGGCCTGCCCGATTGGTTGGACAATCTCAATGGAGCGGGCTATACCACTGGCACACGACCTCCTTTCTTGACCTACGGCAGTTCTTTCTGGCAAGATGGCAATGGCAATGGTCTGGCAGATGTACTAGATGTGGCCGAGGGAGGGACCCTGGCGCCTCTGCCCGATGCCAATGGAGGAGACAAAGATTGGCGAGACATCACCAGCGCTCCTTCCTTGCCGTTGGAGTTGACGTACTTTGTGGTGGAAGAAAAAGATTGCCAGCTGTTGCTAAATTGGGGCTCGGAATCAGAGGTGGTTTTCTCTCACTTTGAAATAGAGCACAGCGTAGATGGTCGCAATTTTGAGTTGTTGGAGACCGTTTCGTCCTCCAACAAAGGAGGAGATGATTATCAGTTTGTCCATCAGACAGAGAGCCAGTCAAATTACTATCGCCTCAAAATGGTCGATCTCGATGCCGCTTACCGCTATTCTGACATTGCTTACGGAGAGCAAAACTGTGAGCAGGGACAAGCCAAGTTGTCTGTTTTTCCCAATCCAGTAGGTGAGCGCAGCATCCTCAATTTGCGCCACGAAGGCTTTACAGCTGGTTTCCAGTTGACCATTGTGGGCCAGTCTGGGGAAATTGTGCGCCAATTGGAGGTGCAGGATGCCAAGGGGCAGACGGTCGTGCCCATCGATGTATCTGACCTGGCGTCGGGCATGTACTGGATCAATGCTTACACGGCAGATGAGTTGATCAGCATCAAGTTTGTCAAGATGTAAGAAGGGGCTTTTCACTTGTTTGCTCCCTCTTCAGGAGAGGAGAAATCCTGGATTTTTCATGTAGAGAAGTCCAGGATTTGTTTTTCTTTGCCACGTTCTTCTTGCCCAGAAGGGTAAAATAAGCCATATTGTCCCCTGCATCCTCTGCAAAAGCCTTGCTGTAGGGGCAGCTGTTGACGAATAAAGATTTTTGGTAATATATTTGTGGAAAAATAAATTTATGGTCTTCGGAAAAGAAACGGCCTGGCCTTTGCGTTAGGTAAACGTGTTCCGAACGCCTTTTCTTTGATCACCAACGCCAGCTATATATGAACAAGTGGATTCTCGCTTTGTGCAACATCCTATTTTTTGCCTCTTTTGCCGGGGCTCAATGCATCTCCGGAGACTGCCTCAATGGCAAGGGAACCTACAAATATCCCAGTGGAGCCAAGTACACGGGGGAATTTTCCAATGGAGAGATTCACGGTGTGGGTGTCTGTTACTACACAGATGGCAGCAAGTACGCCGGGCAATGGGAGCACAGATACCCGCACGGCAAGGGCACCAAAACCTTTCCCGACGGCAACAAATGGACGGGCAATTGGCTCAAAGGCCAGCCTGTGGATGTCAATGGACAACTGGTGGAGATTGTACAGCAGGAAGAAGTGGTGGACGATGGAACGGACGTGCAATCGGGCTGTCTGTCTGGCGATTGCCAAAGCGGGCAAGGAGTCTTTGCCTATGCCGATGGCAGCAAGTACGACGGTCAGTTCAAAGAAGGCCGCCTCGACGGATGGGGAACCTGGATTTTTCCCAATGGGGACAAGTACATCGGTTCTTTTCGCGACAACTTCATGCACGGTCGTGGGACGCTCTATGCCGACAATGGGGTCAAAACCAGCGGAGATTGGGTAGAAGGTGAGTACATGGGCGACAGTCGTTCGGAGCTGGGCCGGGTAGGTTGTGTCAAGGGAGACTGCGACAACGGCCAGGGCACCTATGTCTATCAGGACGCGGCTGCCAAATACGTGGGATCATTCCGCAACAAGTTGGCACACGGCAAGGGCATTTGCTACTATGCCAATGGCGACCGCTACGAGGGGGATTGGTCTGTGGGTAGTTTCAATGGCGTGGGAACGCTTTTCTTAAAAGATGGCACTCGTGTATATGGCAAGTGGGTAGATGGTACCTATATGGGACCCCTGGAGGAGCCAAGCGAGGCATTGGCGGAAGCTGCTGCTGAGGAGGAAGAGACCCAAGAAGAATCGACTGCGACAGCATCTACTGATCTGGATGCCGATGTTCGAGACATGAAAGTATGGGCAGTTGTAGTAGGGATTTCCTCCTACGGGCACATGCCAGCCCTGCGGTATACCGACGATGACGCCTATAGAATGTATGCCTTTTTGAAAAGTCCGGAAGGGGGAGCCTTGTCCGATGACCAAATTCGCATCCTCATCGATGAAGATGCCACCCGTCAGCGCATTTTGGATGTGATGTCGGAGGTCTTTGGCCAGGCGGGTCCCAACGACTTGGTGATGCTGTACTTCTCCGGCCATGGCCTCAAGGGATCCTTTGTCCCCATAGATTTTGACGGTTACAACAACAAACTGGCACACGAGGACATCAACGAAATCCTCAACCAAAGTCCAGCCAAATACAAACTTTGCATCGCCGATGCTTGTCATTCAGGCAGCCTATTTGCCATGAAAGGAACCTACGAGGGGGCCTTGAACAAGTATTACAAAACCCTGGCACAGGCAGAGGCGGGCACAGCACTCATCATGTCTTCCAAATCGGACGAAACTTCACTAGAGTCCAGTGGATTGCGCCAAGGAGTATTCAGCCATTTTCTGATCCGAGGCCTGAAGGGCGAGGCGGATACGAGCCGGGACCGCATCGTCTCTGTGCAGGAGTTGTTTGACTACATACACGAAAATGTCCGCGCCTATACGGGCATGCGCCAGAGTCCGGTCATCAAGGGCGATTACGATCCTACGATGACAGTTGGTGTTTTGCGCTAGTCATCAAGCCAAGTACTTGTTGAATTCCCTAAGTTTTTATATCTTTGCACCCGCTTTGCGAATAAGCCGGAACAGACCGGCCGTTAAGTCCATTTATTCATCGGAGCAATCGCTGAGTTATCATTTTTGGTGACGCTCCAAAAGCTTAGGTTTAAATGAAGCAATACGAAATCACTTTCGTCGTCGATCCAGTATTATCGAGCGAGGAAATCAAGGCTACTGCCAAGACCTATGTTGACATGTTGGGACAAGCTGGTGCCACAATCGTCAACGTAGATGAAATGGGTCTTCGCCAATTGGCCTACATCATCAACAAACGCACATCCGGCGTTTACTACTGCGTAGAATTTCAGGTTCCCAACGGAGAAATCATTGCCCAACTCGAACTGGCCTTGCGCCGGGATGAGAGAATCATGCGCTTCCTGACCGTTCACCTAGACAAGTACGGCATCAAGTACAATGAGGACAAGCGCAATGGTTTGATCGGTAAGGTCAAAAAGAAAGAAAAGAAGAAGGACAACCGTGGAGGCAGAGGCCGTGACAGAGGCAGAGGTCGCGATCGGAACGACAACAGAGGGTCCCGATCTGACTCAAGAAACTCTTCCAAGCCAGAGCAAAAAGCGGAGGCAAAGCCTGCTGCAGAAGCGGAGGCCACTACGAAGAAAGCAGAAGAATAACCCATTTTTGATCAACATTCGTCCCCAGCAGGACGCAACCTTTAAGAAAACGCAAAATCATGGCTTCAAGAGACGATATAAAATTTCTCAGCAACCCCAACATTGGGGGCATGCGCAAAAAATACTGCCGTTTCCGCAAATTTGGCATTAAGCACATCGACTACAAGGATGCAGACTTTCTGATGCAATTTGTCAATGAGCAAGGCAAAATTCTGCCACGTCGCATCACTGGAAACTCCCTGAAGTACCAGCGCAAAGTGGCGACTGCCATCAAGCGGGCCCGCCACCTGGCCTTCTTGCCATACGTAACAGATTTGTTGAAATAATGCTTGCCGGGAGGTAACTCCCACCTTTGTTTAACAGATAAAATAAAATTGAAATGGACGTCATATTATTGGAAAATATAGACAAGGTAGGCGGTAAGCACGAAGTCGTTACGGTCAAAAATGGCTATGCCCGCAACTACCTGATCCCACAAAAACTGGCCCTCATCGCCAATGATACCAACTTGCGCCGCTTGGCCGACCTGCGCCGTCGGGAATCTGCCATGGCCAACAAGAAGTTGGAAGAGTACCGCGCCATTGCCGAGAAGTTGGAGAACTTCACGCTCAAGATCGGTGCAAAGGCGGGAACCAGTGGGAAAATCTTTGGTAGCGTAACCAACATCCAAATGGCCATCGCTCTGAAAGAACAACTCGACGTAGAAGTAGACCGCCGCAAAATCCAGATGCCTGAAGAAGTGAAGGAACTGGGAAGCTACGCAGCTGTTGTCAATCTACACGACGAAGTACAACCCGAATTGAAGTTCGAAGTTATAGCTGACTAAGAGTTTGTAGGGACCAATGCGTCCCAACGAGCTCGAAGAAAAGATCTATATTCAAACATAAGCTGACAGCCGATTTCCATCTACGAATGGGAGTCGGCTTTTCTTTTTGGATGGGACAAGTGCCGCCGGGCCTGCAAAGGCGTGCTAGGCGGGATATTCAACATAATTGCGAGGCGTCTCGTACAAGCGCACGGCCAGGTCGTACTTTTCTTCCAAGCGCCCCTTGATCAATTTGTGGATGACGTAGCAGATGTTTTCGGCTGTTGGATTGAGGGTTTTGAACTCCTCGGTCTCCAAATTGAGGTTTTTGTGGTCAAAGCGATTTTCCACTTCCTCTTTGATGATGTCTTTGAGGATTTTCAGATCGATCAAATAGCCTGTCATGGGGTCCACCTCTCCGCTTACCTTCACTTCCAGCTCGTAATTGTGGCCGTGGTAGTATGGATTGTTGCACGAGCCAAAGACCTCTTGGTTCTTGTCGTCGGACCAAGATGGATTGTGCAGGCGATGGGCAGCATTGAAGTGGGCACGGCGAAAAACGGAAACTCTCATCTGTTCAACGGATTTTGAAAAGCTGATTGATTTTGTGATGTTGGCAATACTATAACGATTGGCCAGAGGAATGGTTGTCATTGGCCGGTATTTCGCCCATGGACAAGCGGTGAGAGCCACCCGAATTTGTGTCCCATCGGAGGATGCACATGTCAAATAAATTGACTAATTTTGATAAAAAGTCAGAAATGACCTCCATACATCAGTTTAAAGTAGAAGGAATAGATGGTAAGCAGATAGATTTTGCTGATTTCAAGGGCAAAAAGCTGTTGGTCGTCAATGTTGCCTCCGAGTGTGGATACACCTCTCAATATGCGCAGCTCCAAGAGCTTTACGATAACTTTCGCGATACTTTGACCATAGTGGGCTTCCCCTCCAACGACTTTGGTGGGCAGGAGCCGGGAACGGATGAAGAAATAAAGAACTTTTGTAGCCTGCGTTTTGGCGTCACTTTTCCACTGACCACCAAAGTGCCTGTCAAAGGTTCCAATGCCACCCCCATATACAAGTGGTTGACACAAAAATCACAAAACGGCGTGATGGACAGCCAAGTTCGGTGGAATTTTCACAAATATCTCTTAGATGAAGATGGTCGATTGGTAGATGCCCACGCCTCCGCTGTCAGCCCTCTGGACGACCCCATCCTGTCTTGGGTAAACCCATGACATTCCATTGTTGAAAGGCTTTAGACTGCATTGGATCAATGATATACAATGCGATTTCAACAGACAATTGGACAACAGCAGGTCAAAAACCTGTTGCGTCACATGATACAATCGGGCCGCCTTCCTCACGCCCAACTCTTTCTCGGCCCTCCCGGCTGCGGAAAGCTCTCCCTTGCGCTGGCCTTTGCGCAATACCTTCTCTGTGAAAATCGAAACGGTGAAGATGCCTGTGGCATTTGCCCCGCCTGCGTCAAAGCAGCTGGCATGGTCCATCCTGACATTCATTTCTCCTTTCCAGTGGTGGGCACCAAGATGACCAGTAACCAGTATTTGGGCCAATGGCGGACTGCCCTGCAGGAAAATCCATATCTACAGATCAACCAATGGTTGCAGGCCATCGGGGCCGAAAACAAGCAGGGCAACATCAACAAAGAAGAATGCCTCAACATCATTCGCAAACTGAGCCTGAAAACCTTCGAATCTACCTACAAGGTGCTCATTCTGTGGTTGCCCGAGTACCTGGGCAAGGAAGGCAATCGATTGCTCAAACTCATCGAGGAGCCACCAGAAAATACCGTTTTCCTATTGGTGGCTGAAGACAGTGAGCGCATCCTCAACACCATCCTCTCCCGATGCCAGATTGTGAAGATTCACCCATTGAGCGATGAAGAACTGGTCAGTGGGCTCGTCGAGCACAAAGGAGTGGGAGAGGAGCAAGCATGGCGCATCGCCCCTCTGGCCGATGGCAATTTCAACGAGGCTTTGCGATTGATGCAGGAAAAAAGTGATGACAATGCGTTACTTTTTTTGCAATGGCTCCGTAAGTGTTACAAGGGCAATGGGGTGGAATTGGTGGGCTGGGTAGAAAAGTTTGCCAAACTGGGCCGGGAAAATCAAAAACACTTTCTGGCCTATTCCCTGCATTTTATGAGAGAATACCTGTTGCTGCGGCTACAAGTCAAAGATCAGGTACGCCTTCGGGGGGAGGAATTGTCCACCGCCCGCAATTTGGTCAAAGTCATCGGTCTGGAGCAGATCGAGTCCATGACCAATTTATTCAATGATTGTGCATATTATGTCGAGCGCAACGCAAATCCCAAAATACTCTTTTTGGATGCCTCGATTCAATTGCACAAAATACTCAGAACGCCCCGGCCAAGCCAAGTGCAAAAAGCTGGTTGAGGCGAGATCAATCACATACTCAAAAACCATGTAAAGGAAGAAGCATATGGGATGTAACGGATGTTCAACAGGAAAAGATGGAAAACCCGGCGGTTGCCGCAGCAATGGCTCTTGTGGAGGCAGTAGCTGCAACCGACTCAATACATACGACTGGCTCTCCGTATTGGACCTGCACGAGCCGCAGGCTTTCGATGTGGTAGAAGTGACCTTCAAAAACGGTTCTCGAAAGAGCTTTTACAGAAATCCATCTTATACCAAAGCCATCACGGGCGACATGGTCGTCGTGGAGGCCAGCGCGGGCTATGATGTGGGCCAAATCAGTCTCTCCGGAGAATTGGTTCGCTTGCAAATGCGCAAAAAGAAATTCAAAGAAGACAATCTCGTCCACAAGGTCCTCAGACGGGCCAACGAACGGGACTTGGAGAAATTGCAGGAAGCCCGAAGCCAGGAACGGCAGACCATGGTCCGGTCGCGGGTGATTGCGCGCCAGCTCGGCTTGGAGATGAAGGTGGGAGATGTGGAGTACCAGGGCGACAAGCGAAAGGCAACCTTTTATTATACGGCAGACGGTCGGGTAGATTTCCGGGAATTGATTCGCCACTATGCCAAGGAATTTCGGGTCAAAATCGAAATGCGCCAGATTGGGGCTCGGCAAGAATCGGCCCGCATTGGCGGACTGGGGTCTTGCGGAAGGGAGCTGTGTTGCTCTACTTGGTTGACAGATTTCAAGTCTGTATCCACTGCCGCTGCTCGCTATCAAAACCTCGCCATCAACCAATCCAAGCTCAGCGGGCAATGCGGCCGTTTGAAGTGTTGCCTCAACTACGAGCTGGATACCTATGCCGAGGCAGTAGAGGACTTTCCCAAAAATGCCGACAAATTGTATACAGAAGTTGGCATGGCAGTACTGATCAAAACAAACATCTTCAAGAGAGAGATGTTTTACATTTACACGAGCAAAGATGGACGGGGTGGCAAGATGTACACCCTCTCCGTGGATCGGGTAAAAGAAATATTGGCGATGAACCAATCCGGGGAAAAGCCCATGGATTTGGTGGATTTGACCTCATTGTCAGAGTCGGGCGCAGAAGCTCAAATGGACTTCGAAGAGAACTTGACTGGCATCATTGAGTTGCCTCCAGAAAAGCGCAGAAAGCGTCGGCGGGGCAAGAGAAACAAGCCGACCAAGGGAAAGGCAAAGCCCGAAGCAAATGGCCAAAAGACGGCCAAATCGGGCGACGAGAAAGCCAAGCCTGCTGCCAAGGGGAAAAAGCCAGGGACCAAACGCCCTGCTAATAAGAACAAATCGACAAGGGGCAAGGGAGGAGATTCCAAGAAAACTGCCAACAAGCCAGCCAATCAGAAGTCCGAGCGCAAACAAAAAACGGGCGATGGCGGCAAGTCTCCTCGTCGTCCCAATCGACAGAATCGGGGGCGCAACAATCGCCCCAAGGACAAGCGAACAGACAACAAGAATCAATCAAATCAAAAAGATAAGCAATAAATCACACGACCAATGAAGTATGACTTGACCGTTATCGGTTCCGGCCCTGGTGGCTATGTCGCAGCGATCAGAGCAGCGCAGCTGGGTATGAAAACGGCCATTATCGAACGCTATGCTACCCTGGGAGGTACCTGCCTCAATGTGGGATGCATCCCTTCCAAGGCATTGCTGGATTCCTCTGAGCATTTTCACAATGCCAAGCACAAGTTTGAATTGCACGGCATCGACTTGGAAAATCTGGAGGTCAATATGCCGCAGATGATCAAGCGCAAGAATGATGTTGTTCAGCAAACTTGCAAAGGGGTGGATTTTTTGATGAAGAAAAATAAGATCGATGTCTACCACGGTCACGGAAGCTTTGTCAATGCCCACAAAATCAGCATTGCCAAGGACGATGGAAGCAGCGAGGAGATTGAGACGGAAAAGACCATCATTGCAACAGGCTCCAAGCCCATTACGCCTGCCGCTTTCAACTATGACAAAAAGCGAGTCATCACCTCGACGGAGGCCTTGAACATCGACAAGCTGCCCAAGCGGATGGTGATCATCGGCGGAGGGGTCATTGGCTTGGAATTGGGCTCTGTATTTGCCCGCCTCGGAACAGAAGTGGAGGTGGTGGAGTACATGGACCGCATCATTGCCGGGATGGATCGCGACTGCAGCAAGGAATTGCAACGGGCGCTCAAAAAGATTGGTGTCAAATTTCACCTCAAGCACATGGTAACATCGGTCAAGGCGACCAGCCGTTCTGTGACCGTTGATGTTCAGAAGCGAGACAGTGAGGACACCTTTTCCATCAAAGCCGACTATTGCCTGGTGGCCATCGGTCGTCGACCTTACACAGATGGTCTGGGACTGGAAAACATCGGTGTGGAAAAAGACGAGAAGGGTCGCATCGTCGTGGACGAGCATCTGCAGACCAAGGTGCCAGGAGTTTTTGCCATCGGAGATGTGATCAAGGGAGCCATGTTGGCCCACAAGGCAGAGGAAGAAGGGACAATGGTGGCTGAGTACATCGCTGGGCAAAAGCCTCACATCAATTACAACTTGATTCCAGGAGTGGTCTATACTTGGCCGGAGGTGGCCAGTGTGGGTCAGACGGAGGGGCAGCTCAAGGAAGCTGGCATTGCTTATAAGGTGGGCAAGTTTCCGATGAAGGCCCTGGGTCGCGCGCGTGCCAGTACCGATACAGAAGGCATGATCAAGATTTTGGCAGACAAGGAAACCGATGAGGTCTTGGGCGTTCACATGGTAGGCCCGCGGGTGGCTGACTTGATTGCCGAGGCTGTGACAGCGATGGAGTTTCGGGCCTCTGCCGAAGACATTTCCCGCATGAGCCACGCGCATCCGACCTATGCCGAGGCTGTGAAGGAAGCAGCTCTGGCCGCTACGGACAATCGACCTTTGCACATCTGATCTGATCAGCATTGTATTGCCATGTCAGCTGGCAGCAGAGAAAGCCGTTTGGGAACCATGGATGTTTGGGAAAGCATCTGCCGTTCCGAAACGGCTTTTTCATTTCCGTCCATCACCATTCGGTCAGCTTGTACTGCCTTTTTATTTCTTGGATTTCTTTGTAGTCTACTCTTCTCCATTGGAATGTTCTCACACCCCGGTAATACTCCTTCAGCTGGATGGCATTGTCGTAGCAGTAGCAGAGGATTTCCTTTAAGAAGTTTTTGTCCTTTTTATTTTGCAAAAAGAAGTGGAATTCCAGCAATTGTTCGTCTGTCTCCACCGCTATTTGATTTCGGTGACCCGATGAAATGTGCCAAAGTGGTCGTTGGCGATGTGAGAAAATGATCTCACCTCTGTACCCTTCATAACGGATTGTTACCCTTTTGCAATCCGCTAGTTTGATTGACTTTGCGCCATTGTCCATGGTGATGATCACTTCTCCGTTGTGCTGGCGAATTGTTCCCACTTCTCGTTCCGCGTCTGTGGATTCTTCAAACCCCAATTTTCGGAAGAGAAAGATGGCAAGCGACGAGAGTTCGTCTTCTGGTTCGTCTACCAATTTTAAGATGCGGGATATATATTGTGGTTTGTACTGGTTTTGATTTTCTCCTTTTGCCAAAGGATGCTTCCCTTCAAGCCATCGGCTCACATCTTATTTACTTTTATGGAAGCTTGATTCAACCTTTCCCTGATTTTGTATCTCTGGTAGGTTTGGTTCAACAGTGATTTCCACTCTTCTCTGTGGATAGGGGCAGCGTATTTTGCTTTGTACCTCTCTGTGATGATGGCAGATATGTCAAGAGTAGGCTGATGGTAAAAAAGCATTTCCTTGTCCAGGACAACTTTTATGTTGTTGTTTGCGCAGTATTCGCTGACGAGTCCTTTGATTCTGTTGTTGATCAAGTCGGTCAATTCAGCTTGGAAAAGGGGGAGGGTATCGGTGAGGAAGGTTTCAAAGCTGGAGAGTAAGGCTTCTTCTTTTGTAAACTCCTCCATCACTTTTTGCAATGTCATCGGACTGGCACAGCCGAGTCGTCTGGTCTTTTCGTTGACATGCTTCGTAAATTTTTCCAACCAATCTTTTGCCATCATTGTCAGGGAGTCTGATGCATGGGAATAAATTTTATTCAACTCGATGTATTCTTCAGTCTGATGGAGAATTTCCTTGTTGTCAATGACGCTGATTTGCTGGCCGTCCATTCCCAATGGGTGGAGGAACAAGAGGAGATGGAGCAGGCCAAAGCATGCTAGGTACCATGCGGAGTGGACATTGTGGGGCTTGTCTCGCTTGTTGATTCTGATGGTCATTGCGTACATGATGAACGTTTGTCTGTCAACCTCCATGGTACTTCATATTGGGCAGCGGTTCGGTACTTTTCAAATATTTGTCGAACCACCTCATGACCTGTTCATTGACTTCGGTTCGGTGTTCTGAAATGCTGTGGTCGCCTCCTTCAAACATGATCAATCTGTAGGGGATTCGGTACTTTTCAAATTCCAAGGCCAAGGTCAGACTCTGCTCCGGTTTCACCCGCCAATCGGCATTGCCATGCAGCAGCAAGATGGGAACATCGGTTGGAAATTGATCGACCCATTTGATGGCAGACCGTTTGTCCAATTCCTCTTCCTTCTGTGCTTGGTAGTTGGGAATCAATTCAGCCAGGACGTTGGTCTCCATTTCCGGTCTGTCCTTGATGGATGCGCGATTGTCTGAAACAGCACCACCTACGACAGCTGCCTTGATCTTGTCTGTCTTTGTCAAGGCGATGTACGTCATCATGCCCCCTCTGCTCCAGCCATACATGCCAATTCTGTTGGGGTCTGCGCCTTCTACTTCTTTCAAAACTTCTGTCAAGGCAACAACATCATTGACGTCTTTGCCACCAAATTCTTCTCGTCCTTCACTACCGCCATTCCCCCTGTATTGGCTGGCAATCACGGCATATCCTTCCTTGGCGATTCGCCCGAGTGTGAAGACTCCATGTGTCACTTGCAATGCCCCAAAATCCTTGCTGCCGCCCCGGTTGAAAATCACACAAGGGTAGTTCCCTGCCTTTTTTGGCTTGGCCAGCAGTCCCTTGATCTGCAATCCATCACTCAAGTACGTAATTCTGTACACCTCTATGCTGTCGAGGTATCGGAATTTCTTTTTCCACTTGGGTACGCCATCGTAGTCTTGGACCAGCCTTGAGTAGATTGGGTATTTTGACCAGTCTGCAATGAGCTGTTTGTCCAAAAGCAGTTTGTCCGATTGGGCTTGGCAATTGGCCAAGAAGAGTAGCAAGAGGAGTATGTTGATGTATTTCATTTGTTCTTTTGTACGAGAAATGTCAAGTTGAGTTCAATCTGGATCGTCAAAGAGTTTCAGTTTGAGATAGCTGGCAAAAGTTTGCAAGTCATCTTCTAGATAAGCCTTGTAATCGGCAGTCAGTGGAAGAAAGGCCAGTTGTTCCTCTCCTTCATACTTGAGTACAATGCGACCCTCGAAAGGAGCTTGGTCCCTGCTGATGTCCAACACAATTTCGTCGATGTGTTCATGGCTGAGTCTTAAGATACTTTCCTCTCCCTGCAAAAGATCGATGCTGTCCGTGCGAAGGTGAATGGCTGGAGAAGTAGGCTTAGGTGCCAATGACAAAACCAGCCTTTGGGCCCAGAGGAAAGAAAAGACCCCTACCCAAAGAGCCAATAAAATGTGGTATTTCATCAGCAGAAAAAAAGCTGAAACAAATGCGAACAGTGCAAAGATCAAAAGCCGGTTGGCCATTAACAAGCGAGAGTTGGACGGTGCTCTATTGGACGTACTCAGCAACAAGTCAAAATTGGGAAAAACAGAAATGGCATAACCTTGGCGCTTTAGCATGCGGCTGACATCTCTTGTCCGTTTTTGAAGTTCTTCTGTGTGATCCTGTTCCATTGGAGAAAAATTGAGGTGGCATCATTGGGGAATGGCAATGCCAATGAGTGGTCCCATATTTCCCGTTCTGTCATGGCGTTGGAGTTGGGGCAGGTACAATTGAGAAATGGCCCCATCGAGGTAGAGTGCGTTGTCGCAGTTCAAGAGGTCGGCGTAGAGATCGGCAAAATGATACAGATTGACGGGGATTTCCGAAAAAGCGAACAGGATGTCTCCCGCTGCATCGATGCCAACGCCATTTCGCACATACTTGCTGGTAGACGATGCCCGAAACTTTGGATGGATCTTCCCATCGATGACCAGCATGGGGCCCGACTGAGTGGCATTTTCAAAGGGCTTTGCTTTCACAAATTCCTTGCGCGTGAGTACTGCCGCCCGCAGCGTTTTTTCCACCCCCTGGGTATCAAATCCAAAGATGCCATTGGGTTGCAGATAAAAGTTGCCATAGCCTTCGGAAAGTGTGTCGAGCGCTTGGAGCTTCTCGCCTTTGCTGATGTACAAGCCTTGTGGCATTCGGTCTTTTTGATACATGCCAGCATTCATGGCAAATGCGATCTTTTGTCCTTTCTGCTTGAGGTACTTTTCCAGTTGACCGATGTTTCTGAAAAGTTGATCTTGGTCGTCTTTCAGCCAAAGCTGGATGGCTTCTTTGTCTTTGTCTACTTTGTACACATAGAAGTCTGCTCCCTTGAACGTCAGCTTGTGCCCACCAGCTGGCAGGGAGGATGTTGGAGAAGCCTCCTTACGCTCTCCCATGTCCGACTTTTGGATCAGCCAAAAAGAAATGGAGCAGCAGCAGGCAATCGACAGCAAAAGGATGCGGATGACTTTGAGTGACATAGCGATGTATTTCTACTTTTCCAACTGCTTTATGGCCAATCGAAGTATGCAAAACAGGGACTATTTGCATTTGGGGGTGGATTGAGAGGTCCCTAGCTCGGGGAGGCGTATTTGAGGGTTTGGCAGAGGAGTCCTCCCATGAGGGTAAGGGTAATGGCCCAATATCCGAAATGGATGAGGATGTACTTCCAGCCTCTCCTTTCGAAAAGGGCGTTGATGCCAATAATGGGCAATGCAAAAAGGAGGGCTACTCCAAAGCCGTGGAGTGCTCCGTGGCCAAAAGTTCGGAAGTTGTTGCCGTACTTGGCCATCATCTGAGCAAAGTCAGCTTGCTCTGGGCTACCCGCTTCCAGGGCTGCTGTCCCAATGGTCCCAAAGACTCCTCCCTGGTGAATGACCACAGCGGACAGCATGACGGCTGTGAGGACAGAAAAAATATAGCTGAGACCAAAAATAACTGCCATATTGCCCTTCTGCAATTGAGCGGCAGTAAAGCCGTTGGTTTTCATCCATGCATTTCCAACGACCATTGGGTGGTAATAGACAGCGCCGATGGCGAGGGGGATGGCAGCTGCCACGAAGAACATGTAAAAATTTGTAGGCATAGCAAAAGATTTGGTTGATGAATGTCTGGGCTACATGATTTTGAAAGCCCATATTTTGTCTGTGTATTCAATTAATACGATGAGGAATAGTCACTTGCCAGGAGGCGTTGGGAGATCCACCAATAATTTCCTGCTGGATCGACAATGCCCGCCTGTCGATCACCAAACTCCATGTCTGCTGCTTCAAACACCGAGCTTGCCCCGTGTTCCAATGCCCTTTGATAAGTCCCATCTACATCGTTGACGTAGAGGTAAAAGGCAGATCGCATCCCTGTGAATGCATCGCTGGCTTGTGCGATCATGAAACAGCTGTCTCCGATTTGGAGAATGCAATTGCGGATGATGCCACTGTCGGGATGGGTGGTGCGACTGAGTTCCTGGGCATAGAAGACGTCTTGGGCGAACTGGATGAGCCGCTCGGGGGCTTCTGTGAACAAGTAGGCATTCAGGGTGTGGAAACCATTGGGTCGGGGCGTGTCAAAGAGCGGATGCATTTCTTTTTGGTAAAAGTACAAAATGTTTTGAAAAATAAAACAATTTTTGGTTTTTTGGGGAGCTTGGAAGGGCCAGAGGTTTTGTGGCACTTGGGGAGGGGGTGTAGTTTGGGCTTCTGGGTGGGAGCCCACCCTCAAGGCAAGCCCCCAAAGCCGCCTCCTTTTTGGAACCGCACTCAAGTACAGCTCCGCCAACCCAAACCTGGGCAGATATGCCCAACGTGGAATTTATACAGACCGAAAAATCTCTGCCGCGGACCCAAGATTTTTCCATTTTATCCGGTAATAGGACACGGCACCCCCCGAAATTCCATAAATTTTTGAGGACTTTTTTCAAAATTTTTTATCTGCAATATTTAAATGATTTGTTTTCAATAGCTATTTCAGTATATTTTTATCGTATTTGTTTTTATTTGGTTTGAGTAATTTTTGGCCCAATTCGTAATTTTGGTCCATGCCAAGCCAGCATTCCAACCCAAAAGTGACTCGCGACCTCAACAGGGAATGAGCACAAGAAATGACAACCCATCGCCAGCCCAAGGGAACTTCCCCACAAAGTCCTGGATCAAAAAACGAGTGGTTTTGTCAGTTCTACTGCCTTCTGATCCGTTGTAGAAACCCTTCCCGCCGGGTTTCCGACAGTGCCAAGCAAGTGCCGTTTGTCAGTACCACCTCTCCGCCCTTGGTACGAATGTAGCGGTCGAGATGCTGCAAATTGATGATGTGCGAGCGACTGATGCGGTAAAATTGTCCCTGACACAGCGCCTTCTCATAGTACTTCAAGGGTTTGGCCACAACGACCTTTTTGCCTCCGCTCAAATAAAAACAGCTGTAATTGCGACTGGCCTCACAACTCACGATCTCATCCAACTCAATGAAACAATAGCCATTGGGGGTGGGCAAACCAATCTTGGTAAATGTGGTTCCTTGTAGGTTCTCCTGTAGGTGGGCCATCTGTGTTGCCTTGTCTTGCGGTTGGCGCTTTTGCTTGACCCGCCCCACCGCTTCTCTGAGGTGAATGAAATTGATGGGCTTCAACAAATAGTCGACTGCCGACATTCGAAATGCCTGCACCGCATACTTGTCGTAGGCCGTGGTAAAAATGATGTCAAAACTGGGATTGGGAAACAAGTCCAGAAGAGCAAAGCCATTTTGCCCCGGCAGCTCAATGTCCAAAAAAACGACATCCAACTGGTGTTTTTCCAATAGAAACGTCGCTTCATCTACACTGCTGCTGTCTGCGATCACTTCCAACTCAGGACAAAATTTGTCAATCATTCGGTGCAGCATTTGCCGTCCATTCCATTCGTCCTCTACAATGAGTGCTTTCAGGTTCATGTATTTTGATTTAGGTACTTGCCAACACAGCTGCTCTGTCTGTCAACGGAAAAATTCTCGCTTTCTGCCAAGACACATTCCGATCTTGTGTCGAGAGGAAGAGGAGGGGCAAGAATCATATTGTGCATGCATACAGTCAGCTTGTCGTAGTTCGGTATTTTGATTGTCAATGTGTTTCACATGGCCATGGGATTGCATGTCATCGGTTTCAAATGAATAAGGTCACCCTGGTGCCCAAAGCCTTTCCTTTTGTGTCCTTCAAGTCGTAAATGACCAATTTGGGGACGAGCTTTTTCTCTCCTTGGTGCCCGAGTAGAGCGAGGCGTTCGCGAGTGGCCTTCAACCCACCGCTCTGTCGAGACAAATGGCGATAGCGGTCCAACCTTTTGGCTTCTTGCCTTCCAATGCCATTGTCGGTGATGGTACATTGGATTTGTTGACCGGACAGGCTGCTGAAGTAAATGTGCAATCGTCCACCTCCTTTTTTGTGAAGCAACCCATGCTTGAAGGCGTTTTCGGCGATGGGTTGGACGATCAATGGCGGAAGCTGAATCAGGTCTGCTTGCTCGGCTAGTTCGGGGGCTACTTCCAGTTCAATGCTTTCCATGCGGTTGCCAAACCGAAGTTTTTCCAAGTCCAAATACAGTTGCAAAAACTCCAACTCCTCTTCCAAACTGATCGACTCTCGATTGGAGTAGTCAAAGATCAGTCGGATGAGATGCGAGAAGTTGGACAGGTACAGCAAGGAAGGTTCCAGTTTGCCTGCCAAAAAGTAGTCTTGGATGGCATTGAGCGAATTGAAAATGAAGTGGGGATTCATCTGGGTCCGCAATGCTTCGCTTCTCAGTTTCTGGATTTGTCGCTGCCATTTTAGCTCTTGGGTGTCTCGCTTTCGCACCTCCCGCCATCGCCAATACATCGTGCCACTGCTGATCCCAATCAGGCTGCTGCTGACCAGTAAGTAAAACCAAAGCGTTTCCCACCAAGGCAGTGCAATGTCGAATGTGATTTGTCGCCTTCCATTGTAGACCCTTCCATCTGTCCCAATTGCCTCCAGTTCGAATCGGTACTGCCCACTGGCGAGCTTGTGGTATCTGACTGTGCGAGCATCGGTCTGCAGCCATCGATTGTCATTGCCCAGTAGGCGATAGCGGTAGGTCTCTCTGCCTCTGGCCCGATAGAGAAGACTCTCAAAGCTGATGTCCAGGTTGTTTTGGTCGTATGCCAGTTGATAGTGCGTTTTCAGGCAAGTGTCCCGCCCGTTGATGCTCACCCCTGTCAGGTGAAGAGGGACTTCATTGTCCCACTGGTGGATGATCTCTTTGGGCAATTGGATGAGTCCTCTGGGGGTGCCCAGCCAGATGCATCGGTCCGACACCGCAATGGCATTGATCTCATCGGTGGGTAAGCCCTGGAACTTGTTGATGTGGCCAACGAATCCCTCCGCATCATCCAGAATTTGCAATCCTTTGTCTGTCCCGATGTACAGTTGGTTGTCTCGAATGTGCAAGCTCAGGCATCTGTTGCTGATCAGTTTTCCCTCGCTTGTGTATCTCTCTACAATTCGGTTGTCAGCGATTCTGAGCAAGCCATCGTTGTGGGTACCGACCCAAACCCCTCCCTGGGGGGCAGGCAAGATGACTGATACTCGATACAGTCGATGAAGGCCATTCTCCAAAAAAGGATGCAAACTGTCGGATTGGTAAAAGTAGATGCCTGCCAGTGTTCCGATCCAAATTCGCGATCCTTCTTGGCACAGACCATAGGTGCGTTTTTGGGTCAGCAATTTCTTTTGAGGTTTGGATTGGGAAAGGCTGTCGCCCAATCCATCTTTGGAAGGGTACATGATGGAAGTCCGGTCGGAGGTACCAATTAAGATGGAGTCACCTTTGGTTGGCCACAATACTTTGACGGCAGAAGAGGGAAGAGGGAGTATGCGGCAGCGCCCTGTCGGATCAACGAGGCAGATTCCTTCGTCTCCACCTGCCCAAATCTGGCCATTTTTCTCAGCTTGTAGATTGAGAATGCGCCGAAGAGGGAGTGAGTGAGATTGAAAGTTGGGAGGTTCCTGCTGCAAGTCTACTTGCACGAATTGCCCGTCGTCTAAGCCTGCAAACAACTGCTGCTGATCCTGGGAAAAATGAAGACTGTATACGCCATTGTTGGGCAGCCATTGGCCTTTTTTGTCAAATACCCTGAGGTCGATTTGAGGGATCACGTACACGCCATTGACAGCCAAACTTACCCACAAGTTGCCGCGTTGGTCAAAGTTGATGTGGTAACAGTTTTCCTTTTGAAACAGGTGCCGTTTTAGCTCAAAGGAATGCGAATCAAGGATGTGTATGCCTTGGCTACTGGCGACATAGATTTGCCCGTCTTTGATGTGTACTTGGTTGACATAGGCATCGGGACTGATGGGAATCAAGAGTTGTTCTTCTTTCCCCCAACGCACCAAACCGGTAGAACTTCCATGGAGATAGTACCTGCCTTGATCGTCGATCTTGATGAGACGCATGCGAGTGTTTTCCTGACGGATTGGATGCAGATCATGACTGGTGTAAGATGATTGAATTTGGTCATCGATGATTGCATCGATCTTCCAACGTTGTCCATCCCCGGCGACCGAAAGCTCCACCCACTGTCCATCGTGGTATGAGAGGTGGATGTTGTGCCGTTGCAAGTTGCCCTTGACAGAAAGCACTTGGTCAAACTCTCCCTCTTCTGTGAAGGTCAATCGAATGATTTTTTTGTGTGTTCGACTGCTGTCGATTGACGGATTGACACAACTGAGGGTGACATCCCGATCGGTTATGCAAAAAGAGTGGGGATAACTTTCGGCTGGTAGGCAGGGGTGTTCAAACAATTGACCTCTTCTATTTTTGACAATGCCAATTTGCCCGCTGAGGTTGCTGACCCAGATGCGTCCCCAGCGATCTTCTTTCAGGTAAATGATTTCCTCATCTATGAAGCCCGGAATCCGGATGCGCTCAAATTGTCGACCGTCGTAAACGCACAATCCATTTTTGGTCCCCATCCATATGTGGCCATTGATGTCTTGCAGGCTGTGAAAGACCGTCATACTGGGCAATCCGTCCTCGTCTGTCAGGTGATGGATGCCTGTGTCTTGGGCATGGGCGGTCCAATTGCCCAACAGGCAGATCAGCAACCAATGGATGCGTTTGATATAGGGTTCTACTGGCATAAGTGTTCTATCAGCAAGGGGGCGAATGTATCTAAACAGCTGTTCTATCCTGTGTATAAACCAGCCGACTAGAAAGGGTCATTCGCAGACCATTTTACCAATAAATACTTGTCAGACTCTAAAATGTGATGAAAGTAATGTACGTGTGAAGCATTGAATCTATCAGACCAACAAAGTACAAAATTTTGTGGCTTCGATCAATTATTCTCAGCCTTTATCCTCCACAACTAAGACTTCGTACAAGACGCGACATATGAGGGGGGCTTTTCCAATACTTTTGAAGGACAAAATCATTCGGCCTGTTGGTAAGGCACACAAAATTTGTAGACAGTTAAATTCACAAAATCATGAAACAAGTATTTCCCCTCTTCCGACTCTTTGCCCTACTTGGCGTCTTCTTGGCCTTTCAGGCTTGCGGCGACAAAAACCAAACAACGGAAGATCAACTGATCGATGACTACGTCGAGCCAGTCCATTCCATTGACCTCAATGTTGCCGTGAAAAATGGTGCATTGGTCTTCGAAAGCGACGAAAAGTTTTTCGAAGCCATGCAAATACTCGATACGTTCAACCTCAGCAGCCGCCTGGCGTGGGAAGATGCCATCGGGTTTCGCTCCCTGCGCACTGCTTTTGAACTCGGTCTGATCAAATATTTCAACGAGGAGACAGATGGTTTTGACTTGCCAGCAGACATGATCGATTACGTAGATGGTTTTCCCGCGCTAAAGGGCATCGATGGCTATCCGGCTTCTGTACTCAACCGCGATGCGATCGTCTACATCGGCGATCAAATTGGAACAGTGCGAGAGGAAGGCAGCTTTTGGATAGAAAATGGGACGAAAGCCCAATTGGCACAAGCATTGATCGAAAAAGAATCTCGTCTGGAGGATGGCATCTATGTGCGCCTCAACAAATACGATGGCCCGGCCATTGCCCAGCAGAGAACATGTACCAATGGTTTTCCCAATACCTCTTATACCGATCAAGAATTCATTTCCAATGGGACAGGAAGAGGCTCTTCAGCCCTACAGGGAATGTTTACCTTCCAATTCATCACCACCTACGACTCGCAGAGAAATCGGACCACCATCGAGTGCTACGCCAGACTGACGGGCACCTCTTATCGGAGAAGTCGCAATCGCCGCAATTGGAATTTGCACAGAGACAACCATGTATTCAGCTGGGATTTCGATGTACTGCGCGTGAATTCATCTGGTACGACCCCCTTGTCTTTCTCTGGTTTTGTCACCCATTACAACAATCAATTTGCAGTGCGGACCATCAACATCTTCCAAAGCTTGATCAGTGGAACGGTCATCGACGAGGCTTTTACATTGGTAGAGACTTATGATGTACCTACCAATGGAGGTGGTACCTTCCAATCCACGCACAACATCTCCCCCATGCGCATTGAATATGCCTGTGACTAACTTTGGGGGTATATGCCATTTTATTTTCCTTGACAATTCTCAGATGCATTCATCTGATCGATGAAGAATATTCGAAAGGGGGTGGTGACATCCCCACTTAGGCAACTTTTGCCTCTGCGGAGGTGAGACCTCGGACCTGCATGCGTTGTTTGGTTCGGGGTTTTTTCTTTGGTCTCAAAAAATGAGACGGAAAAATGGCAGCTTTGTCATGTCTGGTTTCCATGCAAGAACTCCTTGACACCAGCCAATTCGTCATCTGATGAGCATTCCGCCCTGTGTAGGCATCAATGAATGGGGCAGAGATGGCGAAGCTATGCAGTCCGATGCATCATTTGTGTTCCTCCTCCTCCCGAAAAGGCAAGATCCACTCTGACGGTTCGAAAAAGGACCATTCTACTTTTGCCAAATCCACTGTTTCGTCCACGTATTGCTGGGCCCTGCGGCCGTTGAGGCGCACCCGTATGTCGGCATAGACAGCGACCTCTGTCATTCCTTTTTCGTGGTATTGATCGCGTAGTAGATGTGCAAATTGGAGGATCATATCCGGATGGGTGTACATCTTTCGCTTTGCCTTGCGCGGCAAGTAGTCTTTGGGGTTTTCGCGGAAGGTTTCTCCCGTTTGGAGATTTTTTACGGTAAAGTTTCCATAGCCACTTTTGGAGCGAAGCATCATCCGCCAGGCATAGCGATGGCCTTCTTCTGTCCATGCCGTGGGGCCGGGGAAATAGTATTGTCGGAAGGGAAGGGTCATGTGAATCAGCGCATACAGCCCGATCAGGCCGACGATCCATCTCTGGCGCCCTTCGCTAGGAGCAGGAGGATCGGAGGGGGGAATGGCGGCCACCGTTCGTTGCCAAGCTTGTCGCGGTCGGGCGATGAAGGGGAGCCTTTTCTGCAACCAATCTAGGATGATCAAGGGGAAATTGGGGGCGAAGAACATCAGTGTCATGGCCACGGACAGAAAGGGGAAGATGCCGATTTTGAATATGATCAGATTGACGCTGTGAAAAAAGATGGTAAATAGCAAGGCCCAGATTCGCGTTCGGCTAGAGAGTAGGAAGAAGGTGACAAATAGGTCCAGCCCCAAGCCACCGTAACTCATGAAATAGGCCACCCATTCCTGTTCCCACAGCGGCCCGAGCAGCGGCATGTCACTCTTGGCCTTGAGCCACAATTTGAGAGGCATGCCGTTGAGCCAGTCGGCATTGATCTTGGCCAGGCCACCATAAAAGTAGACCAAGCCCATGGTAAAGCGGAGAATGAACAGTGGCCAAAAGGGAATCTTCGACCAGCGCGAGACCCTGCCTGCGAGTACATCGGCCGAAAAGGCGTGCTGGGCGGGCAAGAAGATCATCAGGAAGCTCAGCCAACAAAACAGGTAGCCGTGGTTGAGGTAAAAGGACTTGTCCAGTAGGAACAAATAGGTGAAAGCCACTGCATACCAAGTGCAGCACCACCGATAACGCCAACCAATGGCAATGCCGATGCTCGCCAGAAGGGTGAGGATGAAAAACAGTGACATGAATGGCTCTGGAAAGGGCTGAACCCACTGAAAGCCATAGTAGGTGAAGCGGAAGCTGTCGGGATCGAAGACCTGTAGGTAAAAATGTTTGTAAATCCAACTCGACAATACATCGGCAAATGCCAGTATACCGAATACAATTCGCAAAAATACGAGGGAATGGACATCGACTTTTTGAAATAATCTCCACATACCACTTGACACTTTTTCTTGATGCTTTGAGGATTCTGCTTTCCTTCGAAAGATAAGGGAAGGGGAGGAAAAAAACGAAAGTGTATACAAAATAGTTATGTATGCGGTGCGGGTAAAGTTGGCGATTTTGCAACAGATGAACTTGATTTGGTGTGTTTTTAAAACAAAAAATGTATGTAAAAGTCGATTTTTATCATTTTTGTGTTGATTTTTCAACTTTTTGTCTGTATTTTGCGAGTATAAAGATCGATGGATACAGAAGAGATTGTTTTAGTTAAATAAATTGTTTTAATTTTTCACTCATGGATCTTCCCATTTTAATCAGCAAAAAAGGAACAAAAGTCGTAACGGCTGTTCAATTGTTTCGCGCCTTGGTACTCCCCGTACACAAGTACAACAGCCACCTGACCAAATGGCTATCGGATGTCTATGCTTTCAAGGATGACATTCGCTACCCGATCGAGATGAAGGACTTTGCTGCTCGCCCACTCAAGCACAGCAAGCAAAAGGATTTTTATCTGTCCGTAGAATTGGCTCGCTTGATTGTACTCAACTCCTCCAGTGAGCACAAAAAAGAGTGCGCGTGCTACCTGATGAAAGTGGAAGACAAGCCAGATCCAAGAGTCAGCCTGGGCAAAGACGAAGTGACCATGGTATTGGAGTTGACCAAAGTCATGGGGCTGATGTCCTGTCAGCAATCTGTGGCAGAATTGCACAAACAGCATTTTGAGGACCGCAATGGATCGCCTCGCAAATGGTGGCAATACAGAGCCGGATTGTTGGGATACAGCACCGAAGAGCTGAAGGAGAAAATGCTGCGGATTGGCAAGCAGTACAAAGGAAAAAACTTTGTGCAGATGTTGATGTACATCGATCAATATGAGATCATTCGAATGGCCATCATTGATTTGTTCATTGCCCTGGGGCGCTCCCGTGCCCATGCCACCAGTATGGGAGATTTGGCCAAGACCTTTGCGGTGGAGCTCAAGTTGTCGATTTGGGACGACAGAGATTCTTCGATTGATTTCATGACTTATGATGTGAATCACGAGCTGGTTCGCGAACTCAACAATCTTCGCCTGAGCCAAGAGCCAGGCCCCCTCGTTCTTCAACTGCTGGAAGCCGGACGGGCATAATACCCAAGCCCAGAGGCGCTTTCGTTTTCCGTGCTTTTGGAATCAGTCGGTAATTTTTCATGCGGATTCCTTATTTTTGTAGTTCTGACTTTGCCGGGCGCCATCCCGCAACGTCCACTTTTGTAACTGAAGCACTCAACTTTTCTCTATGGCCAATGTAAGTTATACCGAAGACAACATACGCTCATTAGATTGGAAGGAACACATTCGCATGCGTCCTGGAATGTACATCGGAAAATTGGGGGATGGCTCCTCTCCTGACGATGGCATTTACATCCTGATCAAAGAAGTTCTTGACAACTCCATTGATGAATACGTCATGGGGCATGGCAAAACCATCGAGATCAAAGTGGGAGAAGGAGAAGTCAGTGTACGAGACTTTGGCCGTGGCATTCCACTGGGAAAAGTGGTGGATTGTGTTTCCAAAATCAATACAGGAGGAAAATACGACTCCAAGGCCTTCAAAAAGTCTGTCGGTCTCAATGGTGTTGGTACCAAGGCAGTCAATGCGCTGTCCAACTACTTCAGGGTACAATCTGTTCGAGATGGCAAAACCAAAATTGCCGAATTTGAGAAGGGAGAACTCACCAGTGATCAGCGGGTCAAAAAATCAGCGGAAGAAAACGGAACGCTGGTCCAATTTCGCCCTGATGACAGCATTTTCAAGAATTATTCCTTCCGTCCCGACTTCTTGGAGTCCCAATTGTGGAATTATGCCTACCTAAATGCAGGGCTTCGCCTCAACTTGAACGGCAAGTCTCTCTATTCCCGCAATGGCTTGCTGGACCTACTGAGCAAAAAAACTGGTTCCGACCAGTTGCGCTATCCCATCATTCACCTCAAAGGCGAAGACATTGAAATCGCCCTGACCCACGGCCAACAATACGGCGAGCAGTACTATTCCTTTGTCAATGGGCAGAATACCACCCAAGGAGGAACTCACTTGAATGCCTTCAAGGAAAGTGTTGCCAATACCGTGCGTTCGTTTTTCAGTACCAAGGGCAGCAAAAAAACGTATGACCCAAGGGACGTCCGGGCCTCCATCATCGCCGCTGTGAGTGTGAGAGTAGAAGAACCTGTATTTGAGTCGCAGACCAAAACCAAGCTGGGCTCGCAAAACATCGCTCCCAAAGGAAAGACGGTTCGCACCTTTGTCAACGACTTCCTGTCCAGAGAACTCGACAACTTCCTTCACACCCATCCGGAGGTAGCTGAGGCACTGGAAAAGCGCATCATACAGTCCCAACGGGAACGCACTGAGATCGCCGGCATCAAAAAACTCGCCAACCAAAGAGCCAAAAAAGCGAATCTCCACAACAAGAAATTGCGGGACTGCCGAATCCACTTCAACGACAATTCTCGCTCTCGTACCTCTACGGAGGAAGGTCGACTCAAATCCACCATCTTCATTACCGAGGGGGATTCTGCAAGCGGCTCCATCACCAAGGCACGAGATGTTCAGCACCATGCCGTCTTCAGCCTGCGAGGAAAGCCGCTCAACTGCTTTGGAATGACCAAAAAGGTGGTCTATCAAAACGAAGAGCTCAACCTCTTGCAACATGCGCTCAACATAGAAGATGGCCTGGATGGCTTGCGATTCAACCGGGTGGTCATCGCCACAGATGCCGACGTTGATGGCATGCACATTCGCTTGCTCCTCCTGACGTTCTTCCTACAGTTTTTCCCTGATCTGGTCCGCTCTGGTCACCTCTACATCTTCGAGACACCACTCTTTCGAGTGCGGGACAAGCGCAAGACCATCTATTGCTACAGTGAGCAAGAAAAACAAAAGGCCATCAAAAGCCTTCGTGGAAAAGCCGAAGTGACCCGATTCAAGGGGCTGGGTGAAATTTCTCCCAGCGAATTCAGCGACTTCATCGGAGAAGACATCCGCCTGGAACCTGTCGTACTCAATGAAGATACCAACATCGACCACGTCCTACAGTATTACATGGGAAAAAATACCCCCACTCGCCAAGAGTTCATCATCGACAACTTGCGGGTAGAAATGGATGAGGTAGAAGAAGAGGACGAAAAAGAAGCAGCAACTTCTCCAAAGACGAAAAAAGAAGGGGCCCTGAGCTGATCCCTACTTCCTTACTTTGACCATAAACCAAAGAGCGCCGGATGTCTGTGAAACAGGCATCCGGCGCTCTCTATATTGTCAGGTATTCCGTGAGAGTACATGACTTTTTGTCGTTCTCAGACATCATTTTGCCATCTCATCTGCCAAAAAAGGCTTGTGATTGATGATATTGGCCGTGGCACAAAACTTGACCGCCTTCTAAAAAGGCAGCCTGACCAAGGGAGGACAGTTGTTCTCGCCATCGGTCCATAGATTGTATTGTCTCGTGAATGGAAAGGGTGGGTCCTCAGGGAGATGCCCTCTTTTTGAATCGGCTTCCAGACAGCACCTCTGTCGACGAGCTTTTTTTTGAATGCTTGTGTAAATCGCAACTTGAATCATTTAGCGATATGTTCGAAAACCTATTTTTGCCTCCGAATGTGGTTGAAGAGACCGAATTCATGCCTATCTTTTCCATCGACGAAAATTTAGACCCCTCTTCTGACGAAAACTTTCCGGAACAGATGCCTGTCTTGGCGCTGAAGAATACCGTACTGTTCCCCGGAATCATCATCCCCATCACAGTAGGACGCGACAAGTCCATTCGGGCAATCAATGAGGCGCACGAATCGGATCGTCTCATCGCCGTGCTCTCTCAAAAAGACGCTAAGGTGGAGGATCCCACCGCAGAAGACCTCTACCAATACGGAACCATCGCGCGGATCATCAAATTGTTGAAGATGCCCGATGGGACAGCCACTGCCATTTTGCAGGGACGCAGGCGCTTCAAACTTCTTCGGATGGACCAAACAACGCCCTATCTCAAGGGCGGGGTACAGCCTTTGAAAACGACCATGGTGGAAAACAACAATCTCGAATTCAAGGCCATGATTTCTTCCATCAAAGACAAGGCGCACCAGATCATCAAGCTGTCGCCCAACATCCCTTCAGAAGCAGCTGTCATGCTGGGCAACATTTCTCAGGATGGCTTCCTCATCAACTTCATCGCGTCCAATCTGGGGGTCAAAGTGGAGATCAAGCAAACCATACTCGAAATTGACAATCTCTTTGAAAAGGCCCAAACCGTACTCGAACACATGGACGGAGAGCTTCGCATGTTGGAACTCAAAGACCAAATCGAGATGAAGGTCCGGGGAGACATAGAGAAGCAACAGCGAGATTATTACCTCAACCAACAGTTGAAGACCATTCAGGAGGAATTGGGGCAAAATCCACAGGAGGAAGAACTCAAAGTGCTCAAGGAGCGCTCGCTCAAGATGAAGTGGCCCAAAGAGGTACGGGAGTCCTTCCAAAAAGAATGGAACAAACTGCAGCGCATCAATCCTCAAGTGGCCGAATACTCCGTGTTGGTCAATTACCTCGAATTGATGCTCGACCTTCCCTGGGGCATTTTCACCAAAGACAATTTCAACCTCAAAAAGGTAAAGCAGGTCCTGGACAAGGATCACTTTGGCCTAGAGGATGTCAAAGAACGCATATTGGAACACCTGGCTGTGCTCAAGCTCAAAGGAGACATGAAAGCTCCGATTTTGTGTTTGGTAGGCCCTCCAGGTGTGGGCAAAACATCTTTGGGCAAGTCCATCGCCCAGGCATTGAAGCGGAAATTTGTCCGGATGTCATTGGGTGGCTTGCACGATGAGTCTGAAATCCGAGGCCACAGGCGGACCTACATCGGGGCCATGCCAGGGCGCATCATCCAATCGCTCAAAAAGGTGGGCTCTTCCAATCCCGTTTTCATCCTGGACGAGATCGACAAGATTGGCAAAGACTTCAGAGGCGATCCCTCCTCGGCTCTCTTGGAAGTACTTGATCCGGAGCAAAATGCCACCTTCCACGACAATTATCTGGAACACGAATACGATCTGTCCAAGGTCATGTTCATCGCCACTGCCAATTCACTCAATTCTGTTCAGCCTGCGCTCCTGGATCGGATGGAGGTCATCCACATCAGTGGGTATTCTCAGGAAGAGAAAGTGGAGATTGCACAGCGACACCTGGTGCCCAAACAGCGGCAAGAACACGGACTGAAAGCAAGCGATGTCAAGCTGAGAGGCCCTGTCATCCAACAGATTGCCAAGGAATACACGCGCGAATCAGGGGTGCGCTCTCTCGACAGAAACATCGCCCGCGTCATGCGCCACGTCGCCAAAAAGGTGGCCATGGAAGAGAAGTACAATGTGACGGTCAAAGGGACGGACCTCAAAGACATGCTTGGCCCCATCAAATTCAGCTCTGATTTGTACAAAGACCACCATGTGGCAGGGGTTTCCGTGGGACTCGCCTGGACCCAGTTCGGTGGCGACATCCTCTTCATCGAGACCAGTCTCAGCAAGGGCAACGGCAAATTGACCTTGACCGGAAACCTGGGAGATGTCATGAAAGAATCGGCAACCACCGCCCTATCTTACATCAAAGCCAATTGCGAAAAACTGGGCATAGAAAGTGAACGCTTCTCAAAAACGGATTTCCACATTCACGTGCCTGAGGGAGCCATTCCCAAAGATGGACCTTCCGCAGGCATTACCATGCTCACCGCTTTGGTATCGGGTCTCAACAAGCAAGCTGTCAAGCCATATCTGGCCATGACTGGCGAGATCACCTTGCGAGGAAAAGTCCTTCCCGTAGGAGGAATCAAGGAAAAAATCCTAGCTGCCAAGCGAGCGGGTATGAAAGAAATCATCTTGTGCCGGGAAAATGAAAAGCATGTCGAAGAGGTCAAAGAGGAGTACATCAAGGGGCTCAAATTTCACTACGTTGACAAAATGGAGGAAGTATTGGACATCGCAGTGGGGTTTTGACCAGACCACAACATCGAGCTGTTAAAGGGATGTTAATCGATTTTGTCGCAAACTTGTAAGGCCTCCTAAGAATCGTTTAGACTTGACAAGTGGGCAACCCAACTGGCCTTTTTGGACTCTATTAATAGGGCAGACCACCAAAAAGGGCTATCTTGTTTCGAACAGTATTCCCTGGTGTGTTGTTCCAAAATATACATTCATTCAACTTGAGACGATGAGATTATTTCCTTTATTGCTGATGGTTTTTCTTTTTACGTACCAGTCTGCCCAGGCCCAACAAGTGGTGGTTGACTCCAACTTGGTCCAATTTTCTGGGATGGTACTCGACGGTTCCGACGCGGAATTGTACCCGGTTCCATATACCAACATATTGGTAAAAGGAAAAAATCGAGGAACCTATTCCGACTTCAAAGGATTCTTTACCATCGTCGTGCAGCGGGAAGATACCATCGTGTTTTCTACAGTAGGGTACAAATCGGTGGAAGTCACCATACCCGACAGCATGGATGCCGACCGCTATTCGATTGTCCAGCTCATGGTCCGGGATACATTCAACCTGCCCGAGACGGTGGTATTTCCCTGGCCGAGTCGGGAGCACTTCAAGCTCGAATTTCTGGCCATGGATGTATCCAACGAGCTACAAGAACGAGCAGTGGAAAACTTGGCCCAAGAGGTCCTGGAACGCGCCAGCGCATCTGTTGCCTCCGATGGGGATGAACACGCAGACTATTTCCTGCGCAAGCAAGCCCGCGACTACTACTACATCGGTCAGGCTCCCCCCATGAACATCTTCAATCCCATTGCCTGGAAACAGTTTTTTGATTCTTGGAAAAATGGGGATTTCAAGAAGAAAAAGGACAAAAAATAATTCTCTCAGCACCATCACATTCATTGATCGCACTCCTCTTTTGGGTTTTTTGCGGCAGCCCTCTTTTTGGGCAGCCCCCTCAGCCAGTCTACAAAAAAGATGGCATTCGCAAGAGTGTCCGGAAACTGGTCCGTGAGATGGGGCAGCAAAACGAGCTCTATTCTGAGGCAGTGGGCTATGCTGGCAAAAAGGAGCGTCCGTACAAACGCTTTGAAGCCTTGCTGAAAAAGGCGACAACGGAGGAACTTCTCCTTCTTCTTTCCCATCCAAAAGCTGCCGTCAGAGGCTATGCCTTCTGGGGACTGGCCAAAAGACATCATCCGGAGCTGGAATCCATCTTTGTAGCGCATGCCCGAGACGAGCAAATGGTGTTTACCCATATGGGCTGCACAGTGGCGGAAATCCCCCTCATTGAATTCATGCGCTGGGTGGTGATGCCCAACATGTTGGATGTCGACTGCAAAAAACTGGAAAAAGCGGTTTTTCAAAAGGTGAGAGACATCAGATTTCCCGATGCAGAGCATTGAGCAAGTTTACTCATCGCTTGAGCAGGGCAGGGCGTTGTGAAATCTCGTGATAACAAATGACATCCTCGCAAAAGTAATGAGCCACCATGCTCTTGCGAGTGCTGCCTTCCTGCCGGATGGGGGCGCCGCCATGCAACAAATTGGCGTGCCAAATGAACACATCTCCCTTCTGTCCCCGAAAGAATTCCTTCGACAATTTTTGTTCCTCTACGATGGCCTCGATCTTGTCCTCGTAGCGTTTGTAACTCTCGTGCCCCAACAGCCAGCGGGTATTGCCGGAGGCATAATCCTGACAAGTGACATAGGGCATGCGATGAGAGCCGGGAAAGTAAAACAATGGACCATTGCCCTCGTGGATGTCTTCCAAGGCCGTCCAGGCAGCGATGAGATAGCCCTCGGGAGCCGTCGACATGTGGATGGAGTCCGAATGGGCCTTTTGCTCACTGCCCTCCAAAAAGTTGATGGTCTGAAAAGGAACCACCTGTCGACCCATGGCAAAGTTGAGCAGCCTGAGCAAGGCCTCGTTGCGAAAATACTGCTTGTCGATCAGCTCGGATTGCAAGTGGGCATCCATGATTTTTCGGCCTGTGTAGTTGAAGCCTGTCTGGGCATCGCGGAGCAGCTGATCTACGGCGGTATTGAGCTGGTCTACCTCCTGGGGACTGTAAAAATTACGCAAGACCATGTACCCATTTTTGACAAAACCTCTCAACTGTTCCTGCCACTCTTCTGAAAAACCACCAAAATCGGGATGTGTTTGCAGCCGATCCAAGGCGTTTTCCTGATCGAGCCAAGGTTTGTCTGCCGCCAATTGGTCTGTATTGGCAAAGTCGTGGCTGCCGATGGGGCGGAAGATGCTGCGCTTGATGCCATAGCGTTCGTATAGCTCCTTGTTGTGGGCAAGTTGCTGTCGGTTGAGGAGGTTGTTGATCATGTATACCCCCTTGAAGGACCGCAAAAAGCCTGTGTACTTGCGAAAAAATCTGGAAAGTGAAGCCATATGGTAATCTTCCGTTAACGTACTTTCGGACAATTGTAAAAGACAAGTCAAACTTGGAGTGCCTGGGAGCCCGTGACCAGCGGATTAGTCAAGTATTTTGTACTTTTACCGCGCTAATGTAAGAAACCTCGACAAACCTTCACAACAGACTTGCGACAATAGATGAAAGTTACAGAATACTTCAAAAAGGCCGAAGGCAAAACTCTGGTATCATTCGAAGTGCTCCCTCCACTCAAGGGCGGCAGCATGAAGGCCATCTTTGACGTGCTGGATCCCCTGATGGAATTCAAGCCACCTTTCATCGATGTGACCTACCACCGCGAAGAGTTTTTGTACAAAAAACGAGCAAGTGGCTACTACGAAAAGATCGCCATTCGCAAGCGCCCAGGGACGGTCGGAATTTGTGCCTCCATCATGCACCGCTATGGCGTCGACGCAGTTCCGCATTTGATCTGTGGAGGGTTTACCAAGGAAGACACAGAGAATGCATTGATCGACCTGAATTTTCTCAACATCCAAAACGTCTTGGCCATTCGAGGGGATGCCCGCAAATTTGACGGCAAGTTCATCCCAGAACCTGATGGCCACCACTACGCCCTGGACTTGGTAAAGCAGATCGTGACCATGAATACGGGGACCTACTTGGATACCAATATCGAAAACGGAGAGAAAACGGATTTTTGCATCGGCATCTCTGGTTATCCGGAAAAACACTTTGAGTCACCCAACATCGAAATGGACCTGCAGTTTACCAAGGCAAAGGTAGATGCTGGTGCGGACTACATCGTTACCCAGATGTTTTTTGACAACAAAAAGTACTTCGAATACGTCGAGGCTTGCCGAAAGGCCGGCATCAATGTGCCCATCGTCCCTGGACTCAAGCCCCTCACCAAGTCCTACCAGCTCAACTCCTTGCCAAGGCTCTTCCACGTCGACCTGCCAGATCCCCTGGTAAGCGAGCTGCAAAAGGCCAAAGGAGACAAAGCGGCCATCAAGGAAATTGGAATCGAATGGTGCATCGCTCAGTCCAAAGAACTCAAAGAGGCTGGGGTACCATGTCTGCATTACTACACAATGGGAGATTCGACCACCATCAGACGAATTGCGGAATCTGTGTATTGATTTTTTGCTATTTTAGCCCACTGATTTGGAGTCGTTTGTGCTTGTCTGGCCACATGTCAGTTCGCACGGCTGTTCACTCTTAGAAACCACTCTCGATTTATGCGATTGACTTCTTTATTGAATTGGAGCATCTGTCTGCTCCTGTGCTCGGGGCTTAAGGCCCAGACCGAATTGAAATCTCCTGCCGATTTTATGCCCCATGCCTACGGAGAATCTTTTACCCCCCACCATCTTTTGGTCAGTTACTTCCAACATGTGGCAGCACAGTCCGACCGGGTTGTGGTTCGGGAATATGGTCGAAGTACCCAAGGGCGTCCTTTGATATACGCCATCATCTCGACACCCGAAAACTTGGCCCGCCTCGACGACATCCAGCAAAACCAACTGCGCAAAGCAGGCCGGATGGACGGTCGCATCAGCGGCGATCCGCTTCCCATCGTTTGGCTCAGCTACGGGGTCCACGGCAATGAGCCTGGGGCTTCCGAAAGCTCCATCGCAACGGCATACGAATTGGCCCGCTCGGACAAAGCCTTGGAGTGGCTCAAAAATACCCTTGTCATCATAGATCCCAGCCTCAATCCGGATGGCCACGATCGGTACATCCATTGGTCGCGCAGCGTTGGAGGACGCCTCCCCAATGCCGATCCAGTGGCCCGCGAACACGATGAACCCTGGCCGGGGGGACGCGTCAATCACTACCTCTTTGACCTCAACAGAGACTGGGCATGGCAAACCCAAGCAGAATCCAGGCAACGACTCCAACTCTATCAGCAGTGGATGCCCCAGATACACGTCGACTATCACGAAATGGGCCACAACGATCCCTACTATTTTGCTCCCGCCGCCCAGCCCTACCACCAATACATCACCGATTGGCAATCCAAATTCCAAATCACCATCGGCAAAAACAACGCGCGCTACTTCGATCAGGAGGGCTGGCTGTACTTTACCGGAGAGGTGTTCGATTTGCTCTATCCAAGCTATGGGGATACCTATCCTACTTTCAACGGAGCTGTTGGGATGACCTATGAGCAAGGGGGACACAGCATGGCAGGGCGTGCCATATTGCTGGACAATGGCGATACCCTCCGACTCCGAGACCGAATTGCCCACCATCGGGCTACTGGACTGTCGACCATAGAAATCTCTTCCCAAAATGCAGCTGAATTGGACAAGCGATTCGTCGATTATTTTGAGAAGGCCAAGTCTCAGCCCGTGGGAAAGTACAAATCCTACCTCATCAAGTCTTCCAATTCCAAGGCTCGCCTCAAAGCTCTGTGTGACTTGCTTGATCGCAACAAGATTCGCTATGGGCAGGCCGGGGACAAGCAGCGCAATCTCCCCGCTTTCGACTACCGATCTGGAAAGGAAGGATATGCCCAAGTGGAGAAGGGAGATTTGCTCATCAGTGCCCATCAAAGTCAGTCGGTCCTGCTCCAGGTCTTATTTGAGCCAGAGCCATACGTGGCCGATTCGTTGACCTATGACATCACGGCCTGGGCCTTGCCATTTGCCTATGGGCTGGAGGCCTATGCCCTGAAGGACAAACTGGAACCCTCTGGAGACTACACCGTCGAAACCCCTAAGCAGCCAGACCCCACCAAAATGGCCTATGCCTACTTGGCTGACTGGAATTCTTTGGCCAGTGTCAAGTTTTTGGGACAGGTGCTTCAGGAAGGTTTGGTTGTACGGCGGGTTACGCAGGCATTTCGCATTGGGGCGCAAAAGGCAGCAGTGGGATCCTTGCTGATCACAAGAGGCGACAATGAGCCACATCGGACTGATTGGGCCAAGCGACTCGTCGACATTGCTGCTCAAAATGGACAACCCCTGCAGTCGCTTTCAAGTGGTTTTACAGATGAAGGGCCAGATTTGGGTTCTGACAAAATGCGCCTCATCGATCGCCCCAGGGTTTTGATTCCTTCTGGCGAATCGACAGACGTGAATTCCTTTGGAGAGTTGTGGTACTACTTCGACCAGGTATTGGAATATCCGGTCACCATTGTGGAAAGCTCAGAGCTTCGCAGCTTGGACTTGACGCCTTTTACCCTCATCGTTCTACCAGAGGGGTCTTATGGGGGCAAATTCGATACCGAGATGCTACAGGATTGGTTGGAAGACGGTGGTCGCTTGATTGCCTTGGGCAGTGCTTTGTCGTTCATGGAAGGTCGATCTGGTTTTGCCCTGACCAAAAATGCCAATGCAGGAATCAACAAATCTACCGCCCGGCATCTGCATCCTTACGAAGGAGCAGAACGTCGCAGCATCAGCAATCAAATGCCTGGTGCCGTGATGAAAATGGATTTGGACACCTCTCATCCATTGGCCTACGGACTTCCCAAAGGGTATTATTCTCTCAAGACCAATACTCGGGCTTACAACTCCTTGAAGGACTGTTGGAATGTGGGGACAGTGGGAGACGAGCCAGCATTCATTGGATTTGTGGGGTCGACAGTCCGGCGGAAACTTCGGAACAGAACATTTTATGCCGTAGAAAAGAAAGGGGATGGGACCATCGTATACCTGGCAGACAATCCTTTGTTTCGTTGTTTTTGGTACAATGGCATGGTGCTGTTGGGAAATGCCGTATTCATGTCCGAGCTCTGAGTCTATCTGTAGAGTCTCTTGGAAAAGGAAGCATAAGGCAGGGCGCCGAAAAATCCATCTACGATGCCCATGACCGTTCCAAAATTCAGTTGATTGCCTCGGAGTGTCCAGCCGAAGGTAAGGGCAGGAAGAACAGCATAGCTGCCAAATGTGTCCTCAAACCCATAAATGGCATAATTGATCATCCACTGACGGCCGATCTGATTCTTGCCCCCTGCACTGACGACAAAGGTCTTGGCCGGACCAGAAGGGTCTCCATCATCATACCAATTGTAGCTGATGCTGAGAACACCATGGTTGTTGGGGCGCCCGAAGGTGTAGGCGGCCTGTAGATTGTACAAATTGAAGTTGTCTCGAATCTGAGCGCGGGCTGCTGTACCGGCAAGGGAAAATGCGTTGTATTCAGATGGCCTGGCTACCAGGTTTACCCGGCCAAACAAAATTTCTGGGAGGGAATAGCCGACGGTGACGCTCATGAAAGGGGCAACGGCTCCCTCGATGGAATGAACCAAGCCAGCAATGCTGCGGTATTCCAATTCTCGTTTTTTGGGGAGAAAGCCGGAGGGGGTGACGAATAGGTTTCCTTGTCCATAGTAAGGCGTTTGGAAAAGATGGGCTCGCTTGTCAATCTCCTGTTTGCCTTCCTGCAAGCTGTAGGCTCGCCGAACATCGGCGGCTGTCAGTTGGAGTTTTTGTCCCTGAAAAATAAATTCCAGACTGTCTTCCCCAACGCTCCCCACCCGTCCAACCAGCTGATTGCCATTGCGCAGCACCAAAAGGATGTCCTTCTCCGTGTATTTGGCCGGATCGTCAAAGTAGTAGTTCGACAGGTAATTGTTGAAACTGATGGCTTCCAGCTTTTTGCGGGAATCTGCTTGGACGAAATAGGCCTTTCGGATGTATTTTTGATCGATCACATCCTCCTCTGTTCCCATCTTGAAGGTCACATAGCGGGGCGATACTTTCATCAATTTGCCAAACAGTTCACTGCCGTTTTGCATCTCCAACAAGACCCATTTGCTGGTATCGGGTTGGGCATACTCTTGGGCACTCAATGGTCGTTGATATACTCGGACGTACTTGATGTCGCGATAGTGATTGCTTAGGGTGTCGCCTTTGTAGATGTAGGTGTATTGGTCGTTTCGAATGTCGATCAATCGAGCGCTGAAACTGGGCTTGCCGTAGAGCTTGATGCGGTGGTATTGGGTGGGGGAGGACAGATCAATCTTGCCGTAGATGTTCTGTGCCCCTAGGGAGCAACAGCAGAGTATGGACAGCAAGATGGGAAGAACAAAGCGGGCTTTCATCAGCTCAATATTTCTCAATGCGAATGTGGTCGGTGGCAATTGACAGGGTGACCAGCACGGGCAAAGATAAGAATAATTGCCAGGAGCCTGTTTTGCCATTTGGTTTTGTGAGCATCCTAGGAGGTGCCCTTTTGGAATGGGTGACGTGATTTTAACGCGTTTTACTATATTCGCATCATTGCCAAAGTTTATTTTAACACAAACATCGCCTCTGTTTTTGCGTAGAGAGTGGTAAAAGGAACGATCTGACGTGAGGTTTATTCAATATGTAAAGAGCATTCGTCTGTCTCGAAAAATGCATCGCCTGACGAGCATCACCATCGCAGTGTTGGTACTCATCAGTGCCTTGACAGGCATCTTATTGGCCTTCAAGAAAGATGTGGCATTGATTCAACCCCCCACCACCAAAGGGCAGAGCACGGAACTCCAAGAATGGAAACCCCTGCACGAACTGGCCCAATTGGCAAAAGATGCGCTGTCTGAAGCCCACCCCAGCGAACGCGACAATGCCGTCGACAAAATAGATGCTCGCCCTTCCAAGGGAATTGTCAAAGTCATATTCGATGAGCGGCAGTGGGAAGTGCAGTTGGACGCTGCCACTGGGCAAGTCCAATCTGTGGCCCGGCGGCATTCCGACTGGATCGAGTCCCTGCACGATGGATCCATTGTCAGCGATGCGTTCAAGTTGTTGTCCATGAATGTGTTGGGATGGGGATTGCTGCTGCTGGTGTTCAGCGGTCTGTGGGTCTGGTACGGACCGCGCAAAATGCGGGAGATGAAGAAAAACAGAAAGGTAAAAAAGCTGGTGGAAAAATCTGATGAGTTAAAAGGCTAGAGACTCTCCTGATGACTTTGGGTGTCCTGCTTGTGACCAGCCATGGCTTCTTCTGGTACGCGTTCGTTTGGACAAGGGATGGAAAAGAAAAAGGTACTGCCTTCCCCTGGAATGGATTCCACCCAAATGTCCCCTCCCAGATTGCTGACAATTCGCTTACAAGTGGCCAACCCAATGCCAGTTCCCTCGTATTCCTCTCGGGTGTGCAAACGTCGGAACATTTCGAATACCTTCTTTTGGTTTTGCTTGGAAATGCCAATGCCGTTGTCCTCCACGGAGAAGACAAACTGATTTTCTTTGACGCTGCAGTCGATGACAATGACGGGATCGCGATGTCCCTTGAATTTGACTGCGTTGCTGACCAGGTTTTGGAAGAGTTGAATGAGTTGGGTCGAATTGGCTTTGATGGTCGGCATATTTTGTTCTCGAATGAGCAACTTCCCGTTGGAATCGGCCAGTCGAAGACGCAGGTTGGCCTTTACGATGGTCAACACATCGGATACATTGAGCCACTTTCGGGGAATTTCCCGATTGCCAGTCCGCGAATAATCGAGCAGATCGTCCAGCAAAGTTTGCATGCGCAAAACGGCATCGGTGATGTAAAACATGAATTCCTTGCCCGACTCGTCAAAGGTGCCCTTGTAGCGACGCTCCAACAGAGTGGTGTAAGAGTGAATCATTCTCAAGGGCTCTTTGAGATCGTGTGATGCGACATAAGCAAAGCGCTGAAGGTCTTCATTGGAATGCTCCAACTGCTTGTTTTTGATGTGAATTTCTTCGTTTTTGGAATTCAGCAAAGAGTTTTTCTCCTCGAGCAGCTTGTTGATGCTGCGTTGGTATTTGAGTCGAGAGATGAACCAGGCACTGATGATGAGAAAGAGCAAAAAGCCAATGCCGAATATGTACATTCGCAGGCTTTGGATCTTTTCGTTCTGTGCCAACAGTTCGTTTTCCTTCTTCAGGAGAGAAATTTCGTGTTCCTTTTGCTGGAGTTCGTACCGCCGCTGTGACTGCCCCATTTCCTCCAGGGTTTTTTCGCTGAGGATGGTGTCTTTGAGCGCGAGGTATTTGTCCTGGTAGGCAAAGGCTTTCTCAATGTCATTGAGCTGTCTGTAGAGTCTTGCATAGTTCTCGTAGGCTTCCAACTGGCGCGGCTTGGAGTCAAATTCTTGGGCCATGGCCATGGCTTTGTCGAGTATGGGCAGCGCCAATTCCTCTTTCCCCCATTCCAAATACACTTCTGCCAGCCCCAAGTGGTTGCCCATGGAGCCCCATTTGTCGTCCAGCTCGGTCAGCCGTTCGATGGCTTGCTTCTTGTAATATTCAGCCTTTTCAAACTGTTTTTGCTTGCGGTAATTGGAGCCCATATTGCCAAATACATAGGCAATGCCCCCTTTGAAGTCCAATTTGCGCGCCAGCTTGAGGGCTTTGTCATTGTACTCCAGGCTTTGTTGGTAATTGCCCAGCTCTGAATGTGTCGTACCCAAGGCTGCCAAACAAGAATAAATGTTGTGGTTGTTTTTGGTGACGTCGCAAATGATTTTTGCTTTCTCGTAGTATTCCAGAGACTTCTGATACTGCTTTTGGTAGAAGAAAATGGTCCCAATGACGTAGTACCCTCGGGCAATCCCAACCGAATCGTTGCTCATTTCGTGCATTTGCAAGGCCCTCAACTGAACTTCAAATGCCTTTTCGTAGTCTCCCAATTCTTGGTAAATGGAGGAGATTTGGCTGAGGGACCCAGCTCTCAAGGTCGGTTCCACCAACGTATGATCTATGTCGAGTAATTTCTTGTGGTACATCAGCGCCTCCGAGTACGCTGTCCGGTTTTGATAGCTTTTGGCCAGGTTGTGATAGGCGTCAGCCAGCTCGGGGACGGAGCCAAGTGCTTTGGCAACAGGTATGGCGATGAGGTAGTGTTTTTCGGCTTCGGGATTCTTTTCTTTGAGGAGATATTCCTTGGCAAGTTGCAGACGGACCTTCAACTTCTCATGTGGGTCGAGTCGAGGATTTTCAAGGGCCTGGGACAGACTGTCTAGCTTGTTGGCGTATCCTACACCAACAATTGTACAAAATAAAATAAGTAGTGTTGTACGCAATGTCTGCATCCGTCTATAATTGGCCATCTGTATATGATCTGATGGTATCACTTGTTTTGTCTGGTCTCAAAAGGCAGAGGGATATATGTCCATGGTGCAATAACTATTCCAGTAAAGTGGTCGTGGAAAAATATTCTGAAGGATGATTGTCCAAAGGCCGGACTTTTGACAAATAAGTGTAATCCAAATACAATAAAATGTTCCTTTGGGCTGTTTTATAGGCGTAATTGCAGTTATCCTATACTTGAAGAAAAGAGGCTGTTCGTCCAAAGCGTGCAGCCTCTTTTGTCTTTTGGCCGACTTCGCCGAACCTCTGCTCTCGTTATCTTATTTGTCTCATCAATGACTCCAAAGCTATGCCTCATACCTACCTTTCTTCCGCCTGCCTGATTGTTGCCTTGCTGATTTGTTTGCCAAGCGTTTATGCACAACAACCTTCTCCCATGACCAATGCGCGCATGGATGAAATTTTGCGCAAAACTGCTTCGGAGGTAGAGGGAGGACTGGGAGGATGGCAGTTCATTTTTCAAGAGCGTCCCTTATTTGTCATTACCGACGAGCAGGCCAATCGCATGCGAATCTTCACCCCCGTGGTCGAAGAGCAAGGATTGGAAAAAGAAGACCTGACCAAGTTGCTGCAAGCCAATTTTCACTCCGCCTTGGATGCCAAGTATTGTTTGTACGAAGGCTATGTCATCAGCGTTTTCACCCATCCACTTGGTGAACTGACCGACGAGCAGTTTGTGGACGCCCTACGGCAGGTGGCTACGCTGGCCGAAAATTATGGAACCACTTATTCCAGTACAGATCTGATCTTTGCACCGGGCACAGAAGAACCCAAGGATGAGGAGGAGAAACGAATCAACAAAAAACCGAGCAAAAGTCGCTAGTATACACCTGTGCGTCCGATGACTCAATGCGAGCTGCCGATTTCGGCTGCCACCTTTTGGCCGTTGACCAAATACATTCGAATTTTTCCTTTGTGACGCACGTCGATCTCGCCGCGGAAGGTACATGCAAAGTGATCTTTGATGAGCTGGTAGGTATCTTCCGAAATGTTGACCTTATTGATCAACCCACTGGATTCGATTCGATTGGCAGTATTGACGGTATCGCCCCAGATGTCGTAGGCAAATTTTTTGCTGCCCACCACGCCCGCAATGCAGGGGCCACTGTGGATGCCAAGGCGCATTTGCCAGTAGGGCTCGTTGACAGCTGCCTTTTGCTGGATGCGCTTGTCCATGAAGGCCTTCATCTCCAAGCTCGCTGCCACGGCATCCATGGGGTTGCTGCTGTTGGGAACGGGGATGCCCCCGGCGCACATGTAGGCATCGCCAATCGTTTTGATCTTTTCCAGATTGTGGCGTTCGATGATTTCGTCAAAGGCCTTGAAACAAATGTTCAATTCTTCGATCAATATTTCCGGACTCATGTCGGCCGAAATCTTGGTAAAGCCACTGAAGTCGCTGAAAATTACCGTGACCAGATCGTATTTCCGGGGGGTGGCACTGCCTTTGACTTTGAGCTCTTGCGCAGTCTCGGATGGCAAAATGTTGAGCAGGAGCTGGTCCGATTCGTTGCGCTGTTTTTCGATTTCTGATTTTTGAGCCTCGATCTGCTTGTTTTGGCGACTCAGTGTTTGGCTGGCCTTGCGGAAGTAGAGAAGGCCAGCAAGGATCAGTGCCAAGATCAGACCCAACATGGCGATGAGTCCATAGATGAAACGGCGGAAGTTTTCATCCTGATCGAGCTTGAGTTGGTCAATTTCTCTTTGTTTTTGCAGTTGATCGATTTCCCGTTGCTTTTCTTTTTCCGCTGCTTCCTTGTCGGCCAAGGTGAGTCGCTGGCGGGTCAAAAGCAGCTCCCGTTCCTGTTCTTGTTGTTGGAGTAGGACGATCTGACTTTTTTGTTGTTGGGAAAAAAGGCGCTGCTTGCTCAACTCCAATTCCTGATTGGCCTGGGCAATTTCCAGGGTTTTGGCGCGGGTGTTGGCCAGCTCAATTTCCTTTTCCTGTCGAAGTAGTTCGAGCTGACCTTCCTGTTTTTGCGACTCTAATTGCAACTTTTCTTTGGCCAATTCCAACTGGTTGATCTGCAAATCTTTGACCTCTTCATTGACCAGCAGCAATTTGATCTCTTGCTCTGCCTGTTCCAGCAATACCTGTTGTTGGAGCAACTCCTGTTGGCGGATGAGTTCGCTCAGGCGCAGGGAATCTCGGATTTGCAGATGTGCTTGGTAATGGGTGAGGGCTTTTTCAAAGTCGTACAAGGCTTCGTAAATGCCTGCCGATATGAGATAGGCTTCGCTGAGAAGCTCGGGGAAGTTTTGTGCCTGCCGATCGATCAACACACTTTCATTGTGCTGCTGGGCATTGTAGTAATCGGTCTCGTAGAGGTAGATGGCCGAAATGAGGTTTTCTATTTCCAGGCGTTCCTTGATGGCATTGGTAGGGGTATTGTTGAGGGCCAGCCTCAGATAATCGAGACTTTTGGTTTGGTCTCCACTGTTTTGGAAGGAGATGGCCACATTGGTGTAGATGGAAGCGATGTCTTTGACATTGTACTTTTTGGCAATCTTGGCCGCTTCCAGAAAGTATTCTGCCGAGCGCTCATAATCTTTCAGCGCATTGTAGTTGAATCCGATGTTGTTGTAGATGGTCGCGAGTTCCTGGGGCTGTCCCTTGGCATCGATCAGTGGCAACAATTTTTGGTTGTATCGGAGTGCCGCCCGGGCCTGGCCAAATTGATTGTGCAGATTGACCAAGTCCTGATACACATCGATGACCTGATTGGTGTCTTGCAGCCGGAGCCGATAGTCCAGAAGTTCATCATAATAATAGGTGGCACTGTCTATCTGTTTCATCGCTGCGTAGGTCTCGGCCAGTCGGACTGTTAATTCCTGCTTGGAAGAAGGGAGCAATTTTTCTGCAGAGCGATAGTACTCGATGGCTTTGGCATACAATTTTTCTGCAGCATAAATGTCTCCCAATTGCAAGTGGAGTCTGTACAGATTGGCATAGTTGCCTTTCTCCTCGTAGTAGTCCAGCGCCTGAAGAGCATAGCGAAGTGCGCTGGTGATGTTCCAGTTTTTTGCTTCGTGCTCTGCCAATCGCATCCACTCCTCAGCGCGGATGGAATCGGGCAATTGATAGTTGTTTTCCGGCAGAATCTGCGCATTCATCCTGACCGGACCAAACAAAAACAGCAAGCTAGCTGCCAGCAGCAAGGACAAAAGAGGATTGATATGTGAGATTGATGGGCGCATCCTGTGGCATCAATTCATTGTATAGCTCAAGCCCATTCGGGCAGTTCGCAATGGTTGGGGATTGTAATTGAGATCGTCGAGAAAGCCGCTGGCTCCAATGCCTCCATATCGTCGGTTGAAGACATTGTTGATCTTGAAATAAATCTGAAAATTGGGGGTCAAGGCCATGCGTCCCAAAAAGTCGAAGGTGTAATAGCCCGAATTAAAGGCGTTGGTACCATTGGGAGCTACAAAGCGCCTGACCCAGCGCGTGGCAAAGACGTTGTTGAAATGAACGTAGATTTTTCGGTACATTCGGAAAGACAATTCTGCCTGTCCCATGAAGGTGGGTTGCATGCGCACCCGGTCGATTTCTATATTGGACAATGGCAACACTTCCCTTCCGTTGGCAACATTGAAGTTGAAAACCAAACTGGGTTGGTAGGTCCGCTTGTTGTCCTTGATGTTGATGCGACCCTGGATGCCATAGGAGCGAATGAGTGAATTTTCGTCGTTGAGGTATCCAAGGTAGGTTCGTTCTTCTCCATTGAAATTGAAACTGCGAAAAAAGCCCGAGTTGTAGGAGATGAAGTTGTCTGTCTCGCTGAAGTAGAAGGCCAGATCGGCATACAGCGTACTCTTTCGTTTGTATCGGATGCCCAGTTCGTAGTTGAAGGTAAACTCGTCGTTGAGGTCAATGTTGACAGTTCCTGTTTGCAGAGAATTGCGGTCTCCTATGCGCACCGAATAACTGTTGGTATCGAAAAAGTTGGTGGGATTGCGGAAGGCCGTCGCAAAGGTGCCTCGGATGGACAGATTGGGATTGAGCTTGTAGAGGACACCCAATCGGGGGCTGAGGTTGCTGAAATTGAAATTGCTCAGGTCGTAACGGGCGCCCGCTATGATGTTGAGGCTTTTCAGATTGAGGTACATTTGGACAAAGCTACCCAAGCTGGCATCGATGAACGACTCATCCGGAAAGGGAATGCTGGTCGCATTGCCATCGACTCCTTGTCGCTGAATGTAGTTGGTCAGTGGTTCGCTGGTAAAACCAGTGATGGTACCGCCTCCGATGAATTCGATGAAGGGGCGAGGCCGAAAGTTGAAGACGCCCTCGATGTAGACATCCTGGGAACTGGCAGCACTGAAGCGGCTACCCGAAAAAATGTCATCGAAAATTTCCGTTCGCAACCTGGCTTGTTCCTCTGGTTGGCCGACAAATGGTTGAACAACAGATATGTCGAGAAACCGCCAAAGGGTATTGCTCACATACGTATAGGAACTTCGCCGATCCAATTTGTAAGAAAGAACCGACAGGCGGGTGTTGAACCCCCATTTTTCGTTCTGCTTTTCAATGCCCAATTGATAACGTGCAATGGTCTCGCCCACCGTATTGAGAGGGTTGGCATAGGAAACACTTACTGGATTGAGTCCGATGGCGCTGTATTCCCGCCGATACATCCGATCAAAGGAAAAGCTCAGGGCCTTGAACTTGAGATTGACCCCGATCATCTGACTGAGATGAGGCAACAAAGCCCCATCCACCGAATTGAGCCTGCTGAAATTGGGATTGCTCCGGTAGGAGGTATCTCCACGGGCATATTGCTGCGGATTGTACAGATTGTCAAGATCGTAAATCGTCCGGCGCGTATCGAATTGGGTATTGCTGCCATAAAACTTGAAGCGAAGGATTTCCTTGTCCCGACCAATCTTCCCACCAAAAGTGACATTGAGATCCGTATATGCATTGATGCCCAGCCCCAGATCGGCACGGGTGAAGATGGGCTGCTCGGTGTCTTTGAGGATGATGTTGATCACACCAGCAGAGGCATCGGCCCCATAGACGGCAGCGGCTGGCCCAAAGATGATCTCGATGCGTTCTGCCTGCCGAATGGGAAGTTGCGCACCCAGTGGCATTCCATTGACCGACAAGGGCTTGATGGGGACATCGTTGATGAGGATTTTGGCATAGGAATTTCCGTATAGACCCCGCATGACAAAGGTCTCTCCATCCAAAGCCGACCCAGGCTGTGATACCCGGATGCCGGGAATGGTTCGCAGTACATCAACCAGAGTGGTATAGCCATTTTTGAAAATTTCTTCCTTGGATACGACGTAAATGGTGAAGGGCAAGTCCTCCAGATTTTGGGGAGTCCTACTGGCAGAAACGACCTGCTGTTGGCCGATGTCTTTGTCTCTGAAGATGAGGTTTTGCCATCCCAATTGATCCAAGCGCAAGGGAAGGCTGTCCATTTGTGCTTGTCCAGAAAGGGAATAGAGCAAGCACAAAAGGCATGTGATGCATCTGTTGAAAACTCTTCTTGTCAATTGTTTCTGCAAAACTTGTCCTTTGGTGTTGAAAAATGCACTTTGAAATTGTAAGGACGGCGCTGAATGGCCCAATGATAAAGTCCACGCGAACTCTCTGTCTGTGCCCAAAGGCTACATTCCAAAGATAAGATTTTCGATTGAACTGTCTACATGCCCAAGCCGTAAGGCTGAAAAAATGACACAATGGTCCTTGAGAATGGCCCCATCCCGTTTGGCCTGCCTATGAGTCTGGCTGTGCCGACAAGACGCGATCCAGTCGAATCTCTTCGCCCGAATCCAAGCGCAGGTACTCTGCCCCTTCTCTGCTGTACACATCGGCAATGTGAGATCGGTGCTCCTGCTTTTGTCCGTCGGCATCTGTGTATTGCAGCAAGCAAGCTGTCTGCCGTTGGGCGAGGAGCAAAAGTTCATCGTAAAAGCCACAGGCGATGGGACGGTATTCTTTTGGATCCATTGGATATAGCGAATTGACAAATGGGTGTGGTCAGGGGTATTTCGGTCATTTACAAAGGCGAATATATTATGAAAATACAAATTATTTGAGCACATTTGCGGTCCAAATGTAAGGATATGGCCATATTTTCTCGAATGTTGCTGGTTTTGTTGCTTGGGTGTTGCCTCCTGCAGAGTGCAAAGGCTCAGTTCAATACCAAGACGGGCTACATCATCAACTGGGTGAGTCCATCGGCTTACAATGATTTTCTAAACGACTTCAACGGGCAACGGGATTGGTTGGATGATACCTTCAACGACCTGAACCGCTTGCAAGCCCTGACCTTGGGTGGGCGCTACCAAGTGGGCAACTTTGCCGGAGAGCTGAGCGCCATTTACGGCTTTGGCAATACAACTGCCGATGGCGTGGATCCGGCCAACAGTCTCAGGTTCTTTCGCAGACTTTTTTACCGTCGAATCGGTGCTGCGCTTGGCGTGGAAAACTTTCTGGGCGATTACTTCAGCTTTGGCCTCCAAATCCAATATGAACGCTTCAGCACGAGGATCAGTGAGCGTTCCAATGGCAACAAAACCCAACTCATCGGCACCGATTTGTGGAGCAACCAAATCTTCGTGGCCTTCAATACCCCCAAGAGCAAATTCCTCTCGCTCAGCTTGCGTCCCTTTGTTCAGATGTATTGGAAAGACCTGGATTTTTCCCCCATTTACACTGCCCTGGGTGGAGATGCTGGAGGCGATGGAAAGGAAGACCTTTTTTCCTTTGGCATTCAATTGATTTTTTACAACGGTCGGTAGGAGAGCAAAAAAGAAAGATGGCCTTGGTCAAAAGCCACCTTCTTTTGAGAGAATTTAAGAAATTACTCTCCTCTAATTCTCTTCATTGGTATCAGAAATAGGGGGTCGAGGGGGAACGGATTGATCATATTTTGTGCTGGCGCTGGCTCGTTTGTACCAAGCTGGCCAGAGAAGACGCTTTCAAAGACATGCCACAGACTCGATTCAAATCTTTCACATTCACCACTGTCGTACAGTAGTCCTGATTGCCAGCCTCGTCGGTTACCCACAACTCGATGATGTTGCGGCCCTTGTTGTGGCAGTCAAATGTCAAGTGGGTATTCTTTGTATCTTCTGAAAAGGAAAAGTGCAATTTTCGATAAGCGGTCTGGTTGTCCCGGCTCAAACCGGCCTCAATCTCACTGGCTTTCAACTTTGCAGTGCCAGTGACCGCCATCAATTCTACCTCTATTTGGTCGATGCAGACAGCAAAGGGCTGTTCTTGATCTTCGTTGGAAGTGCCATCAGTCCAAGAGGTGGAGAGAGTGGATTCGAGGGAAGGGGATTGCGTGGTTGTGGGCGCTTCTGGAAGGATGAAAAGACTCCAGAGCATGCCAGTCATTAGTATAATTGCTCGCATTCGTTCATAGTTTAATCCGTAGAACAAGTGGCCCTATTTCAGGCCACTCATTCTAGTGTTTGTCTAACCTATTCAAATTCCAAAAAAGTAAGATTACCATGAAGACGGAACCATGCCGTTCTCCGATAAAAGCGGTAATATGGTGCGTGTTTGCTATCGTTTCGTCCATGCCAATCAGCAGCCTTTCTTGCCGTTGAACCACTGATGTGCATCAAAATTGAAGTAGGGGAAGGGTTGATTCGGTAGGGGAGGAGATTACCGTGTGGGGAGTGGTTTGTGCCTCTTTTTGTAAGTCATTATTTCGTTTCCTAAATACATGTACAAAGATAGGCGGAAAGCACATGCGGCGCATACCCCAAAAACGGTAATTTACATATGTGATATTTGTGTTCTTGTATTTAATTGTTTTTCAGTGAATTGCAAAAGGCCGATTGGTATGCACCAATCGGCCTTTTGCCTTTGCTGTGTAATTGTGTTCTCTACGCCTGTTGTATGATCGCATTCACTGCGAATCGGTTCCAATTATTGAACAGAGAATTTCAGACTTCGCTGTGCTCCCTGCTCATCTGTAATGCGCAGCAAGTACAAGCCACTTTGCGACGGGCTCTCGATGGCATGTCGCATGGGAGCTAGACCCACCTGCAGTTTTTCGCTTTGCAGTAGTATACCGGTCGTTGTGTAAATTTCCAAGTTCAACAAGCGGCTGTCCGGACTTTCGATTTGCAGATAGATGTTTTGCCCGTTGTTGACCGGGTTGGGCATCAAATCAATAAGGAGTGCATCATCCAGAAAGTCAATGCCACTTGAGAGGCGTACTTCAAAAGTGAAGGTCTCCTGGCAGTCGATGTCGTCGGTGACAGTGACGGTGTAGGTACCTGCCGGGAGTCCACTGATGTCTCGCGTTGTTGCTCCGTTGCTCCATTCATAACCAAATGGCGCCACCCCTCCACTGATCAACAGTTGGATGGCTCCTTCGCTGTTTCCTTTGTCGTCGGTGATCGTTTCAGTAGCGGTTAAATCGTCTTGTACAGTTAGATATAGGGTTACTTCCAGCGGGCAGCCGTTGGTAGTTGTCAGCTGCTCGATGAAAGTTCCTGTTTGGTCGTATACAGTGCCGCCCAGTTCGTAGGACTCACCAAAGCATACGGATATGGTTTCTTCTCTGCTGTCTTCCTCTACTGTGAGGTTGAGTGTGACCGTGCTGTCGCCACATCCCAGACTGGAAGGGAAGGTGGCCTCAAAAATGCCGGTGTTGCTGTAAAGGACGCCTCCCAAATTGTAGGTCTGGCCTTCGCAAATGATGGCGCTCAGCGATGTACTATTGGTCGCAAAACTGAGGTTGAGCGTGACGGTACTGTCGCAGCCTGTCACCGTGTTATAGGTATGCTTATAGGTTCCTGCCGATGTCAGCGTTTGGTCACCAAATTCGATGGTAGATCCTTCGCAAATGGTTTGACTGATGGTCTGCTCGTAGGAATCATTGACAGTCAGATTGAGGGTAACGTTGCTGACACATCCACTGGCCGTGGTCACAGAGGTGGTGTAGCTGCCTGCTTGGTCGTATGCACTGCCTCCCAGTTCGTAGGTCTCTCCCTGGCAAATGCTGGCCTCCAAAAGGTTGGGACCATTGGGATTCAAAACGGTCAGCATGAGCGTGACGGTACTGTCACAGCCTGTAGAGCTGGTGTAGCTGGCTGTGTAGATGCCACCTTCGACATAGTTTTTCTCATTGAACACATAAAAGTCGCCACTGCAAATTCTGATGTCCAAAAACTCGTCGTAGCTGGGGTTGACCGTGAGTTGGAGTGTGACCGTACTGTCGCAGCCTCCTCTACTGCTGAAGGTATTGCTGTAGTCACCGCTCTCACTGTAGCTCACGCCACCAAATTCATAGGTGTCTCCTTGGCAGATTTGCTGCTCGAAAGTGGAGCCAGTGTAGGAAGACACGATTTGTAGGTTGAGATTGACAACGCTGTCGCAGCCCAGGGAAGAATTGAAGTTGGCAGAGTAGACGCCAGCTGCGTCATAGGTCTGTCCATTGAAGGTGTAGGATTCTCCCTGGCAAATTTCTGCATCAATATTGGTTTCAGTTGGCAAAACCGTCAGATCCAAATCGATCAGTGTCCAGCAACCGTCTAGCTTGAAAGTATCTAGGTAGACACCTGTTTCTTTGTAGGTATTGGCCCCGATGAGGATGCTGTCTCCTTGGCAAATGCTCTCGGTCATGTTGACATCATATGTGCAGCTGAAGATGCTCACTGCATCGTCATTGGCAGCCGACACATAAATGTATCGATTGTCATTGCTCACCACGATGCCTTGTGCCCCTCCCAATCCATTGACGAGGTTGAGGTTGTCAGTTTGTGATTTTTCGAAGGTGAGTATGCCCGTTGTTTGGTCGATGGAGAAAACTACCAAAGCGCTTTCATCTTCTCCACTGGCATACAGGTGCTTGCCAGCTGGGTCGATGAAAAGGTTTTTGACACCTCCCAAACCGCCGATTCCATCCACACCATTTTGGCGCAGCCCCAAGTAACTGAGTCGGCCATCGGTAGAATTTCTGCTGAACATGGCAATGGCATTTTCGGCATCACCAGCTACGTAGACAAATTTATTATCTGGACTGACAACGACATCTTCGGCACCTTGCATGCCATTGATACCGCCAACGCCATCCTTGTGAAATTCGAGGAACGTCAGCAGACCAGTATTTTCATCTATGCCAAAGACCGATACGGCATTGTCGAAAGCAGAAGTGACATAGACTGTTTTTCCATCTGGGCTGATGACACTTCCGTTGGCCCAGGTCAATCCGTCCATCCCGGCGATGCCATCGCGCAGTTGTTGTTGGTTGGTCAGCAACCCCGTCGTTTCATTTCGGCTGAAGGTAGAGATGGAATTTTCCCAAAACCCTGTAACGTATACATGCTCGCCGTCGGGACTGACGTTGATGGAGCTGGCTCCATTGAGTCCGACAGAGCTGTTGTCGCGAAAGCGATCCACGTAGGTCAACTCGCCTGTGCTGGTATTGCGCTGAAAGATGGTGATGGAGTGATCCCAGTATCCAACTGTGTAAACAAATTTGTCATCGGGACTGACCGCCACATCGCGGATGTTTCTCAGACCCAATACACCATTGGTATTGTTTTGCTGTGCTTCGATGAAATCAATCTCGCCAGTGCTGGCGTCGCGATTGAAAACGGCCAAAGAGTTGTCTGTCTCTCCGGCGATGTACAAGTGATTTCCATCATTGCTCATCGCAACAGCCACTGCTCCACCGATTCCTTGGGTACCAGTATTGCTGGCTGTTTCGGCATCGACAAACAACAGGGTACCGGTACTGCTATTGCGTTCGAAGATGATCAGAGAATTGTCGTTAAAACTTGTGACATAAACATTGTCCCCATCTTCGCTGATGCTCAATTCGATGGGATAGCTCATATTGGTAACAGAACCAGACCCATTTTCCACTTTGGTAACATAGGTCAGTGCGCCCGTTCCGGCATTGCGCTGAAAGATGCTGATGGCATCTTCATACGCACCAAGTGCATACAGATAGTCTCCCTCAGGACTCATCTCTATGGTAGCAATTCCAAACAATCCGTCGACCCCATCGACATCGTCTTCCTGAGTTTCCAAATATCCGAGTTGTCCAGTTGCTGCGTTGCGAGTAAAGACAGTGATGGCGCCGTCTTCCGTCCCGGCCACGTAGACGTTTTGTCCGTCCGGGCTGACAAATGCCATGTAGGCTCCTGTCATGGCTGTGACGCCGTTGGTTCCGTTGGCAATGGCTCCGATGTAAGTCAGTGTTCCGTCATCGACATTTCTGGAAAAGATGTTGACCGCTTCACTGTCGAAGGAGATGGCGTAAACATGTTGCCCGTCTGGACTGACGGTGGCTGAGGTCGGGAAAGCAAATTGGTTGATGTCGCCTTGTCCGTTTTTGTGGACTTCGACGAAAGTTAGTTTTCCTGTGACAACATTTCGGCTGAAGACGGAGAGTGCATTCTCGTCTGGTCCAGTGGCGTAGATGTGGTTGCCATCCGGGCTGCTGGTCATGAATAAGATGCCTGCCAATCCATCGACGCCATCGACATTGTCTTCGACCACATCGACAAATTGCAAATCACCACTCGTGGTGTTTCGTTGAAAAATGGCAATGGCGTTGGAACTCGATCCGGCCACGTAGACGTGCTGTCCATCCGGACTGACCATGATGGAGTAAGCTCCGTTGAGTCCGCGAGATCCTTGCTCTCCCTCGCGAAAGGAGTTGACAAAAGAAACATTTCCTGTGAGTAGGTTTCGCCTGAAAACAGTAACCGCATTGTCTGCGAAGCTGGTTGTGTAGATGTGCCTGCCATCTGGGCTCACTGCTACCGAACTGGCCAGATCCAGTTGTGGCTCTCCCGATCCCTGGTAGATCAATCCTTCGAAACGGATTTGGGCCGACAGGGAAAAGCAGAGCAGGCTCAGTGCAAATAAAGAAAAGATGGACGTAATGTGTAGTCTCATTAGAGTATGGGTTTTGGAAATAATTGGATTTCTAACTGCTTACAACCAACTGATGTTTTCGCGCAGTTCTCGTTTGGAGAAATTGCTAGTGTTAAACCAGTTTTTCTGGATCAAAACCCATACCAAAGAAAAAGAACCTATCTGATGATACACCAGACAGGTTCGACCAATACTACTATAAAACTGATAATTTTTTGTCAGAAATCGGGGCACTTCACCTTGGTGGATTTGCGCTTTTTACGCTTGAAATCCAAAATCTTCACCACTGATAGTTCCGGTCCACCTCGTCCGTAGCTCACCTCTCTCAGGGTACTGATGTTGACATCAAAAGAGAAGGTAATGTACAATTGTTTGTAATCGAGGCGAATGGAGGCGATCAGGGCATCTGTGCTGACAAAGTCAGACTCGAAGTGCCAACGGAGCCAGGCGCCTAAGTAAATGGCGGCGCCTGGCGTGCTGGATGTGTGTTTGAAGTTTTTATATTTCCAAAATGTCCCCAAAGTTAATTGACGGTGTGGGCCTTGATCTGCGAAAAGAAAACTGGGCTTGAGAAAAGATTTTCTGCTGAGCTTCAGTTCAGCCCCCCCGTGAATTACGATTTTTCGGTAGAGTGTCGTGCCGCTTTCAATTTGATCATTTCCAAAAAAGATGACATCGGGCTTGTTGATGTGCTGTCCGCTGATGCCAAAATGGATGGAGTTGAAGCGGTCAAATCCGTAGAACCAAGCCAGGCCGGCTCCGAAATCCCAATAACTTCTTTGGTTGTTGAATCCTTCGATGACGCCTGGCTCTTCGTCTGCTGCTACGATCTTGGTATAGTCTAGGCCCTGAGAATACACAGCGTTTCTCATGCCGATTGATAGAAAGTGTTTTCCTTGGTTGTCGAGTGATTTGAGAACGGAGAGAAAGACGGCGGTAGAACGGGTGCGAAATTGCAAATCGCCAGCTACATCTGAGTACAGTTGAAGACCTCCCCCGATGACGTCGTTTCGTCCAATCTTGATGAGCTTGCTGTCAACAGTTCCGACAACTGTTCTGTATCCGTTGGTAATTCCGTTCCATTGACTTCTGGTATTTGCGATGAATCTAAGGTCTCCGGTGTACAAACCGGTCATTGCTGGGTTGAGAACAAGTGGGGATGCGTGAAGATGGGAAAGGTGGATGTCCTGTGCATGGACCACTCCACTGACGGCTATATAGACAAGGCATACGATCGCCCGTAGTAAAGTTTTTTTCATGGTATGTTGTTATCACTTTTGTAGTAGTCATTTTACTTCAATCGGCTCGTTACACCGGTTGAGAGCGAGGGCTGGGAAGAAGTGATGATTGTTTAATTAAGAGGAGGGAAAATTGGTTTGTATGTATTTTCGTTATCCAGTATATCCATAACTGTGCCATATCCCGAAATTTTGTAGGGGAGCGTTTTGGAATTTCGTACCTTTGGCCTGCTCGCGCTTCGACGCTGTCAATAAAATTTGTATGAGTAAAATGATCACAATAAGTCGTTTATCCGTTCTGAGCTTGCTGTTGCTGGCTTGTTTGTACACGGCCTGTGTACCGGCAGAAAAAACGCCACCGCCTTCTTTCGAAGCGAAAAACAGCACCACGGATGAGACGGAGCTGATCAGCCGCATGTCGGTCTGGATGGTGGCCGAGCCCAAGACACAGGCGGAGATTGACCAAAACAAAATCGTCGACTACGCCATCGATCAACAGCTGGAATTGGAGCGAACGGCTTCCGGTCTCTTCCTGCAGATCATTGAAGAGGGGAACGGACCGAGTCCCACCCCCAATAGCACAGTTGTGACGCACTACCGCGGGCGCCTGCTGGATGGCAGCCAATTTGACTCTTCCTACGATCGCAACCAACCCCTGCGCCTGCATCTCAACCAAGTCATCGCTGGCTGGCAGGAGGGCATGAAACGACTCAAACCCGGTGGAAGGGCCATCCTATTGATTCCTTCGCAGCTGGGATATGGGACAAAGGGTTTTGCCAACGCCATTCCCCCCAACTCCGTCCTGCGCTTCGATCTGGAATTGCTGCAGGTCCAATGATGTGATACATTTCTTCACCCCTAAATGCATATTATGCGTTATTGCTTTTTATCTATTTGTGTGCTGCTATTGGCCACAGCTTGTACCTCCAAGCTCGAAAAACGCCTAACAGCCGAAATGATCGAATCTCCCCAAACCCAGGCGGAGAAAGACAAGAACCAAATCCTTCAGTATGCCTTGACCAACAAAATGGATGTGGCATCTACTGAATCGGGCATTTACTACGTCCTGGAACGGCCGGGTGGAGAAGGGGCCAATCCCACTGCCACCGACATCATCAAGGCCCATTACCGGGGCAGCCTCTTGGATGGAAGCGAATTCGACTCTTCCTACAAGCGCGACAAGCCCTTCGACTTCAAGCTCGGTCGGGTGATCGAGGGCTGGAAGGAAGCCATACCGCTCATGGGGAGAGGAGGCAAGGGAACCTTTTTGATCCCTTCCGAATTGGCCTATGGCAAAAGAGGGGCTGGCAAAGACATTCCCCCCAATAGTGTTCTCAGGTTCGACATTGAATTGCTCGATTTCTACTCTGAGTCAGAAGCCAAGGACCGGAGAAAGGAAGAACAAAAGCAAGCCATCACCAAGTATGTCACCGAAAAGGCCTGGTCTGATGTGAAAGTGACAGACTCTGGCATCCACTACATCATCGAAAATCCTGGCAGCGGCGAGGCCCGCCCCAGTGCTTCCTCCAAAGTCAAGGCCCACTACTCTGGCAGTTTGCTGGATGGGACCGTCTTCGATTCGTCCTACAAGCGCAAGAAACCCTTGGAATTTCAGCTGAGTGGAGTCATCAGAGGTTGGCAAGAGGCCATTCCTTTATTGGCCAGAGGCGGAAAGGGAACGTTTGTCATTCCCTCCGAGCTGGCGTATGGAGAGAGAGGCGCAGGTGGTGTCATTCCCCCCAATAGCATCTTGGTCTTTGAAATTGAGCTGATTGATTTTTAGCACACGTCCACAAAAACGATCAAGGGGCAGTACCGTTACAGTACTGCCCCTTGGTCATTTTATCACAGGTAGAATGATCTCAGTTTAGCCGTTGCTTTGAAGGTGGGCTGTGATCTTTTCACCCAACTCCAGACCGATGTTCCGTTGTGCTTCTCCTGTAGAGGCGCCAATGTGTGGGCTCAAGGAGATGGCCGGGTTGTCCAGCAAATCCTTTCTAGGAGTCGGTTCATTTTCAAATACATCCAAGCCAGCAGCGGCTACCTTGCCACTTTCCATGGCGCGGAGCAAAGCGTCCTCGTCCACCGTTCCTCCCCGGGCACAATTGATCAAGATGACGCCGTCTTTCATTTTGCCAAATTGCTCATCTGCAAGGACTGGCGCACCCAAAAAGGGAATGTGCAGACTGATGATGTCTGCTTGTGCCAGCATGTCGTCCATGGGCACGGTGGGCAAGCTCACCTTGGGTGCATCACCATTGATGCCATCGATGTCCAATTGCAGTTCGGCCCGCTCGATTATTGGATCGACAGCCAAGACCTTCATCCCCATGCCCAACGCGATGCGGGCCGTTTCCTGACCAATGCGGCCAAAGCCAATGATGCCCATTGTTCTGCCTCTGAGCTGGAAGCCTTTGGAGTAAGACTTTTTCAAGCTTTTGAACTCCGTATCTCCTTTCCCGGGCATGGCGCGATTGGCCTGGTGCAGCGATCTGGCCAATCCCAACAAGTGGGCAAATACCAATTCGGCAACAGCCTGGGAAGAGGCCGCAGGTGTATTGATGACGGCCAGCCCCTTGGAGCGAGCATAGTCGTGGTCTATATTGTCCAGTCCGACGCCTCCTCTGGCGATGATCTTCAGCTTTGGACACTTGTCGATCAATTCTTTTCTGACTTTGGTGGCGCTGCGTACGACAATGACATCGTATTCTGGAAGTTGGGCTTCCAACTGATCTTGTGGGACCTTTTCGGTGTCCACCTGATAGCCAGCTGCTTCGAGCATTGCTTTTCCATCGGGATGGATGCCATCATTGACCAATATCTTAATCATGGATGAGATCTTTTCTTGGGTTAAAAATGAAAACGCAAAGTAAGGGCTTTTTTCACAGCAATGCCACAGCAGTTGTGTAAAAAAAACTTTACTCATCCATTTGCCTTACTCCCTGCGGAGCCAGACCGACTCAGAAAATCAATTGGTACAAAAAGGTGTTGAGGAAGGTCAGTGCTACCGCCAGAATGATGGCCCACAAAAAGCCCTTGACCCGGAAGCCTTTCAGCAGGGCAGAGGCAAGTAGGATCACCACTGCATCCACCAGAAAGTGGAGTATGCCTTTGTAAAAACCTGTGATTTCTTCGAGGTAACTTCCGATGGTCGCATTCAAAAAGGCCAGCACGAGTGCGACGAGCAGCGAAGAGGTGATTCCTTTGACTTCAACGCCATCCAAGACAAAAGCGGCGATGAGCAGGGCCAGTGCATTGACAAGCATTTGGGCCAGAAAGCCTCCAACAGATGCTTGGATCATGGTATCGAGCAAGAGGGGTTGGTACATAGGAAATTGGGTGCTTTAGAAAAAGAAGGAATGGCATCTGTTAGCGACGAGATAAACATAAGAAACTTTCGGCAGAGAAAGTCCTGTGGCGTGCTCATTGTCCGATGGCAGATTTGATTTTGTCCAGTTGGGCTTGAATGGCAGCCACTTCTTCGTCTTTCTTCTTCATTTGCTCCTCAGACTTCTCCACCTGCTCGCGAAGTTTCTCATTTGCCAGCAAAGCCTCCTCCAATCGCTTTTTGGTATCGGCCAGTTCATCCGACAGTTGTTTGACTTTGGTGTTGACGAGCACTTCACTGGTCGCCCCGGATTCTTGTGATCCTCCATTGCGTTCAGCCTTGGGGGCTTGCGATGTCAGGCCAACAAATTCTTTGAGCGTTTGTACACCATCCTCTCCCTTGTAGTAAGACACACCGAAGAAGATCAGTGGACCTGCGATGAGTAAAAAGAGTAGAAAGCGGGCGAATCCAGTCATCTTTGGCTTCCTTGCGGTCATATAATTGTTTTTGTATTGTAAAGAAGTGTACGAAAGCAAAGATAAAATATGTTGGCATTTCCATGAGCTTTCTTCTACCGGAGCCGAAATATTCTGGATGAATGACTCGTCCAAGGAGAGAGAATTGATATTTTTGTGGCATCTAAACAAACCTCCATGATACAAGAAGCCTATATCTACGATGCTGTTCGAACTCCCAGGGCCAGGGGCAAAAGAGGAAGTGGCTCTCTTTACGAAGTGCGTCCGGTCGCTTTATTGGCCCACATTCTGAAGGCCCTCCAAGAGCGAAATGACCTGGACACTGGCTCGGTCGACGATTTGCTCATTGGTTGTGTCAGCCCAGTGGATGATCAGGGGGCCAACATTGCCAAAGCGGCTTTGCTGTACGCAGACTGGAGCTACAAAGTGGCAGGCATGCAACTCAATCGCTTTTGTGCCTCTGGACTGGAAGCTGTCAATCTGGCGGCTGCCAAGGTGCGTTCTGGTTGGGATCAGTTGGTCGTAGCTGGAGGAGTGGAGAGCATGAGCCGAGTGCCCATTGAAAGCGATGGGGGAGCCCTGCTGTTTGATCCCGACGTGATGACAAAAACTTCCTACATCCCGCAAGGGGTTTCGGCCGATCTCATTGCCACCATTGAAGGCTTTACGCGTGAAACGCTCGACGCCTATGCCCTGCAGTCTCAGCAAAGAGCATGGCACGCCCAGGAAAATGCCTATTTCCAACGGTCCATCATACCCGTCTACGACCGAAATGGCTTGCTGATCGTAGACAAAGACGAGCACATCCGGCCCAATACCAGCATGGAAAAGTTGGCCACCCTTCCTGCTGCCTTTGAAAAGGCAGGCGCTGCTGGCTTTGATGCCGTGGCCATGCGAAAGTATCCACAGTTGGAAAGAATCCACCATTTGCACACCGCTGGCAATTCCTCTGGCATTGTAGACGGAGCGGCTTTGGTCCTGATTGGCAATCGGGAGCAGGGCGAAGCGTTGGGCTTGCAAGCCCGGGCGCGCATCCTTTCTGTGGGCACGCTGGGATCGGAACCCACCATCATGTTGCAAGGGCCCGCACCGGCAGCTCGCTTGGCTCTCCAAAGGGCTGGCATGTCGGCAGCAGACATTGACCTGTGGGAGATGAACGAAGCCTTTGCCTCTCCTGTCCTCAAATTTCAGCGCGAGTTGGAGATCGAGGACGACCGACTTAATGTCAACGGTGGGGCCATCGCCATGGGCCATCCCCTGGGGGCAACTGGTGCCATGTTGCTGGGAACGCTCTTGGATGAGCTGGAACGCCGCGACTTGCAAACTGGTCTGGTCACTCTCTGCGTCGGCGGCGGAATGGGCGTGGCAACCATCATTGAACGGGTGTAGAAAACAGACAAATCGATGATCCAATACAAAAAAGATACAGACAACATCGTGACGCTGACATTGGACATGGACCAGCGCAACATCAACATCATCAACCACAGGATAGGGCAGGCGTTTGTTCCGATTTTACAGCACCTCAAGGACGAAAAGGCAAAGGGACAGCTCCGGGGAATCATCATTACCTCGGCCAAGAAAAACTTTTTGGTAGGAGGAGATTTGGACCATCTCTACAACGAGGCGTCCATGGCTGAATCTTTTGAGTTTTCACAAACGCTGCAGGACTTTTTTCGGGACCTGGAAAGACCAGGCGTGCCCGTGGTGGCGGCCATCAATGGAACGACACTCGGAACGGGATTTTGCCTTGCCTTGGCTTGTCACCACCGCATTGTCCTCAACAGGCCAGACATCAGATTGGGCCATCCAGAGGTGACCCTGGGCTTGATGCCTGGCAGTGGGGGGGTGATTCGCCTGATGTGGCTGTTGGGCATCGAAAAAGCCTTTGCTGTCCTGACGAGTGGCAGGCGGTATCGGCCGGAAGAGGCCCTGGCTGTTGGGATCATCGACGAATTGGCCAGCACAGAGACGGAGATGATGGAGCGGGCCCGCTTGTGGCTCAAGGAGCGGCAGGAAGGGCGTCGCAGGTGGGATACAGCCGATGGTCGGATTCCCGAGGGGACTGCCCGCGATCACAGCATTGCCCGAAAAATACAAATCCTGGCAGCTGGACTCATCCGCGACAACCATGGCAATTACCCTGCTCCCAGGGCCATTCTGACCACCTTGTCTGAAGGGTCAAAGGTCGATTTTGACACAGCCTGTCGGATCGAGAGTCGTTACTTTGCCGAATTGGTGCGCAGCAAGGAAGCCCGCAATATGACCAAGGCCTTTTGGTTTGACTTTCAGTCCATCAAGTCGGGGGAGCGTCGGCCCAAGGGATTTGGGCGCTTTCGGGCGCGCAAGGTCGGAATCATCGGTGCAGGGATGATGGGCTCTGGCATTGCATTGACCTGTTTGCTACACGGCTTGGAGGTGATCCTCAAGGATGTGTCCAAGCCCATTGCAGACAGAGGGAAGGAATATACCTTGGGTCGTTTGAAGGCGTTGTTGCAAAGTGGGACCATTACAGCAGAGGACGAAAAAAACATGTTGGCGCGCATTCATACGAGTGAATCATCTGAAGACTTCATTTCCTGCGATCTTGTCATCGAGGCAGTTTTTGAAAACGCGATGGTCAAAACAAAAGTCATCAAAGAGGCCGAAATGTTCATGGATCAGTATGCCTTTTTGGCCAGCAATACCGTTTCCATCCCCATCACGGAGTTGGGCAAAAACTTCAATCGCTCGGACAACTTTGTGGGCTTGCACTTTTTTGCGCCTGTGGATGAGGTCCCTTTGGTAGAAATCGTCAAAGGACAGCAAACCTCCGAGGAGACCATTGCTCGTGCCTACGACTTTGTTAGGACCATTGGCAAGACGCCCATCATCGTAAAGGATACCTGGGGTTTTTACGTGTCCCGAGTGCGGAACACCTTCCTGCTGGAGGGCATCCAAATGCTCAAGGAGGGCTATTCCCCTGCATTGATCGAAAACCTGAGCTTGCAGGCGGGCATGCCAATAGGAGCTTTGGCGCTGGCCGATTCCCTCTCCCTGCCCATGGTGCTCAAATACGAAGGGCAGGCTGCCGCATTTTACGGCAACAAATACATTCAGCATCCCGCAGTGGGGGTACTGACACAGATGGTAGACGAATTGGGTCGGCCAGGCAAAACCAAGCTGGCTGGCTTTTACGATTACCAAATCGACGGCAGTTCTCAGCTGTGGCAGCAACTGGGCGAGCATTTTCCCGTCCAGCAGCAAACGGCTGACAGACGCGAGATCATCGAACGATTTTTGTTTGCCCAAGTCATCGAAGCAGTGTGGTGCATGCAAGAAGGCATCATTCAGACGGTGGCCGAAGCCAATCTTGGAAGCATCTATGGTTGGGGCTTTCCCAGCTACAAAGGCGGTGTATTGCAGTATGTGAATGACTATGGCCCCAAGGCGTTCATCGACCGCTGCCGCCACTATGAAAGCTTGCACGGCCCGCGTTTCAAAGTCCCCAGTCTGTTGCGAAAACAAGTGGAAAAAGGAGAGTTGCCACCCAAAAGCAATGGAACTAGCGGATAAGCATTTCAAATGGTCCCGTTTGAGTCTACAAAGAGCCAACGTATTTTCTCTTGGTACGCCTTTTGAAGTTGCGCAGTGGAAGGTGCAATGACCGCTTGGGAAATTGTGCCCCATGTCGAAACCTATTGTCTGCCGCATCTGGTGGGATGACGATCCTTTTGTGGTCGGTGCTTGCCGGAAGACAGATGTCCCCATTCGAATTGTGCATCATGGTATACCTACTACACATTTCTATTGGTCTGATGGCCTTTTGTGGGCTGTTTGCGCCATCTCAAGACGGAGATCAACACTTGACCGCAATGGCTGGCCAAACCCTGACCCTGCCTTTGCCAAGTCTTGGATCAGATGCAGAGTGTGCACTGGAATTGGTTCGCGAACCTGCTTATGGTCGCATCACGACGACAAAAGAGGGAGACATAACCTATGAGGGAGACAAGGAACATTGTGGAGAGCAGGATCAAGTGAGTTGGGCATTTTGCCGAAACGGCCAGCAAGAACTTCTCAACTTCTATATCGACATCTTGTGCGAACCATTGATCATCTACAGCGGTTTTTCTCCCAATGGCGATGGCATCAACGACGCATTTACCATCCGCGGGGTAGAGAATTTTCCCAATAATGAACTGTCCATTTACGACTTCAGTGGAAAGGAAATCTACCGTCAGCAATCCTACCAAAATGACTGGAATGGCACCACTCGAACGGGAGAGCCTTTGTCAGACGCCTCTACCTACTTTTACATCTTTGAGGATGGAGAAGGAAACTCTTTGTCCGGCTCTTTCCGGATCAATGGATGAGGAACCAGTTCTTAGTTCTCAGGTGGTTGGTTGTTCAACAGCACCTTGAGGTATTCTGCCACCGGGCCATTTTTGTTGGCCATGGCGTAGTCGAGAGGGGTGCGCCCTTTGTAATCTTTGAGTTTGATGCTGGCCCCTTTTTCCACCAACAGGCGCGCCTCTTCCTTGCCGCCATATTTGGCTGCGTAGTAGATGGCCGTTTTCTTCCGACGGTTTTGTAGATTGACATCTACTCCTGACTCCAACAGATATTTGATGATGTTCATTTTACCCATTTTGATGGCAAACATCAAGGCTGATTTGTCTTCAAAAAAACGATTGGGGTCAGCACCTCTTGCGAGGAGCAACTTCACGGCTCGGAGGTTGTCGTGCTTGATGGCGTAGTGAAGGAGGGTGTATTTCTGGTTGGTATAATATCGGTTGACATCATTGCCTTTTTTGATAAAGGTCTCTAGTCGTTCCTGGTTCTTGTTTTGGATGGCTTGAAAAACGGACAGAGAGCTGTCCATCGTCAGGGACTCAATTGGCGCACCATTTCCAGATACGTCCACCTTTTGGCACTTTCCGTCGCGGACGAGGATGGCATTGTGCTTTTGGGTGGCCAGCATGACGGAGTGTTTGACGTCGATGGCGATGACCTTTCCATTGTACAAGCTGCTGATCTCATTGACAATGGTATGGCCCACCACAATGTGTTCGATGCCGTATTTGGTACAGATGTCGTCCATCTGGCGTTGCTTGAGGGTATTGCTGAAGTAGCCGCGATACCACATTGGCCCTTGGTTGTCGAAGATCAATTGGGCCATTCCTCCCTTCTCCTTCATGCGCCATTTTTCGGTACCGTAGTAATCTCTGCCAATCTTGTTCATTTCTTCCAGGCGGATGTTGTTGTTGGCAACTCTTGGGCTCAGACCTCCATGTACAAAGAGGTATTTGCCAACTTTTTCGATCATGTTTTTGGAGCGCAACCAGCTGCCCAAGACCGTATTTTTTCCATAGAGCGACTTGTAGGGCATGTTGAGCTTGCGAGCCACGATCTTGTATTTGTCTCGAACATAGCGGACATCGCCCCGGATGTTCATTTCTTCGTGATTGCCAATGATGAAGTGAACCATTCCTCCCTGGGCCTCTGCTTCTGCTTCCAATTTGTAGAGCAACCAAAGAGTGGCTGTCACGTCATTGCCCCGGTCAAAAAAGTCTCCTACGAGTACGAGATGTCCTTCGCCATAAGACCATTTGAGGTCTTCGTCGATCACACCATTGCCCTGTAGAGAGGTCACCATGGCTTTGAAATTGCCTTCGATGTCGGAGATGGCAAACAGTTTTTCGGGCATGTCGAATTGGCAAGGCCCCGGTTTGTGTTCTCGGCGGAGGGGAACTTCGAAAGAGACTCCCTTCATCGTCTCCGATTCGCAGACAATGACGGGTTGTTCGCCATCGTAGGGGTAGGTTTTTTCGATCAGTTGGAAAGAACTTCCTTCCAGTTTGACCGATTTGGATACCATCCGATCTCGTCGCAGGAATACATAAGGTCCATCTACGCGAAAACTGATGCTGCTTTTCCACTTTGAAACGTTGACCATAGAGTGCTCGTCAGCCCTGGCGGTGGTGCCAGCGGAACACGCCATCAAGGCGGTCAACAGTATCATACAATAACTTATTCTCATCAGATGTAACATGTGTCCTTACTTAAAACGCAACAATCATGCGTAGGTATGTTAATTATTTGGTAAAGTTAGCAAAAAGCAGTCAGGAAATCCTGCTCCATGCTTTTAAATGCTTCATGTGTTTGTCGAGATAGCGTTTGACAGATTGATGTTCGGGTCTTTCCAGTAGTGGGTCGTCTTCCAGAATGCGGGTGGCAATTTCACGGGCCGTCTGAAGGATGCGCCCGTCTCTTGCCAGGTCGGCGATTTTGAAGTCCAGAATGCCACTCTGCTGGGTTCCCTCTATGTTGCCAGGGCCTCGCAGTTTTAGGTCAGCTTCCGATATTTCGAAGCCATTGTTGGTGCGCACCATGGTATTGATGCGTTCTTTGCCCTCCTTGCTCAGCTTGAAGCTGGACATCAAAATGCAGTAGGACTTTTCGGCTCCCCGGCCCACCCGGCCTCGCAACTGGTGCAACTGAGACAGCCCAAAGCGCTCTGTGTTCTCTATGACCATGACGCTTGCATTGGGCACGTTGACGCCCACCTCTATAACGGTCGTAGCCACCATTATCTGTGTCTCGCCCTTGACAAAACGCTGCATTTCAAAGTCTTTGTCTGCCGCTTTCATCCGTCCGTGGACCACGCTGATCTGGTATTTGGGTTTGGGAAACTCCCGTTCCAAGGCCTCGTAGCCTTCTTCCAAATTTTTCAAATCGAGCTTGGCCGATTCTTCGATCAGTGGAAATACGACATACACCTGGCGTCCCTTGGCAATTTCTTCGCGCATGAAGCCGATGACGCGCATGCGGTGGTTTTCGGTCTTGTGCAGGGTGGTGATTTCCTTTCGGCCCGGAGGCAACTCATCAATCACAGAGACGTCCAGGTCGCCATAAAGAGTCATGGCGAGGGTGCGGGGAATGGGGGTGGCGGTCATGACCAAAACGTGGGGGGGAAGCGGCTTGCTTTTTTTCCACAGTTTGGCGCGCTGCTTGACCCCGAAGCGGTGCTGTTCGTCTGTGATGGCCAGGCCAAGGTTTTGAAAGACCACCGGATCTTCGATCAAGGCATGGGTGCCGATGAGAATGTGGATGTCTCCAGCTGCCAGCGCCTCCAATAGTTCGCGGCGTTTTTTTCCCTTGACGGTGCCCGACAGAAAGGCCACTCGCAGGCCCAGCCCATCGACATATTGCGAGATGGAGGTGTAGTGCTGTTGGGCGAGAATCTCCGTAGGGGCCATGAGGCAGGTCTGAAATCCGTTGTCGATGGCCATGAGCATGCACATCAGTCCCACGATGGTTTTGCCGCTGCCGACATCCCCTTGAAGCAGACGATTCATTTGGATGCCACTGCCTAGGTCCCGCCGTATTTCGCGCAGCACCCGTTTTTGGGCACCAGTGAGTTCGAAGGGCAGTTTGTCGTGGAAAAACTTGTTGAAATGCTGTCCAATGGTCCCGAAAAGATGTCCTTTGATGCTGTTTTTGCGTCGTTTTTTGATTTGCAGCAGTCGCATTTGTAGGAAAAACAACTCTTCGAATTTGAGTTGCATGCGGGCGGCGTCCAACTCGGCCTGATTGCTTGGGAAGTGGATGTGGCGAAGGGCAGTTGGGTGTTTGGGCAAGCGCAGCTTTTGGCTGACGTATTCCGGAAGGTTTTCTGACAAGTCGCTGGCCTGCAGCTGGCTGAAGAGAGATTTCATCAGGCGGCGGCGGGCTTTGGAGTCGAGGCCTTTGTTGTTGAGTTTTTCGGTGCTGTGGTAAACAGGGGCAAAGGAGGCGGCTTGTTGTTGATTGGCCACCGAGGCAACTTCCATTTCGGGATGGGCGATGCTCAGCTGCCCTCGAAAGACATTGATGCGGCCAAAGACGACATACTGCCGACCCACCTCCAACTGGTTTTGCATCCATTGTGCTCCCTTGAACCAGATCAATTCTATGGCGCCGCTGTCGTCGCGAAGTCGCCCAACCAATCGCTTCTTTCGGCCTTCTCCCACCACGCTCAAACGCCGGAGGATTCCCTTGAGCTGCACCATGTCGCTTTGCGAGCTGAGCTGCCCAATTTGGTGAAACTGCGTTTTGTCGACATAGCGAAACGGATAGGCTTGGAGCAAATCGCGGAAGGTAAAGATGCTCAGTTCTTTTTTGAGCAAATCAGCGCGTTGCGGGCCTACCCCCTTGAGGTATTCGATGGAACGGTCTAGTATGTCTTGTTGGTGGATCAAACTTACAATGTCTTTGTGGTCACCCGGCATTTCCTCTTTGTCAAAGGGGTGCTAATATACGGAATCAGAACTAGCTTTGAGAACAAAGTCTATAGGGGAGAGATTGCCGTAGAAAGAATGGATTTTTTGCTGCTTACAGTTGTTCTCCCAAAAATAACAAATAGTCTTTGATTCCTGTCTGCTTTGAGCCAAGTTGTCCAAAATCTCTTGGCGAACGATGGCCCTTGCTTCAGAACGTTTCCAAAGGGCTGAGGGTTTTCCAGTGAGGGAAATACTTGTCATGCCCCTGTTTCCGGTCCCACTGCAAAGGCAAGACAGGACAACTGAACTTATTCGGGGCATTTGGAGTTCATTATAGCATACTGACCACAGATGAGTCCATTGGCTCAGGTGGTTTGCACCAAAAAAATACATCGGAACTCAGAGCCCGTTTAGAACTTGGGATGATTTACATCATCAAAATTTTAAATCTGAACAAGCTCTCATATCTTTGTACTATGGAAAGTAAGCGTCAGAAGCAGGTAGCCGAATTGATCAAGCGCAATTTCGGTACAATGTTGCAGCAAGAAGGTGGATACATCTACGGTCCGGAGGCTTTGGTCACGGTGACCAATGTGAAGATGTCGCCCGATTTGAGCATCGCAAAGATCTACCTCAGCGTATACAATACAGAAAACAAGCAGGCTGTCATTCTCGAAATGGAGGATGCCCAGTTTCGCCTTCGCCAATCCCTCTCCCAGCGCATTCGCAAACATGTGCGCCGCATCCCAGACATTCAACTCTACCTAGACGATACCCTGGACGAAATGTATCGCCTCAACGAGCTTTTCAACCGATTGGAAAAGGACAAGCAAATGGGCAATCGCAGCCGCGACGAGCAGTCAGATTGATGAGACTGAGCTTATTGCTGCTTGTTGGGAATGGGAGAGCCATGGGGGTCGAGCTTGGGAAATCCCAGCGTTTGGTCCACCTCGTCGAGTAGTTCATCGGGAAGCAAGTGTTCGTACTTTTCCGCCTCTTCGTGAATTTGTCCCTCTGTCAAGCCAATTTTGTCGACCAAATATGTCTCCCACAGTCGGTGGGCCCTCACCAAGCGCCGAGCTTGGCTTTGCCCCTTTTCAGACAGTTGCAACTGTTTGGCGCTGCCATTCATCCAACCCTTTTCTTTCAAACTAGAAATGTGCCGACGAAGACGGGATGTGCCAAAACTCAGCTGTTTTTCCAACTGTTTCAAATCCACCTTCCCCTCTGTCTCTTGCAGGCGAAAGGCTTGCTTAAGAGTGTCCTCCAGTTGAATGCGAAGCTGTAGTTTGCGCTTGCGAAAGAAGCGGACAACCAATCCCTTGTTGGGCGATACGATGGCGGCAAGCAAATAGAAACTACCAGCCGTAACAGCCATGGCAGGCCCCGGTGTCGTATCGAAATAAATGGACAGCACCAAGCCTGTGACTGCCGACAGCAGGCCGATCAATGAAGAGAGCAGCAGCACCCATTTGAGACGATTGGAGAGCAACAGGGCGGTGGAAGCAGGGGTGATCAACATGGCCACGACCAAAATGACACCAACTGTGCGCAGAGCAGCCACCACGGCAAAGGACAACAAAAGCATCAAAAAATAGTGGAGTGTCTTGACAGAAATGCCCATGGTCTCGGCAATGACTGGCTGGAAGGTGGCCAAAAACAGATAGCGATAAAAGGCCACAATGCTCAGCAGAACATAGACTGTAATGAAAGCTGTCAGATAGAGGTCTTGATCAGAAATCCCCAGAACGAAGCCAAAGAGAAAGTCCTTCATATCCAGATGAACCCCTTCCCGGTTGATGCCAGAGATGGCCATGACCCCGATGGAAAACATGCTTGTAAAGACGATTCCAATGGCCGCATCGGGTTTGGTCTCCACATTTTGTTGAATCCAGGTCATGCTCAAGGCGGCGATGAAACCAGCCACAACAGCTCCAAAGAAGAAGCCCAAAACACTGTAGCCCACCAGAAGGTAGGCAAACACAACACCTGGCAGGATCGCATGCGCCAGTGCATCGCCCACCAAGGCCATGTTGCGCAATACAATGAAGCAGCCCAAGGCGCCGCACATGATTCCCACGAGACTGGAAGCAATGAGCGCACGGATGGCCCAGGGGTACTGAAAGACGTCTATCAAACTTTCCATCGATCAAAGATAGGGGATATTTTCAATGATCAAAAGAAATTTTTAGACGAATCTAAACTTATTTTTAGGATGTGCTATTTTCTTGGATCATTTCCCTGATCATGCCTTCTTTCATGGCGTAGGCCGAGACGACAATTTGCTCGGTATGAATGAGTTTCAGGACAAAATGGATCAGCAGGACTGCGACGACGATCATGTCGGCCCGTTTGTCTGGGATGTCTGGGGAGGCAAAACGTTCGGCCTGGGTGGACTGCAGCAATTGCTGGTAAAATGGGTGAAAATCGGGGACATCAAGCTGAGCACAGATGGCACCAGCGGGAAAGTCGCTCAGCAGATTGGCAATGACATCGAAGGTACCAGATGCACCGATGAGTTGCTTGATTTGATGATGTTGGAGCTCCTCGATGAGGCTGTGAAGTTGTGTGCGAAGGTGTTGGTTGAGTTGATCGATTTCGGTCTGGCTGATGGGGTCGCTGTGGTGAAAGTCGTTGAAAAGGACAGCCACCCCAATTGGGAAGCTTTCGGCCCAGTACACCTTTTCTTGGTCTGCCAAAATGAATTCTACCGATCCGCCCCCAATGTCCATGATCAGGCTTTTGCCCTCCAGGGGAGGAATGGCTTGCATGACACCTTGGTGGATGAGTCCAGCCTCTCTTTGGCCGCTGATGATCTCGGCCTGGATGCCACTCCTGTCAAAAATGGCCTTGACAAACTCCTGCCCATTGGAGGCTGTTCTCAAACCTGCCGTCCCAAATGCCTTGATGTTTTGGACCTTGTCCAGTTTGTCCAGCTTGTCTTTGAAACTTGCCATGGCGTTGAGGCCCCGTGCGAAGGGAGCCGACCCGATTTTGGCAATGCCATCTTCTGCCAACTTGATGAATTGTTGCTCTCGCAAGATTTCTCGAAAGCTTCCATCCGCCCGGGGCTCTACGACCAATAAATGAAAGGTATTGGTGCCCAGGTCAATGACTGCGTACTGATCCATTCGGTAGGCTGTATTGGTAATTTATTGAGTGCCAAACTGTTGTTGTGCTTGGGCAAAAGCATTTTTGTAGAATTGAATTCCTGCATCCGTCAGGTAGTTGCCGTATGCTGGTTTGCCATTTTCCAAAAAGACAAAGTAGTTGCAGCCCTGTCCATCGTAATACAGCTCGGCTTCTGTGATTCTTTCCCCTGCTCCATTGAAAGAGATGCGGCCAATGGATTTACAGCTTGGTTTGGCGGGAGCGGGCCGAGAGCCAATTTGACTGAGGATGTTGTGAATGGCAGGTTTTTCGTCCATGCTCATGCTAAGTGGCAGCTCGTAGTAGATGTAATCGATGTGATCGCAAGAGGAGACCAGCTGTCGGCCAATTTCCTGGTCGAGCATGGGCAGCAGTTCTACCTGAGCGGGGGCTGGTGTGGGAGTGGACGATTGATCGGCGGCCTCGTCAGATGTATTGTTGGAGCTATTGGATTGGCAAGCTGCCAGGCATGCGCCAAGGACCAAGATCAGAAACCAATTTTTCATATCAGGTGATTTGTGGTTGATGTGCAAATATACCGAACTTGTTTGAATGCTTACCGCTCATTTTGGATAAGCTCTTAGAGCATGTACATGGCGCGGAAGCTGAGAAACTTGGCCCGCATGGAGTTGGCGTTGAGGCCGCTTTTGTTTTGGTCGTACAACAGCACCAGGGAGCGCGTCCAGCGGAAGTCAAAGCCAATCTTGGAATTGATGAAAAAGGAAGCTCCCAGGTTGAAAGATATGTCCGTTTTGTTGAAAAAACCAGCCAAGTCCTGCAAGGGAGAACTGGGGGTTCCATCGTCTATCTCGCTGGTAATCAGGCGGCCATAGGTCAAGCCACCTGTGATGCTGACCTTGTGATAGCTGTCTCCGCCATCTTCCTCGATGAGCCAGTCTTTGAGGTTGTACATGATGGGGACGGCCACGTAATCGGTTTTGATTTGGAAGGGAAACAGGTCGGTTCCGCGGACCAGTTCGGATTGGCTGCCTCGTTGGGAGTACAACAATTCGATGACCAGCTCGCTGCGGTCGGTGAGTTGTGCAGCCACGCGAATGCCAGCGTTGAGGCCCATTTTGTTGTAGCCTGCATAGCGGTCGCCGTCTATTTGTGAGGCATTGAGACCCACCACAGGGCCAGCCTTAAATCGCCTTTGGGCCGAGAGGGTGGTAGCCCCAATGAGCAGCAGGCAAAGCAAAAGATAAGAGAGATTGAGTTTCATCTTGTCTGTTTTCTGGTCACAGGATGTAAACGATTCGGGCCATAAGGTAATAATTTCTGAGCAGTACCACTCCCGTCAGCAGCTCTGGATGTTCTCGTTGGTCGTATATTCTGTTGAAAGAAATGGATGCACGTGCCTCAAATTCCAGGTGTTTGTTGACCGCAATGCCTCCGCCCAGTTGCATGCTGAAATCGTTGTTGTTGTAGAAAAAAGAAGAGGCAGTGAAATCGATGTCGTCGTCTTCTGTCTCGTTGATCTCGGTGTTGAGCAAGCGGCTGTAGGCAAAGCCCACCGAAAAGCTGAGTCGATGATACACATGATCTGGGGAGACGCGGATGCGCCGAAATCGCTTGGTGAAGATCAGGGGGACGCTGATGTAGTTGAGGTCTATGCTCTGCTTGAATGTCCGCCCGTTCTTTTTGAATTCGAAATTGCTTCCCTTTTGTGTGTACAAAATCTCCGTACTCAGATAAATGTTTTCCTGCAAGCGCCCCAAAATCTTTGTGCCTGCCTGTAGCCCCAATTTGTCATAGCCCTGGGCTCCATCGCCGTCCAATTGTGTCAGATTGCCCCCCAGTATGAAACCGACATAGAAACGTTGCTGTGCCAACGCAGACTGCTGGACGGCCAAAAAGAGCAAGAAAAAAAGCACTTTGTAAATTTTTGTCAGCATACAAGGGTTTTAGTGGGTGAGAAAACTTCCGTTTATTTGGACGGAATTCACGGGATGCTCTTATTTTTGCATAAGTAAGAACTTGTTCAGATTTAAAATTTTGAGCTGCAAATGAACTTGCCTGTCCGGCAGGCAGGTCTTTTGTCATCATATCGCGTGAATTTTTCAAGCCGTAGCGCGGCTATGCCTTTCAAAATATCACTTATCTGATGCCAAAATCTTTCATTTTCGCGAATAATCCCAAATTCTGTACAAGCTCTAAGATGTTGGAATTCGATCCTTTCGCTACGGCAAATGCCTTTTTTCGTCCTCCTCTGGATGTCAAGACCCAAACAGCTGGGCCATTTGCTTCGCGATGGTCAAAAAACCAAAGGAAACATCTTCCAAAGATGGAATCTGCAGAACAAAGCGCTCCATTTTACGTCTATACTAGACCCGAAGGGCAATGTCGATCGCTGAAAAGTCAGAACAGTTGCTTGTCATTGCGATCCATACCAAAAGGTATACTCAAGTAACCATCTTGAATCGGGTCTGGTTTTGTCGGTTCTGGCAAATTGCCACTCGAAAGCGGCCTTTGTGTAGGCTTAGCTACAAAATCGAACTATGTTTAAGTACACTAAAACAACGTTGAAAAAGCTGGAAGAGCTGTTTGTAGAACTGGAATATACCATTCGCTACGAGCGGGGGACCTTCCAATCGGGCTACTGCATTGTGGAAAACAGAAAGATTGCCGTCATCAATCGCTTCTTCGACACAGAGGCGCGCATCAACTGTTTGCTGGAAATCCTGTCGCGTCTCGACGTGGATACCGAGCAGTTCAGTGACAAGACCGCAGACTTTTACCAGAAAATCCTCAAACTATCGAATTAAAGGCTACATTTTTGGGTACTGGAACTTCTCAGGGCGTTCCCGTCATCGGCTGTGATTGTCCTGTCTGTCGCTCTGCCGATCCCAGAGACCAACGATTGCGAACCTCCGTTTTGATCAGCAATGATTCTCGCCACGTGGTCATCGATACCGGACCCGACTTCCGCCAGCAAATGCTGCGCACAGGGCTCCAACAATTGGAGGCAGTCCTGTTGACACACGAACACAACGACCATGTCATCGGTCTGGACGATGTGCGCCCTTTCAACTTCCGGGCCCAAAAAGACATGCCCGTCTTTGCCATGCAGCGTGTATTGAATGAAGTCAAAAGCCGATTTCGCTACATCTTTGAGTCCAACTATCCAGGAGTACCCCGCCTCGAACTCCAAGCCATTTCCGAACAAACACAGTTTGAGCTGGCCGGCATGCAATTTCAACCCATCTTGGTATGGCATGGGAAAATGTCCGTCCTGGGATTTCGGATCGGAGAGTTCACCTACATCACCGATGCCAAGACCATCGACGAGCCAGAATTTGACAAAATAAAAGGGACTAGATACTTGGTATTGAACGCATTGCACCATCGCGAGCACCATTCTCACTTGAACCTAAACGAGGCTTTGGACATTATACATAAGATACAACCTGAAAAAGCTTTTCTGACGCACGTCAGTCACCACATGGGATTGGCCGCCGAAATGGAAGAGCAATTACCAGCCAATGTACAACTCGCCTACGACGGGCAAGAACTCTGGTTCACCCAAGGCCGTTGACAAGCCGATCTTTTCGCCAATGAGTGACAACACTGGTTTTCGCAACCGACTGGCTTCCGAAAGCAGCCCCTATCTGCAGCAACACGCAGGCAATCCCGTCGACTGGTATCCCTGGTCTGAAGAAGCTTTGCAAAAAGCCCGCACGGAAAACAAACCAATCTTGGTGAGCATTGGGTATTCTACCTGTCATTGGTGCCATGTGATGGAACGCGAGTCCTTCGAGGACGAAAACATTGCCCGTTACATGAACGCCCACTTTGTCAACATCAAAATTGACCGGGAGGAGCGGCCGGATCTGGACCAGATTTATATGGAGGCCTGCCAGATCATGACGGGCTCTGGGGGCTGGCCCCTCAACTGTTTTTTGTTGCCAGATGGGCGTCCTTTTTATGCAGGCACCTACTATCCGCCTCGTGCAGCTTACAACCGCAGCTCCTGGTCCCAATTGATACAAGGCATCGTCAATGCCTACCAGAACAAGTACGAAGATGTTGTTGCTCAAGCGGAGCGACTCACTGGGCACATTCGCAGTTCGGGCGATACTTTCGTCAGTCCACTGTCTGAGATAGAGGCCAAGGACCAGGTCTTTACAGCGAAGTTTGCCGATCTCATCTTCGAGCGATTGGAAGACAACTTTGACGAGGAGAATGGTGGCTTTGGTGGCGCCCCAAAATTTCCCACCAGCAGTCCACTGCACTATTTGCTGGCCTATTCCCAGCGAAAAGGAGGAGAAAAATCAGAATCTCACCTGCTGCATACGCTTGACCGAATCATTCGCGGTGGCATTTACGATCAGCTGGGAGGTGGTTTTGCCCGCTATGCGACCGACGAGGCTTGGTTGATTCCCCATTTTGAAAAGATGTTGTACGACAATGCCTTGTTGGTAAGCTTGCTGTCATCGGTTTACAAACGGACTGGAAAAATCCTGTATCGGCAAGCCATAGAACAGACATTGACCTTCATCGAGCGGGAAATGCAAAGTGAAGAAGGTGGTTTTTATACAGCCCTGGACGCAGATTCGGAGGGAGTAGAAGGCAAATTTTATGTGTGGACCCAAGAAGAGATCGACGGCATCCTTGGAGAAGAGGCTCCTTATGTGGCGAGCTACTTTGGGGTATTGCCGGGGGGCAATTGGGAGGGAAACAACATTTTGTGGCGTCCTCATGAAGAAGAAGAATTTTTGAAAGCGGTTGGGCTAGAGGCCCAAAACTGGGCAGACTTGCTGGACAAAGCCCGGCAGCAGTTGTGGCAGGCCAGAGAGAAGCGGATACGCCCTGGTTTAGACGACAAAATACTGCTGGGATGGAATGCCTTGCAATGCAGTGCTTACGCCAAAGCCTACGAGGCCCTGGGGACGGAGGCCTACAAGGAGCAGGCGCTCAGGAGCATTCGCTTTTTGCTGGATCGCTTTGCGGTGAAATCAACAGGAGAATTGCTTCGGGTGTACAAGGACGGCAACGCGCGTTATGATGCCCTATTGGACGACTATGCCTATTTCATTGCCGCCCTGGAAGATGTCTACCGCATCAGCATGGACACAGAGTGGCTGGAATTGGCTGGGACCTACACCGAAAAAGCCATCGAACTCTTTGGGGATGACGAAAATCCCTTGTTTTATTACACGGCAGCTAGTCAAACCGATTTGATACTGCGCCAAAAGGAAGTCTACGATGGTGCGCAGCCGTCTGGCAATTCTACCATGGCGATGAACCTGGAGCGTTTGGGCATTTTATTGGGTCGGGAAGAGTGGCGCGAAAAATCGAAGCAAATGCTGCTGTCGATGAAGCAATCGGTTGGGCGATACCCCTCCTCTTTTGGCCAATGGGCGACGAGCATGTTGTCTCAGGTGGGGGGAACATACGAATTGGCTGTCATCGGAGAGGGGGCTTTGGACTTGGCTCGCGAATGGCAGAAATGTGATTTGCCATTTCACGTTTTAATGGCTTCGGAACGTCCAAATGATAGATTTCCCTTGCTAAAGGACAAACAATTGTCAAAAGATACGTATATATATGTTTGCAAAGACTATGTATGTCAATATCCCGTTCAAAGTATTGAAGATGCAATGGAATTGATCCGAACCAATCAAGATGTCTCGCTGCGCTCTGCGACAGAGCATTGAGTCCTAAAAGTCGGTAGCTATATGAAAAGAATTGTTACTCTCATCGCTTTTGTTCAATTTGCCTACTTCGGATGGGCCCAGCAAGCCCAGCTGGCGCCCCAATATAGCATGTACATGCTCAATCGTTATGCATTCAATCCTGCCTATGCGGGGCTGGATAATTCTCTGAGCATCACGGGGGTATATCGCAAGCAATGGGCGGGGCTGGAAGGAAGCCCGACGACGCAAAACATCAACATGCACCTGCCGCTGTACTACTTGCGTGGTGGCTTTGGCATTGGGTTGGAAAATGAGAGTTTGGGAGCGGAGCAAAATACGACGGCATCTGTTTCCTACAACTATTGGCTTCCGGTGAACAAGACCAGCTTGTTGTCGATAGGAGTGGGGGCTGGGATTGTGCAAAAATCAATTGATGGCACCAAATTGCGGGCGCCGGACGGCGTATACGAACCGGGGGCATTCAATCACAACGACGATTTTATTCCCTTGACCAAAGAGACTGCGCAAGCACCTACAGTGAATGTGGGAGTCTATTTTCAGAGCCCCAAATTTGACGTCGGCTTGTCAGCTAACAACTTATTGGGTAGCAGTTTTGCCATCGAGGCCAATGAAACTGTTAATATTGGCCTGGTTCAAAATTATTTCTTTATATTCGCAGGCGCATTTGACATTGGACAGAATTTAGTTTTGCATCCATCTGTTTTTGCCAAGTCGGATACTAGACAAACCCAAGCCGAAATTTCGGCGATTTTAAAATACAATGGCAATATATTTGGTGGGGTATCGTTTAGAGGTTATAATTCTGATGCCATAGATGCATTCAGCTTCATCGGTGGCTTCAAACTCAGCGAAAAGATAACACTGGCCTACTCTTACGATCGCACCCTTTCAGGCTTAGATGCAGTTAGCAACGGATCACACGAAATCCTGATCAACTACAACTTAAATAAGTCAATTGGTGCTGGAATACCTCCAAAAGTGATTTTCAATCCAAGATTTTTATAATATATTTTTTACTTGTATTGATGGTTTGTAAATATATTTGGTTAAATTTCAGTCTCTAAATACTATTCGAAAATCACTACGCGTTGATAATCATGTGATTTTATAGGCCTGATACCAACAGGTGATTTATGGGCTTAATTTTTGATAAGAATCTTAAACAGATTATATTTACGTTCGCTTTTTTGGGCATTACTCATAAAAATGAAGGAAAACTCGGGTGTTAAAATGAAAAAACTACTCAAATCTTCTCTGGCGCTGCTCCTAATAGTTCTGGTAGCGGCCTCGTGTGGTACTCGCCAAGATGGTCAACTGATCGGTGTTTTGGACCGCCCAACGTGGAAAGGGATCAATCCCTATGGAATGGTTTATGTTCCTTCTGGAACGCTGCACATCGGCGTTGGAGATCAAGACATTACCAACACATACGTGCAAAGACCGAAATCCATATCCATTCAAGGATTCTATATGGATGATACGGAAGTTACCAACAACGAGTATCGACAGTTTGTCAACTGGGTACGGGATTCTGTAGCACATACCTTGCTCGATCATTACTACGAGGATGATTATGGCAATGAGGCCATCGACTGGGAGATGGAAATCGACTGGACCGATGAGACACTCGAAGACATGTACTACCAAGGGGATGACCGATTCGCCGGTAAGCGCGAGTTGAATGTCACTCAGTTGGAATACAACTACGAGTGGTACGACTGGCAAGCTGTTGCCCACGACAAGCAGTCCAAGAGGACGGCTCACATCCGCAGAGAATCTGCTGTCATCTATCCCGACACCCTGGTTTGGATTCGCGACTTTTCCTACTCATACAACGAGCCGATGACTCGTAACTACTTCTGGCACCCTGCTTTCGACGACTATCCAGTTGTTGGGGTCGATTGGAAAGCCGCCCGAGCGTTCTGCTACTGGAGAACCAACCTGTGGAACTCCTACCAGTCACAGCGCAAGGATGGCATCAACTCTGAAGATTTCAGATTGCCCACAGAGCACGAATGGGAATACGCTGCCCGAGGCGGCCATGAGTTGGCTCCGTTCCCATGGGGTGGATACTACGTAAGAAATGCAAAAGGTTGTTTGCTGGCCAACTTCAAGCCTGGCCGCGGAAACTATCCAGAAGATGGTGGTCTGTACACCGTAAAAGCAGATGCTTACTTCCCCAACGATTACGGCCTGTTCAACATGGCTGGAAACGTCTCTGAGTGGACGAGTACTGCTTACTACGAAAACTCCTATTCTTTCCTTCACGATCTCAACCCAGATTTGCGTTACGACGCGGCGGATGATGACAGTGAGACCCAAAAACGCAAAGTCATTCGCGGTGGATCCTGGAAAGACATCATGTGGTTCATGCAAACGCATTCAAGACATTGGGAATACCAGGATACAACCAAATCTTACATTGGTTTCCGTTGTGCCCTGACCTTCCTCGGCCGCTCAATCAATGACTTCTAGATAAGAGAGATCAAGACAAATGGAATGGGAAAAACACCTCTCATTCCATTTGTTTTCCGTCGATATTTTTACATGACAAAGCCGATAGAACTCCTACCTACACAGTTCAAAAAAATATCTCACGTTGCTTTGTAACTTTTTCGCTCCCTAGCGTTATTCACTAGGGGATGCCTTACAAACTATTTCGGTAATAACCCGCTTTACACTATATATAATTAACTAAACCTATTAAAAAAAAGTAAGATGAGTTTCTTAAAGACAAAAGGATTTAAGTACCTTAAGAACTTGATCATCGGTGTCGGTGCTGCAGTTGTATTGCTTGGTGCTTTGTTTAAGCTTGAGAGTTGGGAAGGTGCCAGTCTGATGTTGACCATCGGCCTATGTACAGAAGCATTCATTTTCTTGTTCCTAGGACTGATCGGACCTGAAAAAGATTACTATTGGGAAAAGTTATATCCTGGTCTGGATGACTACCACTCCAGAATCGCTCCTCTGACAGAAGGCGACGTAGGTGGCCAAACGCCAGCTCTCAACGGCGAAGTTGTCGAGCAGCAATTGGGTGGAATGCTCTCCGAGCTACAGACCATGTCAAAAAGTTTGGGTTCTCTGAAAGCCCTGCAGGAAGTTGATTTCTCCAGTACAAATGACCAGCTCAAAACAATGAGCAACTTCTACACTCGCATGAATGATGCGATGGCCAATTTGAACGATACGCTGGAGGATACGAAAGTGTACAAAGACCAAATGAAGTCTTTGAACAAAAACCTTGGTTCTCTGAACTCTGTCTATGGCAACGTATTGTCTGCCATGTCAAACGTCGGAGGAAAGAACTAATTTCTTTCGTTTCAATTCACCAATTTCCTCACTAACAAAACTAAAGGGATATGTCAATACCTAAGGAGCCCCGGCAGTTGATGATCAATCTCATGTACTTGGTACTCACTGCACTCTTGGCCCTAAACGTATCTGCAGAGATTTTCAACGCCTTCAAACTCGTTGACAACGGCCTGAAAAAGTCCAACGCCGTTTTGGATGCTGCCAACCAGCCCATCCCGGCACAGGTAGCCAAGCTGGCCAAGAAGAAGCCAGATCTTCAAAAGTATGCAGATCGCGCCAATCCCGTGCGTGAACTCTCCAAAGAATTCAGCGAATACATCGACGAAATTACCACTTATCTGATCGATAAGTCCGGTAACAAAAACGGAGAGGTCGACGATGGCGATTACAAAATCAAAGGCAACAGCAAAAAATTGTTGGGTGTCAAAAATAAAGATGTTACCACCAAGTACCTTGTCATGGGGGAAAAGGGAGAAGAACTCAAGCAAAAGATCATCGATACCAGAGCAGAGTTCATCAAGTTCTTCGACGAAGAAGACAAAGAGTCTTTCATCGGTAACATTTCACTAGAAGTCGACGACGAGTCCTGGAAACTGAGCAAAGACAAAAAGACCTGGTCGGATTACAACTTCCGCCAAATGCCAGTGGGTGCTTTGCTTCCCATGTTCTCCAAATTCAAGAACGATGCAAAAGCCTCTGAATCTGCTGTCCTGAACTACTTGCTCGGTAAAGTGGGTGGTGAAGACATCGTCTTGGACAAATTCCAGGTTGTATCCTCTCCAAAGAAAACCTACGTGATCAAGGGAGAGAAGTTTGAAACAGAAGTCTTCTTGAGTGCATCCGCCTCTCAGTCCACCAACACAGGGGTTTCCATCTCTGTCAATGGTCGCGGACTCAGCGTGAGAGATGGTGTTGCCACTTATACAGAAACAGCTTCCAACACTGGTATCAGAAAATATTCTGCTTCCATTACCGTTACCAATCCGGTGACTGGTGAGAAGAATACATACAAGAATGATTTTGAATACGAAGTAGGTCTGCGTTCTGCCAACGTATCTGCTGACAAAATGAACGTTTTCTACATCGGTGTAACCAACCCGGTTTCTGTTACAGCAGCGGGTGTTGCGACCAAAGACATCAATGTCAGAAGCAACGGAGGTGGCATCGACATGAAGAAGGCAGGCAAAGGCAAGTACAACGTCACTGTGAAGAAGCCTGGTGAGGCTACCATCACTGTTTCTGGTGGTGGACTGCAAGCGACCAAGTTCCCATTCCGCGTCAAGCGCATTCCCGATCCCGTACCTGTACTGGGTGCTGGTCCCAACAAAAAAGGTGGGGCCATGGGCAACGGTGAATTCAAAGCCCAAGGCGGTTTGGCAACCATCCTCGAAAACTTCGATTTCGATGCCAAGTGCAAAGTGATGGGATACGAACTGACGCGCGTAGCAAAGCGCCAAGACCCTGTTTCCTCTAACAACGCAGGTGCTCGCTACAATCCAAAATCCAAGCGTTTGGTCAATGCGGCCAAGCCTGGTGATACTTACTACTTCGACAACGTCAAATCGAAGTGCCCCGGTGATGCTGCCGGACGTCGATTGCCTTCTATCGTCTTTAAGATTAGATAAATTTGCAATATAAATTAGAAGTCATGAAGATCTCATTTAAATTATTCAGCCTTTGTTTGGTCGCACTCCTCTTTGCTGCCAATCCTTTGATGGCTCAAGTCCCCGAGACGGTAAAAACAGAGGCCAGTGATCCTGATGCTGATCGGCCAGTAGATGATATTGTGGAAAAAAGAATGATTGACGAACGTCGTGTTCTCCCTTATCAACCATTGCGCGAAGCAGATATTTTCTGGGAAAAGCGCATCTGGCGAGTCATTGACATTCGGGAAAAAATGAATCTTCCTTTTGCTTATCCTGAAATGCCATTTTTCACCGTCCTGATGGATGCTGCCATCAATGGCGACATCAGTGTCTTCAGTACGGAAGATGATAAGTTCACCAGCAAAATCGAACCAACGGAGGTCGCTTCCATGGGGGCCACGGTCGATACGGTCATCACCTTCGACCCGGAAACCTACGAGGAGCAAATCCAAGTGGTGCGCAACGAGCTGAACCCGGAAGATGTCAAACGCTTCCGCCTCAAAGAGGTTTGGTTCTTCGACGAGGAAACGTCCACCCTACAGGTGCGCATTCTCGGCATCGCTCCGCTGATCGATGTAAAAGACGACAACGGCAACTTCAAGTACGAAAAGCCGATGTTCTGGGTGTACTATCCTGAATGCCGTGAAATCCTGGCCAGACACAAGGTTTTCATGGTGGGCAACGATGCCAGCCTCATCACCTGGGAGGACCTGTTTGAAATGCGGTTCTTCTCCAGTTACATCTACAAGGAATCCAACGTGCACAACATTCGTTTGCAGGATTACCTATCTGGTGTAGATTTGCTGCTGGAAGCGGATAAGATCAAGAAAGAAATCTTCAACTTCGAACACGATCTTTGGTCTTACTAACAACGACCATCGAATCGATATAGACAAAGCCCGGTTTGCTACTTGCAAGCCGGGCTTTGTGCTTTATTGCATGTACTCCCAAGCACTTTGGTAGGCTGTCCGGTGCTCGCAGTACTCTAAGAAGGAGGCGTAAAACTCATCTGAACCAATGGTGGCACTGTCGCCAATCATCACCAACTTTTTGCGGGCCCTGGTCATGGCAACATTCATCCGTCGGTAATCGCTCAAAAAGCCAATCTCACTTTTGCCATTGGAGCGCACCAAACTCAAGTAGATCACATCTCGCTCCTGTCCCTGAAAGCCATCTATCGTCCCAATGTGCAGTGTCAAATCTGAAAGGGCACTTTCTTCTTCCATCTGTTCCTTGATGTAGACAACCTGTTCTTTGTAGGGAGAGATGATGGCAATGGACGGCGACTCTTGCCCCTCCAAACGCTGCGACAATTGGTACAAATGCTCTCTCAGAATATTGAATTCACCAGGATTGTATCGACTTTTGGTCTTGGGATTGGTCTTCTCGTCAAAGCCACAGCCCGCCGTATCAATGAACAGGATGGGCTGGGGGGCCTCTTCAATGCAGTGCCCGGCAACACTTTCATCTGCCAATAGCTTGCCTTCGTAAAATTGCTTGTTGGAAAATCCCATGATGTCCTCATGCATCCGATACTGCGTGCGAAGAAAAGAAGACTTGATCTTTTTGTTCAAACAGCGTTCGAGCATGCTGATGTTCAGGCCACCTTTTTGTGCCTTGATGGACTTGACCGTAGGAGGCAATTGGAAGGGGTCGCCTGTGAGAACCACCCGAGAGGCCTTGCTGATGGGAATCCAGCAGGCTGGCTCCAGTGCTTGGGCCGCTTCGTCGATGACGAGGGTGCGAAACTTTCGGCCCTGCAAGACGGGGTTGGACGTACTCACCAGGGTACAGGTGATGACTTGGGCACTTTCCAATATCATGTCCAGCAATCGATCTTCCAGTTGGTTGGCCCAGGCACTCAAATCCTTGGCCTCCTGATAGAGTTGATGGCGCTCTGCTCGTTCTTTGCGACCAAAATTTCGCTTGTATCGCTGGGCTTTCCGTCGGGCTTCAGCAGCCTGCTTCTTGATTTTCTTGATGTTTTTGCTCTCTGGATGCTCGCTGAGCATGACTTCCAAAGAATGCCGAATGATGCTTTCGTCCACCCTGGAAATGTTGCCGACCCGCACAACCCGCAAGTCAATGGCCGCCAGTCGCTCGGTCAATACATCCACTGCCGTGTTGGAAGGGGCGCATACCAATACAGTTTTTTCCGTCTTGCACAATTGTTGGACAGCAGCTACCAGGGTGGTGGTTTTGCCAGTGCCAGGAGGACCGTGTACAATGGCGAGGTCTCTGGATGCGATGATGCTCCGGACCGAGTCATTTTGATGCTCGTTTAGATGGGGCAATACCAAGCTCTTGGGGAGATCGCCAAAGCTGGGGAATTGCTTTTTCAGCAAGACGTCGCGCAACTCTGCCAGGCGATTGCCTTTGGCTTCGATCACCTTGTTGAGGGCCTTGTCCATTTCTAGATAACTGCGTTCGTCAAAGAGCAAATCCACACCAATCAGACCTGAGGAGAACCATTCTGGAATATCAGTTGTATTAAGTATGATCTTCATTTTGTTTTTGTCCACATAGTGTACCACACCAGTACGATCCGGCCGCTTGGTGCCAGGCTGTTGGGTGAACAAACTAACCGTTTTGCCTGCACTGAATCGATGAGGTCGGTCATCTCCCTCAGGGCGACCAATCACTACAAAGGCTCTTTCGCCATAGGTATATCCCTGCTTGAGTGCTTGCACGGGGTACCAGCACAAGCCTTTTTCCTTTCGCTCGTTGATGGGCAACTGTTTGACCAGCCGCTGGTATTGCTCGAAGTCTTCTTCCTTTTCCTGTAAAAGAAGTTGGCGCAGGCGTTCCAATTCTTCGGTTGGATCAGTCATTTTTACCATTGAAGAGGTGAATAGATGTACCCAAAGTTAGGGGAAAGCCTGTAGTATCTCATCGAAAATACTATATTTATCCCAGCTTGGAACCAAATTGTTATCCTCGCTGCTAATTCCATAGAGTCAATTACACATGTTTTTCAAACGTTTCCCTTTTTATCAGCAACTCGACCAAATGGACTGTGGGCCTACCTGCGTCCGCATGATTGCTGAACACTATGGGAGGTCGTACAGCCTGCAACAGATGCGCAAGCTTTGCCACCTGGACCGCGAAGGGGTTTCCTTTGAGGGCATGAGCTATGCAGCTGAAGCCATTGGAATGCGGACCCTGGCGGTCAAACTGCCCTATGAGGCGGAAGACGAAGAGTCTGCTGGATTGATGGATGTGCCCATGCCTTGCATCGTTCACTGGCAACAGCGGCACTTCATCGTGGTGTACAAAATCACAGACAAATTCGTCTGGGTGGCCGATCCTGCCAAGGCAAGACTCAAGCTGCGCCGAAGAGATTTTGAGAAAAGTTGGGTGAGCGATGGCAAAACAGGCTTGGCCCTGCTCCTGGAAACCATGCCGGAGTTTTACCAGCAGGAAGGAGAAGAACCCATCAACAAGACTGGCTTTGGCTTTTTGTGGTATTATTTCAAGCCCTTCGGGAAACTCATGACCCAGTTGGTGGTCGGCCTTCTCGTGGTGAGTCTGATCCAGTTGATTTTCCCCTTTTTGACCCAAGCCATTGTCGACGTCGGGATCGAAAACCAAGACATCGATTTCATCTATCTCATCCTGGCTGCTCAATTGATGGTCTTCCTGGGACAAATATCCATTCGATTCATACAAAGTTGGATCTTGCTGCAAATCGGCACCCGTGTCAATGTCAGTCTCATCGCCGACTTTCTGATCAAGCTCATGCGCTTGCCCATCGGGTTTTTCGATACCAAGATGATTGGAGACCTCTTGCAGCGCATCACCGACCACGACCGGATCGAACGATTTTTGACCAATTCCACCCTTCTTACCCTGTTTTCCTTTTTCAATTTGGTGGTCTTCAGCATTGTGTTGTTGATCTACGATGTGGTGATCTTTTCGGTCTTTCTCATATCCAGCATCTTGTACATCTTGTGGATTTCGGTCTTTTTGAGCAAGCGAAAAAGGGTGGATTACGAAAGTTTTGAACAGTTGTCTGAAAACCGCAACTCCCTCATCGAGTTGATCCAAGGCATGCAGGAGATCAAGCTCCAAAACAGCGAGCGCAAACGCCGGGCACAATGGACGGGCATCCAGGCGCGCCTGTTTCGCGTCCGCATGCGGGCCCTCGTCATCTCCCAATCACAGGACATGGGAGCCGGATTCATCAGCCAACTCAAAGACATTCTCATCTCTTTCATCGCAGCCAAAGCAGTCATTGATGGGCAGTTGACCTTGGGAATGATGCTGGCCGTGCAATACATCATTGGGCAGATGAATGGGCCGCTGCAACAAATGGTGGACTTCATTCGGAGTGCCCAAGATGCCAAGATCAGCCTCGAACGCCTGGGGGAGATTCACAACCAGGAAGAGGAGCACAAAGACGATGATGGGGTGGACATTTTGCCGGAAGACGAATCGCTCTACATTGAAAATGTCAGTTTTCGCTACAATGAGTTGTCTGATGATGTGTTGAAAGACATCAATCTGGAAATTCCTCGTGGGAAGGTGACGGCCATTGTGGGGACGAGTGGAAGTGGAAAAACGACTTTGGTCAAATTGCTCTTGGGTTTTTACCAGGCCCAAAAGGGCAACATTCGGATCGGAGGAATTCACCTGTGGAACATTCGCAAAAAGCTGTGGCGCTCCCGATGTGGTGCCGTGATGCAAGATGGCTACATCTTTTCCGATACCATTGCCAACAACATTGCAGAGAGCGACGACTATGTGAACCGGGCTCAATTGCTCAAGTCTGTACAAATGGCCAATATTCAGTCCTTCATCGAGTCTCTTCCCTTGGGATACAACACCATGGTGGGGGCTCGGGGCAATGGCGTCAGCCAGGGACAGCGCCAACGCCTGCTGATTGCCCGGGCCGTGTACAAAGATCCGGAATACATGTTTTTCGACGAGGCCACCAATGCATTGGATGCTGAGAATGAAAAGATCATCATGGAAAATCTCGAAGATTTCTACAAGGGGCGGACCGTCGTGGTGGTGGCACACCGACTGAGCACTGTTCGCAATGCTGATCAAATCATCGTTTTGGAAAAAGGGCGCTTGATCGAACAGGGAACGCATGAATCTCTGGTGAAGGAAAAAGGAGCTTACTTCAACTTGGTCAAAAACCAGTTGGAGCTGGGCAATTGACAATACAATCTACTATGTCTGAACAAGCCAACATAAGCCGACCAGAAGACATTCAGATCAATGAGCAGGAAGAGGTGCGTCAGATATTGGGGGCGCCTCCTGGCTGGATTCTGTACTGGGGCATCACTTTCATTGCCATGGCGATGGTGATCCTGACAGTGATTGCCCAAATTGTAAAATACCCAGATACCATTCCCTGCCGGATTTTGATCACGACGGAAAATCCTCCCATTCGGGTCGTGAGTCGAGTCGATGGCAAGATTGAAGAGTTGCTGGTTTCGGATCGACAGATTGTGGACAAGGGAGAGCTGTTGGCCGTCATGGAAAGCACTGCCAAGCGGGCAGATGTCGAAACCCTCTTGGATTTTCTCGCTCAACAGCCCAATGACATTGCCGATTGGGAAGAAGATGGCTTGCCACAATTTCTCCAGCTCGGTCCCATCCAAAATGCATATGCGTCTTTTGTCAAGCAATTCGCCACCTATCAATACGAAAAATCCACCACCATCCTGAGCAAACGGAAGCGATCGCTGAGGAGGCAGATTCGCGAACTCAAAGCCATGAATCGATCCTTGGAAGGTCAGGCGAAAACCTTGGCGGATGTGGAGCGACTGCGCTACAAGGATTGGCAACGGCAAAAAAAATTGGGTGGAGCAGGTGTCTCCAGCGCCGTGGAGATTGAGAAATCACAGGCAGTGTACTTGGATGCCAAGCGCCAAAAGGAGGCCATCAGTACCTCTGTGATCGACAACCGGGTTCGCATCGCCGAGTTGGACATGACCATTGCGGAGATCAAAAAACAGTTGGCAGACAAGTTGGAAAACTTTCTCTTTGACCTTGGAGAGAGCCGCCAAAGCCTCCAAAGTCAGCTGCTCAATTGGCAACAAAACTACCTCGTATACGCCCCCATTGCCGGAATGGCCAGCATGTCCAAGGTGTGGAGTGCCCAGCAATTTGTCAAAACAACGGATGAGATCATGACCATTGTCCCGCAGGAAAAGGCCGGAAAATTCATCGCCAAGGGGCAATTGCCCGGCTTGCGCTCTGGGAAGGTGGCCATTGGTACGCGGGTCAACATCAGATTGGACGGCTTTCCATATCAGGAATTTGGAGTGGTGCCTTCCAGCATCAGCGACATCGCTCCTGTATCAGAGGGGGGAAGCTACCTCATTTACCTCGACATTTCCGACAGCCTCACCACCACCTATGGCAAACAGGTGGATTTTCGGCAGGAGATGCAGGGCACGGGCTTGGTCATTACCCAGGACCGGAGCATTCTGGAACGCCTCCTGGACCGCGTGATCAGCGCCTTGAAAAACTGAGTCGGGAACATATTTCACCGCTGAGATGTTCAAAATTAGAACTTGTACAGAATTTGGGATCATTTGCAGCACCAAAATTTTAAATCTGAACAAGTTCTTATATCCTGTAAAGGGTACATCGTAAATGACAGCGCGCAGCCAAGGGAAGACATCTCCCCGCTGCAAAGAAATATGGAATGGCTCAAAAAAAAGAAACCACCACCTCTTACAAAGATCAATTTACCGCTCTTCGACATCTTCCACGATTCTTTCAACTCATCTGGCAGACCCACCGGGGCATGACCCTTGGCAATGTGTTGCTGCGAATCATCAAGTCTGCCATCCCCCTGTCCATGCTGTGGGTGGGCAAAGAAATCATCGACGAGGTATTGAGCTTGCTCGAACAAGAACAGCCCGACATGTCCTACCTCTGGTCACTGGTCATCATCGAATTGGCCCTGGCCTTTGCCTCTGAAATGATCAATCGAGGCATTGCACTCCTGGACAGTTTGCTGGGAGATTTGTTTGCCAATGAGACCTCCGTCAAGATCATCCGCCACGCTGCCCGACTCGATTTGTACCAATTTGAAGATCCCGAATTTTACGACAAGCTGGAACGCGCCCGGCGGCAGACCAATGGCCGGACAGTCCTCATGTCCATGGTATTGGAGCAATTTCAAGGCATCATCACTGTGTTTTTTCTGGGGATTGGACTGGTGGCCTTCAGTCCGTGGTTGATCCTGCTGCTGGTGGTGGCCGTCATTCCTTCCTTCCTGGGCGAAACCCATTTCAACCAACGCACCTATTCCCTCACCAGGAGTTGGACACCGGAGCGACGACAGTTGGACTACCTCCGCTACATCGGCGCCAGCAATGAGACAGCCAAGGAAATCAAAATCTTTGGCTTGGACGGCTTCTTGGCCAATCGATTCCAACAACTGGCCGATCAATACTACCATGCCAACAAAAAGATTGCCGTTCGGAGGGCAGTGGTGGGCACACTTTTGTCGGGACTGGGGACGCTTGCATATTATGGTGCCTATGCCTTCATTTTGGTCCAGGCGGTGGGAGGACTCATCAGCGTGGGAACCTTGACCTTTTTGGCAGGTTCTTTCAATCGAATGCGCAACATGTTGCAGGCCATCATGAATCGCTTTTCGCGCATCGCTGCCAATGCCTTGTATCTCCAGGACCTGTTCGACTTTTTGGCCATCCAACCACAGATTTTTCCAAACGGTCAAGAGGATCAAATCCCCGCTAGAATCCAAGATGGCTTCGTCTTTGAGAATGTGAGTTTCAAATATCCCAACAGCAAGCGATGGGCCATTCGCAACCTGTCCTTTCACCTTCGGGCCGGAGAGAAAATGGCCTTGGTAGGGGAAAATGGCGCTGGCAAGACCACATTGATCAAATTGTTGGCCCGCCTGTATGAGCCCACCGAAGGTCGGATACTGTTGGACGGCAAGGACATCCGCAGCTACGATCTGAAGGAGTTGCGCAAGGCCATTGGGGTCATTTTCCAAGATTACATTCGCTTCCAGCTCAAAGTCTCTGAGAACATCGCCATTGGCAACATCGGATTTCGGGAAGAGTTGGACCGCATCGAGGAGGCTGCCGACAAAAGCATGGCCAATACAGTGGTGGAAAACTTGCCGGAAGGTTACGACCAAATGCTGGGCAAGCTCTTCAAGGATGGCGTAGAACTCTCAGGGGGACAGTGGCAAAAAGTGGCCTTGGCGCGGGCTTACATGCGCGATGCCCAACTGCTGATCCTGGACGAGCCCACATCTGCCCTGGATGCGCGCGCCGAACACGAGGTATTTGTGCGCTTTGCGGAGTTGATGACAGGCAAAACAGCCGTCTTGATCTCCCATCGTTTTTCTACCGTGCGAATGGCCGATCGAATCTTGTTCCTGGAAAATGGTCGCCTGCTCGAACTGGGCACCCATGAAGAACTGATGGCACAGGAAGGGAAGTACTCTGAGCTGTTTGAGCTGCAGGCCCAAGGATACGTTTAGGAGGTTTCCATTGACTTTGTTCGCCATTCCCACAGGAAAAAGCCCAGTACCAGGCTGTATTCTATGGCCACCACCCACAGATTTTCAACATACGTTTCGTAGCTGTAATTGACATAGGTCAGTCCAATGAGGGCCGACCAAAGAATGGGGTAGCGAAAGTGGGTAAAGCAGCACAGGACCACGGGCAGGCTGACGTACCAGGGATGTACCGTGGTGGCACAGAGCAGGTAGATGCTGATGGCAAAAAGAAGATAATGTGGCAGTGTCATGGCCTCTTTTTCGCGCCGAAAGCTCAACCAAAGAATGCTGGAAAAGACGATCAGTGCCAGGGCAGGGCCGAGTAGGGCAATCAGGTTGTAGCCTCGCAATTGGTAGCCCAGCCAGCGCAGGACATAGTAGAGGCTGGCATTGAATTCAAACTTGCGAAAGTACAAATCCAAGCTGTTTCCAAAATTGTCCAGAAAGCTTCCACTCAGCAGCGGCAAAAAGAGCAAGGAGACGATCAGCCCCGTGATCAGATAGTATTGGATGCTTTTTTTCCACCCCAAAAAGCGCAACAAAAGTGGCAAGAACAGCAAAGGCAATAGCTTGGATGCGATGGATAGGGCCATGGCAACCGCAGAGCCCATCCACGCCTCGCGCCACAGCAGCCAGAGGGTCAAGACCAGGAAAAAGACCATGGCTCCTTCAAAGTGCAGATTGCCACTGATCTCGATGATCATCAAAGGGTTGAGGGCGTAAAAGAGGACATTTTGTGCAGGCAAGCGGTAGGCTGTCAGCAAGCGGCTGATCAAGTAGATGGAACCAATCTCCATGGCAATCAAAACCGCCTTCATGACCATGGACGCTCCTCCGACGTCTGTGGGAAAGAGCCGACAAGCCGTCGCAAAAATGGCCTGACAAATGGGCGGGTAAATGGTGAAGTACTCCGGAGAATTGAGTTGGTCAAACAGCGCTTGGTCCAAGCCCGGAGGTCCCCCTTGCTCGATGTAGTAAGAGGGCAGTTGTTCGAAAGGATTGATGCCTTGATTGATCAAGCGCCCATCCCACACAAAGCGGTAGATGTCATCGGACAAAAGGGGCAGGACAAACAGCAATGACAAACGCAGCAGAATCCCCAAGCCACAATAAAAGCGAATGCTGCGGTGGTCGTGTTCTTCTCGGAAACAAATCCAATAGTAGGCGCCAAAGGAGATGCCCATGCAAAGGAGCAGGCTGTAAAAATCTTCCTGATGAACTGTGTAGCCCATCCAGCCAACGGCCAAGAGAAGGCAAACGGCCGGGAAATGGGAGAGCAAGGATTTTCCATTGATGGAAAAGCTGTTCATATGTCACCCTATTTCAAGCCCAAGTGTCGGACACTAAAGTAGAAGATCGCACCAAATCCAATGGCCAGCATGAGGTGGAAAAGCAAAAATGGATTGGCTTGGACCTGCATGCCGTAAATGAAAGCAGCCGTAAAGTAAATGGTCAAGACACCTTCAAAAATGGTAATCCACGACAGGCGGGTATGGACATAGCTCTGCTTGCGAAACGAATCCTTGATGTTCTTGATGTTGAACTTGGGGGTTCGGACAAAAGGGGATTTTTTCCCCCTGTACCCCTGCAGAACTGCTATGGTGTTGTGCAGCGACAAGCCCATGGACAGCGCCAGGAAGAGGGGAAACAAAAAGATGAATTTGAACAATAGCTTGCCATAGGAGTGTTCTTCGAGCTCTTGCTGGACATTGGCCACATAGTGCACCGCAATGATGGCCACCAATGCGATGAGAAAGATGCCAAACCAGCCCATGGGAATGCCCAGTTGGTGCAGTCCAAAGAGAAGTGGTACGCTGAAGATGCCAGAGATGAACACAAAGATGAAGACACTGCTTCCCATCAAGTGGGCCGATGCGTGAAGCTTTTGCCAAAAACTGAGGTGAGAACGCCAGACCGTTGGCATCAGCTTGCGAGCATTTTCAGCTCCTCCTTTCATCCAGCGAAATTGCTGTGATTTGAGGCCGTTCATTTCAGCAGGCAATTCAGCAGGGGAGGGGAATCTTTCGAGATAGACAATCTGCCAACCTTTCAACTGCGCCCGATAGCTCAGGTCCAGGTCTTCGGTCAGGGTGTCCGTCTCCCATCCGCCCGCATCGTCGATGGCAGAACGTCGCCAAATGCCAGCCGTCCCATTGAACTGCAGCAGGCAATTCCCCGCGCGGCGGCCTTGTTGCTCGACAGTGAAGTGTACATTGAGCTGCATGGCCTGCAGGCGGGTGATCAGCGAATAATTTTCGTTGATGTGTACCCAGCGGGTTTGGACCAGTGCCACCTCGGCTTGCTGAAAATGAGGGATGGTGTTGAGCAGAAAATCGGGACGGGGAAGGAAATCTGCATCGAAAATGGCGATGAATTCGCCCTTGGCATGGACCGTTGCTTCCTTGAGCGCCCCGGCCTTGTAGCCACTTCGGTCTTTGCGGTGCCACAGGCTGATGTCGAAGCCCTTGGCCTTGTATTCTGCAATTTTTTTGCGAGAAATGTCCACCGTTTCATCAGTCGAATCATCCAACACCTGTATCTCCAGTCGGTCCTTTGGGTAGTCGAAGCTGGTGATGTTGTCGATCAATCGTTCGACCACGTATTTTTCGTTGAAAATGGGCAGTTGGATGGTGACCATCGGAAGTTGGTCTCTGGGAATGTCAGCAGGGGCGGGATTGTCCGTGTTGCGCCACTGGTTTTTCTTGTAGTAATAGAGTAGGTTGAGTTGCATCAGGCAGTACAGGGTGATGTATACCAATGCGAGGGTATAGATGGCGAATAGGATGTAGGCGAAAGCTCCCATGAGTCAGAAGTTTACAACAATTTGAAAATAGTCCATAAAATTTTGTGGCCGGCCAGGATGGTACCTTTGACCGTGCCAGAGACCTTCGATATGCCGATCCGCCGCCGGTATGTCACCGGGACTTCTTTACATTTTAAACCGTATTTGGCTGCTTTGACTTGCATCTCTACTGTCCAGCCAAAATCGGGATCTTTCATGTCAATCTCCATGAGCTTGTCATAGCGAATGGCCCGGAAAGGTCCCAAATCGGTGAATTCATAGCTGTAAAACAAACGAATGAGGGTTGTGGCCAGCCAGTTGCCAAAGATTTGCTGTGGCTGCATGGCTCCTCGTTCCATATCGCCCAATGCCCTTGAGCCGATGACCATGTCGCAGTTGTCTTCCAAAATGGGCCGAACCACTTGGTCCATTTCCTCGGGATGATCCGAATAGTCGCCATCGATGAAAACGACGATGTCCGGATGTTCTGCTGCTGGTCGTTGGCCGATGTACTCGATGCCTTTGAGACAGGCACTGCCATAGCCTTTTTGCGTTTGCAGAAGTACGATTGCACCTGCTGCCTCTGCCACTTCTGGCGTTCGATCCGTGCTGTTGTTGTTGCAGACCAAAATGTCCCGGACCAAAGATTTGGGAATGTCGGCCACCACCTTGGTGATGGATTCTTCCTCATTGTAAGCCGGAATGATGACGTCTATAACAGGTTTGGGCATGAATGATGCTTCGTGAAAGGAACAAAGGTAACATTTTCACTTACTTTTGACTGTAACGGGAGGGACAGTTTGTGCAAACTTATCCAACTCCAAAGCGAGATTCACAGGTCAAAATGTATACTCTGGGCCGCTTTTTCGTTATAAAAAACAGATCGGTAGGCCATTGGTCAAATGCCAGCCGATGGAATGATGTACCTTTGGGTTTTTTCGTTATTTAAGTAAGACACCCTTTAGCTCAATAGATGACAATGATTCGCCACATTTACCCCTTCTTGCTTCTGCTGGCACTCGCCTATGCTTGTACGCCAGAGGACGACTTCATCACCGACAGCGATGCCGCCTTGGAATTTTCGCTGGACACCCTTCGTTTTGATACCGTTTTTACTCAGCAAGGATCTGCTACCCGCATTCTTAAGGTGTACAATCCACATTCTCGGTCCATCAAGATTGATCGCATTGCGTTGGAAGCGGGAGACAATTCCTTCTTTCGAATCAATGTGGACGGCATCGCAGCCAGGGAGGTTGTGGATGTGGAAATTGCGGCCAAGGACAGTCTGTACATCTTTGGAGAAGTAACGGTCGATCCCGATCAAGATGTCTCTGCCAGCCCCTTTGTGATCGAAGACCGGATTGTGTTTTTGACCAATGGCAATGATCAATCGGTCTTGTTGGAAGCCTGGGGCCAAAATGCCAATTACATTCCCAATCGATTTGGGAGAGGGGGCATTGCTGGGGTGACCAATTGCCAAGGGGACTGGGTGTGGGACGATCCCAAGCCCTACGTCATATTCGGAATCTTGTTTGTCGATGATTGTACGCTGCGCATCCCCGCAGGTACCCGCGTGTATGTCCATGGCGGATTTGGCAGGGTGCGTGTCCCCAATCCCGAACCCAACAGTGCGGTGGATTCCATCAACCAATTGTACAACGATGGACGCCTGCTGATCGGACCCACAGGCAAACTCATCATAGAAGGAACGGCCGACAATCCGGTCATCATCCAAGGGGACCGCCTGGAAGACCCCTTCAGTGAGGTCTCTGGTCAGTGGTTTGGGATCGTCTTGACGCCGGGCAGCCGGGGTAATGAGATTCGACATGCGCAGATCAAGAATTCCATCATCGGGGTTTACGTAGATTCATCGGCCAATTTGGTGGCCAATTCCAGTCAATTTTACAATACTGCATCGAGTGGCATCATCGGGGTCCATTCCTCTGTCAATGCCACCAACTGCCTGTTTTACAACAATGGGGCAGGGGCTTTTCGAGGGGTCTATGGCGGCGACTACAACTTTGACTATTGCACCATGGCCAGTTTTGGGGTGGATGCATCGGCCCTCAGTCTGTCCAATTTGATTTGCCTCGATCAACTCTGCCAGGAATTCCGGGCCTATCGACTCAACTCCCGCGTGCGAAATTCCATCATTTATGGCTCTCGTCGCGACGAGATCATCCTCTCTCAAATCGAACAGATTCCCTTCAACTACAACTTTGACCATTGCGTGGTACGGGTGGATGAATTGGATGATGAGGCACCTTATACCGACTTTTTCGATGCTCGCTGCAACAATTGCTTGAATGCAGAACGAGACGAAGTCCTATTTCTGGACATCGATGAGGACGACTACCATCTGGATACACTCTCTGCCGCAGAAGGCATTGCCCTGCCCATCCCGACCATTCAGGTGGACTTGGACAACCAAAGCCGCGACCCCAACATGCCAGATGTGGGTTGCTATGAATACATCTACGAGTAATCAGCAGACGATTTACACAAAAAAGACATGAGCGATCAAAACCACGTTGACCACGACAAGTTGGCCGAGGAACGCATCATTCAGGATGTAGAACTTTACGGATTCCACATCGCTTTGCTTCCTGCCGATGACTACCTTCCCGCCTTTGCCTATACCATTGGCTTGTACCAAAATCATCAGCATCCAGAGTTCATTGTTTTTGGGCTGAGTACCGATGTCATGGGGCGTTTGCTACAGCAGCTGGGACTGGCGGTGAAGAAGGGACAGACGTTTCAGGCTGGAATGAATCACGCTGACATTTTGGCCAATCATCCGGTTCACTTTCTATCTGTGGACAAGGCCCATTATCGCGACTACTTGGGCTATTGTGGTTGGTTTTACAAGCAAAGCTTTGAGTTTCCTTGCCAGCAATTGGTCTGGCCAGACAAAGCGGGGCTTTTTCCCTGGGAGGAGGGCTTTTACGATGCCTGGAAATTTCAGCAACCTCTTTTGGACAGGAATGCAGATTTCAAATTTTACGAAGAGCGCAATCTAGGGGTGTACACGACCCAAGCGACCTTGGATGGCCGACCCATCTTGCGGGTATCCCACGAGGAAGAAGGCGGTTGGCAGTTTCACAGCGAATTGGAGCCGGATGTCAAAAACGCCAGGGTAGTATCTCTCGGAGAACTCGTCAAGCGCGACCCCAGCCTGAACGAATTGTTCTACCTGAACTACGGTCAATATGCCTTTCGAAAAGATGTAAATTCAGACTGGGAAGTCTTCCATCAGCCTACCCAAAAATAGAACAACGCATGACAGACAAAGACAGCCTTTTTCACAAGGCAGTAAGCATTGTTGGTTTCAAATACGATGAGGACAAGCAACTTCCGCAACTCATTGCACAGGGATTGGAGATCAATCGCGAAGACGAATATGGCTACACCTTGGCCAGCCGAGCAGTTTTTGGCGCCATCAATTATGATGCCTTGTACTTGCTGTGGAAGGCTGGTGCCAAGGCCAGTACAGAGTTGATCGAGGAGATTTTTGCCAACTTTGAGAAGGGCGTGACTCCCCAGCAAATGTATGAGCAAGAGAAAGTAGAAAAGCAAAAAGAAGAGGATGCTGTCAAGTTGGACTTTTCCGATGGCTTTCGCCCCGATCGATTGCAGTTGGAAGAGGTCAGCTGTGAAATAACCCCCTACATAGAGGATGAGCAAGACAGCGAGCTGGTATTGGAGCTGGTTTTTGAGCCGTTTCGCTACAAGGACAACTTGGTGCATCCCGACATGGAGTTCATTGCATTTTCCTCTCCCGAAATAGAAGCACAGGTATTTTCTCCCGCAGGCTGGGAGTGTGATGAGGAGGTCGAAGGTTCTTCCATTTATCTGGAAAACATTCACCATCCCGTCGATTTGAAGTGGCTCAAGATGGAGCGAGGAGAGGAGGAAACCATTGTTCACTTTCGGCTGTTCTTCGACTTTTCGGCAGATTCGGAAGTCTTTGAAAGTGCCAGCCTCGAAAAGAGCTACAGACTGGAACAATAGGGAAGGGCGCCAATCCAGAAAAAGTCGTATCTTATGTTGCCGAGGCCGGTCGAGCTTTGACGAGACAAAAAACAACAACATGAGATACCTCGCCATCCTGTTCCTGTCCTGGCATTTGTTTTTGCCAGGCACCACCACTTCCATCACTTTTATTCCCGAAGATGGATTGATCGCCTACTACTCCTTCAATCGCTGCGATGCCAGGGACGACAGCGGCAACGAATCGCATGGGCAACTTTTTGGCGCACCCGGCTGCTGGTGTGGCATCGAAGGGCAGGGCCTGCTGCTCAATGGTCGCAATGACTATGTGGAGTTTCACGGAATGGTCAACAAATACTTCAACACCTCTGATTTTACCATCAGCTTTTACTTCAAGCCCGAGCAGTATGGGGTCATTCGCCAGAGCATGCTCTCCAAGCGGACCAGCTGCGACGACAACCACATGCTCGACATCTTGCTCAACCAGCAATCTGGCCTCATCGAAACGGAAGTACACGAAACGCCCACGAAGGACTACGCCAACATCTCGCCGGATTACGAAGGTCGCGGTTGGATGCATTTTGCACTGGTTCGGCAGGGGCGCTACGCCTACACCTACGTCAATGGCATCCTGATTCGGCAGGGCGCGCGCTGTAGTGGGGTAGACATCGACAACGATCGGCCCTTGTCCTTTGCCAATAGCCCCTGTCTACAGTCTGGGATGACCCGCCGCTTCAAGGGCGTACTGGATGAGCTACGTGTATACGACAAAGCCTTGGAAGAAGAAGAGGTGCGGGCCCTTTATCTGCTGCATCCCATCGAAAAGGCAGTAGATGATTGCATGAGCTGAGTAGGAATGTATTACCTTTGCGCGACAAAACAGCTGCAATTATGTTCGACAATATGTTTGGCGATATGCAAGAAAAACAGGAAGCAATGCAAAAAAGGCTTTCTGAGACCTTCGTCGAGGCGGAAGCTGGCGACGGAGCGGTTGTTGTCAAAGCCAATGGCAACCGCCAAATTGTAAATATCCAAATCAACAAAGATTCCCTCAATTGGGACGACAGCGAAGAAGTAGAGGATTTGGTCCTCGTGGCGGTCAACAAGGCCCTGGAGGCTGCCGCTGCCAAGGAAACTGCTGAGTCCGAAAATATGTTGAAGGATTTTCTGCCACCCGGCATGGGAGATATGTCCAACCTCTTTGGTGGATAAATCCATAAGTGTCCTCTTTTTGGCGCCAATTTTTCTTTTTAGCCCTTACTTTTGAAAAGGGTATGCATCTTGCATACTTTTGTACGGCAATTGTCCCTTCATTCAGCTAGGGACGGGCAAAATATTGTCAGTGGCTGGACGTTCAATAAACGGTGTAAAATTATGTAGACCCATGAAGAATTTTTTTCTCATTGCCTTTTTCGCTGTCCTGGCCTCCTCCCTTGTGGCCCAACCTACCCGTGGTCTGGAAGCTTATTACTCCTTTGATGATTGTACGGCCAACGACCAGAGTGGCAATGGCTCCAACGGCCAGCTGCTCGGGGCGCCCCAATGCGTTTGTGGTGTCAAAGGGGAGGCGATGGAATTGCGGCAAGGCGGCGATGGTTTGCTCTTTGTTGGCACGGTCAACAACGTTTTCAACAAAAAGGATTTTACCCTGAGTTTGTACATCAAGCCCACCTTATCTGTGGGGGTTCGCCACATCATCAACAAGAAAGGGGCCTGTGCCGATGAAAATGTCTTTGACATCTCTTTGCTCTCCGGTGCCAATTTGCTCAATGTAGATCTGTTGGAAAACAGCAGTAAGTCCGCCTCTGTCAATTCACAACTGGATTTGGGGCAGTGCTGGCATCATGTCGTGGTGGTTCGCACGGGCAATCGCACCTTGCTGTACCTGGATGGCACCCTCCGGAGGGAAACCCGCGCGGTCTCCCGCGTCGACATTCTCAACAATGCCGTTTTGGGCATCAACATTTCGAGCAATCTCTGCATGGCGGCCAACGAACAGCCATTCATCGGTCTGGTGGACGAGATTCGGGTCTACGACAGGGCATTGGATCAATTTGAAGTGGCAGAACTCTACCTGGCACCAGATCAATTGCTGAGTCGCGATACCACGGTCTTCCTTGGCAATTCTGTGGATGTGGTCGCCTCTACCACTTGTGCCAACAACTTCAGCTGGACGCCCAATGACAACATCAGTGATGTTACCGCCTTGGAGCCAACCCTAAGCCCAACAGAAACAACCACTTATACCGTCCGCTTCGACGATGATTTTTGTACTTCCTTTGACACCTTGCGGGTGACCGTCATCGATCCCGACGATCTGGAATGTGGAGAAATCTTTCTCCCAAAGGCATTTACGCCCAATGATGATGGCCTCAACGACAGCTATGGCATCAGCAACCCATATGCCATCCAGGAATTGATCTCTCTGGAGATTTTTGACCGCTGGGGAGGACGGGTGTTTGCCACCAGCGATCCCTTCGAACAATGGGATGGTCGTTTCAAGGGGCAGTTCATGAATCCAGGCGTATTGCTCTATCGGGTCCGCTATCGCTGCGATGGACAGGAGCAAAACAGCGTCGGGAGCTTGTCCATTCTCCGTTGATCTCTGTACCTAGCGGCGGAAAGTGGCGTTTCTGCCCGTCAGATGGTGCATAATTTCCTGTGAATCCTTTTCATTCCTGTTTGAATGCTGTAGCTTCGTAATCATATGGTCAAATATGTTTATAAGAAGACTGCTTTCTTTGCCATTGTGTGCTTGTCCTTACTGACTTGGGCTTGTGGCGGAGAAAACCAAGCTGCCGCGGAAGCTCCCACAGCGGAGGCAACTCCTTCTTCGATCAATACAAGTCCTCCAGCCATCGACAGCACAGTGAGTCTTGCATTGGACAGCAGCAAGTTGGAAGTATCGGATCCTCCGCAAGTAGAGTCAGACCCTGAGGGAGTGGCTGTAAAGGTGGTGGATGCAAAGGAAGAAAAGGCCAAGAAGAAAAAGCGGTCCTCTTCCAAAAAGCGTCGGTCCAGAAAGAAGGCCAGGGTTCAGTTTGAGGAAATGGTGCATCAGTATGAGACCATCAAGCAGGGAGAAACCGTCAAGCATCAGTTCCGCTTCAAAAATACAGGCAAAACGCCATTGATCATCAAAAATGTCAGGGCCAGTTGCGGATGTACCCAACCCAGCTACCCCTTCATTCCCATCGAGGCTGGCGAAGAGGGCTACATTGGTGTTGTATTTGATACCAAAGGAAAGTTGGGAAAGCAAAAGCCTGTCATCACCGTCGAAACCAATGCAGACCCCTCCACGTACAAATTGTATCTGGAAGGATATGTCGATGCAGAATGAACGGGCTCTGATTGTGCCCCATATCAACTATTGGACTACCCCTCGTCAACGACCTTACACTGGTAGCCTTGCCCAATGAGGCGTACTGGATGTCATTACCACATATCCCGAATCGTGTCGGCCCATGGATCAAAAGAACATACAACAACTCATCGAACGCTCCTCTGCTCTGTACGCACAGCGCAAACTGGACAAGGCATTGGACTTGGCGCAGCAGGCCCTGGATTTGTCTGCGGCTTCCTCCTACACAATGGGGCGCGTGTCCTCTCAGCTTTTGATGGGCAAAATCTACAACACCTCTGGCAAATACCTTGGCGATCCGGAGGAGTTTCGGCAGGCTTTGGATTGCTTGACGGAGGCCAGCCAACTCAGCGACATCCCTGGAGGCAATGGGGTGGGTATCGACATTGACCTGGCGTTGGGAGAAGTTCACGAAAACAAGCGGGATTTTCCAAAGGCAGACCAATACTACCACCAATCGCTGCAACAGAGTCGCGACAAAGAAAATATGATGGGAGTGGTTCGGTCGCTTTGCAAGTTGAGCCATTTGAGCATCCAGCAAAATGAGTTTGTGCAAGCCCTCGATTTTGCAGAACAAGGGCTGCAATACCTTCGGGCAAAAGATGCGGAGGCAAATGAGCGTCTGTTGGCAGAGATTTACAATCAGATGGCTTCCATCTACCTCAAGAGGCGGGAATATGCCCGCATTTTGGAATTCAGCCAGCCGCTGTTGCGCATGAGTCGGGCCATCAAAGACATTGAACTGGAGTTGAGTGCCCTCAACAACATGGCCATTTACTACGGGCATGCTTCTGACTTCAAATCTTCCATGCAATACCTCTTGGAAGCCTTGGACAAGAGCAAAAACATCAACTACCACCAGCACACGGCCAACTTCTTGATCAACATTGGTACCATCTACGCCAGCCTGTTCAATTACGAAGAGGCTTTGGACAAATACCAAACCGCCCTTGATGAGTACCACAATGTGCTGGAAGACAACACCCGGGTCATCATCTACAACAACATCGGCAATGTCTACTCCAACAACAACCAGTTGGACCTGGCAGAGCCCTACTTCCACCAGGCATTGGCCTTGGCCGAAAAGTGTCAGTACAAGGAAATGATTGCCCTTTCGCTCTCCCAATTGAGCAGCGTAGAGGTTGCCAATGGCCGCATCGATGCTTCCTATGACCTGGCCATGAAGGCCCGCCAGATCATGGACGAGCTGGGCGACATCAACGGTCGGCAAATCAACCTGAGCAATTTGAGCAAGGTACATTACCACCGCAAAGAATATCCAAAGGCCATCAAATTTGCCAGCAGTTGCATCGTGACCTCCAAGCGAATGAATGACGATACCAACGAGCTGCGCGCCTATCAGTTGTTGGCCAACATCTACGAAGACATGGGGGATTTTGAAAAGGCCCTTCAGTACCAAATGATCTATTCCAAAAAGCACGAGCAATTTGCCGGCCTGCAGATGCATCGACAGGTGATCGACATGGAGATCAAGTATGCCATCCGGGAAAAGCAGCAGAAGATCGAGCAGTTGACCAAGGAAAATGAGTACCAAAGCCTCTTGCTGAGCCAAAGTGACCAAATCTCCAAGCAGAATGCGCAATTGCTACAGGCCAATGAAGAGTTGCGGCAGTTTGCCTACGTGGCATCGCACGATCTGAAGGAGCCCCTGCGCATGATTGGCAGCTACACCCAATTGATCCATCGACTGCATTCCAAGGTATTTACAGAAGACTCCAATCAGTACTTTGCCTTTGTACAAGAGGGGGTCATTCGGATGAACAACCTGCTGGATGCTTTGCTGCGCTATGCGACCATCGGAAAGACGGAGGAGGACATGGAGATCGTGGCGCTCAATGATGCTGTCGACATCGCGGTGATCAATCTGCGGGTGCGCATCGAGGAGACAAATGCGGAGATTCACCGGGCCGATTTGCCAAGAGTTCGCTCCTCGCAGTCTTTGTTGATCCAGCTGTTTCAAAACCTACTTTCCAATGCCATCAAGTTTCGCAAGCCAGATACGCGGCCGATGATTCGGGTGGAATGGGAAGATACGCCCGATGAAGTCATCATCAGTGTCAAGGACAATGGGATTGGCATCGACCCCGAGTTTCAGCAACGCATCTTTGTAATATTCCAGCGCCTCCACACTCGCAATAAGTATGAAGGCACTGGTATTGGATTGGCAATTTGCCAGAAAATTGTTCAGCGATTGAATGGCCGCATCTGGGTGGTATCAGAGGAAAATCACGGAGCGACTTTCTCCATTGCCCTGCCCAAGGCCGACCGCCCTACCGAAGCAACGTAACATCTCCTCGATACAGCAGCGTAATGCCATCCACAAAGGTCACCTCGATGAGGTAGACGTACACCCCTGGATTCATTTGCTTGCCTTTGAAGGTACCGTTCCAACCGTCGTTGTCTATGCTGTTGTTGGGCACAAAGTTCTCGGTCTGGTACATCAGCTCGCCCCATCTGTCAAAGATTCTGAAGTAATTGACCTGGGTCACACCCACTCCAATGAATGGTTTGAAGACGTCGTTTCGGCCATCATTGTTGGGCGTAAATATGTTGGGGATGTAGACATTTCTGTTTTTGTCAATTTCCACCAGAATCTCCTCTGAGCCAATGCAGCCCTTGTCGTCGATGACTGTTACGTTGAACACCGTCGACTCAAGTGGCGATACCTCCACCCGGCGACATTCTGGGTCCAGGCAACGGAAGAGCGAACTGTCAGAAGGCGACCAGATGATGGAGTCGACAATGGTAGACGGAGGGACGATGGTGGCCTCGATGACTTCGGAGCTGCCCAAGTCGACCTCCCGATCGTTGCCCAATACCACAGAGATGAGTGGTGGTTGAGAGATCGTTACGACCGTCTCCACAAAGCAGTCAATGCCGTCGTAGATTTGTACGGTATAGGTACCTGCTCCCACAGGAATGGCATTGCCGGGGCGGCGCTGCGGACCATTTTCCACAGAAAACTCATAAATGCCAGGCGTTCCTCCCCAAATGGAATCCACTGTCAAGCCCGTTTGGAAGCCAAAGCAAAGCGGCTCATCCGGCTGGGTCAGCAAGAATTCGATGGGAGGTGGCTCACTGATGGTCGTGGTAAGGCTGTCGCGGCAGCCACGCGCATCTACGATGGTAACGGCATAATTGCCCGGGCTCAAGTCAAAGGCAGTATTGGTAGTGGAAACGCTGTTTTGCCACAAATAAGTGTATGGCAGTGTTCCACCCGTTGGATTCAACTCAATTCGTCCATTGTCGTCACCGCTGCACCCTACATTGATTACGGTATCTGGTTGGATGACCAGCGGAGCGGGTTCTTGGACGGCTATGTTGGAGACAAATTCGCAATTGTTGTTGTCAGTGATGGTCAAGCTGTAAGTGCCAGCCACCAGGTTGGAGATGGTCGGTCCTGTCTCGTTGGTATCCCAATTGTAGGTGTAGCCGGGCGTACCTCCGATGCCGGATACGGTAATGCTGCCATCCGCATCGTCGTGGCAACTTGGATCGGTAATGTCAAAGTCAAAGGACAGAGGAGGAGGTGCGTCGATGAAGACCGAATCTACATTGAAGCATTGTCCATCGCTCACCGTAATGGTATTCCATCCTTGGCAAAGCTGAACGGCGGTGGAAGACGTCACGCCAAAGACCGATTCGTTGCTGCCCCACTGGAAGTCGTAAATCCCCAGACCTGAGGTTCCCCCCGAGGCGAAAGCGGTGGCCTGCCCATCACAAGTTCCGATGTTGCAACTCGTCATGGTTACACTATTGGGATCGATGAAAATGTCGATCAGGGGTGGATTGGGAAGAATGGTATCCAGCAGAACGCTGTCGCAGCCATTGCCATCCACGATGGTCACGCTGTAGCGAGTGTCGCCTACCAGTCCCGACAGTGTGGTCCCGTTGATACTGGCACCAGTCGACCAATTGGCCGTGTAGGGAAGGGTACCTCCGCTGACCAATACACTGATGGTACCGTTCATGTCTCCTGGACAAGTGGGCGGACCAAAGTTGACACCATCGATGACCATTGGATCGGGCCCCACCACATCTACGGTATCTGTTGCGGTGCAACCATCCTCGGCTCGCACCACGATGATGTACTCACCCGCACCCAAACCTGTGAGCATGGGAGTATTGGTGCCGATCATGCTGCCATCGGGCAAGGTCCAAATAAAGGTATCGATCGGAGCAGTAGCGGGTACGACATTGGCCGTCAGCTCCCCATTGGTATCGTCTGCACATTGTAGATTGACAATGTTCCAACCTGTGATGGTCGGACGATCCCCATCGAGGACATCAAAGCACTGTTGCCCAGATTCGCAGCCGTTGCTATCCGTAATCGTGACGCAATAATTGCCTGGTGGGATGTTGAGGAGACTGTTGGTGGTGGTTCCGTTGCTCCACAAATATTGATAATCGGTGATGCCTCCACCAGCTCCGCCATCTCCTCGGACGGTAATTCGTCCGTCAGAGCCGTTGCCGGTACAGGTCACATTTTCTAGGTTGATCAAGACCGCTGTTACAGCTGGTGCTCCTACGCCCTCTATTCCTATTCCCACGCATCCATTGGCATCCACCACTGTGACTTCGTAATTGCCTTGTGACAAGTTTGTGATGGAGTCGATATTGGTTGGGCCGGTCGACCATGTGATGCCGTATGGGCCTTGGCCTCCTCCGGTGGTGAGGAAGAGTTTTCCATCTGAATCTCCCGGACAAGTTGGGTTGACGGCTGTCAACTGTACGAAAAGCGGATCGCCATCCACTACCGTGACAGAGCCAATCTGAGGCGTTCCTGTATTGTCTGTGACGGTAATCGAGTAGGTTCCCGGAGGCAGGTTGGAAATTTCGTCGCTGCCTGGGGCGGTTCCGATGCTGCCTGTGCCGTTGTTGGCGGCATTGCCATCCTGTTCCCAATTGTAGGTGAAGGGAGCAGTACCGGAAGCCGCCGTGACCGTGATGGAGCCAGTACCAGAGTTGGGCCCGGTTTGTCGGCCACTGCAACTGGAAAAGCGAATGTCCAGGTTACAGGCAGAAATGGTCACCACTGCATCGTTTCCGGCAAAGGCCAGTCGAATGCCATTTTCCCCATCCAGTTGAATGGTGGTGGGATTGTCGGAAAAGCTGACGTTGGAGGTAGTATTTAGATTTCCAATCACCTCAAAACAGATTTCGTACAAGACAGTATTGTCTGGAAATGTTTGGATGTTGTTTGGATTGACAAAATCGAAGTAAGACACCGCCAAGATGCCCATCATGTTGTTGGCGTTGGTGGTCAGGTTAGGAGGAGACACGACTCCTGGGTTGGTATTGCTGTACATCAATGCGGCCGGGTCCCAGTTGACCGAGTGTTGGAAAGAACCCACGGCATTGAAATTTTCTACTGTGACAGGCAAGCAAAGCGTAGAAGAGGGAGGACGGCAGGAATTGGCAGGCAAGCTGTATTCCACAGGCGTACAACCCGTCATTGGCACTTGAAAGCTGGCCCCGCAACTCACATCATCATTGATGGTCACATTGTAGATGCCAGGCTGAGGGACGGTAAAGGTTACCGTTTCGCCATGTGCAAAAGGTGTATCGAAGTAAGCTTCTACCGATGGATCAGAATCCAGGGTGATGCTCATGGTATAAGAAGAGGAGCCATCGAATTCGGAAATGCCTCCAAATATTTCAAAAGAAGCAACACAGCCACCGCCATTGGGGACGATCATGGGCTGTGAGGTGGTGATTTCGTTGAGGTAGACCAGGGAAAAACCGCCGTTGGTATTGACGTCGATGCAAGGACCATTGTTTTCAAACATGTTGGTGAAGTGATCGTCAATGGTGATCGGCGCGTAGAAGATTTCAAAAGGATCTCCGCTGTTGAAGACATCTTGAAGAGTCAGAAATGTGCCGGAGTTGGGCGGAAATTCAATATTGGCAGTGTTCCAAAATACGGTATTCCCATCTGTTTCGACCGGATCGGTGTACACGTAAATGTTGGGGGCACCGGGGCGGAAGATGGACGCTGGTGGATTGTCCAACAGGCAGGGATCGTTGAGCACATCTGCCAATTCAGGGCCTGTCACTGTGGGCGCACAGGTATAGAATACGTATCCAACGCCTGCTTGTGTGCTCATATCCGGGTCGCCGCTGAAATCGAAAAGGCCGTCGTGGACGATGTTGACAGAATCGCCGAGGCAGAGAAAGCGAACATTGTTGGACTGTGCATCGGGGTGGATGACCGTTTGGGCGGATCCCGCGTTGGGGGTTTGGCCAGCCCCGCAAGTCAAGATGGTACGGTCAGTGGAGCTCGGAAATGGCCATCTGTTGTTGAGAACTTCAGGGGTTTGTGCCATCAGTACTCCTGTGCATAACAAAATCAGGCAGATTGGGATTACACGTAGAATCATGTGGATTTTGATTTTGATAAATCAAGCATATTGAAATTCGGGCAAAAATAGCTATCGGAGACCGTTTTGTACCCCCTTTGGGAGGTATAATTTGGTAAGTTCTGAAATCAGGGTCCGGAAATTACTTTCGATCTCGCAAAATCTACTCCAAAAGGGCTTGAAAATGTACTTTTTTTATCACTGCATTAATAACTGTTCGTCTTTGCAAAATATTGTAACTGAATAGATTCAGTCCCCCCTGCCCTTCTTTGCTGGTCGAACGCTGTGCGACAGTTGAGAATGACGAGGGATGGGTGATTCAAAGAGAAGAACAACAAACTCTTCTATTTGGTTAGACAAATGTTATCGAGAAAAGAGTTGTGAAGTAGACAATCTAATCAAATTTCGCTCATTCACAGCCAAATTCCACCAGATTCCTGCCTGGCTTTTGTCGCTCATTACCCAAAGCGGGGATTAGCTCGCCAGTTTTCCACTGATCATCACCCGATCCACCAGATTGGCGCCAAACGAATAGGGAAGGAAGGCAATGGAGGGCATTGGCTTTGTGAGGAAGAGGTTGGCCAATTTCCCGCGGCCAATGGACCCCAGCTGATCGCCCCATTCCAGGGCATGGGCCCCGTTGATGGTGGCCGCATTGATGGCCTCTTCCGGGGTCATGCGCAATTTGATGCACGCCAGGGATACCACAAATGCCATCTTGCCCGAGGGGGTGGTTCCTGGATTGTAGTCGCTGGCCAGCGCCACGCCCAGCCCCGCATCGATCATTTGGCGGGCAGGCGGATAGTGGTCGTTGAGGAAGAAGGGGGCCGTGGGCAGCAGGGTGGGGATGGTTGTGGAGGCGAGCAAATGTTCGATGTCTGCTTCGCTGACCACTTCCAGGTGGTCGACCGAGATGGCTCCGTGCCTGATGGCGGTGGGAATGCCTCCCAGGCTGTAAAATTGGTTGCAGTGGATTTTGGGTTTCAGGCCATGGCGAAGGCCGACTTCCAGCAAGTGATCGGTTTCGGCAGGGCTGAAAAAGTTCTTTTCGCAAAACACGTCCATATAGTCTGCCAATTGTTCATCGGCAATTCGGGGCAGCAGTTCCTTGGTGAGTAGGTCAATGTAGCCTTGGCGATGATCGACAAAGGCAGTCGGCAGGGCGTGCGCCCCTAGAAAGCTGGCCCGGATGGGCAGATCGGAGGCTTCCTTGAGCCGTCGGATGACACGCAGCATTTTCAGCTCGGCCTCCAGGCTCAGCCCATAGCCACTCTTGATTTCAATGGCTCCCGTTCCCATGGCGCGCACTTCTTGCAGTCGTTGCCAGGCTTGTTCGAAGAGCACTTCTTCTGCCGTTTCTTGAAGGCGGCGGGCAGAATTGAGGATGCCTCCTCCTTTGGCGGCGATCTCTTGATAAGACAAGCCTTTGATGCGGTCCACAAATTCCCCTTCTCTGCTGGCCGCAAATACCAAATGCGTGTGGGAGTCTACCCAGGAGGGGAAAACCATCCGGCCAGTGGCATCTACGACTTGGTCTGCTCGTTCTGGACAATTGTCCATTGTGCCAAAATCGACAATTCGGTCTCCTTCCACCAATAGCCAGGCCTGTTCAATACTGGGCAGTCGTTGCATGGCAGGGCCCCGGAGGAAGGGGCGGGAAGTGTCGCCCTCGTCCACTTGCACCAAGGATTGTATGTTGCGAATCAAACAAGAATTCATATGGCATCAGAGTTTTAGGGGGCTGTCTGCCCATTGGGCTTCCCCTGGGTAGACAATGTGGGTGAGAAACAATCCTTGTGGCGGTGCGCTGTAACTGCGGCGCAGCCGATGCTGTTGGTCGAGGGCTTCTCGCAGCTCTTCCAGGCTCAGCTGGCCCCTGCCTGCATAGATGCAACTGCCTACGATCAGTCGGACCATGCCTCTCAAAAATCGGTTGGCGGCAATGTGGTATACCGCTCGCTGCTCGTCCTCGATCCACTCCCATCGGGAATCCATCAATTGGCAGTGCATGGTCTTGGCATCCGAATGTGTTTTGCAAAAGGGAAAGAAGGAGTCGTATTCCAACAGCAGCTGGGCGGCCTCTTGCATGGCTTGCCGATCCAGCCGGACAGCCTCGGGGAGGTACCAAGATGTTTCTGCGGCGAATGGCCTTTTTTGCCAATTGAGGTGATAGGCATAGCGCCGTTCGCTGGCATCGAAGCGGGCATGTGCGTCGGCCTCGACTTGCCAAATGTGAAAAATGGCGATGTCGTCGGGTAGGATTTTGTTGAGCCGATACAAAAAGTGCTCGGGAAATGTTCCGTCGAAGTCAAAATGAAACAAATAGTCCGATGCATGCACGCCCGTATCAGTACGGCCACAGCCACAAATGCCAATGTCTTGCCGCAAGAGCAGCGAAAAGGCTTCCTCTATGGTTTGTTGGACCGATCGACTGTTGGGCTGAATTTGCCAACCGTGAAACTGACTGCCTTTGTAAGCGGAACGAACGAAATACCTCATACCTTTTTGCATTGCTGCAAAGATAATCAAGTCGCGACAATCCCCCATTCGATTCAAAGATAACATCATACGATTCAGCAGCCCAAACTCACAGTTCAATGAAATGGACTAGAACGGGACGAGAGATAAGTAGATATTGTGGTCATAAGCATAAGTTGAAAAACAAAAGTCCAGCTATTATGTCTAAAAAAATTCTTTTCATTTTCTGTCTGTTTCTGGCCTCGTGGACCCTCGCTGCTCAATCCAGCAAATTGGATGGCTACATCAGCGAAGCCTTGAGAAGCAACATCAGTCTGCAGCAGAAAAATCTGTCGTATGAAAAAAGCCTGGCAGCCTTGAAGGAAGCCAAAGCCATGTTTTATCCCAGCTTGTCCCTCGAGGCCCGCTATTCGGTGGCGAGAGGCGGACGGACGTTCGATTTGCCACTGGGAGATTTGATGAATCCAATTTACAACAACCTCAACCTCATCAACCAATCGGCCCAGGCTGCCAATCCCAACTATCCAGAGGTGCCATTGTACTCTGACATTCCCAATGAGCAGGTCAATTTCTTGCGCGAAACGGAGCACGAGACCAAACTCCGGGTGATCCTGCCGGTCTTCAACACGGCCATCCTCAACAACCATCGCATTCGCCAAAACCTTTCGGAGGTAGAAAAGTTGAGTGTGGATGTGTACAAACGAGAGCTGACCAAAGAGGTCAAGATGGCCTACTACAATTATTTGAAGGCTTCCGAGGCAGTGGTTCTATTTGAAAATACCACCAAATTGGTGGAAGAAAACCTTCGGACCACCCAAAGTTTGAACAAATACGACAAGGCGACCATTGATGTGGTGTACGCTGCGGAGGCCGAGGTCAAAAGAGTGGAACAGCAATTGGCTGCTGCAGAAAAAGATCGGAACGTGGCCCAGGCATTTTTCAATTTCTTGCTCAATCGCGACTACGAAGCCGAGGTAGAGGCCGATGCCAGTGCCATGAAAAACTTTTCTGCCATTTCCTTGGAAGCAGCCCAAAAGCAAGCTTGGCAGCGCCGCGAGGAATTGCAACAATTCAACTATTACCTGGCCGCCACTGACAACCAGCTCAGCATGAGCAAAGGCGATTTTTTGCCACAGGTCAATTTGGTGGCTGATTACGGATTCCAAGGCACTGGCTATTCCTTTGGTTCGGAAGACGATTACTTCATGGGATCATTGGTGATGAGTTGGCGTCTTTTCAACAAGCCCACCAAGGCCAAGGTAGAGCAGGTCGAATTGGAAAAGCGCATCCTGCAAGAAAAGAAATCAGAGGTCAGTCGCCAGATTGGACTGGAGGTCATCAATACCTACTATGCCTTGAACGCAGCCCTGAAGAGCATCGAGTTGGCGCAGAGCGAGGTCGAGAGTACCCAGAAAGCTTATCGCCTGGTGGAGAAGAGATTCCGACAAGGACAGGCCAACCTCGTGGAGCTGACCAATGCCAGAACCCAGCTGACCAATTCTTCTCAACAACTCATCATCAGCGAGTACGACTACCAGATCAAACTGGCTGAATTTGAAAACGCTACCCATTCCATGTAGCAACAAAGTGGTCAACCGTTTTTCATCATTCATTCGCATCTGTTAAAACACAATTCCAATGAAAAAGTCCATTCTTTTTATCATACCCGTTGTTCTCGTCATCAGTTTGCTGGCCGTTTTTCAGTTGTCTGGAAATTCTGAGGCGGAAAGCAAAGCCAAGAAAACCCGTCGAGTCATGACGGAAAAAGCTCGCCAAATCGCCTATCAAGAAACCATATTCGCCACTGGTAAATTGTCCAGCAAAGAGGAGATCAAACTCAGTTTCAAAACAGGAGGTGTCATCCACAAAATCTATGTTGCAGAGGGACAAAAGGTGCGCAAAGGTCAATTGCTGGCCGAACTCAAGCTGGACGAAATACGTGCCCAAACCCAACAGGCAGAGCTGGGAAGTCAGCAAGCAGAGATTGCCATTGAAAACGCGCGCTTGGCGGTGCGAAAGGCAGAGCGGGATTTCAAAAATGCAGAAGGATTGTACAAAGACAGTGTGGCGACATTCGATGATTTGGACAACGCTCGCCTGCAACTAGACAATGCCCGCAACCAGCTCGAAGCAGCTCAGACCAGTTTGAAATTCAACAAGCAAAACGAGCAAATTGCAGACTTCAACTTAGCCTATTCCAAAATTACCGCTCCTGCCAATGGCGTGATCCTGCGCAAGCTGGCCGAAGCGAGCGAACTCACTGGCAGTGGCCAGCCCATCTTTCTCTTTGGCTCCAACAACCAGGCCCAAGTCATCCGTGTCAACCTCACCGACAAGGACATCATACATGTGGAAATGGGAGACGAGGCGCGCATTGAATTTGACGCCTACCCACAGACGACTTTCGAAGGACGCGTTGTGGAAATGGCCCGCATTGCCGACCCATACATGAACACATTCGAGGTGGAAATTTTGGTAGACAGTGACGGTAAAAAACTCTTGTCGGGCTTCATTGGCAGCGTTCACATCCAGACTCGTTCCGGCCAATCATTGGTGTCGGTACCCGTAGATGCGCTGATCAATGCCGATCAAAGTAAGGGCATCGTCTTTACCCTCAAGGGAGATACGGCGGTGAAGACACCCATCGAAATTTACAAACTGCAAAAAGGAGAGATACTGATCAAGGGAGGCCTGTCCGAAGGAGCTGAGGTGGTTGTCAAAGGCGGGGGCTATCTCGAAGATGGCGAAATCGTGAGCCGCTAGCCATTAGCATCTGGGTTAGCCGACATTTCTTTTCCACATTCTTTTACAAAAAAACTGGAATCATGAATATTCCCAAGTTTTCCATTGAGAATTATCAATTCACCCTCACTGCCTTTGCCTTTTTGCTGTTCGCAGGACTGAGCGCCTACATGGGCATGCCTCGCATGGAGGATCCCGCCATCGACATTCCCCAGACCAATGTTGTCATCATCTGGCCCGGCGCCAATCCAAAGGACATGGAGAGCCAAGTCGTCGACAAGGCGGAGGAAGCGATCAACGAATTGGACGACATCAAGCGCATCGCTACCAGCATCACCGATGGGGTTGCACAGATAGAAGTGGAGTTTTTCTATGGGGTGGATTCCAAAGAAAAATTTGACGAGATTCAGTCCAAGGTCAATGGCATTCGCGACGAGTTGCCTCGCGACTTGTACCAGATTGATTACTTCCGGGCGACCTCCACATCAGTGGCCATCTTCCAATTGGCCCTGGTATCGGAGACCGCTCCTTATGCCAGCCTGAAAAAAGAGGCCGAGCGCATGAAAAACATTGTTGAAAAAGTGGGCGGCGTGCGAAAGGTGAAGATCGATGCGTATCCAGAGCAGGAAGTCCGCATTGCCCTCAACCCTGTGAAGATGACGGAGATGGGTCTTTCGCTGGACAATGTAGAGCAAGCCATTCAGAGCAACAATGCCAACATTCCGGGAGGTGCCATCAAGGTGTCGAACAAGCTGTTCAACGTCAAAACCTCCGGTACTTATTCCAATATTGAGCAGATCAAAAATACAGTGGTGGGTGCGTTTCAGGGAAAAATCGTCTACCTCAAAAACATCGCTTCGGTCTACTTTGACTACGAAGACGACAGGTATACAGCCCGTTTCAACGGAGAGCGCAGCATCGTATTGACTGTTCAGCAAAAAGAGGGATTCAATGTCTTTGACGTGGCCGATCCCATTCGCGAAAAATTGGCGGCTTTTGACTTGCAGGAGGACATTCGCATGGAGTATGTCTTCGACCAATCTACAGGTGTCAGTGAGCGCATCAATGGATTCATCAGCAATTTGCTTCAAGGGATTTTGCTGGTGGGTTTGATCATCTTTTTGGTCTTGGGTTTTCGTGCGGCCAGTCTGGTCATGTTGTCCATCCCATTTTCCATCCTAATCGGTTTGTGGATAGTCGATTATTTTGAATTGGGCTTGCAGCAAATGTCTGTCACCGGATTGATTGTGGCCTTGGGACTGTTGGTGGACAATTCCATTGCCATCATTGAAAACATCGAGCGGTTTTTGAACCAGGGACTGAGCAAAAAAGAGGCGGCCATCAAAGGAACCTCACAGCTGGTAGCCCCCATGTTCAGTGCCACCCTGACAACCATCTTGGCCTTTGTGCCCATCATCATGATGCCCGATACGGTTGGGGAATTCATTCGGGCTTTGCCAGTGAGTGTGATTGCCACTTTGTCGGGTTCGTTTTTGATTGCCATCACTTTGGCTCCCTTCATGGCCCGCAACATTCTCAAGGCGAGGGGAGAGGGGACGCAGCAGCAAACTTATTCCTTCCGGATGCTTCGTCGATTTGTTGAGGGGCCTTACCGCAGTGCATTGTCTTGGGCGTTTCGACACAAGTGGCTGACCATTGGATTTTCTGTTGCCAGTTTTGTAGGAGCGATGAGTTTGTTTCCATTGGTTGGGGTGACCTTTTTTCCAAAGGCAGAAAAACCTCAATTTCGCATCACGGTGAGCTTGCCAACGGGCAGCAATTTGGATGCCACAGACGAGGCCGTTCGCTATGTAGAATCCGTCTTGGCGAGCAAAGAAAATGTCAAGTATTATTTTTCCAACATTGGCCATGGCAATCCCCGGATTTACTACAACATCATTCCGGAAAACTTCAACAGTGCCTATTCTGAAATCTATGTGGCCTTGAAGGAATACAACATTACCGATTTTTATACACTTTTGGATGAGCTTCGAGAGACCTTTGGCGAGTATCCCAATGCGCGGATTGATGTGCGGGAATACATTCAGGGACCTCCTTCCGAGGCGCCGATTGCTTTGAAAATATATGGGGACAATCTCGATTTGTTGCAGACCTATTCGCGCCAAGCGGAGCAATTGGCCCAACGCCATCCCGGCATCATCAATATAGACAATCCACTGGCCAATGACAAGACCGATTTGTACTTTGATGTCAATCGCGACAAGGCCATGATGTTGGGTGTGCCTTTGCATGTGGTCGACAAAACCATTCGCAGCTTTGTCAATGGCAGTACCATTGGATCGTTTCGCGACGATCAGGCAGAGGACTACGACATCGTGATGCGCTATGGCTTTGAGGAGAAATTCCAGTTGGAGGATTTCGACAAGATCAGCGTACAATCTCTGAACAACCGCTTCATTCCTCTGCGCCATGTCAGCGACATTGAATTTGCACAGGCTCCAAACAAAATTGCGCACCTCAATACCGACCGAGTGGCGTCCATTCTAGCCGATGTGGGAGCGGGTTATACCCTGGACCAAGTAGTGGCGGAGTTCAGTCAGGAGCTGGATGAGTTGGATTGGGAAGAGGGTTACAGTTATGAGTTCAAGGGCGATTTGGAAAAGCGGGAAGAATCCTTTGGTGGATTGGGGACTGCTTCCATCATGGCGCTCATTTTGATCCTGGGTGTTCTCGTCATTCAGTTCCGTTCTTTTACCCAGCCGTTGATCATCTTCTCTGCTTTGCCATTGGCCATCATCGGATCCATTTTGATGTTGTTGGCAGCGGGAGTTCCATTCTCTTTCACGGCTTTCATCGGTTTGGTGAGTTTGATTGGGATTGCCATCAACAACTCCATTGTACTGGTCGATTTTGCCAATGAGCGGGTGAGGGATGGGGCGAGTATAGAGCAAGCTGCCAAGGATGCTGCCGAGGTGCGTTTCATCCCCATTGTACTGACGACTATGACGACGATCCTGGGTCTGCTGCCATTGACCTTGGGTGGCGGGTCCATGTGGGCGCCCATGGGCTGGACGATCATCGGAGGCTTGATGACTTCGACTTTCTTTGTCCTTTTGTTGATCCCCATTTTGTATAAGCTGATGACCCGTCAAGACCGCGCCACGGCCAAGGCTTGAAACAGTAAATCCATCGTTCAATCAGACACTCAAACCACTTCGGATTGAGTATAAACATCCGAGAAGGCCTGGCGGTGGAAACTGCCGGGCCTTTTTTTGTTTGTCAGAAATTGCAACATTGGCAACCGTACTTGGTGCTGTTGATTTGCATGGGGGAGGTGAAGCCTGGGATGCGATCAGGGCGACTGCTGACTCTGTAAATGACACTTAGCAAACCTGCCTTGACATCAACGTCGACCGTAAACCAAAACATTTCCAGATCACTTTCCCAATCCCCACAAAAACAACAATCGAATATTTCTGGAGACATGCAGCACTGTGGGATGGCCGAGCCACAAGGAAATGGCGCACTGCATCCGAACTCTGAATCATAAATAGAGGCCATCTTAAATTTCAAAGTAAACTTTTGATCATTGGGAATCCCCGGTATTTCATAGATCAGTTGCTGGCTGCTGCGCCTTGTGGCGCGTCGGAGATAGATGCAATCCTCTTCTTTATTTTCAAAAATAATCCGGGCACGAGCATTGAATTGTGCGTTGCTTTGCGCCAAACAACTGTTGTTGATGTTGATTTGGACTGTCACTTCCCCCTCTGGAAAGAATCGGCCTGCAAGTTGGTCTGACAATGGGGAGTTGACGGTTTGCCCTTGACTCGTAGCTACAGCAAACAAAATAGGAAACAGGATGAATAAAAAAATCAATTGATGACCAGTCAGTGAGCGATTGGATGTATGCATTTTTGATGTGTTGTAAGTAAATGGTGAATGTCATGGGATGGCCAGCCTGGCTCACAATGGTCCAAGTGGCCATCCCAAGAATGAGAAGAGGAACAATTTTGTATCGGAAGTGGATTATCGCACGGGAATGAAGCTCCAGTACTGCACTTCCATGCTTCGGATTAATAAGTTGGATTCTTCCACAAAAACATCTCTGATCAGCGAAATGTCTATGACATCGCCTGGTTGGAGAAGGGCCAGCATGTCTGGTGTAATGTGATAAGATCCATTGTCGGGAATGGTAAATTTCCGAGGATTGTCAAGAGGAAGATCATTTGGACTGCTGTGAGACAAGTGGAGGTAGACGTAGGTGTCGGGCTTGTTTTCTGTCTGCCACTCCAAGGTGATTCCCTGCGAACGCAATGCGATGGGGCTGTCGATGACCTGCCCCGCCTTGGTAAGTGGCAATGGTTCCGGGAAATTTCCTTTGTAAACCACCTCATTGTTGATGCCCAACGAGAAATGCACGTCTTCGAAATTTTCTGCATAGAGTTGTTCCATATCGATGCCATTCCAGCTGATGGTATCCCATTCGTTGCTGAATCCGTAGAGGGCATAATTTCCTTGGAGAAAGCATTCGACATTTTCCACATGAAAGTGATCAATCTCATCTCCTTCTTTTGCAAAAGCAGTCACATTTTCAAGGTAGAAATCCCTGGTGTGGTCAAAGGGCTTGTAGCGCATCAGCAGTAGGACATTATCGTACTCTTTTTCATCGAATTCAGGGGGAATATCTGGAATTTCTCCCTGGGAGATGTCCCATTGCTCACTCAAAGAGGCAGACTGAAAAGCCTCTGTTCCCGAGATGGTAATGACCTCTGGGGCATCAGATGACTTGTCACAATTGCTGAAAATAATGGAAAAAGAAAAGAGGGTAAGGAGGTAAAAAAACGATTGTTTCATGTCGACTTGTTTTAGGTCAGCGTTAGAAAATACATGATTTGGCAAGAGACTGTCCCAGGAGTATCCACCAAAGTGGTAGAACCCAATGGGTTGTCAAATGCTTGTAATCACCTATTATTTTGTAATGTTACTGCTGGAAGTCACCATAAGTGGTGACGCAATTAGCCAGAGATGGACTTGGCGAGAAAATGATTCTCACTAAAATAGAAATAATATTCTGACTTAACAATGTTTTCGTAAAATAAAATCATCAGCGATGGATCAGGATGTCATCCCAGTATTGCTGCTCCACTGCTCGAATCAGGGTATTGGATTCCTCGACAAATGCATCTCTGATGAGGGAGATGTCCAAGCGATCTCCGACTTGGAAAGAGGCCAGCAATTCTGGCTTGATGTGGTATGAGCCGTCATCAGTCAACGTAAGGAAAATGGGTCTTTCCATCTCCGAACCATTGGTGCTGCGATGATGGATGGACAGGTAGACGCAAGTGGAAGGTTTGCCACTCATCTGCCATTTCAGTTGGACACCAGTCGTTAGGGAAACATTCGGCTGTTCCATTTGCTGGCTTGCCTTTGTCAGCGGTATGAGCTCAGGGAAATGTCCTTCGTACACAATTCGATGATTGATGCCCAGTGAAAAGGGGATTTCTCGAAAATCTTCTGCCTTGAGCCGTTCCATGACCTGGCCGTTCAGGATGAAGGTATCCCAGTCATTGCTGAAATTGTAATTGGCATAATTGCCATACAAAAAGCACTCGACATCTTCAATACGGAAATGATCAATGTCGTCATTCCCCCTGTGATAGGCGTGGGCAGTTTCAGTGTAAAAACCTCTGTCTTGGTCAAAGGCCTTGTGTCGCGCCAATACCAGTATGTTGTCATGCTTCTTGTGGCCAAGGTGGGGTGGAACATCAGACGAATGGTATCGTGGATCCCCCCACTGCTGACTGAAAAATACTGACTGAAAGGAATGTTCTCCTGAAATGATGACCACCTCCGGGTCGTCGGATTTGTGACAAGTGCTGAAAACCAGGAGGAAGGCGAAAAGGACGAAAAGGCAATTGATTGATTTTTTCATGTCGATTAGGTGTTTTCTTTTGATGAGTAAGCGCATGCATTGACAGCCCAACAGCTGTACCTGCTGATGGGGATCATCTACTTGTCATTTGTTACTGCTAGAAAACACTATAGAGAGTGACACGATTAGCCAGAGGGAATTCCCGGCAAGCCCTAAGATAACAAAAAAAGCCAGCTTGCCTTACAAGACAAACAAACAGAAAAAACATTGTGATCTCCATTCATTTTGGAGGACAAAAAAGTGCATCTACTCCGTCAAAACAATTTTGGCCAAGGCGCGCGAGACCGAATAATCATTGCTCAGAAAATAAATCCCGGCGGGCAAACCGCTCAGATCAATGGAATGAGTGATCCACCCTTTGGGTGCCGGGAATTCTTCTGTGAAGAGCACCTCTCCGGTTGCCCGGCGAAGTGTCAACACGACTTTTTTCTGGGTGTTGTGTAGGCGAATATAACAATTCGCGCTTGCTTTTGGGAGGGGATTGGGATGGACTTGCAATTTTTTTGTTGACAAACGACAATCGCTCGGACGGTAGATGACCGAACTGTATTCAAAACTCCCATCCCGGTCGATCATTTTGAGGCGGTAATAATTGCGACTGCCCGCTGCCCGATCCAAGTAGTAGTAGGCGCCTCCTGTCGGCTGCCCATTGCTTTCTACCCGTTCAATGGCCTGAAATTTTTGCCCATCTTCGCTGCGTTCCACTTCGAAGGCTTCAAAATTGATCTCCTCCGCTGTGGTCCAGTTCAAGGCCACCTCGCAGCCGCGTGCCTGCCCTTTGAATTGCAGCAATTGCACTGGAAGGGGCGCAAAGTCAACTTGTATCATGGCTGTCCCTCCCGAAAAACTTGTCAGTCCGTGAAAGGCAATGTAGTTTTTCCCATTGCCTGCCTGTTGATCGTCCCCGTCTGAAGAGGCCAGCCCAGTACTTGGGTCTATGACTTGTTGGGCATAAGGACCGAGATCTGTCCAATTGCCAATTTCTTCACTGCTGATGTCGGCATTGTCTAGCCCCCCTGCCTTTTTGAACCATCGAATGGCAGAGCGGTTGGCACCGGGATACCTGCTCACCAAGTCGCTTGCTGCTTGGTCCAAGGCCTGAATGTCTTCCGGCTCAAAGTAGAATCGAATGTCGAGAGCACTGCCTTGGGGAAGGTCTTTTTTCAATGCCACATTCCAATCCCGGGCCATGACCAAGATGGCTCCGGCACTTTCCTCTCGGTATCGAAGGCTGGGGTTGGGCTCGCGTTGGAGTTCGATGTAGTCGATCCATTCTTCCAGGGCCAATTGTTGGCTGGCTGTGTCGCTGTTTTTGATGGCAAACAAAAATTGATTGGGAGCCAATGGGTTGAAGTAGTAGTGCCAATCATCGCCAGCAGGACGGCAAAAGGCAGTGGCCCGAGTGGCATTTTGGGTACCCGCCAATTCGTGTACACCGCTGCTTTCATTGTAGGCATAGTAGTCTTGTCCTCCTTCGAATGCATAGGCAACTCGCGCAGAGGTACAATCGCCAATGGGGTCGCGAAAGTCGGGTTCTTGGCTGTCCTGTCCATTGTCGGGCAACAGGTCGTCCAGTGTGATGCCGTCGGTAAAGGGACTGCCTTGACTTTGCGATTGTCCACTGTCTGTCTGCCCGTTGTCGATGGCGGGTGAGCCTGCCCAAGTGATGGAAAGCGCATCTGTGTCATCGAGGTCATAGCAATCCAAGAGTCCGTCCTTGTCCTGGTCTTCGCTGCAATCTGCGCTGATGTCATCCGGCCGAGAGTCGCCATCGGCCAATTGATCCCAGGCTTCTTGCCAGTCGGGGATGTAATCGTCGTCGCTGTCTTTGTCCAAATAATCGGGCTGTCCGTCCCGGTCCTGGTCGTGGAGTTGAACCCCTCCCTGGGTGACATCCACATCGATGCCCTGTCCACCAAAGCCGGGCTGCTCGTCGTAGCGATCGTCCAAGCCATCGCCATCTTGGTCGCTTTGTTTGGGGGCGAGATAGTCCATGGTGGATTGCGCCTCGTAGTTGTCGTAAATGCCGTCGTTGTCCGCATCCACATCGTAGGCATCGGGTTGCCCGTCCTGGTCGCCATCGGGCAAGCTGTTGGACAGGCCGTCTCTTCCTTGTGATTCCACCGCATCGGCAATGCCATCATTGTCGCTGTCCAGATCGTGTGAGTTGATGAGTCCATCTCCGTCTTGGTCCAAGATGTCGCAAACCCCTTGTGCATTGAGGGTACAAAAATCTTCGTCTTGATAATTGGGAATGCCATCGCCATCCAGGTCGCCAGCCGGATCAGTCGTCAGGCAGGGGAAAGCAGAGACAGGTAAATCCCCGGAGTGGAAAGAGACCGAAGTGGAAGCGCCGAAGTCTCCATTGCCGGGTCCGCCGACCAAGAGGAAGTCGTTGGAGCGAATCTGAAAATAGCCGTTGAAGTTGCTGCAGCAAATGCCATCCCTGAATCGGTCTTGGATGCTGAATTGATAGTTCCCCACCGGAAGTTGGAAGGTGTCCTGGAGAAAACGGGTCGAGTAAGTTGTGCGGTCGTAGCTGGGATTGCTTCGCACAATGTTGCCTGTGGCATCTGTCAATTGCCAAGTGATGTAGTCGGGAAATTCGTCGAATTGTATTTCTATGGCCAGGGTGGTTTCGCTGGGAGGAGGAGGGGCGCTGGCATCCAGACAAAGTTCGTATACATCGGCAATGCCATCTTGATCATCGTCTTCATCTTCCCAATCGGGCAGTCCATCTTGGTCGTGATCGGGTCCAGGGCTGCAAAATTCGATGGGGCCAATTCCCAAGCCTCTTTCTCCACTTGGACATCCGTCGCAGTCCGTCCATTGGATGTGAATTTGATTGATCCAGTCATTGCTGTCAAACAGGATGCCGACCTGATCATCGGTGCCGCTGCTGCTTTGGCCCGTGGCTGTGATGCGACCATTGCTCTGCGCTGTCCAACTGCGGCTGGCCGTTCCGTTGATTTGAGGATAAACGGCAGCTCCTTCTCCCAGACTCGCCCAAATCTGCAGCTCATCGCCTCGCCCCAATTGATCTTGCAACACGTAGTAAAGGTCAAATGCCAAGTGTGCCTGGATGGCGGGAAAGATGTCAATGGTCAGTTCTAGGGAATTGCCACTGCCGTTGGGCGGGTCCACCTTTAGGCTGAGGACATTGGTCAGGCCATCGGCATAGAATGCTTGAATGTAAGGAGTCGGACTGGTGCCGAGCAAGGCCAGATCGTCGGTATCGCCGATCAGTTGAAATGTCCAACGTCGGGCAGAGGCATTTACATTTTGAAATTGTTGGTGGATTTCACCTGGCGTCCAGCTGGCCAGCTCGCTTGTATTTCCCCATTGCAGGCTGTACAATTGTTGGCCTGTCGGGCAAGTGGGAGAGGGGTGGATGGCTTGGCCTTGGCTGGCAAGAGGGCAGGCCAAGAACAAGAAGAGAATCCAGCGTTTATATAGTGTGTTTGGGTCGAAACCAGTCAGTTCAATCATTGCTATCCTTTACATCATTCAATGCAGTAGCCAAGGCTGTACAGTGACAGTTGTACAGACAAATGCATCGTGCTTTGTTCTGTTCTGAAGAATTGATCTATCAGAAACTAGCTGTTCTGAGGGAACGGATATGTAATGGGATCAAAGGAATAGAAGGGGAGTGAGTTTCTCTCTCAAGCAATTGTTTCAATATCTGTACCACAGTTTCATCGGGCAAGCCGACTGCAGTCCAAATTGTGACGGAGCAACGAGCAGGCAGTTTTGACTTGGCTACTCACATGACAGAAAAAATCTGCCAATCTACTCAAGAGAATAGAACGGGGAAGGGATGAAAAAAGATTCGTTGTATGTTGTTTTTTTTAATGTTTGCTCATTCCACGCCCATCATGCGCTGTCGGAAGGCTTGCAAATCTTCTTCTTTGAAGTTGCGGTTGCGGTCCTCCAAGGCTTTGAACTCGCCACTCTCTCCATCGGTGACCAGGATGAAGCGAAAGACAAAATCATCGGCAGTGGGTTCGCGATCTCCCACAAATCCATAGCGGAGGTCGTTGAATTGGAGTTTGCCGTCGGGGCGCTTGATGACGTTGTAGTAGCCATTGGAAAACCACTCCAAGGTCTTGATGTCCTCGTCGGTCGCATGCCCTTTGAGGAAGTAGCGATTTTTGGGGACGATGCGGATTTTGTCAATGTCGGGTCTTTTGTCCAGTACAGAGTACAGTCCTTGGTAATAGACGCTGTCTCCCTCTGCAATGCAGTGCCAAAGTAGGTTGTTGAAAATGGTGGGAGAGGTCATGTATCGCTGGTAGTCGATTTGCTTGTTGGCCAGGGTTTTTTCAAAGGCGGCGTTTACTTTGAATTTGTTGTATACAGTATAGGCCATGTACAAGCAACTCAGCCCAATGCCCACGTAATTGAAGACCCGGCGCAAGCGATGTTCGCGGGTAAAACGCGCCGCGATGATGACGCAGATAAGGAAGGGAAAGGTGTAGATGGGATCAGCCACAGAGATGTTGTTCCAGGCCACCCGATAGTCGGAAAAGGGTTGGAAGACTTGGGTGCCATAAGCCGTACAACAGTCGAGCAATGGATGGGTGAGAATGGCCCAGAAGTAGAGCCAATACCAGTCTTTCCACTGTAGGTCGACCTCACTGACTGGGCGCTTGAGATAGACTCGGTGCAACCACCAGCCCAGCCCGCCCAGCGCCAGCACACTGCCTGCGAGAAAGCCCGTCGAAGGACTCCCCGCTGTCATCACAGGGATCATGTTGAGTCCAAAGGCAATCAATGCAGCCAGCAGTATCCAACTGATCAGAGCCCCCATTCGGAAACCTCTTCGCAGATAGATACCGCTGTCGTACATCTTGTGTGTCAACCAGGCAAAGGCCATCGGGGCAGTTACGGCAAAAAAGAAAGAATGCGAGATGCCCCTGTGAAATGCCAGAGCGGTCATGTCGTCGCAGAATAAGTTGGCCAGAATATCCAGATCTGGAATGGTACCTGCAACGGCTCCGAACAGCATGGCGCGATTGCCAGCTTTGCGTCCGAGAACGACTTCTCCGGTTGCGGCTCCCAGTACGATTTGCGTCAGTGAATCCATCCTATAGATAACTACTGGAACGCTGTACAGTTCACCGCCCTTGCCTAGATTTTTACCAATTTGAACGATTGGCTTTTCAGACCAGATTCAATGCGGAGCCAGTAGGTTCCCGCTGGTACATCGTCGATGCGCAAAACAGGGCCATTTCCCGTCGACTCCACATTGGTCCACTCCTTGAGCAATTGACCAGATCCGTGGTACAATCTGATGTTCAAGGCCTCGCGGTGGAGTTCAGCAGGCAAAGACACTCGCACTTCTCCTCGCACTGGATTGGGAGCGATTTGAATGAGTTGCTGCTCTTTGTCAAGCTCAATGGCCCGGATGGGCGAGTAGCTGAATTGGCCGTCCGCGTCCTGCATCTTGAGGCGGTAGTAAAGCGCATCGCTACTGGGCAATTGGATGTCTTTGAACTGATACTGACTCAAGGCATTGGTGGAGTTCTGGGCAGTTTGCCAGCCAATGCTCTGGAAGGAAGTGCCATCCAAAGAGCGTTGGATCTCGTAGCCTTGCACGGCCTGCTCAAGCTGCGTTTGCCAACGCAATTGTACCTCTCCGCTGGCCTTTTGTGCATCAAAGCTGAGCAATTCCAACGGCAGGGAAGCAGTGCTTTGTACCCAAACACCATAGCTGCGCCCTGGCAGCTCCATGCGCAGGCGATTGCTGCCGTCCAAGGTACTTTGGCTGTTCAGCCCATTGCCGGTCAATTCGGTAAAGTCATCGCCTGTGGACGCATTGGTGCCATTGATTTGGTGATCGAGCTGCAAGGGAGTGCCTGCAAAGTTGATGGCCACGACGACCTCCGTTCCTCCAATTCCTCCAGAGATTTGATAGACCAAAGTCGTATTGGGAAAGCCCTCCTGATAGCTGCTGCTGTAGGTACTTCCAAATCGATTGAGGTATTCGACGCTGTTGGCCTGGAAGATGTGTTGCTGATGGATCTGCATCAACTGGTCGATTTGTGGCTTGAGGGTATTGGTGGGGGCATTGGGAATGCTGACGCCGTAGTAGTCTGGATAAAATACCGTTGGCAAGCCGATGCGGTTGTTGGTCAGCAAGTAGGCATAGGCCAACATCGGATCATTTTGGATGGGCTCAAATGGGCCGCGAAAATCGTGGTTGTTGGCAAAGGTGACCACATTGAACGGACTGGTGCCGATTCCGTCTACCAAACCAGAGTTGAACAGGTTTCGAACGTCGTATCCAAACTGGTCGCAAGCATTCTTGAGGGCCTCCCGCATGGCAAAATCAAAAATTCGGATGTCGATGTTTTGCAAGGCATTGGCATTCATGCCCGACTCCACGCTGGTCACCCAATTGTTCAAAGCGTTGGGATTGCCGTCAAAAAATTCGCCGACCACCATGCCGGGGTTGATGCCTTGTCCGGTCAAATGATTCATCAGGCCGCTGACGAAAGAGGGATCAAAATGCTTGACTGCATCCATCCGAAATCCGCGAATGCCCACATTGTTCCACAACCAGCTGGTCCAGTCGTAGAGTTTGTTTTGGGTATCGCTGTTGTACTGATCGTAATCGTAGAAAAACAACATGGCATCCCAATCACCTCCCAGAGTGTTGGTGGTAACGTTGGAACTATTGGGGCGGAAATTTTCATAGCTCATTCCTCCCTGGCCACTCGGCAGGCCATTGAAGTTGGTAAAGGTTTGGTACCGCAGCTGGCCGACCACATCACTGGCCGCACTGGCATTCCAAATGCCGTAGATGCGGTGGTCGCTGTAATCGCCGTTGGGATTGGTCAGCCGGATCACCAGCTCGTCGCCAGCCGGATCGAAGTCGCCATTGTTGATCGTGATTTTGAACTCATCCGTCCGGCATCCGAGTCCGTCGACATTGGCCTGCAAGACCACGCCCAGTTGGGTGGTGTTGAATCCTTCGCCACAATCTCCTCCTCCATTGGGCTCTGCTTCCATCAGATCGGGCAAGCCTTGAAAACCTACCACAGAAGTTTCCATCAGCAGGGTATAGGGCTTGCTGAAAAAGCGGTTGCTGCCGCTCTTGGAGCTGATCTTGAAGTAGTAATCTCCTGCACCATTGCCCGAGCTGCCCCCCAGTGGAAGGACACAGCGGAAGCGGTCGGATGGAAAGGGATTTTTGCTGTCGTTGTAGTGAATGGTGATGTAGTCTTTCACGGCGGGATTGTCTTCCGGCGCGCCGCCATCTCGGTGATTGTAGACAACATCTGCTACCGAAGCCACCCCATTGGTGGAGAGGGCAGAGATGAGGGCATCTACTTGGGAGCGGGTTCCAAAACCCGTTGGTCCTTGGCCATACTCTCCCAGGTCGTACAAATCCTGTGGATCATAACCATTGCTGCAGCTGCCGAAGCTGGCGCGGGAAAAAGGAGGCAGCCAAACGTAGGTGAATCCGGCATTGCCCAGTTCTGTGGCTTTGGCATCGAGTGTTTGGGCCCAGTTGGCACCTTCGCAGGTCTTTGGGTAGTCCCAGTACCATCCCTGCATCATAAAGTCTTGGGCCAAGGCGCTTCCCATGCAGCAGAGAACAAAGAAGCTGTTGAGGAAAAAATGTCTCATGTTTTTGCTTTTGCGATTTTAGAATAGAGTACCTATGAGCAATGCCCTTTGCAGGCAATTTTGCTCAAGCATGCAAATACTATGTCAGCATTTGACAACTGACATCAGTGACGAAAGTGCAAGCCGCGGTAACGCTCTCCGAATCGACAAGTCTTGCGATAGGGAAGATTGACCCTAGCGGCAGAGCGAGCCGTGGAGAATGCGCGTTTCAGGGACTTGAGTCCCATGTCATTAGATCAGAGAAGAGATGAATACGTACTGTGTCCAAAAATCCAATCCAAAAATAGTACTTTAATTTTTGATAAGGGCAATTATCGAAATAAATTAATGAGATCAATGCCTGCTTTGCCAAATAATTTTCTATTTTTAGCTTCCTAGTCCCCGATCCAAAAATCCATCGCTGTTTTATTTTGAAGGAAATTCTTCCTGCAATGGTGTGTGCCGATGACATCTCTGTTTTGTTCATCGGTGGCAGATCAGCCCTCTCTTTCTTTGCAAACGAATGGGGTGGCAAGCAAGGAATAGCCTTCGCACATCAATCGAGTACAAAACTTAAGAAAACTATGAAAAAAAGTCTACTTCCCCTGTTACTGGGTTTCCTACTTTCTACAAATTTTGCCCAAGCACTTACTTTTGTCAACTATGTCGGATTTGAAAATCCCAATGTATCAGAACTCGTCATCTGGATCAATGCCGATACCAATTTTGGAGAAGGAGTGCAGGCCCAGATCCGCTATGGTTCTCCCTTTATCTTCAGTGGTTTTGTCACAGGAGAATTCAACGATACAGATTTCCCTGGAGCCAACTGGAAAGTCACCGTTAGCTATCCCTCAGATGTTTCGTCGGTGGATGTCGAAGTGGCTGGCTGTACAGACTTCAACAATTGCTCAACTTCGGGCACCTTGTTTTCTGGCTTCGTCAATACCATCAGCTTTTTGTCCTTGCCTGTAGAGTTGACCCGCTTTGAGCTGGCTTCCCAAAAGGGGCAGGTGAGCCTGGAATGGGAGACGGCCTCAGAATGGAACAACAGCCACTTTGAAGTGGAGCGCAGCGCTGATTCGCGGAATTGGGAATTGCTGGACGTGGTGGCAGGCCACGGACAGTCCTTCGTACAACGCCAATACGAATACACCGACAAGGCCCCCCTCAAAGGAGCCAATTACTACCGACTTCGCCAAGTGGATTTCAATGGTGGCTTTGACTACAGCGAGATTGTCACGACCTCACTTGGAGCAGTGACACAGTTCCGATTGTATCCCAATCCCACTTCTTCTTTTGTCCAATTGGAAACAGATGTGACCCTCTCCGAAGAGGTAGAAGTATTGGTCTTCAATGCATTGGGACAATTGATCCTGCAAACCCCTGCTGTCTTTGACCAACAGACTCCCTGGCAACTAGAGGTAGGAGAGTTGATCGGTGGGATGTACCAGCTTCAGGTACGGGAGACCAGCCAAGGACGATTGTTGTCTCAACAGACATTCTTCAAGCTGTAAGCAGCCCAAAGATATTTTCACCCGAAAACACTATTGAGTAGTTTTATCACAAAGGAACATCAGCCCAGAGCCAAATGCCTCCGGTGCTGATGTCTTTTTTCAGTGATTTGTGTGATGAATAAATGGTATTGTGGAATTTGTATTCTTGAGTGGCCATTGGACAATGTCACAAAACAAACTTTCCATGTCGAAAGCTCTGGCTGCCATCTGCCCCCGCCATGCTGATGTGGTAAAAGTACGTTCCACCCGGCCAGTCGCTGGATGCAATTTCTGCGGTGAATCGCTCGCCCCTGCTGACCTGGCGCTCTATGGTGCGCAACAGCTGTCCCGACGAGCCAAACAGCCGAATGGTGAGCTGTCCCGCTTCTTGGTTTTCGATGACCAATTGGTGCCCGCCTTCACTGGGATGAGACCAGACATTGCCGTTTTCTTCCGATATGCGCAAGCTGACCAATCCATGATCGGTACGGCTGCCATCAAAATCCTCTTGCAACAGCCGGAAGTAATGGGTACCAGGAGTCAGTCCGTACAATTCGTGTTCGTATTGATTGACCTCTGCAGCCTGGCCCTTGCCCTCTATGCTCGCCAATTTCTGGAAGCTGCCATCGGACAATCTCTGCTCCAGCAAAAAGCGTTTGTTGTTGTGCTCTGATGCCGTTTGCCAGACGAGTCTCCCTCCACTTTTTCCCATGGGATGAATGGAAAAATCCAACAACTCCACTGGCAGGCTGCTCTGATAGATGATGGCCTGACTGATTCTTGCCATTCCAAAACCCGTCCCAAAATCAAAGCCCGAATCGTTGTTTCCCGTAGCGGGATCATCCATGTCTTCGACCGTTTGGGTCATGGCGTCGAGGATTTGGCTGCGCCCACGAGCACCGATTTCCATGAGCAAAACCCCTCCAGCAGCCAAGTGGGGTGCAGAGGCAGAAGTCCCGAAGAAATTGGGATAATTGTCGCCATCCTGTGTGATGTCGGACCCAAAAAAGGTCGTATTGGTGCCATCAGGTCCAACCACTTCAGGCTTTTGGCGATAAATGGTGGTGATGGGATTGCCCACGCTGTCGAAGAATATGGGAGTTCCACCAGCCGAAGAAAAACTGTTTAGCTGTGTCGAGGACGAGCCGAAGGCCGGGGTGTTGTAAAAGGCAGCAGCGCCCACAGTGATGGCACCGGCAGAGTTGGCATGGCCTATGATGGTGGAGCTTTCGGTATCGTATTCATCTATGGTAACGCTGTTGGTCCAACAAAGGTACTTCATAAAAGTAGGGGTCGGACCAGCGTAGTGCGCGATGACCACTTGTATGGTTTTGCTCCTGTTGCTGTTGTTTGTGTAGGAGATGATCTCGTATGGATCGCCTGTGACAATGTTGCTGGTATTGGAATAGGCAATGCGATTTCCACGGGCATTGAAGAAGAAGATGTCCAAGTCTGTATCGGCCCCACCTACTGAGTTGGGAAGGGAACCAAAAGGATCGTCCCATTGCAAGGTAGCACTGAGAGTGACTCCGGCAGGGACGGTGATGGACTGGGTGTAATCGACATTGCTGCTGGGATCAAAATCGTGAACGGGGCTGCCCTCGTAGACAAGTCCGGAGTCAGTAAAAGCCGATTCGTAGGATTTGCGGCCCATGTTGCCTGCGGAGGTAAAGTATACCTTGCCGGATTGAACCACCTGATTGACAGCCTGCGCAATGAGTCCATCTTGAAAAAATGGCTCCGCCAAATAAACGATGTCATCTACAATGATGTCGCAACCGATGCTGTCCATGGACAGAATTCCCTGTGCAAAATCTGCTTCTCCTTCGAAAGCAGTTCTGGCAAACAACTCAGCTCCGGGCGACACATCATGGATGATTTCCAGCATGGCCCGGGCTTCATCTGAACCGCTGCCAGAGTACTCCTTTACCACTGTGACTGCTGTATTGTATCCATTGGGGTTGCCAGGGCCGGGGAGGTCGCCGCTGAGTACAGACGCAGATGCTCCCCCCAGGGTGTTGTAACTATCTGAAAGTGCCCCGATTTTCAAATTGGCACCATCGATGTTGAAGCTGCTTCGTCCAATGTGGCTGTACATGGCCGTATCTCCTTGGGAGGATACCGCACCAATCTGGGCAACAGGCTTGAAAATAGGTCGGGCGTACTGCAGAGAAGGCAGTTGGGCCAATTTGGACAAATCGTCCAGGTGAATTCGCCCGGAAATGGTCCGGCCCATGCTGGCAATTTCTTGAAAGTCGAGAGCAGAGAGTTCTTTCAGCAATTCATCGACAGACTCACGAGCAATCAAATCCACTGCGATTTTCTCTCCACGGATTACCAAAGTGGGGTCGTCGAAACTTTCTTCCAGCCGACCACTCAACTCCTCTCTGTTGGCAGTGCGTTGCTTGAATACCCTTTGCAATCTGCTGCTGAGTCGTTGGATGTCATCCTGTTTTTCTGTCGCTGGACCAGTCTCGAAAGGAATGGAGCGCAATTGCGCGAAAGAAGGGATGGTACCGATGAAAATGAACATGAGGGCAGCTGCAAATATACGTTTGCTATTGATTTGCATAATTAGTGGGTTATAAACTGGGCAGGTCTGTTGCTACAAATAAAGCCAAAGAAGGAGGGGATTGTAAATGCGGAGATGGGAATTGGTGTGACGCTTCCTCAGCAGACATGCGCAAAGTCGCTCATGTGTTTGGTGGGGACAAAGAAAAGGCCCCAGCCTCTTGCGAAGCTGGAGCCATATGATTTATTATCAACTTTTAAAAACGACCGACTTGCATCGGCACAAAAGTTTATAGGCAATACTCGTTTGCCTCAATCAATGTCTTTGCAATCAAACGGCGCAGATTCTTGACATTGACAGGCGGGTACTTCGTGAAACGCTTGATGCCCATCAGGAAGGTTTTCAGCAAGTCTCCATCAGCAAATGACATCAGGGCGTCCTTGGCGCTCTTGTTGATGCGGCTGGTGGCATCTGTCAGGAATACTTTCAAGATGGCATCGTACACCTCTTGGCTTACCTTGCCTCCTTGTTGCTTGAGTTTGTGGACCCGGAGCAGCAATGATTCTGCCAGCAAGGTATCGATCATCATATCGGCCACATTCATCAGGATTTCCTGCTCGTCCTTGAGGTTGATGCTGCCGTCCATCTGCATTTTGGCAGCGGCTCCGGCCACCATCAGCACCATTTTCTTGAAATCTTTGACAGCCTTGTACTCTTCGCCATATTCTCCCTCCGCTTTGCCAAATCCCGGCATGGAAGTCAGCTCTTTCTGAACAGCCCATGCTGGCCCAACAATGTCAAGATTGCCTTTCATGGCGCGCTTGAGCAGCATGTCGACAGTCAGCAGGCGGTTGATTTCATTGGTGCCCTCGTAGATGCGCGAGATGCGGGCATCGCGGTAGGCACGGGCGGCAGTTCCTTCTTCGGAATAGCCCATTCCACCGTGGACCTGCACCGTTTCGTCGACTACATAATCCAGCACTTCAGAACCGACAACTTTCAAAATGGCACACTCGATGGCATACTCTTCGGCCGCCTGCAGCTTGGCATCGGCGAAGTCCATGCCCATGTCCATGAGAGAAGCCTTCTTCTCATTCATCAGATTGGAGACGCGGTACAAGGCACTTTCCCCTGTGAATACCCGGATGGTCGCTTCGGCCAATTTGTATTGGATGGCACCAAAGCTGGAAATGGGCTGCTTGAACTGTACGCGTTCGTTGGCGTATTGGATGGCCGTGCTGATGCTCTTTTTGGAACCACCTGTGGTCAATGCACACAACTTGAAGCGGCCATTATTGAGAGCGTTGAAGGCAATTTTGTGACCTTGGCCAACCTCTCCCAAAATGTTTTCAACGGGCACCTTAGAATTTTCAAAGTACACCTGACGAGTGGAAGAACCCTTGATTCCCAACTTCTTTTCCTCTGCACCAAGCGTCAGTCCTTCGGTTCCTTTTTCTACGAGGAAACCTGTGAACTTGTCACCATCGATTTGAGCGAAGACGATGAATACATCGGCAAATCCGGCATTGGTGATCCACATCTTCTGTCCATTGATGATGTAGTGTTTGCCATCTTCGCTCAGATCGGCGCGGGTCTTGGCAGCCAAGGCATCCGAACCTGAAGAAGGTTCTGTCAAGCAGTAGGCAGCCTTCAGTTCACCTGTGATCAGCTTGGGCAGGTATTTTTCTTTGAGAGCATCGCTGCCAAAGTACAGCACTGGCAACATGCCGATGCCCGTGTGTGCAGCATAAGTGGTGCTGAATGAGCCTGTGGGGCCCATGGCATCGCAAATGAGTGTATTGGTATTGGTATCGAGTTCCATGCCGCCATACTGCTCAGGCATGTGGCTGCCCAACAGACCCAGTTCGCCTGCTTTTTCGAGCAAGCGGATGGAAACATCTCCTTCCTGATTTTCAATCTTTTCCGTCTGGGTATTGACATCATTGTTGACAAAGTCTGCAACCATGTCATAGATCATCTTCTGCTCTTCGTTGATCTCTTCTGGGATGTAAGTGTCGGCAGGTGTGGAATCTTTGATGATGAACTCCCCTCCTTTGAGGAGGTCTGCTTTGGTGAATTTTTCTGGATTCTTAGTCATTTACCAAGGTGATTTTTGAAAGTTGATAATATGCAATTGCTGATTTAGCGAATTTTCGCTTTAAAGATATGGATTTAACGACAGATTGTAAATACATGTTGGGTAATAATTAGTGAAAATTCGCTGGAGAGGCCGGAAAATTGACAAAAAAGGCGGTAAATCTTTGTTGGAGACAATTTTTTAGAGCAAATACTTTGCCGGGTAGGCGCGCTTGCTCAAAAGGGGAGGGGCGTCAGGAGAGGCTGATGAGTTGGCCGTTGGAAAAGATGCTCAATGCCTCGAACCGTTGTTTGCGCCATTCGCCGAACACCTGTATGGGATGGCCACCACTCAAAGCGAGGAGTTGCCACCAGTTTTGACCTGATGCGGGCACTGTCACGGCCTGTTGCTGCTGGTCGACGAGGTAGAGTTGGTCTTGGTGGAGACAGGGCGTCACTGGTCCCAGCAGTACGGGAAAGCTTTGCAGCCAGGGGTTGGTGGCGATGGCTTGGGCGTGTTGTTGTTGGAAGGCTTGGATGCTCTCATGTCCTTCCAATTGGTCGAGGACCAGGGTCAGTGGGCGTTTTTCTTTGATGAGGGCTCGTTGGGGATAAGGCGATGGATAAAATGCCAGGCTGCCATTGAAGGCACTTCCCACCGTATAATAGTCAGGAAATTCCATGCTCTGATGGACATAGTCCAACAAAAGGGCGGTGCGGTGGCTTTGTTGGCCACGGAGCCATACTTTTCGGACATTGAGGTGCCCCTCGTTGTAGATGCTCAGGCCGAGGATCAACCAGTCATCGGTCACTGCCTGTTGGGCCAAGACTTCTTCTTTGCGGATGTTGATGCCCGCCACTGACAGGAGTTCCTTGCGCAAGATCGGGGGCAATTGTTCTCGATGGGAAAAGCCTTTGCACACCATATATAGTTCTCCCAAAGCGTGTAACATGTCGGAGGGCCATTCTTTGCTTGAATGGGGCAATTCGGCCAATTGGCGGATGCGACCACCGATGCCTCCCAATTTGGTATCTACCATGCGAGAGGCAAAACTCTCCCAAAATTCAGCGGTTTGTTTTTCGCTTTCTGCCATTCCTTGTCGGACCAGGTCGCTCAGCCATGTTTCGAGATCTTCCAATCCACCCGCCATCTGTAACAGGCGTTTTTCCATTGCCTTGTTGGGGGCGGCCTCTTCTGGGGCGGCAGGAACAGCGGGGGGCGTACTGTCTTTGGCAGCATCTCGTCTTTCCAGCCAAGTGCGCACCCAGTCGGGATAATCCTCGCTGATGCGGAAGGCATCTGATTGATTGGCGTAGATCAGCAGGAGACCGATGGCGTGTTTGCAGGGAAATTGCCTACTGGGACAGCTGCATTTGTAGGCGGGACCGTGAAGGTCTATCTGTGTTTTATAAGGTGTCTTGCCACTTCCTTGGCACAGGCCCCAGAGGATGCGGGTGTTTCCGTTCAATTCCAACCACTTGCGGCTGGTGGCCAGCTTTTCCCCTCTTTGGGCAGAGGAGGCGTTGGGAGCCAATCCGAGGATGTATTCAGTTGTCCAGTTCAAGTTGGGAGCTTACTTGGTTTGAATGTGCCTAGTCTTTCATGTCGCAACTGCCAACATTTTTGCAAGAACCATAGAGGTTGAGAGAGTGGTGGGTGATGTTGAATTCAAACAGGTCTCCCATCATGCTCTTGATCTGTTGGATGCGTGGGTCACAAAATTCGAGGACTTTTCCGCATTCGACACATATGATGTGGTCGTGTTGCTTGAAGCTGTAGGACTTTTCGTATTGGGCCAGGTTTTTCCCAAATTGGTGCTTCTTGATCAGGTCGCAATTGACCAAAAGTTCCAATGTATTGTAGACCGTGGCACGGCTGACCCGGTAGTTTTGGGTCTTCATGTGAATGTAGAGTGCTTCGGCATCGAAGTGATCATTGCGTCGGTAGATCTCTTCCAGTATGGCAAAGCGCTCTGGGGTTTTGCGCAGTTTGTTTCTTTCCAGATGGCCCGAAAAAATATTCATCACTTCTTTGATGACACTCTCTTCATTTTTTTGCTTGATCATATGCATTGATTGGGCGGGCCCCCTGTGGGATTCCCCGAGGTTTGAAAGAATCAATTTTCTATTCTCGTAACAGATGAAACACCTTCGAGGTTCTTCAACCCGCGAATGGTTTGGGCCAGCTGATCGGTGTTGAGGACCAGTAGGCTGACTCTGCCTTCAAAATATCCCTCGTTGCCGGATATGGAAAAGGAACGAATGTTGAGTCGCAGGTTGGAAGAAATGCTGTGGGTCAATCGTTCGATGACACCGGGGCCATCGTCAATTCCTGTGATGAGCAGCTCCGCCACAAAGGAGGTATTTTCCACATGTACCCACTCGGCCCTCATGATCCGGTAGCCAAAATTGGCCATCAGATGGGTAGCATTGGGGCAGGTGGTCCGATGAATTTTCAGCCCAGAATGTGCCGTAGTATAGGCAAACACATCATCGCCCTGGACAGGCTTGCAGCAACTGGCCAGCGAGTAGTCGAATTGATCGGCAGGTTCTCCGTTGATGATGAGACGAGGCTTGAAATTGTCGATTTTGCGCTGTCGTTTGGACGGACGCTTTGGGGGGGGATTTTCGACCGGTGGCTGTTCCTCCTTATTTTCTTCCTCCTTGAGCACCAGCTTGTTGGACTCTACCTTGAAGTTTTTCAACTCGATGAGGTTGATCTGTTCCATGGCGATGCCATAATATAGGTCGACATGGGATTTGAGGCCGAAGTACTTTACAATGGTATCGATGTTTTCTTCTGTATCGGGCATTTTGAGGTTGCGAAGCTTGCGTTGCAATGTCTCTCTGCCGATGGAACCAACCTGACGGCGCTCCTCCTTCATGGCCGAGCGAATCTTGGAGCGGGCCTTTCCGGTGATGACCATCTTGAGCCAGGATTCGCTGGGTTTTTGGTTTTTGTTGGTAATGACCTGACACTGGTCGCCATTCTGAAGCTTGTAGCCCATGGGGACCAATTTGTTGTTGACCTTGATGGCCGTACAACGGTATCCCACATCGGTGTGAATGCTGAAGGCAAAATCCAGGGCTGTGGCCCCTTTGGGAAGGATTTTCATGTCTCCCTTTGGAGTATATACGTAGACTTCCTCTTGGAAGAGGTTGGTCTTGAAGTCACTGAGGAATTCTATGGCATCCGATTCATTGTTGTCCAGAATTTCGCGGATGCTGTCCAGCCAAGAATCGTAAATGTTGTTGTTGTTGGGAGAGGCAACCCCTTTGTACTTCCAATGCGCAGCAAAGCCCCGCTCGGAAATGTCATCCATGCGCTCGGAGCGGATCTGCACCTCTACATAGCGTCCCTTGGGGCCGATGACGGTGGTGTGCAAAGACTCGTATCCATTGGACTTTGGGGTGGTGATCCAGTCCTTGAGTCGCTCCGGGATGGGGCGGTGAACGTCGGTCACGATGGAATAAATCTGCCAGCAGGCTTGTTTTTCCCGTTTGATGGGACAGTCTACGATGATTCTGATGGCAAACAGATCGTATATTTCTTCGAAGGGGACCTTCTTGTTTTTGATTTTGTTGTAGATGGAGTAAATGGACTTGGGGCGCCCCGTGATGCGGTAGGGGTAGTCAACCTCGCGAAGTTCATTGTTGAGTGGTTTGATGAACTCGTTGACGTACGCGGTGCGTTCGGCCTTGGTTTCCTGCAACTTCTTGGCGATCTCTTTGTAGCTGTCTGGATCGGTGATTTTCATGCACAAATCCTGGAATTCCAGTTTGAAATTGTACAATCCAAGTCGGTGAGCCAGTGGTGCGTAGATGTAAGAAGTTTCGGCGGCAATTTTCAGTTGCTTGTGGCGCGGCATGGAGCCAAGCGTTCGCATATTGTGGAGGCGGTCGGCCATTTTGATCAGCACCACGCGCACATCTTCGATCAGGGTCTGGAGGACTTTTTTGAAATTTTCGGCCTGTGGGCTGGTCACGCTGTACAATCCGTCCAATTTGGTCAATCCGTTGACAATCATGGCGATCTTGGCACCGAATTTCTTTTCGATTTCCCCTAGGTTGACACTCGTGTCTTCCACGACGTCGTGTAACAAAGCCGCTACGATGGCAGTGGGTCCCAGGCCGATCTCCTCGGCACAGATGCGGGCCACTTCAATGGGGTGCAGGATGTAGGGCTCTCCCGATTTGCGACGCTGCTTGGAGTGGGCCTCTACGGCCAGCTCGTATGCCATGCGGATGTTCCGGCGATCGGTGGCATCCATCGTCGTCTTGATCGACTTGAGCAATTTGCGGTAAGCACCTTGGATCAGTCGTTTTTCCTCGTCTTTATTGGCTAGAACTTGCTGCATAACGTAAACTGTCCCGATGAACAGGCCAATTTTTTCTTGAGTTAAGTCTTTTTCTTTTGTCCAAAAGTAAGAAAGATAAAACTTTTGGGAAGAAAAATCAACGAATGGGACCGTATAATTGTCGCAAAGGCCACGTATTGGATTTTTGGCTGCGATCTGTTTGTTTTTTTGGTGGATCACGGCATCTGGCAATGCATACACAGCTTGGTCGGTCTGCGCTACAAGACTTATCGGACCCTAAATAATGGGGATTATCCCGGAGATTAGCGCACATAATGAGACGGTGAGCGCGTTTTTTTACAAAAAGGTTATATCTTTGCATCGCTTTAAGCGGGTGTGGTGAAATTGGTAGACACGCTAGACTTAGGATCTAGTGCCGCGAGGCGTGGGGGTTCGAGTCCCTCCACCCGCACTTTTCCATCTGAGGTTGGACGGTTCCAAACAAGAAAAGACTGCTGGATACGTCAACCAATCAACACTTATTTAACTTTGAACGTATGCCTAACATCGCTAGAGAAGAGGTAGGAACGCTGACCACAAGACTTAGCGTAACATTGAGCAAAGAGGACTACTTACCAAAACTAAACGCAGAGCTCAATAAATACCGCAAAAAGGCTCAACTCAAAGGATTTCGCAAAGGAAAGACACCTCTGAGCCTGATCAAGAAAATGTATGGAAATCCCATCCTGGGAGACGTCATCAACGATCTACTTCAAAAAAGCGTAACGGATTACCTTACCGATGAGGATGTCGACATCCTGGGCCAGCCCATTCCCGCCGACAAAGAGCAGGAGGAGCCCATGGATTTTGATGTCAACAACTTGAGAGATTACACCTTCTATTTTGACATCGGAGAGGCGCCAAAGTTTGAGGTCAAAGGTGTTGGCAAAGACAATACCTTCGAACGCTTGGCCGTGCAGTTGCCCGAAGAGAGTGTCGACAAGGAGTTGATGAGCTTGCGCGAAAGAGTCAGCAAGCAGGTCAGCGTCGATACGCCCATCGAGGAAAAAGATGTCTTGTCCCTCAACGCAGAGGAGCTGGACGGTGATGCAGTGCGGGAGAATGGCTGGGCTTGTACTTTCAGTATTTCCGTTGATCGGATGCAGGAAGAGGTGCGCCAGCAAGTTCTTTCCATGAAGAAGGGGGACAAAATCCCTAGTTTTGACATCTATCAATTGGAGAACAATACCGATGAGACCCATGTGCGCAAATACCTCCTCCAAGTGGACGAGGCAGATGCAGACAAGGAGATCGGAAACCTATTTGAGGCGATCATCGCCGATGTGACTCGCGCCATGCCAGCAGATTTGGACGAAGAGTTCTTCGAAAAGGCTTTTGGTGGCGAAACTGTCACCAGCGAAGAAGAAGCCCGCGAAAAGATCAAGACAGACCTGGTCGGTTTTTACGACAAGCAGGCGGAAAACATCATTTACAAAGAAATCCGCGATCACCTCATGGCGGAAAATGTGCTGGAGCTGCCCGACGAATTCCTGAAGCGCTGGTTGCTGTTTTCCAATGAGAACATGACTGATGAGCTCATCGACAAGGAGTACGAAGGCTTCGCAGAGAACTTGCGTTGGACACTCGTCCGTTCCAAATTGGTCAAACAATTCGAGATCGAAGTTCAGGAAGAAGAAATTCTGGAAGGCTTCAAAGAGAATGTTCGCCAATACTTCGGAGGATTTGACAATGAGTTGATTGTCCTCAACACTGCCAATCGCCTCATGGCTGATCGCGAGCAAGCCGATCGCATGTACCAGCAGTTGATGACCACCAAGTTGTTTGAAAAACTCAGAGAGGAGCAAGAGATCGTTGACAAGGAGATCAGCCGGGAAGATTTCGATCAAGAAATGGAGCGGGTTCGCAAAGAAATGGAGCAAGAGACTGCCAACCAATTGGCGCAAGAGGCCGCTGAGGAAACTGTAGAGGAGGTTGTCGATGCCGATCCCGAAGCAGCTGCGGAAGAAGAGATCACGGAAGACGTCGGATAAGTCTTTTTGACAAAAAATGCCCACATGAGAGAACTTGTGCTTCTTAATTTGTTATAGATACTGTAAAAAATATGCGAATGGGGATGACCGATTCGCATATTTGCTACTATAGATTCGGTCTAAGCCGACCATTGTAAACCACCAAAAACGTCACCTATGTTTCACAGGGATGAATTCAAAAAGTATGCGACCAAACACTTGGGTTTCAACAGCATGCACCTTGAAAACTACATGGAAAAGTCTGCTCCCAATACGCCTGTCACTTTCCCGAACATCCACGCTTTCACACCGCAAGTCATTGAAGAGCGCCAACTCAATGTCGTTGGAATGGACGTGTTCTCACGTCTGATGATGGACCGCATCATTTTCATGGGCGTACCTGTCAACGACTACGTTGCCAATGTCATCCAGGCACAGCTTCTCTTCTTGGAGTCGACTGATCCCAAGCGCGACATCCAAATGTTCATCAACAGCCCTGGTGGTTCTGTCATCGCTGGATTGGGCATTTACGATACCATGCAGTACGTGTCTCCCGATGTTGGAACCATCTGCACTGGATTGGCTGCCTCCATGGGCGCTGTCCTCTTGGCCGCCGGTACCAAAGGCAAGCGCACCTGTTTGCACCACAGCCGCGTGATGATTCACCAGCCAATGGGTGGAATGCAAGGACAGGTATCAGACATGGAGATTTCCTTCAAATTGACCAAGCAGTTGCAAAAGCAATTGTACGACATACTGTCTTTCCACACTGGACAAGACTATGATACCATTTCCAAAGACTGTGACCGCGACAACTGGATGCTGTCTGCCGAGGCCAAGGAGTACGGCCTGGTGGATGAAGTACTGAGTCGCGACTCTCCTCGCAAGAAGGACGAGGCCTAAACAGATCAAAAGAGCCTGTGTGTACTTGTTGACCCAGGCTCTTTTGTGTACTTTTGGAAAGAACGACGAGCTGTTCTTTCGCTCACCATCAAAATCAATCCTGCATGAGAAGGACCAAAAATTCATATCGCTGCTCTTTTTGTGGAAGAGACAAGTCAGAGGCTCTGATACTAATCGCTGGTATCGATGGCCACATTTGCGAGGTTTGTGTAGAGCAGGCTGAGGAAATCATTCAGGAAGAACTCTATGCCGGAAAAGGAGGACAAGAGGAAAGAGAAGATTTCTTCTTGCCCGATACCATCACCCCACGCGACATCAAGTCGCATCTCGACCAATACGTCATTGGTCAACAGGATGCCAAGAAATACTTGTCAGTTGCTGTGTACAACCACTACAAGCGCCTGCGCCAACCTTCCAGCGATGAGGTAGAAATCGAAAAGTCCAATATCTTGTTTGTTGGAAATACTGGAACTGGCAAAACGCTCCTGGCCAAGACCATTGCCCGCTTCCTTAATGTGCCTTTTGCCATTGTGGATGCCACTGTCTTCACCGAGGCAGGTTATGTGGGGGAGGATGTGGAGAGCATTTTGAGCCGCTTGTTGCAGGTGTGTGATTACAATGTAGGTGCAGCGGAAAGAGGAATTGTTTACATCGACGAAATCGATAAGATTGCCCGCAAGTCCGACAATCCCTCCATCACCAGGGATGTTTCCGGAGAAGGAGTACAACAGGCCATGTTGAAGATGTTGGAAGGCACGGATGTGAATGTACCTCCTCAGGGTGGGCGCAAGCATCCGGAGCAGAAAATGGTCAAGTTGCGCACCAACAATATTCTGTTCATCTGCGGAGGGGCTTTCGATGGCATTGAAAAATTGATCGCTCGTCGGGTCAATCGACAGGTGATTGGCTTCAATGGCAACGAGAACAGCCGGATCGACAAAGACAACTTGTTGCAGTACATTTCCCATCAGGATTTGAAGAGCTTTGGACTGATTCCAGAGCTTATCGGTCGCATGCCGGTATTGACTTACCTGGAGCCATTGGATTTGGACGCACTTCGCCGGATTCTGACCGAGCCGAAGAACTCCTTGATTCGCCAGTACGAGAAATTGTTTGATCTGGAAGGCATTGAACTGACCTTCACCAATGGAGCGCTGGAGTTCATTGCCGAAAAGGCTTTGGAATACAAGCTGGGGGCTCGTGGTCTGCGATCCATCTGTGAGGCCATCATGACGGATGCCATGTTTGAGTTGCCTTCTCAGAAAGATGTCAAGAGTTTTGAAGTGGACCGAAACTATGCCATGGAAAAGCTGGGCATGTCCAAGTTGAGCAAGCTACGGGCGGCCTAAAGGAGTCCAAGAGCTTCTCTCGCCATTCAATTGCAGCATTCGGTTGTCCTGGATGCTGCAATTGTCGTTGTAGGGAGGCAGTTTGGAAGTTGTAAATTCTAGTCAGCACAATGAAACAATCCCTTTCCATTTTTGTGTTTTTGCTGCTTGGTGTGTTGTTTCCGCAAGGGGAAGTGCTGTCCTTTCTCATTCGCTACAACTTGATGGTCATGCTGGTCTTTGCCTTTTTCAACATTCGCTTTCAGTGGCAAATGCTTCGGTGGGCCCACCTGTGGATTGTGCTGTGCAATCTGGGCATGGCGTTGCTGGCCCATCGGCTGGTGTTGCCCCTGGGGAATACCATTGCCATGGCGGCCTTTTTCATTTGCATGGCTCCGACCGCTGCGGCGGCTCCGGTGATGGCGGGCTTTCTGCGCACCCGTGTGGAATTCGTGACCATATCGGTTTTACTGACCAGTCCGATGGTTGCCCTGGTACTGCCATTGGTACTCCCGCACTTGGTGGCAGTCGATGAGTCGTTGTCCTTTTTGGATGTGATGTTGCCCGTGGCCATGATCATAGGGGTGCCCTTGCTGTTGAGTTGGGTACTCCGTCAATTGGGGGCGAAGGTGGCCTCTTTCATTGATCGAAACAAGATGTTGCCATTTTACTTCTTTTTGGCCAACATATGGATTGCCTCTGGCCAGGCCACCGTGTTCATCCGCGACGAATACGAAGGCAGTCTGCGAGATTTGTGGATCATTGCCTTTGTCATTTTGCTTTGTTGCCTGACCAATTTCAAGTTGGGTGAGCGCCTGGTGAGCAAGGAGTTGGCCTATGCAGGTGGCTTGTCTTTGGGACGAAAGAATTCGATGTTTGCGCTGTGGTTGGCTTTGACATTTGTCAACCCCATGGCGGCGCTGGGCCCCATCTTTTACATTCTCTTCCAAAACCTGTACAACGCCTATCAAATTTACCAAGTAGAGCGCAAGAAGGGGCCAGCCTGATGTAAACCCAAGGATAAGCTTTGTCGATCAATGTTTGCTTTTGGCAATAAATGCTTACTTTGGCGCCTCATCAACAAAATCTGCTCCATGAGTAAGAGTGCTGCTATCTTCACACTGGCATCGGTAGAATATCTTCGCATGAACTTGCCGCGCATCGACAAATGTCTGGGAATGCTGAGCGAGGAAAAAGTTTGGTGGACACCCAATGGCCATGTCAACTCCATTGGCAACCTCATCCTGCACTTGTCTGGCAATGTCACCCAATGGATTTTGTCTGGCATCGGAGGGGCAGAGGATGTGAGAGAACGCGATCTGGAATTTTCTACAACTGGTGGCCACAACAAGGCCGATTTGTACAACAAGATCGAGGCTGTCGTAGAGCAGGCGGCAGAGGTCATCCGACAGATGGATGCCGATGTATTGGCCCAAAAATACAACATTCAAGGATTTGACAACACTGGTTATGGCGTTGTCATCCATGTGATTGAGCATTTTTCCTACCATACCGGGCAGATTGCCCTGATGACCAAACTACTGGAAAACCAAGACTTGGGTTTTTATGCCGACGATGATCTGAATCAGTTGAACGAGGACGTTTCCTGAGCAAAGTGTTTGTGTTGCAGAGAGCCATTGCAGCAGTTGGTCAAATTTTATAATGAATTGTTAATCTCCCTACCCCGGAACGGTCTTTCCGACAATTCCCACTATATTCCATTTGGGAATGATCCCGCTTTTCCTCAATCTTAAAAAAATAGATGTGAAAACCAAACTGCCTATTCTCCTCTTCCTTCTTTTGCCACTATTTCTCTTTTCTCAAAGCAAAGACTATCGGAAAATGTACTCGAAAGCCGACAGTCTCTACAAGGCCAAAGACTTCCTGCCTGCTGCCAAATTGTATCAGGAGGCAGCAGAGGGGCGCAACAGTGCCAGTGCCTACTACAATGCTGCTTGTTCTTGGGCATTGGTGGGACAAACGGCGCCCGCCCTGTCGTGCCTGGACAAAAGCATCGATGCTGGTTGGACCGATTTGGAGTGGATGAAGAAGGACAGCGATTTGAATTCCCTACACGAAACGGATGAATGGGCTCAGTCGATCCAAAAGCTGGGTGCCATTGTGGAGGAAATAGAGCGCAAATTGAACAAGCCCCTCAAAAAAGAATTGGAAGAAATCTATGTCAAAGACCAGATGTACCGCAAAATGCTGGACAGCATAGAACAAACCTATGGATTGGAGTCGGATGAGATCAAAGCCCATTGGAAGCTCATCAACGATACCGACAGCGTCAACGAAATGCGGGTGGTGGAGATCATTGGAGAGTATGGCTGGCCAGGAAGGAGTCTCGTCGGTGGCAAAGCCAATTCTGCCGTTTGGCTGGTCATTCAGCACGCTCCGTTGGCAACCCAAGAAAAGTATTTGCCTCTCTTACAAGCCTCTGTCAAAGACGGCGAATCAAGTGGCAGCAATTTGGCACTGCTCGAAGATCGAATTCTCATGCGCAATGGCAAGCCACAAAAATATGGTTCGCAAGTGCGGAGGGACAGAGATACTGGGGAGAAGTATTTTTACGAAATTGAAGATCCCGCCAATGTCAATGAACGCCGGGCAGAGGTGGGCCTGGGGCCAATTGAAGATTATGCCAAGCGATTTGGGTTTGAATACAAAGTCCCGGAGAAAAAGGCAGCTATCAGCCCCAATCAGCCCTGAATTCCAATAGCTTCTGGTCGATCCACGCTTTGGTCTCTTCTCGCAATTGCTTGTAGTCTTCTGCGTAGAGCGGATCGGCATATTGTATGCGAATGTCCACATGACGTTCTCCAAAGGTTCGCAGAAAGTGTGGGACAAAGGTATCGTCTCCCACCCAGGCATTTCGGGGGTCGCGGTATTCGATGGCTACCGGAACGACGGGCATTTGCTCGCGTATGGCCATGATGAAGGCGCCCGATTTGAAATCTCCCGTCGTGGGATGATCGTGGGTTGTCCCTTCTGCAAAATTGATGACTGGGTAGCCCTTCTCCTTGATGGTTTTGGCCATTTGGAATTGTGTCTTGCGTCGGTGGGCTGCGTTGGCGCGCTGGACAAAGAGCGTGCCTGTGACCTGTGCTCCGATGCCGATGATGGGCCAGCGGCGGACCTCTGCCTTGCTGACGGGCAGGGCGAGTGTGTCTCGCAGGATGGCGATGGGGTCAAAGTACGATCGATGGTTGGCGATGATGAGACAGGGGCCTTTGGGAGGTGTTCCTTCCACTTGCATGCGGATGCCGAGAAGGGGAAACATCCTCTGCACCCATTTTTGCCGAATGCTGAGTCCGTGGTGCAAATCTTCTCCCTTCCACCAGGCTTTGATGATGATGCGGCTGATGTACGTGCTGGTGACAAAGACAAACAGCAAAAAACGGATTGATGCGCGGATCATTTTCATCGGGCTTCCTTTTTCAATGCTTGAATGGTGGTATAGGGAATGTCTTTGATGTTGAGGATCATAAAACCATCCAGGACATCTGAAAAGTTGGGATCGACATTGAAGCTGATGAACTTGGCATTTTGGCGGATGTATTGCTTGAGCAAGACCGGAATGCGGAAGTAACTGGGCTCTATTTCCTCGATGAAGTTGTCGAGCTTGTCCAATTCTCCCTGGAACGTATCCATGATCAGTTCTATGTCTATGCTGTCTTCCTTGGTCTCGAAGGGTTTGCGAGGCTTGAGGTAGCGGGCCAGATCGTGGTCGAAGTAATTCCGCTTGACAAATTCGATGATGAGCGATTTGGATATGTCAGAGTAGTGCTTGCTGATGCTCAGTGGACCGTACAGATAGTTGTAGTTGGTGTTTTGCAACAAAAAGAACAGGATGCCGCGCCACAGCAGGTACAGGGGCAGGCGTTTTCGCTGGTATTCCTGGGCCACAAAGGAGCGCCCCAATTCGATGGATTGTTGCATGATGGGATACAGCCCTTGGTCTATTTTGAAAAGACTGTGGATGTAAAATCCCTCCACTCCGTAGTGGTGAAAAATTTCATGTCCGCGTCCCAATCGGTAGCCTCCGACAATTTTTTTGGCCTCTCGGTCCCAGATGAACAATTGCTCGTAGTACAAATCGTACTCGTCCAGATCGAGACTCATCCCCGTTCCCTCATCTACGCTCCGAAACGTTTCCTCTCTCAAACGCCCAATCTCTTTGATGACGTTGGGAATGTCCTGTGTGCGGGCCACGAACACATCGTAATTGCTCTGAGAGGACAGCAGGTTTTGAAAGGTCAGTTGTTGAATGTCTTGCTCCAGTAGCTCGACGGTGATGGGGTCGATGATGGGGAGCTGTTGGTTTTTTTCGGACTTTGGGTTGAAGTAAAACTTCTTGACTTCCAGTGCAGAGCCAAGGGCAAAGATGCGGGATTGGATGAAGCGTCGGAAGCGAGAGGTCTTGTCAAAGGCCTGTTGGTCTTCTGTGGAGATGGCATTGCCGATGCGCAGGATGGCCTTGTGCGATGCTTCCTGGCCAGGTGTCAAGGGGCGCAGCCGTTGGCTTTGGGGAATGGGCCATTCGTATTGCAAGTGCAAGGGGAGAATGGGAGCATTGAGTCGTTTGATGGTCTTGAACAAAGACTTGAGGCGTTGGCGCCGGGGCAAATTCCAGGGGCTTTCGCTGGGGTGCTCCAATACGATGACGAGGGATCTGCCTTCTCGGATGGCTTTTTCGATGGACGGTTCATTGTCCAACTTCAGTAGACTGGTGAGGGTAGAGGCTTCTCCACGCCTGGTCTTTTCGTACAATTCTCGGAGGCGCACATTGAATTTGCTGTAAGTGCCTGCCACAATGATCTCGGGCAGGGGGGTGATTTTGGCAAAGGCGTGCAGCAGGACCAGCTCGTCCACTTCATTGGATTGGCGGTGAACGATGGCGATGAAGGCTTCCTTTCGGGGAATGCGTCGAAGGTCTTTGTGGTGCAATTGCAACTTGATTCCCCAATCATTTTGCAGCTTGTTAATCTGTTCGTTTTCCACTTTGATGATGTCGTCTGTTGACCGTTTGCCACCAAAACTAACCAAATTTGTGTGGGGGTTAGAATGGAACGGGACATTTTTCTATTTGGGCCGCACAACAATTCGTACATTTCATCATTGTAAGCATAAAGAAATGCCCAACTGTATGTCCATTTCCTCTCTCCTTCGCAGGCCAATTGCCTATGGGACTTCTCTAGTGCTCTTGTTGTTTGTCCATTCCAATTTACTCCAGGCACAACAAGATGTCAACACCTCTTTCAAAGACTTGAGCATAGAAATTCAAGCCTATCCCACTGGGGTTTTGTATGGCCTCCGCTTCGACACTGGCCTGGGTGCCAAATCGAGTGGAAACGTCCGACTGGGATACAACATGGTCCGGCATCGCGATTTGGGGGTCAATGAAGACGAGCGCGGAGGAGGTTTTGGAGGCAGCCTTGGGTATCGCTACCATTTGTCTCCTTCCAAAGAGAAGTGGTTTGGGGGTATGCGCACGGATGTATGGTTCAACGAGGTGGAGTGGAAAAACCAGATTGGAGAAATTGACGAAGACAAGGGGACGACCAACATTGTGGTACTGCAACCTACTGTGGAGGCGGGCTATGTGTTGCCCTTGGGAGAGGGTGGATGGTTTTTGAGTCCTTCAATCGCCTTTGGCTTTGAAATCAATGTCGTTTCCGATGGCAAAGATGTCGGTCAAGGGGCCATCCTTTTGGTGGGATTTTCGTTTGGCAAACGCTTTCGATGAGGCGTCCAAAATGCTGCTTTGGCAATCACAGAACACAGGTGCAAGCACATCTTTTGCCATTTTTAACTGCTTGACAGACAAGAACTTTCGCATGGCAAATTAATTATTGGGAAATAATCAAAAAAACTCTCCAAAGTCTTGTCGGAAAATGCTATATTGTTCATGTATTGCACGTTCGCATAGAGCGTACGACCGAACACCTATCACCTATTTGCTGGCGTAAAAGCAAACATTTCCTAACCTACTTCGCACAATCGGGGACTCGATTCCTGTTGTCCTTTCAAAACTGATCACAAACCCCGCCAGCCTTCCCAATTGCTGATTTCACATAGAAAATTTGTTTTGAGAAAAACCCAATTGCGCTGTCATTGAGATGGCGTCAAGATACACAACATGCGGAGGACAACTATTTTATTGGTGGATGACCACGAGCTGTTTCGCCGTGGGATCGCCGCTCTCCTGATGCAGTCGGAAGAGGTAGAGCTATTGGCCCAAGCCCGATCGGGAGATGAGTGCATTCAGTTGGTGACCGAACTGCAACCTCAGCTGGTACTTTTGGATGTTCACCTGACGGACATGGAGGGGCATCGTCTTTGTCAAGAATTGCTCAGCATACAGCCGGAGCTAGGCGTTTTGGCCATCAGCCATTCCTGTGATCAGTCAACCATATTGGGCATGCTGGAATCCGGTGCCATGGGCTATCTGTTGAAGGATGGATCGCTGGAGGAATTTTGGCTGGCCATTAGGACATTGTCCAAAGGAGGAAGTTATTTTTCCAAAGAAGTATCTGCTGCCTTGGTGGCGGGCATTCAGGGAAAGAAAAAGCGAAAAATTCAGCCAACAGCATCGCGTTCGCTTCAATCGCTGACCAAGCGCGAGTTGGAGATATTGCAGTATGTAGCCGAGGAGTTCAGCAATCGGGAAATTGCCGATCAGTTATTCATCAGCCCCCGGACAGTAGAGACTCACAAGCGCAATTTGATTCAAAAACTCAAGGTTCGCAACACGGTGGGCTTGGTCAAATACTATTTGCACGGGGCTGCTTATTTTCAAGAACGATCTGCTTGATCTCTACGGGAAACACGTAGAAAAATACGTTTTTCAGGTATGCGTAAAGCAAGTGATTCGAAATATCTTTGTTGTGAGCTTACCAAAGACTGTATAACGGTACAACAATTGCCTCAAGACAGACCTCTATACCAAACATAAGCTGCCCAAGCCGACAAAACCATTTATGTAAGCCATACCACAATTCAATTAAAAAAAATTAAACAGACACACTCATGAAAAAGATTATTCTCCCTTTGGCCTTTGTGTTTGCAGTAGGTACCCTTTCTGCCCAATCCAACATCAGTAATGTGACTCAGGGTGGAAGCGACAACGCTGCCAACATCACTCAGGTAGGTGGTCAAAACCAATCTCTGGTCATTCAGAGAGACAACGATAACACAGCAGACATTTCTCAGAACGGTGCTGCCAATGCCAGTGAAGTCCGTGCAGCAGGTGGCGAAAACATTGTAGATGTGACTCAGGATGGTGATCTAAACAGCTCTGCGAGCTTGATCACTGAGGCCAGCAACACTGTTTCCAGCTCTCAAGTTGGCGATGGAAACGTCACTCGCCAGGAAATCGACAACACGGGAAGCCAAGTAACATCCATCCAGGAAGGTACTGGCAACAAGACCATTCAGACGCTAACAGGTGTGGGAAGCAACAGAGCTTTCAGCCAGACTGTAGGTGACAACAACATCTCTACCATCAGCATCGATGGAGAAAACAGCAACGTTTTTGTTGACCAACTCGGAAACAGCTCTACAGCTACCATCGAGCAAATCGGTGTTTCCAACAACGTCAATGCCGCTCAGGTCGGAAACAGCAACACCATGTCTGTTCGCCAAAATGGCAACAACAACTTTGCAGGTGGTGAAAACGAGGTATTGTTGAGCCAGCTCGGAAATCGCAACAACTCTGTTTTGGTACAGGAAGGAAGCGAAAACGCTGCTTCTCTCCTCCAGGACGGTAATGCCAACGATGCCATCAACACACAGACTGGTCAGTCCAACAACAGCATCATCGACCAGATGGGCAACCGAAACTCAGCCACTGTTTCTCAGTCTGAGAACTAAAAAATACTGCAAAAGCAGCAGAAGGAGTAAGAGCGCCCGGTCAGGATGTTTTATTCTTTGGGTATCGGGCCTCCTTCTGTCGCTTTTTTCAACAACAGTCAAACACACCATCCTTTTGAAAACCCTATTTCTCACCTGTGCTTTGGTCCTTGCTTCCTGGACAATCGGTGCCCAGACGGTCATCTTTCGGGGAGTGACAGAGGACGATCTGCTTCAGCCCAGCGAATTGCTGCGCGAGGAGATCGATGGACAACTGGGCAACAGTGCTCAGATAGAGCAGATAGGGGACGACAATGATGCCTCCATCCACCAGGTACTGAGAGGAGGAGGTTACAACTTTGCCAAGGTCTTGCAATGTGGTGATGACAACCACGCCTATGTCTACCAAGATGGGACGGGCAACCAGCTTTTGTTGGTGCAGCATGGCTACGGCAATGAGTATGAGCTGAACAACCAAGGTGACAACAATCAGATTGTCATTTTGCAAAGAGGCAACGACAACCGCATCATTCAGGATTTGGAAAACAGCCATTCCCTGAATATAGAATTGATACAAATCGGTTATGGCAACGAGATCATTCAGGAACTTGACGGGGTGAGCGGTCGCAACATCAAGGTCCATCAATACGGCAATGATCTGCAAGTTGTGATCCGACAGTCTGCCTACTGATCCGGTGGGATCGGGGGGACAGGCGCGAAACGACTAGAAAGATTGAGATGACAAAGCTGGTATACCTATGGATATTGCTGGCTGTCGCAACAACAGCCGCTGAGGCGCAACCCCTGCAGGGGAAACCGTCGAAGGCATGGCTTGAATTGGCATCGGCCGATGGGCAGAACCCGGTCATCAAAGCCTGGTTTGAAAATGGGCAAGAGCTGGATCGACAACTCAAATTTGTGCTCGAAGTAGAAAAGGAAGACGAACATGGTCTTCAGAGCTTGGTCCAAGGAAATGAATTTTCTGTGGGGCCAAAGCGCAGATTGAAGTTGGCCCAAAAAGAGATTGCCAATAAAAAATTGTATTACATTCGGGTTCGTTTTCGCATATTTGACCAACAGCAGCAACTGATTTCAGCTGATTCATTGGTCCAAGGACAACCATCCAGACAATCATCTACCTCCAACACCTTCACCGAAACTGCTGTTCCTCAGTCCAAAGCCGTCGCTCCTGATGTGGAGCCGGAAATGGGTGGACTGATCATAGACGATACGCGCAGCAAATCTGGGCGGGACTTCTACGACATCTTTTTCAAAAAGTGGATTGCACCGATGGGCATCAATGATTACACCATCATCATCAAGGAGTTGCCCTCTCGCGGTCGCAATGCACAAATCAGTTTGGAAGTCAATTCAGAAAATGTACTGAAACGTTTTTTGCATCCGCAATATGACCGGATTGAGGAACAGGCCAATATTTCGATTCGCTATGTTCGATCGTATTTGAGTCGACAAAAAGAAGCGAAGGAAGAGCTACAAGATGACGATGTCGATGGCTCTGGAATTTTTTAACCTGAAATGAAAATGTCATGAAGCGATTGGTGATCTTTCTGTTGGTATCTGTTTGCTTTGCCGGATGGGCCAGTGCGCAGGACTTTGTCTACCAGCCACGAAACCCTGCCTTTGGCGGTGATACCTTCAACTACAATTGGCTGTTGGCCTCGGCCCAGTCCCAGGACCTGACGACCAATGATGCGGACGATGGGTTCAACTCCCGCAATTCCTTGGATAGTTTTACCGAATCGCTCAATCGTCAATTGTTGAGTCAGCTGTCTCGCCAGATTGCTGTGGAGCAGTTTGGAGAAGAGGGCTTGGAAGATGGGACGTACACGGTGGGCAATTTCCAGATCGACGTTTCCTCCGATTTGGATGGCTTGTCCATCAACATTCAGGACAACTCAGTTGGGGAACAAACTCAAATTTTCATTCCTTTTTTCTGAAGTGTTGTTCGGAATGAGCAAGTGAGACTGTGGCTGTCATGACAAAACGAAAGATGTAAAAAACAACACACACAGGCTCCCATTGTGGAGACCTTGGTTTAGCACACCCCCCCTATTAACGTGGCCTGGCCACGGACGGTTCGTCGGTCGGAATGACCCATCGGTGAGCTGTCCGGCCAGGTTACCGCGTATCAGAAGCTGGCCTTCTTTTTTCCTGTAAAACTGAATTTCACATTGCACACATTGCCTACACATTTTGTCAGGCGACAGACGACACGCTCCCAAGTGTAAGCATCACTGTTGGAAGATCTCGTTGGGTCGACTTCACTGCAATTGATAACTTATGAAAGCCCGAAAACTTCACCTTGGTCATTTGCTGCTTCTCGGTGGCTTGTTGCTGTGTCAGGCATGCAGCAGCTTTATGCGCCAACCGATTCAGCCCACCCAGGCCCGCCTTGGGGAGGAAACGCAAGGTACCATTACGCTGAAAAGCCTTCCTGCTCCCAAGGACCCCATCGTGGTGGCAGTCTACAAATTCAGAGACCAGACAGGACAGTACAAGCCCAGTGAAAATGGCACCAGTTGGTCCACTGCTGTCACCCAGGGAGCTACGACCATCTTGGTCAAGGCATTGGAGGACTCCGGTTGGTTTGTGCCGATTGAAAGGGAGAATGTGAGCAATCTTCTCAATGAGCGGAAGATCATTCGCTCCAGTCGGAAGCAATTCAATCAGGGAAATGACAATGCTGTTTCCTCCTTGCCAGCACTTTTGTATGCCGGGGTCATTTTGGAGGGAGGAATCATCTCGTACGATGCCAATGTGATCACAGGGGGGGCTGGTCTGCGCTACTTTGGGGCCGGCGGCTCGAATCAATATCGGCAGGACCGGGTGACGGTTTATTTGCGGGCGGTATCTACCAGCAATGGCAAGGTGCTCAAGACAGTGTACACTTCCAAAACGATTTTGTCTCAGGCTGTAGATGTTGGTCTGTTTCGCTTTGTTCGCTTTGGTCGCTTGATGGAGGCCGAGATGGGATTTACCTACAATGAGCCTTCAGAGATGGCTGTGACAGAGGCCATAGAAAAGGCTGTGTTGAGTCTCATCGTGGAAGGCATTGAAGACAATTTGTGGAGCTTGAAAGAGGCGCGGCAGATCGTACACAAAACCATTTTGGACTACAAAAAAGAGCGCGAACAGATTCCACAGACGGACATGTTTGGCCGGTCTTTGAACAACCGCCGGCGAAAGCTGTCCATCGATGCTGGAACGGCCAATCTACTGTACAATGGCGATTATCCCAATCCCTTGCTGCGGACAGGAGCTGAGATTGGATTGACATATTCCAGCTCTCCTTATTTGGGGTGGTCTTTGCAATATGGGATCAGTGAAATGTCTGCTGAAAAGTTTTATCGGTCAGATGTCAGTTATCTGGAAGGAGGGCTGACCTATCGCTTTTTGCCCTTCGATGTGATTACGCCCGTGGCAACTGCCGGTGTTGGATTGATGACGGAGAACATCCAAAGTCGGTTTGACTATTCGGGTGACTTCTACACAAAGGCACACCTGGGCATGGGCTTGGAGTACATGCTCAACGACTACATTGGCTTTCGCCTGACTGCTGACTACAACTACTTGTTCAGCGATGCCATTGATCAGGTGGAGCAAGGCAAATACAATGATTTTTATTGGCGGGGCAACATTGGCTTTCGCTTTTACTTGGGCGATAAGGTAAGCAGCAAACGAAAATTTGAATACAAAAGAGAACGGTAATGAAACAGTTATACATCATGGCTTGTCTGTGTTTGCTTTTTGTCTCTTCTTGTCGGGAGGATACCATCGAACCAGATGTATTTGGGGCGCTCTTTGGGGAGGTGGTCTCGGCTGGCAACAGCGTGGAGGCCATTGCCGATGCACAGGTGACCACGACTCCACCGACCAATTCTTTGTTTACAGATGATGTGGGGCGCTTTGCCTTTGAGAGCATCAAGGCAGGGACCTACAGCGTACGGGTAGAGAAGGAGGGCTACATCACTCAGTTGGAGAGTGTGACGATCAATGAGGACCAGACGACAAATATTGTCATCAAACTGGCTTTGGATACTTTGCAAAATGCGGTTCCTACACAAGCCGAAAATCCGATGCCCAGCGATGGAGCGGCACAGCAGCAGGTAGACTTGCGCCTGTCCTGGGAGGCCAGCGATGCAGATGAAAACGACGAGTTGCGCTACCAATTGCTTTTGTTCGGATCGGACTTCAGCCAGCAGTTGGAGTTCACGGATTTGCGCGACAGCTTTGTCGATCTTCAGGATTTGGAATATGGCGCCACCTATTATTGGCAGGTGATTGTAACGGATGGAAAGTCTGATCCGGTCAATGGAGATGTGTGGTCCTTTTCTACGGTTCCTTTTCCCGATCTTCGCTATCTGTTTACTCGAAACAACAATGGCATTTATCAAATCATTTCTTCTGATGCCAACGGATTGGAAGTGGCGCTGACGGATGAGAGCAATAGCAGTTGGCGTCCATTGATGAGCCCCAATCGGCAGAGGATTGCCTATATTTCCAACGAAGGGGTAGAGCCTCAGATCTATTTGATGGACAGAGACGGTGGCAACAAACAGCAACTGACGACGGTGCCTGTGGCCGGGTTCAACAATTTGGAGTTGGACTACTGTTGGTCGCCTGATGGAACACAGATTTTATACATGAACAACAGTCGCCTGTTTCGGATCAACACGGATGGGACTGGCTTGGAGGTGGTGGCATCGGCTCCGAGTGGGTTTACTTTTTCGGAATGTGATTGGACAGATCAGGGGGATCGGATTTTGGCTCGCATTACGGGCACGACAGTTTACGAATCCTACATTGTCATGTACAACCGAGAGGGTTTGTTTTTGCGCCAGTTGGAGAATGACTTGCCGGGAGGACTGGGAGGAGCGGTCTTTTCCATTGATGGTCGCTACATGTTGTTTACCCGCGACATTTCTGGTTTTGAAAATACAGAGGGGCGGCAATTGGACAGTCGCGTGTTTTTAAAGAACCTGGATACGTTTGAACTGACGGACTTGTCCTTGGGCAAACCCAACGGCACCAATGATTTGGATGCTCGCTTTTCTCCGGATGGCGCCTTTGTCATATTTGTCAATACGAACAATGATGGCATTTCTCGCCGCGACATTTACCAGATGCGCTTGGATGGAGAGGAGCGGGAATTGTTGTTTGAGGATGCAGAGATGCCGAATTGGCAATAAATTCTCATTTGGAATAAATAATTAAACAATTTATTGATTTTTTATTATCTTTTTTGTTGTTTTGTGGTGTCAAGCCATGAAACCTATGCCCAATAAGTCGAACCAAGCTCCTCGTTTCAATGTTTATGATCGAATTTTCAAAGAGAATTCGGATGCGGTATTCCTTCCTTTGTTGGAGTCGCACTTGGGCATTCGCGCCAAGTCATTCAAGGCGCTGAAGGACAAGATCAGCAAGACCATTGAACGAGAGATGGACATGTTGTACGAACTGGTTCAGGAGGATGGCGAGAAGATGTTGCTCCACATCGAATTCCAAACCCGGAATGATCCCAGTATGCTTTATCGCATGGCAGAATACCACGGCTTGGCTTTCGCAAAGTATCGCCTGCCCATCAGGCATGTGTTGATGTATTTGGGAAGCAGTGGTCTGCGCATGCGATCTGAACTGACGGCGACAGAGCGTTTTGAAGGGTTTGATGTCATCAATTTTCAAGAATTAGACAGGGAAGAGTTTTTGCGCTCCTCGGTACCCGAGGTGGTGGTCATGTCTTCTTTGGCTGATTTGGGGACGGAGGAGATCAGGGCCATTGAGCAGATCAAGGCACGACTGGCGAGCATTTGCATCACCAAGTCCGACTTGGATAAATACACGACTCAGTTGAGAATTTTGCTCAAATTGCGTAATTTAAGTAGTGAAATCTTAAAAATCATAAACGATATGTCATTTTTCGATGTCAATGTAGAGGACGATCCTTACTATCAGAAGGGAGTTGAGCGAGGATTAGAGCAAGGGGAGGAGCGAGGAGTTAAGAAGAATTTTACAATTGTCGTGCAAAAGATGTTGGCAAAAGGGCTGACTCCGGAATGGATCGCATCTACCCTGGATGTTTCTCTTGAAGAAGTTCTTCAAATTCAGCGGTCCATGCAAAAGGGCCATTGAGATTTTTGTGCTTCTTTTTTTGATGATGATGCCTGTCTATTTGGCAAGTTGTGTTCATCTTTTAAAATCATAAACGATATGTCATTTTTCGATGTCAATGTAGAGGACGATCCTTATTATCAGAAGGGAGTTGAGAGGGGGGAGGAGCGAGGAGTTAAGAAGAATTTTACAATTGTCGTGCAAAAGATGTTGGCAAAAGGGCTGACTCCGGAATGGATCGCATCTACCCTGGATGTTTCTCTCGAGGAAGTTCTTCAAATTCAGCAGTCTCTGCAAAAGGGACATTGATATTTTCGTGCTTATTGTCCTTTAATGTGACCTCCACTTACTCGTCCCGTCGTGGGCGAGCCCGCCTCGTGGATGGTACTTCGCGCAATACTGAGGCCCTGTCTGGCATCAACAGATGTTCATTTTCGGACACTTAGCGTCCATTTTCGGACAGGATGGGTCACTGCTGTTTTTTAATATTCTGATTTTCAATAGATTGTGAAATTGGCATTGGGCTTGGTCTTTTTCAGCAAAGATCAACAAACACCCTAATGTCAAAAAAGAATTCAGAAATTTCCTTTCGCCACTTACAAATGCCTGCCATCTGCAAGACTGGAATGTGTCGCCGACAATTGGACAAAAAAGTTGATCCATTAACTGTATCTCTCCTCGATGTCTACAGCAGTACTCTGACAGAAGAGATCAGAACCATCAACGAATTTGTCAACTAAAAAATAGGACATTCACTTATGCTTAGGACACAATTGAAAATTGCTTTTCGGAGGATGTGGAAAAACAAAGTTGCCAGCCTCGTCAACATACTTGGACTCAGTCTGGGACTCTTGGCCTTTGTGCTGATCCTCGAATACGTTGCCTTTGAATGGAGCTACAATGGCATGTACAGTCAATCGGATCGAGTCTTCCGGCTGGTCAGCCAAACAGAAGAGGCAGATGTGCTTTTCCCTCCTGGCTATGCTGCCATTTTCAAGGAGCAGTTTCCAGAAATTGAAGAGGTGGTGCGCATATTGGACGGGACGGGCAATGGGGTGTTTCGATTGGAAGATGCGCAAAACCCCAAATCGTTTCGCGAGATCAACACAGCTTTTGCGGATGCTGCCTTTTTGCAATTCTTCGATCGTCCCATCACAGCAGGTGATCCAGATTTGTCGCAGCCACAAACCATGGCCATTTCCAGTAGCACTGCGAAAAAATACTTTGGCGAAGATTCTCCCATTGGTCGGCAATTGAAGGTGTCCAACAATTTTGGTGATTTGCTCTACCAAGTGGTCGCCGTTTATGAAGACATGCCCATCAATTCGGACATCCGTTTTGACATCTTGTTGTCGCTGCAAACCCTGTACATTGAGGCCAACAGAAATGGCAATGGCTGGGCTGATCCGAATGGCATCCAAAATCGTTTTTCAAAAATGTATTTGACCCTTGGGGATGCTGATCAACAAAATGCATTGGAGAACAAAATGACCAAATGGGCAGCAGAAATTTTACCAGAAGCTCCGCCATCATTGCACCTGCAGGCATTGGCCGATTTGCACCTGGGCGATGGGACAAGGGAGGAGTTGCCAACTTCCGGCAGCCGATCGTTTGTTCACTTTTTACTGGTGGTCGCCATTTTGATCCTGGCCATTGCTTGGATCAATTACATCAATTTGTCGACGGCACAATCCATTGACAAGGCCCGTGAAATTGGGGTGCGAAAAGTCGTGGGAGCCAGTCGGATGCAATTGGTTCGGCAACATCTTTTGGAGACCTTTGTGCTGACTCTGTTGTCAGTCGCCATCGTAGCAAGCATCCTTCCATTGGTCCAAGGATATTTCAATGACTTGGTCGCCTTACCACTTTCATTTGGGGTCTTTCAAGGAAGTTCCTACCTGTGGATGGCTTTGGCCATTGTGCCTTTGGGAGCACTGTTGGCGGGGAGTTATGTGGCCTTCGTGCTGACTGGTTTTTCCCCTATGCAAATGCTTCGCGGGCGTTACCGCAGCTCCAAGGGGGGATTGTGGATGCGTAAGGGTTTGGTCGTCTCTCAATTTGTGGTATCCATCGCCTTCATTGCCAGCACCTTCATCTTATTCGACCAATTGCATTTTCTGAATACGGTAGATTTGGGGATGAAAATCGACCAACTGGTGGCCATTACAGGACCGTATGTGAAGGACAAAAAATTTGGGGAGCAGCGGCAGGCATTTCGCGACGGTTTGGCCCAGTTGCCTTTTGTTAGTACCTTTTGCAGCTCTGGAAACTTACCAGGCAGAGGACACAACTTTTCCGCCAGCAAAATCACCAGACTCAATCCGCGAGAAGGAGAGGAAGATGTCAATTACCGGATTTTGTTTGTCGATGAAAATTACTTGTCTACCTATCAAATGAATCTGATTGCCGGAAGATCTTTCACCACTGCCGAAGCGATCAAAGGGTGGGATGCGCCCAAAATGATCTTGAATGAAAAAGCAGTGGAAAGCATGGGGTTCTCTTCGCCGGAGGAAGCCATCGGACAAATGATCAAATGGGAGTATGGTACTTCAGAATTGGTAGGGGTCATCGGCAACTACAATCACAAATCTCTGCACATACCCATCGCACCAACCGTACTGGTGCCCGGCAGAAACAGTGGATTTTTTACCCTCCAAATGGATGCAAATGATCTGACAGAAAAGATCGCTCACCTGGAAGGTCTGTACCAGAAACACTTTCCAGGCAACCCTTTTCAGTACCAATTTTTGGACGATGTATTTGCCCGGCATTACGAGTCGGAGCAAAGACTGAGCAGCTTGTTTACCAATGCTTCTGCCGTTGCCATTTTCATTTCGATTCTTGGCTTGTTTGGCTTGGTGACTTTTGTGTCGCGCCAGAAAACCAAGGAGATTGGCATCCGCAAAGTACTGGGGGCTTCCATCGCCAATATTGTGGGTTTGCTGTCGATGGATTTTCTCAAGTTGGTCCTCATCGCCATCGTCATTGCCATCCCATTTTCCTGGTACATCATGAATCGCTGGTTGGAAAATTTTGCCTACCGCATCGACATTGAATGGTGGGTGTTTGCCTTGGCTGGGGGATTGGCCAGTGGAATTGCATTTGCAACCCTCAGTGTCCAGAGCATCAAAGCTGCCTTGGCCAATCCGGTGGACAGTTTGAGAAACGAATGAAACCGGACCGGTCAATCACCAGCGCAAGCGGCCATTTACTGGCCTTGTAATCTAAAGAAAAATTATTGCTATGCTTTACAGTAACCTTATCATTGCCTGGCGGCAAATTATGAAAAACAAAGTCATCTCGGCCATCAATCTGGCTGGCCTGGTCATTGGGATGGCGGCAGCTCTTTTCATTTGGCAATATGTCAATTACGAGAGAAGTTATGACAAATTCAATGAGCACTCAGATCGCATCTTCCGGGTGCGGACAGATCGGGTCAAAAATGGGGTGCCCTTTATGCAATTTGCCGCAGGGACAGCCTGTGCGGCACATGTATTGAAGGACAACTTTGCCGAAGTGGAGGATTACGTCAAATTGTACGGGACAGGAGAAGGCGTATTTTCTGCTGGCAATGAAGTCAGCTTTCGGGAGAATCGCTGTTATTTTGCAACTCCCTCCATTTTCGATGTGTTTTCTTTTGAACTCCTCAAGGGGAACAAAGCAACCTGCCTATCGGAACCTTTCAACATTTGTCTGTCCGAAAGCATGGCCCAAAAGTATTTTGGCGATCAGGATCCACTGGGAAAAAATCTCATATTTAACGGGAATCAAGAGCTAAAAGTAACTGGTGTATTTGCCGACTGTCCAGGAAATTCCCACTTGAAATTTGACATGTTGGCATCCTACATCACTTTTTCAGATGTCATGCAACAGGGGGCGGATGGTCACAAAACATCACCTTATTGGGATGGGTTTTACTCCTATGTATTGCTGCAGCCAGGTACGGACTGGAAGGCATTGGAAGCTCGCATTCCTCAGGTATTGGAAACGACTTACGACACCCAAGTCAGAGAGGCTGTTGAGTTGTATTTGCAACCATTGGAAGGCATTCACCTGACATCCAACTACCTCATGGAGGCAGAAGCCAATGGGGATGGGGAGGCCGTCAGCTTTCTGTTCATCATCGGAATCATCATCTTGCTGATCGCTTGGTTCAATTACATCAATTTGTCAACGGCTCGTTCTGAATTGCGGGCACGAGAGGTGGGGGTACGAAAGGTCGTGGGGAGTACTCGCAATCGCTTGATTGGACAGTTTTTGACAGAAGCGGCCCTGATCAATTCCATCGCCATTTTACTGGCTTTTCTGCTTGTGCAGTTGTTGACTCCATTCTTTGAGTCATTGATTGGCAAGCCACTGCCGTATTCTTTGTTTTCGGATACCAGTCTGTTGGGGGTTACTGTTGTCATATTGCTGATGGGGACTTTGTTGGCGGGTTTGTATCCGGCCTTCCTGCTGTCGTCTTTCAAGCCCATCTCTGTGTTGAAAACCAATTTCAACCATTCCAGAAAAGGTGGTGGCAATTGGTTGCGCAAGGGCTTGGTGATTTGCCAGTTTGTAGCTTCGGTCGGATTGATTGCTACCACCTTCATCATCTACAATCAATTGCAATACATGCAGAATGCCAAGCTGGGGGTAAACATCGACCAGATGCTGATCGTCAAGGGCCCAGAGGTGGTCGATACGACCTTTGATTTGAGGTCCAATGTATTCGGCAATGAGCTTTCGCAATTGGATTTTGTCAAGGGGGTTGCTGCCTCCTCGGCTGTTCCTGGGCGAGAATATGGCTGGACAGCGGGAGGCATTCAATTGGTAGGGGCCCAAGAGGAAGAGGGAGAGTCTTTTCACGCCATGGCAGCCACTCCTGCCTATACCAATCTGTATGAAATGGACTTGGTGACAGGTCGGTCTTTCAGCGAGGACATGAGGTCGGATGAGACAGCTTGTTTGCTCAACGAAAAGGGCATTCAACTCCTCGGTATGGAAAAACCAGAAGAGGCCATTGGTCGAAGAATCAATTTTTGGGGAACAGAACTCAACATCATTGGGGTGTTGAAAGATTTTCACCACGAGTCCATCAAGTCCATCATCGAACCCATGATCATGCGCCCTGTCAGCCCCAATCGCGCTCCTCGCTACTATTCGGTCAAGGTCAAGACAGAGAAGCTGTCCAATACGATCGCCGCCATAGAAGCAAAGTGGAACGATGTTTTTCCAGGCAATCCATTTGACTACTTCTTTCTGGACGATTTTTTCAACAAACAGTACGAGTCAGACCAGCGCTTTGGCAGAATTTTCATCCTATTTTCCGTCTTGGCTGTGATGGTTTCCTGCTTGGGACTATTCGCCTTGGTGGCCTTCATGACCGAGCGGCGAAGAAAAGAAATTGGCATCCGGAAAGTCCTGGGTGCTTCTGTACCAAACATCATCGGAATGATCTCTCGCGACTTCATCGTCCTGTTTTGTTTGTCTCTGCTATTGGCAACACCCATTGCCTGGTATTTTATGAACGGTTGGCTCAACAATTTTGCCCGTCGCATTGACATCCAGTGGTGGATCTTTATTTTGTCGGGGCTGCTGGTCATTGGCATCGCCTTTACGACGGTAGGGCTTCAAAGCTGGAAAGCTGCCAGGGCAAATCCAGCGGACAGTTTGCGAAACGAATAAAATTCAAAAAGTATAAAAAACGATTTGCTACATGAAAAAACCAATTCTTACGTTCTTAGTTGTTCTTTCGATTTGCCTCCAGGGAATCTCCCAAAACTACGTTGGCGACAAGAGGGACATCGATCAGATTTTGGAAAATGCTGCTGCTTTTTCCGAATACTACGTCAATGGAGATGCCGATAAAATTGTGGCGTCTTACACAAAAGATGGGAAAATTTTTCCCTCCGGGCAGGACATCCAGGAAGGACCAAAAGCATTGTTGAGCTATTGGACACCGCGGGAAGGCTACAAAGGTTTGTCGCACAAAATCACGCCCGTGGAAATCAAAATAATGGGGGACGAAGCCTACGACTACGGCTACTACGAAGGGACGAGTCAAAACCCCAAGGGAGAGGTGTCTTCCTGGAAAGGCAAGTATCTCATCATCTGGAAGAGAGTGGGGAATGATTGGAAGATGTATTTGGACATTTGGAATCGGATGTAGGAAACAAGGGTACAACAAGGACACAAAACGATTATTGTTGTTTAACCAAATGTGATTGTGATATGCAAAAACGCATCTTTTGGATGTTGGTCATTTTGTGCTGCTCAGCGATGGGCATGCAGGCACAGGAAGAAACCATCATCAAGGACCGCCTGCCCGTCAAAACAGGTGCTTGGGGCGGTACCCACCACAGTCTGTCTCAGATGGCAGATGAAACAGCTGTTGTAAACGGCTTTTTGATTTCTACGGAGTACGGTCGATCCCTCTTCTTGGGCTACAACTTCAATTGGATGGGATCGGAGTTGAGGCCTGACGGACTTGAGCGTTCTGTAAATATGAACTGGCACAGCTTTCAATTGGGCTATGCCTTTGGGGCAGAAAAAAGCATCCATCCCATCGTTCATTTTGACGTCGGAAGGGGGCGACTCAAGGATGCCGAAACAGGCAAAGACCGTTTCTTCCTATTCCAACCCACAGCAGGGGTGGAATTCAATCTGTACCGCTGGTTTCACCTGTCGGTGGAAGGGGGGTATCGTCTGACAAGCGGCATTGGCAAAAACGGATTGTCAGACAGTGATTTTAGCAGTCCAATGGGGCAGTTGAGCTTGAAGTTTGGCTGGTCCTGGGGCGAGGAAGAGGAGTGATTGTAGATGCATTTCCTCACTCCATTTTTGCCATCCACCATTTGTTGGAGGGAAGAACTCCCTCCCATCCACTCATGCGGTTTACTCCCAGGAAATATTTTGAAATGGTCTTGCCAGTTCGCGAGAGCTGGTGAGCCAAAAAATTGTTGCCATGAAGAAGTTATTCCTACTCGTTTTGATGTTTGTTTTTTTGGAACAGATGTCCACCGCACAGAACCAGATCAAGCCGAGCACTCTGGCCAAGATCGACTCCCTATTTGCCCACATCAATTCCAGTACGCCTGGCTATATGGTCGGTGTTGTCAAGGATGGTGAGTTCCTTTTTGAAAAGGGTTTTGGCTTGGCCAATTTGGAGTACAAGATTCCCATCGACAAGCATTCTGCCTTCAACATCGCCTCCCTGTCCAAGCAATTTACAGCGGCCTGTGTTGCCTTGTTGATCTTGGATGGCAAAGTGTCTTTGGAAGACCCCATCACAAAGTACGTTACCGATTTCCCAAGCTATGGCAAGAAGATCAAAATCAAACATTTGATCTACATGACCAGTGGCATCAACGATTATTACTACAACCCAAGAGAGAATGATACTGATTGGAGCAGCCTGCATTTTTTCGACATCGACACCGCAATTGCTGCTTCACTCGGCAATAAAAATCTGATGTACGAACCGGGAAGCCAATGGTCGTACAGCAACATCAATTTCATGCTCTTGACCAAAGTGGTGGAAAAGGCATCTGGGAGGAGGTTTTCCGAATTTGCCCACCAGAAATTGTTTCTCCCCTTGGACATGACCAATACCTTTGTCAACGACGACATCTTTCAAGTCATCCCCAAGCGGGTCAACGGCTACAACCACAGGGATGAAGAAAATACCAATCAACTCATGGAGCTGGGATATTTACCCAGCAAAGGGGAGGGGTTTTTACAGATCAACCGAAATTCTCCGCACTATGGGGGGAGTGGCATTTACACCAATTTGAGCGATCTGAAAAAGTGGATTGTGAATTTCCAAACCAAAGAATTTGGTGGGACTCCCTTTTATGATTTGATGCATCAGACCATGACATTCGAACACGAAAAAAACAATGATGCCTTTGGACTGGCCTTTGGAGATTTCAATGGACACGAAATCGTGTGGTACGAAGGAGGCGATTGGGGCTTCAGCAGTTACATGATCCGATTTCCCAAAAATGAACTGACAGTAGTTGTGCTGTCAAATCTTGGGACGGGCAATGCACGCCAATACGCCAATCGCCTCATAGACATCATGGTCGACGACGGATGTGTGGAATTGAAATGAGTCTATACCGCCTCGGCAGGGTCCCAGCAAACGATGAGATTTCGGTCGAAGCTTCTCAATTTTTGCATGTCTTCCACAGAAAGTTCAAAATCAAATACGTCAGCATTGGCGCGGATGCGGTCTGGGTTGCTCGACTTTGGGATGCTGCTGATCCCTTCCTGTAACCCCCAGCGGATGAGAACTTGGGCAGGACTTTTGCCATGTCGATTGGTAATTTCAAGTAAACCGGGGTCGTCAAAAACCTTGGTTCGAACGAGTGGAGAATAAGCTTGTACGACGATTCCGTGTTGTCGGCAGTACTCCACCGTTTCGATTCGGGACTCGAAGCAGTAGGGGCTCATCTCGATCTGGTTGACCACTGGAACGATGCTGCTGTGCTCGCTCAACTCAGTCAAATGGCGGCTCAGGTAATTGCTGACACCGATGGAACGGCAACGTCCACTTTGTACAATCTGCTCCAATGCCCGCCAGCTGTCCAGTCGTTTGCCTGTGAGGGGATAGTGGATGAGGTAGAGATCGACATAGTCCAGCCCCAGCTTGTCCATGCTCTTGTCAAAGGCCCGCAATGCCTTGTCGTAGCCTTGGTCTGTGTTCCACAATTTGGTCGTGACGAATAACTCCTCTCTGGGAATTTGGCTTTCCCGGACGGCCCTGCCTACACTTTCCTCATTGTCGTAAAAAGCGGCAGTATCGATGAGGCGATAGCCAGCCTCTATGGCGGTACTGACTGCTTGCTGGCATTCATTCCCTTCTTTGCTCATGTAGACGCCCAGTCCAAAAAGCGGCATGGAAAAGCCGTCGTTTAGTGGGACTCGACTGTCGATTTGTAGTGGTAGATTGGACATGCTGTATCTGTTTAAGGGGTATTATTGGATGAAGTATACTTTTGCAATTTTCCCATCTTCGACCTTGTAAACGGCAATGGCATGCATTACCCGGTCGGGACCGAATCCAGTGACGCGTTCTTGATCGATGACGGTATTGCCTTGTACCATTCTGCTGACCAATTCGCAGTGCAGTTTGGGAGTATTGGCAAACATTTGGGCGTAGGATTTGCGCATGCTTTCCTTGCCCTTGGAAATCAGTTGGTCTGGAAAATTGTAGATCTCGACTTCGTCGCTGTAAGGCTTCAAAAAGGCATCGATGTCTCTGGCGTTGTAGGCATCGAGTTGTTCTTGGGCCAGCTGTTCAGGGCTGGAGGCAGAAGTCGTTGGCGATTGGGCTTTTGCCGTTCCGAAGAAAAGAAACAAGCAGACGGATAGTTGAAGGAATACTTTCATAAGCGTTGGGTTTGGACAGTGGAATGTTACTCCACGTATTTTTGGCGGATGACCAGTGCATAGTAGCCTTCGCTCAGCGGGAGATAGCCCTGCTCGTAGCAAAACCGATAGGTCTTTCCGGCCTTGGTTTGGTAAATATTGGTAAAGTAGTTGAAGTTGAAGCCCGCTTCCAGCAGCTTGTCTTTGTGGATTTTGCTTTTGCCAGAAGGATTGAGCTTGGCCAAGATGCGGCGATTTTTGCGCAGGATGTTGTTGACATTGCGCATGAAGTTGTTGGCATTGCTGTTCAAGCGGTTGTTGTAGGCTGAGCGGCATTGGTCGGAGCAGAACTTTTTGTCGGCTCTTCCCTGAAAGGGCTCTTGGCATTCCTGACAAAGTTTTTTCATACGGGATCGGGTGTCAGTTGAAAAACCAATGAATGTCTCTGATGTTTGGAGAATTGAGTTGAAAAATAAGGGCCGGTGGCCGATTCGGCTCTTGCAAATCTTTTGCTTTGACATGCGTTGCACCGCGGACGGCCCTAGGGACAGCGTAGATCAGCTGTTTGGAATCTTCCGACCATGTAAGCTGTCGACTCAAAACCTTGTCGACAAAGATGGTTCTTTTTGTTTCCAAATCCAAAACGGACAGGCCCAATCCTCCATTGACACTGTTTTGCAGGTAGGCAAGCTGGCGGCCATCTGGTGAGAGGTGGAGTCTGCTGGACATCAGGACTTCCCGGAGCAAAAACTCTTCCTGGGCACTTGCCACATCATAGCGCAGCAAGCTGTCTCCTCGAACCAGGAGGATGCCACTTTCGTCCTTGGTCCAGAGAGCTCTGCCAGGGGATGCGTTTTTGGTGGTCGAGACCAAAACGGTCTCTTGACTTTGAAAGTCGTAATGGTACAAATCGCTTCCGTTGGGGGTCCGGTTGTGGTAGAAAAGGAGGCAATTGCCTTGGGCAGAAAGTTGTGGGTTTTCCAAGCGTCCACTGTCCACAGAAGCCATTGCAGAATGCAACTCTACGGCTTCGTTCCCTTCCATGTCCAACACCCTCAGAGGACCTTGCCATCCTGAAACATAGCACAAGAATCTGCCATTCGCTGACCAGGTCATGTCGTTGAGTTGTTCATCATTGTAGAAAAACAGCTGTTCTTTCTGGCCATTGAGCGAGCGAATGCTGATGGGGACATCTTTTCTCAATTTGTAAGCCAATTTGCCGTTGGGAGACCAGGCCAGGTAGTTGTAGTTGTCTTGGCTAAGATACAGATCCGATCCATTGCCACGAAGTGAATTGTAGTAGATGCCGTCGCAGTCGGTGGCCCCATTGAAAGAATCGCATTGGTACATCAGCAGGCCCGCTTGGTCCAGCATTTTGGCAATGCTTTCTTCCTTGGAACAGGAAGAAATGAGCAGTACCGTGAAGAGAAAAAAAGGCAAGAAAGTTTTCATAGATGCATTGCTTAGCGTGCTAAAATAACACAATTGTAACGGGTCAACAAGTGGATGGAGAGGGATTTGACTATGATTGTCTTGTGAAATTGCCGATGCGTTTGGTCAACAACAAAATGAAAGCTTAGATTGTATTACATACTCAATCCAAGGTGGTTTGGGACTTCGTCTACCTTTTTATTTTGCTCGCCCAAATCACTATGTAATGAGTATATTTTTGAATCAAATGGTGATTTGATCATAGAATACAGACAAAATACCACAGACAATGATTGCAAGAATTTGGCACGGACGGACCAGCCTGGAGCATTATGAGGAGTACACAGCCTTTATGAAATCAGTTGCCATACCCGACTATGAAAAAACGCCTGGCTTTGTCAAACTGACATTCTTGAGAAGGGTAGAAGGAGACATTGCACACTTCACTTTGATCAGCTTTTGGGAAAATTTACGGGTGATCAAAAATTTTGCGGGTGAGGAATGCGACCTGGCCAAATACTACCCGGAGGACAGCCATTATCTGCTTGAATTTGAAGAGAAAGTCGTCCACCACGAGGTATTTGCAGAAAAATGATTGCTTGTATTTGAGGCAGCAAAACATTGTATGCGCTCGCTCTTGGCCCGTCCAGATTTGAGGAAAGCCTTGCTTCCAGTCGACAATTGTCTCCACTTGGACATGTAACTTCCCACTTGGAAAGCGTTATACAATTGCTAGACATCTAAAAAGTTGTGAAAATGATAAAGTACCTGCTGCCGGTCTTCCTCTTCAGTATGTTGTCGCTGCAAAGCCAAAACCTGGTGCCCAATCACTCCTTCGAAGACGTATTCAACCTACCGATTTATCCCAATCCCAAGAATAGCTACGAGTTTGAGCCCAAGAGTGGGTATAAACCTTTTCAGAAAAACACCAAGTACTGGTTTGCTGGCAGCAAGACGACTCCCGATTTGCGCATTACCAGCCGACTCAACTACCAAGCTTGCCAGCGGGTGTACCGAGAGCATTGCGACAAGGCTCATACCGGAGAGATGATGGTGGGCATCATCACTTGGCTCAAAAACACCTATACCGATTCCTATCGGGAATACGTCCAGGTCAAACTCATCCAGCCGCTGCAGCCTGGGGAAGAAACGTTTTTTGAACTCTGGGTGGCAAAGGAGCGAACGGCCAAGCTGACCTCCAACAATCTCGGACTGCTATTTGCGTACAACGAAATGGAGGAAGATACGGAGGAAGTGGTTTCGCGCAGCCCCCAATTCAATGTGGATACCTTGATCAACAAAGATAAACAGCGGTGGGTGAAACTGGAAGGAAGTTTCGTGCCCGATAAGCCCTATCGCTATCTGATCATTGGCAATTTTTTTGACAATGAAAATACCCAGACGGATTGGTACAAAGACTATGCTGGCTCTCCCTATACGCCTCCTTATGCCTATTATTTACTGGACGACATCAAAGTATGGCAGCCCAATGTGCCGTTGAAGAATCCAAACTTTGCGGGCAAGAAAGTGGGCAAGGATTCGCTGGTGCGATTGAGCAACATCTTCTTTGAAACCGATCAATCCATCCTTCGCGACAGCTCCATTGCTGAGCTGACCAGGCTTCATCAGTTGTTGAGCGATTACCCCAAGATGAGGATTGCCATTCACGGGCATACAGACAATCGCGCCTCCACCGTCTACAACGATCGCTTGTCCATGGATCGAGCGAAGGCCGTTGTGGACTTTTTGGTGGAAAAAGGGGTTCCCTCGGATCGACTGGAGTTTCAAGGCTACGGAGAGAGCCAGCCCATCGACGACAATGAGACGGAGGAGGGCCGGGCGATCAACCGACGTGTGGAGTTTAAAATTTTGCAGTTGTAAACAATGGACTGGATACAAATAATCGAATATTCACTACCGCCTCTGGCTGTGGGACTGGTTATGTACTACCTCGGCAGGGCAGCCAACCAGCGACTGGAAGGCAATCCCAAGCTGGGCATGAATCTGCGCATGCACCGGATGTATGCAGCCATTGGTTGGGTGGTGGTGGTCTTCGGATTGGTCATTTCCATTCTCTGCCTCGTCGATGATCCGGACAACAACCGATGGATCGCATTTTTTCTCCTTGCCATCATCGGAGGATTGGGGGGCATCTGTTTGTTGTTTTACTACAATCACCGACTGGATTTTGACAAGGAACGCATCGGTGTGGTGAGCTGGACCGGGAGCAGGAAGGAATTGCATTGGGAGCAAGTAACAAACATTCGCTTCAATGGTTTTGCAGGTTACCTGATCTTGGAAGACAAGGGGGGGACTCGGATCAAAATCAGTCAGCACATGGTGGGTCTACGTACCTTTGTGGATTTGATTGAGGAGAAAACCAATCGCTCTGCCAAGAGTTGGGGCTTGCCTCTCTAGTGGCATGTGGTTTTACCAATGTTGATTTTTGTACGGGTGGATGGCACCTTTGTTCAGATATTTCGTATACTGAAGAAGGGCCATGTATTGGGCAGTGTCATCTATTGTCCCATTGTCAAGACAGCTTCGAGTACCAAACCACAGAACGGCAGACCAATGATCATTTCACACAAGCATCGATTCATCTACATAAAGGTCCGAAAAACGGCAGGGACTTCCATTGAGATTGCGTTGAGTAGGATTTGTGGACAAGAGGATGTCATCACCCCCATTTCCAAACAGGATGAACAGAAGCGCCAGGAGTTGGGGTTTCCGACAGCTCAGAACTACGACATTCCCCGCGCCAAATGGCTCCGAAAAGATCGAATCAATTATTGGATGAATGGATTTGAAAAGCCTCGCTTCTACAACCACATGCCAGCTGGGGAAATCGCACAATACGTCGATGAGCAGGTGTGGAATTCTTACTTCAAATTTACACTGGACAGAAATCCGTTTGACAAGGTCGTGTCGCTCTACTATTTTCGGGGAGGGCACAAACAGTATGATAGCATATCCGATTTCATCAAAGGAGGTGGCCTGAACAAGATCAAGTCTTTTGGCATGTACTCCATCGACAACCTCTTGGCGGTCGACGAAATTTACTGTTACGAAGACCTGCCGTTCTTTGAGCGAGACATCAGCGAGCGACTTGGGCTGAGTGAGCCCTTCCAACTGACCAGCTACCGTGCCAAGGGGAACCACCGGGTGGTCAAAGACTACAAGGACATCTTGGACCCGGAGGCCATAGAGATGGTCAAGGTCATTTTTGCCAGGGAAATTCAATTGTTGGGGTATCGGTATTGATGGTGCGCTGTCGGAAGATGGGAAATGCTGAGGGTATGAGTTGGGCCTTATTGGGTGGGATCCCGCCCTCTAGGTGACCACAAAAAGCCACCCCTTTTTGGAATCGTACCCAAGCACGACTCCGCCAACCCAAACCTGGGCGCATTGCCCAAATGGAACCGTTTTTCTACTCCATCAAACCGCTTCCTAGGACCAAACGATTTGACTTTTCTCTACAATAGGACACGGCACCCCCACAAATTCCATAAATTTTGAAAATATTTTTATTTTTCAACTTTATCGACCCTGTTGTAAATGTCTGGCTATCAATTTTTTGGAAAATATATTATCAAAAATAAATTGTGTTCAGTCGATATTTTTATTTTTAGAATATGATGGGTTTTGCCCAAGACTCAAGCACTGCCAAGGATGTATTGACTGCTCAGAAGGGCAACAAGGGAAGAGGAAACGATTCTCAATAATAAACATTCAACGTCGCCAAGGTTTGCATGTCCAAACTGCCAACAGGGAGCTGGCTGTCGCGTTGGAACTGAGTAAGGGCTTTCTTGGTCTTGGGGTCCAACTGTTTGAGGTCGTCACCAGTTTCGTAGCCCCTGGCCGACAGAGCATTCTGGATTTGCTGGAGGACGGCAGTGGTGACCTGTGACTGGCACAGCACTTCAAAGTATTGGGTGAAACCTCCTTTGGACAGCACATTGTCCTTGGTGATTTCCCGGATTTCGTAATTGGTCGTCTCCGTCGTGTCCGAGCGCAGTAGTTTGAGGGTGGCGTATTCTGCGGGAATGTCTACCCGACACCAAACCAGGCAATCATTAGGATCGGTAGATACACAGTTGTTGTTGGCTTTTTTCTTGATCCACTGACTGGAAGCAGGCTGTACCTCAATTTGCACGGTTTCCACAAGCACGTCTTCCTGTGTTTCGTCTCCTGTATAAACGATGTAGGACTCCGCATTTTTTTCCCGGATATCCGGCACGATGGACTGGCCGTAGCATTTGCCACTTTCAAACTGACCAGCTTGTACCCCTCTGGATGGGTTGTGGGAAGAGTAACCAAGGCTGTTTTGAGAGACATTGCATTGGCTGAATACCAATAGGCACAGAGATGCGAATAGAAGTTTAGTTTTCATTTTCATTGTTGTTGTTTTGCCATCTAATGTAAGGAAATCTTGTTGACCTCAGTCCAAAAAAACTTGTGGACTAGAAATTACAGTCGGCTTTTGTTGATTTTGAATAGAGGATGAGGGCAAAATTGGGTCGGTAGATTTCAGAATTCTTTTTCAAATTTGTGGCATACTCTTCACAAACGGTCCACTTTGTCGTCGCGATTGCAGGGCATTAAGGCGTCGCAACATTCATTTTGGCCTGATTTCGTCTCTTTTATGTATGCAGCTTTCACAAAATGTGGAAATGGCAGCTTTTATCTCACACAAAAATATGTTACAACGAGATGGTTTTGTTATTTACTTGCCTTGGGTTTTGATGTACTTTGCAGACATATAAGTTTTGTAGTGTAAATACTATGGAATTTTAGAAGGCTCCTTTTGAACGATGACTTCATTGAGAATACTCGCCATAGCTACGGCTATGTCTGCGCTTCTCGCTTCGTCCTAGTCCAAAACTAGCTCTCCAAAATCCCCAATTACTTATTCTACAAAACTTACTTCTCACTTTGCCCTTTGCCTTTGTACACAAACTATGAACGATGAAGAGAGAAGTAAAAAAATTGATCCGCCTATTGTTTCGGGACAAAGAATTCTTTGAGTCCATCGGTTTTTCGACTGAGGAGTCCGTCGTTTTCTTTTCCTTGCTCAACGGCAAATCCACATCTTCCATTTCCCACGAAATGGGCCTGTCAATTCACAAGGTTCGACACATCAAGCGCGAACGTTTCCATTTGATCCCCTTATTCATTCATCGGAAATTGGAACAGATTTCCAGAGAAGGCCGAAGCCAGGTTCGGGACAATCTACAGCAGATGGAACAGCTTGTTTCAGATTGTTTGCAGCAGTTTCGGAGGATGCAGGAGTACTCCATTCACGAGCTGTCACTTTCCCGTCGCACAGTCAATGCCTTGGTGGCTCACCGCATTCAAAATACCCGAAATTTGTTGCAGTACAGTCGCTCCGATTTGTTGGCCATTCGCAACATCGGCGAGGAAGCCCTGCGCGAGATAGAAATGGAATTGTCCAGATTGGGATTGGATCTGTTGGATTAATTGGTTGAGAATGTTTATTTTGGGCAGGTGACGCATACGGTCTTCTGCATTCCCTCGGTCCATTTCTTGGATCGCCAGATATTTTGTCAACCATAAAGTATGCTGATCACATGACCACAAGATTGAATTTATTTGCCATTGGCAGCTTGTTGCTGTTCTTTGCTTGTCAGCGCCCCGTAGCTCCTGGCATGGAAGAGCTGGCCTACACCAACGATTTGAATCAATTTGAAAACTTAGACAACTGGAAGACTGCTTTGAAAGGGGTAGAAATTGTCGCTCTTGGAGAAAATACCCACGGCCTGGGAGCTGTCTTTGCCAACAAGGTGGAACTGGTCCGTTGGCTGCATCAGAACATGGGCTTTGATCTGCTTTTGTTCGAGTCCGGATTTGGAGATGGGCACTTGGCTTGGGAAAACCAAAGGACTGCAGATGCCCGCGACTTGATGTCGGCTTTTACCTCTTACAAGTATTACCAATGCGAAGAAATGCTCCCTTTGTTTTCTTACGTCACTGAACAACAAGGTGGACAACGCCCGCTTCAGATTGGTGGCATTGATTGCCAGCCGCAACAAGATCATTTGGTGCGCTATTTCTACGATGCTGTCGATGCAGTGGATACGACCTTTGGGCAACGGCTGCGCGAGGGGATGTTGGGCCTGAAATTGTTGTACCGATACGAGTATGAAAAAGACAGCTTAAGTTTTGTCGCCCAGCGAGAGGACAATAAGATGTTTTTGGAAGAGCTGAAGGGTTTTCTGAAAGATGAAAAGCTAGGTTTTTTGCGAAATGGAACGACGGAGGAGAGCTGGAAGGCTTTGTACGAATCTGTCAACATTTTTCATCGAACCTATGGTGACATTGCCTACGGGGAGTTGATGGGATTTCCCAAAAGTGCAAATGTTCGAGATCGCTCCATGTTTGAGAATGTCAAATGGCATCGGGAACAATATCCCAGTCGGAAAATCATCATTTGGGCGCAGAACAGCCACATTGAAAATGTTGCGGGGCCGGAGCCTTCTCCACGCTGGATGGGGCATCATCTCAAAGAGGCCTATGGCGACCGTTACTATTCCATCGGGGCCATCGTATACAAAGGTCGAGACCTCATCCATTGGAACAATACGGTCAATGAATTTGAGCACGACACAACTGCTTTTTTGGCCTACCATTTACATCAACAGCGCTACGATCGACTGTTGATCAATTTGCGAGAAAGGTATGGGCAGCCCTACTTGAATGAACCGCTGCTGGGAATGGAATCAGGGGGCAATACGGGCTTGTTTGTTGCCAAGGATCGCTTCGATGGCCTTCTGTTCATTCGATCCAGTGATGTGCCGACCTTCCAAGGCGAAGAATGATTTTGGTTCTGCTTCACGATGGAACCAAAAGGTTGTTGGAGAGGTTATTGAAAGCAGATGATCAACAACAAATTGCTATGAAAAGTACAATCAAATGGATGACGACAAGCTCGGCTTACCTTTGGCTGATTGCCCTCGGTTTCTTATTTATATGGATTGATTTTGTGGTAGATTCTGGTCACTTTGTGGCGAGATTGTCATTTCTGTCATCTTGGTCGTTTATTGTAGGTGGTTTGCTCATCCCTTTCATCCTGTTGGTTGCAGCCGCCCAGTACAACAGTTCGCTTGCCTATGGAACCACGATGTTCATCTTCGGTTTTGTGTTGTTGGAAAACCTGTCTTACCTGCCTTATTATTACGGAGAGTATCTATACCAACCAGATGTATACATAGAGTTCACCAGATGCTACTGCTGTGCCATTTGTGAAATGGAATCCATCATCGGGCTTTCCTTGATCTGTCTGACAGCCATTTTTTTGATGAATCAAATGATTTTGCTCGAACGCTTCAAATGGAAAAGAAAGTACTCTTTGGTCTTACTGACCTTGGTACTGCTTTTGTTTTATGCATGGATGCAGTTCAGAGCCAGGTGATGGTTGTATGAGGGACCAGTTTAGAAGAATAACAAAGTTTGGATCTAGAGCAGTCATTACATGAATAGTTACCATTTGAGAAAAGGCTTGAAACCAGAGATGAAAGGGCGCTTTGTGGAGCGTCCGGAGGGGGGTAAGTGGCGGTTCTGGGAATTGCACATCATCCCGTATGATCCCCGGCAAAGGGAGCGATTGGTGGCGATGGATTGCTTGGAAGAATCCATCCTGGGGGAATATTTGCGTCTGTTGAATACACCAATCTCACCCGGCACCCGTTATCTATACAAGTTGAAAACCTATCTGGGAGAGACGGGGCAGGAAGATCGCTGGACATTCAACGAACAGATCACAGCCTACGAGTCATTTGGCTTTCAACGACTCGAAGAACTGCTGCAATTTTGCCGCGATACTTGGGGGATTGACGAATCGAATTTCAAACAACAATCTGATACCCACATTCCTCAGTGACCAGTGGCAAATCGGCCAGTAAAAATATCATTTCATTACTTTACGTGACCAACTATGAAGAAGGGGATTGTCTTGCTTTTGTGTTCTACGCTCGCTCTGATGGGATCAGCGCAGACAGGGGAATCCATCAATGCCTTGATCGACCGACTCAATGCCGATTTGGCCCGCTATGCCGACTTTTCCCCTCCACCCTTTGCAGATGAGTACCTGTCCATTGCAGAACTGGGACTTTCTGAAACGGATGAGAGGCTTTTGTTGGAAGAAGAAAGCTATGACAACAATTTGTCAGACGGAAAAGACTCTGTCACCAGCATGTACGTGATGGACTTTTACCAAGAACGAATCCTGGTCAAAATTGATTCGCTCGTCGACCATCCCGACTTTACAAAGACAGACATTGCCGATTTGATCAACCTGTCTCACGACCTCAGTTTTGTTTGCTCGGATGATCGGAAATTGTGCAACTTCTCCCTGGCGGAAAAAACAGGTGGGACATATCGGAGTCGCATTTCTTTCATGTATTACGCCGACTTGCAAAGACCAGATACAACTGCCAACGATCAAGACCAACATGATCCATATGAAGTATTCGAACGCGATGGATACGGTGAGATTTACACCATCAAGACAGAGAAGGGAACCCGATATGTTTTATCCGGCCATGTGAGGGGGTGTTCTTATTGTTTTGAGACCCATGTATCCATGGTTGGCTATGAAGACGGGGTTTTCAAAACTTTTTTTCACTACTCAATCACATCTCGCGATGCCACTACTGGGGTGACGTACGAGCCCGAGACCCAACGCATTGTGGTCGATTACGAAACGGACGACCTGACCCCCGAATGCGATTGTGGCCAAGAGTCCGAATTTACCTCGGTCGAAGAAGAGTTTGACTTTGATTCGACATGGAACTGCCACTGCAGTTTTCAATTCAATGGTTTAAATTTCGAGTTGGTCAGGGAGTCGAGGGAAAAGGCAAAGCATTGAAACGCCATAGAGGAGAGCAGACAAAGAAGCAGCCTGAGTCAGACTCAGGCCACTTTCATCCTTACCTTGTTTAGATAATCAGATTTTACTAAAAAAGCGATTGTATTTATCATTGATCGGATCCATGGTTTCCGATTTATATTCTGTCTGATGCGGATGGTCAGAAAACGTTTGATCTGAGGTTTACCTAAAAATACCTGCCCAAATACAAAGCAGAAAGACAAATGAGCGGAAAGGGCCTCTCGATGGATGAAAATGGCCTCCGGGTGAGACAGTTTTTTGGGCCTTTTGGCCCAGTTGAAATGGGGGTGGATTTCTTGTTCATTTTATCCAATAATACTAGATATATTTGGGGAATAGCCTTATTTTGCTTCTCTCAAATCATTTTTATTTTGGCCTTCTACCGATACATCATTGGCTTACTTTGGCTGTTCCTTTGTTCATTACAGCTGAATGGACAGTTGCCCCAAAACTGGCAGCTCACCGATGAGGATGGCCTGCCCAGCATGAGCACCTATGATGTGTTGCAAGACAAGCAGGGATACATCTGGTTGGCAACTGCCAATGGATTGTGTCGCTATGATGGCAGCCAGATGAAAACCTATCACAGTCCGGAGTTGAAAGACTACGAGATCATCAACATCGAGATGGATGAATGGGGGCGCATCTGGCTGATCAACATCACCGGACAGCTGGGCTATGTGGAGGGAGAAGAAATTGTCCTGTTGCCGCCTGTACCAGAATTGGAGGGTGTGGAATGGACAGAATTTTACATCCACAAAAGACACATTTGGTTGCATTCCCCTCGTTCAGCAGTAAAGGGGCGTACTTTGATAACTTTTCGGATGGATGCCCAGGGAAATCCATCCTTTTATCGAGGAAAAAAATTGAAATCTCCTAGCTGGATGTTTGAAGGTTTTGGCGATCAGATTTTTCTGCTAAGGCCAGGCAAAGACTATGTTGTTTTTAAGTACGATGTTCACCTCAACCTGCAAAAGCGCACCATTCCTTCTCCATTTCCATACATTTCTTTTGAAGATCTTCCAAGGTTCAGTTTTGGCATCTACGAAAATGAGATATTGATCCCATACAGAGACCAGGATGGAATGTCTCTTTTGCACATCAGTGACAGCAGTGTTCAAAGACATTCCATGCTGTCTGTCTCTTCTCCCATCAATCACGCCAAGATCATCGAAGACGACTTTTGGATATTGAGTGAAGAAGGTGTCTGGCGGCTCGACTTTCCATTGGCGGATACAACTCATCTTTCTGTACAGAAAATCCTGCATGGCATCAATGCCAATCGCGTCATGAAGGATCGAGAGGGGAGCTATTGGATTGCAACGGAGGGGCAGGGCGTTTTTGTCATTCCCAATTTGAAGCTCAAAAATGTGATGGTCTCTTCTGACGATCAGCAGATTTTGGAGACCAATTCATTGCACCATGACAGCCTCCGACAACAACTCATCAGTGGCCATCCTGGGGGAACCGTCGCCATCCATCGAGCAGGACAGCCTCCAGCAGTCAGGCAATTGCCGGGGAGAAGAAGAGTCCGCGACATCAGTTCCGGCATCGATGGCTCTGGGTATTACATCGCCACCAACGACGGCATGATACAGACCGATGGGCAAATGCGCGTAGAGGCCTTTCGGCCAATGGGTGGTGTAAAGACCATCCGTCAGACCCATGAGGGAGTTCTTTGGGTTGGCATGTCCGCCAAGGCAGGACCTCATAGTTTTTCTCCCAAAAAATCTAGTTTTCCAAAGCAATTGGAACAGCGCACCTATGCCATTTGTCCAAGTAGGGACCAGCGGATTTGGCTGGGGACAACGGATGGACTGTACATTTTTCAAGATTCCATTTATCGGCGTTTTCTCGATACCACTTTGCAGACCACTTCCTATGTCACCGACATCGTAGAGACCCAGTCTGGAACCATTTGGGTCAGTACACACAACCATGGGATTTTTGCCATCCAAAATGATCGCATCACCCAGCGGTTTGATACGGGCAATGGCTTGACGGCCAATCAATGTCAACAACTGTTTTGGGACGGTCGAGGCTTGTGGATCGCTACGGGCAGAGGGCTGAATTACTTGCAACCGGACTTTGGTACCATCCAATATTGGAACAAGGAGGATGGCCTTCCGAGCAATGAGATCAATGATGTCACCATCGTTGGGGATCAGGTGTGGGTGGCAACACCCAGGGGCATGGCACACTTTCCTCGCCAAGACCAACCCCGCAATGCCGTGGCACCACTGGTTCATCTCACAGACATCCAAGTGGCCAACCAGTCTCGCCCAGTGCAAGACGAACTTGTCCTCCATGCCTGGGAAAACAGTTTGGCAGTTGAATTTACGGGCCTGGCCTTGCGTGCCAAAAATGCGGTGAGCTACAAATACAAAATGGAAGGACTGGATACGACTTGGGTCTACACCACCAACTCGCAGGCGCGTTATCCCGTGCTCAATCCCGGTGATTACCAGTTTGAGGTGCGGGCCATCAATGAGGACGGAGTGGAAAGCGAGCAGTCTGCAATATTGCAGATTCACATGTGCCCGTACTGGTGGCAACAGTGGTGGGTCATCAGCGGGGCAGTCCTGTCTGTTTTGGCGTTGATGTTTTTCTATTTTCACCAACGGCAGCAAAAAGTGATGCGGGAAAAAGACACCCAAAATCGCATTGCACAATTGAAGCAAAAGGCATTGCAATTGCAGATGAATCCCCATTTTGTCTTCAACGCCCTCAGTGCCATTCAGAAGACCTTGGTCACCAACGAGCAAGAAAAAGCACTTCTGTACCTGTCTCGCTTTGCCAAGCTCATCCGTTTGATTTTTGAGTTTTCCAAACTGGAAGAGATCAGCTTGGAGGAGGAGATCGATTTTTTGCATTTGTACTTGCAGTTGGAGCAACTTCGCTTCAAAGAAAAAGTGACCATTGATTTTACAGTGGATCCGGAACTGAATGAGGAATTGGCCATCACCCATTTGCCACCTCTTTTGTTGCAACCGCTGGTAGAAAATGCCTTCAAGCATGGGTTGTTTCACAAGGAAGGCCAAGGCCATCTGCGCCTGCGCTTCTCTCGGCAGGAGCATTTTTTGACCTTTGTCATCGAAGACAATGGATTGGGCAGGGCCTGGGCCAGTGCGCGGCGGGCCAACAATCCCTATTTGGCGCAGAAGAGTTCTTCGGGCATCGAAAACATCGAAGCGCGTCTGCAACTGATGAACGCAGCCTGCCCCGACAAGGAGCAGCCCAACGTACTCATCGAGGATTTGGTCGAAGGGGGCGTGGCCAGAGGGACTCGGGTACACGTATTCATTTATCGCCCTCATTTACAAGTCATCAACAAGCACTGACCATGGAACTCAAAGCAGTCATCATCGAGGACGAAGCCGACATTCGAGTCGGTCTGGAAAATATGTTGACCCAATTTTGTGAGGGGGTACGGGTCGTGGCGGCAGTGGATCGGGTTCAAAAGGGTGTCAAGGCCATTCAAGAGTGGAACCCCGAGCTGGTATTTTTGGACATTGAACTGCCCATGGAAAATGGATTTTCGCTCTTCACCTATTTCCCCGATCCTTGCTTTGACGTCATCTTCACGACTGCCTATGCGCAGTATGCTCTACAAGCTTTCAAGCTATCGGCCATCGACTATTTGCTCAAACCCATTGACCTGGACGATTTGCGGCAGGCCATTGCGTCGGTCCGGCAACAGCAGGTGTTGCAGCTGAGCAAGCAAAAGCTGGAGGTATTGCAGAACAATCTCAACACGCGACAGCAAAAACTCATCTTGCCTCTTCGCGATGGCTATTCTTTTGTGCAGTTGGAGGAGATTGTGTATTGTGAAGCCCAAAGCAACTACACCCTGTTTCACCTCTGTGATCAGGAGCCCATCCTGGTATCCAAAACTTTGAAATTGTACAATGAATTGTTGGTGCCCTTTCACTTCTTCCGCATCAGCCGCAGCTTTTTGATCAACATCAATCACATTAAGAAATACGGTCGGTCCAAAACCCCGGTCCTCACAATGAGCAATGGAGCCTTGCTCCCGGTGAGTGTGCATCGCAAGGAGGAGCTGATGGAGGTGTTGAATGGGTAGGGAAGGTCATCGAGTCTGCTCTACACGGAATGGCTTATTCAAAGCCGGTCAATTTCTTCGATGGTAAGACCAGTCACTTGTTGGATGGTTTCATTGGGGATTCCCGTCTGTTTCAGTTGCTTTGCCATCTCTTCTGTTGCCTTTTTTAATACTAGTTCTGTTGTTTCTTTTGCAACTCGTTCTGTCGTTTCTTTGATGATTTGTTGCTGTTCCTCTTGTCGCATTTGAAGGATGGAGCCCTTTTGAGCAAGCATCATTTCGTAATGCATTCTTTGCTCAGCGGTCATTTGGCTCTTGTCGAGCTTGTTCATGGCTTGTTCAATCCAATCTTCGCTCAAAACCTTGGGCAATTGGTCAATCCCCTCGATGCTTTCTAAATTCTTCATGATGTAAGAGCGTGTTTGGGAATTTGGTCTTTGCGGCGCTTTGTTCAATTATTTGTTTAGACGACGCATCAAAACCGGAGTTTAGCGGTAGCTAAATGAGGATTTTGGGAAGGAAGTATAAGCAGATAAGTGTACAAATAAGCCTAATTGCTAAATCCCAAACACGCTCATAAGTTTGTCTAAATCTGATTGAAGCTCAGCCTCTGTTTTTTCAAATTTATTGATTTCTACGATCACATGCGTGATTTGACTGTCTAATTCTTCCCCAATTTGGTTCTTTAGCCTTCCAAAATGGTAGTATTGGCTTGATCTGGGGAATATTGCCTTTGCCAAAAAGCCAATGCAATAGATGGGGGTTAAGCTGTCAAATTTGTATTTCCCCTTCTTTACCAGGGTGTTGAACCGCTGGAAAGCATAGAATTTTGTCCTTTGAATGAAATGTTTGTAATACCCAAACTGCATTTCGACGATAAAGGTTCTTTCATTCTCGTCTACACATGCCAAATCAAAAACCCCTCCTCTTGAGTCCTCTGTTTCTCCGATGAACTCGTTGCGCAAGAACCGAACTTCTCGAATCGGGGATTTGCTCTGAATCAGTGCCTGGAGAGCCTTTCGCAAAAAGAGGGTATCTGATTCGTCGGCAAAAGCGATTTTAAAGCCATAATCAGAAAGTAGGGAGATGAATTTTTGCTTGCTTTTCACAGTTTGGGTTTGGTGTTTTTCGTTGATGGAGCAATTCCGATGAATTGATGTTCCTTCTACCCTGCGAATAGGGAATCGTGGTACTGTCAGATGAGAGAGCCTTAGAGGCCAAATCAAAGAATGGCCGCCTGTTGCTTGAGTCGAAGCTGGTATTCCTTGGGAGAGAACTGTTCTTTTTTCTTGAATACCCTGATGAAGTAGGACAAGCTGTTGAACCCACACTCCATATATACGTCCTTGATCTTCTTGCGGGGGTCCTTGAGCAGGCTGGTGGCAAGCTTGATGCGCTCGTTGTTGATGAAGTCGATGGGAGAGAGGTTGAGCTCGTTTTTGAATACCCGGTGGAAGTGGGACTCACTCATGTGTATTTTGTCACTCAACTCCTTGATGGTGAACTCTTTGTCCAGATTCTGGCGGATGTAATTGATGATGTAAGCCAGGCGGTGACTGCTGCTGAGCTGCATGGCTTGCTCGGTGTAGATCTTTTTGGTTTCGGCCTGGAGGATGCGGATGATGAGCTCTCGGAGCATGAAATCGGCAAACACATCTTTGGACCGGTGGTCTTCGGCAAAGAGGAAGAGCAGGCGTTGGATGATTTGTTGGATGGCGATGTCGTTGGTAAAGTGGAAGTTGTAATCGGTGAATTTCCATTCGCCATCGACCTTGGCGTTGTGCTCATTGAGGAAGTGGACGGTTTCCATGATCTTCTCGTCGGAAATGACCATGGCCAGGCAGCGGGTGGGATTGTCGACCTTGGCCTCGGGGAAGTCGATGCACATGAGCTCGTTGGATGGCAGGATGAGCGATTCGCCGGGCAAGAAGTCAAAGGCAGTGCTGTCTTGCAGGTGCATGACCTTTTTTCCCTCCAACATGCTGGCAAGTACTGGTTGGTTGAACTTGAGCAATACCCTTTCTGCCTGTTGATGGGTCTCGAAAACGTGCAGCTCGGCATTTTCCAGGCCGTAGGACGTCTGGTTTTCCACCATTGTTTCCAAGCGTCGATTCTTCAGTACGTTCTCGGGTAATCGCATTTGTTATTTTTGATTGTTTGCCAATGGGCTCGCCTATTAAAGATACTCGGAAATGGGTCTTTGGGCAAATTTTAGCTTGTGAAAAGACAACACATGGCAAAAATGCAAGAATTGTTCACTTTTTTGCCAGTATGAGGCAATGAGGTCTGAGAAATTATGAATTATTTCGTAAATACGTAAGATTCAAAATGAATATGAAGTTTTACTACTGAAATAAAAATTATTGCTAAACATTTTAAAAGATTCCCACAATGAGCGACATAGCAACAATCGAAAGCACGGTCGTTGAAAAACCGACCTTTAAAAACCAGTATGACAATTTTATCGGTGGCAAATGGGTTGCCCCTGTGAAAGGTCAGTATTTCGACAACGTCTCTCCAGTTGATGGACAGGCCTTCACCAAGATCGCCCGCTCCACCGCCGAGGACATTGACCTGGCCATCGATGCAGCTTGGGCAGCGGCTCCCAAATGGAACAACAGCTCCGCAACAGAGCGCAGCAACATCTTGTTGAAGATCGCTGACATCATGGAGGCCAACCTGGAAGCCCTGGCCCGCGCCGAGACTTGGGACAACGGAAAGGCCCTGCGCGAGACAAGAGCCGCCGATATGCCTCTGGCCATCGACCACTTCCGCTACTTTGCCGGTGTCATTCGCGCCGAAGAAGGGAGTGTCAGTGAGTTGGACGCCTCTACTGTTTCTCTGAACATGCCTGAGCCATTGGGTGTGGTTGGACAAATCATTCCCTGGAACTTCCCCATCCTCATGGCTGCCTGGAAAGTGGCTCCCGCTCTGGCAGCAGGAAACTGTGTGGTCCTGAAGCCCGCCGAGCAAACGCCCGTAGGCATCATGATCCTGGCCGAGATGATCCAGCACCTGCTTCCTCCTGGTGTTTTGAACATCGTCAACGGATTTGGACTGGAGGCTGGAAAACCATTGGCATCCAGCTCGCGCATCAACAAGATCGCCTTCACAGGTGAGACGACAACTGGACAGCTGATCATGCAGTATGCTTCCAAAAACATCATCCCTGTTACCCTCGAATTGGGTGGGAAATCTCCAAACATCTTCTTCGAAAGCATCATGGATGCCGACGATGCCTTCTTTGACAAGTGCTTGGAGGGAGCTGTGATGTTTGCCCTCAATCAGGGAGAGGTCTGTACTTGCCCATCTCGGATTTTGGTACAGGAGAGCATCTACGAGGACTTCATCAAGAGAGTCGTCGAAAGAACAGAGGCCATCAAGTTGGGCCACCCACTCGATCCAAATACCATGATGGGAGCACAGGCTTCCAATGACCAATACGAAAAAATTCTCAACTACATCAACATCGGAAAGGAAGAAGGCTGCGAAGTGTTGACCGGAGGAGAAGCTGCCGTCAACGAAGGCTTGGAAGGTGGTTACTACATCAAGCCGACCATCCTCAAGGGCAACAACAAGATGAGAGTCTTCCAAGAAGAGATCTTTGGACCTGTGGTCTGTGTTACTACTTTCAAGGACGAGGCAGAAGCCATCGAAATTGCCAATGATACACTCTATGGATTGGGAGCCGGGGTATGGACTCGCGACATGCACCAAGCGTACCAAATTTCCAGAACTGTACAGGCAGGTCGTGTATGGGTCAACTGCTACCACGCTTACCCAGCACATGCTCCTTTTGGTGGATACAAGAAGTCGGGCATCGGTCGCGAGACACACAAGATGATGCTCAACCACTACCGCCAGACAAAGAACATGTTGATCTCTTACGACAAGAATGCATTGGGCTTCTTCTAGGCCTGAGCTGAAAGTAAGATAAATTAAAATCGCGCACCGGGTACCCACTGGAGGCATCCGGTGCGCAAAACGTAGAATTATGACTGAAAGAGTATTGTCAACAGAAGCTGCCGTAGGACTGATCAATGAACTGCGCACGGAACATGGTGATCTGATGTTTCACCAAAGTGGTGGTTGTTGCGACGGTTCCTCGCCCATGTGTTTTCCCAAGGGAGAGTTGATGCTGAATGAAACAGATGTCTGGCTGGGCAACATCGACGGCTGTGACTTTTACATGGCACAGGATCAGTTCGAGTACTGGAAGCACACTCAATTGACCCTGGATGTGGTAAAAGGACGGGGCGCGAGTTTCTCCCTGGAAATTCCCAAAGGTGTGCGCTTTGTCATCAAGTCTCGTCTGTTTTCAGATGAAGAACTGGAAGATTTGGTGCCCATTCGAAGAGGAGAATAGTCCTTTGCATTTGCTGCCCACGGGCAGATCCTTCCTTCTTAGATGTTCTCTCTGCTCACTGGCTTTGTTCCCATGGCCATTGATCCCCTCTTTTTTTTGCCTGCAGGCAATTTCCAACTGCTGCCATCAGCCACTTTTTTTACAGAGTTCAACAACAGCATCTATTTTGTAGCGTATATCCCGAACGAAGGCCAGGTTTTTGATGTTGACAAGGAGATGAAACAAGTCAGGGCTATGACACAAATGGATCAACTGATCGAAGACATTTACAAGCTGTTTTCTGGCAACCAACCAGGTCAATACATCGATGCCTGTACAGACTGTTGCATGTCGCCGGTGGATGCGCGACGGATCAAGACGATTCCATTGAGAGAGATTCCTTTGGAGTTGATGATCGAATACCAGGGGGCTGCCAAGCCTGCGGTACTGGATTTGGCTGAGTTGAAATACTTCGCTCCGAGAATCTTGGAGTTCATCAAAGATTTTCAAATCCCATCTTTTTTACCAGAAGTTTCTCTGGATCGATTTTCCTACTTCTCAGATTCGGACTGGACCAAGGAAGAGCGACAGTTGTTGGATGCCTTTGCCCTTGCCTTTTTTGGCAACTACATCGCCATGCCCATGCAAAAAGACCAACTGTCATTGATGGAAGTCCTGCTGATGTTTTACAAAGGAAATTTCAAAATCAATCCCTTGCTACAGTTGTGGGCAGCCTGTGACCAACCGGCCAGCTTGCTTCGTTTTGTCCAGTTGCTCAACTCATCAGAAATAACAAGGCATGGGCAATTTGGCATCAAAAATGCGTTTTCGGAGCCGATCTTCGAAACACAATTTCGCACTTGGTTAGAGGCCGAATCAACCAAGGCAGCCTTCAGACAAAAAATAGAACAAGCCATCATGGAACCCAGCGGTGAATTTACCGAATCTGAGCTGATCGAATTGAGTTGGCAATACGATGGCTTGGTGTGAGTTGATCACTAACTGCATTCGCGGAGGAAAAGTATAAAAAGACAGATTTTAACTATTTTCATCTTTTTTTTTAATTGAATTGTTGTATATTTGCTGATGTAGAGAGAAAGGTAATACACTAATTTTCTTCTCACATCATTTCAAGCCAACCAAGCACAGTTACTTTACAACCTTACTCAGGAAAACCCCCTTGTTAACCTATATCAAGTAACAAGTTCATTAATGGTTCATTTTTGGGATACTGATCTATTGGTCGAATAACAAGAGACATTTTGTTTGTTTGGCCAGGCGGTACTTTTTTATAACAAAACATCCTTTTTTCTCATGCAAAAAAGAATGCCGCTGCTGTATTTTATTTGGACTCATTGAAGTACCCGCATGGGTTGTCAGTTCTTCATCCAATGCAGTTTTGATAACCTGTAAAGGTAGTAAACCTGAGGTGTTGGTGGGACAAACTTCTCAAGTTCGTCTAGAATTTGCTGTGTAACTTCCGCACTATCAGTTGATTGATTCAATTTGACCGAGTAGTTTACTCTTTGACCAGTTTTATGTAAGAATTGTTTTTCAAAATACCTACAAAAAGCTACATAGTGCAAGTACGTGCTGATTTCGTCTAATCGGATCAGTTGTATTCTTGTGAATTTATTTGATGTTTTGCATGCAAACAAACGGGGTTTTTATGCTTTTTTTCACCTGAGATGGCTTGTGTTTTTTGTGCTGCGGTTACGCATCATTTACTGGTATTTTTCATTGCGACAGCTATTGGGAGTAGTGGCCCATACGCCTAGCGATCTCTTTGCCTAATCTATTCATTTACCATTCATTGGATTGTCTTGACTTGACTGAGACAAGACCCTTGTATGCGCTAAATGTGTGGCAAAAAAGAATACACCATCTTTAAAAATTTACATTGAATGAAAAATTCTTTTTTTCTTTTTTTCTTCTTATTTCTTATGGGAAATGGGTTGAATGCACAACCCAAAGGATTGCCGACCATGACCTTGTCGAGCAATTGTGGAATCACCTTCAGTTATGATGACGCTGGCAATCGCATCAGGCGATCTGTCTGCATGAGTCGCATCGGTTTGCAGTTCGAAGAACAACTGGCAGAGGGGGCAATCCAAACACTTGATCTCGAGGGGATGATTGCCGAATCGGGTTATTCACAATCGCTCGAAGACGAGATCAATCACTTGGAAAATCTGCTCAGCCAAGCCAGCGAATTGGATTTGAAATCGACAGATCGATCCAAGGACCAGCAACTGGAACTGACAGACCAACATTTTGCCAACCTGGCCAATATGGTTGTCTTCCCCAATCCAACCATGAACAGTTTCTCCATCCAAGGTGATCAGCTCAATCCAGAAGCGACGCTGAGCATTGTCGGCATGGACGGCCGCATCCTATCGCAAAGACCACTGGGAGATGGTCGGGACATCGACGCATCCTTTTTGCCGACAGGTACTTACATGCTGACACTTTTTGATCAAGAAAACCGCAGGGTATCCCTCTTGGTCAAGTCCGGTGAATGATCCATGTGATCAATTGTTTGATACTCTCAATTACGAAATAAAAAATAATAAGAATACGATGAACTTATCTATTGTAAAGAAAGTAAGTTGTGTCTTCTTACTCCTGCTGCAGTGTTTTGTCTGGCAGTCGGCAGAGGCGCAACCCATTCAGTATTTGCCACACAATACAGAGGCAGACATTGCCAATAAAACCATTGATACAAATTTGCCAGTTGGAGCCATCAATGGCGCAGCTTCTGTCAACGACAACGGAGGAGCCAGTTATTCCATTCCCATTGCTGTACCGCCTGGTACCAATGATGTTGCTCCTGAAATCTCTCTATCCTACAATTCTTTTTTGGGTGATGGCGTCATGGGACGAGGCTGGAGCATCGATGGCCTATCTGCCATTACAAGGGATGGCCAATCGTTCCACTTCGATGGCAAAAAAACACCAATGAATCTTTCAGAGTCCGACCGCTTTTTTCTCGATGGTACCCGCCTGACAAGACGAAGTGGAGAATATGGTTCGGATGCCTCGACTTATCGAAAAGAGTTGGATGATTATTCCATTATTACTTCTTATGGAAATATGAATGGCAGTCCGACTTGGTTCAAAGTCGAAATGAAAAACGGGACAGTCATGGAATATGGAAATCGATCTGATGCTCGCTTTCTCAACCAGGACAATACGGAACCACTGATTTGGCGACTCAATCGCATTTCGTATCCAGATGGCAATTACATCGAATTTTACTGGATCAGTTACCACCGCGACAATCGCATCCACGAAATCAAATACACGGGCAATACAGTGACCGGACAAGCCCCCTACAACGTGATGAAATTTCATTACAAATTTAGAAACGATCAGAATACCATCTATCAGGCAGGTTCCAACATCAGGAGTCGGTTCCTGTTGGACAGAGTGGAGATAGAGGCAGAAGGGAGCACTTTCAAAACCTATGAACTCCGCTACAGCTATGACAACTACCGCTCTACCCTGCATTCCATCAAGGAGAAGGGAAGCGATGGAAGTGAGATGAACAATACCATCTTCAAGTACGGGGACCAGCCCCTCAATGCTGAGACGCGCACGCTGCCTACTTTCCTGAATCAAAACATGGATTTGTTTTCGGGCGATTTTGATGGAGACGGATATACGGATATTCTGGGATCTCCATACACCTACCTCAATGGCGTCAAATTCAATACTGGCCTCAAGGTGTACAAGCGCACCCATGTAAACGACAATTATTTCTTAAGTTTCCAGCAAAGCCTTCCGTCTGAGTCTACAGTGGTCAATGGTCTGAACATTCCCAAATTCCACAACTTCATTTCTTCGGATTTCAACGGTGATGGTCGGGACGACATCATGACGACCAAGGTGGAGATCAGTGGGCTGTTGAACACTCGGCGGTTGGTCCATCTCACCCTGTACAAGAGTACTGGAAATGGCTTTTCAACCTCCATTTACACTCCACCCGTTGGCTTCAATGGAGTCTATCCAAATTATAGATATTTCTTTCCAGGGGACTTCAACGGCGATGGCAAAACGGATTTCATCTTGTTTTTGAGTGACGGGACAGGCTTCCTACCCTTCATCACATTGGGAGGGACCAACATTCAGAATAGACGCATTTACAATCTCGGACCCGGTGGCTACGCTGGAAGCAGTTGGGTGACAGCCGATGATGTTCGCGTATTGGATTTCGATGGCGATGGCAAGATGGAGTTGATGAAAGTTGACGAGAACAATACAAAGATTTACACTCTCAATTGGAATGGTTACAGTATGTGGGGAGAGTTGTTGTACGACGAGGGATTCCCCACCAAGGCACATCGCATTTACATGGGGGATTTCAATGGCGACCAAAAGACGGACATGCTTGTGCGCAACAGTCAAACCAGCAATTCTGGCACCTGGGAAAAAGCCATTTCCACAGGTCAAGGTTTTGTGACGACGCCATTTTTGTTCAACCGAACACCAGACATTACGGATGATCCCAATGACGATCAATTGGAGATTGGCGATTTCAACGGCGATGGCAAAACGGACATTGCACATGGTTGGAACTACACACAAGGATCTGAAATCGGGATGTACTACAGCCGGGGTGATGACTTTGCCTACGAGACGATGAATTATGGATTCAAATTGTTCTTCAAGGCCTTGGGACAGTACGACTTTGATGGAGATGGTCGGGCTGACATCATGAACTATTCCCAGCCGAACTTACTCGCTCGAACTTTGCACTTCAAACGCGGCGGCCAGGAATTGCTCTTGCAAAATGTTGTCGATGGTCATTTGAAACGCACTAACTTTTCCTACCGCCGGATGACGGAGTCCACCAACTTTTACTCCAGAACCAGCCTTGGAGGCTATCCACAAAACGTTGTTCAGGCACCCATTTACCTGACTCAACAAATGCAGCAAGACAATGGCATTGGTGGCTTTATGACCAAGCAATACGAATACGTCGATGCGTACATCCACCGGGCTGGAAAGGGCTTCTTAGGTTTTCGGGAAATGCATACGATCGATCTGACAAATGATGTGCGAACAGAACTCGTCAGAAATCAAACATTGGGCATTTACCTTTTGGCGCCTTATCGATTGAAAAAATACGTCCATTCGACTGGCTATTTGTTCAACCAATTTGATTACAGTACTTCCTTCATCGCAAGGTCCAATGAATGTTATTGGCTGAGGGTCAATGGAACGACTGAACACCTCTATCTGGAAGGGCAGACCAAAAGAATGGATTACACCTACGATACCTATGGCAACATCACCCAAGAGATAGAAGACAATGGCGTGGAAACCATTACCACCAATACGACCTTTGGGCAATATGCAGGGACTGTCCCCAACCGACCGACGGAGGCGACGATTACCCGACAGCGGGTAGGTCAGCCCGCCCACACATTCACAGATCGCTATACCTACAATGCCAAAGGGCAGCTGTTGGTGCGATCGGACTATCTCGGGCTGCCAAAACAAGCCAACATCAGCTTTTTGTACAACGATCTTGGCAATGTGATTCGAGAGATGAGAACTGCCAGTGGACTTTCCCTTCGCACGATAGTCAAATCCTATGACAGCAAGGGGCGTTTTGTCGTCAGTCAGGTCAATCCGATGGGGTATACAGAGTATGCTACCTACGATCCATTGTGGGGAACGAAAACATCTGTCACAGGCTTGGATGGACTTACCACATCTTTTGAATACGATGTATTTGGACGTCGGACAAAAACAACCTTGCCAACAGCCGTTGTCATCAATGAGATCTACAACTTTGATGTGAACTCCTCTTATGGAAGCATCTACCATCACCAAGTCAATCAGATTGGCAAGCCAGATCAGTGGTTCTACTTCGATCGCTTGGGTCGCAAAGTCAGACACCATCGAAAGAGCCATGCTGATGCAATGGTCTACGAGGCCTGGACCTATGACAGCAAGGGTCGGCCAAAGACAGCACGGGCTCCCTACAAGTCCGGGGAAAGCACTTTCACGACGACTTATAATTACGACAACTACAACCGCCGCATCAGTGAGGCCAACCCGTTTGGTACCACAACGTACAGCTATTCCTATGCAGGAGGCATCGCCAAGATCACCAAGACCAATCCCGCCGGGCAAGTATCGACTGTGGAAATGGATGCCAGTGGTATGAAGACCAGGGCGACCGATAATGGAGGCGCACTGGATTACATTTATGACAGCCAAGGGCTCATCCATCAAGTCAAGCTGGGAGGCATTACCATGGTGACTGTACTGCACGATGTCTATGGCAACAAAGTACGGATAGAGGACAAGAATTCCGGGACGCTGCGCTATGACTACAACGCGTTTAAGGAATTGATTGCCGAGACCAATGCCAACGGCCATACCTACAGAATGACATACAATAAGATGAGTCAAATGACTCGCCGCTATGGTCCGGAAGAAGATTATCGCTACATCTACAATAGCAGTGGGGTGGAGAGATCCAAGTTGTCCTACGTGTACAATATTTTGTCAGTTTACAGAAAGGATCTTTCCTACGATTCTTTTGGTCGCGTCAGCCGCACAAATGAGCGCATAGATGGCCCTTTCTTTACGACGGATTACACCTACAATGCCTACAGTGACATCGTCACCAAGAGGTATCCCTCTGGATTGGGATTGGAGTACTTTTATGATTCAAATGGCTTTTTGAGCTACATCAAGGAAATGGGCGATAGCCGGATTTTGTTCACCAATCAGGGAATGAACGGTCGGGAGCAATACACCTCTTACAAGCTGGTCAATGGCGTCACTACTGAGGTGAGTTACAACCAAGGCATTCCGACCCGTTACCTGGCAGACGGTCAGCAGAACTTGGCCATGGTTTGGGATTATGCTTCTGGCAATCTGCTCCAAAGACGAGATGGCATCAAAGGCCGCGATGAATACTTTTCCTACGACAACCTCAACCGCCTGCAGTCCGCCCAAGTAGATGGTCTCACAGCGAAGGACCTTACCTATTTTTCCAATGGCAACATTAGGTCTAAGACAGATGTCGGAGATTACGGTTATCCGCTTGATCGAAACAACGCAGTCGACCGAGTGACCAATACCAGCAATGCCATTCCCGCGATGACCCAAGACATCCGCTTTGCTCCCTTCGACCAGCCTTCTGAGGTGATAGAGGGTGACTTTGACCTGACCTATAGCTATGGCCCCGATCGCCAGCGGACCAAGAGTGTACTCAGGGAAGGAGGAGATCTGATGACGACTCGGTACTACCTAGGAGATTTTGAACGACAAATCCACCGGGGAGCAGCCAGAGACATTCACTATATCAATGCCGGACAAGGGACAGTTGGCATGGTGGTGGAGCACAAAGGTACATTTGAGTTTTATGCAACATACATCGATCACTTGGGTTCCATCCTGCGCGTGACGGATGAAAATGGAGATGCCGTCGCAGAGCAAAACTTTGATGCCTGGGGGCGGAAGCGAAATGCCACCACTTGGGAATACACAGACGTGGACCTTGTTCCGGAATGGCTGTACAGAGGCTACACTGGACACGAACACATGCCAGACTTCCGATTGATCAATATGAATGGTCGGATGTACGATCCACTTGTTGGTCGAATGCTGAGCCCAGACAATCACGTCCAATCGCCAAACAATACCCAAAGCTACAACCGCTACTCCTATGTGTTCAACAATCCACTGTCTTATACTGATCCGAATGGAGAGTTGGCATGGTTCATCCCTGTCATCATTGGTGCCGTAGTAGGAGCCTATGCGGGTGCGTCGATTGCTTCAGGTGGTCAATGGAACTTTACGAAGTGGACCAAAGATGCTTGGAAGGGAGCCATTGTGGGTGCCTTTGTGGGAGCAGCTGCGGGGGCGATGGTATCGGCCGCTCTGCCCTCGATGGGGGTCAAGGTAGCTGGGATGAAAACAGCGAAAGGATTGACGACTGCTTTCAAAATTACGACCTCTGCCATCAAAGGAGCCAACATCAAAATGGCAGTGACAGCACTGACTGGGGGCGATCTTGACAAGTTGTACAAGTCCGCTTTGGCTGGAGCAGTATTGGGAGGCTACAAAGGAGCATTCAAAGCGACGGGTGCATTTGGACTTGCAGAGGATGCCAGCAAAATCAACTGGAAAATTTCGTTGATCAACAAGGCTCTTTATTCAACTGTCGAATCGATGGCTGGGAATTGGATCAAGGGCAAGAGTCTGACTTCCAATATCGCTTTGACAGTAGGCCCTCTGCGGTTTTCGTTTAGTGAAAAGCACAAAGGGGCCGTCTGGCGTTGGCAGGACAATGTTGAAACCCTATTGCCTAGTGCTGTTTCACTCCTGGACTATGCTACAGGGGGTGAATTTGGGACAGATGCCAAGAAACTTACCCTGGCCATTGCTTCAGGAGATTGGTTCCCTAAAATATCTCCATATGGTAAAGTTAATGGTGCTGTGTTTAGTGATGGATCTGACTGGGCAGCATTCATTGGCCAATACTTCAGTAAGTTGAAATAAATGTCAAATGAATAACAACTGACAAAACCGTCAGTCAAAGAGGAAGGGGATTGTATTTGTTACAAACAATCTCCTGAGTAAGGTGAAAACTTGAAGAGTTTTTACTGGTCATCAGCTCCGCGGGGCTGATGACTTTTTTTGTCTCAGAACCGGATGATTTTTTTGTGTATGGACCAGTCTACTGTCTGAATGCCAATCCAATAGGCCCCTTTCGCTGGGTGGGGCAGATCAATTGACTGGAGGTGATCGTGCTGTGATTCCGAGACGAGGGCACCGCTGGCGTTGATGATGCGGACCTTGGCATTCTGGATGGGAACGGACAGTTGAAGGCTTTGTTGATCCGATGGAATTGGATTGGGAAACAACTGCACCTCAACTTCTGCTTGCTCTTGTACGGTGGTGATGAGGCAATTGTCCAATGAAAGAAAATAGCCGGGGTTTTCTTCTCTTGTGGCAAAGCCAGAAATCAGAAAAGAGGCATTGCCCACCGGCTTGATGTCGTAGCCAATGCCCAGTTGGGCGTTTTCGAAATACCGGCGGGCCAGCTCATTTCCCATGGGGTCCAACTGGGCAATCATGACATTGGTGTCGTCGGCTCCCTCATTGAAACCATAGCCAGCAATCATGTAGCCATCCTTGGCGGGGAGTTCCATGATGCCAAAGCCCGCATCGCTTTTGGGAGAGGCTTCTATGAAACGCTGCCAGATCAACTGTCCGTCTTGCGCATCGACCTCGGCCAAAAATACATCGAAGGCAAGTTGGTTGGGCGGAGCGGCTTCGCCGACGATGGCGAGATGTCCAGCCCGGTTGAGAATCATGGACTTACAGCCACCATTGGTGAAGTCATTGATGTCGGTTTGCCACTTGATCAGTCCCAGGGGATCGAGGCCGATGAGCTCTATGCCGTAGGGGCCTTGGTCAGACTGTTGCTTGTCGCCCGCCAACACATAGGAACCATCTTCCAGGATTTCTATCGCAACGCCAATCTCGTTGTTCAAGCCACCATATGTTTGCTCCCATTCTATATTGCCATCTACATCCATTTTGACAACATGGTAATCATTGCCAAATCCCTCTCCGGAGATGTAGCCACAGATGATGTAGCCACCATCGGAAGTTTGTTTGATCTTGTTGAAAAATAAGTTTTGATCATCCTTGTCGTAGACCTCGGCCCACACTTGGGTGCCACTTGTGTCAAAGACAAACACAAAGGAATTGATTTCCGATGCACCATTGCGTTGCGTTTCTCCGATCACGACAATTTCCCCTTGGTCGTTCAGAAGAATGTCGCGGGGAATGTCATCCTCTCTCGTTCCAAATTCGTAGGTCCAGAGGAGATTGCCTTGTAGATCGAGCTTGCTGAGCGTCCCTTCTGTGTCATCTCCTCTTTGTGATTCGTAGCCCAGGAAAAAAATGAATTCATCATCGAGTGTAACAGAGGCAACACCGAATGCGCTTTTGCCTGGATCACCAAATACTTTTTCAAAAGCAACCAATTGGGCGCTCATTGCAGCGGGCAAGGTGAGGATGAGTAGGCTGAAGAAAAGGTGTTTGGCAAGCATCATACTGCAAATGATTTGAGAGGTTTGCACTTTGGTCAATGGACCATGGATGAAATTGGAATGCAAGGTAGTGTTTTCTCCCTTTCCTGAGTGGAACAATTTTCGCTATCTTTCCGGTAGATTGGAGTTTTCCTACTTCAACGTACTGTTCATCTACGTATTACAAAACAATTCAGCAGGTACCCAAATGACATTGGAGGCAACGCCTGCCCGCCAAAGGGTTTATTGTGCAAGCGAGTTCGGGTAGCCATCCATTGAATGTTCACAACAAAATGTAATGATGATGACTGTAAAATTTTTCTCTCCATTCTTGTGGTCCTACCTATTTATTTTCGCTTTCTTCCTCGTCAGCAGGGGCACTGCCCAGACCCGTTTGGGCAATGTCATCGTCGGAGAAGCAGCCGAAGATCAATCGGGCTATGCGGTGAGTATGCCCACTGCGTTTACCATTGCCATCGGAGCTCCTGGCAATGACGGGGCTGGCAATCTTTCTGGACATGTTCGCATTTACGACTGGAACGGGGAGGCTTGGCTGCAAAGAGGACAAGACATTGACGGAGAGATGAGTTTCAACGAGGCAGGAGCAGCAGTGAGTATGCCCAACGGGAATACGGTAGCCATCGGGGCCATTCGCAATGATGCCTCAGAAAGCAACATCGGCCATGTTCGTGTGTATGATTGGCGTGGGGAAGCATGGGTACAAAGAGGAATGGACATAGACGGACAAGCCAAGGATGATTTTTTTGGTACTGCAGTCGACATGCCTACTGCAAATACGCTCGCTGTGGGGGCACCAGGTGGCAGCCTCAGTGGAAGCGATGCTGGTTATGTCCGCATTTACGACTGGAATGGGGATGGGTGGACAGAGCGCGGGCAGGGCATTGAGGGGGAAGAGAGGCAAGATTTTTTCGGGTCTTCTTTGGCTATGTCAGACTCGAACACCATCGCCATTGGAGCTCCACGCAACGACGACTGGGCTCGCGATGCTGGTCAGGTAAGAATGTACGACTGGGATGGAACTGCTTGGCAGCAAAGGGGATCAGACATTGATGGAGAGTCGCGGGACGATCGCTCTGGCGTCAGCCTCAGCATGCCCACTGGCACTACGGTGGCCATCGGTGCTTCTGGGAATGATGGAACAGATGTGGATGCTGGCCATGTGCGGGTGTATGACTGGAATGGGATGGCTTGGCAACAGCGAGGGGCAGACATTGACGGAGAGTCAGAAGATGATTTTTCCGGTTCTGCCGTAGACATGCCGTCTGCCAATACTCTCTGCATTGGAGCCCCTGGCAATATGGGCAGTGGAAACAAGGCAGGCCATGTTCGCATTTACGATTGGAATGGAGCTTCCTGGATACAGCGAGGTGTGGACATCGATGGGGGTGTAGGACTCAGTCGGTCAGGTCATTCCGTCAGCATGCCTGATTCCAATACACTTGCCATAGGAGCCCCTTTGAATGCCGTTTTGGGCAATCTTGCTTTCAGGGCAGGACTGGTATCCGTCCATTCATATTGTCTGCCCACCTTTGGGACGGATGTGCAAATTGCTTGTGATTCATACACTTGGATAGATGGCAACAGTTACGATGCTTCTTCGACTACCGCCAATTGGATGTTGACAAATGCCAATGGATGCGACTCTTTGGTGACCTTGGACTTGACCGTTGAATCGGTGGACACCATGGTAAGCAATTTTGATCCTACCCTCATGGCAGCAGAGGGCGCTGCCACCTACCAATGGGTCGATTGTGACAATGACTTTGAGTTGATCGATGGAGCTACAGAGAAGTCTTTTACTGCTGAGCGAAATGGAAATTATGCCGTCATCATCACCTCTCAAAACATCTGTAGAGATACTTCTGCTTGTCAGTCCGTGCAGTCGATCGAGATCGTCGGAGTGGGTGTTCTGGAATTTGGAGAGCAACAGATTTCCCACCATCCCGTTCCAGCCAGGGAGTATTTGGCCATCGATTTTGGGGCAAGCTTGGAAAGTGTGACACTAGATGTATTGACCATCGATGGAAAGCATCTCCGTTCCGTAATCCTAAACATGACGAATCGGCATCGGATGGACGTATCGGATTTTGACAAAGGAATGTATCTGCTCAGACTTACCGTTGGCACCCAGCAGCAGGTACTTCGTTTTGTCATTCAGTAGGGGACACAGCTAGTCTTCCACATCCCACTGCGAAAGGTCATCCACCGGATTGGGCAAGCGGCCTTCCAGCCATTCCTGAAAACTGCCGGGATGAAAGTCTTTGTCTTTGGTCTCGATGATCCAAGAGAGAAATTCTGTAGGCCCCCCATTGAGATACGGAGGGGGAGAAACTGGATAGAAAATGGTTGGCAATCTTTCTTCTAGGGAAATGTAGTTGGCGACAAATGCCAGTTCTTGTACAGTCTGCCAGGCGAGTGGATGGGAAATGTTAATGGAGAATTTTACCCACCACATCCCCGTTTCGTAGGCTCCTGTGGCAATGACGTCTTCCATGGCGGGGATTCTTTCCATGTAATTGACCAAGGTGGTAAATGCTCTGTCGTCCATTGGTGAGTGGGGTTTGATTGATGTGTGGCAACTGTTGTGCTCTTCTTTGCAAATGCCGCAGTATTTTTCATTGAATTGGATCATACGCCATTGAAAGGATGTCGTTGCCCTTCAGCTCTGCCACCAGTCCAAGGTCATTGAGTCGGTAGTCCTGAAAGACAATCTCTGTGAACAGCTGGCCCTGCCCGTCGACTTCTATGGAGACATCAGATACCTGCAAGCCATCAAACCAGTCTTGTCCAACATGATCCAATTGGTAGTCGAGATTTGAGCGGTTGTAAAAGTGGATGAGTTCTGTTTTCAACTGGCCAAGCCATTGGATGTGATCAATCAGCTGGTCGATCAGATCCGTTGCATGAGGGAGTGGGGCATGGATGGAAATGTCAGGTCCATTTTTTACCGTCTTGTGAGCGATGACGATGTACGGAACATCATCCACAATTTTGATGGCCGTGTCCGATTGAGAGAGGAGGAAGTCATTGGTGGAGAGTTTGCTGACTTCTTTGGGAGTTTTGGCATCGCGCAAGTCTCTGTACACTTTGACATTCCACTTGTTTTGTTTGTCAATTTGTGCGGAAAGTGTTTGGAGTTTTTTGATCTGTTTGTCATTGGCCGTGGGCAAAGCTTTTTGAATGACTTTTGAAGCGTCGATCAAGTTGCCCAAGAGAAAATGGATTTGTGCCAGGATGTAGTCTTCCTGGAAGGATCGCTCTTGTTGCTGAAGGAAATAGACAATGTCGTAGAGACCTTCGACGCTCTTTTCTGACGCCTTGGATTGCTTGAATTCAATCATCGCCTTGGTGACTCTTTTGTTCAAATCTTTCATCCTTCATTGCTTGTTGACCCATGCTGTGGTGGGGCAGCTTATTGGTATTTGTCCAAAAGATTCATGGTTTGTTCATCGTAGGTTTGGGGCATGTTTCGGTGTTTGTCATCCCGCAGTCTGGCCCCTGCTTGGAGGAGCAATTCCAAGGCCTCGTGCGCATTGGATTCCGCTGCTTGGGTGACGGCATCTTGGTAGTTGTACCTGGTGGTATAATCCCAGCCTTCCGTCAATCGTTTTTGGAGAAATTCAACATCGTTTTCCTGAGCGGCAAATATCTCTGCTTGCACCGGAGCGCTTTGGGCACAGCGGGCAAATCTTTCAAAAGAATACTCACAGCTTTGGACATTCTCTTCTTGGACCAATGCCACCTTTCCATAGGCATCGCTTTGGGGATCGATGAAAAGCCCCAGCCCATTTCCATTTTCCAACTCGCCAATTTGCAGAAGGGCAGGATTTTTTTGGATGGATGTTTTGGTCACCTCTTCCAACTCCTCAATGGTGTAAAACTTTTTGACCTTGACGGTATACAAATCGTCGATGGGAAAATACATGTTGTGCGAATTGTATTGCCGTCCATTGAGCAGTCGGAGGTAGTGAAAAAAGCTGCTTGGCAGTTGGATGCCAAATTGATCTTCGAAGGTTTTGAGTCTTTGTTTTGGCAGTCGGTTGGTTTGTTCGTTGGACCAGTTGATTCCCGTCCAGATTTCGAAATCAAAAGCGTGTTCGTACATCCTGCTTGGCATGTCCAACGGCCTGAATGTTTCCTCCCAGCCATCGGCAATCATTTGGTTGGTGAAGACCGTCAGGTGCTTGAGGGCAGTTTCCGAATTTTTGTGTTCGATGATTTGACTGAGTGGGGCACTGTTCTTGTCAGCCTTGCGGCCTGTTCGTATCCCAGTCTGAAACTCATAGGTGACCATTTCCTTGAACTCGTCCCCCTTTTCAAAGTAGCGCCAATAATTCTGAAAAGGGTTGAAGGGATAACTGCATTGTGATGCCCTCAAAAACAATTCTGAAAAGCTGAGTTTTCGCGGGAAAAAATGTTTGAGCCTTGCGGGTTTGTCGCCATAATCACTGTCTGCAAAGGAGGAAAAGTCACCGTCCAAAAAGTCATTGAGTGAAAAAATGGCGATGCTGTTGTTCTCCACCAACTTGACCTTGATGCCGCATCGATGCCCTTCCGCCTCTTGCCACAAATAGGCCATCCATGCATAGAACAAAGCGGTTTTGTTGAACTTGTATTCAAAATGTCCATGGATGGAAATCGGGTATCTGCTCAAGTCAATTTTGATGGCCTGCAATCTTTTTGCCTCCCGGAGCTGTTCCGCGGCTGAGGGTGTCGCATTGTCGTGGTATTCCCCCAGCACGATGTTTTCTTCTTCCAACATGTCCACATCGCCATCGTAGTTCAAAGCGGCAGCAGAACCGAAATCTCCTATTCCGCGCCACAGCTCAAGTTCGGGCCACACCTTATAGTCCTCATGCCGTTTGATGGTTTCGTAGTTGACCGTCTTGATGATGTCTTGCAATCTTTCTTTGGTGTATGCCGTCTGTCCGAGTAGGTATTTGGCAAACGATCGCACCTCCTCTTCTGCCTTTTGGTGCAATTCTCCCTTGTCGATGTAGTATTGAATGAGTTGTTCAAATTCTTTTTGAAGGGATTCTGTTGTTGTGTCGTTCATCATATTGTGTGCTTTATCATTTTGTGTGTTATCCAAAGGGGAAAGAGTGATGATTGCAAATAAACTCAGCCCAAGGATGTGCGAAAAATATTGCATTTTTTGTTGCTGTTTTTCTGTTGGATAGCCCGGTTTGGCAAAGGGCCATTCCGTCTTGGCCAACGGCTGAAAGTCCATGTCATTGATACGAATTGCTTGATACATTTACCACATCATTGCTTGTTTCAGCTTCGATCTTCTCGACCTCACTCAAGCTGGCATTTAAAGCCTTGGCAATGTGGTCATTTCCGTCTGGACCATTGTCTTCAAATGTATTGTTGATGATGGTCAGCTCAGAGTCTTTGTCAAAGAGTACGCCATAGCGGCTGTTGTTGTAGATGTAGTTGTCGGTGATGCGAAGATTTTTGTTTCCATACGATACAACGCCGATGATGCCACTGCCGTTGAGCCCGCATTTTTCTATGGTCACATCCACACTGCTGTTGACAGAAATGACGCTGCCCGTGCAACCCAGTGGGCCATCTGGTTCGATGTGGGTGGCTACGAAATTTCGCAAGTTGACCTTGGTGCTGTTCTCCACGATGATGACGTCTTCCGATTTGTTTTTCATAATGAAGGTAGAGCCATTTCCATCCAGTGTGAAGTTTTCTTTGCCGGAGATGATGATGGGGCGACTCAGATGGTAAATCAAATTGTCCAGCTTGACATCTCCGTCCGAACCCAATTTGGCATACAAATCGAGTACCTGCTCAGGACTGGCATCTTGCTGTTGGATGCTTTCTGCGTCCTTTGGCTTGTTGCTTTTTTTGAAGATGTTGCTGACCATTGTCAAATTCGGATACTTCTGCTCGCTGGTGATGTCTTCGATTTCGTTGAGGAGGATGTCCAACGTTTTGGCCACGTGATTGTCTCCACTTGGGCCATTGTTCTCAAATTGGTTGTTCATCACCTGGAGGGAGCAATCTTTGTCGAAGAGAATTCCATAGCGGCTGTTGTTGTGAATGTAGTTGGCAGCGATGCGCAAATTTTTGCAGTTGTATGCTACCACACCAATGATTCCACTGCCGTTGAGTTGACATCTTTCAATGAGAATGTCGTTGCTGTTTTCAAGATGAATGACATTGCCCGTACAGCCGAGTGGGCCGTCTGCTTCGAGATGTGTGGCCGTAAAGCCTTTCAATCGAATATTGTTGCCACTCGTGATCAGGACAACATCTTCATCGCCCTTTCGCATGATGAACTGACTGCCGTTTCCATTGAGGGAAATGTCTTTTTTGTCTTCGATCAACAAGGGGCGATCCAGGTAGTAAATCTTGTTTTTGAGACTGATGTTGGCACCGGATTGCAGCATGTCGTAGAGCGCAGCGACTTCTTCGGGACTGGCAATTGGATGGTCGGAATCGCTCATCTGAGTAAAAGATTCGTCATAGGCACTGCTGTCCACCATGGAATTGGCCATGCTTTTTCCCATCTCCGAGCCACTGTTTGAGGAGGAGTTGCTGGAATCGCCACAAGCTGATAGCAGTAGGCAAAAGAAGAGACTGAATGCGATTGGTTGTTTCATTTTGATGATGTGATTTTGTGATACAGGTTTCGTTTCCTCCTTTCATTGGGTGGACGAGCCTGTAAACTACAAAAGAATTGGATGGGAGCACATTCGAGAACGGCCAAAGTTCTGAAGGGAGAGGGAAAAGTTCTGAGTGGAAGGGAGCCTTTGGTGTGCGAGGGGAGAGGGTCGTAGCCATTGTAGACAAATGCCTGCCTCCACGGAAGAGGTCCATGGAGGCAGTGCGTTGGTGCTTGATCTTATTGACCCAATGTCAAGTTTCTTGCCCCATATGCCTCAATCATTCGATAGGGATACAATTCTTCGAGTGTGCTGAGTCTGTCCAGTTCGCCAAGGTCTTCTGCCGACAAAGAGAGCTGGTTGCTCGCCAGGTTGTCGGTCAATTGCTCCATGGTGCGCACGCCCAGTATGACGGAAGAAACGACGGGCTTGGAGAGAATCCATGCGATGGCCAATTGAGAAGGGGTTGCATCGTGCTTTTTGCACAACTCCTGCATCTTGTCCATGATCTTCCAATTCTTTTCGGTATTTCTCCTTTCCCAGGACTCCTCCGTCTCCTCCGATGTGGTGGCGATCCTACCAGACTGAGGTTGGTCTCGGGTGTACTTGCCACTGAGAAATCCACCACCAAGCGGTCCCCACGGCAGCAGTCCCACCCCTTCGGATTCAAACAAATCAAAGAATTCGTATTCGATGTCTCTTTTGACAAGGCTGTATTGGTATTGTGCGGCAATGAATTTGTTGGCGTTGAATTGCTGGCAAAGACCCTGTGCTTTCATCAATTGCCAAGCCTTGAAATTTGAGATGCCAATGTATCTGACCTTTCCGCTTTGGATCAGATCGTCCAAGGCTCGAATGCTTTCCTCCAGTGGTGTGATGGGGTCAAAGCAATGGACATAGAGGAGGTCCAGATAATCTGTCTGCAGTCTCTTGAGACTTGCATGGACGCCCTTTGTGATGTTCCAGCGGGAGAGCCCCTCTGCATTGATGTTTTGGCTGGTTCGGAATCTGACCTTGCTCGCCACCAACACATCGGATCGCCGTCCTTTCAAGGCTTCGCCAACGATTTGTTCCGACTGCCCATTTGCATAGACGTCTGCTGTGTCCAAGTGATTGCCCCCTGCCGCCAGGTAGCGGTCGATGATGGCAAGCGCCTCCTTTTTGGGAGTCGAGCGAACAGATTTCTCTCCGAAAATCATGGTTCCCAGTGTCAGATTCGATGTGATCAGGCCGCTGTTGCCAATTGGTTTGTATTGCATGCTGTTGTTTTGAAGACCCTTGAAATGGTATGTTGTCGCTGGCAAAAGTAGGAAAAGGCTCTGCGAATGGATAGTAAAAAGACGACTTTGCGAATGGGCTGATGGGCCTTCTGGGTCGGGAGATGACAGATGTAGGAGCTTCTCTTCCCTTCAAATGTTGTTGGTTTGCTTTGACCCTACTGTTGCCAGAGCAGGAAAAACAGCCTCATATGGCAAAAATAAAAATAACTAGCTAATACATTTTTATTATGGCAATGTTTGCTGCAAGTGGTTGGTTGTTAGAGGATTATTAGGTGGGTATTGAATTATTGAAATAAAAATGTATTGAAAATTTATGGAATTTGGGTAGGTGCCGTGTCCTATTGTAGAGCAAAATCAAGTTGTCGATCAGCTGCGGCAATTTGTTGGAGCGAAAAAATGTGTCCAGCTGGGTGACGGTGTCCAGGTTTGGGTTGACGGAGTCGTGCTTGGGGTACGGTTCTGAAAAGGGGCGGTCTTTTGTGCTCGCCTAGAGGGTGGGCCCACCCAAAAACGCCCAACCCATACCCCGAACCTTCAATCCCCCTCAGCTCATTTCTCCACATCCAGCTCTCCCAACACTTCTCCCTCACCGATTCCGCCGCGCCATCTGATTCATCACACTGAAAAAAGGCTCCAAACTCCTGGACGGACTGATCCCAAGCTGCTTTTGAAAATCCTTGATGAAATGCATTTGATCGTAATACCCATAGTCCAAAAAATCGGCGGGAAGTCGATCTTGCAAAACACTGGATTTGTAGAGCTGCTTGAAGCGAATGATGTTGAGAAACTTCTTGGGAGAGATGCCAAAAAAGTCTTTGAACTTTCGCTGAAAATGCCGAACGCTCAGATGGTGCTGCTTGGCCAATTCACCAACGCTCAGCTGCCCCTTGACTGCTAGGACTGACGCCAAAAAGGAAGAAGCCAATCGAAGAGAGGTGTCCGCTGGAAGCTGCTCGATTTGGCTGACAAGAATCGAACTGATCAAGTCGATGAGGACGGAGTCATCCTGACAATCCTTGACCGCCACATCCAGTTCTTGAAGCCAGTCCAGTCCAAAGTCGGCCAGACAGACATTGGCATCGGCAATTTGTTTGAGTCGATGGCCAAAAAGAGCATAGGCTCCCACGGGCAGGAGCTTTGCCCCCACCAGATGACACCGATCCAAGCGGCTGGCCAAAACGGATCGGGTCTGGATGCCAATGACGCAGGACCGACGAATGGTGGTACTCGCAGCTTTCTCCCCAATGAAGGCCTTGTTGTAGGCACCTCTTTTGACAAAAATGATCTCGGGATACCCGTCCGGAATGAGCAAGTCTTCGGCCGACCGATCTTCATAAGCCTTCATCGTCCAAATGTACTTGACGAATTCTTGAAGTTGGGTTGGAGGAGAATGTTTTTGGTACTCCAAAAGTTTGGACATTGGATGCTGGTCTTGTACTGATCTGCCACGGGGAGAGAACAATCACCGAAAGATGAGCTTGAATCCGATGTCTCTTCCCATGCCTTGGAAAATGGCCAAGTTGATCCAAGATAAGGCAAATTGTTCTAGCAACACAACTTTGTCTTCCCCACCAAAGTCATAGCAGTTCTCAAAGCCTGCATCTTTGGAGAGTTGAACCGCCACCGCCTTGGCCTGCTCGCTTTTGCCCGCCATGAACATGTCCAGTTGCATCTCGCCGTATTTGGGATTTGTCATGTTTTCAAAACCTGTGGAGTTGAAACATTTGACAACAGCAGCTCCGGTCAATGCTTCGAATGCGTGGTAAGCAGTTGGGTAGTTATCGGGTTTTGTGCGAACAGCATTGGTGGCATCAATGATGACCTTGCCGGAGACATCCCCAAAATCGCTTGCCAGTATTTCGGCGATCTGTGGTGGGGTGGCGACCACGATGACTTCTGCATTACTGGAAGCTTCTGCAACAGTATGGGCAGAGGTGTTGTCATTTTCCAAAAGCTCTTCCCCTTTGAATTGTTTGACGTCCCGCACGCCCAGCAAGATGTGGTGGCCTGCTTTTGCCCATTGGGTGGCCAAGGCCCCTCCGACATTTCCCGTTCCGATGATTGCAATCTTCATTGATCTGTTTTTGTTGAAAGTGAATGGTTTTGGATTTTCTCAATTCGTCATCTTGTAAGGTAGTGGTTTTGGCACCTTTTGTCCAGCACTCATTGGCTCAATTGAGCGACAACCATCTTGGCGGCGGCGGCACCCGAATTTTGTTGCTGACCGGTGATCAGGTTGCCGTCTGCAATGGCATAAGAGGAAAAAGGGGCAGCAACTTTGAAAGTGGTCTCTGTCAATTTCTTTGCTTCCTCTTCGATGCGGTAAGGCTGAATCTTTTGCCCAACCGCCTGGTCTGCAAAATCCTCCTCGGCATCGGCAAAGCCCGTCCATGTTTTGCCCTTGACGATCAGCTCTCCATTGGTCCCTTTGGCTTCCAGCAGCAAGCTGGTGGCATGGCAAACAGCAGCGCTCGGCTTTCCTTGCTCATAAAACTTGGCAAACAGGTCTTCCAATTCTCGATTGCCCCGGAAGGTATACATGGGCCCTTGTCCACCCACCAGAAAAATGGCGTCGTATCCATCGGTGTCAATCTCTGCAATGGCCTTGGTATTTGCCAGCAATTCCTGGAACCAATCCAATTGCAGATAGCCGAGAGAGATGACATCGTGGGCTGCATAGCCGCTTTCATCTGTGGGATTGGAGTAGGCATCCATTTCAACTTTGCCGCCCTTGGTCGATGCCAACTCTAGCTCATAGCCTGCTTCCTGAAAGACGTGAAGTGGGTGGGTCAACTCTGAGGCCCAAAACCCAATGGGCCAGCCGGTTTGTTGGGAGACATCGGGACTGCTGGCAACCAGCAAAATCTTGCCCCGCATGGGCATGCCGTGTGCATGAACGTATTGATTGTTTTCCTTGATCTGTGTCATGTAAATGATTTTTGATGATGATGCTTTTTAAAATTACAAATGTCACCTACCTTTGGATGTATACTGACCAAATCGTGTGATACTAACTTTTTGGAAAGTATGCTGACAATCAAATGTTTATCAAATGCCTGATTTCATCTACAAAGGAAAAGTCTACTACAATCCAGTCGAATTTGCGATGGACAGATTGGGGGGAACCTGGAAAATGCCCATCCTGTGGCGGCTCAAAAACAAGGTATACCGCTATGGAGAGTTGAAAAAGGCCATTGCCCACATCTCCGACAAAATGCTGACAAGCCAGTTGAGGGAATTGGAAAGCGACGGCTTCATCCATCGCAAGGTATATGCAGTCGTTCCGCCCAAAGTGGAGTACAGCATCACAGAAAAGGGAAAGACGGCCATCCCCATCATCGACACCATCCGCAGCTTTGGCATTCAACTGATGGAAGGAGAGGGGATTGACATTGAGTACTACAAGAAGTAAGACTTGTGGACAAGCCTGCCGCTCCCTACTCTTTGTCGATCTGTTTTTTGCGGTAAAAGGAAGGAGACTTGCCTGTGACCTCCTTGAATTGTTTGGTAAAGTAGGCACTGTCGGAATAGCCCAGGGAATAGGCAATTTCTGTAATGGATTGGAGCTGTTTGAAACTGAGGGCAGTTTTGGCTTTTTCTATTTTTTCCTGAATGACATACTGGTTGGGACTGATGCCAAAAATGGCCTTGAATTGTTTGTAAAATTTGCTTCTGCTCATGCCAGCAATCTGTGACAACTCACCTGCACTCAGCGATTGGTGGATGTTGTCTCTGATGTATCGGGCCACCCGGCTCATGGCATTTTCCGAACTGTTGAATTGTTGCAAAAAGAAGCGCCGCGCTTTGGATTGCAAAATCCTGATGATCAATTCCTTGGTCGTCAGATTGATGAAGTAGTCCCGCTGTTCATTGTTTTCCCGAAAGAGAAAAATCAAATTTTGAATGGTTCGCATGATGCCAATGTCTTGCAACACAGCGCCATTTCCCAGATGGACATCCTGTTCGACATCCATGCCAGAATCGGTTTGTTGGTAAAAATCGAGCTTGGCTTCTTCCACGAGAAATTCGTCCGGAACAAAGGCGAGGCATTGGGTTGGATTGTCCGGTGAGGCAGTTGGGAAATCTATGCTGAGCTTGGTATGAGAAGGGACGATCAAACTGCTGCCTGGCTCGTACTTGAATCTGCCCAGCCCTTCCATGTTGATGAACTTGTCTCCGGCCATCATAAAGGCAAAGATGGGCAGGCTGAATGTCATCTGAACACCCTCACACTTGGTGGTCGTCTCGTACAGGTGCAACTCGATGTCTTTCGAAGGCAACAATGCCTTGTTTTCGATGAGAATGCCGGATTTGGCAGAGCTGAGATGATATTGAAATATATTTTGCATAGCAGAGACAAAATTACAATTATTATGGATTTTTATCAAAGCCTGCCAAATATAATTCTAATAATTTGGATGTGAAATGAGGGTCCTTTTTAGGATGACTGGACAATTTTGCAACGACCGTTTTGCAACGGTTCCTGCATGCCAATTCCCTCCCTTTTCTTCACTCATCAATTTTCAAATATGAACGATAGTCAAACCGTCGCCAAAGTCGAGATTCCTCAAATCTTCCGAAAAAAATATGGCCACTACATCGGAAATGAATGGGTCGAACCATCATCTGGCGAGTACTTCAACAACTACTGTCCAATCGACAACAGCCTCATTTGCGAGGCCGCAAGGGGCAATAAGCAAGATGTGGACAAGGCCATCGCCAGTTCCACAGAGGCCTTTCGGACATGGCGCAAAACAACTGCCACCGAGAGGAGTTTGGCACTGATGAAAATCGCCCAACTCATCGAAGACAACAAAGAACTCTTGGCCAAAGCGGAGGTGATCGACAAAGGAAAACCCATGCGAGAGGCTTTTTTGTTTGACTTGGAAATTGTGATCGACAACTTTCGATATTTTGCATCCGTCATCCGAGCCCAGGAGGGTGGAACATCCATGCAAGATGCCAATACCCTTCAGATCAACCAGCCGGAAGCCATCGGCGTGGTGGGTGCCATTATCGCTTGGAATTTTCCCCTGGTGCTCTTTTCGTGGAAGGTCGCTCCCGCGCTGGCTGCAGGCTGTACGATCGTTGTCAAAACGGCCGAGCAAACTCCGGCCAGTACCAATTTGTTGATGGACTTGATCCGCGAGGCAGAGATCTTGCCACCTGGTGTGATCAATGTCGTGACAGGATTTGGTGTAGAGGCGGGCAAGCCACTGGCAGCTTCTCCCGGCATTGCCAAGGTCAGCTTCACAGGGGAGACCACTACGGGCAGACTCATCCTGCAATACGCCTCGGAAAACATCATTCCGGCCACCCTGGAACTCGGTGGAAAATCGCCCAACATTTTCATGCCATCCATTGCCGAAGCAGATGACGATTTCTTTGACAAATGCATTGAAGGAGCGGTGATGTTTGCTGTCAACCAGGGAGAAGCCTGTACTTGTCCGTCGAGATTGTTGGTCCACGAAGATGTGTACGAAACCTTTATGACCAAGGTGCTGGAAAGAACAAAGGCCATCGTCCAAGACAACCCATTCGAAATGACAACCATGATCGGAACGCAGGCGTCCAAGGACCAGTATGAAAAGATTCTCGAATACTTTGAGGTGGCCAAACAGGAGGGTGCCGAGATCCTTTGCGGGGGAGAGGCAAACAAGGAGGGAATTTGTGCCGATGGGTATTTCATCAAACCCACCATCATCAAGGGACACAACAAGATGAGGGTATTCCAGGAAGAAATTTTTGGCCCGGTGACCTGTGTGACAACCTTCAAAACCAAAGAGGAGGCCATCGAAATCGCCAATGACACCACCTATGGCTTGGCAGCAGGGGTGTGGACCCGCAATGCCCACGAAGCTTTTGAGATGCCGCGCGAGATTGAGGCCGGACGGGTATGGGTCAATTCCTACCACAGCTATCCTACACATGCCGCCTTTGGAGGGTTCAAAAAATCTGGTTTTGGACGAGAAAACCACAAAATGGCTTTGGCCGCTTTCCAGAAGACCAAAAACATCATTCAATCCAATACACAAACCAAACTCGGCTTCTTCTAAGGATGGACCAATGCACTCCCAATGGCTGATTTGAAAAATGCAAACAGCCATTGGGCTGGCAAGTGCAAAATGAGTACTTTGGGAAAGAAGGTACGCACCCATGAGTAACAGATAAATCACCGTCAATGCAGATTCAAGAATATTTTCGACAGGCAAGGGACTTGATCGCCACCCAGCAATTTGATGAGCTTCGCGATTTACAGTTGGACAAACCGGAGGCGTTCAATTGGGTAGAACAAGTTTTCTTCGATCTCAACGTCCGGTCCTTTGCCGATCAACAGGCCCTCATCTGGCGATATGGAGAGCAGGAGAAAAGGTACAGCTTTCAGCAGATGTACGAACTTTCCAATCAGTTTCTGAATTTGATGAGGGCACATGGTGTGGTGCAGGGCGATCGGATTTACTCTCTCCTTCCCTTGGTGCCTGCCAATTGGGCCAGCTTCCTGGCCACCATCAAAGGAGGCTTTGTCCTGATGCCAACGGCCACCAATTTGAATGCCAGGGATTTGATCTACCGATTCGATTCCTTGTTTCCGGAGGTATTCATCACCGATGTTCACAATGCGCCCAAAATTGACGAGGCCGAAAAGGCGTATGGCAAAGTGATCAAACTGAAAATCTGTGTGGGTGGACGTCGAGAGGGATGGCTGTCGTACGAAGACTTGGAGGGGCAAGCAAAAGAGGCCGTGGCGGCCAGGACAAAGGCAGATGATCCCGTCTTGTACTTTTTCACTTCAGGGACAACGGGCCTGCCCAAGATTGTGGTTCACACCCATTTTACCTACCCCTTTGGCCACCTGAGTACCGCCTCTTGGTTGGCCTGTCGGCCAGGCGATGTGCATTACAACATCTCCTCTCCCGGTTGGGCCAAGTTTGCTTGGAGCAGTTTCTTCGCCCCCTGGAATATGGGCGCCTGCATTTTTGCCAATCAAGTTGACAAATTCATTCCAGCCGAGCAGTTGGCAGCCATGCAAACCTATGGTGTGACCTCCTTTTGCGGTTCTCCCACTGTCCTTCGGATGCTCATCCAGGAAGACATTGCGGCTTACGATCTGAAACTGCGAACCAGCTGTGCGGCCGGCGAACCCCTGAACCCGGATGTCATTCAAAAATGGAAATCTGCCACGGGAGTGGAGGTCCGCGATGGCTATGGACAAACTGAAACAACAGCCCTCGTTGGCAATTTGCTCGGCCAAAACGTCAAGCCTGGTTCCATGGGGCATTCCACCTTCTTGTACGATGTCGTCATTTGCGATGAGGAGGGACAGGAAGTACCAGCCCTTGAAGAGGGCATCATCTGCGTCAAGACAAAGTCCGGATTGCCCAATGGCTTGTTCATAGAATACTTGAACGACAAAGAACGAACTGCGGCTTCTTTCAAAAATGGCCTGTACTACACGGGCGACAAGGCCTATCGCGACGAGGATGGAAACATTTGGTTTGTCGGCAGAAGTGACGACGTCATCAAGGCATCGGCCTATCGGATTGGACCCTTTGAGGTGGAGAGCATCTTGATTGAACACGAAGCAGTGGTGGAGTCTGCCGTGGTGGCCAGTCCGCACGAAATGAGGGGGTATGCCGTCAAAGCCTTTGTCATCCTAAAGCAGGACGTGCAGCCGAGTCAGAAATTGGCCGAGGAGCTTTTTGCCTTCTCAGAACAAAACCTGGCCAAGTACAAAGTGCCTCGGATCATAGAGTTTCCCGCCTCTCTTCCCAAGACCATTAGTGGGAAAATTCGCAGGATCGAGCTTCGCGCAAAGGAGGCCCAAAACAAGATGGATCAGATCAAAAATGAGCACGAATATTTTCATGCAAAGTATTGAAAGGATGAAACCACAGCAGACATGAGTCAACAAAGTTACAGTTCGGGCACCAGTGCTGTCCCGCTTTTGGGCAAGACCATCGGAGACCAGTTTGACGAGATCGTCCAGCGGTTTTCCGAGCGGGAGGCCTTGATTGTTCACCACCAAAACATCCGCTGGACCTATGGGGATTTGCGGGAGGAAGTCAATCGATGTGCCAAAGCTTTGTTGGCCTGTGGCTTGCAAAAAGGGGATCGACTTGGCATTTGGTCTCCCAACCGTTCGGAATGGGCCGTCCTGCAATTTGCTACGGCAAAGGTGGGGGTCATTTTGGTGAACATCAATCCATCTTATCGAACCCATGAGCTGAAATATGCCCTCCATCAATCTGGCTGCAAGATGCTGGTCTTGGCAGATCAGTTCAAAAAGTCAAACTACGTTCAAATGATTTCGGACCTGGTACCGGAGCTATTGGCTGGGGGAGGGGAGAGGGCAATGGCAAAGGAGCTGCCCGAGCTGCAACGGCTCGTGGTCCTGTCCCAACATCCGCCCAACGCTCTGTGGTCTTGGGGCGATTTGCTGGCCAAGGCCTCTGCCATCGTGGACCAAGAACTGGTGGACCGACAAAAGAGCCTTGCATTCGATGACCCCATCAACATCCAATACACCAGCGGGACAACGGGCTATCCAAAAGGTGCGACCTTGAGCCACCACAACATTTTGAACAATGGATACTTTGTGGCCCGCACGATGAACTTCACAGAAAACGATCGCTTGATCATTCCAGTCCCCTTGTATCATTGCTTCGGCATGGTGATGGGCAATCTGGGCTGCATGACCCACGGAGCGACAATGATCTATCCCAGTGAAGGATTTGACCCCCTTGCCGTATTGCAAGCAGTGGAAAGAGAAAAGGCAACGGCCATTTACGGAGTCCCTACCATGTTCATTGCACAATTGGCGCATCCCGATTTTGAGCAGTACGACCTGCAAAGCTTGCGCACGGGCATCATGGCTGGTTCTCCTTGCCCCATCGAGGTGATGAAAAAGGTGCAGACCGTTATGAATATGTCGGAGGTGCAGATTGCCTATGGCATGACTGAGACCAGTCCTGTGAGTACCCAAACCCGAATGGGAACGCCCCTGGAAAAACAGGTCAGTACCGTCGGGCAAGTGCATCCCCACATAGAAATCAAAATCATCGATCCGGGGACTGGTCTTGTGGTTCCGCTCGGGGAGCCAGGGGAGTTGTGTACCCGAGGCTACAGTGTCATGCTGGGCTACTGGAACGACAGGGAACGGACGGAGGAGGCCATAGATGCGGCCCGCTGGATGCATACCGGAGACATTGCCACCATGGACGAGGAAGGCTTTGTCAATGTGGTGGGCCGGATCAAAGACATGATCATCAGGGGAGGGGAGAACATCTATCCGCGGGAGATTGAAGAGTTTTTGTACACCCATCCGAAGGTAGGGGAGGTCCAGGTCATTGGGGTGCCGAGCAGCAAATATGGCGAAGAGGTCATGGTGCGGGTGCAGGAGGGAACAGAGCTGACGAGAGAGGAGCTGCTCACATTCTGCCATGGACAAATTGCCCATTTCAAAATCCCAAAATACATCAAGTTCACCGATGATTTTCCCATGACCGTTACTGGCAAGATTCGCAAAGTGGAAATGCGAAAAATCAGCATCCAGGAGTTGAACCTGCTCAGTGAGGATGGCATCAAAACGGCTTGATCACATCCGCTAGTTCTTCTTTTTTTGCTTCATCAACTCAATGTCTTGCAACATGATCCGAATGCTGGAAATCAACAGTTCCGGGTCTTCGTAGTGGATGAAATGTCCGGCATCTCCGCTGTAAAACAACATGCCTTTGCTGACGGATTGGACAACTTCTGTCCAGCGTTGCATTCTGTACTTGGTTTTTGACCGAAAGAGAGCTTCTTCGTCGTATTCCTTTGACCAAAATTTTCTGGGCTTTTCATACCTCCCACCCATCAGCATGTGGACAGGGACATCGACCAATGGGGTGTTGATGATCTCTGCAAAATCTTCTTCGCGCATCTTTTCCAATACCTGACCTTCTCGTTTGATGGCCAGCGGAACATCTTTTCGTCCGTTTTTTCGCCTGTCGATGAACGATTGGATGAGGCTGTCTACTTTGGCATCGGTCCAATTCAGGACCTCGTAATAGGCCCGTTGGTTTTGTTGCGTTTCTGTGAAATCTGCCGGGTCGATGCAAACCAGTCCGGCCAGCAGTTGGGGGTAGTGGATGGCAAAGCTCCGGGCGTACAATCCTCCCATGGAATGTCCGACCAAGACATAAGGAGGTTCCAGCTGCAATTGATCCAGCAGGCGAACAAGTCGGTCGGCAACGTTTTGGGTGGTGGGCATTTCGTCGATGGGAGGGGACTCTCCAATCCCAGGTCTGTCATAAGCCACAACAGGGGCCAATTGGGACAAGCCATCCAGTACCTTGTCCCAATGATCCATTGGTGTCCCCAGTCCACTTTCCAGTACGATGACTGGCTGCCCGGGCTGTCGGTTTTCAATGCCGATGGTGTTGATCCAGATGTTTCCCTCATCGAGTTGGAAAAATCTTTTTTGCGAGTGGGCAGTCGTGCCAATCAGGAGGCAGAGCAAAAAAAACAAGAGTCTCATTCAAGTTGGTTTTAAGAGAGTGCGATGTCATTGGCGGTATTCCAACGATCGCTTGTGTATTTGTCGGAGCGTATCATCTACCATCATATTCCGTTCTGTCCAGTTGCCGTATTGGTCAGACTTCAGATACTCATAGGTTTTGATGCCGTACCTTTTCCCACGGGCATTTTCGTAGAAGCCCATGACGACCCGGTCCTTGTTGTCAAAATACAAACTGTCGAAGCCTCGGTATTCCCCTTTGCCGTTTTCGTAGCTTCGGAGGACTTCATTGCCATTGGCATCCTTGTAAATGGTAGATTTCCAGCTGATCTGGTTTTGGGCATTGAATGATGCTTCCACCCTGAGCCCATCTTCGTTGGTATAAACGGTATCCTTGTTGGGTTCCGTATCTCCTGGCTCGAAATATTCCGCTCCGATCTGGGTGCCATCTGCAGCATACTTCCAGTAGAATCGAAGGGTGGTATCTCGCTTCTCGCCGATCCAATAGATGTCGATGGAACGCTCTGCCTCGTCGAAGTTTTCGATGGTGGCAAACTTGAAAATGGTAGAGTCATTTCTCAGGTCAAATTGCTCCTCTTGGACCTTGGCCAATGGAGGGGCTGCCTCTTGGGGCGTTGGTGTTTCCGCTTGGGGTGTGGTGTTGTCACCGCTGTTGCAAGAGGTGAGGAGAAGGGCTGCTGCGAGCAAAGATAGAAGGATGTGTTTGTTCATAATTCTACAAGATACATTTTTGTGATGAGATGAAATACCTACGAATGACTTGTTGTTTGGGATTTTCTGTCGCCGCATTCTTTTCCACCGACTTGTGAATTTTCGAGGCGATGGCATGCACAATTCGAGAATGTACCGTAAATTGGATTGATGAAAAAGATCGTGTACTATGTAGCCAGCTCTTTGGACGGTTTCATTGCTGGCGAGGGGGATGACATCAGTCAGTTTGCCATGCAGGGCAAGGGCGTTGACAAATACCGGGCTGATCTGACTCATTTCGAGACGGTCATCATGGGAAGAAAGACCTATGAATTTGGCTATCAATATGGACTCACCCCAGGTCAGCCTGCCTATCCCCACATGGACCACCACATTTTCTCTGACTCTTTGGTCATTGATGAACTGGCAGACAAGGTGTGGATTGAGAAGATGAGCCTGGAGAGAATCCACGAAATCAGGAGCCAAGCCAAGACCGATGTCTACCTATGCGGTGGTGGGCAATTTGCAGGTTGGCTACTGGACAATGGGCAGATTGATGTGCTCAAAATCAAGCTCAATCCCATCATTTTGGGGCAAGGGGTTCACCTGTTCGGAGATTCGACCGCTGCTGCCAATTGGCAACTGACCGAGCAAGAATCCTTCCCTGGGGAATTTCAATTGTTGACCTACGAAAGAAAAAAATGATGGGCTGATTTGGCACTTATCATGCTAAGTCTATGAAAACATTTTACCTTATTCAAACAACAAAGAATATGAACAAAGCAATCACAAGCATCTTCCTGTGCGTCCTCCTTCTGAGCGCCTGTTCCACAATGGAGACGTACCATATCCAAGGCGTAAAATCCGACGAACACGAACTGATCCGCAACACAAATGTGATGGTCAAACTGGTTGGCGATTATACCAAGGCTACAAGTTTCAACGGATTTCAAGACATCCGCGAACAGTGGAGCATTTCTTCCAAGAAATCTGGAAAGACGCTTGAGCAACTGGAAAAGACATACGATGCAAAGACGCTGAGCAAGAGAGACAGGGAATTGATGGAGATGAAGCACGTCAGCTACCAGGGGACATACGAAGGAGTCTACGTCAAGTACAAGGAATTCCGGCGGAGCAGGATCAGATACCTCATTGGGATAAAGGGCGAAGGCCAGGTCACCCTGGTCCAAGGTTGGTATCGGGAGGCTGGAGGAGAGGAGTTGGAAAAAATCTACGAAGACATGTTGGCCACCATCTACCTGGCAAGCGAAGAGGACGTAGCAGTATTTGACCAGCTGGACAAAAAGCCCAATAAGAAATTTTCCTATTATGAATACAAAGGAGAGCATTTCCAATTTGTCGGCGAACTAGACCGCAAGTATTACTACACCAAAGACGGATTGTATCCCACCAGCAGCACGGACAGTTGTACGATTTGGTTTCGCCCCATTTGGAACACCTCTCCCGGCAAGCTGCGCGAAGAGATGTTGGCGAGACATTTTGCTGGTCAATACGAAATCATTTTCCTGAAAAAAGACGAAGACGAAGGCGTGAAAAGCTACGACTATTGGGCCGCCAAGTCTACCGTAAACGACAAGATGGTATTTGGTGGATTCAACTGGTCGAGCAACATCAACATTTTCGAAGGTTTCTGCTACGGCAATCACGAGGAGAATCTGGAAAAGTTTGAGGAGATTCGGCAGAGCATCCGTTATAGGGAGTGAAGGAGAAATACCAATTGTTATTTCTCAATGAGTGCCACTCCCAGTAGCTTGTTTTGGGCATGGCGAGAGGCCAGCTTCGTCACTGTCTTGCTGAGCAATGCATCCGTTTTCCCATTCATCAAATCAAATCACCCACCAATGAAGATCAGATGGTGTTGGAGGTGTCGCATGGACATCCCGATGTTGAATAAGGAAGAATTTCAGCTTTGCCAATCTGCCATTGCAGGGGGAAAGAAATTGGTAGAGACAGAGATGGCCAAACGAGGCATCCGCGATTGCGACTGGCTGGGAGTGCTTCCGGCCGTGCAAGAGCGCTTCCGGTATTTCATCGACATGTACCGTCTGATCACCGGATTTGCGGAGACCAATGCGAATGCCATCTGGCACCATGTCATTGACGAGTATGGTCCCGATTGCCCCCGTTGCCACAAGCCCTTGCGGACGCAGCAGGCGAGGTACTGCGCTGCCTGTGGCTTTGGGATGCAAGACTTGACGAGCCAAGACACCAAGCCGTTGGTGGAGCGGCGGCCGGATTTGTTTGGGGAGGAGTAGGAGGGGAGCTGGGTCGTCGCTGAGGGCAAAGTTGGCCTTTTTTGCCAGGGTATTTTTGGGTGTTTTGGCATAAGTGTTTGATTGTGAGGAGATTGATGTGGTCGTCGATCTCTGCATGGAATCTGCTTATTGGGGATCGACGACTTTGGGGGTGTCAGATGTGATTTTTTGTGTTGGGTAAGGGATTGGTGGTCAATTTGTTTTATATTTGGGGAGTAGGGCTTTTAATTGTACCGGAGTGGGATTGAAACTAGACTGCTGCAAAAAGGACGTGGTCGAAACACTGGACTTTTAATTGTACCGGAGTGGGATTGAAACTGGCCTATGGCTTCAAGATGTATCCAGCACGTCACCTTTTAATTGTACCGGAGTGGGATTGAAACGGAATCATATCAAAAAAAACAAAGCGCATCAATCAACTTTTAATTGTACCGGAGTGGGATTGAAACGAATCGCGATAAGTATAACGCGATTCCATATGACATCTTTTAATTGTACCGGAGTGGGATTGAAACGTAACGTGGTCAGTGAGACGGGCCTGGCCAAGCTGGCTGCTTTTAATTGTACCGGAGTGGGATTGAAACCAAGGCAATGAAGGACATGGAGGAGCTGTATGGTCCCTTTTAATTGTACCGGAGTGGGATTGAAACTTGAGATGAATCATATCGTACACGCCCGACTCAGGTAGCTTTTAATTGTACCGGAATGGGATTGAAACCGACTTGGTAGCTGAGTCCGATGCCGTAGTGCTCACTTTTAATTGTACCGGAATGGGATTGAAACAAAAACTCACTTGACTACAATGTCGAGGAGATCCACTTTTAATTGTACCGGAATGGGATTGAAACAGATGTACGGCGGCGAGTTCTCCGCGCTCAACTTGCTTTTAATTGTACCGGAATGGGATTGAAACTTTTGAATGCCATTGTTTTCCAGAGCGGCAACGAGCCTTTTAATTGTACCGGAATGGGATTGAAACGGCTTTTATACTGATATGGATTTTTTAAGATTAAACTTTTAATTGTACCGGAATGGGATTGAAACTAAATCAACTAGCAATCGCAAATGCAAATACGATGCTTTTAATTGTACCGGAATGGGATTGAAACGGCATAAATGTCGGTCGAACCGTCGGGCAGCGGTACCTTTTAATTGTACCGGAATGGGATTGAAACTCTCTGGTGATTCGATGATTTTTATTCCTCTGAAACTTTTAATTGTACCGGAGTGGGATTGAAACACTTTACAGCTGATTTTTACGGAAACAATCTGTTCTCTTTTAATTGTACCGGAGTGGGATTGAAACGGTACTGGTTTACGCTATCGGTTACTTTGAATAGCTCTTTTAATTGTACCAGAGTGGGATTGAAACATGGGATAGGTGCCGCTTTCGCCGCCTTCCTTGTACTTTTAATTGTACCAGAGTGGGATTGAAACAACTTTTTGAGCCACGCAGGATGGTGTACGGCCCCCTTTTAATTGTACCGGAATGGGATTGAAACGAGCTTCTTCAGCCTGGGGCGATAGAACGACATTGATCTTTTAATTGTACCGGAATGGGATTGAAACTGAATGTCACTTGCGAAAAGCATTTTGCCCCCTCCCTTTTAATTGTACCGGAATGGGATTGAAACCAAGCAAATTAACAATTATTTTGCTCATTTTATGACTTTTAATTGTACCAGCTTGGAATTGAAACTCAATCATCAAAAGACTTGAGATGTTTGGCATCTACGGATTAATTATACCAACTTGGGATTGAAACACCGGAGGTGGATTGAACCAGTTTGGAATTGAAACTTATCAGGATTCAAAGGTGACTCCAGCCGAACCACCGCTTTTAATTGTACCAGTTTGGGATTGAAACGAAAAGATGCCAACTCTCCATTGATGTCAACAGGCTAGATTAATCATACCAGTACGAAACTGACTTACAGAACCCTTTCCGTCTTTGTCGTGCATCCCAAAACTTGAAAATATCAATTCGAAATACTATTTTCAGATCGGTATAGGACTTTTGCGCCTATAACAGTATGGTTTCAAGAAAAGAATCTTCTCCTACAAAGGAATGCAAGCTTTGTCGTGTACTTAGGGAAAATACGTCATTGGACAATGTCTTGGGTGTTGAAGCGACTGTCCATACACCTGAGCAGTTACAAGAAAGAGAATCAATGAAAGTCAAAAAGATACTACTCTACTCAATCGCAATTGTCTTCACGCTGCTGGTAATCGGTGGAATTGTTGGCGTGAGGTACTTCAACAATATGTGGTTCAAGGATCGGCCAGATCATCTTGCGTTCACATCTGATTTCAATCCCATTGCGTTCGAATGGACACAAAGCACCTACGGGGACTACATCGAAAAACACGATGTCATCAGAATACCAGTGACAATTGGAAATCTGCCACATCAATTCTATTTGCAGTTGGACACAGGGGCTCCTACTACTCTCCTTTACGAAACGCCTCTGAAATCATTATTGGAAATGGACGATGGGTTGTCAATCATTGAAAAATATGGTGAGAACTATCTACAAGAATTGAATCTCTTGATGGGGGGAAGTAAAATGGAACTGAAAACTGTAAAGATTCTTCCTGGCTATGGAAGTCCAATAGACAGGAGCGATACGACAACGCAACAAAAGATCGGCTCAATCGGAGCTGACCTATTGAACAAATACATCACAGAAATCAATTTCAAAAATCAATTTCTAAAATTTTATGCGAAGAGAGAAGCTTGGATGAACGACAAAAGCAATTTCCAAAAATTTGATTTCTCGGGCAGACGTTTCATGCTGCCATGTACCATAGAAGGCAAAGATCATGAGTTGTTTTACGATTCAGGAACCAGTGCATTTGGCTTGCTGACCACGAGAGGTAGGTATCGGAAATACTCAAAGAAGGAGACAAAAGAAATCGTCTATGATGCCAATAGGTGGGGCGACGCTTTGCCAATAAAGCACAAAGCAACAACAACAAGCATGGAAATGGGTGGCTTGGAAATCCCTTTGAGAAGGGTTAGTTATGTAGACATGTATGCCAGTACCCAAGGATTGATTGGTCCCTTTACGAATATAGGCGGATGGTTGGGAAACAAACCATTCTTGGAGTACAGTCTCATATTGGATGCGCCAAATGAAGAGTTTGTCATCCTCAAAAAATGAGGAATGCCATACTCATGGCAGAGTGGTATGGGTGAGTAAAACGAATTTATTTTGTTCCAAATCAAAAAAATATGAGCAATCAATTCAAAACAATCCTTTTCCTTTCCTTGTGTTTTTTCACTTCCCATGCCTTGATGGGGCAACGATCCATTCGGTTGCCGCAGTTTGAAAAATTGGCCAATTGTGCTGATCACAGCAGCTTTGATACGGAGGCGAGAAAACTGGGGTATTCCTATCTTCGCAAAGACCCAAGAAAAGAACGCGACAAATACGTTTATGTGAAGGAGATGGAGACCAAGGAGATGGAATTTACCCTGCACCTGTCCTATCTCGATTATGGAGACGATCGGCCCGTCATCCTGTTCATGTGCAGCTCCAATGCCTTGCCAAATCAGATACTCGATCTGAAAAAAGACATTGGCAAGCCAGGGTCCAATTACAAGGCACAGGACAGGGATTGCAAAGAAAAACACGACAATCCCTTGATGGCGAGCAGCGTGGAAAACAACTACTTGGCCTTTTGCTTTGAATCCAAGACACACGACTTGAGATTGTACGACTATCCTCGCAAGAACAAATCGGGGAACAGGTACAATGAGTACCGGGTCAGAATCAACAGAAGATGATTTGGGACTCACAAGCTGTATGAACATGCAATGCCATTTCCTTCTCCTTCTCATTGGGTGCCTGCCACTCTTGCTGCTTGGGCAAAACAACCAGGGCGCAGACCTCGCCGGGCGGGAATTGCTCATCAGTCAAATGGACAAGGACGGAATGCTGGACACATTCGACTTGGTAAAAGTGATCAATGGCACTGACAAAGAACACCGCTTCATCGATCAAAATGGGCAGCAAATAGATTACCGAACATTTCAAAAAAAGGTCGTCTTGCTGGACTTTTGGTTTTTGAGATGCAGGCCTTGTATGATGGAATTGCCAGGCTTGGAGTTGTTGCACAAAAAGGTGAATTCCGACCAATTTGACATTCTCACATTTGCCAATGACCCAATGTCGGAGATTGAGGAGAAGTTGTTGTCCAAACGGCAGTTTCGATTCAGGATTGTTCCGCAGGTATTTTTGGTGTCGAACAAAGGCTATCCACTGAAAATGCTTGTCAATAGAAAAGCAGAAATTGTTGATCTGGTCAACCACGGCAACGCAAGTGACAGGGCTGTTCAGCTGCTGTTGGACAAATACCTTCCCATGGTCAGAAATGAGCTGAAGAGACCATGAATACACAAAACCTACTTTCATTTTTGGCCATCTTATTTTTTGCATCTTGCAAGAAGGTGACAAAAAATGAGGTGCAGGGACATTGGATCGCCGCACCAAGTGAATACAGCGAAACAAGATTTTGGGGAATTCATTTCAAAGAAGACAAAGTTGAACTGATGGGGGATGATTGGTTCAAAGAAGTGGGAACATACCAAGTGGAAAATGGACAGATTCGCATTCAGTTGGAGAGAGACGATTTGGTGATCGAGACAGAAGTTCAATCTCTGGAAGCGGACACCCTCCAGATTTCCGATGGCTTGACATACCACAGACATCGCGACATCACGAGCGTAGATGTGGAGGCCTATGAACTGATCGGAATACCAACCAAGCAGTTTTTGTCAGAAGAAAAAGGACTGTTGTATTTGATCCATTTCTACAAATCAGACGGAAACATCCAGATCAGGTGCGGAGACAAAATGGCGACCTTGGAAGACCTCCCTCTCTTTTTGGAAAGGAGGCATTCCCGATCAAGGGTGTTGGTGTTTGTGGGCAAAGGCATTCGCCTCAAGGATTTGAAAAGTTTGTATTACAGACTGGCGTCCATTGGTCAGCTGAACGTATATTTGGGTACCAAGAGAGAAGGACTTTTCAACACCCACATCTTCAAAGACAAGATCGATATTTGGTGGGAAGATTTGGAGAATCATGTGGCAAATTTGAAAATGAAGCAACCCCTGCCGCCCCCGCCTCCGATGGCATTTCGCTCGAAAGAAAAGTACTTGCAGAAAGGCGGAAGGGTGGTGAAAATTGCCAGTGGAAAAGACCTGCAAAAGATCGAGGAATTGACAGAAAAAGAACGAACTGTTATTTCCATCAGCTCCAACTTACCTGTGGAAGACTATGTCGAATTGAAAAAGAGATTGGCGGAGAAGGAGCGATCGGATTGGGCCATCATCACTGAAATTGAATAGAATAGAGAACGAGAGAAATATTCATCAACCATCCCGGATGCAATGACAAGTGCATCAACAAAAACAGGAACAATGGGAAAAACAGAGACAAAAGAAAATCCAGCCTTTCTAGAATACGTCTACCAACTCAATGAGGGAAACGAGCTCTCAGAAGCCTTCGACCTCAGCCTAAAAGCCATCCACGACATCGACATCGCTCAATGGAACCGAATTGGCCTGAAAACCTATCAAGAAGGCAAATGGACCCTCAACAAGATTTTGCAACACCTCATCGATTGGGAAAGAATTTGGTGTTTCCGAGCCATTCTCTTTGCGCGCGGAGAAGGCACCATCCCAGATGCACACGACCAAGAAATCATGGGCAAAAATTCCAATGCCGACGAATTGTCCATTGAGCAATTGGTGAAAGAACTTCACATCGTGCGCCAATCCACGATCCTGATGTTCCAATCTTTCAACAAGGAGATACTGGAAACAAACTGTCGGTTTTTTGAATACGAAATGCCCCTCTTTTCCATCGGCCTCACCATTACGGCCCATCAAATTCACCATCTCAACGTCATCAAAGAACGATACCTCCCCTTGGACAAATAGGGAGCAACTTGCTGGGCAGGCTGCAGAAAATTTCTCATCTTCAGGGTCTGGACAATACTAGACACCTTCAGATGATGAATTTTTCCATGCGGATATTGCTGTTGCTGCTTTTTGCTACACTTGCAACCTCTTTGGTCGGCCAGAGAAAATCCATTGCCAACCTACCAGCGGTCAATCCCGAGAAAGTGGGCTTCCTCCAAGACTCCCTCAACGCACTCGATGATGTCATCGATGGCTTTGCGCAACGAGACTACAGAGCACTCATCGTCATCAAGGACAATCAACTGGCAATCGAGTATTACTACAATTCATTTTGGAGAAATCACATCCACGACATCCGCTCCGCAGGAAAGAGCATCACCGCTTTGCTCCTGGGGGTGGCCATCCAAAAGGGGTATGTACAGAGCGTGGAACAAGATGTGTATTCCTTTTTTCCCAAAGACAAATATCCCGGCATTCACGAGGACTACAAAAAGGTCAAGTTGATCCACTTGCTGAATATGGTTTCGGGATTGGACGCAGATTCGGATGATTCCAGCACGCCTGGAAATGCGGGCAAATGGATGGCGAAGGATGAGTGGGTGACGTATCTACTGAGCATCCCCCTGTCCAGCAAACCCGGAAAGAGATGGGTGTATGCAGACATCAATGCTGTGCTGATTGGTGCTGTCATAGAGGAAGCCTCTGGCATGAGCTTGCGAGACTTTGCCAAACAACATGCATTTGACCCCATGGGGATTACGGAGTTTTACTGGTACACCAATGCCTCCCATCAAACAGGTGGCGCCGGCAACCTTTACCTGTCCGCCCTCGACTTTGCCAAGCTGGGTGTGTTGGTGTTGAACGCAGGAAAGTGGGGCGACAAGCAATTGGTCGATGCCGATTACATCAAGCACTTGATTCACGAAAACTCTTCTGCCATCGGAGACTACAATCCATTGGCTGACGGATACGGGATGCTGTGGTATAGGTCCAAGCGAATAGTTGGCGGCAGAGAAGTGAGCTATCTTTGGGCTTCTGGAAATGGCGGAAATCATTTGGTCGTCGTACCAGAAGAAAACATGGTCGTTGCGACGACCTCCGGAGCATACGGAAATTGGTATCCACACAAAAGGGCCTATTTCATTTTGGGCAAACTATTTCAAGCATTGGAAGAACGCAAAAACAACAGATAACATGAAAGCAATCATAGCTGGAAGTACGGGAATGATCGGAAATTTGGTGTTGCAAAACTGCATCGACTCAGACGACATTGCAGAAGTCATCACCTTGGTGCGAAAACCAACAGGGAGCAAACTCCATGAGAAAGTGACAGAGGTCGTCCCATCCAATTTTGGAGATTATTCCAAGGAGTCTGCTCTGTTTCAAAATGTCGACATGGCCTTTTTCTGCATCGGTGTCTACACCGGGCAAGTGAAAGACGACCTCTTCAAAGTCATCACTGTTGATTATGCCGTAGAATTTGCAAAGGCGCTGGCAAGCAACAGTCCCAAGGCCCACTTGTGCCTCCTGAGTGGTTCGGGAGCGGACCGGACGGAGAAAAGCAGCACCTCCTTTGCTCGCTACAAGGGAATGGCGGAGAACCAAATCTCAGCCCTGGGCCTACAATTCCACACATTCAGACCCGGATACATCTACCCGGTAACCCCCCGCCAGGAGCCCTCTTGGGTGTATCGACTCTCCAGAGCATTGTACCCATTGATCCGTTTGATGGGGGACAATATGAGCATCAAATCCACAGAGTTGGCCGATGCCATGTTCAAAGTAGGCCTCCAGGGGACGGATCAAGAGATCTTGGAGAATCGCGACATCCTTCAGCAATTGCAAGTCTGAAAGATCAGTCGGCGAAAAGAATCTGTCTGATCACCCATAGAATCAATTCACAACCCTCTCAGCACCTTGTTAAGGAGGGTGTGTACTTTTGGCTGGTTGAGTGAAAGTTTGCAGTCGTTTACAAGCTCAAATTTAGTCGTGAAGCTGCAGAAGTGGCCTAAAGACCAGTTCATTACATCTCAAGGACTCTCCAAAAAATCTCCCTTCAGTAATTTCATTTAGACTATCCGAGAAAACCATAAGTGATTTCGTCTGCTGGTATTGATATTTGAGTCATCATTCAAAATGAAATGTGATCATGATTAAGAACTGATCTTACGCACCGATTTAATACGTAAACTCCCTATTTTGGATTTAGGAATTAAGCCATCCCTGAATTACCTCCATAGAATTTTTCGTAGCTGCGAGCATAAGAATAGCCTTTAATCTAAAATGACCATTACCCGTTTTAGATTTAATTTTTTCGAGTTTAATATATGCTATTATGGCAGCATAAAAATGATTTGCTTGGGTTGCTATTATTTTAGTTGGTGATCCTGCCAGTGCCGTATGTTGCTTCAGTGATTTATGATATTCTTCTACTTTCCATCGTTTTTTATAGATTGTAGTGATGGCATCATAGGACATTGACAAGTCTGTTGCAATAAGATAGAGTATGCCTTGGGAACCATCTTTGTTTGTAAAGACTTGTTTAACTAAGACAACGGCTTTTTCAACCGACCTTAGATAAACTTTCAAGACCTTTTCTCTCTCCAGTTGATCGACTTGATCCACGCGTATGAATTTACCATTTTTCCGATCTTTATCACTTAAGGCTACTGTTCTTGATGTTTTTACAGCAAGGACTGCATGCCTATCTAACTTATTGATAATGAAATTGATATTTGCTGCCGAAGAAAACCAGGAATCGCCTAACACATATTGAAAGCCTACTTGTTTTTTGGCATGACCTAACATGTCTAGGAAATGCTCGTTCTTAGTCTTAGGACTTTTATACTTAGTTTTTCCTGTCTTCTTGTCTGTATACGGCTCCGTCTTTTCCACCACTCGCACTTGGATAGGAATATTCAATTTTTCATGACTGTACATTAGACTAATAAAGTTGATACCTTTAACATGGCGCTGTAAACTATGATCCCAATGATAGCAAATCATCGCATTCTCATCCGTATGTGCTTTCTCAACAATAGAATCATCTACACTTATCACACCGCTATCATCTTCAAATTTAATCAAGGAGCGAACAAACTTCTTCGCACTCTTCCATACCGAAGTAGAATCCAAATAGGAACTTCTTAAAAAACGACTTATCTTATCATGGCTAAGCTGATTATCGAATACTGCTGACATGGCTGTGGCCGTCGCATATTTTGGTACGCTTAACAAAAAGTCGGTATATTTTGATAGAGTGCAATCCATCTTGGAATATACGGGTTTTTCTTCTTTTGCGTAAGGTCAGT
>JBCBOS010000001.1:0-121370 GCA_039821145.1 Bacteroidota bacterium | reverse complement strand
CAAAAAGTCGGTATATTTTGATAGAGTGCAATCCATCTTGGAATATACGGGTTTTTCTTCTTTTGCGTAAGGTCAGTTAAGAAAATACTCGGAATTGCTCCCACAAAAGAAAAAAATGGTGTTGGTTACATTCCTTCTCCATTGGGCAGGCTGCTAGGCGTCGATAAAGTGAGCACTTGACCAATGGTGGGTTCAAATTTGATGTCGCCACACCCACAGGAAAACCAGCCATTCTTGAGGATTGGTCCGTTCCTCAGAAAGAGGAAGCAGTATTGGCATTTATGAGCAAAAATAAGTCTAAATTTGATGAGTCACGCTCGCTGAAAAGGATGGTGGAACATAGTGAATTGAAGGAAGACTCAGATTACATGGCCGTTTTCCTTCCTGGTGGGCATGGCTCTATGTTGGGGCTACCCGAAGACGAAAATGTGGGAACATTGATTCGCTGGACAAAAGCATCTGATCGCCATCTCATTGCAGTTTGTCATGGCCCTGCTGCTTTGCTGGCCACGGCCAAAAATAACGATGAACCGCATCCTTATGATGGCTATAAAATGGTGGCTTTCCCCGATTCAGGAGACAAACAGTCACCAGTCATTGGCTACTTACCCGGACAACTTCCCTGGCTACAATGCGAAGAACTGGAAAAACAAGGAATCGAAATCATCAATGACAAAATAACTGGAGCTACTCACATCGACAGAAAACTCATTTCGGGTGATAGCCCCAAAGCATGTGACGACCTCGGAAGAATAGCGGTCAAAGCATTGTTTAAAGAAGTATTATTGTAAAAATATTAAACCGAAAATTCATGAGGAATACAGTATTGATCACAGGAGCAAGTTCAGGCATCGGCAGAGCTACTGCGAAATTTTTTCAAGAGAAAGGATGGAATGTAATTGCCACCATGCGTTCACCCGAAAAAGAATCTGAGCTAAAAGCGTTGGAAAATACACTCGTTACCAAACTAGATGTATTGGAACTGGATACCATAAAAAGCGCTTTGCAGGAAGGCATTGATCAATTCACCAAAATTGATGTAGTCGTCAACAACGCAGGATATGGCTTGATGGGAACATTTGAATCCGCAAAACGGGAAAGCATCATTCGACAATTTGGAGTGAATGTCCAAGGGCTATTTGATGTGACTCAGCAGGCATTGCCTCATTTTAGAGAAAACAAAGCTGGAATGTTCATCAATATTTCTTCGATAGGAGGAAGGATGACTTTTCCTTTGATGCCATTGTATCATTCCACCAAATGGGCTGTGGAAGGTTTTACCGAATCTCTTCGATGGGAGTTGGCTCAAATAGGGGTGAAAGTCAAATTGGTAGAACCGGGTGGAGTCGCTACCGATTTTGGTGGTCGTTCGTTGGACATGCAGCACAATCCCGAGCTCGCAGAATACAACGAATTCGTTGGCGTATTTATGGAATCCATGAAGAATGCCATGGATCCCGCCAATATGAGCAAGCCCGAGCAAATTGCAGCAATCATTTACGAAGCTGCTACCGATGGCAAGGATACCTTGCGCTACAGGGCCGGTGCCGATGCCATACAGTTGTTGGAAGCTCGGTCTAAGATGTCAGATGAAGAATACTTTGCCATGCAAAAGCAACAATTCGGGTTTTAACAATTTTTATCTTACAGATTATGGAGAGGGAATCGTTTTACATAGATACAGTTGGCCAGGCACATAAAGCCATGGGCCTTCCAGTACCAAAACACCCCTTGGTTTCGGTGTTGAAGGCAAAAGATCTTATGCCTGTTTTTGATTTCAATGGCTTGCGGGTGATCAACAACCTCTATCAAGTTACCCTCAAACAATTGGGCTGTGGGAATTTATTCTACGGCAGGAATTCGTATGATTACGAGGAAGGTACCTTGGTATTCATTTCTCCCGGTCAGGTAACCATGTTTGAAGGGGAAATGCCTGTAGCAGAAGATGCCAATGAGGGCTGGACTTTGGTTTTTCATCCGGATTTAATCCGAAAATCAAGCTTATCAGATAAAATCAGTGGGTACTCCTTTTTCAGTTACGACGCAAATGAAGCACTTCACCTTTCACAGGAGGAGCTGACGACAATCGAGGATATTTTGGACAAAATCGTAAAGGAGTACAGCCAAAATCTAGACAAGCATAGCCAAAATCTCATTGTTTCAAATATTGAATTGCTTTTGGATTATTGCTTGCGCTTTTACGATCGCCAGTTTTATACTCGCTCTAATTTGAATACTGATTTTGTGTCAAAATTTGAGAGGCTTCTAAAGAAGTATTACCAAACCCACAAGGGAAGTGACTTGGGCATGCCCAATGTGCAGTACTTCGCAAAGGAGTTGCATTTGTCCTCAAATTATTTGAGTGATTTGCTGAAGAAGGAAACTGGGAAAACGACCCAAGAGCACATACACCTTTTTGTGATCGACAAAGCAAAAAATGCATTGTTGAATTCGAAAAAATCCATCAGTGAAATAGGTTATGATCTTGGATTTGAATACCCACAGTATTTCAGCAATCTCTTTAAATCCAAAACTGGCTACAGTCCAAGAGAATACAGAAGATTGAATTGATGCATTTCAAATATGATTTATGCCGATGGAAAGAATGCATAAGTAAAGATTCTCTGTCAACAACTCATTTCCACTCGCAACCCTCTCAGCACCTTGTTGAGAGGGTTGTTTGCTTTTGGCTGGCCATATAAAAGTTTACAATCGTTTACAACCGGATACAATCGGCATTAATCAATTAGTAAACGACTAATGGCCCTGTTGCCCCTTTACTTTGTGGTGTCAATGGCGATGTAGTGATCGTCGAATTTTTCAACCGCCCATAGTAGGGTACAAATGTAAATATCATGATGAATGTAAGAAACAGCGTGCAGTTGATCGGTAGATTGGGGGCAGACCCTGAGGTCGTGCGTTTGGAAGGCGGATCAGTCGTCGCCAAATTCAGTGTTGCTACGAGCGACTCGTACAAAAATGCCAAAGGAGAGAAGGTCATCGAGACCATGTGGCATCGCGTAGAGGCCTGGAACAAAAAGGCCGAGTTGATCGAGAAGATGCTCAAGAAAGGCCAGGAGGTCTTTGTGATGGGCAAATTGGTCTATCAAAACTACGAGGACAAGGAAGGCATTACTCGCTACGTGTCCAAGATCAAGCTCAGTGAATTCATCAAACTTAGTCGTGAAGCTGCAGAAGCGGCCTAAAGACCAGTTCATTATATCTTGTCTATGTTTTCGGATGCGGAGGGTGAGGCCTCCGCATCTTTTTACATGGCCTCTGGGGGCAACTCCCCTCTCAGCCTGTTATTGACTTGTTAAACAGATTGGGGGAAACGATCGTCTGGCATTCGTCTTGTAACTTGAACTGACAATTATCTCCACTCTCAAGCACCCAATATGTCAAAGCCCAATACACTTCAGAAATTACCCCATTGGTTTTTCTTGCTCATTTTGCCAATGATGTGTTTTCGCTGTTCTCAAAATGCTTCCAGCCAAGTCACAATCGCTTCGCCAAAGACGGACCCAACAGAAATGATCCAAGCAGAGGACGGAATCAAGGGCAGTGAGGAGGACCCAGCTGTGCTTTACAAATCTTCTGACCTCGGTACCAACTGGACGCCCTTCGCGAAAGGCATCCCAAAGGAGGCCACGGTAAGCGGGATCAAACAAGCTGGTGAAAAAGTCTACATCAGTACAGATTACCACGGCGTTTTTGTCATTTCAGATGGGCAAGATGCTTGGACCTCATTGCAGATTGACGTTCCAATGGGGCTGGACATCAACTGCATCGAAGTGGAAAAAGATCGCATCCTCATCGGCACCTTTGGGCATGGGGTTTTCCTCTCCACTGATGGAGGATCAACCTGGAAGCGGCCAGCGCAAAACATTGTAGATGTACCCATTCGAGCCTTTGCAAAGTCTGGAGCGAGACTGTATGCGGGAACGGATGCAGGGATTTACGAATCAGTTGATCTGGGCAATACATGGTCTCCTGTTTTTGGAAAGCTTCAGATTCTCGGCTTTACCTCCTTGAACGGCAAGCTGTATGCGGCTGCCCAAAATGGAGCTCTCCTTTGCGAAGGCGAGCCCAGCAATTGGAAATACATCTATGAGGGAGATGCCCTCCACGACATCGGCAACGACGGAGAATACATCTACGCCATGACCATCGGCCAACGACTGTTGAAAACAAAGAACGATGGTGTCTCGTGGGAAGCTGCCCAAAATGGCATCGCATGGCCGACAAATTACTACACCAACGAACTGCAACACATCGGAACCGACGTTTTTTCAGCCCAATGGATCGGAGTCTACCATTCCTCAGATCATGGAAACAATTGGAGAATCCTCAATGGCCTGCCCGATTCTACTGCATTTTCCACCTTGGAAGTAACAGATATGGGGATGATGGCTGGCATCTCCATCCGCTAATTGGATGATCAATGAAATTCTCGAGTACACTGACCAATAAGATTTCAATGTGATTTTCTGCCAATGATCACAGAAGTAGATGAAGCAGGGGAGCATTCTACAGAACGAAAAATATCTGCCACTTTGAAAAACAGCCTACAGCCTACCATTGAGTCACAATGGCGGAAATGAGGACTGTGTAAGTTGTGTGTAAATTGTATGGTAAGCAAATGTTGCGATTGGTGTCCTTTGTAGACTAAAATTTGTTTATCTAAAGATTAGTGTATATGTTACCGCTCCTTTTATTGGCATTTACATAGGAATTGATGAAGGAAGTATTTCATTTGATGTTGTTGTTGGTCTTTTCTGTCAATCATAGCATGGGGCAGCGCGCTTCAGCAGAAGGAGATCGGATGGTATGTTCAGGTGATCCATTGCTGGGTACGTCCTATTGTGTAGAAAAGATCGGGCTGCAATTGTGTCATTGTCTGAGTCAAAATGATTTGGCAAATGCAAAGAAGTTGGTCAATGGGCCAGAGGAAAAAAAGGCATTGGAACAAATCAGTGAGATCCTGAAAGATTCGACAGAGTACAAGTGGAAGGTCATCAGAACGGTGAAGAGCGAGTCAGAAATTCTGTTGGACATTTTTGCAAGAAAGGCTCAGTATCCAAGATCCCCTCCGCAATCGCCTGTATTGCAAATTCAGTGTGAAATTGATCCAAGTATTCATCCGGATCAATTTCAGAAAATAACAGTTTTTCATGGCAGCAAAGTCGATGCGAATAGGTACAAAAGGCGAGGAGTCTCTCTGGCCTTAATGGCATCGGATCAATTGCATCGGGTAAAAGCCAGAACCTTGGGTACCGTCATTGACAGCTTTGCTGTACAAGGAGTTGAGGATGATTTGATCGCCTCTTGCAGAAACATTCTCTTGGCCTTAGAGCAAAATGACCTCATACCCACAGATGATCTTCAGAACCTCATGGCAAATTATGCATTGTCAGAAAGCTGCTTTTACCAGCTAATGACCTTTGGCAATCATTACAATCGACATGTGAAGGGGCGCAAAAAGTTGTGGGACAATTCTGTAAAAGATGCCAACTACTATTTGAGAGATGCCATTTTGGAACTCATTGATGAATACAGGAGCAATGGGAACAACTCCAAACCGTACGTATACAAGCCAGCCAACAACTGTGCTGTTGCAACCAAAGTAGAGTACACCAAAAAAGACTTCAATCAGGTGAGAGAGCACATCGCAAATGCCGACATATCAGAATCCACTGACATGCTATTGGCAACGGAATTGCCAGAGAATGACTTGGCGGAGATAGCAGCATATTGCGGAGTGTATGACTGGGTTCAGTCTCGTCAAGCGGCTGTGGTGATCGGTACGGAAAAAAATGCAAAGCTGTCAAGTATGTACTCGATTTTGGTCAGAAGACTATTGGAAATCATGAGCAACAATGAATAAATACATGAAAAATTTTCTCCCCATCCTTTTGTTTCTTCTATTGATCGGCTGTCGGAATGCGGCAGTTGACAAAACCTCTCCCCAGCAAAATGACTCAGAAGCCAAGATCCCCGTCAGAGAACATTCGGTCCAGTCTGTCCTCTGGCAACAACTATCGGCAGAGTACAAGGCCTTGTGCCACCAAGCCTTTAATTTGGCCAAATTTCAACTTGATGAGATTCTTCGCCAAGATCAGGGCGACGGAAAACCCTTGGCCATTGTGACCGACATCGACGAGACCCTGCTCAACAACAGCCCCTTCAATGCCAAAATGATCGAGACAGATGAAAATTACTCCAAAGAGAATTGGATCAAATGGGGGCTCTTGGAGCAGGCGACAGCCGTACCTGGTTCTTTGGAGTTCTTGAAATACGCCGAATCAAAGGGCGTCCAGGTATTTTACATCTCCAATAGATATGTTGTCCAGCTCAAAGAGACGCAAGCGAACCTCAAAAAACTGGGCTATCCATTTGTCGATGACAAACACATTTTGTTGAGGGAGAAAACGAGTGGAAAAGAGGAGAGACGCCAAATCGTGTTGAAAGAAAACAAGGTGATCATGCTTTTGGGAGACAATCTTTCCGATTTCACAGATTCATTTGACAGCAAACCCACCGCCCAAAGAAATGAACTGGCGGAGACCGCAAAGGACAATTTTGGAACGAAGTTCATCGTATTGCCCAACCCCATGTATGGAGATTGGGAAACCAAAGGCCTGTACGAAGGAAATTACAATTGGTCGGCCGCCCAGAAAGATTCTCTCCGAAAGGCCAAGTTGATCTCGTATTAGTCGATTCTGTAAAAAACGAAATAGAGCCTGTTGGAAATGCCTGCTGCAAGGTCCATCACAATGATGGGAAAAAAAGCTTTTCAACAAAATTGCCTGCTGGTCATTGTATTTACAAACACGCTATATTTCAATCGATGCAGAAACTAAAACTATTGCTACTGGCAGTGTGCATCTGTCAATGGTGTCATGCACAAGAAACAAGCCCTAAAGACAGCAGCAAATTGCGCTACGAGCTGGACATGGGCTTTGGGATGTACTACCAATTTTCCTCTTTTGGACAGTCGGCCCTCAAAGAAGCAAATTTTCCGACCACCCTGGAACGGCGACCCAATGAACGCCAGGTCCGAAACAATTGGGGCCTCAACGATGATCTGGTGACAGACAACCCATTCTTCCACGGATCGTACTTTGCGAAAATGGGTGGGCGCTTTTTCTTTGGGGATGGCTTCCAGATCAGTGGGTCATTGATTGCCGAACAACGCGGTTTTTCCGATGGCGTATTCAGCAGACAAACCCTCAATTTCTACCCCTACCTAAACGCTTCCTACTCCAAACGCTATGGCAAGTTTTCTTATCTGATCCAAGCAGGGGATTTTTGGAACTACAAGTCCTACGAGGGACTGACCTTCTACAATCTCGAAACCCAATCCTGGGTGGTCAAGCTGCAGTACGACAAATTTTATGTCAAACACATGGGAGTCGGAGATTTGCTCATCGGGATCGGCCTGGGCATCGACGATTTGTACGACTACTCAACTGGTTTTGAATCCCTTCACTTGAACGACGCCAAATCGGTCGCCATGGACATCCGCTTTGGGTATTCCAACAATCGGAACAGCCGCAATGGAGGCTTTTACAATTTGTCGACCAAAGTGACCGTCGCAGAGAAGAGCGAATTTTATGCACAGACATCCTTTCGCAGACAAGGCAATGCCGCCTTTCTGATTGGAGTGAAAGACAGCCGGGAGATCGGTTCCAAATTTCGCATTGACCTGTTGGCAGAGTTGAGAAGCTACAGCGCTGATTTCAATTTGGGATATGCCAATATCGTCTATTACAGAGACCCAGAGGAGCCTTCCTCTTATACCAACAATAGAAATCGGGTCTTCATTCCGCTGGACTTCTTCGAACGTCCCTTCAGCCAATGGGCTGTCTTTACCGAATACCAAGGCGAGGATGTTCTTGGGCTGGTGGCCCGGGTGGATGCCTCTTACACCTTGTTTCGACAATCATCCATCGATGTAGGGCTGGACATCAACTACATTTCTTCCGATCAAGAAAACTTTACCTACTTTTTTTACGACATTGGGTATGTTGTCCGGCCTTACAAAGACCTTGAAATATCTCTTTCGATGACCAATCGGGTCTCGAATCTGGACAAAAATTATCCCAGCTTGTACCTGACCAGCAGTCCTTACTTTTTGGTGAGGATGTACAAGCCTCTCCGCTTTGTCAGGGAGAACGACGCGAGGCATCAGTTGCTGATCCAATAAGGGCTGGCAGTCGTTTCTCAATGGCATGGATGGAGAAAACTGACATGCAAAAAAAGAATACAATGGACATCATCATCTACATATACAACGGAATGACCATGCTCGATGCCATCGGGCCCTATGAAGTGCTGAGGAATGTGGCGGGCGTCAACATCAAATTCGTTTCCAAACAAAAAGGGGAGATTACTGCCGACAGTCACTTTGTGCACCTGAATTCGAAATACAGCATCGACGAAATTTCCAAGGCTGACATTTTGCTGATCCCCGGTTCAACCATCGCCTTTGTCCGAGAGATGAAGGATGAAAAAGTACTGGACTGGATCAGGCAGCTGGACAAAACGACGCAGAAGACTGTCAGCGTTTGCACTGGCTCTCTCATCCTGGCAGCAACGGGACTCCTGGAGGGCAAAAAGGCAACTTCCCATTGGCGGCCCATTCATTTGCTATCTGACTTTGGGGTCACTCCCACTAGAGAGAGGATGGTGGAGGAAGGAAAAATCATCACCGCGGCTGGCGTATCTGCCGGGATTGACATGGCCATCCACTTGGTGAGCGTGCTGTGGGGAGAAAAGGAAGCCAAGGCAGCCCAATTGTCCATAGAGTACGACCCCAAGCCCCCCTTTCAGTCCGGCAATTACCTCACGGCAGACAAGGATGTCATTGCCCTGTCGGAAAAGATCATGACCAAGGATGCCAAAAAAGACTTTTCCCTTTGGGAGATCTTGAAGAATGCCAAAACGCTCTTGAAATTGAGGGGCAATGGGTAGTGCCAAATTTGACAAATATTTAACCATTGGTAGGATGGATGCCCAGTGCATCTCACGGAGAAAACGAGTATCTTTATACCCTCGACAAAACTTCCAATGATGAGTACAAAGTTGAAAAAAAGACTGGTAGGAGCCTCGACGATCTTGGGTGGCATCTACCTGCTTTTCAAGCTCTTACCGACGATCATCGCCATTTCCTTCAATCTGCTGACCCTGGCAATGCTCTTGGTGGGCATCGTTTTCCTGATTTACTTCTGCAGTCGATTGATTGCCAAGATTAAGTAAAGACATGGAGAACGTTACCGTCGACCAAGCAATCCAAAAAAGCTATGACATGGCCGGTTGGTCGAGCTACGCCATTGTGACGATTGGGTTTGTCTCGACCATGTTCATTGCCGTCATACTGGAAAGAATTGGCTTGGCATCCATTGTGTTTTTGACCAGCCTCAGCCTGATGTGGGTCTGGTGGAGATACCACATCACCCAATGGCGAATTTGGGCCTTCGACAATTGCCGAAATGTCCACGAGCTACTGAAAAGATCAACCCAGCTCGGACTGATTTATCCAGAGAAGAGTTTTTTCCACAAAATTGACGTTCAAACCAAAAGCCAACAGAGAAAGCTCGCCACACTCGAAGACAAGTTTTTGGTGGCGGATGAAGAAACTGTGATCGAAGACGATGGCTCCGTTCCGGAAGAAACGAAAATATACCGCTCCAAGCTGAATTTGGCCTACCACTGGATCGCTGGCATCGCATGTCTTGCCTACGGGACATATGCTTTTGTCGCAGAAGACTATTTGATCGCTCCCCTGATGCTTTTCCTCTTCTCCTTGGGCTTTCTGTACGACGCCATTCAGAAGACCTTTTTCCAAAAACTTCACATCACCCTGAATTCCCAAGGGGTTCAGATTCTGTCAAGGCCCCTTGTCGAATGGGAAAACATCCAATCTGTAGAAGTCAAATACGCCCGACAAAAACCATATCTATTTGTCACCCATTGGGAGGGAGAACAAAGAGTGAAGCGCCAAATCCATACGGAGATCACGAGCCTGCAATTGAACTCCGAAAAGATCAGATGGCTGGCCAAATTATACCATCAAAGACACAAGAACTGATGCATACATCCTGGATCGCATTGCTGCTGTTGTTTGTGGGAGATTGGGGCAACATTTCTCCAAATCCCTCCGAACCAATCGCCAAACTAAAGCTTTCCTTTGCCAAGATCGATGAAGAGACCTACGAAGCCCATCGCCAGCAATATTCCAATCAACTGATGGTCGATTCCACCATCGTCAATGAGGCTGGGGGAGAGTTCTCGCTGCCTGTCGATGGAGAAGAGAAAACCTTCCGTTGCGGAGCCAACCACCAAGACTGTACCTATTATCGGGGATTCCTCACTCCCTTGAACCAATACGTATTGACCCATTGCGGCACCGGATACTGCATTACCTATCTGCTGGACAAAGCATCGGGACTGACCACCAACCTTCCAAGCCCCTACGATTCAGAGTGCGACATTCCATCTTTGTCCAAAGATCAAAAGAAACTCCTTATCTTTGCCTCTTCTGTTTTTTACACAGAGTCGTTCATCGCTCTCTACGAAAGAGATGACAAGACCCAAAAGATTGACTTTGGGCGCTACGACTCCTACGAATCCACAGATTTCAGAATAAAAGAAATCATCTGGATCGACAGCCAATCCATCGCCCTGAAAGTCTTCGACGAATATGGCGGGACCAGCGGAGGTGAATTGGTCAACAAAAGATATCTGAAAGCAACCATCAATTGAGACATACCCCATCATTCAATGCCCGCTGCTACTCAGCAGCAGCACAAATCATTTTAACGCTTGTATCATGACAAAAGAACTATTTCTATTGATCGTCTGTGGCCTGATGAGCCTCCAAAGCTTCGCACAAGGGACTGCCGACGACATGCAAGGCGCTAAGCAAGAGATCACAAAGGATTTTACCACCTTTTTCAAGGCAACGGGAGATCAGGATGTCGAAACGGTCGCCAATTACATGTATCCCAGACTGTTTGAGTTCGTTCCAAGAGAATTGCTCATCAGCAGCATGAAACAAATGATGTCCGATACCACCATCAAAATTCAATTTTTGAATACCAGTATCAATGAGATCAGCGACATCACCACCATCGACAAGACCGACTACGCCATTGTTTCCTACTCCTTCACCTTATTGATGACAATGCTGGGAGAGGATGCAGAAGCAGACGAGGATTCCGACTTCAACCCCATTGTCTTCACCGCTGATGCGCTGGCCGCCAAACACGGCAAAGACAATGTGACCTACGATTTGGAAAAAAGCCAAGTCAACGTCAACATCGTCACCAAGGCCATGGCTTTTCACGAAGAATCTGGCAAAACGTGGACCTTCCTGGAATACAAACCAGAGTTGGAACCCATCCTCACCCAACTCGTACCTGATGAGATTCTCAAAACCTTGGCTCCAGAGATGACAGAACCCAAAATAACGGAGGGAGAAGCCAACTCTTTGGAAGCTGCTCTGGCCAATCCGGAAGAGGTCACTTCTTTGATCATCAATGGCGGCATTCACGGGCTTCTCGAAAGTCTGCCCAAAGAAATTGGAGAGCTGAAAAACCTGAAAATATTGTATCTTACTGATCACCCCCTTCGCTCCATCCCCAAAGAGATCGGCCAACTGCAACAGTTGAAAGAACTGAGTTTTGCAGGATGCCAATTGACAAGTGTGCCAGATGAACTCTTCCAACTGACAAACCTCAAAGAGCTTTTGCTCAACGACAATCAGTTCAGCGAAGAATACCTGGAGACACTGCGACAGCGATTCGAAAAGGAAATGCCCAATACCGAAGTGACCCTCGAATATTGATTCAACATCTTTTTACCAATACCTAATCTAATCAATGAAAACCTTACAATACGCCCTCTACACTGTGGCCGCCATCGTGGGCCTGTTTTTCCTAGCTGGTTTGCTGAAAAGCTCGGTGAGCTACGGCCATGAAGTAACCGTCAACAAATCCATCGAAGAGGCCTGGGCGGTTTCTCAAGATGAATCCAAATACAGCCAATGGCTCGAAGGATTTCAGAGCATTGAGCTGATCAGTGGGGAAAAAGGCGCTGTGGGCAGCAAGTACAAAATCGTTGTCGATCCCGGTGACGGTCAGGACCTCTTTGAAATGGTTGAGACCGTCGTTTCTGTAAAAGAATTCGATCATGTCTCCATGGAATTCGACAGTGAGATGATGGACTTTGAACAGACCATGTCATTCACAAAAGAGGGCGAGCAGACCCGCATCAAGACAGAATCGAAGGTGATCGGAAAAAGCCTTGGCACCCGTTCGATGTTTGCCATCATGGAAATGGTCCTCGGTGCTTTTACGGCACAGGAAGCCAAAAACATTGAGGCCCTGAAAACGCTCATCGAAAACAATGTCACCAATTATTCCCCATTGCCAAGTACTGCCGAGAATGCGACAGAGGCGATGAATTGAGCTGCCAGACATTGCAAAGCCTTGCAAAGGAGTGTATCTTGATGCTGGTCGATGAAACATGGCCCTCCTGGGTCGTTCATAACTTCATGGGGCGTCTGCCAAATGGCAGATGTCGCATTTGACAGCAAAAATAAAAGAGAATGAAACAAGCCCTTTGCCTACTTCTGCTCCTCAGCCTCGGCATCCACGCAAGCGCCCAAAATCTCAGAAAACAGAGTCGGGAGTTTACCTTTACCAGCCTTGGTGTCAATGGTTTGGTCGGAGGGATTGGGGCCTTGGTCAACAAAAAGGATGGCGAGAAGGCGGGCAAGGTGTTTTGGAAGGGCTTCGGGCAAGGATGTCTCGGCGGTGCTTTCCAAATCGCCGGCAAAGCCTTCACCTATCAAATCAACGACAAGAAAAACCTGTCCTACGGTTGGGCGGCCAGGATCACCAATGCCATCGGCAGCTCCATTGCCCAGAATGCTGCCAACAACATCAATTTTTGGGAGCGTTGGCATTTCAACTTTGGACTCTTTCGTTTTGACTATCACGTGAAAGAGAAAAAGTTTCAGGCGCGGCTCTTCCCCTCGGCTTTCTATGGAACCTTTGTCGCTGCCAGACAGGCGAAGTTTAGTTTGAAGGAAACCCTCAAAACAGGGGTGATGGTCTATCGCAAAAAAGGCAATGTTTCTGCATGGGGCCTCAATGCAAATGGCCTTGCCTTTGTCTCTTCCATTGTCTACGACGAAACACTCAGCAGGGACGAATACCACAGCCTCATGGCCCACGAGGTGGTACACATCCTTCAGTACGACAACATGGTTTGGCTCAATCCCTTCTTCAACAGATGGGATCAAAAACTGAAAAACAACAGCAAAGCATACAAAAATCTCAGCGAGTACGTCTACTTCGACTTCAATGGACTGACCATATTGGGCTTGTACCGAATGCAACTCAGCAAAGACTGGGATTGCCGATTCATTGAACGACAGGCCAATCACTACTCCAGAAGGATTCCCATGCCGCGCTGCAATGATTGATTCCTTCTCCCTGGCCTACTACTCCAAAACCACCACCACATGGCATCTGGCTTTTGGTACCTACAAGATGGAAGAGGATATGCGAGAACCGTCCGGTTCATGGTTGACCTGTTTGAGGAAATCTACAACGAATTGGCATCCATGGAAACAGCCCGAGAATTTGCGGCTTATCTCAGCCAATACCTCTTCACCGACGATCACGAATTCAACGGCTATGGCGGATACTACCACAAGGAAACGGGAGAATCTGTGATGATGCACATCGATTTTCGCGAATTCACAGCGGAAAACCAAGCCCTTTTTTGGCAAGCTGCCCAAAGCCGATTGAACAAATTGATCCGATGCAATGCCCCGAAAGACGAACAACTCATTGAAGAATTGAAGCTCCTCTTGGACATGAACAAAAGAGCGAAGCGGGGAGAAGACCCCATGCTGCTCAACCACATGAGGGGAATCGAACCACCCAGCGGAGAGCGAAAAGGTCCTGGCTGGTTGGACCAAAACAATACAAGCTTATGATCACAGCATTCAACCTCAACGAAAAATTCCAGAAGATCAACGAGTACTGGACACCCAAAATCGTTGGAGAACTCAATGGCCAATTGGTCAAACTCGCCAAGCTTAAAGGGGATTTTGTCTGGCACAGCCACGAGGCAGAAGACGAGTTGTTTCAAATCGTCAAAGGGACACTCCTCATGGAATTCAGGGACCAAACCACCGAAAGCCATCCGGGCGACATCCTCATCGTGCCCCGAGGCGTGGAACACAGGCCGCGCACCTTGGACGGCCAGGAAGTCTGGGTCATGCTGTTCGAGCCCAAAGCCACCAAACATACCGGCGCCATCGATCACGAGCTGACCGTCCACGACCAGGAGTGGATTTGATAAGCCTTCCAACCGGACTTTCACCAAAGAAATCGGCCTCAAAACTCCAGAGGAGCCCGAGGCCGATTGAATCACAATTGTAACTAGCAAATACTTCTCAGCTCGTCATCCAACACAACTCAGTCGGCCTTGACCAACTTGGCTTGGCGCACTTCTTCTCCTGCCACCAATTGGAGGATGTACACTCCTTTGGGCAGATGTGAAATGTCCAACTCTGTTCTGTCAGACTGATACAGGCCGTGATGCACTTGCTTACCTTCCATATTGTACAATGACAATTTGCAGTTCTTGTCCCAATCCAATTGTTTCCATCGGATGGTCACGATGTCTTTGGCGGGGTTGGGCTGTAGGTCGAGGTCATGCCACGAGCTCTCTCATGGATTGTGAGCTTGCTGGGAAGCATGTCTTCGCCAATGGGTTTGGATGTGTACATACAGCATGTCTTGTCAGCTTTGATGATGTAAGCCCCCTTCAGAGTCACAGAATACCCATGTCTTCTCATGGGGAGAGAAAAAGATGAGTACTTCTCAAACTTATGATTCTGAAGATGTTATCATCTCATCCGAAAGGATGATTTCTGTATTTTGAGGGAGATTCATCCATTTGGAGGAGAGAGAAATTTGTTAATGTTCCCCGAAATACTGTAAGAAAAACTATATTTGTCATTCGTCAAATGAAATTGTGAAATCCATTTTCCATTCTTTGAGATTGCTTACAATTTTTGTGTGTTGACAAAAAAATCTACATAGCAAATCTGACCCAAACCAGTCGTATTGTCGTGCCAGTAAAAATGGAACGCCCATTTTTCAGCTCCTACCTATTAGAAGGATTGCTTGTCTGGCACATCATTTTGCAAGCATCTTGACAAACTTGCTTGTAAGGCAAATGCCTTGGGTCAAGGTGAACCAGTAATTTGTTATTGTGTATCAATTTTTAGCCCTGTTACTTTGCTGCTGACAGCTGTGAAGTACAGCCATTCTCCTGCCCAAATAGCAGTGAGTCAACCGAACATCTATGAAGAAAACGATTGTCCTACTCCTCTGTCTGGGAGCCTTGTGGCGTCCTTCCCTGCAAGCACAGGCCATTGAAACGCCCGACTCCCTCCAGTATGAAATTGACTCCCTCCAACAGCTTCTCGCAGTCGCACAACACGATACGACCCGGGGGTGGCTGTCCTACGAGTTGACTCATGCTCATGCACTTTTCAATCAAAAGAAGGCGTCCGCCATTGCCCAAGAATGTTATGCCTTTGCAAGCGAGGCTTTGCGTCGCCATCCTCCTGGTCCGGTAACAGTCAGCTTGCAACGACTCAAAGGCCGCATGTCCCGCTTTTTGGGCAACATCTACAGCCCCTACATTCCCAAAGACAGCCTGATTGGCTATTTCGAATCCTGCATTGCCTACAGCGATTCGGTGGGGAACACCAAGGATCAGAGCAATTGCCTGCGAGACTTGGGTAAATACATGTTCTTGATCGGCCAAAAGGAAAAGGCCCCTCCTTATTATGAGCGAGCCATGCAGCTGGAGCGCGAAACAGGGGATTCGATGGGCTTGTCGATCTCCTTGATGAGCTTGGCAGATCAGTGGCGTCGGCACGGACAAGAAGACAAAGCAGAGGAGTATTTTCGGCAGTCCATCGACATCAAATTTGCCATTGGGGATACCAAAAAGGCCAACATGTTGCAAAATGAACTGGGAAGCATTTGCCTAAAGGATGGAAGATATGTAGAAGCCGCTGCCTATTATTTCAAGACGTTGGAATTGGCCGATTCTTTGGGCGATGAATTTGGGGCCTCTTATTCTTATCATTGCCTGGCCAGATTGTACCATCGGCAAGAAGACTACGACAAGGCACTGAAGATGTCCAAACGGGCAATGAGCATCCACAAAGCCCTCAACAACCCCTTTCCCTTGAGTGCTTCCTACAGTATGCTTGGCCTTTTGTATGGCGAAATGGGACAACACGACAAAAGTCTCGTGTATTATGACAGCAGTCTGCAAATCCATACGATGCATGGCGCAACCGAGCAGATGGCTTACGTAAAGGTGAACAAAAGTGCAGCCTATTTGCGTTTGGGACAATTGGAGAACGCCCGCATGGTATTGGAAGACTTGGTACGCATCGTCAAGACCATCAAAAATCCATCTGTTGCTGTTGATGTCTACATCAATCTGGGAGAGCTCTACTTTTTGCAAGGCCGCTATCAGCAAGCACTGGCAGAGGCCAAAAGAGCACGTGACATTCTCCAGTCGTCCAGCAGCATCAGCAGCTCCCGCAAGGTCGAACGCCTCTCGTCAAGGATTCACGAAAAACTCAACAACTGGTCCACTGCCCTGACACATTACAAAACCTATGTCGCCCTCGACGACAGCATCACCAACATCAAAGCCCAGCGCATGGCCATCAACCAAGAGGCAGACTACAAAATGAAACGCCTGCAGGACTCGACCCGCTTTGCCTTCGTCATCAAAGAAAAGGAAATACTCGCTCAAGAGGCCCAAATCGAAAACCTCTACCAGCGGCAAAAAATCAAGAATGGAACCATCGTTGGTCTGTTGCTCATCTCTGTCCTACTGCTCAGTTCGATTTTTTTGTGGATCAAGTCCTACCAGAAAGAACAACAACTCAAGGCGTCGGCCCTGGAGCAAAACATCAATTTGCAAATGAAGGAAATCGATCACCTACAAGCTTCTCTCAAATCGCACCTGGAAGAGCGAACCGTGCTGACTTCCAATATTCTTGATGGCAGCATCAACCAATACCTGTCGGACCCCCTCACCAAGCGGGAACTCGAAGTGCTGGAAGAACTCACCAAGGGAAACAACAACAACGCCATCGCCAAAAACTTGTTTGTCTCCGTGAATACCGTCCGGACACACCTGGGCAAAATCTATGAAAAGCTAGGGGTAGACAATCGATTGCAGGCCGTCAACAAAGCCAGCAACATCCAACGAGAGTTGAGAACGAAAGCGTAGTCCCGAGCGTTTACCCTAAAATACGCCAAACACATCATGAAAATCCTGCTAACCTCCATCGGGACCAGAGGCGATATGGAACCTTTTCTGGCCATCGGTGAGATTCTAAAAGCGAAGGGCCATCACGACATCACCTGCCTTTTTCCAGAACAATTCAGAAAACTGGCGGAGGATTCTGGCTTCCAATTTGCCTCAATGGGCAGCGAGTTTTTGGATATGTTGGAAAGCCCGGCGGGGATGATCGCCATGGGAGGAGGAGGACTGAGTTTTGAAAAAATCAAAGCTTACTGGAAGCTGATCTCCATCCAACGACCCATCAGCAGAGCCATGATCCGCACACAGCAGGAGGTCATCGAAGGCGATCCCCCCGATCTCATCGTCCACAACGGCAAGGTCATCTATCCCGTTATTTGGAGTTTGAAACACAAGGGGAAAACCACCCTGGTCAGCCCCGTACCATACATGCACTATGTGAAGGACCAAGCCCATGTCGCCTTCAACAAAGACTATGGTCCCTTCCTCAACAAACTCACCTACAAACTGACCAATTACGGCCTGGTCAAAACCATCATGAACTCCGTCCGAAGCCTGCCCGGCTTGGAGCGCTATCGCCAGCAACAAGTCCAAACGGCTCTTTTCACCAACAAGACTGTATACACCATCTCGCCCACGCTCTTTGCCCGCCCCGACTATTGGTCTCCCAATTTTCAGGTGCTTGGCTACCATGAACGCAACAAAATCGTCAATTGGCAACCCAGCCCCGAATTGGAAGCCTTCTTGCAGAAACATCCCAAACTGTTGTTCATCACCTTTGGCAGCATGATCAATCGGGACCCAGTGCAAAAGACTAAGATTGTCGTGGACATCTTGGAGCGCAACCAACTGCCCGCCATCATCAACACCGCCTCCGGGGGACTGGTCGAACCCGCCAGCTGCGATCGCGAGTTGATTCACTTTGTCCCACGCATTCCCTACGATTGGATCTTTCCCAAGATACATGCCGTCGTACATCACGGTGGTTCTGGCACCACTCACACGGCCCTGAAATATGGTTGCGCCAGCATGATCATCCCTCACATCATCGATCAATATGTGTGGAACAAAATGCTGTTTCGGAAAGGGGCTGGCCCCTTGGGTGTGGATGTGGATCGAATCCGCACCGCCAATTTGGAACCCAAAATGCTGGACCTTTTCCAAAACGATTCCTACAAACGAACCGCTGAAGCACTGGGCGAGAAGATCAAGGCAGAAGATTTTCAGAATGAATTGTACGATTTCATCATCAACTGACGGGCGATGGGGTCAGTTGTTGAATAGGAGAGGGCCCAAGTATTGAAACCAAAGACCAAAGCCAAGCAAGCCTCCCAGCAAACCAGCTCCGATGAAGCCAAGTCGGTACCTGCGGGGCAAAATCCCGAAGACAGCGACAAAGCAAACGCCCAGCCCCACCAATCCTAACAATCTCTGGGTGTTCCTTGCCAAAAAAACAACAGAAAGCCCATACCTTTGAACAAAACACCTACACATGAGACATGCCTTTCTTTTGCTTGCCCTGTGTTTGCTGGCCTGCAACAGCGGACAAAATGGGAGCACCCCATCAACTGACAGCCAGGAGTCCGTCGCAACAGACGAGCAAGCCAACGAATCACCTGTCGATACCTTGAGCCCGATGCCTGCCAAGCGTTTCAACCGTTGTTGGGAGGGGACCATCGCAGGGGAAATCCCAGTCTTTTTGCACTACCAACAAGAAGAAGGCATCGTGTTGGGAGCCATTACCTATCTCAACACCAAAGCTCGGACACCCATCCGCCTCCTGGGGACCTATGATGAGAACGGAGGTTTGTTGATGCGCGAATACAGCGAGGATGGCAATGTGACCGGGCTCATCGTGGGAGATCCGGCCAGCGACTCTTTCAGTGGCACTTGGTATTCACCAGAGGGAGAAAAAGAAATGACGGTACTCCTCAGTCCGAAAGACAGCCTCATCCCTTCTCCATCCATGGAAGCAGAGCCGGAAGACATCTTTGGAACCTATGCCTATCAATATGGCGAAAAAGGATATTTGGGCGATTTGGACATCCGCAAAGACGACAATGGCCGCATCCAAGCCCAAATCGTTTCGCTCACCAAAGCGCCCGCCCGCAACATCGCCGATGTGGAAATGGAAAACATCACTTTAGAGGACAACTCCTTTGTCTACTCCCTGCCCGAGGCCGACAGCTGCGCCTTTCAGGTTCGATTTTTCAAAGACTTTGCTTATGTTACCTATACCCAAAGCGATTGCATGGGCCAGTTTGGGCATCGGGCCACGGTGGAAGGGATGTTTGTCAAGGTGCCAAAGGAAAGAGAGACAACGGACTAGCAGATGGCTGCTGAGGCCAAAGTCGAAGCGCATCGGATGCTGGATCACCTGCTTACGCCAAACAGCTCTTCTTTTTGATTTCTTCCCTTGAGCGAGATGTCCCCTTTGCTTTCGAATTGATAGTGGTTTTGAGGGAGTGCTTTTTTCAAGGTGCCTGAGATCAACAGATCAGACGCCAATTCGTTGCATTGACTTTGAATCCTGGCAGTGGTATTCAACACATCGCCCGAAAACACAATTTCTTTCTTCAAGGCTCCAATTTTACCGATGGCCACTTCCCCCCAGTGGATGCCGGACTTGAATCCAATCTCAAAACCAAATTGGGATAGGAACTTGTCGCGATGGGCAGAGAGCCTATCGTGGATGTCAAAAAAGCACCGGATGCAATTGGCATTTTCGAGTCCTCGGTCCAGGGGCCAGGAGATGACAATTTCGTCGCCAATGTACTGGTCCACTTCCCCATAGGAGTTGACAATGGGGTCGGACATGATCTCGTAGTAGGCTTGCAGCAAATGAAAGTACTTGACATGCCCCAAGGCCTCTGCGATGGTGGTGGAAGACTTCATGTCCAAGAACATGAAAATCCGCTTTTCCACCACTGGTTTGTGGTATTTGCCAGTAAATAAATTGAGGAAGATGTGATGGCCAAGGTTTTCGCTGATGGCCGAATAGATGAGGCACACAAACAGCGACACAGACAATTGAAACAAGGTGGTAAAGAAAGAAATGCTTGTCAGGAACCGACCCAATTTGTGCCAAGCTTCGACTCCGACCAAACTGATGCCTGTTTCCAATGAGAAAGCGATGGGGTAGAAAAGCAGGATGACCAGCAGAAAAATCGACAAGTAGATGAGAAACTTGTAAAAGAACTTGGCCCTGAGACTTTGTCTGGCGAATTTTTTCTCAAAGTACACCACCTCCAAGGAGCCTACCAGCAGCCCGACCAGAACATTGGCAATGTTGGCAAAGATCAGTACGGGGATGGTGAAGGAGATGTCTGTCTCTGGGTTGGGGTTTTGGTTGCGTGTCAATCCCACCTCCGTGATGATGATGACCCAGCCGATCAGCACCCAGATCACCGCAAAGGGGATGATCCTGGAAAGGTTTCTTTTCGCTTTGGGGGATAATTTCATAAAGATGCAGTACTAGAATTCAGTCGAAAAAAGCAGATTGAAGATTTGTGGCAACATAAATTTGCTTGGCTGCGTATTCAATTGGACAAATGAGACCCTGACATGAGAACATTCCTTACATGCATTTTTTTGTTGTTGTGGGCCTGCGGGACCGATGAAATCCCAACTGACTTTCGGGCCTTTCCGCTGCAACAGGCTGGTGTGATCGTCAAGCTACAGCAAGATTTTGTGGAAATTGCCCCTGCAGACTACAAGCAGTTGATGAGCCATTCTGACTGGTCGGAGGCCGTCAAACAAGCACAACATCGCACCATCGACCGATTTTTCACCAAATTCCCCGAGGCCCGCCTCTTGATCGACACCACTGCCCTGGAACGCTTGGCCTTTGTCGTCCCCGTCGGTTTTCCCTACCTGGACATCAATGCCGACAATGCCGAGCTGATGGCCAAAGCCTATCTGGAACAAGAAGAGGAGGAGCAGGACGACAACAATACAGTGTGGCGAAGAGTGACCCAAAAAGAAGACTTTGCCTACATCCGCCTGACCATCAAAAAGGAGAGCGAACAAAGCACTCGCTTTTTCAACCACTACATCATCTCTACTGCCGATCACACCTTTGGCCTCAGCTTTTCCACCCCCGATGATGTCCACTATCAGGGATATGTCGACCAGACCGAGCGCATAGCCCGTTGAGAAAGAACGGCTTATTGATTGGCGACTGCTTCCTTTTTGAGCGGGGGCAGTTGGGTATCGTCCAACAACTTTTGCAGGTCTCCATCGTATGTTTTCGAAATGGCATTTCCATTTCTGGCCAATCCCTCAAAGGCACCCTTGTCGACCATGTCCCAAACGGCGTATTTTGCCTTGCCATCAACGGTCAATAGACCAAAGTGATTTTCAGACCCACCGGGATTGGCGGCATCCTTCCAAGGCTCGTTGAAGGCCTCGAAGTAAAAGCAAGAAATGCCTTCGGTGTTGGTCCACTCACGCATGGATCGGAAGTACAAACCTTCCTTATATTCATCCGTCGCTTTGGACCCATCATTGCCGTAAAATCCATTGGAAAAACTCGCCCAGCCCGTCTCCCCGATGTGAACCGGTTTGTCGATGCCCAGACTCTTCATGTAGTTGACCACGTTTGTGTACTGCTTTTGGGCATAGGCAGTGGCCCGCACCATGGCCCCCTCGATCTGCTCGACTTTGGACAATTCCGTCTCCTCGGGCACAATGCCCCAAAAGGCGGGATTGTAGTGCGTATCGTGCATGGGGTAGGTATGGACCGACAGAAAATCAACAGCGGCGATGAGCTTCTTCAAATCCTCGACATGGTACTCGGCATCTCCACCTCCCCAGGAGGCAAAGTTGTCAGAGCTGGTGATCCACAAATCCTTCGGCAGCTCACCAGATTGTTTGAGTCCTTGCAAGTGGTTGACCCATTTGAGGATCACATCGGGCTGTACATAGTAGCTGGCAGCCCATTTGACCATTGCCTCATTGCCCACTGCAATGACCTTGACGATGTCAGAATATTTTTTGGTCAGACGGACCGCTTCCTTGATCTCGTCCGCATTTTTTTCACTTTCCTGATTGTGGTCGGGCTCCAAGTCGGTCCAGGCATTTTTGCAATCGATCCAAGCGCCCAGCATGACATACATCTCAAAATCTGGATTCTCCGTCTTCAGCTCTCGGATCGCTTTGAGTACATTGCCAGCATGGGGAAGGTGGACCTTGTAGGTGCGCAGGAGTTTTACGCCCATGGCCGCGAGCAGTTTCATGTCCTCCTTGAGTTCTTCCACCGTCGGTTCAATGCCGTGGTCGGCCTGTCGGTACCCGCCATAGGAGATGGCCAGGTAGTCCGGATTGCCCAATATGTCTGAAGCTGTGCGTTCTATTTTTTCCACTTTTTCGGTTGTTTCCACATTTTCTGTACACCCCAGAAAAGTAACCAAAAAAAGCAAGACTGCAAGGGAGCCAATCAATTTCTTCATTGTGCGAATGTTTTGAACCAATTTACTTCAATCTGCCTACAATCCACTCTTTTTTCTCGACTTATCGTGTGATTCTCCTTGTCTGGTTGGCTTTCGGCCAACTCTGTCTACAGAAAACGGGGATTGTATACGCGCGGGGGCACTTTTTTGAAGCGGTCGAGCCAACCTCCTTTGTTGCCAAATAGGTAGGTCACCTGAGCAGAAAAATAGCTGCCTGCATCCCAGAAATGTTCTTCTTGCATCACGAGGGTCTCGCTGTTTTCATAGCGAATGCTTCCCCGGGTGTTTCTGAGCAGTCCCAAATTGCCGGAGATTTCAAAGGAAGTGGATCGGCCATTTTTGAAGTTTTGCAATAGACCGATGCTCATCGACCACAAGACGTTGAGTGGTTTTTGCAGCATTTGCTCGTCGACCCGTTCACTTCCTCGGCGGGAGGTTTTTCGGTGTTCCTGCCGCTTCGACAGTTCCAGCTTGAAGCCCAGGCGGGAGTAGGCTGCGATGCCTTTTCGCCACCATTTGCGGGGCAAAAAAACATTGCGCTCATTGTACAAGGCCAAATGGAGGGGAATTTCCAGTCTGATCTGATCGGTAAAACTGCTGATCTGTCCAAATCGATAATTGTATCCCTTGAAGATGACTTGAAGGCCGTAGTCTATCGCGATAGCCCCTTTGTTCCTGTGGTTCATGAAGTCAAAGTCAAAGCCTTTTTTGAGCTTTCGACGTCCCAAAACCCCGATGGAGTACCGGAGCAAGAATTGTTCTTGGAACAAGCTGGATGCCCGGGCGTTGGGCAGCGAGAGATTGTTGCCGACTTGGAGGCCGATTTGGTGGTCGGGGGCCTGGGCAAAGGAGGACTGGCTCCAAAGACAAAGGCAGCACATGGCAAGTGCGGGGATTTTCATGCTTTCATTTTTTGTTGGTGACGAGCCTTTTGCGCTGTGATTTGTGCAGCAGCTCTTGTTACCAAACGCAAAATGGAGGACTGGCGTATCTTGTTGTGGCAAAAAGCCGAAGGAGACACTTCTGTCCGAAAATCCCAAAATTAAGGCGATATTTGGGCATGCGAGATGCGCCCATACGACTCAAATTTGCCAACCAGCAAAATCCCCAAGCTGGTTTTGACATCGTGCGAATCCCAGACGTTTACCAGCGAGAATATGAAGACCATTCTCCCTTCACCTTGCATTTGGTGGAGTTCTTCATCCTGGTATTCATCACCAGCGGAGAGGGAAAACACACGGTTGACTTTACCGACTTTCCCTGCCAGAAAGGTTCTCTGCTGACCATCCGAAAAGACCAATTGCACAAGTTCTTTCCCAGCAATCTGAATGGCTATTTGCTGTTGTTTACCCCTGAGTTTTTGATCAGCTATTTGGAGCGTATGGAAGTCCAAAAGTCCTTGCAACTGTTCAACGAACTGCTTGGCCATCCCATGATTCAGTTGTCCGAGCAAGAATTTGACCTGGTCCACCAACTGGTTGAGCGGATTCGACAGGAGTACTTTGATGTCAATGATGAGTACTCCATGAGCATCATCCGAAGCGAATTGCACATCCTGATCACCCAACTGTATCGGATCAAGTCCAGCAAAAAGAATGTCCTCGGGCAGCGAAGGTACCTCGACGAATTCATCGAGCTACAGCAATTGGTCGAGCAAAACGCCACCCAAACCACTCGCGTACAAGACTATGCCCGCATGATGGGTGTCAGCCCCAAGACCCTGAGCAACATCACCAAGAGCATCGTATCCAAATCGGCCAAGGAATTCATCGACGAAATTTGCACCCTCCAAATCAAGCGACTGCTCATCCACACCGAACTCTCCATCAAAGAAATTGCCTACGCCTCTGGCTTTGAGGAAACGACCAATTTTTACAAGTACTTCAAGCGACAAACCCAAACCACCCCAGAGAAATTTCGATTGGCAGACGGAAACAACTTTTGAGGTGCTTTCCGATTTTTACAGTCCTTGTGCTTTTTTCTATATCCAATCTCCCCTCCCTTGACTGCATCTTTGTGTCATTAGACAAAACAAAATCGTCAAAGATGAAGTCAATAAAATTCATGTATCTGTTTCTGCTGGTGGCAGCACTGGCTAGTTGTTCTTCCAAGCAAGAAGCAAATGCCCAATCTAAAAATGAATCAAACATGGAATTGTCAAACAAAGAGAAAGCAGTCGCCCTCATCGAAAGCATCGAAACAGGTGCCAAGGAACCCATTTCCTACATCAATCCCAACAAGTACATTCAGCACAATCTGGGTGTAGCGGACGGCTTGGAAGGCTTTGGTGCCGTCATGGCCCACGCTCCAGAAGGAGGTTTCAAGGCCAAGGTGGTAAGAGCTTTTGAAGATGGAGATTACGTATTTTTACACAACGAATACGACTTTTTTGGTCCCAAAGCAGCTTTCGACATCTTCCGATTTGAAGATGGCAAAATTGTGGAGCATTGGGACAACCTATCTGCCATCACGCCGCCCAACCCCAGTGGCCGCACCCAGCTCGACGGTGCGACTGAAATCACCGATGCCGACAAGACGGAGGCCAACAAAACCCTGGTGAAAAACTTCGTCACCGACATCCTGCTCAACGGCCAATTTGACAAACTGACCGATTACATCAGCACGGAGCAATACCTGCAGCACAACTCTGGCATTGGCGACGGCTTGGATGGCTTGGGCGCTGCCTTGGAATACTTCAAGGAAAATGGCTTGGTATTGGAATACAAAAAACTCCACATGGTGATGGGCGAAGGCAACTTTGTACTCGCCGTGAGTGAAGGCCGCTTTGGCAAAGGGGACGAGGTGGCATACTACGACCTGTTTCGCATCGCCGATGGCAAAATCGTCGAACACTGGGATGTCATCCAAAACATTCCACCAAAAGGAGAATGGAAAAACGACAACGGCAAATTCTAATTGTCTGATCCACTTTCCATCAACCCTCAAAGGGGCCGCTCTCGTCAAGGAGTGGCCTCTTTGTCTATCGCCATTCTATGGAAGGGGAGGTAGATTGAAAAATGCCTCCATCAGCGGTTCGCAACTCAATGCGGAACTGGTGGACGCGCTCCTGGCTGGGGCGCTGCCGGATTTTGAACTGGGCATTGGCAATGGCTGCTGAGCGATCCAGTCGAAAGTCCTCATCGGTGATCTCCTCGATCAATTGGGTCAGATTGATGACCTTTTCCTGCCCCCCTCTGCCATTGATTCGATGCACCTCCACGATCTTGTCCAAAGGGGTACCGGCTGGCAGCTCATCCGAAAAGTCCTGATCGCTGTACAATTGCATATCGGTCAGCTCTGCCAGGCGTTGGTAATCAAAATCATCACAACCGATGGCATGGGCTGAAGGCGTCAATCCCAGTGAAAAAGAAGTGTTCATCGCCAACATACTGTCGATGGGCAAGATGCGGAAGCCCAAAACGGCATCGGGCTCAACCACTGTCTGCTCTACCTCCCAATCTACCCGGATGATTTGTAGGTGGATGGTTTCCAGGTTGCAGCAATTCTCCAGGAGTCCCAACAAAAAGAGAAAGCAAAGTAGGGAAAGGATTTTTTTCATGCTCGATATATTTTGTCTTTGCAAAATACACCTCTTCTCTCATTGGGTCAAGACTTTTTCCGGCGGTTTTGCTGAAAGCGCAGCACCACCAAGGCCCCCAACAAAAGCGCAATCAGCAGGCCATACCAACGAGAATCTCCTCCCATGAGCTGATCCTGAACTGCCTTGTGCTTGGGGACGCACCTGGCCTGCCCGGCCACACCCGGCGGCAGATAGGCCACCAAGCCATTGCAGCAGCGATCTTCATCCCAAACGTATTGCCCCTCTTCGACGCAGTAATTTTCCGTAAACCACTTCTGGCCACATTTCTGCTCGTTGAACTCCTCCAAAAGGCATTGGCTGCTGTCGGGAAAGATGCAATAATCTCCATTGATGGAATAGCCTCTTTGCGCGCATTCTTTGTACAGAGGATTGATGGCTGCTTGCAGAGCGAGGATCGTCCAGCAGGAAAACAGAAGGGTGAAAAGCGTTTTCATAAGAGCGGTTGGTTTAAAAGTGTGCATAAAAACTGAGCATCAAGCCATAATTGACGTACAGGCGTTCCTCGAATTCTCCCTCGGCAGGAGCTGGCGTATTGGGGACTAGGATGCCAGGCATGTCGGAAAGGTCTGTCTGAAACCAGGGAATCTGGAAGTAAGGGCTGACGGAGAGCGACAGAGGACGGGCCACCCGCCAAGTGACATTGACAAATGCATGACTGCTCAGCCCCCGCGCCGAACCAGCGTCGGTCCATTCCACCTCATCCGTCTGACGGGTGCGCACCAGATTGTAGGTATAATCGATGGAGGCACCTGCTTCCAGGCTCAGCCCTATCTCCTCCTTGGTCCAAAAGGGATAGGCACCGTTGAGAATGACACTGTTTTGTTTGACGTCGACAGCCCAGCGCCGGGGCGAGCCGCCGGGAGGGATGCCCCCCACTTCGTACAGGCGCGTCTTGCCCGACCAAAGCAATTCGAAGTACTTGATCCGGAACCCGAATAAAAAACCGTCGAGATAGGAAATCTCCTCCAGTTGTGTATCCAACCACGGGCGGGCCTCATTGAAGCGGCGGATCGACTCGTCGAAGCCATCGCTGCTGGTCCAGCCGACGTTGTATCCGATGCGCCAACTCAGTTGTGCTTGTGCCAGGGGCGAGCCGCCAAAAAGGAAACATCCCAATAGGCAAGCCATCAGGAGTCGGGACGAGAAATGGGGAGGGGAGCTTGTTTGTTGTCGTTTCATCTTTGAAAATCACTTGGCTGATACAAACTTAGTGTTTTGACCACTGAGCACCAAGGCTTTCCCCAAAAAGAAAAGGTGAAGGCTGTGAACCTTCACCTCTGGCAAACTCGAATGAATCGTAGTGTATGTGCGCGAGGACTGCGAAGGCCCCCGCCAAAATTTGTCAAAGCAAAATATGAAAGATAGATCAGGCGCTTTAGAAAGAGGTGTGTGTTAGTTGGGCAAAATCACGGAGTCGATGACGTGTACAACACCATTGGACTGGTAGACATCGTAGATCGATACATTGGCAATGTTGCCCTTCTCATCCTTGAGTACCACATTTTTGTTGCCGTTCATCATCGCAGTGAGGCGATCGCCGCTGACAGTTGTGAGCTCAGCCGTTCCGCCACCGTGCTTGATGGCCTGGGCGATTTTGGAGGCATCCAACTTGCCAGATACTACGTGGTAGGTCAATACTTTGCTCAATTGGCCTTTGTTCTCGGGGCGCAATAGAGTCTCTACCGTTCCATTTGGCAATTTCTCAAAAGCGGCATTGACGGGGGCAAAAACTGTGAAGGGACCGTCGGACTGTAGGGTACCCACCAAGTCGGCAGCTTTGACCGCGGCCACCAATGTGGTGTGGTCATTTGACTGGGCAAAATTGGAGACGATGTCTTTGTTGCTGTTCATATCAGCTCCGCCGACTTGTACCGTACGAGCATGGCTGTAGGATTTGTTGCCACTGCACTGTGCTTGCAATTGTGTTCCGAATACCATGGCCATGAAAACCAAAACCCATCCTGCAAATTGCTTTTTCATAATCTTCTATTTTGATAGTGAATGAATAAAAAGACGACATATCTACGGACCGTTTGCAAGCTTGGATTTTTGCAAAAATCAAAACTTCGTTAAACATTTGTTAAAGAAATTGGTTATTTTTGGGAGGAAACGTTAAACAAAACGCCTACCAGGTCGCTAATGTATTCTAAAAATTACATCATCTTATTGCTTCAGCGCCAGGATCAGCGCGTCATGCAAAGCCTGTATGACAATTATGCTCCTGCCCTCTATGGAGTGATCCTTCGGATCGTTCGCTCGGAGGCATTGGCAGAAGATGTGCTGCAGGACACATTTGTCAAAATCTGGAAATACGGCCCCGCTTACGATCCCTCCAAAGGCAGCCTCTTTACTTGGATGCTCAACATTGCCCGCAATACCGCCATTGATGCCATTCGCTCGGCTCACCATCGCCATCAACACGATTGTCGCCCCGTCGAGCAAGCTCCCGAAACATCCGTTCAGCCCAACATCAACCACATTGGACTCGACAACATCGTCGAAAATCTGGAAGACAAATACCGTCGGGTCATCGACCTGATCTATTTCCAGGGATATACCCAAAAAGAAGTGGGAGAGGAGTTGAACATACCCTTGGGAACGGTCAAGTCGCGGGTTCGCATCGCACTTCGAGAATTGCGCAAGTTCTTTACCTCCAAGTTGGTCAGCCTCTTGCTTTATGCACCTTTATTGCTCAAATTACTTGTGTCACTTGGATAAGCAGAAATTCATAGAATCCGGACTGATCGAGCAGTACGTTCTGGGAATCGTAAGCCCAGAAGAGCGCCGCGACATTGAGCGGCTGTTGACTCGACACCCCGACCTGAGACAGATGGTGGAGGAGCTGTCTCAAGGCCTGGAGTCTTATGCAAAGGCACATACCACACTACCTCCCTCGCACCTGCGACAAAAGGTGTTGGAGGCAATGAAAGCAGTGGATGTTCCCAGATCTGCTCCCACATCACCACCACCACCTCCTGCTCCCGTGGTCCAAAGGAGTTTCTGGTCTCGATGGGGGACTGCCATCGCGGCTGTCATGGTACTGGGTCTCAGCATGGTCTGTATGCTGATGTATTCCAAACAATCGGAGGCCCAACAGCAAATCGCGGTCCTCAGCAGCCAGGTAGAGGCCCTCCAACGCGATTACCAAACACTGCAGCGGGTGGACAAACGACTTCAAACCCAATTTGCCATACTCAAGGATGTCAGTACCCGCCACGTACAGCTACAGGGTTCCGATCTGGCCCCCTCTGCCAAAGCAGTTGTCTACTGGAACGAAAACCACCAGGATGCCTATCTCAATGTCGTAGACATGCCCGAAGCCCCCCATGGCCACCAGTACCAGGTTTGGGCGGATGTCAACGGCAAGCACCTCGACATGGGCTTGCTGGAAGCGCAGGCAGATCCAGAGACAGGCGTTGCCCTCTTCAAATTGCCCTACATCGAGCACTCCCGCGGCTTTGTCATCACCCTCGAAAAATCCGGGGGCAGTCCTCATCCGACTGTTGAGAAGCTGTTTGTAAAAGGCAACCTTTGATTTTCCCTTCCTTTGATCCAATCGTTTCGATATGAAGCATTTCCTCTTTCCATTCTTGCTGGGAAGCTGCTTGTTGATCTTTCTTCATTGTGGACAAGCTCCTCAGCCTGCGGCCCATTTGCAAGCGTTCCCACCTTCTGCCAAAGAGCAATTGGACTCGGTGCTGAAAGCCCGCGAAATTCCTGGCATCAGCATCGCTTGGGTAGATTCTTCTGGCAGCAATACTTATGTGGCGGGCTTGACCGATCCCAACAAGATCAGCCCACTCTTGGATTTGGCAGGTAGAGTACATGGAGTGGACAGTCCTTCTGCAGACCAGCCAGATGAAAGGGGGCTTGGCCTAGAAACAGAGGCATTTCAGACGCGTTTTGGAAAGGCGATTGGGTACGCCAGTCCAGATACCTTCCTGGCTTACCTCCCCAAACAAGAGCTGACCCTGGCCTTTCAGATACATCCCAACTCTGCTCCGTCTGATCGCCAACCGAAAGTTTCTCCATTCACATTGGCAGACGACATCCTGCGCGTCTTGTTGCCCCTTCCCAAAGACTCCAGCGCCCCTTTTACTGATTTGTACATGGTGCGCCATGCTGAAAAAGTAAGTGGTGGTACTCGTGATCCGGCCTTGACAGCAACGGGCAGGCAACGGGCATTGGTCCTGGCAGAGCGACTCTCTGACAAAGGCATCCAACACATTTTCAGCTCTCCGTATCAGCGCACCCTGCAAACTGCGCAGCCCTTGGCCGATCAGTTGGGCCTATCTGTCGAGTTGTACAATCCAGGAGAATTGAGCAGTATTTTTGAGATCATTGCCAAGGCCGATGGGCAAGTTGCCTTGGTAGTGGGGCATTCCAATACCATTCCTTTTGCCATCAATTTTTTGGCGGGAAAACATCAGTTGGAGCAATTGGCGGACAATGCATATGAAGACCTGTTTCACATACAATACCGACTTGGAGATTGTCGATGGGAGCAGCTGACTTATTGATTGTCTTTGAGCAATTCTTTGATGATGAATCCGCGCATTTGGTGCTTTTCCTTCAACTCCGCCAAGAAGCTGCTGGCCTCTGAGCGATAGCCGAAGGGGCCGATCATCACTTTGTGCATGCCGTTGTCAGACGATTTGATGAAGGCTTGGTCAAATGTCGGTTTGAGCTCGGACAGCCTTTCCTCTGCATTACTTTTGTCCTTGTAGGCAGCAATTTGCACGTGATAGCGCTTGCCACTGTGCGGCTTTTCGTAATGGTCGTAAGAAGCAATGGACACTGCATCGGGTGGTACCTGGGCAGTGATGGGAGATTTGGGTGTGGAAATCGACTCAATGTCTTCTGCTTGTGGCGCTTCTTCGACGGCAATGGGCTCACTGCTGGTCTCTGCCGCTGCTCTAGGGGCATTGGAAGAGGAAATGAGCAATTGCTTGAGTGGGATGCTGCGGCTGTTGTTGGTCACAGCTTGTTCGTCGGTAGCAGGAGGAGGGGCACTGTTTTCTTCGAAAGACTCGGGAATGGCCTCCAAGGCATCTTCGGGAATGGATTTGGCAACCATGTCCACCAACTTGGTTTTTTTGGCGGGTTCCAAATCTGCGTTGGCGCCCTTTTCGCTCATGTCCCCTGTTTCCAACTCAAAGTAGGATTTTGGAATGGACTTGGGGGCCTGTGGCGAGGCTGGTTCTTGTGGCAACGACTGGCTGACGTCTTGGTTGTTGTCCAAGATTTCCAGTTTCACCTTGGTGATGCCATCGACGTCCAGTCCAATGTGGTTGGCGGCGGCACGCGATAGATCGACGATGCGTCCTTTGACAAATGGGCCTCTGTCGTTGACCCGTACGACGACGTATTTGTTGTTGTCGGTGCGGGTCACTTTGAGCATGGTGCCAAAATCCAGGCTTCTGTGGGCGCAAGTGAATTTCTTGAAGTCGTACTTTTCTCCCGAAGCGGTGGGGCGGCCGTGGAGATAATCACCATAGTAAGAGGCCAATCCATATTCTGTGGATTGGGCAGACAGGCAGGCTGTGGCCAGCAAGAAGAGACAGAGGGATAAAGAATATCTCATATGCATCGGGTTTCGGGTAGTTAGTCGTATCCTAATAACGATTGGAATGCTCGCTTATTTTCTCCAAAAGAACCATTCCAATTTTATTGATTTACGGAGGCGCAATAGGAAAATTACAAACTTTTCTGGAAATTAGAGCGATTTAGGAATGAGATGACTCAAATGAGTCTTGACAACAACATCCGGTTATGAATGGCTGCTGCCGCCTTTTGCTGATTGCATTTATGGGAATACTGGGCCAGTCATGGGCTCAGGTGGAGGACTTGGAGTTCAAAGTGTACGAGTTTGAAGAGGGGCTTTCCCATCGCAACGTCTTCAAAATCCAGCAAGATCAGTTCGGCTTCATTTGGATTGCCACTTCCAATGGACTCAATCGCTTCGACGGCCGTCGCTTTGTTCAATACCTCAACAGCGACCCACTGCATTTCATCCCCGACAACTTCATCCCGGATATGGTCATCCCCAACGACTCCCTCGTATGGCTGGCCAACAAGGGGCAGTTGACCATCCTGGACCCCCGCACCCTGGCCATCCGGCGCCTGCCCATCCGCACCAAAAACACCCGCACCCAGCCCGATCAGATCCCTTTGGACTTGTTGGAAGATGAACAGGGACAGGTGTGGACCATCACCTACTCGGCACAAAGTGGTCATTCCTATGTGCTGCACACCAATGCGGACCGCAGCCAGCTGCAGGATGTCATCGCTTGCGACGGCACCTATTCCAACCGGGCCATTGCCAGTTATGAGGGAGACTTTTTCATCAGCGACTTTGAAAATGGCCTCCACCGAATCAATGCGGATGGTCGTTTGTTGCATGAATACCGTTTTGAGTCGCCTTTTTCAGATGGCAGTTCCTCTTGGGTGACCCATCTCAGCAAGGGCCCCGACGGTTCCCTCTGGGCCCTACTCAACAATGGCCAGCTCTTTTCACTCGCCAAAGGAGCCGATCAATTTGTCATCCACCCCATCACCAATTTCATTTACAACACCAGCGACTTTTCCTCCCTTCACGTAGAGAGCAATGGCAATGTGTGGGTCGGAGGCATTGGGGCGCTATGGCTGTATGATGCCTACACGGGCCGAAGCATCAACTACGATGGTCGGGTCCGGGAATTGACCAAGAACAATTGTACCTATCGGCAAATTTTTCAGGACGCATCCGGTGTGATTTGGATCGCCAGCGATTTTGGGGCCATCCGCATCACGCGCTCCGACCACCTATTTGCCACCTACCTGAGCGAGGGCAACGAAAATTGCAGCAATGGCTTTTGCAGCATGCGCGGCATTGCAGAAGACGACAAGGGCAACATCTATCTGAGCTATTACAATTCCATCCACGTACTCGATCCATTGACCAATGGACTGCGGCCCCTTTTTCCCAAAAACGACTTCTTCAACTTCCCCTTTGGCCTATACCACCACGATGGAAAATTGTACATTGGCAATGGCAAACGCATCCATCTCGACAATTTGCAGATCGATACCATCCTGGGCGATGGCAACAGCGACAAAGGATATGTCACCATGGGCCCCGACGATCTCATTTGGTGGGCCTACAAAGAAAAACTCTATCACTTTGACCCCGCCAAGGACGAGCTGACGGAGTTGACGGATCCTCTTGGGGTATTGGACTCTGTGCAGGAGATCAACTACATCTTGCCTGCCAGGGATGGACAATCCGTCTGGCTGGCAACCAATGCCCAGGGCTTGCTGCAATTTCATCCCCAACAAGGAACACTTGCCCACTTCAAATCCGACAGTACCCAACAACTTTCCTTGAGCCACAACCGGATCATTGCCCTGTACGAAGGCGAGCCTGGTGATCTTTGGTTGGCCACAGCCGACGGTTTGAATCATCTGCAGCCTGCAGAGGGACAGGTAGAAGTATTCAGAGAAACGGAAGGCCTGCCCAATTCTTTCATCAATGGTTTGCTGCCAGAGGGAGACAGCTGTCTTTGGGTCAGTACGGACAATGGCCTGTCCCGCCTGAGCTTGGCAGGGCGCAGTTTCATCAACTTCTTCAAACAGGATGGCCTGTCCAAGAATGAGTTCAACCGAGTGTCTTTTCACAAGGCAAAAGACGGTCGCCTGTTCTTTGGTGGCCTCAATGGGGTCAACGCATTTTATCCCGGGCCCAGATTTTTGCAACAGAGCAGAGGAGAGTCTTTTCCCATGCTGTTTTCTGGCTTTTCCAAATTGGACGGTACCTCCGACAGCATTTACAACCAGACCCATGGATTGGGCAAGCGGGCCACCATCGTATTGGACTACAAGGACAAATTCTTCACCTTTGAGTTTGCCCTGGCGCGCTTCGAGAATCCTCTGGATGTGTTGTACAGTTATCGTTTGGAAGGGTTTGACAAGGAGTGGTCTGAGCCGTCCAGTCTCAACACGGCTCGATACAACAACATACCGGCTGGCGACTACATCTTTCGGGCGCGTGCCACGGCGGGCAAGGGGGTGTGGAATCCGAGGGAGTTGGGCGTGAAGGTATTGGTGCGCGAGGCCTATTACAAGACTTGGTGGTTTTGGGGGTTGATCATTTGTTTCCTTTTGGGGATCATTTACTTGTTCTTGCAATATCGGGTGTACACCATTCGCAATCGGGAAAAAGAGCTGGAGGCTTTGGTCAACTCGCGAACCAAGGAATTGGCCCAGGAAAAGAAAAAATCTGATGACTTGCTGCTCAATATTTTGCCTGCCAATATTGCCGAAGAGCTCAAGCGATTCGGCAAGGCCAAAGCCAAGCGATACGACTCGGTCACCGTGATGTTCATCGACTTTCAGAGCTTTTCGCGAATGGCGGCCAAGATGGAACCGGAAGACTTGGTGGCAGAGATCGACTACTGCTTTCGGGCCTTTGACCAGATCATGGAAATCTATGGTCTGGAAAAAATAAAAACCATTGGCGATGCCTACATGTGCGTCGGTGGCATCCCCCAAACTGATTCCTTGAGTGCCGTCAAAGTGGTGCGAGCTGCGCTGGAAATTCAATCCTTTCTGGCGGAGCTGGCCGCAGAGCGAAGCCGCGAAGGCTTGAGTAGTTTTCAGGCTCGCATTGGCATACACACGGGCCCGGTTGTCGGTGGCGTGGTGGGGACCAAAAAGTTTGCTTACGACATTTGGGGCGATACGGTCAACATTGCCTCCCGCATGGAGACCACCGGGCAGACCAACAAGGTCAACATCTCACAGTCGACCTATGAGCTGGTTTCCAACGTATTTGAGTGCGAGGCGCGCGGCAAGATCAACGTCCGCAATGTCGGAGAAGTCGATATGTATTTTGTCACCAAAGAAATTGTTGGCCGCAAAGTCGCTGCCATCTGATCAAAACCATATGAAAACACCTAGCATTTCGATTTTGGGAGCTGGTTGGCTGGGCCTGCCACTGGGAAGCCGTTTGCACGAGCAAGGATACCAGGTCAAAGGCTCTACCACAAGAGCGGAACGAGTGAGCTTGTTGCAGGAAAATGGGCTGGAGGCCTATCAGCTGAAAGCAGACGACCAACTTCAAGGAGATGGCTGGACCGATTTCCTCCGCTCCGATGTTTTGTTCCTCAACATCCCTCCAGGGCGTCGTCGTCCGGATGTGGCCAATGCCTTTCCCCGTCAGGTCCGGCAGATTGTCGAGACAGCCAAGGGCGTGGGTGTTGGGAAAGTAATGTTTGTCAGTTCGACCAGCGTCTATGCGTCTGAGGGGCAGTTGGCAAAAGAAGAAGATGTGCTGCGCCCCGAAACAGCTTCCGGCATTGCCTTGAAAGAATGCGAAAGCTACCTCCGGAATGAGGCATCTTTGGAAGTCTTGATTTTGCGGATGGCTGGATTGGTGGGCGGAGATCGAAAAGCAGGGCGTTTTTTTGCCGGGCGCAAAGACATTCCCGGTGGGGCGTCTCCCGTCAACATGGTTCACCGAGACGATTGCATTGAGATCATCTGTCGATTGTTGCAAGGAGATCAGTGGGGGGAGGTGTTCAATGTTTGTGCAGATGAGCACCCCAGTCGGGCAGATTTTTACAAGGCACAAGCAACGAAAGACGGCTTTGAGCCACCGACTTTTTTACCCGACCAAAAGGCACACAAAATTGTATCCAATGAAAAGTTGAAACGCTTTTTGTCTTATCAGTACCAATGGCCCGACCCTATGCACTTTTGACCCCGTGGGCAGCCGTATTTCTCAGTTGGATGAATGACAAGATGGCCAAGCCGATGGCAAAGAAAACCACCAGGGCCAGGATGCTGCTGCGCATGTTCCCCGTAAACTGGTTGATCAATCCAAAACTCAGCGTCCCAATCACGATGGATGCCTTTTCCAAAACGTCGAAAAAACTGAAATAGGAGGCTGTGTCCTGGGTATCGTCGGGGAGCAATTTGCTGTAGGTAGAACGCGACAGGGACTGGATGCCTCCCATCACCATGCCCACGATGGATGCCAGGATGTAGAACGACATTTTTTCCGTCACGATGTAAGCCGTAATGCAGATTCCCATCCAGATCACCAGCATGCTGATCAAGGCCACTTTGTTGCCAAATCTTTTGGAGACCAAAGAGAAGACGAAGGCACCCGCAATGGCGAGAATTTGAAGAATCAGGATCAAGATGATGAGTTCGGAGCTATTGAACTTCAGGGGGCCAGAGGCAAAGACGGCTGCCATGGAAAGGACGGTCTGCACCCCGGCGCTGTAGAAGAAAAAAGCGAACAGGAATATCTTGCTCTGTTTTTGACTCAGGATGTTTTTGCCTGCCTTTTTCAGTTCTTTGTAGCCTTTGGCCAATAAGTTTTCATCGCTTTCGGACTGCTGTTCATCGGGCAATCGCCGAAAGGTAATTTGCGCAAATCCAATCCACCACAGTCCCACCATGATGAAGGAGATGCGAGCGGCCATGCTGCTGTCTTTCAGAAAGAAAAAGTCTGGAAACTGAATCATGGCCAAATTGACAATCAGCAGCAGGACACTTCCGATGTAGCCGTAAGAAAACCCCTTGGCACTCACCCGGTCCACTTGGTCCTTGGAGGCGATCAGTGGGAGGTAGGAGTTGTAAAAAATCTGTCCTCCTGCAAAGCCAATGATGGCCAGGACAAAGGCGAAGATGCCAAGCAACAAAGAGGAATGGGACACGATGCCATCGTCTGATGCATAAAAGCCAAAGAGCGAGATGCATGCAATGGAGCCCACTGTGGTAAAAATGCGCATGAAAAACTTTTTCTTCCCACCATAATCGGCAACCCCCGAAAGCAAGGGCATGGAAAGAGCAATCAGCAAGTAGGCAAAAGAAAGGGAGTAGGAAAACAAGGAGCCACTGAGCACATTCCATCCCATGAAGTTGACCTCCTCTGGCAATATGTTGGTGTAATATTGTGGGAAAACAGCCACAGCAATGACAAGCGCATAGGAGGAGTTGGCCCAGTCGAACATGGCCCAGGCATTGATGATGCGTTTGTTGTTGAGGGGGATATTGGAGGACGATCCTGTCTGGCTCATAGGCTTGTGATCTGATTTGCTGGCTCAAGATAGGAAAATTGGGTTTAAATAAACTTTAAATCCCACTTCACCCCCCGATTGGTCATTCGCTAAGCTTTCTGCTTTTGTGCAAAAAAATGACTATTTTCGACCAGAACAACAAAGCCCCGCCAGGCTCGGCATCCTTAGGCTGCCAATGACATGAGTGGGGCGCGATCGCCCAAAAATGGTCTCCAATGAATATTGCCATCCTTTCCCGGGGTCCTGGACTGTACTCTACTCAGAGTCTGCTGATTGCAGGGCAGAAGCGAAACCATCGAATGTTTTTGATCGATTATTCTGATTGCAGCCTAGTCATGGAGCGAAATCGTCCGATGGTGTACTACAAGGAGGAGCCCATCGACTATCTAGATGCCATCATTCCTCGGGTCGGCGCATCCGGTACTTTTCACGGCGCATCCGTCATTCAGCAATTTGAAATGATGGGCGTGTATTCCATTCTGTCTTCCGAACCATTGCTTCGCGCGCGCAACAAGCTCCGCTCTTTTCAGATGATGTCTCGCTCAGGCATCCGCCTGCCCCGGACCGCCTTTGGCAGTTATACCGAGCGACCCGATTTTTTGCTGGAATCTGTGGGAGGGGCTCCGGTGGTCATCAAAGTGCTCAGCGGGACCCACGGCATGGGCGTGATCCTGGCCGAGAGCCGCAAAACGGCAGAGTCCATCATTGAGGCATTTCAGAAGCTGAAAGAACAAATTTTGTTGCAAGAATACATTCGAGAGGCCAGAGGGGAGGACATACGAGCCTTGGTGGTGGGCGACGAAGTGGTGGCCTCCATGAAGCGCAAGGCTCCTCCGGGAGAGTTTCGCGCCAATCTGCACCGCGGGGCCAGCTCAAGTCCCATCAAGCTGACCAGCACAGAGATCAACACCGCCAAGGAAGCCTGCCGATTGCTGGGCCTCAAGGTGGCGGGTGTGGACATGCTCCAGTCTCATCGCGGCCCTCTTTTGATCGAGCTCAACCCATCGCCGGGCCTAGAGGGCATCGAAGAGACGACCAAGATAGATGTGGCGGGGAAAATCATTGAATTAATAGAAACCGAGGCCAGCAAACGCCTCAGCCGATAATGCGAAACATGCTCATTCACAACCAAGAAATCCGCCCTGGTGAACAAGAAGTCATTCGTCTCAATGTCGCCAGATTGCCGTCCGGAACCCTCATTTACATTCCCATCCACGTATTTCGGAGCAAGCAGCCAGGGCCGACGGCATTGGTCATGGGAGGGGTGCATGGCGACGAAATCAACGGGGTGGAGATCGTGCGGCGCACCTTGGACGAGGGATTGTTTGCCCGATTGGAAAAAGGCTCGGTCATTGCCATCCCCTTGCTCAACATTTACGGCTTCATCAACTTTTCGCGGGATGCCTCTGAGGGCAAGGATGTCAATCGCAGTTTTCCCGGCAGCATGAAGGGGTCTTTGGCGTCGCGGGTGGCAGCCAATGTCTCCAAGTTCATCTTGCCCCACATTGATTTTGGAGTGGACTTTCACACGGGAGGGGGCAGTCGCTACAACTACCCACAAATTCGCATTTCGACAGGCGATGTCAAGGCCGAAGAATTGGCTCGACAGTTTGCCGCTCCTTACAGCATTCGCAAATCCAGCATTCCCAAGACCCTGCGGAAAATGGCCCAGGGCATGGGCAAACCCATGTTGGTCTACGAAGGAGGAGAGGCATTGCGCTACGATGGATTTTCCATTGAAAAGGGGCTGGCTGGACTCAAGCGGTTGCTACACGCCCAAGGGATGCTGTCCAGTGCGCCCCCTGCCACGGTCCGCCAGCGTTGGTTCAACAAGACCAGCTGGGTGCGGGCCGCCCAGTCCGGGATGTTCATTTGGAAGCAAGAGTCGGGGGCCAAGGTGAGTACGGGCGAGCTGTTGGGTGTGATCAATGATCCCTACGGTCATGATGAGATTGCCGTCCGGGCCAATCGCGATGGCTACATCATCGGCCACAACAATGCACCTGTTGTCAATGCAGGGGATGCACTTTTTCACATTGCCTATGAACAATCTGAGTAGGCTGCCTACACTTCCATGCGCAACACTTCCAGCGGAGGCCTGCGCACCACTTCCCGATTGTTGAACACACCGATGAACATGGTTACCAAACTGATGGTGGAAAAAACCAGTAGTGGCAGCCAGACATCGGGCTGGAAGGGGATTTTGAACTGAAAAGAGGTGAGAACCCAGCTCACAACAAGTGCCAGTAAAATGCCCGCCATGGTGGCAATGGCACCCAAAATGCCATACTCCAAGGCATTGATCCACAAAATTTGAGAACGACTGGCTCCGATGGTGCGCAGCAGCACACTCTCCCGGATGCGTTGGTATTTGCTCAAGGCGATGGAACTGATCAAGACCATGAGGCCTGTCAAAATGCTGAACAGGGCCATGAAGCGGATGACAAAAGATACCTTGCTCAGCAGGGAATCCACCGTTTCGAGGATTTGCCCCAGGTCGATGACTGAGACGTTGGGGAAGGCCTGGACCAGTGCTTGCTGAAATTTAGCTGAGCGTTCGGCGGATTCCACCTGACTGATCAAGACCCGAAACTGAGGCGCCTTTTCGAGCACGCCATTGGGAAAGAGCAAAAAGAAATTGGTCTGAATTTTCCCCCAATCCACTTTGCGAATGCTGCCAACGGTGGTTTTGACCAAGGCACCTTGTATGTTGAACGTGAGTTGGGTGCCCACCTTGGCATCGAGACTTTCGGCAAAGCCCTCTTCTACCGACACATAGATGGTTCCGTCTTCCATTCGATCGCCATGCCATTCGCCCTCTATGATGCTTTCCGATTCGATCAGCGTATCGCGATAGGTGGTTCTATACTCCCGATTGTACACCCACTCATCCACTTTGCTGGTGGTGTCTTTGAGGTAGGTCATTTTGTTGGTGCCGTCGATGTTGTCCAGGCGCATGGTGATGATGGGGACCTGCTGCAAAACGGGCAAGTCGTATTCCTGGACCAATTTGGTTACGCCCTCCTCTTGTTCTGGTTGGATGTCGAAGAGGATCATATTGGGCTGGCCGTCGCTTCCGCTCAGCTCCAATTGGTTGAGCAGAGAGCTTTGGACAAAAAACAAGGTCGTGATCAGAGCAGCCCCCAGGCCAATGGATACCACGAGGGTCATTGTCTGGTTGTTGGGGCGATAGAGATTGGCGATGCTTTGGCGGGAGACAAAACTCCAATTGTAGGGAAAGTACTTTCGGACCAGCCAGCGAACCAGCCGGGCCACCCCCGCCAAGGCCAGCAGAATGATGCCAAGAGCAATGGGAAATCCGATGGCGTTGATGCCACCACCCGTTTGCAAATAGCTGAAAAAGGAGACAAAAAGAAAAATGCAGATGTACACCAACCACTTCAATGGATCGCGAGATTGTGCGCCCTCGTCGAAGGATGCTCTCAGACTGCGAAGTGGCGAGGTCTTTCGGATGGAGAGCAGCGGGATGAGTGCAAACAAAAGAGAGATGGCAATCCCCGTTGTGATTCCCTGCGAAATGGAGGTCCAGGACAGGTCGGCACTGACATTTTCTACTGGAAGAAAATCACTCAATACCGCCGGAAGAAGGACTTGCAGCCCACTGCCCAAGAAGGCTCCTGCCACAGATCCCAAGATGGCAAAGGCAGCAATTTGGATCAGATAAATCAAAAATGCTTGTCGGCCACTGGCACCTAAACAACGCAGAACGGCCACCGTGGCAATTTTGTCCTTGATGTAAATGTGAACGGCACTGGCCACCCCAATGCAACCAAGGATGAGCGCGATGAAGCCCACCAAATTGAGGAAGTTGGCCATTTGTTGGAATGCCTCCCCCAGGTCCTCTTTGCGGCTGGCGACGGTTTCGTAGCGGTATGAGTCGGCCTCCAGGCGAGGAGAGATGTGCTCTGCCAGGGCATCGACATCCGTATTGGCAGTCGTCTGGAGATAGTATTGGTAAAAAACACGGCTGCCGAGTTGTACCAAACCCGTTTGCTCCAATGTGGATTTGGGAATGTAAATGGCGGGGGCAATGGAGCCGGCGATCCCAGCTCGGCCTGGACTGGAATTGAGCTGCCCTTCGATGGCGTAGGTGACGTCGCCCAGCTTGATGCTGTCACCCACTTGTAGATCGAACTGGTACATCAGCGTCTTGTCTACCAATGCAGTGCGTTTGTTCTGAAAATGCAGGTAGGCTTCCTCCGGGACTGTTACCAGTTTGCCGTAAAAGGGAAAGTCACCCTCCAGCGCTCGGACCTGTACCAATCTGGTCCCCTCTGCGGAAGGGAAGTAGGCCATGGAGACGAAATATTGAGCTGATGCCTGTGATCCGCCGATGGAATCCAGCAAGTGATTGATTTCCGATGTCGCCGCTTGGTTGCCTTGCAAAACCAGGTCTGCCCCCAGCAAGGTCTTGGCTTCGGCTTCTATGTCCTTTTGTAGATTTTCACTAAAGGAGTTGATGGCGACCAGTGCAGCGATGCCCAATAAAATGGAGGAAATGAAGAGAAACAACCGCCCTCTGTTGCGACGACTGTCCCGCCAGGCCATTCGGACCAGCCAAGAGAAAGGAGCTTTTTGCATAGAGAAAAAATTCTATCTTTAGAACACGTTCTAAGCACAACAATAAGACAAAGTAATGATCCGCATTGTTCTCTGCCCTTTATTTTTTGTCCTGATACTTGGGACCTTGGCAGCTCAGACCGCTTTGCAAAAATCCATTGACCGCTTTGCTGCCCTTCCCATGATGAAACACGCCAGCATCAGCATCTGTGTGTTGGATGTTGAGACGGGCAAAGAGCTGGCCAGCCACGATGGAGACCGCAGCCTGATTCCGGCCTCTTCGCTTAAGGTGGTAACAACAGCCACCGCTTTGGCTGTGTTGGGAGAGGAGTATCGGTTCAAAACGGAGCTGCAGTACGATGGTCAGATCGATGCCCAAGGCACCCTCAATGGCAATCTTTACATCAAAGGCTATGGCGACCCCACCTTGGGATCGGATCAGATTGGGCAGGAGAAGGGGGCAGGGGCATTGATGCAGAAATTTGTGGCGGCGATTCAACAGGCGGGCATCAAAAGGATCGAGGGCCATGTGGTGGGAGATGCGTCGGCTTTTGAGACGGCAGCAGCTGGGCGGCGTTGGTTGTGGGAGGACTTGGGCAACTACTACGGATCGGGCGTGTGGGGCCTCAACATCTACGAAAACATGTACAAGATTGATTTGCAACAAAAAAGCAGTCTCGGAGCTCGGCCAGAGGTGGTGGAGGTGTATCCGACTGTCCCAAATCTGTTGTTGATCAACGAGTTGGCATCTGCAGCGAAAGGCAGTGGCGACAATGCCTATATTTTTGGAAGTCCTTGGAATTACACTCGTTTCATTCGCGGGACGATTCCGGTTGGGAGCAAGCGGTTTACCATCAAAGGCTCTGTACCTGATCCTCCGTTTTGGGCAGCTCATCTTTTGCAAGTCCAATTGAGAAAGGCAGGCATCGAGGTGAAAAGGGGGGCCAGCTCTCTGTTGGAATTGCACCGGGGCGCTTGGGCAGACAAGGAACGGACGAGCATCCTGACACATCGGTCTGTCCCTCTGTCCCAGATTGTTCGGCGAGCCAATTTGAAAAGTGTCAACTTGTATTGCGATGCCATGCTCAAGGCCTTGGGAATGGAGCAAAGAGGAGAGGGGAGTACCCAGGCAGGGCTGGCAGTGATTGCCGATCATTGGAAGAAGAAAGGATTTGATCCCGATGGATTTCACCAAGACGATGGCAGTGGTTTGTCGGTCCGAAATGCCGTAAGTGCCCATCATTTGGCCAGTGTGATGCAACTAATGGCCCGGGAGGAAGCCTCTTTTGAAGAGTTCAAGGGGAGTTTGCCCTTGGCGGGAAGGAGTGGGACGATGAAGTATTTGCTGAGAGGGAGCAGTGCGGAGGGCAAGTTGTGGGCAAAGAGTGGAGGGATGGAGCGCGTTCGGTCCTACACAGGCTATTTGGTCAACAAAAGAGGGCGGTCGTTGAGTTTTTGCATGATCGCCAACAATTTTGCGGTCGAAAGCCGCCTCGTGCGCCGGGAAATGGAGAAGTTGATGTTGGCCCTATACGAGGAATAGAGATGGAAATTTTTGAAGGAATTATATGTAAGATAACGGATTGAGCGTATTTTTGCCTTGCACACAACAAATGCTCATCTATATTATTAATTGAAGCTGCCATGAAAGCCACATTGAGACTGTCCTACCATTTTTTGATTGCGTTGTCCTTGTTGATGATTACCGCTTGTCAACAGTGTCAGTCGGGTTTTACCAGTGGCGCGACCTATCACCACCAGAATCAGACACATGAGTACGACCCGGGGACTGCTCCTGGCTCCTCCGTGGATGGATCAGACGAAGAGAATGGTGAAAACATAGACATTCGGGACATCTGGCAAAAGCCCAGTGTGGTCTTGGACATCCTCGGCGATCTAGAAGACAAGGTGGTGGCAGACATTGGAGCGGGGCCGTACGGGTATTTTTCCCTTCGTGTTGCGAGTCAGACGAAGGCCAAAAAAGTCATCGCGATTGACATTGACCAAGAGGCCTTGGACTTCATCGACGAGGCGGGCAAGGCGCTGCTGCCCGAAACGGCTTCCACCAAGCTGGAGGCCCGCCTGGCTACGGACAATGACCCGAAGTTGCAGGAGGGGGAGGCCGACATCATTTTGATTGTGAATACGACCATTTACTTCGAGGATCGTTTGCAGTATTTCAGAAACTTGCAGAGGGGGTTGGCCAGTGGCGGACATTTGGTCGTCATTGAGTTCAAAAAGAAAAAAACTCCCTTCGGTCCGCACCTGGAAGACCGGGTTTCGCTGGGGCAATTGGAGCGCGATTTGCTGGCATCAGGCTATGAATTGGTCTCTTCTGATGACAAAACCCTGGAATTCCAGTATATTATTACCGCGATCAAAAAAGATTAGTGAAATATTCCTTTTTGGCATTAAAATTGTCGATACATTACACATCTGTCATAACCTATAATTTCATTTGTCACAGATAGGTTATCTTCCCCTCTAATGAATTTTGACTACCGATAATGACACGCATGAAGGCAAGGCCCTAGAAGGTCGAGCCAACTACCCCTTTGTTTACCTCTCATTGTAACGAATTTAATGATCCTTCCCTTCCGATGGAGGCATGATGCCGTTTTTTGGTGTTGTGGTCCCTGTTGGCCGGGCGAGATATAACCATGAAGAAATTTGTCTAACCATATCAAAATTAGTATTATGAAGAAAGTGAACTTAAAGGACGTTAAAGCTACTCCGAAGGTAAAGTTTTTGAAAAAAAGCCAACAAACTCAACTCAAAGGAGGAGCCACATGCATCATCATTGATGCCGTCGGTGGAAGTTAAGAATTCTAAAGCTACGGATATAGTGAATGACTGTTGGCTGCTTTGCCAATGGTCATTTGGCTTTTACTCTCGTTTGTATTTCACCTCACCGTTGACAATGGTGTACAATACCTTGGCATTTGGAATGTCATCTGCAGGGCAGGTGATGAGGTCTTTGTCCAATAAGATCATGTCTGCCATTTTCCCCACTTCCAGCGAACCCTTTTCCTCTTCTTCGAAGGCGGCGTAGGCATTTCCCAGTGTATAGGAATGCAGTGCTTCTTCTCGGGTCATGCTTTGTTCGGCAAAGAAAACAGATCCATCGTCCATGCGTTTGCGGCTCACGGAGGCGTACAAGCTCGGGAGTGGGTCTACATCCTCAACTGGTGCATCGGTCCCATTGGCGATTTTGGCGCCGGCATCTATCAAGCTTCTCCAGGCATAGGCACCAATCCTGGCCCTCTCCTCACCCAATCTTTTGACCACAAATGGCGCATCTGATGTGCAGTGGACCCCTTGCATGGATGCGATGACCCCCAAATCCTTGAAGCGGGGGATGTCGTCGGGATGTAGGTGTTGGGCGTGTTCTATGCGCCAACGACGGCTTTCCTCTTTGGGATTGGAGGCGAACAGTTCTTCGAAAATATTCAGAACGGTTCGGTTGGCGCGGTCGCCGATGGCATGCACACACAGTTGCATGTCGTGTTGGAAGGCAAGCCCGGCAATTTTTTCTACTTCCTCTATGGGAGTGGTATTTTGTCCCATAAATCCTGGTTTGTCGCTGTAGGACTTCAGCAGCCAAGCTCCAAACGCTCCCAGTGCTCCATCTACCTCTGATTTGATGGCCTTGCAAGTGAAAAAATCATTGCCAATGTCGATCATGGGGAAGCCGTCCAGGCTGTCTTTCATCCGCTTGTAGGAATGGCGCAGCATCGCCCAAAGGCGCAAGTCCAACTTTTCTTCTTCAGCCAGCTGTCGGTAGCGATCAATCTCCGTGTAGGTAGAACCTGCATCCTGGAAAGAAGTGATTCCCTTTTGAATGCACTCCCGTTGTGCCAGTTCAATGGCCTTGAACCAACGGGCTGTTTGGGCTTCTTGTGGCAGTTTGTCCAAATATGCTTGGTAGGCTTGTCGAATCGGCCCCATTGCTCTTTCCTCGAATACACCGATGGCATTGCCATTGGCATCGCGGATGATGGACCCGCCGTCGGGAGCAGGTGTTTCCTTGCTGATGCCAGCCGCCTCCATTGCCTTGGCATTGGCAAATAGAGAGTGCCCACTGGCATGAATGAGGATGACGGGATTGTCTGGTGATGCGGCGCTGAGGTCATCGTGATAGGGGTAGCCGTAGAGAGATTCTTGGGGAGAGGACACCCATTTTTCCTGATGCCAACCTCGGCCCTCTATCCACTCGCCAGGCTGTAACTCTGCTGCTCGCTCTCCCACCTTTTGGACGATTTCATTCCAGTCTTTGGCCTTCAAAAAATTGAGATTCAGCTGACTGAAGCCAAGACCAGAAAAATGTCCGTGTCCCTCGATGAAACCCGGCATGAGGAAGGCACCTTCTGCATCGATGATTTGCGTTTGTTCTTCGCCAACATGTGAGGTGATGGACGATTCGGTTCCGATGGCCAGGATGCGTCCATCTTTGATGGCAATGGCTTCAGCCCTGGCTTGTTCGTCGTTTACAGTATAGATGTTGGCGTTGCGGATGACCATATCGGCGACAGGCTGAGACTGACAGGCAAGGAGGCCGATGAGTGGCAGCAAGAATAGGTAGCGATACATAACGGATTAGGTTGCGTAAAGTGAATGAATGTTTAATTGTGCTCAGGCAATATACCCAAAATTGGATGTTTTGGCAGCTTTTGTTGATGGGGAGGAGCCTTGGACTTGCCGTCGTGCTTAGGAATTAGACATAATGGAAGCGCATGCTGAGCATTTCCAGGACGTATTCCCAGAGGTCTTCGTAGGGAATGATTTCGATTTCGGCAGATTGGCGCGCCACTTCGAGTGGAACATTGTCCAGGCGGTCGCGCAAATTTTTGGTCTTGCGGGTGACGGCTTCCCGGTGGAAGTTGGCCTTGGGAATTTGCAGCAGCATTTTGATGAAGACGTTGGATCGAAACGTTTCATCCTTGCGCAAATAGCGATAGCAATAGGCGTTGAGGGCGTCCATGCGGTCAACGACTTGGCTGTATTTTTTCTGTTGCAGCAAAAACAGGATTTGGATGATCAGGACAGGGATGTTGGCCCGCCGTTTCTCCATGGAAAAGATGGGGACTTCATTGAGGAATTTGGACAATCGGAAGCGCTTGAGCTTGTATGGAGACCGCTCTGGATCAATTTTTTCCATGCGGACAAAGAGGTTGGCATAGGCCTCGTACAAGAGCCAGTGTTCTTTGATGGAGGCGGGCATTTCTCGAATGAGACGCTTGTCATTGGCAGCAGAGGCGATGATTTCGTAGACTTTCTGGAGCCTACGCGCATGAAAATACAAGAGCGTCTGGTATTCAAGGGCGGAGAAATAGTTGACGCTGTCTTTGTCGACAAATGACAGCGTTGCTTCAATGGCCTCTTCTCCTTCTTGGTAATCTTTCAAATGAATACAGCTCAATAATTTCCACAAATAAAAAGCTTCCCCACTTTTGAACAATTGGCTTTTGGTAGAGAAAAACTGTATGGCTTCATTGCAGGCAATGAGTAAGTTTGCGTAGTCATTGACCAGCAAATACCGAATGGAATGGATGAAATGATAATAGCGCAGGAGAATGAGCGATTGCTGGTCTTTGATGATGGTTCGGATTTCGTCTAGATAGCTGATGGCTATCTCTTCCAATGAATTTCTATCTACATCAGATCGGTAAGAAAGTGCTGCCAACTTTGAGAAGTATCCCTCTGCAATGTTTTCATTGAAGGCCAATTGGAGATAATGTACAGATTGCTCGTGATAGTAGTCCATCTTCTTCAAGTCTCCTGTAACGTGTCCATGGTAATTTCTCAGATAGGTACACATTCGGTAAGCAATGTTGGAAAACTCAAAGCGAATGGCGTGGTTGAGTGTCTTGGTAGCGATTTTGGCACCGGTCTTTCTGATGCCCAATCTAGCGAGAATGTAGGCGGCAAGCATATTTCTGTAGCAGCTGAAGTTTGCCTTGTCCTCATCCGTATACCCCGGCGCATTCAGATCGATGAAAAATGCAGTATTGATCAGTCGTTTTTCGAGTCGGTATTTGATCTTTTTGTAATTGATGTTGTCCTCGTCAGAATCGTACAAAGCGTGTGCAGCATCATTGTCCGTTTCGAAGCGCCCTTCAGCAATGCCATCATACAGCTCCCGCATCTTGCTGCTGTAATTGGTAGAATTGCCCATGACTTCTACCCGTTTGATGGCTTTTTTATTGACAACATTGATCAAGTCTTTGAGACTATCCATGGCTCTTTATCGTAATGGTTAGAGAGATGATTTGATAAAATGGTTTATTTTGAGGTTTTGGGTTGGTTTTTTAAAAATTGTATGTCATTGATAATGAGTAGTTTAATTGATTTTTGATTTCCTTATCGGTGATTATGCCCTTCTTAAATATATCAAAATTGTGGTAGAAGTTCAAAATATCTATAGATAGTTTTGTAATATACCCACAGATATTACACAGGCAAATTAATTTAGCAGTAAAGTAGGCTTAAAGAGAAGACAACCAAAGGCGATTTGACACGAGAAATTTTTGTGTGTCTGGTCATTGCTATTGGTTGTTTCATAAAGTGTCAACCAAATGAATAAACACATGAGCCTTGCTAAATCAACACTAGCAGTCACAGATTCCAATGTGCGCAACGCCAAAAAGATGGGAATTGCGCAGCTAACAGCTTCTGACGAAACACTTGACGGGCGTCACCTCACCATTAACGGCAAACGAGTCCTGCACTTCGGCTCGTGCAGTTACTTGGGATTGGAGCTCGATGATCGCTTGAAATCTGCAGCCATAGAAGCCATCTCCAAATATGGAGTTCAATTTTCCAGTTCGAGGGCTTACATGTCCTTGGGATTGTACGAAGAACTGGAAGGACTTCTGGAACAGATTTTCGGTCATCCCACCATCGTAACGCCCTCTACGTCCGCCGGCCACATGTCAAACATTCCGGTTTTGGTAGGTCAGAACGACGTTGTCATTTTAGATCAACAGGTCCACGCCAGTGTACAGAGTGCTGTACTTCAGGTCAAGGCAAAGGGAGTTCCGGTGGAGACCATCCGCCACAACAACATGGAGTTTTTGGAAAGCCGAATACAAAAACACCAGGAAAATTGCGAAAAGGTATGGTACATGGCAGACGGCATTTACTCCATGTATGGCGACTGCGCTCCTCTGGAAAAGCTGGAGGAGTTACTTGACAAGTATGACAACTTTCACCTTTATGTCGATGATGCTCATGGCATGAGTTGGATGGGCCCCAATGGGGCGGGCTATGTTTTCAGCCGAATGAAGTTGCACCCGCGGATGTATTTCATTACCTCCCTCAATAAGAGCTATGCAACTTCGGGTGGGGTCATGGTCTATCCCAATCGCGAAAGCCGTGATCTGGTGCGCAACTGTGGGGGAACCCTTATGTTCTCGGGCCCTGTGTCTGTGGCACCTTTGGGAGCCGCCATTGCTTGTGCTCACATCCACCTGTCGGATGAGATTTACAGCCTGCAGCGGGATTTGCATCGCAGGATTGAGTATTTCATCCAAAAGGCTCGCACGATGGACTTGCCACTGGTGAAGGATGAATTGACACCCATTTTCTTTGTCGGGGTCGGAAAATCCGAAATTGGATACCAACTCTGCAAAAAGATGATACAGGATGGTTTCTACGTCAATGTGGCGGCCTTTCCGAGCGTGCCTTACAACAGGGCAGGCCTTCGGATGACCATCACCCGGCACATGAACCTGGAAGACATCGACAATCTATTACAAACCATCTCCTGCAACATTGATCAGGTGCTCGACGGAGCGGATTACAAGCGGGAAGACATATTCAAGAGCTTTAAAATGGCAGCTAAACTTCAGAAGAAGGTCTCCGTCGTGAGAGAGCCTGCCAGTTCAAGATAATCAAGATTCCTATTACATTCCTAAGTATCACTTTGTTTTCAATAAGTCGCGAATCCCGGTCGTGCGCTCCCCGCGCCCACTGGGATTTTTTTTGGCACAGCTTGAAATGAAAAGAGGCTGTCCCGCTTGCAGGACAGCCTCTTTTCATCGTTTTGATCTGTTGTATTTCTACACTCTTTCGATGATCATGGAAGACGCACCGCCACCGCCGTTGCAAATGGCAGCCAGGCCAACGCCGCCATCCTTTTGGTGCAGTACATTGTTCAAAGTAGTCAGGATGCGGGCACCAGAAGCTCCGAGAGGATGGCCAATGGAGACAGCCCCTCCGAAAACATTGACATTGTCCTCACTCAGCTGCATTTCCTGGTTGAAGGCCATGGTGACCACAGAAAAGGCTTCGTTGACCTCGTAAAAGTCGATGTCTGAGCTTTCCATGCCAGCCATCTTCAAGGCGCGTCTTGCTGCGATGGGAGGGGTGGTGGTAAACCATTCTGGATCTTGGGCGGCATCTGCAAAGGCGCGAATGCGGGCCACTGGCTTGAGCCCCAAAGACTCTACCATCTCTTTGCTGGCCAGCACGAGTGCTGCGGCTCCGTCGTTGATGGTGGATGCGTTGGCAGCTGTCACGGTTCCATCTTTGGTGAAGGCAGGTCGGAGTGCAGGGATTTTTTCAAACTTTACGCGTTTGTATTCCTCATCTTCTGCAATGTGGATGGGGTCGCCCTTGCGTTGGGGAACCTCCACGGCAACGATCTCTTGTCCAAAGGCCCCACTGCTCGTACTTTCAGCCGAACGCGTATAGGATTGAATGGCAAATGCATCCTGTGCCTCCCGGCTGATGTTGAATTTCTTGGCCGTATTGTCAGCACAAATCCCCATGGCGATGTTGTTGTACACATCCGTCAGCCCATCCTTTTGCAATCCATCCACCAATTGTCCATGACCATATTTGTGTCCCCAGCGAGCTTTGGGAATGTAATAAGGAATGTTGGACATGCTTTCCATCCCACCTGCTACGATGATGCCTGCATGTCCCAGCGCGATGCTTTGGGCGGCAAACATGACGGACTTCATACCAGAAGAACAAACCTTGTTGACTGTTGTGCAAGGAACGTTGGTCCCGATCTTGGCAGCGATGGCTGCTTGTCGAGCTGGTGCCTGGCCCAAGTTGGCCGAGCAAACATTGCCCATGAAGACCTCTTCGACAGCCGAGGCATCGACTCCTGCTTTTTCGAGCGCTCCGGAGATGGCCGCTGCTCCCAGATCGACAGCTGACAGAGAAGCAAACATACCCCCAAAACTTCCAATGGGTGTACGGACAGCAGAAACGATAAATACATCTTTCATGTGGATAAGAGATTTTATTTGGTGATGGTAAATGCGGATGCTCACAAAGGTAAACAATAAAAACGGTACGAAAGATTTGGTTTTTTAAAATAAAGCCTTAAATTTGCAGCCCACTTAACGACAAAGGCTACAGAGCTTCCAAAAAGTTGAGTGTTACATCGCGGAGTGGAGCAGTTGGTAGCTCGTCGGGCTCATAACCCGAAGGTCGCAGGTTCAAGTCCTGCCTCCGCTACAAAACCAAAAATAACCTGCTGATTACCAGCAGGTTATTTTATTTCTAGGAACATCCAGTCTGTCAATTCTCTGTCAGTTGAATGCCAAGAAAAGGAAAAAAGTCTTGTCCTACCTCCCTCCCAAAGTCCCCAACAGAAACATACGACTGCATCATTTCTCTCCAAACCAAGCCTGTCAAGCATTTCCAAAAATCAATGGAACCATCTACCCAGGAAAAGCTTTTCCCACTTCCTGCCATTGGCTGCGAAGATCTGGTGCGAGCTTGCTGCAGCAATTTCATGGATTACTTTTTTCCACATCAGCCACCAAAGGACCAGGCTGCTGACACTCCATGTATCGGGGAACATAGATGTGGAAAGTAAGCTTGGATTCAATAGCTCGTCCATTGAAGAGGATTTCCTTGCGATCACAGGAAAGCTCCAGGACCAGGCGATTGGCCTCTGGATGGCGCTTTGCGATGGGTTTGTAATAGCCTTGTGTAGCAAGCATTTTGTGGACCTGCTTCTCTGCGTTGGAATCCTCGATGTGGATCACAATGCGGATGTAGGCTTTGTCCCAGTATTCGAAGGTCGTTTCTCTCTGTGAATCCCACAATAGTAGATTTGCTCCCTCTGGGTGGACGGCACTGACAAAGGTGACAACCTTGTTTTCTTGAGCGGTGGTCAACTGTACGAAGCCAAAGAAGGTGATCAGGATGCAAATTGTATGGTAAAGGATGTTTCTCATAATTGTAGGTTTTGTGATTTCATCATTTGTCCTACCCATTCGAAAAAATGGACCATTCAGCACTTGCCTCATTGCCAGTTTTTTACAGTTGAGGCATACTTATATGTCATCTCATTGTGAGAATGACTCTCATTTTGGGTGCCTGTCTTCTGCCTTGCTTGTGATGAGAATTGTTTCTTTGGATCAGCCCCTACCATGCTTGCCAGACCATTGATTTTATCCAGAAAAGGTATTGTATTTACGGCCAAAAAACCTTATATTATAATCATACCGTTTCTTCCAATCGAAAGCACGCCTGACTCACACTTGAGTGGAAAAAATCACATTTTTTGTCAAAAATACCCAAAGCATGAAAAAATCACCTGTGTTCCTTCTCCTCGCTTTTTTCTTTGGTTTACTCAGCATAAGTGCTGTGACTGTCAATACAAGTACGTCTGATCCGCCTCCATCCGCTGGGCCAGATTTCTTCCATTTGAACAGTCCCATCATCGGGAAGACTCCCGTTCCAGGGGGGACATTCGATGTCAACATCCCCGTTTTGAATCAAGGGAGCCGTAAGGTAAAGATGAAGCTCAATATTTTCCTTTCTTCTTCTCCGGAAGACGATGGCATTTTGATTGGCCAAACTCCTGCTTTTTCCCTGGAAGACGATGAATTGATCAACATCACAGGGGACGTGCCACTGCCCGCGGAGGTTCCCCCAGGTACTTGGTACCTTACTTTCACCTTTGGTGGTCCCGGCAATGCCTCTGCAGTCAAGAAGCAGATCCATCGGTATACGCATCAATTTACAGTCGAGCCGCCCAGCATTTCAGATTTTACCCCCATGGTGGCAGGAGAAGGCCGTGCCGTCCGACTCAGGGGGACAAACCTGTTGAATGTCAACGAGATCAAGATCAATGGCATCAATGCTCAATTTGCCGTCTTTACAAACAGTTGGATAGAGTTCATCGTGCCGTATTTCTCCGGTGGAGAGGGACCTGGGCAGATTCAGCTCATCACTTCCAGCGGCGTATCCGTATTCAGTCCCAACCAGCTGCACATCAGATTCAATTCTTGCCGACGAAGTGGCGTTAACAACAACAGCGTTTACTCCACCTGGTATCGCGACGTACGGGATGCAGCAGCCAATTTCTCTACCCACAGAGTCGCTTCCAATGGCAATTCTGGGGCATCCATTGGCGTCTTTAGGGACTTTACATTCAGTGACCCGGTTGTTCCTCGCTAAGGAACATGCGATTGGGCATTCCCGCCAGTGCTTCTTGGCAAGTGGAGAATGACTCAATCTCAAAAAACAAAGACATCAAAAATTCTTCTGCAACAACTCTCTCTAAAGGCAGTGACTTGTACAGAAGGAGGACAAATAACCTGTTGGCAACCAGCAGGTTATTTGTTTTTTGGGAAGAATTCATTCCCGCAATCCCCCGCCTGTATCCCCGACAATGAGCTTTTTCTCCCTCCATCCATGAGAACCCTCCAGGACAATATTTCAATGCTTTTGCCATGGGATTTTCACATAGATTGCCCATCAGTCGAAAATGGGCACCCTTTTGGGATGACATTTCTATCCAGGGAAGGAAGTAGACAACTGATTTCTTTCCACGCATGCTGTTTGACTCGCTCAAATTGCCATTCAATAGGTGTGGAAAAAGAGCACAGCAGGAAAATGATCTCAAGGTCAATGAGTTATATTCTACAAATTAGGTTTATATTGCTCGTGTCAACAGAGTCGAGCTTGTAGTCCGTCTGATATTCAAAACCAACAATCGATTTGTTAATCAATAAATTCCTCAAAAATGAAAAACATTGTTTTTACATTCTGTGTACTGGGTCTGCTGGTGCTTGGTACCAGCTGCTCCAAAGACGATCCAGCTCGTGACAAGTTCCTCGGGGCATACTCCGTGGTGGAAACTTGTGGGGGTGGCAATGACACCTATGAAATCGTCATCATTGAGTCCGGAACCGGTGACAATGCGGTTGTCTTGAACAACTTATATGGTGGAGGTGCGTCCCTGAGTGCTACCGTAGATGGCAACAGAATCAACATTGACACTCAAGTGCAAGGTGGAGTAACATATAATGGATCAGGTACAATTGATGACAACATCTTGACCATTAACTTTACAGTATCTGCTCTTGGACAGTCTGACAACTGCAACGCAGTCTGTACAAGAAAGTAAAGATGAAGTGGTACTCAGCTCAATACCGGCTGGGTACTACTCTCTTCCCTACAAGCCATCCATCACCTCTCTCACCGCTTCCTTATACGCCACAATCTCCCCGCTCTGCTCCTCATCCCAGGTATCGACTCTCCAGATGTCTACTTGTTCTCCTCTCTTGAGCTGAAAGTAAAATCCGCCTTGGTCGCCACAGTCCGGGCAGCCGTATACCCGTTTGTCCGACCCGAGCAAGTCGCTGGGAAAGTCGTCGAGAAGCATCTCGGCGCTTTGGTACTTGGCATCTTCCAAGGGATCAGACTGGAACGGCAAGTCTTCCGGAAGGCCCTGGTCCAAATCGTCGGCGAAAAGTTGGGTGCTGGTTAGCTTGAAGACGGTGGTGCAATTGCCGATGCATTCACCATAGAAAGTTCCGAAGATCAGGTAGTCGCCCTCGGAGAGAGGGCCAATGTTGTTTTCTTCACTCTTGTTGCAGCCCAACAGCAGCAGGGCAGTGGCAAGCAGAGCGGTGCATAGGACGGATTTCATATGTCTTGGGTTGAATGGTTTGGATTCTACCACTAAAGACGGTATGTGGCTGCCCAATGATTGGTTGGAGCGGAAAAGTGGATGGCTCAGCTGGGAGCTTGGTATGGCTTGATGTCATCTGCCTGGTAGGCCTTGAGACACAGCTCTCGCAGTTTGCGCCAGGCATCGGGGTCTTTGTTGTAGTGATCGTCTATGTGGACGGGATCGGGATCACTGCTAAAGTCTCCTCCCCAGCGCAGGTCGGGATCGTTGATGATGTCGGTCAAAAAGCCTTTGACAGAGGCGGGCCAGTTGGCTTGGTTGTCTTTGGAGAGAATCTTGGAATTGGCCAATTGCAGATTTCCTTGCCCGTCATGGTATTGTACGTTCATGTCGATGGCATGGCCCACCATGTGGTTCGACATCTGGGAGGGAGGGACAATGCTGCCGTCTACATCTGTATCGGGGCGGTAGGAGCTGGTGATCCAAGCCTTGACATTGTGCTTGCCCGCATAGCTGTTGATTTTTTGAAGTTGGGGCACAAAGCCAGTATGGGTGGTGATGGGCTTGCCTGTAAAATTGGCGTTTGAGTATTCCACCAAAACGGATTGGTCACTGCCCTTGGGATATTTGACATGCTCCTCCCAGGCATCGCCATATTTTTTGGCCGTATTTTGCACAATGGTATTGGCCATATTGGGGGTGAGCTGGTTGGCCTTTTGGAAGTAGTTTTTGTTGAAATAGGATTTCAAAGCTTTGACGACATGCTGGTCAAACTTGCCATCATTGCTCTTTTGTGGCCAGTGGAGTTCCTTCCCCAAACCCAAGCCGTTGAGCAGGTATTGGAGTGCCCCCACGGCAAGTTTGTGTGTAGAGCCTTTTTGGTAATTGGACTCTATTTTGCCCAAGCCCAAATCGCGTCGCATCTGGTGCAAAAAGGGGAGGGCGTCCAGTCGACTGACAATCTGTTGAGCCAGATTTTGTCCCACCTGCTTTCCATCGCTGGCAATGCCATTTTTTTGGGCAAATGATTTGACAGCCTTGACCAAGCCCGAATCGTAATGACCATCCAATTGACCAATCCCCTTGCCCAGTTCCTTGCCAAAGCCCAGTAGATGCATGGTTGTCTTGAGCTTTTTGATGGCCAGACTCGCTTTGCCGCCCTGTTGTAGAACGTGGCTGGCAATGCCTTTTTTGACGAGTTGTTCCAGGGCATGGCCGCTGTAAGCGAGTAGACCATGCGGATCGGGCAGCTCCTGATCTTCTGATGCCTTTGCATCTTTGGCTGCATCACTTGTTGCCATGGATGACTCTTCCCCTTGTGCTGCTGCTTCATTGCCATCACCGTCCTCCTTCTTGTCACTGCCTGATATGGATGTATCCTCTTCCTGTTCTGCTTCTGCATCGCCATCACCGACGGTTGGATTGTCGTCTTCTACGTCCCCATTCTTATCCTTATCTACCGAGGGGGGATCTTCTCCTTGCTCCGACCCTCCATCCCCATCACTGCCATTGGTGTCTTTGTTCTCATCGGGTTTGTCACCTGCATCCCCTTGCTTGTCTTTGTCTGCCGAAGAGGGATCTTCTCCTTGCTCCGATTCCCCATCGCCATCAGCTGTGTCTTTGTTCTCATTGGGTCTGTCGCCTGTATCCCCTTGTTTGTCCTTGTCTGTCGAGGAGGGGTCTTCTCCTTGCCCCGATTCCCCATCGCCATCACTGCCACTTGTGTCTTTGTCATCTGTTGGCTTTTTGTCCGTTGGACTGGAAGGATCAATTTTTTTGCGTCGCATGTATGCCTCGACTGCTGCTACCGTTCCATCGCCATAAATGCCATGGGTGTCGTTTTGGTCCAATCCCATCAAGTTGCCCAGTCCCAAGTCTGCAAGCAACGTCTGCAAGGCGCTGACAGCCTTCGTATCGGGAGAGCCGCGATAGTACTTTTGTGCAATGAGCCCCTTGTCGAGATCACTTTGCAGTTGCAAAAGGGCGGACAGGCTGGCATAGCGGTGATTGATGCATTTGGCAATGGTCGTATCCACCTCTGTACCATCGCCCTGGAGGTGATTTCTCAGGCAAAAGATTCGAACTGCTTGTGCGGTGTGTGAGTCATAACTCCCGGTGATTTGTCGGGTTGCAGCGTCTTGGACCCCACTGAATCCCAATTCGAACAGCAGCTGTTTGAACTCCTTGATCTCCTCTCCGGGAGTTGCTCCCAGGTGGAGAACTTCGCTCAGCGTACCCTTGCGAATGAGTGTATCCAAAATGGTGGAAGAAGACGTCATGCATTTAATGGTTTGTACACCCAGAGAATGGGACTGATGGGGTGATCCATGAGCAGATGTCTCTTTTGGGGTGTTTTTACCAGGGGATAAATATAGTCATTATTCGTTATGTGTTTGCGTGCGGCGGTAAAAAAATAAGTTTGCGACAAAAGCTTTGTATATTTTGAAGACATTAAAAATAATCTTTATATTTAGCCTGATTTTGCATACTGCCATTCAATACACGTCTGCAGTAGAAGATATGTCTCAGCAAGAGGCCTTGAGAAACACTTATTTCTCAAATCGTAGCACTGAGACAAGTACCGTCCAAGAGAGACCTTGTCAAACCGACCAAATCATCTCGATGGGACAACTCATCCATCTGATCCAAACATGCATACTTTACTGGAGAAACTGTACAGCTGAAGGCTACCATGGCTGAAGGGCAGCTCGCATTTTGCCGTCTTTCAATGGGTAGTGTAGGATTCAAATCACAGTCAAAATATTTTGCTGCATACAGAACAACTGTTTCCGTATGTCACTGTATTTGCATGCTCAGTTTCAACAGTGATTGACTTACCCAGAACACAATGAAATAGATTTTTGATCTACAAAATGTCAAGTTGTTTTGGCGTGTGAATAAAATACAACATAGATGTTTCCCGACGGAAAAGCATCTCATCTTGAATACACATTTAAAAACATAAAAACCTCAAAAGGCATGGCGCAACCACAGCTCAAAAAAAGCACTGCACCTCCAACCGCTACCAGTACTTTGGCAGCATTTGAAAAAGATTTGCAAAAAATCTTAATGGGGCTCCAAACCAAAATCAATTCCAATGCTTCAGATGAGGCAAAGGCCCTCAACACATTCATCCAAGCCGAGTCTACCCTGATCTCCAAGTCCACAGACTTTGGCGGACCGTCACCCTACTTCATCAGCCCTACTTGGGAAGGAAGCAAGACACCAAATGGGAGCAAGTCCTACAAAAAATCCTTCGAGCCGATCATCAAGCGGGTCCTGTCTGAAAAGACGGCTGGCCAAGATATCAGTGAAGAAAATCAGTTGCAATTGGTCCAAAACCTGATCAATATCTTCAAGGTTGTCTACACACGGATGGACATTGCCAATGCCAAGGATCCTTTTGATACTACTTTGCTTCTGAAGTTCGTAGGGGATTCCATCTTTGAATCTGCGACCTATCTATCCATACAAGATCAGGAAGGTCTCTTCAATCAGATGACAGCCAATATTGTCGCCAAAAAGGGTCTCCCTACGGACAAGACTTTTGATGGTTCCAACAAAGCCTTCAAGCCTTGGCTGACCAAAGAGATCACCACCTACTTGGACACCATCTCGAAGGATGGTCCCGACATAGACAAAATGACCCAAAGGGTACTCAGTCTTCTGCACAGTACACTGAGCAAGTACAAGCCAGACGAAGATTCCATTCGCGAGTGGGTACACGACACCATCGTCAATGCCCCCAAATCTGTGGGATTGACCAATCTGCAAAAGGAAGAATTGGTAGGTGCCCTGGAACAGGAAGTCACACTGCTCTTTCCACAGCCGGATGCCAGCTTCTTTTTCTCCAACATCCAGACCATCCTGCTGCAAAACATCAACAATCCGCCTGTGACAACCACCATGTCTAAGCGGATCATTGGCACGCCTCCACCCAGGCCACTAACGGTAATGGTCACCAATGTCAATACGGGAAGCAACAAGGGGTCACTGACAGCTGTAGCCTCTGGCGGGACACCACCCGTAGCCAACCAATATACTTATGCATGGAGCAAAATCGATGGCTCCACTTCCACGCCCATCACAGAGAACACCGCCACCATCAACAACCTATCTCCCGGTACCTATCAGGTGATCGTCAGCGATGGAACCAATACGGCAACCTCCAGTAAAGTGGAAGTCTACAAGTCTACGCTCAGCCTTCAGCTGGAGAACCAAACCAATCCAACACTCTATGGACTGAGTGATGGAAAAGCGACTGTAGAAGCCAGTGGGGGGAAGACGCCTTATACCTTTACCTGGACAAATGTCGACAGCAAGGCAGTCTTGTCCAACAATGACAAAAATACCCCCAAAGATACCGTATCGGCCGCTGGTGCTGGCACTTATTCGGTAGTGGTCAAGGACAACAGCAATGCCGAGGCCACCATTTTGGTGACTTTCCAGGAGCCTCCCTACTCCCAAAACAATGGCATCAAATACGTGATTGATACCATCTTGGATGTCAAGCACGACGACAAGAATCCAATGACGAGCAAGGACAAGAAAATATTGTCTGCCAAGCTGGACAATGCCCTCAAACAAGTCATCAAGATTTCCATTTCAAAGACCTTTGACGATTTGCCGGAGTATGGCAGCCAGGGACGCCTGTTGAGCAGTACCTATGACTACCAACTGGTCAGCCGCCTGTCCGATTACACCACTGGTTTGATCAACGAGATGAAGAACGATTTCAATAGCTTTATCCCAACCAATAGCTCGAACGCGCTGAAGTCGGCTCAGGAAATTACGGCTGCTGCGGTGGCCTTCCGGAATCTTGCCATTTCACTGCCCGCCATCGAAGAGGCATTCGACAGCGAAGGCAATCACATTACTGGCAAAGGCAAAAACATCAAGGCAGGACAGCCGGGCTACAACTACAACCAGGTCTACAACCTCATCTTCAACTATCCAAATAAGGAACTCAAAACCCTGAAGATGTTGGCCAATGCTGCTTACATGTCCACAGGAAAGAAAGTGCCACTTGTCAAAAAAGCAGAGTACGAAGGCGTCACCCTGGCATCCAGTACAGCGGGCTTGAACACCTCCTTGAGCAAGTTGTTGACAGGCGAACAATCCACCGCCCTCAATTCACTGAGCAACATGAAAAACAAGGCCAAGGCCAATTTCAATGCTGCGTACAAGGATTTTGACAAGACTGCACAGGCTTACTTCAGCGAGATGGACAGCTACATCGAAGCCAATCAGGATTTCAATTTTGACATGCTCAAACTCGATGCAGTTCAAAATGCATTGGATACCCTGAACAAAGTCATCGAAAAGGGCATCACCCACGGTGGTGGAACCAATGTCTATGCCGATGCCTTCAGTGGCTGATTCCTTTTTTACCCAATTATCAAAAAAATAAACTCTAAATAGAAATGGCAACTCCAACCACAGGTACAATTACCAGTACGCCAAACGATGCCAATGCCACGACGCAAACCATCGATTTCATCGAGAATTTGAAAGTTGCATTGGACGATGCCAAAAATACCCTTGCCACTCGCCAGGCCCGACTCAAAAATGCCACGGCCTCCAAAGATTCATTGAGCGAGCAATTTCTGTCTACCCAAACAGCAGCCACATTGGCCAAAAACAACTTGGAAGAGGCAGAAAAGGCACAGCAACAAATCAACATCATCTCCGACTTCTTTGCAGAGCGTGTCGGTGTGACAAGCCAGATGGTGGGGGTGGCAACTTACACCGCCACCACCATGTATGAGGCAACAGAGTTCATGGGCAAGGAAGGACTGGAACGAATCGACAACATCCTCAACCTCGTCTTGGAATACAACAAGACCGACAAGAACGCGGATACCCAATGGACGCCCAGCTTCATCACCACCGTACAGGCTTCCAGCGCCAAAGCCAGAACAGCCTTGAACGCTGCCGTGAAAGCCACCGAAGATTCGTTTACCACCTTGGTATCGTCCCTGCAAATCGACTACCGCACCAAGGATTACTACCAGCGTTGTTTGTCCTATCAGAAAATGATGGCATCCCTGGTCGAACGCCTGACTTCCGAATATGTGTTGCTGCAAATTCGGTCCGATCAAGTCGATCAGCAACTACAAGAGGTTGAAATGAACCTGACCACCCTCAACGCAGCGGTGGATGAATCTTCCTTCGAGGTCGCCCAGCTACAGGCAGAGTATACTGCTGCACAGAAGGGAGCTTCCTACACAGGCACCAAACCCGCACATGCCTCCTCCTAGAGGATTTGAGACCAACGTCATTACTCGATAAAAGGGGCCGGGAGTTGTACTTCTGGCCCTTTCCCTTTAGGCCAGTCCCAAACTTTTTCCGTTCTTTTGAAATTCTTTGCTGAGTCCTTCCAACACGTCTTCCAATAGCACCCGATCCAGGCCGCGCTTGGCTGTCTGGATGGCAACATAGCGGAGCACATTGATGATCTCACCCCCTGTGACTTCGTGCCGTTCCGACAATTGACGCAGGTCCACTTCATCGGAGAGCTGCAGCCCCTCTGCAAATGCTTTTTGCCAAAGCTTCCATCGCTGGTCGGCCTCGGGCACGGGGAAGTGGATCATGGACTGGAAGCGGCGGACAAAGGCATCGTCGAGGTTGCCCTTGAAGTTGGAAGCGAGGATGACCAAGCCTGGAAAGTCTTCGATGCGTTGCAGAAGATAAGAGACTTCCTGGTTGGCATAGCGGTCGTTGGAGGATTTGGTCAGGGTTCGTTTCCCAAAAAGTGCATCGGCTTCGTCAAAAAACAAAATCCAATTGCGGTGAGCAGCCAGGTCGAATAGATTGGCCAGGTTTTTTTCGGTTTCTCCAATGTACTTGGAAATGACCATCGCCAAGTCAATGCGATATACCTCTCGGTTTAGACTCTTTCCCAGCAAAGAAGCCGTCAGGGTTTTTCCAGTGCCAGGGGGCCCAAAAAACAGGCTGCGATAACCAGGCTTGATGAATTTTTGCAAGCCCCACTCTTTTTGAATGCGATTTTCATGCTCCATCCACGCCTTGATCTCCATGACTTGCTCCATCACATAGGGGGCCAGAATCAGATCGTCCCAATCCTGTTGGGTCTTGACCCGGTGGGCTGGAAAACCCGACCCAAAATCGGGGCTGTAGGGACGGTCCCAAAGGACGGTGGGTAAAAAGGTTTTTGCCAAATTGAGTGGACTGCTCAAGGGTGGATCTCCTGCTTGGTGGGTATCTCGTTCCAGGATTTGCTTGTCGTACAGTTTCTGATCGGACTGCAACAAACGGGTCACTTTGATTCGCTTGTGAAGGTCGCCACCTGCCAACAGAAAAACGGCTGTTTCTTTGGTTGGCAAAAAGCCGCTGTGGATTTTTCCTTTGATCCCCCCAAATTCTGTAAAATGCCGATTCAAACTGGGGTTGTTGGTGTAGAAAACATCCAAGAGTTGTGGCTTGAGATGAGGGGCCAAGGCCAGCAAAACAATGACTTTTTCTTCCCGACACAATTGGAATTCCTCAAACTGCCGATCCAGTGGTACCGTCAGGTCAGGGGGTGGGGGAGGGGGGAAAGCAAATGAGTCTTCGCTGGCCCCTGTTTGAAAATACTCCTGCATTCTCAAATTGAGCAGCTCCTGAAGCCAGTCCAAATGTTGGATCAAGGATTGTTGTATGGCGTGTTGGTTCATGCTGTGGAATTTACGATTTTATTCCCATTCTACTTTGACAATTTTATCCATCCAGGACAGGTTGATGGGATTGATGCCCCAAGGCAATTCCCGCAGCAAGACATCAAAGGCCTTGGGAGAAACCTCCAGGTTCCAGTGGTCGCTCGCCAATCCCAAAGTCCCTTCCCGCAGCAGAAAGGTTTCCCGAAAACTTTCCACAGAGGTGTCCCCGATGATGCTCCAATGGTTGACCACCGCTTGCAATAAACCACTGCAAAGTTCTTGGGTTGCTTCGTCGATGGTGTAGTCCACATCGATGGGCGCCGCCAGGGGATACCCACAAAGTACCTTGTTGAAAACCAGCTGCGGCTCCTCTGGATCGATTTGTTCAGAAATGAGGTATTCCAACAACAACACCGCCTTTTGCTGGGCATTTGTATCGACAAATTCACTGTCTTCCATCAGTCCGCTGCGCTCAAACAAGATTTTGAAATAGGGCCACAAGATGGCAAGTCCCGCATTGTGAATGATCCATGTCTCTTCCATCTTCCAAACAATTTTGTCCCGGTCCCAAAGCTTGCGATAAGGCTTTTCTTCTTCCAATGGTTGTCTCATCCTTCCCGATGGCGAAGGGATCAGCTCCATGAGTTTTTCCATCCCCAACTCCTCCCGAAATACATCGGTGAATACCTGCAGAGAACGATGGTGCCGAAAGGCGGGTTGCAACTCCCAGATGATGGGCCAAAGCAAACGGATGACCTCCTCGTACTGGCGGTTGTGCGCCCGCGCCCAGTCTTTGAGCAGCTTGGCAATGAATGCTTTTTGGTTGGACAAACTTCCCCGGTCATTCAGCAAGGCATCCAGCAACAGACTGGATAGTTCAACAGGAAAAAATCGCTGCAAGCCCTGTTCTTTTCGGCGCTCCATTTGTTGTACCAATTGGGCAATGTCCATCAGGCGCGCCAGTTCATCAGGCCCGGTGAGTTGACCGAGTAGTTTTGTGATCTTCTGGTCGCTGAGCAATTGCCAAAACTTGTGTTTTTCTTGCAGGGGAAGTCGAAGGATGTGTCGACTTAGGGTGCGGAGTTGTTGGCGCTTGACTTGTTGCGAAGGGAGGGTCAATTGGTACTCCATCCACTTGATGAGTTCTTGGGCACCCATGCGGGAAAAGTCGCTGGATGGCAGCTGGACCTCTGGGGAATGCGGTGGATCTTCGGGGGACAGTCTGATGGCTTCGGCGTACAAAATGCTGCGCAACAATCGCACCTCGGGAAGATCGGGCTTGATGGGCTGGTCTTTCAACTGATCCAACCACTGAACCGTATCAATGCCTTCTCCTCGGTTGATGTTTTTGACAATTGCCAGGACAAAATGTCGAATGTGAAATCCCTTCTGGTGTTCTGCCAACAACTGCTGGGCAGCCATCTGCCAATAGGTTGCTGCTTTTCGGCCAGCCAAGAGTTGGGCATAGGCTGCCGTATTTTGCATGATCTTGAGCAGACTGTCTGCATAGGTCCCCGCCTTGGTTTCCAAAAGATTGAGAAATTGGATGCTTTGCTCGCTGCCTAAAAACAAGAAAAATCTTTTTCGAGCGTCTTTGTGTTTGATGATCTGTCGAAACCACCTTCGCAAAAGGTCTGGCGATTCTTGCAGCAATTGCTCCAAGGACAGGCGGAGAGAGGACAGGCTTTTTCCATTGGGCAAGATTCCCTGGCGAAAATATTGATCGGCATCTGACAGATCGGCCCAGTTGAGGGGGGCTTTTTGTGGAAAGTCTGTGGAAAGGATGGCTGCCAATTCCAATTGTGCCCATTTCTTTTCGCGCGACAATTGCTGCAGGTAGCGAATCAATTCCGATTGAAAGGTCCAAGATTGTCGGGCCTTGGGAATGCTGCGGATCAGGCTGATGAGCAATTGTCGGTAAGAGGAGTTGCTGTTGTCGGCCATTTTGTTGAGCAAAGACTTCAAAAGGGTGAGCATGCCAAAACCCGTTCCCGCCGTTAGACTGAGAAAATCCAAATAGTGTTGGTCGATGAGTTGGGTCATTTCCTGTGCCGACCAATGTCCCAACAACTTGTGCTTGGCCATTTGGATGAGGTCGTGCCGCAGGTGCCAGCAGGCCGGGTGCAATGCTGGGTGCAGTTCGGCCAGGGTGTTGCGGATGATTTCCTCTGGCAAGCTTTGCAGCAAGGGGCGAGCGGGTTTTCCGATCAGGGCAAGCCGTTGGATGAGTCCAATGGCTTTGTCGCGGTCAAAATCCCACAGCCGCTTGATCAACAGCAGTCCAACAGTGGGAGGGGTTTCTGGCAGCCAGGTCTCGGTTTGACCTTCTACAAATGGCAAATATTGCTCGGCCGTTTGTCGTTGCCGATGGGTCAGCCCCCGCAACAATTGGCGTGCCGTTTCACTCTGCGGAGGAGCGTACAAAGATGCCTTTCCATTTCGTTCTTCCTTGGCCAGCAGCACGATGTTTTTCAGCAGGGAATGACTTTTGGAATGGGAGGGCTTGACAGATAGAGCCAATTCCTCCAGTTGTTTGATCAATGTCTCATAGTGACCTCCTCCACTGACAGCCAATCCGTTAATCAGTCGTTTGAGAAAACTCCGTTGATTGAATTCACTCCCTTTTTCTTCGTGCAAGTACCGCAAAATCACCTCCCAGCGAAGCCGTCGGAATTCGCGGCGACGCAGTGGCAGGATGGGCGATTGGTCGTGCTGCCATTCCAATTCCTGATTGTATGCTATGATGAGCTTTGCATTGACTCGTTCCAGCAGGCGGACCATTTTGTTGAGGTCTTCGTCCTCAAAGTCTTTGATGATTCGTTGGCGAGGCCACTCCTGCCCCAATAGCTCGAACAGGCTCTGTCGCAAAAGGACTGCATTGGTTTGGATCAATTGGTAAAATAAGTCCAGGATGCTTTTGGGCACCAGTTTGGAAGCCCACCAGGGCAGACTCCCTTTGAGCAGATAATACCGAAAGACTTCCAAGGAAGAGGGCAAACTCTTTTGTTGCTGCTGGCGAATGATGGGGTGTTGGCGCCGAACAGATGCAAACAGCTCTCGAAATTCTTTGTCTAAGCGCTGTGGCATTTCTCGTTCCAAATCGTCGATGGGAATGCGGCCGAGGTCGAGCTGCAACTGATCAATTTGCAACTGTACATTGGGATCATCAAACTCTGTGAGGAGTCGATCCAACTGATCGGTCAATTGGATTTTCAACAGTTGACTGATGCGGTCCTGTACGGCCTTGGCCTCTTCTCCTGCTGGCAGGGAAAGATCGAGAGAAAGCCGAAAAATCCGGTGGACCGCTTCGTTCATTGGACCTTATGTTGAGGGAGTGGGTTCGGTAAATTTGCTTTGGGTCATGATGAAGTTCATCAGCTCCTCCCGAAAGCAGTAGGCATCCGGATCATTCTCCAAATAGGCACTCCACCACATGTAGTGAAGTTGCTCGTATTGTTGAAATCGGTCCTTGTCCAACCACAGTAAATTGGGCCACAAATGGGCTGGACATTCCTGGCAAATCGTACTTTCCAATGAGGTTTTGAATCCCTGGGACTGGAATCGACTCGGCCAGTCGGGAATCACCACTGTGAGGATGAAGGAGTAGGGATCGGCCAATATCTGAGCATAGGGATTGTTGGCCTTGATGGAGCGGCGCCAAGGCTTGAGCAGCGGCTTCCAGGGCTGGAGGATGTTGACATTGCCCTTTTGTCGAAAACTCAGTTGAAACAACTTCTGCCAATCGGCAATTGCCTGTTCTGCCAATTCTTTGGAATCGAAAATCGAGCAACTGTGCATCTCTACAGTTTGTCCCGTCGCACCAAAGATCAGTTGCACCCGGTATTTGAGCGGATGGGCATTGGCGTCTACTGGTATGCTGGCAAAGACAAATGGATTTTTCTTGTCGTCGATTGGCTGTTGGATTTGAGCGATTTCATTTTTGTCGTACCAATCCTGGGTTTGCATCCAAGGCAGGCCCGTGCCGTCCAGTAGTTGCAGCCCAAAATATCGTTCGATGGGCTTGGGGCGGAGCAGCAAGTGTTCCAGTAGGTAGATTCGTTCGCTGCTTCGGTTGTACTCGGCCAGCAAATTGCTCAAATCTTTGATGACCTCAATGGTTTGTTCCGGGGTCTTGTACACATCAGTCAGCCGATACATCTTGGCGGGTACCAATGGATCGGTGATCTTGAAGAGCATGATGTGGTAGCGACCCTGCAGCTTGCGATAGTCCAGCCGGAAATTTTCTTTGTGTGGCCCGATTCGCATGATTTCTTTGAAGTCGACTGCACTGCCATCTTCCGTGGTGAGCACATATTTGCTGAAGACGTGTTTGTGGTTGATCTTGGAGGTGGGATCATAATGCTCCAAGACAAATCGCTTGTTGAAGTGGTAGACATCCAGGGTTTCTGGGATCATGTCGTACAGGGTCTCGATCCACTGTCGAAGCCCTGAATATTGTGCCATAAAGTCCTTGGTCTTGTAGGGATTGATGGCCCTGCTCCGCTCACTGCTCAGACGGGGGTAATGGTCGAGCAGTCGCAAGCGAGTTTCCATTTCGATGCGTTGTTGTGCAGTGGCATTGGACACGTGGATGGATTGGAGGAAGGTATCCAGGCTTCGGCCAAAGCGGGCCAGCAAGTGTTCCAAAAAACGGTTCCTTCTGGTGAGAAAGGTTCTTTGGTCTTCTGTAAATTCTGCCAGCTTGACCTTGTACTGTTCGATGATGGATGCCCTTTGATGGGCAATTTCCAGCCGACTCTCTTGCGGGTCAAAATCGAGTAGGCGACTCAAGTTATCCAGGGAGTGTTCCAAGCCTTGGCAGAAATACGTCTGACGGATGTTCTTGTCCCAAGAATACAATTGCCCCAAGTTGGACAGTTGAGCCAGGTAGTTGGCCATGAGCTGGTCGAAGTACAGCAGATAAGACTGGAGTTGTTTGACCTGTCCCCTGGTGGCCGCATCGGCATGAGGAGGCAATCCATGCGGTTCCAGATGGTAAATGGCTGGAAATTCTTGTTGGATGCTCAGGTATTGTTCCATCTCTCTAAATTGCCCCGAGGGAATGGGCAGATCCCTTCTGTCGATGCTCAACTTGGGGGCTGGCTGCTGGCTGCTGCATTTTTTGATTTCAAAATCGAGCTTGTTGGCATTGATGCTGACCAGACTCTTTCCTTTGTAGACTTGTAGAATGTGTTGACTGGTGGGTGCCAGCCTGGGGTAGTGCTTGCGATCGAGCTGGATTTCCGAGTACCATCTCCCTGCCGTGGAGCCATCTACGCCCGTTCCCATGCTGTCTATGATGGACTTTTTTTCCTGCGCTTGGGTTCTCATTTCAAGTGAGGGAACCATCACGACATCGGGGTTTTGTTGAATGACCGGGATGAGATCGATGGCTCTGACCTGGTGCATGATGGGCAGTAGATTGGCCGTGGGGACAAAGCCGTGCAACAAGGCTGGGCCATTGAAAACTTGGTTGACATCGCCATTGCAATGGTCCATCATTTGCTGCAAAGACAAAAACTGTACAGAGCTGGACAGGTACTTTTCCAGTCGCACCAATACGTCTGCTAAGACCTTTTCGGCTACGCAATTGGGAGGAATGACGATTTCCAGCTTGAGGAGAATCTCAGTCGGCTGTCGGATGGTGATCTTCCGCAAATCCTGCCCCAGATTGCGATGCTTGAAGTAGGCTCGCTTCACCCTTTGTATAAGCTCTTTTTTCTCTTCTACATTGGTGAGTTCTGGATAGGGATCTATGAGGATGTCCACCATACCCCCCAAGGTATTGAGTGGATCATCGGCCACTTCCACCCACGCGCTTCCCACCCCTTTTTGGTCGGCCAGCAATTTGCGAAAATCCACAAAGGTCAGTGGATTGTTGCTCAGGATGTTGCGGGCTGTGTAAAACTGCTGACGGGCCAGTTGCTCTTGACTCAGTTCTTGTTGGGCAATGATGTCCTCGATGGGGAAATCGGTCCGATAGGCCAAGTCCGTCAAACTGAAGATGATCGATTCCAGTATGGTGATTCCTGGGTCGTGTTCGTTGTAATCTGTCCACTGCTCACTGCCGGTCTGGATGATGGTGTCCAGCCCAATGCTGCGCAGCGTTTGGTAGTTCATCGCCGGATCGAGGGCGGTTTCTGGGGGTTGAATGCTGGTGTCGTTGACTTGTTCGCTCATCGTCAATTCGGATTGGTGTACAGATCGTTGCCAATGTACAAGGCGTTCAAAACCTTGGGGTCAGGCAAAATGGAGTCCGCATCTTTTTGGGGACTTGCCACCACCGGACTTCGTTGTTCGATGGGTGGCGGAGCAGTATGGGCGGCAATCAGTTCTGCCTCCGTTGCGATGCTCAGTTGGTGCTGGTCCACCGAGCTGAGGATGATCCAGGGCTCTTTGGGCTGAATGGTGTCAAAGGTCTCTGCAATTTTTCGCCCTTCCGTGGCCTCTTCCGAAGGCAGCAGCCACAAGGTGAATTTGGCCAATTCGTGGATGTAGCTTTGTCGATTGATGTATTCCAAGATGGAGAAATAACTCAACTTCGTTTCGAATGGATTGATGCCTTGGTAGTCGACAGACCAAGGGGCAATGGTTTGGATCAATCCCTGGTTGAGCAATTTGAGGTAATGCCCCGGATCCAACCCTTCTGTCAATTGTAGGCTGAGTTCTACTTTGAGATATTGATACTGTGGATTGCGCACATAAATCTTGGCAAATGGATCGGACAAACCCTGGATGTACGACAGGATGTTGGCGATCTGCCCCTGGTCGGTTTTGGGACTCAGAGAGGGCGCTTGAACGGCACTGCTGTCAGGCAACAAGACGATGCTGATGCTGCCGGGATCATTTGAGTTTTGCAGCGAACAGTGATTGAGGCACTTGACCAATGCAATATTGGGAAACTGTTGCAGGATCAGTCGTTCGTAATCCCAGGAATTGACTGCTCGATCCTTGTGCCGCAAGCGTTCGTTGACCCGTCTGTAAAACCCACTCTCCTGCTCGGCAGCCCGCCCATCCGTAGACGGCAAGGGCTGTACAATTTTTGCAATCCCAGGGATGTTTTTCTGGGCTTTGCTGATTTTTTTGGCAGCCAGTGGCGCATCGAAATGTGAAGGATCGAGCTCGCCGCTGGCATAGGTAGCCGTGCCTGCCTGTGCGTAGACTTGAATGATCTCGCACACTGCTGTTGCGTTTTTGTCGGCGCTTGCCCTCAGCCAATACTCAGGGGCTGTTGAGCTTGGCGCTTGTACGAACGGCAACTGGAAACTGATGATGCCCGACTGACTGAAACCATTTGTGCCATCTTTGACAGCCGTAGGGGCAAAGGGAAGCCATTGGCTGCCATCCAAATAGGACCACTCAATGGCGGGCAGCGGTAAATCTCGATCGCCACTTTCCGCATTCAACTCAAAGAGCAGTGTGACCTTTTGCGGGGCATTCGTTTTTTCCAAGGCCAAAAACAAATAGCCCTCTGCATCGAAAGAAGGTTGTAACTGGATGCTTTGATTTGCGACGGTGGGCAACTCAATTCCAAAGGGTTGTAGATAGAAAAAAGAGGCATTGCCCTGTGCATCGGGTTGAAAGGAAATTTGGTCTTTGGCTTTGTAATCAGCCGTCAAGCTGCTGATCTTGGGAACGAAGGCAGGCCGGGGCGGCAGCAAAGGCTTGTTGATGCCTGGGATGGGACTGTCGGAGCCACTTTGTGAAATGATGACCGCCTCCACATCTGCGATGGCAAACTGTGTGGCGCTCAAGGCTGTGTTGTAGTCCAGTATCAATCCTTGCAGTTTGACTTCTTCTTCCTTGGCGACGCTGCCCAGTAGTCCAATCAAGAGATGCAGCAGCGAACCAATCCAGCCCAATGGAATCATCAATTTTTTGAGCAACGGCAATCCCGATATGGTGGAGATGATGTTGTCCAGGAAAGACGAGTTTTCTCCATCTTTGCCACTGCTGTCTTGAGAGACAAAGAAACTCAACTTGTCCAGGATGATCCGCAGCAAGTACAAAAAGTTTAAGATGATGTATAAGTCTGTCGATAGATTTTTCGCTTGCTTTTCAGGATCTTTTGTTCGGAGTCTTCCGATGGCATCGAGATAGGCATTTTGGGTGCTGATGAAAGAGTCCTTTAGTTCTTGGCCGCCATATTCCAAGATGATTTGCAGGGCGGGATCGGTCAACAATTTGTCGATCTGTTGCATCCAACCTTCCATCCGGGACACAAAATCAGACGGTTGCCCACTACCACTGCTGCTGCCATTGCTTTTCTTTTTCAGCTTGTTGGCTATCAACTCCATGTTGAAGTTGGCCACTGCTGCCACCACCCTCGGATATTCCGCCTCTCCAAAAGCATATTCCGGACTGGTAAGCGTGAACCGTAAAAAGCCATCTTCCGATTGGTCACTGAAGGTGGTCTTGGTAGAAAAAGGGCTGGCCGACGAGACATTTTTCCACTCGATGTTTTGAAAATCTTGAATGAACAACTCGGAGCTGTCCTTCAACTTTCCCTCTTTCTGATAGGGGCAGGAAATGCCAGGTGGCTTGGGTTGGTCGCCGTTCGGAGAATCTGGTATGCTGGGCTTGGCAATCGAGCTGAGTGTGACTGGCTGTCCAGCTGCCAGCTCCTCACTGCTGGATGCTTTGTTGTCGAGAACATCTTTCAGGTCGTTGAGCAATGATTTGGCCTTTGTTGCGTCTTGTAAGATGCTGTCGGCCTTGTCCAACAAATTCCTGACCGTCAGGTGGATGTTCTCTGATATTTTTTTGGCCTTTTCCTCCAACTGCTTGCCTTCCGTCCTCAATTGCTGTTTCTCGATCTGCTCATCGGTTTGTGCTGTGCTTTCCTGAGCAGCCGACCATCGGAAGAGACAATCGTTGCAAATGGCTGACTTCTTTGCATCAGAATCGGGCTTGCCTGTCTGTTTTTCGGAAGGGGAGCCCGTTGGGTTCAGGGAATTGACAATGCTTCTGGCAAGGTCCAGTGCCAATTGATTTTTTGGTGCTTTGGTGGCTGCTGCTTGGCTGTCGTTGGTCGTCTTGGGACTGGCGCTGTGTTGTTGCAGTTTGCTTCGATTGGTTTTCCAGTTTGGTCCCAAAAAGCGGGAGAGGTCATCGATGATGTCTTTGGCCGTTTCATTGGTCAGAGCGGCTGCATTGGGCTGTGGCTCGCGTCTGGTGCTGTTGGTCTTCCAGTGAGGGCCGTAGAAGGAGCCTACATCTACGAGGAGGTCCTGGGCTGCCCTTGGGGAGAGCGCATCTTCGTAGGCTGGCGTGTAGTCGCCGTATTGCTTGGGTGCTTCTTGGGAATTGGTTTTCCAATGTGGCCCGTAGTGGGCACCTACATCGGTCAACAAGTCCTTGGTGATGGTGGTGTCAATGGACTTGGGGGGCGCCAGATCGTAGGCATTGTCACCATTGCCGGGACGAGGTGGTGGGGCATCAGCAGGTGCTTCCCTTGGTTTTTCGGCCGTGAAGTCGAGCGCATGCCACTTCTGGGAAGGGGCTTGGTCTTTGGCTTGCAACAAGTCGATTTGCCACTTGAAGACAGAATTGTAAAAGGGCTTTTTGTCTTCAAAGATGTTGTAATCTCTGTAATATTCGCAGAAGCCATTGTCGAGCTTGGGAAGGTCGTACCAGTCGATGTGCAGCTTCAAATAGGTCAGAGGCTTGCAAAATAGTTCGCTGTTGCCCACGTAAAAATGACTGTTGACGATGGGCGCTGTGCCAAAGGGCGGATAGGGCTTTTTGGGGTTGAGGACAGAGTGGTCGTTTTGCACCACAAAATCCTGCACATCTTCTACCTCCACATACAGGGGCATGGAGACGATGCGCAACTTTGAGAGCAACACCTGTGGGTTGATGTAGAGCTTTTCCTCTTGGCAAGGCGTCCCGTCGGATTGCAACAAACCGAGCTGGACAGGATGGATGCAAGCCGTTTGATTGACTTCAAATCGCAAAAGTGGATCAGGGGTGGTATATCCGGTACCGTGCTTTTTGGGGTCATAGCTGCTCAGGGCAGGCTGTGAGGGCTTGAGCAATAGGAAAAAGGCAATGGCCAGGCCAGCCTTGTTTTGTTGGGTTTTGGGCGCTTGCTCGTCGATGTAGGGAACGATCCAACTGGCAGATTCACTGGGAGCTACCCAGCCCTTGGGGCCGGTGTAGGAGACGGTAAAACTCTGGTGGATCAGGCTTTCGAGTGCCTCCCAATAACTCAGTTCTTTGAGGTTGAAGGTGATGTATTGTTGCTCCAAATACTCCACCGACTCCTGGCTCAGGTGAAGCATCAGGGTGATCTGTCTGCTTCCTTCGGACAAATAGAGCAAGGGGTTGGAAACAGCGAATCCCAGCTGGGCCAAGTTGGTGGCGTCGGGACTGTTTTCATTTTGGCCCAAGGTCGGCCAGGAAGGAGGGGTTTTCAAAAACTTTCCCCCCAACCCATCCTCCGAATTGGCGATGGGAGAGGCGTAGATCAGGTGGGCTTGCTGATCGTACAAGGGCGCGTTGGCCGTATCGTTGAAAATGGTTTTATAGGAGCTTGTTTGGGCCTCGTTTACGCTCAGGTCTTTGTCCAGCGTGTAGAGCAGAGGAGGGCCCGAGGGCGATTTGCCAGCCAAAAAAGGAGTGCCCGCAGCAAGAAAGACCGATTGCCGGGCGGGTGTCAGCCCAAAGTACAACAGCACCTGATCGGGAGTAGAGCCTGCCAGTTGTTGTTGCAATACCTGTTGGTAGTAGAAGTCGAGATGCTTGCCCGTAAAGCCATTGATGAGCTGCTGGGTTTGTTCCATCATTCCCCAGAATGCCAGAAGCAAACTGACATGGGAACTGTGATTGGGCAATTGGAGGGATTGCTCCAGGTAAGCCGGGATGGATTGCTGGATTTGGGCAATGGTCCCGTAGAGGCTGTGGTACAGTTGGTCCAGGTAATTGAAAAAGCCGTCGTAATTGCTGAAGTCTACCTGGGGGATTTCGTTTTGCTGGCCACCATCGCTGGTCCCTTTGATGGCAAAGATTTGCTCGAAGAACAATTGGGCTTTGTGAACGGGCTGGCCCAGTGGTTCTTGGGCGATTTGACTGGGGTTTTGCTGAAAGCTGTAATTCATATTCCGATAGCAGTCCATGAGGTATAGACTGCCATTCCAGGCATTGGCCGTGATCAGTTCCACAATCAATTCCTCGATCTGATCATTTTCCGAATTCAGACTGGCCTGTGTACGGATCAAGTCGTACCAATTGTTGATCAGTTGTTCGATGTTGAGGTTGAGGAGCAACAGCCTGACCAGGTCGTGTTCCTTTTCATATTCCAGTGTTGTATGCTGGAAGTGAGTGGCAATGCTGTCGTGTTCTTTGGGGTATCGAGAGGTGTTGACATGACCGATGTAGGCCAGCAAAATGCTGAGATCGTCCTCAAAAAAGATTTCCCAATTGCCCTGCGGATTGTTTTGCTCGTTCCAGTATCGAATGATCTGAGAGAATTGGCGGACAAAGACGAGAAAGTCACCAACCGATTTTTCCTCCGGCAGCACAAAGTCTGGAGACAAAGCGGGCAGTGCTCTGTCCTTTTGCAAAGTGCCATGAGAAAAATAGGATGATCTGCTCATAATTCTCTCGGTAGAAAGGTGCCCTCTTCGACGAAGAAGGGATAGACAATGTTGTGTCGGCTATTGGTGGATTGTATTACAAAGTCAATCTGTATGTAGATGATTCCATCCATCATTCGACTGGTATCCAAGTCGATGGCATTGACCTTGATGCGGGCCTCGTAATTGGTGATGGCCCGTTGGATCATGTTTTTCAATTGGGTCTCTTCTGAAAGAGTGATGTTGTTGAACAATCTCCGGGGAATGTCGCAGCCGTATTGCTGAGCCAGGATGCGCTCGCCTGGACGGGTGCTGAACAAGATGTTCAAGCTTTGGCGAATGTCTTCCAGTCCTGTCACCATCGTCGCCTTGCGGCTGCTCCGATTGAAGGAAGGAGGAAAGCCCCAACCCGTTCCAATGATATTTAGCTTTTGGTCAGACACCGATCTCAACCGTTGGGTTTCCCATGAGGACGGTACCGCCATGTGCTGTCATGCTGCCCAAAAAGGCGGCGGGCAATCCTTCGATCAAAACAGTGGGAGAGCCTTCCACGATGGTATCCGGAGGCCCCACACATACGAGCATGTCCGTCACCCGAGCGGCGGGCAATCCACCGATGAGAACCGTAGGGGCGCCGGGGCCGATGATGGGGCCGCCGACATGTGGAACGAGAACATCCACCAAGGGACATTCGTGCATGCAGGTGAGAAAAGCTGCTGGTGGCATAGGTTGTTTGGTTTACGTAGTTATTGATAAGAGGACCCATGTTGGCATCAGTTGATCATGATCATGGCAGCGGTCAGGGACATTTCGCCCTCCGCTGTGATGCTGGCCGCTGCCCCGCCGGATACGGAAAGCTCTGCCTCTGCTTCGATGCTGATCTCGGGTCCGGAAAGACTCAGGCTGGCATCGGCTGAAACAGAAACGGTTGCCTCAGAAGAGATGGTGACGCCGGCTGCACCGGAAATGGTGACTTCTTCTTCGGCTGTCAGCTTGATGCTGCTTGGGCTGTTGAGGGAAATGCCCTGCTCCTTCATCTCTATTTCATTGCCATTTGAATCTTTGATGGCAATGCTCGCTTCCTCGTCGTTCATGGTGATGGAATTGCCTCCCGGCGTTTCCAAGGTCATGATCTTTTTTTCATCGTCGAATGTAATCTTCAATTGGCCATTGGTAACGATGGCTTTTTTGAAGTTTTTTTCTTCTGGTGTTTCTGGCGGCGTTTTCTGACTGCTGTACAGGCTGCCGAGGATCACTGGAAAGCGGGGGTCGTCGTTGAGAAAGCCCAACACGACCTCATCTTCTACTTCGGGCATGAAAAAGAAGCCAGCATTCGACGTGGCATAGGGTTGCACCCAGCGGGCCCAGACCAGACTTTCGCCAGAATTTTTGAAAATGGGGACCTCCACTTGGATGCGGGTTTCGCCTTTGGGGTCTTCGTATATTTGTTTGACAGTGCCGTTTTGCAAGCCTCGGATGCCTGGCAAGAGAGAGGAGGCAGGGCGGGCGCTGATGTCTACTTCTCGGGCAAACCATTTGTCGGACAGACCGATGTTCAAATGGGAATACCAGTTGCCATTTCGGATGTCGTGGGTGACGCCGGAAACATAAGCCGTCCCATTGAATCGCTTGCCCAATCCGCTGAGTTTGACCAAAACATTGGGTTGATAATCACTTCCGCCATTTACCTTGAGGGTTCCCTGAATTTTGGCCAGCCGGGATTTGAGCAATCGGGCGTTGGCCCAAGACTGTAGATCGCTTTGCTCCAAGTGGACGGTTGAAAACAGCTCGAAGGTACTGGGACTGGCCACAGAGGAGAGGGTGGAGCCGGAGATGTTGCCCTGATCTGGTACAGATGGATCGTCGGCGCTGGCGTTGACAAGGGCCTGCTGGCTGTAGTCCCAGGCAGTGGCTTGGACGGCTCCCAATTGGGTGCGGGCATCCATTTTGGTATCGAACGCAAAGATGTTCAATCCATAGGTGAGGTCTGACACGGTGGAACCGTCGGACTTGGGTGTGTCCACGGTCAGTTCATTGTCAGAGGCAATGACAATCATGCCGTTGGCCTCGGCTCTGGATAGGAGAAAATCCCAATCGGTGGAAAAGTATTGAACGATTTGTGGATAAGTGTTACTGGTACTGGTGATTTTGGCAGACAGGCCGTGATTGCTGGCCAGCTTTTCCATCACATCGCTGTCGGTACTGTCGGTAAATACCCCATTGTTTTGGCCGATGGTCATTTTGATGGCTTTGTCCTTGCACTCCACCGTGAGTACGCTGCCGCTGTGGGTGTTGTACTGGAGGGACTGCCCTGTGATGATGCCTTTGAAGACGCTGTCGGTGGTCAGGCCAAAGCCCGCCTGGATTTCTATCTCTGCTCCGGGAACGAATTCGCTGCCGTCGCTGATGGGGAAGTCTTCGCTGGAAGAGGAGCCATCCAATATTCTGATCTTGGCGGTGCTGATGCGGTTGGCCTCCTTGGTAATTCTGACTTCGTTTACGTCGTATACCTCCTTGATCTGGCTACTGTTGACCAGGATTTTTACCGATACGAGATCGTGCTCTTGTGTAGACATAGTTTTTTCAAATTAGGGTTGACTGACAAGTGGTGGAAAACTCAGTTTCCGCCCGATTCGCAGGCTTCGGATGTGGTTGACCTGGTTGTAGCGGGCCACTTGTATGTATGTATTGGTGTCTTTGTAAATGTCGTTGCACATGTTGGGCAGTCGATCGCCTGACTTGATCTGTCGAATGTGGGTCAGGTCGGGCGATTTGGGGTCAGCACTTTTGTTGGCATCGCTTGCACTGTTGGATGTGCTGAAGGTGACGTCGGCTTCGGCCCGGATGGGTGTTCCATCGGGTTTGAAGAGTTTGTAGGAGACAGATAGGCTGGTGATGTAGCCTTCGAAAATGGAGGTACCCCAGACCAATTCCAGAAAGTAGGGTTCGTGGATGTCGCCTTCGTATTTGATGGTCGTGTCCTTGAAATCATCCAATTGTTGGGGGACCGTTTTTTGGAGTTGGGCCTGGCTGGCTGTCGAGACCAATCCAGTGCCGTCGAAGATGAGTTTGAAGGTGATCTTTTTGGAGGGAATGCATTTGAATTTCAGCTGGGGCGTGGTGGTGCCCGGAGCCTGTTGCTCGTTGTAGCTGATGGTGTGTTGCACCTGAAACGAGTCGGGGTTGATCAGGGCCGTGTAGGTTTTCTTGATGGAAGAGTCGCCCGGCTTTTCGTAGGCGTTGATCTTGAGTTTTGTTAATCCCATGGCATTTTATCGTTCCAATTTTCTCGACAGTCTTTCTTCCAGATACTCCAGCAGTTCGGCCCGGAGTTGTTCTGTCATTGCCTGCAGTTGTTTTTCCGACAGGGCTGTTTTTTCTTGCTCTTTTGCCGCATTGGGCATGCTTTCGAGTTGTGCTTTGATGACAACTTCTCTGATTTCAATTGGCATATTACAAAAATTGGAGTCAACTTCCGGTTTTCATTTCGAAATAATCATAGGCCAGCGTGATGGATTCCAGCGCCAGTTCATTGCTTTGGGAATCAAATCGGGAGATTTCCCACTTGAGTGGCCTTGCGTTGTGTACGGTCCAGGACATGGTCGGTGATCCCTGTTCGTTGAGCAATTGGACAGTCAGGACAATGGGCGTAAAGGTAAATTCGTTGATGGCCTTTTCCATCCAAGTGCGCAGACTGGAATCCGTCACCAACCCCCGCTTGAGCACCAAGTCGGGATACTTGGGGGTCTTGGGGAGTCGGTGACGGAACTGCAAATTTCCTCCTTCTACGACCTCATCTACTTCTATGTCGACGGTTAGGCCCGACACTTCTTTGAAGCTGGTTTCTGCGCTGATTCCACCTCCTGTAAAATTTACTTTGAAGTAAAAACTAACGGGAGGATATACATTTGTTGTGGCCATAGAGTGAGTGAATTGTCAATTTATGCGTTGTTGTCGTTCTTGATCATCAAGGTCTCGTAAGCAATCTCGATGGTATCGATGGCTGCTTCGTTGCCGTCCGATTTCATGTCGGTACTGGTGATTTTGGTGGGCCAGGCATTGTTCAGCGTCCAGCTCATGGTGGGCTTGCCATTTTCGTTGAGCAATTGGATGACAACGGTCTGGCGCCCCTTGCTGATGGTGTTGAGTTTGATCTGAGAATACCAATCCCAGTAGGTGGTATCGCCCACAAATACGCCTCGCTTCATGGTGACATTGCCCACTTTCCCGATGCCTGGCATCTTGATGGGGTAGAAGACCTTGTTGTCTCCATGTCTGTACTCGATGATTTGGGTTTCGGTATCTAGGCCGCTTACCTCGGAGAATTTGATGGTTGCACTTCCCCAGGAAACGCGAAAGTAGAATTTTGGCATTGGCCAAATCGCATTTTCTACTGTTCCTGTTGTATCTGCCATGGTGGTTTATTTTTTGGAATTAAGTGATGTTGATTAAGATTTCGCCATTTCCTGTTCGTAGGTAATGATGATGAATTCTGCCGGGCGAACCAGTGCCAGCTTGACCTGTACGCGCATGACGCCATTGAGGATGTCGGTCGATGTCATGGTCTTGCCCAGCCCGATGGATACGGTGTACGCATCACTGGCGGAGGCGCCTTGCAGTGCCCCTGCCGTCCAGAGGTTGTGCAGGAAGTTGGCGATCATGCTTTCGCAATTGTCCCAGGTAGAAGCGTCATTGGGTTGGAAGACCAGTGCTTGTGCCGCATTGGCCACCGACTGTTCGATTAGGATCATGGTGCGGCGCACGTTGATGTATCTCCAGTCCATGCTGTTACCGTCCAAGGTGCGTGCCCCCCAGATGATGGCTGGGCCCCGACCGTAGAAGGAGCGAATGGCATTGATGGACTTGCCCGCCAGTGCATCCACATTGAGCGATGCCTGTTCGTCATTGTTGATGATGACAGTGGGGGCATTGACCGAATTGATGTTGCGGTTGGCCGGCGCATACCAAACGCCTTCCGAGTTGTCTACCAAGGTGTAAACACCTGCCATGGCTGGACCCGGAGGCAGTGTGCCAGCATGTTGGGCCATGGCTGTCATCATGGACTTGTAGCCTGCATTGCTGTTTTCCAAAGAGGTGTTGTACTGCTGGAGAAGAGATTGAGCGGTATTGGATACTTGGGCATAAGACTTCAGAAAGGTCGTCAGCATGCTCTTGAAGGTCGCATCCGCCAAGGGGAACATTTCATCGGCTGTGGTGGCTGTGCCATAGGGACTTGCCGGCGTTGGGGTGGTGGTCAGCGTGACACCGATTTTTTGCATATTTGAGCTTGTGATGACACCCAGCGCACCGCCCGCAAAGTTGACATCGTAGGCGTACAACTGCGTGAGGAGAGACACCAAGGCAGATTGTGTACTGGTCATGGTGACGATGCTGTTGATCAGGGTGGTATTGGTCAGGGCGACTTTGGGCTCTGTCAACTGCTTTTTTTGGCCGAGTTCATAAAGAGTCCATACCATGGAAAACAGTACTCTGAGTTCCCATTTGAGGATGTCTTCGGAAGAATCTGTGGACGGGAAGGCATTGAAGGCGATGGTCCAGGAGGGGTACTGAATGTCGCTGCTGGAAATGGCAGTGGGAAGGCTGCTGGGCAGCGGGTTGCCAAAGTCCAGGGGAGGGGTCAGCACCAGGTTGAGCAGTTGGGTGATGTCGGCGGAGATGGCAGCCAAGGGCGCCAGTGCTTGCTCACCGATGAAAATGCTGCTCAGTTGGACATTGTTGCCAGACTGGTCGACATTGCCATAGGTCATGTCACTTGTTTCCACGATGGTGGTTTCGAGGAAGGGGTAGTAGGAAATGCCGTAGGACATGTAATTGTTCCCAATGGCGTTGCGATGATTGGAAATGACACCTTGGTCCAAACCTAGGTAGCCATTGTATACGTCGATGAGTCCCACCCGGTCCATCAATTCACCACATTGCATGAGCACTTGCTGCTGTACGGTGTAGTAATCGGCTGAGGAATCCAACAAGAGGGAATCCGGGGTGAGGATCATGGTTGGTTTGGGAAATTGGATTTTGGGCAAGGCGTCCAATCCTGTCAGGAAGGCATCCTTGTCGGGGGCATTCACCTCTGTGGTGTAATCTCCTTCCGGTGTTTCCACTTCCTTGTAATAGGCACCAATGGACATGATGTAGCAGGGGCCTCCGCCGTTTTGGTAAAACAGTTGCAGGCAGTTGTAGAGGTAGAACATGTTGCCAGAGGTGGGGATGCCGACCTTGTAGTACTTGTCATTGACCTCAAAGTCATATGGTGGAATGGTCTTGACACCATTGGCATCTTTGGTGGGGATGACCTGGCTGATGGGGTATTTGTTTTCAAATCCTCCTCCGAAATGCTGCGCGTATTCGGTAAGGGAATTGATCAATAGAGGCGTGGTCAGTGGTTTGCCGTCTTTGACTGCAAATTCGGTGTAGCCGACAAAGGCCGGAATGGCCGTTGGGACTTGCGCCACTGAGTTGGGAAAGGCATTTTGCTCTACCGTGTAAACACCTGGCGTTTGAGGGTTATTGGCATTCATCATGTTTGAGAGGTTATGATGCTGGGTTTGGTGATCAAATGATGTTTATTTGGGCATACCCCTTCTGTCCGAAGATGGTACGTTATCTACAGCTAGTGGTGTTTGTAAAATCAGGTGTCTTTCAGTGTCTGAAATGACAATTGTTTCCCGTCTGCCGTAGGGCTCCCTTCCCATGAGGATGGCAGCAGGAGTTGATCGATCTGGTCATATATAGACGTACATATCTGAATAGTACGTTGTCTTGTCGTCGTTTTGGACGGCATTCACCATCTGGCCTTTTGCGTTGGGCAATGTCATCTTGCCATATTTGTCGTCCAATTTGGCCTTGATTGCCCAGGGCGCGCGCAAGCGGAGTGGAATGACCTCCTCCGAACAAGCCTCGTAGTACGTTTGGCCAGTGACTCCCACTTGTGCCTCTGCTTTTTTCTGGAAGGAGATGGACCTTCCCTCTATCTCCACAGCCTCGATGCTGGTCTTTTCCCACTGATCGGCATCGATCCCCATAAAAAAGTACCTCCAATAGGTGCTCCGGGCACTGAAGTGGATGTTGTACTTGACAGGAGCCTGGCCATAAAGGACGGTCTCTTGCCAGTGAAAGACAGCCAGTGGTGGATCGCTGTAATAGGCATCGGAGACAAAGTAGGTTTTTGCAAAGTTCATGCTCTCATCGTCAAACACAAAGTGGAACGTGTACTGACCAATGGCATCCGGCGCCAACTGAAAACTGGCCGTCTCTCCGCTGCGCTGGGGCCTGACCGTTTCCTGTTGCCCTTGTGGCGGATCAATTTGTACCGACTGCAAATGACCCCATTGCTTTTCGTCGAGTTGGTACCCAAATGAGCTGGTTTGAAGGGGAAGGGCAACAGCTTGATTGACATCGATGCTGCCATCCTTTGCCATCTCATTGTCCAGAAGCCAAATCTGACCGGGCGGAAGTGCTCCCTTGGTGTAGACAGAAAAGTGAACATCACTCGTTCGGATGTCGAAGTAGCAATGAAAGCTTGTCGGCGTATTGGCATCCATTGTAGCCAACTTCTGGTCTGGCAGCCATTCAAAAATTGTGTAAAGCTGCGGAGCGAGTTGCTTAATCGTCAGTGTTTGTACAGCATTGATGGGTTTGTCACCTCCCAAACCAATCCCACTATTGTCATTGGCTTCAAAGAAGTCATGCACAATGGAGATGTCGAGCCATTTTACTGCTGTATTCACATTCATTGGTCTGAGGTTGTAGATGTACTGACACTTGTGACCACAGGAATGACCTCTTGAATGTTGTGGTCATCTATGGTGAGCATCCGCAGTTTGTACAATATCGCTGGCATTTGCTTTACGCCGATGGCGCCCCACATGTGACTTTGTTGGTGTAGATCCAGGCCTTCCATTTCGAAAGTCAGTCGTTGGACGCCTTTGGGCAAGCTTGGTGTATTTTGCGGGTTCCACAGTGTTTTTCCCTGCAAATAGGCAATGCCCATTGACAACATATTGAGGCCGCTCTTCAAATCCTTTGGCTTGAAATAAGCAGCGAGCAAAATTTTCAGGTTTAGGTATAGAGGAGACGACTCCACCAGTTTTGGATTGGCCCCTCGGTAGGTGATGGGGTCCGAACCATTGGCGATGGGGTCTGGCTCGATGCTGACAAGCTTGAGCAGGAGAACATTGTTGTCTTGGACCGAAAAGGAACCATCCGGTTCGATGATGGAGGAAAGCTGGACTTTGTCAGACGATGGATTGAGCTTTAGCCGACGGCAAATGACGGCATTGAGTTCTCGAACGACACAATCTAGCGTTGTTCCTATCATCTGTATGTATTTTGGGGTTCCTGTATTGTTCTCCGATCAAATGTAGTCAAAAAAACTGAGTTCCCCTCATTTTGATATAAAAAAATACTGCTATATGTTTTTGCTTCATCAACTGGGCTTTCGGTCGATACGGGATGCTGCTGCAGGAGGACGATTGGTCCTGACGCAAGGAGGAGAAAAGAATCTGAGAAAAAATAAAAAATAATTGCTTTGAGAAGGGTATGAAAAGCTTTGTAGGGGGATACATCAATGAGTGTCCGCTTTCTTTCCCTTTGTGGGAAAAGAAATTTGATCCCGAAAAAGTGTTTTGGCAGCGAGCGGAGAAGGGGATTGATCGGACGCTTTGGAAAAATTCTCTTAACCCCTGACTATTTGATATACTCCCCGGCACAAAGGTGTTTTGGGGAGTTGTTTTTTGTCGGACCCCTTGCCGCTTGTAGGCGAGATCAGAGAAGGCCTCCCAACGCTGTGGTTGGAAGGCCTTCTTTGTGTGTAAGGACCTTGAAATACTATTACTCTAGCCCAATCCCATGGGGGACAGGAGGTATAGAGATGTTCTGATTATTTTAGTCTCTCAGCGTCAGCTTTAGACAATACTCTCCAACATTCATGTGAGCCAGCTTGAGACTTGGTAACGGCATAGAAACGACCATTTTTCTCACGTACCTCAAACTCGGAAGTTTCAAATTTGGCTTTTGTTTTTACATCATAAAAACTCAGAGCTTCTTTCGCCATGATTAAAGATTTTTGGATGAATGAATATTTCGATTTTCGAAAAATGCGGGGCAAAGATACTAAACACTTGGATAGATTCAACCCATAGAGCTGAATTTTCTTTGGGGCGCTTCACTTTTCTGGAACGCTCTGCAGATACCATTTGGTATTTTTTTGACCGAGATGGAGGCAGGGAAGGGGCTGATTTTTCAAAAAAAATGGCCAAATGAGCAAAAATGTATTAACCGGATTTATGATATGAAATGGAACATTTTGGGGTGTTTTAGCGTCTGCATGGCGTTGGTTTTTTGGTGTTGCTTGTCTTGGTGTAGTTGATTTATTTATCTTTGTAAAGATTTGTTTTACAGTGTTTTACGTGCGGTATTTTTGACCTCATTGGCTCTTTTTGAACTTGTTGAGTATTCTGTTGAATGGATCATTTAATGCTGTCACAGATTATAGATTTTCCTAATGAAATTCGGCAAAGTATGCACAAAATTTGTATCTAACAAAGCAAATAAAGACAACGACATTTGTCAATACCAACAACTCAAACTGATAAACACAAAAGAACTTAAAGATCGTAAAGATTGTAGTCATTATTCGTTTTTTTCATGAGAGGGAGCCCTTGGTCAAACAAGGGCTACTTTTATTTTTGGGCGGACTGTCGTGCAGGGGAGAGGATGGAAGCTGGTGTAAGAGAATTGTTTTTTAGCTGACAAAAACGGAGCTGGGAACCGCTGGACACATAAAAAAGAAGCGCAACTATGGTACTTTATCAAGTTAATCCTTATATTTGCCGTCTACCGAAAATAGAAAATTATTGAATGTAAGATAAATTCATTTTTGGTTTTTTGGGGTTATCTAGAGCAGTAATTTTTTACTGCTCTTTTTTCATTTCACCATTCATTCTTTCTCTCCAAACTGATATTTCCAACCGATCCAGTCGTTCAATTCGAATGATTTCGTATATTGGATAGGAAATAAGGCCCATTTGTGTGAATTGATCAGACCGTTTCATCCAATCAATTAAGCCTACACCAGTGCATTTGTGGCTTTTAAAAACGCTATAGTTTCTGCTACCAGGTCGCTACTGCCAGCAGAACGGAAAACTCTATCGTCGCCATGAAAAAAACGATCTACCTCCTATCGTTCCTATTTGTCGTAGGCTTACTCATTCCCAATCAGGCTCTTTGTCAGCGACAGGCCTACATCAGCGGCCCCTCTTATCTCTGTGAGATAGACTGTGGCACTTACGAAGTTGTAGACACTGTCCAATCCGTCTATGAGTGGGTTTTGACTTCTGATTCAGGGGCCTCCATCACCTTGGGGGTCGGTGACAACATCGGTCACTGTTTTGGGCAATCTGACGGATACATCTTAGAAGCCAGAGATTTGCAGACGGGAGCAGTCATACTGATGGACATTTTTGTAGAGCCAGCAGAGTTCTATTCCATCCAATCTGATGTAGCTGATCTTTGTCCCTCTGCCAGTTCAATCTCTGGCTGTCGGCGCGTTTGCAGCAATTCTACCGTGACTTATTGGTATCCCGATCTGGCTGGGGTGGCTTTGGAATGGTCCGTTTCAGGCGACAAAAGCCATTACCTGGACGGCGACCGAATGGTGGTCGATTGGGGAGAAGGACCGGCTCGGGGGACTGTCTCGGCTCAGATTGATTTTGGTGGCCGATATTCCGATTTGGCCATCATGGCCCAGCAAATTGATGCCCCCGATCCCAATTCACAAACCTACAGTGCCCACCTTGCCATCCTTAGGGGCTTTGGTCCTTTTCAAATCATTTGGTCTGATGGCTATGTGGAAACGACCACTGATACTCGCCATTATCGCAATGATCTCTCTGCTGGGACATACCAGGTAACAGTAGTAGACCCCAATAACGTTGCCCTCAGCGTATCCGTCAGAATTTCTACTGACAACACATTGCCAAAACCCGAGTTCCTCCTGAATGTTCAGATGAATGGAGGAAGCTGTGCTTCCAATTGCGATGGATTCATCAGAATCACAGGGCAAACCCCTTCTCAGTCTGGTCCCTTCGCTTACGCCTGGAACAATGGATATACAACGGCCATCGTCACGGGTTTGTGTGATGATACCAACGGACTCATCCTCACCGACTCCTATGGTCAAACTACGGAGGCGGCCTTTTACTCAGGCTGTTACCTCTCGGAGTGTACTTTCATAGACCAAGCTTGCATCACTGTTTTGGAAGATCCTCGTGCAGATTTCACCGCCGAAGCGGTCCCAGAGGATTCCATCATTCAAGTCTGCAAAGGCCAAACTGTTTACTTCCAAAACCAAAGCGAAGCTGCCAATACCTACCTGTGGGAATTTGGGCTGGCACAAACTTCTGAAGAAGAACATCCTGCTCATGTTTTCAACAGTCCGGGCACGTATGAAGTGGCCCTCATTGCCTACAATGCCTGTGGCTGTGCTGATACAGCCTTTCAAACCGTTGTGGTCCAAGATGCGGTGACGCCTTTGTTGGACTGCTTGGGCACGGTCTGTGCCGGAGAGGTCATCACCTATACCACTTCCACAGATTGCAACATTTTTCGCTGGGTCGTCAGTGCCAATGGCGTGGTGGTCGAAGGGGGCGGGCCTACGGATGATTACATCACCATCGACTGGCAACAGGGCGGTGAGGGCGTGATTGAGCTATTGGTGGACGATTGCGTGGGAGACGCCTGTCGAGAATCCTCCGTTTTCAAAATTCCCATCATTGACGATGATGCGACCATTGTGGGGCCTGATTTGGTTTGCCCCGAAGAACTCGCTGTGTATTCCGTTCCTGCCTACAGTGCGACCACCTTTGAATGGAGCCTTCCGCAGTTCAATGGAAGCATTGTCGACGGTCAAGGCACCAATGAAGTCACTGTTCGCTGGCGGTCTGCTCGCGGCAGCATCCCCCAAATCGTCCGTGTGGTGTACGACAATTGCTATCTGGGCTGCAGTGGCTCGGCGGAAAAAGAGGTGTTGGTAAGAGACCCATTTTACATAGAAGGCCCCTTGGAAGCTTGTTACGATGAGGGGGTGAGGTTCAATGCTCGGGCTGCCATGAGATTTGGAAGCGCGCCCAGCCTCAACTGGTGGCTGATTTCCAATGAACAAGATACGGTTTGGCAGTCAAACGGCGCCCCAACTACTTCCATTGGTTTCAGATTGAACCATCCACCAGGCATTTATCGAGTCTTGGGACGGCTGGCAGATCCGACGGACGCCTGCAACGACTTTTTTATGACCACCATAGAAATTCGCGCCCTGCCCGATGCCCCCACCGACATCCTGGGGCCGCGTACCATCTGCCCGGGCCAATGGTATACCTACGAGGCTTTGGGAATTGACGGCGACAACACTGTGGAATGGCAGGTCTTCAACGGCAACAGTTCCTACCGAGCCAATGGCCGAAAGATCAATGTGCGCTGGCAATCCCGCGGACCGCGGAGCCTGAACGTTACCCAGGCCAACAACCGAGGTCCCGATTGTACGTCCGATCCATTCAGAATCAGCATCGATCCCATCTTGTCCATAGAGGTCACTGGCAAGGAGACGGTTTGCCGAGAGGAAATCATCTCTTATTCTGCGACGGATTATCCGGCAGAATCCTATGAATGGACCATCGACCCACCGACAGCAGGAGTCATCACGACCGACCCTACTTTGGGAGACATCCAAGTCCAGTGGTACCAACTCGGGACGGCAGAACTCACAGCGGAGGTATGCGGGCGAACACATACGCTCCAGGTCGAGGTGAGCGATTGGCCCAATCCAGTGGTCACCCATCCTGTGGGCCTCTGCCCTGGTACAAGGGGTAACGTACAGGCCGATGCCAGCTACAGCAGCTACCGTTGGATCAATGAGTCCGACGTGGTGGTGAGTACTGCGCCCAGCCCCGATCTGGAAGCGGGTCGGTACCGCCTGGAGGTGAGCAATGCAGCGGGTTGTGTGGGCGATACGATCTTTTTCATCGAGCCCTATCCCGCTCCTTTCGTGCGCATCAGTGTGCCGATCTTTGAGGCACTTTGTCCCGGTGGGCCACCTGTTCGCATCCATGCTTTGATGACAGAAGATGGGTATTCCTATCAATGGTACAAAGATGGTGTTGCTGTGGGGACGGACCAGCCGACTTACGACACCGATCGCTTGGGGATTTACTGGGTAGAAGTTGTTGATCAAAATGGTTGCATAGGCGTTTCCAATCGACTCAATCTCAGCGATTGTGAAGCTATTGGAGGGACCTGTGTCAATGGCCGCTGTGTGGGCAGTCCACCGCCGCCTTGTGTGTTCAGTGGCGATTTGGATTTTGAGATCCGACGCACCACCGACTGTCGGCGCCATTTGTATGTCAACAATTCTTTCGGCTTCATTCCCGGGAGCATTCGCTGGGACTTTGGCGACGTCGCCAGCGGGCCCAACAATAGATCGACAGACTTTAGCCCCGAACATACTTTTGAAGGGGGCGCAAGATTTTATGTGATCAAGCTGCGGGCCAGTTTCCGTGCGACAGATGGCAGCATTTGCCCCATTGAACTTTGGAAAAACGATACCATCCCCCTGGTGGCTGACTTTGAGGCCCTTGGGGCTTGTTCTGGTTCCGATGTGCAATTCAACGACCTGAGCAACTTCCTGCCTTTCACTTCCATTGTATCTTGGAAGTGGAATTTTGGCGATCCGGCCAGTGGGGCACAAAATGTCTCCAGAGATACGGATCCCATCCACGTTTACAACAGTCCGGGGACTTACACGGTGGAGTTGTTGGTAGAAGAACAATCCGGCTGTCGCTCTGCCATTACCAAGCAAGTCACCATTTACGATCCTCCGACCATTGATTTTGACCCACCGGATGAAAACTGCATTTCCAATGCCATGAACTTCAGGGCACTTGTCTCCCCAAGAGTGACAAAGGTGGCCTGGGACTTTGGTGATCCAGCCAGTGGCGCCAGCAATCAATCAGAGAGTTTCAATACCTATCATTCATTCAGCAATCCAGGTAGATATACCGTTGAGTTGAGAGCAGAGGACCAAAGTGGCTGCAAATCTGTGACCTCCCGTGTCATTGAAGTGACGGGCAATAGCCTGACGGCAGCCATCGACGCATCGCCCAATCCTCCGGTTTGCAGTGGAGACAGTGTCGTCCTGAGTGCCGATACCAATGGTCCGACTCTCCTCTGGTCAACAGGGGCCAACAGTTCTTCCATTACTGTCCGAGAGTCCGATGTGTATTCCTTGACGGTAAGTGATGCAGAAGGTTGTGTGGCCAAGGCGCCTCCCATACCGGTGGATTTCACAGAGCTGCCAGAGGCGACCATTCGCGCGGTGCGCTACAATCAGTTCAAAAGCCCGGCGGCTTACTTTTACGATTCTTATGCAGTCTGCGAAGGAGAGGATGTGTTCTTGGAGGTGGACGGAGTAGATAGGGGCTACATTTATCGCTGGTCGACGGGGCTGCTGGGGACAGAAGTGGAATTCAGCGAAGAAAACGACAAACTATTGGAAGCAGGCGATCACTTGTTTACTTTGACAGTGACCGATAGACAAACCCGTTGTGAAAACACGATTGGGCCTTTTCTGGTGAGGGTACACCCATTGCCCGACAGCATCGAGATATTGGCCAGTGATGCCCGAACGATTTGCGAAAGCACCCCGGTGACCTATTTTGTCAACAATCCACAAGCTGGGATTACCTACATTTGGAACAATGGCGAGACGGGCACTTCCATGACTACGGATGTTGCTGGAGAATATTATGTACTGGGCTTCAATGCCAATGGCTGTCGGGCAGAGAGCAACCGAATGATCATCAAGGCTGGTCCCAATGTGGTGAGCATCCCTTCTGGCTGTCATATCCGCTGCCGCCCCGATACCCTTTGCTTCCCGGAGATTCCCGGGATTGCCTCTTACCAATGGTATTTCAACGGCGCCATCGTGCCGGGTCCAGAGGGCCAGCAGCCCGACTTTTTGCCCCAAGAAAGTGGAGCGTACTATCTGGAGATGATCGATACAAGCGGTTGCCTGGCAACTTCTGCGGACTTGACCATTCAGTTAAACGATGGGCTGGGAACAATCAACGGAGAGGTCTACTTTGACCTGAATCAAAATGGAATGATCGACGCCGGAGATACCCTGATGAGTGGAATTCCCATTGTCATTTTGAACGATGGGATGGTGGCCATTGATTCTGCCTTCAGCAACGGTGGATTGGTGTTGTTCGATCGTTTGCCCTCTTCCAAAGACTACAGTTTGATATTGGATTCTCTGGGCTTGCCACCCAATACTCGTGCCATCCAGGTGCAGCAAGATGCCAGTTTGTTTGGCTGCGATGACGAAGAGCTGGTGCAGTGGTTGGTGATTCCTTATTGCGTTACCCAAACCCACAGCTTGGCCCTCCTTGCATGTCCGGGTGATTCTGCAACATATGATGGACAGAGATGGGCCATTGGCAGTCGGCAAGATGTTACCTTTTTGACCAGTGGTGGCTGTGACTCCATTGTCAGCCTTCAGGTGAATGCCTTGCCGGAATATTTGGAACAGGTGAACCTCACGGCTTGCCTGGGCAGTCGGATTACTTACAATGGGATGGACTTGCCATCGGATACGACGGCGATGCTTCGCTACCAAACGGTTGCAGGTTGCGATTCATTGATAGAAGTCCGGGTGAGCAGTTTGCCTCGCGACAGCAGCAGTCTATCGCTGGAAGTTTGTGGTGACAATCCGGTGGACTACGACGGGGTGACGCTACGAGCTGGCGACCGCCGTTTGTTCAACTATACAAATTCTTCTGGCTGTGACTCCTTGCTGTTTGTTTTGGTAGACTCAGTCCCAGAATATTACGAGCGAGTTGCCTTGACGGCTTGCGCAGGCAGTCGGATCACCTACAACGGGATGGACTTGCCATCGGATACGATGGCGATGCTTCGTTACCAAACGGTTGCGGGTTGCGATTCGTTGATAGAAGTCCGGGTGAGTAGTTTGCCTCGCGACAGCAGCAGTATGTCATTGGAAGTTTGTGGTGACAATCCGGTAGACTACGACGGGGTGACGCTTCGCGCTGGCGACCGCCGTTTGTTCAACTATACAAATTCGGCTGGCTGTGACTCTCTGCTGTTGGTTTTGGTAGACTCTGTCCCAGAATATTACGAGCAGGTCGCTTTGACGGCTTGCACAGGCAGTCGAATCACTTACAACGGGATGGACTTGCCATCGGATACGACGGCGATGCTTCGCTACCAAACGGTTGCGGGCTGCGATTCGTTGATAGAAGTCCGGGTGAGTAGTTTGCCTCGCGACAGCAGCAGTATGTCATTGGAAGTTTGTGGTGACAATCCGGTAGACTACGACGGGGTGACGCTACGAGCTGGCGACCGCCGTTTGTTCAACTATACAAATTCGGCTGGTTGTGACTCCTTGCTGCTGGTCGTAGTGGATTCAGTTCCAGAGTACAATACCTATGTGGCTTTGGAAGCTTGTGAGGGCAGCCGAATTGACTTTGGTGGCATGAGCTTGCCTTCTGATACCACTTTCCGCCTTCGCTACAGAAGTGTGCTTGGCTGTGATTCCTTGGTGTCGGTAGAGGTCCAAAGTTTGGGCCGGGACAGCAGCGGATTGGAGTTGGAGGTTTGTGGCAACAACAGCATCACCTACCAAGGCATCAGCTTGCAGGCTGGAGACCAGCATTTGTTCCGATACAACAACAGCGAGGACTGTGACTCCCTCATCATGGTCAATGTCAGTGCTGTTCCAGAATATTTTGAGCAGCTGGATCTGACGGCTTGTTCGGGTAGTCGGATTGACTATGCGGGCATGAGCTTGCCAGCGGATACCTCTCTATTGTTGCGCTACAAAAGCATCTCGGATTGTGACTCCCTCATTGCCGTGCGGGTGATTCCCTTGCCAACAGATAGCATGGCCATCAGACTGGAAGCTTGTGAAAATGGCAGCATACGCTATTTGGGCCAGGAATTGAATGCGGGAGAGGAACAAACATTTCGTCTGACCAACCAGTCGGGCTGTGATTCCTTGGTACATGTGATCGTAGAGTCTGTCCCCCTCTTCAACCAAACGGTAGAGCTGGAAGCCTGCCAGGGTGATTTTGTCGAGTTTGGGGGACAAATGCTGCCGCCAGATACCTCTGTGACCTTTACTTATCAAACCGTCATGGGCTGTGACTCCGTCATACAGGTCGATGTTCAGCCACTGGCAAGTCATTCCGATACTTTGGATTTGGAGACTTGCGAGGGAACAGCTGTGGTCTACCAAGGCCGAAGCATACAGGGAGGAGATTCCTATTTGTTCAACTTTACCAATCAAGACAATTGCGACTCTCTGCTACTGGTACGAGTCAGCGAAGTGGCTACAGATACCAGCTATCTCCCCCTGGACGTCTGCCCTGGAGACAGCATCACCTACGAAGGCCGAACCCTCTTTGCAGGGGATACAGAAGTCTTCGAGCTGAAAGATGTGGACGGCTGCGACTCATTTGTAGTCCTGAGCATTTCTGCCCATCCCGACTTTGACGTCAGCTTGGAATCAGAGAAGAAGGTTTGTCTCAACGAATCAGATGGCAGGATCAACATCAGTACCCAGGGTGGCATGGGGCCTTTCCGGTATTCTTTGGACAACAGTCGGTACCAGACTCCGTCCTACTTTGAGCGATTGGAGGCGGGTGACTACCGGGTGTATGTGCGCGACGGCAATGGCTGCGTACAGGAACAAACCATCAGCCTGGAAGAGATTCCCCCCCTGGATTTGCGGACCGAAGATGCCATCATGGGCTGTGAGATGGATACAATGGTGTTGTCTGTGGATGTGCTTTCCGACACGACGGGTGTCAGCTACATTTGGCAAGATGGCAGCAAGATGCCGTATTTCACTGTCTACGAGCCAGGGATTTACTGGGTAGAGGCCAGCAATCAGTGCGAGACAGTCTTCCGGGAGATTTTGGTGGCCCAAGGGCAAGAAAGCCCAGAATCGCCCATCTACATGCCCAACGCCTTTTCGCCCAACGACGATGGCTACAACGACTACTACCGCGGCTATGCAGCTTCCGGAGTGTATGTGATTGACTACGAGCTGCAGATTTTTGACCGCTGGGGCAACAAGCTGTTCGAATCGCACGACATTGCCAGTGGGTGGAACGGGGTGTTTGATGGCCAGGACATGGACCCGGCCGTATTTGTGTGGTTCATCCGGGCCAAGATCAACAGTTGTGGGACGGAGTTGGATTTGTTTCAGAAGGGTGGGGTGACCTTGCTTCGTTGACGCATCAGGAGTTGGCTTTGCTGAATGAAAAAAGCACGAATGTCTTGTTGGAAACATTCGTGCTTTTTTGGTGCCTCTGTGGCGAGAGATTTACTGGAAAATCAACTTTTCTGTGTGTTGTTCTTTTCCATTGTACAAACGCAAGAGGTAGATGCCTTTGGCGGCAGCGACAGGCTGTGCGATGCGAAACTGGTGATTGCCAGCAAGCAGGCTTCCTTGGTGGATCGTCTGCAGCAGGCGGCCATTGAGATCGTACAACTCGATGTTGAACTCAGACTGGCTTTCTGGCAAGTCGATTTGCAAGTTGGCTTCGTTGGCAGACAAGCGAGACTGCAGTTGGACGCCCCAAGACTGGCCAAGCTCCGTTGTGGAGGTGATGGTGGTATTCAGCTCGGAGGTCAGAAAGGCATTGACAAACTCGAAGGTGTTGCCATCTTTGCGCCAGATCACAGCCGCAATTTCCAGCTTTTCCTTGTTCCAGTTGTCATCCAAAGAGACGGTGAAGGATTCTGTAAATTCTGTATTGACAGCAACCGTACCATTGGTCAATTGCTTGCCAAAAGTACCGCTTTGGGCAGCACCGCGCAAAATTTTGTGGTGAGGTACAACGCCGCGTGAGGATTGGTTGGCTACCACATCGTCTTCGATGACCAGAATTGACAGGTAGAAATCGCCAGTGGCTTCCTGGAAGAACTTAGCGCGGGCACTGATGGTCAGTTCGTTTCCACTCAAGCTGTTGTTGAGGACAGAGTTGGCAATGGGGGTGGTATTTTTGCTGCTGCTTACCGCATCTTTGACTTGCTGGCGCTTGCTAGCAGAATTGGAATTGTTGGCACCGATGTCGTCTCTGTTGAGAAAGAAGCGAGGCTGTCCACCTTGGTTTTTGAGGTTGTTGACAAACTCGGTGGAAGTGGCATTTTGCAAATCACCGCTGTGGTGGGCGGCGATCAGGAGGGCATCTCCTTCACTGTCTTCCAACATGTCGTCGAAAAGGCTCCAGCCCCAGGTTCCGCAGAAGCTGCACCAGGTAGCCGTTTTCTTGGTTACCATGACCGCTTGGGTCGAACTGACGTCCTGCGCATGGGCAAATACGATGGAGCCGATGGCAATACAGATGGGTAGAAATATCTTTTTCATAGGCGTAACGATTTGTAAATTTCTCACAAAAGTACAGGCAATTTTTGAAAGATGACGGGATGGAACTGTCTTGGAAATGGCAAAAGCCATCCTATTGATCCAAAAAAAATCTCTGCTGCAAGCCTGTTGGTTTTGATCGATTTGGACTATTTTGTTGCAGAAGAATGAGGCAAATTGCCCATCTGATCACTGATTCTATGATTCTCATTCCACAACGCCTCTTTGCCGACGAGCGAGTCCGCACCATCCTGCGGGACGGAAACACCTGCATTCTCCAAAAGGAATTGCACCGCCCCATCCTCAATCGTCAAGGCTACATCTCCAATCACGTCATTTCCATCTTGCTGTCCGGCGAGCAGCACATCCAGACCTACGAGGGAAACAACATCCGGGTACTGCCCAACGAAATTCTCTTCATCCCCAGGGGCATGTACTTCATATCGGACCTCGTGCCCGCTGGTGGGACCTTCAGGAGCCTGCTGTTCTATTTCGATGATGCCATCATTCAGGAATTTCTGTCCACTGTGCGCGTGACGGAGTTTCGCCAGGAAGCGGCCCCGGAATACCTCAAGCTGGGGGCAGTCCCCACCGTCAATTTGTTCGTGGATGCCTTGATGGGGATTTACCAGCAACAGCAGTTGAAAAACAAGCGTTTTCTGCACCTGAAGATATTGGAGTTGTTGTACCTACTCAACAGCTTGGTGAGCGAGCAGCAAATGGCCAACTTCCTTTTCCGCCTCAGCCTGCCCCAAAAGCGCAACATCAAGTCCTTCATGGAAAGCAACTACGACAAGCCGCTCAAGATCGAGGATTATGCCTATTTGACAGGGCGAAGTCTGAGCAGTTTCCGGCGCGATTTCAAATTTCACTACAACACCACTCCCCAAAAGTGGATCAAGGACCGCCGATTGGATAAGGCAAGCCAATTGCTCGACAGCCAGGATCGCAGCGTGACAGAGGTGGCCTTTGAGGTGGGCTATGAAAACATTTCGTATTTCATCAGAGAATTCAAAAAACGACTTGGCCAGTCTCCCAAACAATACCAACTCAGCAAACAGCGCAACCAATTGGATTTGTGAAAAGGCCTACAGGCAATTGCTGATCGAAAAGTGCGATTTCTGCTGGTTTGAGAATAGTTTTTGGCCCGTCGATCCTGCATTTTAGCCTGGCAATCATAGTTATCAATCTTTCTAAAATCAACAACATCATGAAAGTAAGTTTCATCGGACTGGGAATCATGGGCAGTCGAATGGCAGCCAATCTATTGAAAAATGGAACGGAGTTGACCGTCTACAATCGCTCCAAAGAGCCGGTAGTGGCACTGGTGGAAAAAGGGGCGCGGGGGGCTGCATCCCTTGCAGAGGCCGTGGCAGAAGCAGATGTCGTTTTCAGCATGTTGTCGACGCCAGAGGTAGTCCGGGAGTGTTTTCTGTCAGAACAAGGGGCCTTGACACACATGAAAGCCGATGCCATTTGGGTGGATTGCACAACGGTCAATCCTTCCTTCAGCCTACAAGCCCGCGAACAGGCCCGCCAGCACGGCATTCGCTTTTTGGATGCTCCTGTGGCTGGGACCAAGCCACATGCGGAGAGAGCGGAGCTGACCTTCTTTGTGGGCGCAGGGCCAGGGGAGGTGGACAGTCTGCGGCCGCTCTTGGAGCAGATGGGGCGCAAGGTCTTGGAGTTGGGGGAAGCGGGCAAGGGGGCGGCTTTCAAGATGTTGGTCAATATGCTGTTGGCACAGTCCATGGTCTTGTTTTCAGAGGCCGTTTTGATGGGACAAAAGCTCGGCTTGGACAAGAACTTCTTGCTCGACATCCTTCCTTCTTTGGTGGTGACAGCTCCGTTTACCAAGTTCAAGGCAGAAATGATCCGTTCCAATGACTACGAGGGACAATTTCCGCTGGAGTGGATGCACAAGGATTTGCACTTGGCAGCCTTGACAGCTTATGAAGTGGGACAGCCCTTGTTCTTGGCCAATCTCGCCAAAGAATTGTACGCCAGTGCTTGCGAGCAGGGGATGGGGCGATTGGACTTTGCCGCCATTCACCAGTACTTGGAGGGGCGTTGAGGAGTGTCAGTTTGCAGACCAAATCAAAGGGAGCGCCACACAAATGAGGCTTTGGGCAGGGTATTGAATGTGAGTTTTGGATAAAGTGTTGTAATGTAGTAATTTTGCAGGACCTTGATCATTTTGACCTAAAGAACAAAATCTAAGCAAAGGCTAACATTCAACCTCCTTGTCGAATGCCAGCATAATTTAGGAAAAAAGTACATGTGTCTGGCATTATTTTGGTAATTACTGCAAAAACTGATGGATGAAGAAGTTCAAGTTACTTGTCTTTATTGATGATGATCACCCTACGAATGTATTTCACAAAATCGTAGTGGAAGAATCCAATCTGTGCGAAACGAGCCTGTTTTTCACCTCTCCGATGGAGGCTCTTCAATATTTTGAGGACTTGGCCAGTCAGGAGAATCCGCGATTTCCGGATGCCATCTTTTTGGACATCAACATGCCGCAAATCAACGGCTGGGAATTCATTCAAAACTATCGAAAGCTGCAGATCAAGGAGTCTCCCGTCATCATCATGCTCACCACTTCTTCTTTTTCCAAAGATGTCGAAAGAGCCAACAGCATAGACTTGGTACACAAAATGATCAACAAACCGCTTGAAACCAATCATCTTGAGGAATTGAGTGATGAGTTGCTGTAGAACCATCACAAGCTCCCGCCACCATGAACGGTAACAAGGTCTACTTCATCGCCACGCTGACCACCATCAGCATCATCCTATTGAATCAGTTTTTCATCCAATACTGGCTCTACCAAAAGCGCGAGGATGCCAACGTCATCAACATCGCAGGTCGGCAGCGCATGCTCAGCCAGCGTCTGGTGGGGCTGACCTATGCCCACTACAACAGTCCTGACAAGGTGAGCCGCGAAGTATTGGAAGAGGTTTTCTTTGAATGGAAAGGGGCGCATCAACAGCTGTTGCAGAAATTTGTCCCCAGCTTGTTCTCTCTGCGCACCGTTGCCCAAACCTACAACAGCCTGCAAAATCTGGCTCCTTACTTCGACATCGGAGAGCGATATGTGGTCGGACTCAGCAGCATGGACACCCACTCCTTTGAGTTGTTTCGAGAAAATCAGGATTCCTTTCTCACAGACATGGACAGGATCGTTGGGCGCCTGGAGGCTGACTCCCAGGCCAAGCTCAATCTCATCGTATTCATCGAAATATTGTTTGCACTGCTCTCCCTCTTTTTGATCTATTACGAGATCGTCTTCATCTTCCGAGCAATCAATCGCGACTTGGCCAACAAAAATGCCGAGTTGATCGAGTCCAACGACATGCTCGAACAATACGCCTATCTGGCTGCTCACGACTTGCGGGCACCCACCCAAAACATCGTCAACTTTTCGGGTCTGCTGCGCAAAAAGCTAGACTCGCGCATGGCGTCCAGCGAAAAAGAATACTTCGGGTTCATTTCCAACTCGGCCAAGCGATTGTTGGACACGACCGACGATCTACTGAAATTTTCGACCATCTCCAATGAAAAACTAAAGGTCGGAGACTGCCAGGTCGAAGCCATTCTCCAAAATGTGGTCAAGGACTTGGAGGTGCCCATTCGCGAAAAAAATGCCAGTGTTGAGATTGGTCCCATGCCTCCGTGGATCACTGCAGATTGCCACCTTCTTCACCTCGTTTTTCAAAACCTGGTTTCCAACGGAATCAAATTTGTCCACCAGGAATCAAGCCCCTTGGTACAGATTCGGTATGAGGAGACAAAAAAGGAGCACCTTTTCAGCGTCGAAGACAACGGCATTGGAATCTCTCTCAAGGATCAAGAAAAAATCTTTGGTCTTTTCAAGCGCCTGCACGACCAGCGAAGCTACCGGGGAACAGGCATTGGCCTTACCATTTGTCAGAAAGTGGTCGAAAAACACAAGGGCGAAATCAGCTTGCAAAGTGAAGTCGGAAAAGGCACCACTTTTCATTTCAGCATCTCCAAAAACCTCCTCTAGCATCCCCTTGCGCCCATTGTGGGTTGAGTAAAATCACCATTTGACCTGACATAGCTCATCTCATCCCTTTTCAGAAAGTTGTTACTTGGTCTATAGATACCAACCACCAGTATTTGACTGGTACAAACAGCTTGTTCGATGAAAAGAAAAAAAATCCTCTTCCCAACGGACTTTTCCGTCCCAGCCACCAACGCCTTTCGATACGCGCTCCAACTGGCTGATAAAATAGGGGCAGATGTACAAGTCATCCATGCCATTTACCCAGATGTAGAGCCTTTGGACCTATCCGTGGTCATCACCCAAGCCAGCCGGGCCAAGGTAGAGATTGGACTGGCCAGCATGCGGTCCTTTGTCAAAACAGTTGTCGAAGCGACCAGACCCAAATTGGAACGCGATCCTGCTTTGCTGACAGATGTACTGGCGGGCACACCCGTGCAAACGATCCTCGATGCCTCCAAGCGAGAGTCTGCCGACATGATTGTCATGGGAACGCGGGGAGAGCGTCGCGGCATCGGCAAATGGCTGGGAAGTGTGGCTGCCGATGTGGTCAAAAGAGCCGAAATTCCCGTCCTGGTGGTGCCAGAAGATTGCGAACTCCGGGAGCCCATGCACATCGCCTATGCTGCCGAGATGAACAGTGCCGATCCATTTGAGATTTGGAAGGTGATGGAACTGTTTGAGTCCATGGACATCCTCCTGCGCTGCGTCCACTTCAATCAAACTGCCGAATTGACCGACAATTACGAGAAGATGGAACAGATGAAGGCTTTTTTCAGTGGAAGAGTTCCCGCCATCCCCATTCACTTCCATCACCTGCCCGGACAGCAGTTGACAGACGATCTCAATGACTTTGTCGACAAATACGAAATGGACCTATTGGTGATGTACCAGCCCCAGCGCGGCTTTTTGGAAGGACTCTTTCACCGGAGTGACTCCAAGAAAATGGCCGTACATACCCATGTTCCCCTTTTGGTTCAAAAAGAAAACAACTGAGCGTCGTGTCTACATCTTCTGCCACCCACCAGAGCTGCGTCCACTGTGGCCAGCCTTGTGAAGACCAAGCGGTACAAAAAGACGAACTCTCCTTCTGCTGCCAAGGTTGCTGCATGGTATACCAAGTCTTGCAGGACAATGGGCTGATGCAGTTTTACGACATGGCGCAGCAGCCGGGCTTCAGCCTCAAGGAGCGCATGGAAGAGGACTACAGGTACTTGGATGAGGAAGAGGTGCGAAAGCTGTTTCTGGACTTCAGCGATGGTCATACAGCTCGCGTTCATTTCTCCCTCCCGCAGATACATTGTGTCTCCTGCATTTGGTTGTTGGAGCAATTGGGACGCCTCAATGAGCACGTGCTTCGCTCGAAGGTGAATTTTCTCAAGAAAGAAGCCCACATTGTTTTTGATGAAAGTCAGCTTCCTCTTTCTGCCTTGGTCAAATTGCTGGCCACCATTGGGTATGCACCCGACATCCGACTGGTGGATGCCGAGCGGACTGCCCGGCCAGCCATCGACCGATCCATGTACCTCAAATTGGGGGTGAGTGGCTTTCTGTTTGGCAACATCATGCTGTTCAGCTTTCCGGAGTATTTGGGGCTGGAGTTGGCGGCGGATGATTTCTGGCGTCGCTGTTTTGCCTACCTCAATCTGCTGTTGAGCATTCCTTTGCTTCTGTACAGCGCTCGGGAGTATCTTCAGTCAGCGTGGTGGGGCCTCAAGCAATGGCGGGCCACCATCGACCTGCCCATCGCCATTGGCATCTTGGCACTGTTTGGCCGTTCTGCCTACGAAGTCTTGTCTCATACTGGGGCAGGCTATTTTGATTCTTTGGCGGGGCTGTTGTTCTTTTTGCTGATTGGCAAATGGTTTCAACAGCAATTTTACCATCGCCTTTCTTTTGATCGAGATTACAAATCTTATTTTCCCTTGGCTGCATCTGTCATCGGCCCGAATGGCATCCAACAGCTACCTCTGGATCAGTTGGAAGTGGGACAGCGCCTCTTGATTCGGGAGGGACAACTCATCCCTTCGGACAGTCGCCTGCTCAAAGGCCGGGCCGAGATCGACTACAGTTTCGTCACCGGGGAATCTCGACCAATTCGGGTAGAGGAAGGGGCCTTGGTCTATGCAGGGGGGCGGCAGCGCGGGATGGCCATTGAATTGGAGATGGTCAAGAAAACCCACCAATCGTATCTCGTACAACTCTGGAACGAGAAAACCTTCCAGCAAAAAGAAGGGCATCAAAACATGGAGCGCCTGATCCAGAAAGTCGGACGGGTGTTTACACTGGCCATTGTGCTCATCGCTTTGGCGACACTCACTTTCTGGCTGGTCACGGATGCGAGTCTGGCCCTGAATGCATTTACGGCGGTGCTCATCATCGCTTGTCCCTGTGCGGTGGCACTGTCCATTCCTTTCGCTTTTGGCAATGCCCTTCGACTGATGGCCCGCCGTGGGTACATGCTCAAGAATACCGACAGCCTGGAGCAGATGCAAGAGTTGACGCACTTGGTATTTGACAAGACGGGTACCCTGACGGAGAGCGAATCGAGCCACTGGGTTTGCCAGGGTGAGCTTTCAGAGACAGAGCGGGTATGGCTTCGTTCTTTGGTGCATCACTCTGCGCATCCGGTGAGTCGGCGCATAGAGGAATGGTTGGGCAAAGGACTTAAGCAGGGGATAGAGAATTTTCGGGAGTCCATTGGTCAAGGGATCGAAGGGCGAGTGGATGGTCGCTGGCTTCGATTGGGGTCATCGGTCTTTGTGGGGGGAGATGCAAGGCAAACAGGTACCTATTTCATGGTGGATGGGGAGCAGCGGGCGGTTTTTGAGTCAGAATCAAGTGTGCGGCCGGGCATTCATGAACTATTGCATCAATTGGAGGGGAGATACGAACTGAGTTTGTTGTCGGGGGATGACGAGCGGGAGGCGGCGGCTTTTCGGAGGCTGCTGGGTCCCGAGGCCCATTTGTTGTTTCGGCAAAGTCCGACGGACAAGCTTCGCTATGTGGAGCGTTTGCAGGATGCTGGGGAGCGGGTCATGATGATTGGCGATGGGCTCAACGATGCGGGCGCATTGCAGCAGGCCGATTTGGGCTTGGTGGTTTCTGATCGCAACAACAACTTCAGTCCTGCCTGTGATGCCATTGTCGAAGGCGATCGCTTGCAATACCTGGCCAAAGAGCTGCAGTATGCCCGCCGGGTCCGGTGGGTGGTGTACATTTCTTTTGGCCTTGCCTTGATTTACAACTTCATCGGATTGGGCTTTGCCGTGCAAGCGCTGCTGTCGCCGGTGGTAGCCGCCATTTTGATGCCCGCCAGCTCTTTGACCATTGCTGCTTGGGGGATGCTGGGCAGTTGGTTGGTATGTCATTTTTCAAAAGCTGACGAAAATCATCTTTCGCCATAAGAATCCTCATCGGACCGGGGAGATTGTCACTGTAAATTTACAATCAAATAGCAAACGAGCAATCGCCTGAGTGGCAATTTTAAGATTCCTTCAGGCGCTTACTTCACAAACCACAACAATGAAAATCATTCTCTTGCTGATTGTCATCAGTCTACTGGTGGCCCTGGGATTCCTTGTGGCCTTTTTATGGGCTGTGCGCTCTGGTCAATACGATGACTCTTGCACACCAGCCATCCGCATGTTATTTGAGGACCCACAAAAACAGACAAAAAATAATGGATAGTCAAACCACACAATTGGAACGTTTTGCATACGACAATGCCATCGTTCGCAACTTTGCCTACGCCACTGCTTTGTGGGGCTTTGTGGGCATGCTCGTGGGATTGTTGATCGCTCTTCAACTGGTGTTTCCTGCGCTGAATTTCGGCATGGCAGAAACCACCTTTGGGCGCCTGCGACCTCTGCACACCAATGCCGTCATTTTTGCCTTTGTGGGCAACGGCATCTTCATGGGTGTGTATTATTCGCTTCAGCGATTGCTCAAAACCCGCATGTATTCAGATGTGCTGAGTAAGATCAACTTTTGGGGTTGGCAATCCATCATCGTGGCGGCGGCCATCACCTTGCCGCTGGGGATCACATCCAGTCACGAATACGCCGAATTGGAATGGCCCATCGACATTGCCATCGCCTTGGTTTGGGTGGTATTTGGCATCAACATGTTTGGAACCATCTTCAAGCGCCGGGAGGAACACCTCTACGTTGCCATTTGGTTTTACATTGCCACCTGGGTGACGGTTACCATTTTGCACGTTTTCAAAAACCTTGCAATTCCCGTTTCCATGTGGGAAAGTTACCCGGCCTTTGCTGGCGTGCAGGATGCCTTGGTGCAGTGGTGGTATGGGCACAATGCTGTTGCTTTCTTTTTGACAACCCCTTACCTCGGCCTGATGTATTACTTCCTGCCCAAAGCAGCCAATCGTCCGGTCTTTTCTTATCGCTTGTCAATCATTCACTTTTGGGCGCTGATTTTCATCTACATCTGGGCGGGGCCTCACCACTTGTTGTACACCTCTTTGCCCGACTGGGCGCAGTCTTTGGGAATGGTCTTCTCTTTGATGCTCATCGCTCCTTCTTGGGGGGGAATGCTCAATGGGTTGCTGACCCTTCGCGGGGCCTGGGACAAGGTTCGGACCGATCCCATTTTGAAGATGATGGTGGTGGCAGTGACCGCATACGGGATGTCTACTTTTGAAGGCCCCATGATGTCCATCAAAGCATACAACGCCATTACGCATTATACCGACATCACCGTAGGACACGTACACATCGGAGCACTCGGATGGAATGGCATGTTGACATTTGGTGTCATGTACTGGTTGGTTCCCCGTTTGTTCAATACCAAACTCTACTCTGTCAAATTGGCCAATGCCCATTTTTGGCTTGCCACTTCTGCCATTCTCTTTTACGCCATCCCCTTGTATTGGGCGGGCTTCACACAGAGTTTGATGTGGAAAGAATTTACGCCAGATGGCTTCTTGGTGTATGGCAACTTTTTGGAAACTGTCCAGCAGATCATTCCCATGTACCTCATCCGTGCTTTGGGCGGAGCCATGTTCATCGGAGGTTTGTTGCTGATGGTGTACAACCTGATTAAGACAGTGGCACAGGGTACCCTCGTCCCCGACGAGTGGGTGGAAGCACCTGCCAGGGTCAAGCACCTAGCGGGCAAAGGAGAGCACTGGCACCGCTGGATTGAAAACAAGCCGGTCACCATGCTGGTAGGGGCGACCATCGTCATCATGATTGGTGGATTGGCAGAAATTCTCCCCATGGCCATCATCGACGAAAACATTCCCAAGATCGCCTCTGTACAGCCCTATACACCATTGGAATTGCAGGGCAGAGACCTCTACATCCGCGAGGGTTGTGTGGGCTGTCACTCTCAGATGATCCGTCCATTCCGCTCAGAAACAGAACGCTACGGAGCTTACTCCAAGTCGGGCGAATTCATCTACGACCAACCCTTCCTTTGGGGCTCCAAGCGCACGGGGCCAGACCTCCATCGGGTGGGTGGAAAATACCCAGACTCTTGGCATTACAACCACATGTTGGACCCCGTCATCATGTCGCCAGGTTCCATCATGCCTCCTTACCCTTGGCTGATCACCAATGATCTGGACACCACCAGTACGGCGGCCAAGATCCGGGTGCTGCAAAAGCTGGGGACACCTTATCCCGAAGGCTATGATCTGGAGGCCAATGAGGACTTGCAGCGGCAGGCCGATGAGGTTGCCAAGCGCCTGCGGGCCGATGGCATCGACGGAGAGGGATTGGAACGAAAGGAGATCGTCGCATTGATCGCCTACCTACAGAGACTGGGAACAGACATCAAGGTGCCCGAAAAACAACGGGCGGCGAAGTGATCATTTTTTCAACCGGAAAAAAACATCAAGCATGTATAAGTATTTATTGCAATCCGTGGAAAACATCAATTGGCTGGCCATCATTCCCCTGCTGCTGTTCATGAGCATTTTCCTCATCAGTAGTTACCGGATTCTGCGCCAGAAAAAACACTTCATCGACAAGATGGCTGGATTGCCTTTGGAAGACATTGAACCCATTGAAAACTCTTTGCAATGAAAAAAATAGCTCGATTTGTCATTTTGTCCGGGGGGCTGTGGGGATGGATGGCCAGCCCTGTCATGGCCCAAACCGCAGAGTCATCTGACCCGGGACGCCTGCTGCGACTGCTGGAAAACAGTACCCTGATCTTTGGGGGAATCATCGTTTTGGGAACAGTTGCATTCATCATGTACTTGGTAAATCTGCTGATGAAGGTGCAGATGATTCGCCTGCTGCAAGAACAAGGTCTGGAGGTGGCACAGCAGCTCGGAACTTCTCCCGAAAGCAGTTGGTGGCAGCGCATGTACAAAAAGCTGACAGATGTGGTACCTGTTGCACAAGAGCAGGACATTTTGCTCAACCACGACTACGATGGCATCCGCGAATTGGACAACAACCTTCCTCCCTGGTGGCTGGCCATGTTTTACATCAGCATTGTCTTCAGTGTGGGCTACATCGGCTATTATCACTACTTCGACTATGGCTTGACTTCGGCCGAAGCCTATGAGCAAGAGATGGAATACTCTGCCAACGCAGTAGCCGCTTATCTCGATCGACAGGCTGACCAGGTAACGGAAAGCAATGTGGTGGCATTGACAGATGAAGAGGCCCTCGCCACTGGACAGACGCTGTACAAGGCCAACTGTGCAGTTTGTCACATGGAAGATGGTGCGGGCCAGGTTGGCCCCAATCTGACAGACGAATATTGGTTGCACGGAGGAGACATCAGCAGCATTTTCAAAACCATCAAATACGGTGTGCCGGAGAAAGGAATGATTGCTTGGAAAACACAATTGCGTCCCAGTGACATCCAAAAAATTTCCAGTTACATCCTCAGCCTTCAAGGGACCAATCCCGCCAACCCCAAAGAACCACAGGGCGAGAAATTTGTGGCAGCCAAGGTAGATACGGATGAAGTGCAAAGTCCGGCTTCGATTACCAATTAACTGCTTGTACATCCAGGCACAGACCAGCTAAGGCATGAAAGAGCAAAAGACATCCAAGGAGAATTTTCGGGACCACATCGCCACCGTCGATGAGCAAGGAAAACGGCGGTGGGTGTATCCCCGCAAACCCAGGGGGCGCTACCATCAGGCCAGGGTAGTGGTGGCGGTGCTTTTATTGGGCTTGTTGTTTGGAATGCCCTTCATCGAGATCGGTGGCCTGCCAATGATCCAGTTCAATTTACTGGAGCGAAAGTTCATCCTTCTGGGCGTCTTGTTTCGGCCACAGGATTTTCACCTTTTTGCCTTGGCCATGATCACCTTGATGATTTTCATTGGATTGTTTACGGTGGTTTTTGGTCGGCTTTTTTGTGGTTGGGTCTGTCCGCAGACCATCTTCATGGAAATGGTCTTTCGAAAAATAGAATACTGGATCGAAGGCAATGCCAATGCACAAAAACGCCTGGACAAGCAGCCGTGGAATTTGGAAAAAATTGGCAAAAAAGGATTGAAGCACGGCCTCTTCTTTGCCATTGCTGTTTTGATCGCCAATACCTTTTTGTCCTACATCATTGGTGTGGACCAGGTGTGGGCCATCGTGCGCGAACCCATTCACATGCACCGGGGAGGATTTCTGTCCATGCTGTTTTTTAGCTTTTTGTACTACGGCGTTTTTGCCTATATGCGCGAGCAGGTGTGCATCGCTGTCTGTCCCTACGGTCGTTTACAAGGCGTATTGACGGATGCGGATACCATCCTGGTGGCCTATGACTATGTGCGAGGAGAACCCAGGGGAAAGATCAAGCGAAAGAAGAACCGACCCTTGAAGAAAATACAGGAGCAGGTGGCAATGGCTTCCTGTGAGGCGGGAAGTGCGGCCACAGATGCCCAGATGGCAGCGGAGGAGTCTCCAATCAAAATTGTGGGAGATTGTGTGGATTGCAATTTGTGTGTGCAAGTCTGTCCTACGGGGATCGACATTCGCAATGGCACCCAAATGGAATGCGTCAATTGCACGGCCTGCATCGATGCTTGCGATGGGGTGATGGACAAGATCAAAAAGCCTCGTGGCTTGATCCGCTATGCTTCTGAAAACAACATCCGAAAGGAGCAAGCATTCCGATTGACTCGTCGGGCCAAAGCCTATTCTGTGGTCTTGTTGATCCTGATTGGCCTGCAGAGTTTTCTGCTGTTCGGTCGCTCCGATGTGGAAACAACTTTGTTGCGCACCCCTGGATTGCTCTACCAAAAAGTGGATGAGACCTACCTCAGCAATTTGTACAACTACCAAATCGTCAACAAAACCAATCAGGTGATCGAAGAGGTGGAGATTCGGTGTACGACCGAGGGAACACGGGTGCGACTGGTGGGCGAACTGGATGGCGTTCCGGCGCAAGGCATCAAGGAGGGTGCGATATTCATCGACTATGACCAAAGCAAATTGAAGGGGCGAAAAAACCCTGTTCGCCTGCAAGTATTTGCTGGAGGCGAATTGATTGACGAGGTCAAAACCAATTTTTTAGGACCTGTAAAGTAACAAGATATGAAACTCAACTGGGGATGGGGCATCGCCATTTTTTACACAACCTTTGTTGTGCTGATGGTATCCATGGTGATCAGGGCTTCACAAAACAAGCCAGATTTGGTCACGAAAAATTATTACGAAAAAGACATTCGGTACCAGGAGCACTACGACAAGTTGCGCAATCAAAAAGAGTTGGACCAGGCACTGAGTGTAGAGTATTTGGCAACGGAAGGAGTGGTGGAATTTCGATTTCCAACAGATGCTGGAACACCCAGTGGGAACATTCATTTCTTCCGGCCTTCCAACAGTTTTCAAGACGTCCACTTGCCCATTCGCATTGACGAGACCAACAAAATGCGGGTACGTTCCGATCGCTTGCCAAAGGGATTGTGGCGCGTGAAGGTGGATTGGAAAGCAGTTGGGAAAGAATATTTTCAAGAAGAAACCATCCTTTTGTAATGCTTGTCGGAACAGCTTTTTTCATCGGTTTATTTGGCAGCATCCACTGTCTGGGGATGTGCGGCCCCTTGGCCCTAGCCTTGCCGATGGCGCACCAGTCCACCCCCAAGCGACTCCTCAATACACTGCTGTATCACATTGGCCGGATCTTGGTCTATGCGTTGCTCGGGACCGTGCTGGGCTTGATTGGAGAGGGGATTTGGTTGGCGGGATTGCAGCGGGTGGCAGCCATTGCAATGGGCATCATGCTGTTTCTTTCCATCCCGTTTTTGTACAAATTCGAGCAAAAAGTCTGGGCCACCAAAGGCTTCCAACGCTGGTCTGCCATCCTCCAAAAAGGCCTGGGCAGATTGTTGCAACGACCTTCCTCCCTTTCCTTCTTTGGGGTGGGGGCACTCAATGGCCTTCTCCCTTGTGGCATGGTGTACCTGGCTCTGGCCGGGGCCCTGACCCAAAACCATCCCATCGATGGATTTTTCTATATGATCACTTTCGGAGCCGGTACCCTTCCGCTGATGTTGGGCCTGATGTTTTTTGGCAACAAGCTACTGGCCAAAACAGGTCGTTGGATCCGTCCTTTTCTGTATGTCTCCATCTGGATCATCGGCCTGCTCTCCATTTTGCGAGGTTTTCAGGTCGACCTGCCTGTCGAGTTGGACTTTCTCCTATTGGACCAAAGAGTTCGCTGCCACTGAGCAACGAGAGTTGGCAAAAAAAAGAATCGGTTGTGTCCGCAATGGGATACAACCGATTTCCAATTTGATGCTTGTTCTAATATAAGTCTGTAGAGTTGATGCTTGCAAGCGAAACAAACGACATCAACTCGCATTGCAAAAGTAAGATGCTTTGTAGTGGGTTCAATACATTCAACGATTGGTCAAGCATCATCCTCCAAGTGGAAGACCATGAATGGAAAACGGGCGCGGAGCACCATTTCACGGGTCACACTTTTGTGCAATAGTTGGTTCCAAAATCGGCGTCTGTGATTGACCAAGACGATGAGATCGGCCAGTTCTGTTTCTGCCTCTTCCAACAGGCCCGTCCACACGGAGGGACTGCTGACAGAGTGAATGGGAATGGCAACAGCTGTATCTTCAGACTCGGGTTGCGGAGGCGCATGATGGGGCTGTCGCAACAGTTCGAGCGACTCGTCTTTGGCCGTATGGACATGGACCAGTTGTAGCTCGGCATCAAAGTGAGACGCAAAGTCGATGACTTCCCTAATCACCTCCTCATCACTTGGATCGTATTTGGTGGCGTACAGAATCCTGCGCATGGCAAAGCGGTCTACGCCTTCTGGTACGATGAGCAGGGGACAGGCTGTATTGTTGGCCACAAAGGATGTCACTGTGCCAAAGAGTCGGTCCATGAAGTGTCGTTCTCTCCTGGTCCCCAATACGATGAAATCAATTGCTTGACTTTTGGATGCTTTGACGATGGCCTCTGCGGCAAAGCCCACTGTCACCCTTTGTCGAATGACGAGATTGTTTGGGTCTGCTTTTTTGCATTGCCGTTTGACAAATGCATCGAGTCTTTTCCCGACCTCATTTTGCAGGTAGTCAAAATCATGCTGCATGGCCAGGTCGGTTGCCGAAGGAGTGGGATGAAAAACGTGCATCACTTCCAGTTCGGCACCCAAGGCTTCTGCCATTTGAAGGGCATAGCGAAACGCATCTTCAGAAGGGGCAGAAAAATCGATTGGAACAAGTATTCTTTTCATAATGATTGGTGGTAAAATGATATACCCAAGATAGATTCTTTCAGGTGTCGGGCTACTGATGTGGCGCATGCGAAAGCATGATTTTCATCAACGCGAAATGACAGGGGAATGGTCGATTGGGGGAGGGCATGACAAAGATCATGCAGGGACTTGTCCATCGTCAGTTCAATTGAGTCCGCACTGTCGTTACTTTGTATCAACAAAGATGGAAGGGGGCATCAAAACGCCATTCCATCATCATCTATTGCAATACAAATATCCATCATCATTGAAACCATTTGCCTATCAACCTGCCATAGAAAATCCATCGGAGACATGGATGAAGATGCTGCGCCATTTGAAAGACGGTGTCATTACCTACGATGAAGAGGGACAAATTGAGTCTGTCAATTCCCAGGTAGCTCGCTTGTTTGCCTATGAACCAAATGAGTTGCTTGGACAAAATTTACAGCTCTTGCTGCCAGCTTACAGTCAGTCGGAGGGGCATGAAAACGGCGCTAGAGAATGCCTCACCAAAAACAATGAGCGCGGGTGCCAATGGCAGGGACGCCGCAAGGACGACAGCCGATTTTTATTGCAATGGATCAGTCATCGAATCCCGTGGAATGGGCACAGCATTTTTCTGGGCATTGTCATCAGTTTGGAAGAACCATCTTCTTTTGGGTCTTCGGCCAACGGGCAGTTGTCCAATCGACAAGAGTTGTCTTTGGTGGAGGAGTTGTTGCGTACTCAAGAGATGTTGCAAAAGGAAAAGCGGGAGCGAAGGCAGGCCGAGGATGTCATCCGGCAGCAACAGTTGCAATTGGAAGGCCTACTGGATGCACAACGCCATTTGAATGAACTCAAATCGAAATTCATCACCATGGCCTCGCATCAATTTCGGACACCCCTGAGTACCATACAGTCTTCGGCTGATTTGATTCGGCGCTATGCCAAACCCGGGCAGCTTGCACAACGAGAAAAACATGCCATCCGGATCAACCAAGCGGTTGTTCAACTTTCCGGCATTCTGCAAGACTTTTTTGTGGTCAACAGATTGGACGATGGAAAGATTGCCCTGCAGTTCAGCGAGTTTGCGTTTACCGAATTGTTGGAAGAAATCCGGCAGGAATCTCAGGGCTTGCTCAAGGAAGGGCAGTCCATCGCCGGCAGAGACGAAACCGCTGGTACTCGCCTTTGGATGGATCGCTTGGTGCTGAAAAATGTTTTGTTGAATCTGTTGTCCAATGCCATCAAGTATTCGGACGAACAGCAGGCGATTGCTTGTCGTGCCTGGATCGAAAAGCCATGGCTTTGCATCGAAGTCAGGGACGAAGGGATCGGCATTCCGAACGGAGATTTACCCAGAATATTCGACCGATTTTACAGAGGGTCCAACATAGAAAACAGCCAGGGCACAGGCCTTGGATTGCACATTGTCCAGCAATATGTAGAGATGCTGAAGGGACGGATCAGTTTTGAATCGGAACTGGGCAAAGGTTCTGCTTTCAAGCTGCAATTCAAGCTCATCAGCCTTTAGCCGCAATGATTGGGCAAGGACTGTTCTGTCAATTTTTTAGGCTCACAAATCATTACATGAAGAAAATACTGGTCATTGAAGACAATTTTGATTTCAGAGACAACCTATTGGAAATCCTTAGCCTCAGCAATTACGATGTAGATGGAGCTGAAAATGGAAGGGTAGGGGTGACCAAGGCCTTGCAAAATCCCCCTGATCTCATTGTCTGCGATGTCATGATGCCCGAACTGGATGGCTACGGTGTATTGCATATCTTGGCCAAAAAACCGCAAACTGCTGAAATCCCTTTTGTTTTTTTAACTGCCAAATCCGAAGCAGTCGATTTCCGAAAAGCCATGAATTTGGGTGCCGATGACTACCTCACGAAACCCTTGGACCCCCACGAATTGTTGGAGGTCATCGACATGCGCATCCGAAAGAGCGAGCGGATCAAGAAGGCGTTTGATGGCACTTACCAGGGCTTCCACAACTTCATCGACGAAGCCCGTGGACAAAAGGAATTCGAGAAATTGTCTCAAGCCAAAGAGACGCGTCGTTTTCGCAAAAAAGACTTTGTCTATCGGGAGGGAGATGCTGCTCGGCGTTTGTACTTCATCATCAGCGGTCGGGTCAAGACCTTTCGGGTGAGTGATCAGGGAAAGGAATACATCACCCAGTTGTACGGCCCTGGAGATTTTCTGGGGTATCAGGCCTTGATTCGGGGAGAGTCTTACGCTGAGTCTGCCATGTGCATGGAGCACACAGAACTGGCGCTCATCCCCGCCCAGGACTTCACGAGTTTGTTGTACAGCAATCGCGACTTTTCGGCCCGCTTCATCAAGATGTTGGCCAAAAACATCGAACAAAAAGAATCACAATTGCTCAGCTTGGCCTACAACTCCATTCGCCAACGGGTGGCAGAAGTATTGCTGCGGCTTCATCGGCGCAATCAAGAGAAGGGCAAAGAACAGATTTCCATCACGCGCGGTGACTTTGCCGCCATGGTGGGCACGGCCAAGGAGTCTGTCATCCGCACCTTGACAGAATTCAAATCCGAAGGGCTGATCAAGATTTGGCAAGGAAACATCACCGTCCTCCAGGTTGAGGCCTTGGAGAAGGTGGTGTTATTATAAGCAGTAGAATTGAGGGCTGCCGGGCGAACGAGCTTGGCAGCTCTTTTTTGATGGTCCTTCGAAAAGTGTGCAGATCAATTTTTCAAAAGTTCTGATTGCAAAATTTTTGTGGACAGATGGCTTGGTAGGTCTTGCAAAGCCACTTTGAGTTTTTCCAGGTTTTGCGCTTGTCGATTTTCGTCGTCCAAATAAGAGTTGTAGTTGTAAAACAAAAAATAGGTCAACACTCGATTGTAGTCATCCAATCGGTCATCTTTGATCATGCGAAGCAATCGATTCTCCAATTCTACGGCTTGTTGTGTATCTGCAAAGGCCCGTCCCACTCGCTGGATGCTTCCAAAGTAATGATTGCTGGCGGGATTTTCCATTCGCAGCGAAATGCCAATCAAGATGTCAAGCGTATTGATGCCCAATTCTTCCAGCTCCCGTAAGTACGTTTTTCTTTGTCCCCATGCGTAGTTGCCATCGCTCCTCCTTTGAAAATGGTCGTTCATGATGTCCAAATGCGCTTTGAGAAAAACGCCCCACTGGGTTGTCTCTGCCGACAGCAATGCGATGTTGACGGCATGTTCTCTGGGTCGGTTGTCCTGACTGCAAAAGCCAACCACCCTGGTTCCTCTCATTTCATCGAGCAGGGCCTCTTGTTGTTCTTGTGGTAAGTCTCGCCAGTCAGCAGGCAGGTGAATGCTGTTGTCGTTCCTTTCTTCTTTGAACTTTGTCGTACTTGTATCGATGAGGCAATCGGCATACGCGATCATGTTGGCATAGGGCTCGACCAGGGGTGTGCTGGCAAATGGATTGGGAAAATAAAACGCTTGGAGGGCTTCTTCTGAGTATTCTGTCTTTTCGAAATGTTGGAATATCCATTTGGAGGGCAGTACATCTCGGTAGGCTTTCAGTTGCTCTTTTTTGTCGATGCTGATCCCCCTTCCTCCTTCCAGGTCGATTTGGGTAAAAATGATGGCTTCCGTTCCCTTGTAGTCTGTCGTTGAATACCTCATCACGAGTACTTCTTTTTCTACGTCGGTCTCGGGATACTTGGCGATGAACTCTTCCAGACCCATTTGATTTTTCATGTCCTGCAATGCGGGTTTGACATCTTTCCCTCCGACATATACCAGATGTCCGACGGTTTGGGATTTGGCAAAAAATGGTTGGTCCAGCTCACAGCTTTTGTGCTTGAGGTTGAGGGAGTCCACCACCTGCGCCAGTTTTTCCATGGTTTGTGGACTGTAGATCAGCCCGTTGGAAAATTGGGGGAATTCACTGTCTTGTGCTTGGCAAAGGAGGGTGCTGAGGAAAAAGATCAGTGTTAGGAGATGCTTTTTGTTTTTCATAGGATGGGGAAGGATTTTTTGTTGTGGTTGATGATTTAAAATAAGGGTGTTTTTTTGGAAAGTCAATTGTGTGGGAGATGGGGATTTTTGTGGTAGGCAGAATTTTTGGGATTGATGTTGTTCTTATAGCTTATGACTCGTTGAGGTTTTCCAGTCTCTTTTTTACAGAGGCCAAATTTCGTTGAAATTCTACATGATTGGGGAAAGAGGTATTCAGTTCTTCCCAAAGGGATTGGGCTTTGAGGTACCATTTCTGGGCGGTTTTGGGAGATTGCTTTTGTTCTTTGTAGAAGACGCCAAGATTGTAATAGGAAATGGCAAGACCGTTTTTAAAATTGACATTTTGCGGATATGCTTTGAAGAGTTGTACTTTTAATTGATGGTATTGTTGAAAGAAAGTTAAGGCTTTATCCAAGTTTCCGAGAGCGGAGTGAGTGTTGCCGAGGTTAGCATAAGAAACGGCGAGACCGTTTTTAAAATCGATATTTTGTGGATACTTTTTGAAGAGTTGTGCCTCCAATTGATTGTATTGTTGAAAGAAAGTCAAAGCCTTATCTAAATCTCCAAGTTTGGAGTGAGTATCACCGAGTCTAGAAAAAGAAATGGCGAGACCGTTTTTAAAAGCAACATTCTGTGGATATTCTCTGAGGAGTTGCTCAAAGAGAACTTTTTGATTTTGAAAGAAGGTCAAGGCTTTGTCCAAGTTTCCGAGTCTGGAATGAGTTCCACCTAGCTTAGAAAAAGAAATGGCGAGTCCATGTTTAAAAGTGACATTCTGTGGAAATTCCTCGAAGAGTTGTGCTTCTAATTGATGGTATTGTTGAAAGAAGGTCAAGGCCTTATCTAGGTTTCCGAGAGCAGAGTGAGTATCGCCAAGTTTTTGATAAGAAATGGCAAGTCCATTTTTAAAGGTGACATTTTGTGGACTCGCTTCAAATAGTTCTAGTCCAATGGTCGACCTTTTTTGAAAGAAAGTTAAAGCTTTGTCCAAGTTTCCGAGTTCGGAATGAGTCTCGGCGAGTTTGGAATAAGAAATGGCAAGTCCATTTTTTAAATTGAGATTTTCCGGTTCCTGTTGATGCAATGTATCCATAATTACTTGCATCAATTGGAAGTTGTTCAAAGCTTTTACCAAATCACCAATGGCAAAATAAAAATTGCCAACGTACTGCGTGAGATATTGTAAAGGGCCATTCTTGATTTTCGCAATGATGCTTTCTCCATATCGCACATACAAACTTGTCTTTTCAAAATCTTCCCCTTTGAACAAATTGATTTCCAGGCTGTCGTCAATGGCATCTTCCAATTTATCGATGAAGGAGGAGGCATGGGCTGCCAACTTCCCTTTATTTTGCCTTCGAACAATTTCCTGTACCACCGGGCTGCATCGAAAACTTTTTTCCAAACGACTGAATTCAATCCATCCCTTTTGGTACAGACTGTTGAGGGTTTGGTCCAGTTGGGAAATGTCTGGTAGCAATTCTTCAAGATGGGCAAAAGAAATGTTTTCCGCTGGGAGCAGGGCAAGGATGGACAAGAGCTGTTTGTCCAATTCTTCGAGAGGACTGATGTCGTACATGGCCTCGATAATGGCTTCTGGCGTCGCCTCGCGCAGGGCAGGGCTGTGGCTTTGGTAGACCGTATCGACAGAGCCACCTTGGCGGAAAGCCAGCAGACCTTTTTGTTGGATGTCGGCAAGCAGTTGTTCGAGCGAGTAAGCATTTTTGAAGCGGTTGAGGACTTCCATGTTTTTGGCCAGCAACTCGATCACCAACGTATTGTAGTCCACTGCTGCAAAGATCTGCTCCAATGTATTTCCAGAGGAAACATCCAACTCTTTGTACAAGGTATAAAACAAGCTGAAGGCCGAGGTCTTGTCCAAATGTCCTACTCGATGCATTCGGCTGGAGCCAAGGGTTTCAATGCGGGTGGTGATCAGCAATTTGAAATTGGTCAGACTGCGCAGTCCCAAAATGTTTTCCTTCAAATCTTCCATCCCGTTGGCATTGTCGATGATGAGAAGATTGGGGCCTTCTAGATTGCGCATGTGCTCCACCAAGTGTTGGAATCTTTCTTCTGGCAGCATTTTGGGATCGAAGGAAAGTCCCAGTCTGGAGGCGAGGGTGAGAACAGCATCGATCAGGCTGTTTTCCACCAAGACCCACGCCAGGTGCTGAAATTCACCTTCGTACTGGTGGTAGTAGCGCGACGCCAAGGTGGTTTTCCCAACCCCTCCCTGGCCATTGACCAGCAGCAAGGCATTGTGATCGTCCTGAAACAGTTTTCGATGAACTTCTGTCAAGTCCTTGTCCCGCCCGATGAAGAGGTCGGGAGACAAAACGGAGCGGCCAAAATGTTTGGGGATTGAGGACATGGATTCGACTTTCTATCGACAGGGAAGATACGAAGAAAGGTGTTTCCCAACAATTGATTTGTGGAAAAGAGATGTGCAGGGAAAGAAAGTAAATGATCAGAATAAATGAAGACTGGTGGTAGTGGAAAAGATGAGAAGCAGGTAAACTACTAGTAGCCAATAAGTTGTGGAGGTAGGGGGACTCGAACCCCCGGCCTCTTGCATGCCATGCAAGCGCTCTAGCCATCTGAGCTACACCCCCTTTTGTCAATGAAAAAGCGCAATTGCGTTCATTCACGCTTCAAACGAGGCGCAAGATACGATAATCTCCAGAAAGATGAAACATTCCCCATAAAAAAATCCCACCCGGGAGATGGGTGGGATTTGTGGGTCAGGTGTATTTTGTCATCAAGTGCATCAACGGCCCCTGATGATGAGGTCTGGTTGGCGGGTGTCGTTGGAACCCTCTCCAGAGAAGTTCATCCGTCTTGCGTCGATTCCCTTTCGGATCAAGTAGTCGTGGATGTTGCGGGCGCGGACGTCGTCCAGGGTCAGTTCCTTGTTGCCGCCAAAACCACTGCGCTCGGTATCGTCTATGTAGCCGTAGATGTCTACGGTGGCGTCTGGGTATTGGTTGAGCAAGGTGACCATGTCGTCGAGGTACTTTCTCGCATCTCTATTGAGGCGGTCACTGTTTTTGGCAAAGGACACGCCACTCATGCCGAAGGTGTTGGGGAAGGTGCTGCCTGCTGCACTCAGGTAATTGGCCATGTCGCACAAGCTGCCACTGCCGGAGAGACCGAGGGCTTCACAGTCGGCACCATATGGCTCTGGTTCTTCCACTGGGGCTTCGCTGATGGTCTCTGTCGTATCCACCGGTGCGACAGGAGGAGGCGTTGCAGTTGGTGTATTGCAACCATCACATCCTTTTAGGAGCCAGAATAGGAGCAGGGCAAGTAGCAAGAGTCCCAAAAGCCACCACAACCAGCCGAGTCCGCCGCGCTTTTCTTCTTTGTAGGTGGTTGTCTCTTCCTTGTTTGCGTTGGTGGCCGCGGTAGCTGCTGCTGCGGCCGCTGCTGCAGCGAGTGCTGCTTTCTTTTTCTTCTCCTCTTCTTCCAGTTTTGCTGCTGCCAACAAAGCAGCTTTTTCCGCTTCCTCCTTGCGTTTGGCTTCCGCTTGTGCGGCGAGAAGGGCCGCTTCCTCTTCTGCTTTTCTCTTGGCTTCTGCTTGTGCGACCAAGAGAGCTGCTGCTGCTGCTTCCTCCTTGCGCTTGGCTTCCGCCTCTGCTGCCAGACGAGCGGCCTCTTCTTCTGCCTTTCGCTTGGCCTCCGCTTCCGCTGCCAGGCGTGCCGCTTCCTCCTCTGCTTTCCGTTTGGCTTCTGCTTCTGCCGCCAGTCGAGCGGCCTCTGCCTCTGCCTTTTGCTTGGCCTCTAGTTCTGCTGCCAATCGAGCGGTTTCCGCCTCTGCATCGCGAGCGCGGATCATAGCGGCCGAAAATAAAGCACCTCCTACGAGCGCAGAACCAATGCCAATGGGAGAGTTGTCGCCTCTGACCCAGCCCCAGGCTGCGAGCATGGCGGCCTCGTCTTCGTAATAGCAAGAACGGGCAATCTCTTGGTTGTTGCCAGCCTTCAACAGGTAGTAATGGTAGCGACCATTGAGGGCCGTTTCTTTCTTCCAACGCTCCTCGATGGGTGCATTTTTCTTGACCGACTCAATGCCGTTGTCTCGGGCTGCTGCCGTGGTATAGCCTTCACTTCGCAAAACCACATTGCCATCATCGTCGATGAAGCTGAAGTAATATTCTTTCTTTTCTTCATTGTAGAAGGTGTGGAAGCCTCCGGGCTCTCCATTGTAAGCTTCGCAGGGGAGGTAATCATCCACAGGTTTTCTCTTGGCCTCTGCCTCTGCTGCCAATCGAGCCGCCTCTTCTTCTGCTTTGCGCTTTGCCTCTTCTTCAGCTGCCAGTCGAGCTGCTTCCTCCTCTGCTTTTCTCTTGGCTTCCGCTTCTGCTGCTAGTCGAGCTGCCTCTTCCTCTGCGTCTTTTGCGCGGATCATGGCTGCCGACATCAAGGCACCATTGACAAGTCCCGAACCAATTCCAATGGTTGAATTCTCGCCTCTGACCCAGCCCCAAGCGGCGAGCATGGCTGCTTCGTCTTCATAGTAGCAAGAGCGAGCAATTTCTTGGTTGTTGCCTGCTTTTAGGAGATAGAAATGGTAGCGGCCATTGAGGGCAGTATCTTTTTTCCAACGTTCCTCAACGGGGGCATTTTTCTTAACCGATGCGATTCCATTGTCGCGGGCTGCAGCTGTGGTGTAGCCCTCACTTCGCAATGCCACGTCGCCATTGTCATCGATGAAGCTGAAATAGTATTCTTTTTTCTCCTCGTCGAAGAAGGTGTGAAAGCCACCCTTCTCTCCGGCATAGGCCTCACATGGAAGATAGTCATCCAATACCGGCTTTTTCTTGGCATCTTCCTCGGCTTGGAGCATGGCCGCCGACATCAGCATGCCATTCACTTCACTGGATCCCAGGCCGATGGTAGACTCTCCGCCGCGAATCCAATCAAAGTCTGCCTGCATGTCTGCGCTGTCACTGTAGTAGCAAGAGCGAGCAATTTCCTGATTGTTGCCAGCTCGTAACAGGTAACAGAAATATTTGCCATTCAGAACCGCTTCGCTGCGCCATCTTTCTTCCAGTGGTGCATTTTTGATCACTGAGCGGATGCCGTTGTCGCGGGCTGCCTCTGTGGTGTAGCCTTCACTTCGCAACATCGTTTTGCCATCCGAGGCGCGATTGTAGCTGAAGTAGTGCTCGTTTTTTTCTTCGTTGAAAAACTTGTGGAAACCTGTCTCTCCGGCATAAGCTTCGCACGGAAGGTAATCATCGATGACCTTGTCCTTGGAAGCAGCGGGGGCAGCTGCAGCGGCGGGAATGCCTGCTCCACATGCCAATAAATCGATGGCAGCATTCATTTGGTCTGCCGTATCGTAGAAGAGGCTACTTCTGCCCACATTGTTGCCATCCTCGTCTTTGATGTAGAAGTAGACTTTGCCAGTCTTGGTGGTTTGCTCGTGGTAATTCTTTTTGTTTGGCGCATATTTGAGTAGCTTTGTGATGCCCTCGTTCAACTCCTCCTCTGTTGCAAAGCCCCTGACACTGCCGTTGATCAGAACGACTTTGGATTCTTTGGTTTTGAAGAGGAAGTAAAAACGTTGGTTGCCGCCACTCTGGAAGGTATCGTAAGTGATTTCACTGCACATGTACTTCAATCCCTGCTGCAAGTACCGTCTTTCTGCTGCTTGGGTGGTGCGCTTGGCCTTCTTGCGGCGTCTGGTCCCACCTGTGCTCAGCAACCATCTGATGGCCTTTTCCATTTCTTTTTCCTCGGCAAACCAGATGCTGGTGGCAATTTCCTGTTTGTTGCCTGCCAATAGGTTGAAGTAGTGGTTGCCGTTGGGGTGCCGCTTGCGCTCGTAGCGTTTTTCATTTTTGACATTCTTTTTGACCGATCGGATGCCATTGTCTCGTGCGGCTGCAGATTGGTAGATTTCACTGATCAGGATGGGCTTGGCTTCGAAATTGACCGTGAAGTAGTCCTTTTCCTCCTCATCGGTGAATGCATCAAATCCAAATTCTGTCCCTTCGATGCGCTCTTCGTAGAACTGCAGTGGGCGGTATTCTGGATAAATGGCATCGGAATCGGCCAGTCCTAACGCGGCCGAGATTTTTCCACCACCTGTCCCAATGCCTTGGGTGAGCAGACCAATGACAACTTCCATTTGATCTGCACTGTCAAACCAAATACTGGTAGCGATCTCTTGGTTGTTGCCTGCGCGAAGATTGAAATAGGATTTCCCATTTGGATGTTCCTTCCGCTGGTAGCGTTGGGGAATGGGAAGATTTTTGGTCACTGAATTTATCCCATTGTTCCGACTGCCTTCAGACTGGTAGCCCTCGCTGATGAGCAAAATGAGTTTGTCGAGATTGTAGGTAAAATAGTATTCGTTGCCCTCTTCGTGATAGAAAGTATCAAAGCCGTCCTCCACGCCTGAGATGCGGGCCTGGTAAAAGGCGAGTGGTTTGTAGTCGTCGGTGCGTCCTCCGCCACTCTTGGGCTCCGAGGCAGAAGCGTTCGTCGTTGTGATGTTGGCAGGAGCGGCAGGAGCGGCAGGAGCGGCGCCATCTTCTGCTCCGGGTGCTGACTCTTGTTTGCTTTCCCCTTCCTTTTCTTTGGACTTTGAGCTGGCATTGGGTCCTTCGGTTTGAAAGAATGCAATGGCTTGATCCAGGTTTTCTGTCGTCTCGTAAGAGATGCTTCTTCCGATTTCTTGTCCATTGGCTGCCTTCAAAATGAAGTAGTGCTTGCCATCATCGTCTGTTCCCTTTTCATAACGATCGGCGTCAGCTGAATTTGCGATTACGGATTTGATCCCGTTGAAGCAAGCGTTTTTGTCTTGGTAAGGCTGGCTTCTCAGGAGGCTGTCTCCCTCTTCTGTTAAAAACTGAAAGTAGAACAGGCCATCCTTCTTGGTGCGGAAAGCGCGATATCTCATAGTTTGCTCGTTAGATGTTTTGGTAAAAAGATCACGTAAAAGGAATGTTCTTTCGGGGATACGTAGCTCAATATAGTAAATTATTCTTTCATTTTACCAAACGACAAACTATATCATGGGCAAATGGAGATGAGATCGAGTTAGATTTTTGTAAGAATATTGTTTACAGGGGAAAACGAGTCATTCTCCCCTGTAAACAATGTTTAGTCGGTTACTTTGATGAAGGAAATTGTGCGGGCACTGCGGCCTTCTACAACTCGCAGGAAGTAGGTGCCTGCGCTGAGGATTTGTGTGTCGAAGCGCATTTTGTTAGAACCGGCTTTGAGATTGGCAGATTGGCGGAGGAGTGCGCGTCCCAGTTCGTCGTAAATGATCAGCTCGACTTGTGAATTGTCTGCCTTTGAGCTGATGATGAGCGTGATCAAATCCTGTCCACTGATGACTGGGTTTGGATACAGTTGTAGGATGTCGAAACTCTCTTCGGCACATTCCGATTTGATCAGGATGATGTCGTAGTAGGTGCTGCTGCCGTCTAGGTCGACTTGTTGCAATCGGTAGAAGTTGTCGGCCTGCAAATTGGCATCCACAAACTCATAGATGCGCATGTGCGAGGAAGAACCTGCCGCTTCGATTTGTCCGATTGGCTCGAAGTTGATTCCATCGCTGCTCTTTTCGATGATGAAGTGACTGGAGTTGGTTTCTGTCTCGGTTGCCCAGCGAAGGTAGATTTCGCAATTCTCCTCTTCTCCTTCAAAGTACATCAGTTCAACAGGCAGGGAGCAATACAACAGGTCTACATCCATTGACAATTCTGCATCGGCTTTGCAACCACTTCCACTTTCCGTAAACAACCCATAGAACACATCTCCATCGCTGACGGGAACAGAGGGAGGGCTACTGGCGATGGGGTTGGTGTAGGCAGCATCAAAGTACCAGACGAATCCACCAGACTCTGAGGTCATGGAGTTGGCATAATCATCCAGGTTGACATCTCCCGCCTCATTTTGACAGACCTCTGCAACATAGTCGTTGACAACAGGTGCATTTTGTACATTGAGGTTGAGCTGTACCAAGCTGTCACAACCATTGGCTGCGGTCAAGGTGATGGTATGAGGCCCTGCCGTCTTGTAAGCCGTTCCATCAATCACCAGGCTGTCTCCTTGGCAAATGCTGTTGTTGACGATGGTAGCAGGAACATTGCCGACCACTTCCACATTGGCGGCACAAGTAGCGACATTGCCGTGATTGTCTGTTGCTGTCAGGACGACCACATTGTTTCCAATATCCGCACAACCAAAACTACTCTGACTGATTTGCAGTTGGGCAATGCTTCCGCATTGGTCGAAACTTCCATTGTCGATGCTGTCGGCGGTAATGGACGCCGTTCCCGTCCCGTCCAGGACAAGGGTAATGTCTCTACAATTGACCGCTGGTGCGGTGCTGTCTGCAGGTGTGAGTTGGAAGCTGCAGGAGTCGACGTTTCCGTTGGCATCGGTCGCGTATAGCCAGACGGTGGTTGCTGTTGTGATGGTCGTGCCATTTGCTGGACTTTGCGTAATGACTGGGTTCGAGTCGCAATCATCGGTAGCTGATGCGGCGGTCGTGTAGTCTGCAATTATGACTTCACAGCTATTGTTTGCTGCGATGGTCAGATCAGCTGGGCAAGAGATGCTAGGAGCGGTTAGGTCTTGAGGCGTTACAGTGAAGCTGCAAGAGTCGACGTTTCCGTTGGCATCGGTGGCATATAGCCAGATGGTGGTTGCTGTTGTTATGGTCGTGCCGTTGGCTGGACTTTGTGTGATGGTTGGGTTGGAGTCGCAATCATCGTTTACAGTAGCAGCCGTGGTGTAGTCAGCAAGTACGACTTCGCAACTGGCATTTGCAGTGACGGTTAGGTCAGCTGGACAAGAGATACTAGGAGCAGTTTGATCTTGAGGCGTTACGGTGAAGCTGCAAGAGTCGATGTTTCCGTTGGCATCGGTAGCGTATAGCCAGATTGTAGTTGCTGAGGTGATGGTTGTACCGTTTGCTGGGCTTTGTGTGATGGTTGGGTTGGAGTCACAATCATCGTTTACAGTAGCAGCCGTGGTGTAGTCAGCAAGTACGACTTC